>CAVOVM010000001.1:0-29888 GCA_963699865.1 uncultured Nitrososphaerota archaeon
GGGTAAAAAATGTAAAATATCTTCATGTCCCAACAGAAGACTTCTCTGCACCTGACATGAAAGAAATTGATGAGGCAGTAGAGTTTATTCAAAATAGAATTGAGAACAACGAACCTGTAATGGTTCATTGTGCTGCAGGTATGGGAAGAGCAGGTACTATTCTTGCTTGTTATCTTGTAAAATATCAAAAGATCTCTGCAAATGATGCAATACAAAAAGTACGAAAAGAAAGACCGGGTTCTATCCAGTCTGAATCTCAAGAAATAGCAATTGGTCTATACTACAAATTCCTAAACAAGTAAGTTTACTCTGGTATGGATGTAGTTACCATCTTGCCGTTTTCTAGTTTGATAAACAAAAATCTGTTATCCTTGAAGATCAAAGTTATTTCATCATTTTTTTCTTCTACTTCAAGCAGTTCTTGTCCTCTAAGTCCATCGAATTTTGCCATATCGATCCACCAATAATTCCATTTATATCCTATTTGGTAACTTCGATCTCGATTTCCTTAGAGTGTGCAGTTTCATCAAATGCCTCTGCATAATCGTGTTTGAACCACGAGACATAAACTTCTGCTTCTATCTTGTGTTTACCCACTCCAAGCTCTGATGCATTAAACTGTATTTTTTCATCAAAGTCAAGAAATAGCTGTTGTGCTTCTGCTTGGCTATTTGGAATGGTTGGCTCAAAGTTCTTGGATATCTGTACCCAGACCTTTTTCTCTCCCATCTGGGTCAGCTTTGGATTTCGTGTCCAAAAAAGGGCAACTTTTTTGTACGTTTCTAGGGGCTTACCAATTTCCTTCTTTCGGAGTCCACCAGTGTGGATCTTTACTCCGTATCTTAGCTTGAAGGTGTTGTCGTGATTATTGTAAGCTTTTTCCCAATTTTTCTCAGTGAAAGCTTCTCTTAGTGCTCCTGTTACAGAAAATTTCACGTTTATTGTAACATTGTCTTCTACTCTTGGTTTGTCAGAGGATTTTGCCAGAGTAACTCCACTTATTGCATTTTTATCGCTAGTCAACTATTGGGGATGGTTTATATCCTCAATAAGTATTTTTTTGACTTACATGGATGTTCAACTGAAAAAATCTTCTCCAAAGGAAGTTCAATTGGACATAAGCAAATCCGACATTAGCACTCTCTATATAGTACAATATGAGATGCTCAAGGATCCTACTGTAGAGTTTGCAGGTGTGGTTTTGAGACACCCACTTACTAGACAACTTGCAATGCGAGTAAATACCTCAAAGGGTAACCCAGTCAAGGAAATTGAAAAGGCAACAAAGATTGCTATAGAATATACCGCTGAACTAAAAAAAGCAATTTTTTCTAAAATTAAAGGTGTCTAAATGAAATTCTGTCCCAAGTGTCAGGCGCGGTTAAAGATAGATAGCTCTGACTCGGAATTTGTATGTCCCAAATGTGGATACAGCGAAAAAGGAAGTAAGGTCACAAAAGAAGTAAAAAATGAAAACACTCCTACCATTATTGCATTAGACGATAAAGAAATGAAAGAAGCACTACCAACAATTAAGATTGATTGCGAAAAATGTGGAAATAACGAAGCTGTATGGTGGATGCTACAAACAAGAAGTGCAGATGAGCCTACCACTCAGTTTTATCGATGCGTCAAGTGTAGCTATACTTGGCGAAATTACGCATAAGGTTTAACTTGAACATTCTGGAGATGTGAGTAAGTTTGGTATTTTCCGCAAAGACAGTGGGTTCTGAAGAATGGAAAGCAGTTATCTCTGCAATATCAACTCTAGTTGAAGAAGCTACATTCGAAGCTACTGGTGAAGGAATTGCATTCCGTGGAATGGATCCATCACATGTGGCACTAATTGATATTGCTTGGCCTAATTCTGCATTTGAAAAATATGTTTGTGATGAAGACGTAAAATTTGGTGTACGAATAGATGAATTCTCAAAACTGATTAAAAGAGCTGATAAAAAAGATAATATCGAAATCAGCATTTCTGAAGACAAGCTTTTACTTGTTACAATAGGTAAAAATAAAAAATATAAAATGCGACTGATTGAAAGTTCCGCAACTGATACACCACTTCCAAAAATTACCTATAACGCCAAAGTGGGTGTGACATCTGCAGAATTTGACAAAATACTTGGAGACATACAGGTGGTTTCAGAATATCTTACAATTAATGCCAATCCCACAAAAGCAGAATTTTCAGGACGTGGTGATTCTGGTGAGGCAACCATAACACTAGAAAAAGGAATGCCTGAGATACCAGAAATTGAGGTAAAAGAAGATAGTATTGCAACCTACAGTTTGGAATATCTCAATAGCATTGTGAAAGCAATAGGTACTGTAGCAGGTACAGTAGTTTGTGAATTTTCAGGTAAAATGCCACTTAGACTAGAATTTAAGGTAGCAAACATAGGGAGAATTCACTTTTATCTTGCTCCTAGAGTAGAGAGTTAAAAGATTTTAAGGATAATAGGGCGAGGTTATACTGATTTGAAACTTGTTCTAAAATTTGGAGGAACTTCTGTTTCCTCTCCGCAAAATATACAAAATGTTGCAACTCTAATAAAAAAACTAACAAAAGATAACAAAATCATTCCAGTGTTTTCTGCCATAAGTGGAATTACAGATGATTTAATCAGAATAACAAATCTAATTCAAAACAGAAACAAGGATGCCGCAAGTTTGCTTGCAAAGAAAATTATCAAGATGCATACTGATATTGCAGAACAATGTGTAAAGAACTCAAAAATAAAAAAAGACTTGCTTACCAAGATGAAGGCAGACCTTGATGAATTCCAAGATCTACTACATGGAATGTTGTTACTTGGAGAGGTCACACCACGATCTTCTGATTACATGATCTCATTTGGTGAAAGACTATCCATAAACTTGGTTGCATTTACATTAAATGAGATGGGCGTAAAAGCAGTACCTCTTACGGGAAAAGATGTAGGAATAGTTACAGATTCTAATTTTGGAGGAGCAAAACCGCTCATGGATACAACACGCTTGCATGTATCCCATACCGTCGAAAATCTCCTGCAAAAGAAAACCATGCCAGTAATTGGAGGATTTGCTGGAGCAGATCAGCATGGTAACATAACTACATTTGGGAGAGGCGGCTCTGATTATACTGCAACTATCATTGCATCTAGCATCAAGGCAGACGAAGTTTGGTTAATGAGTGATGTGGATGGTTTGATGACAACTGATCCAAAGATTGTAAAAGATGCTAAACTGATCAAGGAAGTATCATACATTGAAGCAATGGAGATGGCATTGTTTGGTGCAAAATATATTCATCCAAGAGCACTTGAGCCACTTGTCGCAAAAAAAATTCCTTTGCGTATAAGAAATACGTTTAACATTGGTAATCCAGGTACACTAGTTACTGCTACTCCTCAGGCCGATACACAAAAGACCGTAAAGTGTGTTAGCACAATAAGACATACTGGATTAATTGATGTTAGAGGAGGAAGCATGGTTGGTGCTCCTGGTACTGCTGCCACAATATTTTCAATACTTGCAAAAGAAGGTATCAACATAATGATGATATCTCAAAGTCCATCCGAGTCATCCATATCCATTATAGTAAAAAAGAACGATTTGGACAAGGCGGTAAATTCACTTGAAATGAATTTGCTTGGCAAAGTTATCAAAAAAGTAGATGTTACAGTAGATGTCTCTATCTTGGCTCTCATTGGTTCTGGAATGAGAGGAATTACAGGAGTTGCCTCCAAGGTATTCACGGCAGTAGCAAAAAAAGGTGTAAATGTAATAATGATAGCACAAGGTTCTTCTGAACTTAATCTTGCATTTGTAGTCAAAGATTCTGATTGTAATGCCGCAGTACAGGCATTACATGATGAGTTTAAGCTTGGCAAATAACAGAAATTCTTTCTAAAAGCATATTTATGTAAATTAGGTGTTCATAGAATATGAACCGGCTTTTACTTTTAGTAATTGTTATCATAGCTGGAGGCCTTGTAGCTTCATTATCATTATTTGATGATCATCTTGCTAATGCTGGATCAACAAAGAAGATCCAATTTACTCAAACAATTACATCCACACAAGATCCTGGAATTGGTCACAACAACGAACAGATGGCAATAGTATTGCCACCAAATAGCGGTTCTATTTATGATGGAACGATTACATACAGTTCAAGTCAACCTGTTCAAGTTGTTGTTTTACATCAAATTGACAAGAGTGATTCAAAGGGACAACCAACTTGGACAGTAGATGGCAATACACTTTATGCCGAGACAACAATTAATCTAAATTCAACTGGTGGCAGTATGGATTTTACAGGATCTGCAATCGGTCTCCATTCCGCAAATTCTAGCCAGTTTACTACTACCGTGAGTGTCGATGGATGGATACGGGTAACAACACCTGATGTTATTCAAGCTACCATTACACCAGTAACTGAAAATTACACCATCAAATTAGCAAAAAGTACAATTCCAGTACAGATACCCATGCATGAGGGAATAGTCAATGGAAAAACTGTTTATTATATCATAACTGATTCAAGCAACAATCTTGTAGCCAATACAATTTCAGACAAACAAAACTGGAAGGTTCAATTATCACCAGTATTGGCTCATGCTCCAATTACATCACTTGGTGATATCTTTATTTTTACAAATGGGATCACTGGAAATGGAACACAAGGATATCAAAATGATGTACTATCGTTTACACCCTCTGACAAGCAATACAGTCCACTAAGTAAAGTAATCAATGTATCATGGAATATTGGACGAGGACCATTTATCCTCAATTCTACACAAGCAATTCTTAACGCAAACATGACAGGAAAAATAAAACTGACTGTTACTGATACAATCCTGAATACTCCAGAAGTAATCTGGGATGGAGGTACATTGAATGTGAGGACCAACAAGACATTGTCAGATCAAACATCATACTTGAATGGACAAGTATTCAATATCGATGTAAATAACATGACTGCAACATTTGTTGGACATAGAGGATGGGGACCTGATGGAAAGACAATATACTATATTATTACTGCGGGCACTCCTAAAGGACCTGCACAGACCATGGGAATTCAGGATGTTCCTTCACTTTCACTTCTTAGCTTGTCAGCAAGAGATGTCTATCACTTTACTAATGGTTTACAAGGCGCAGGACCCTTTGGTTATCAAGAAGGAATTTCTAGTGCACAGCCAGGAGATTCTACTTACAGTCCTATCTGTAAAATTTCAATAATAAATTGGAACGATCCAAACAATGCAAAAGTTTTAGAAAATAAAAATGACATTGATTATGAAAAATCATCAGGAAATATCGCGATACAAGAAGCAACAGTACTTGATAACAACTACATTCTTGATTGTCCAATCATAACTCCATAAAATCATCAAAAGGGATAAATTTACTTTGAAAATCTCTTTTAGTGTAAATGACCGGTAAACTGTTTATTGTAGGTGTAGGACCTGGTCATCATGACCATATGACTTTTCGTGCAAAGCAAGCAATTGAGGAAAGTAACACAATTGTTGGCTATGAGACATATGTCAACTTGGTCGCGGATCTAATAGAAGGTAAAGAAGTTCACAGATATGCAATGACCCAAGAAGTCGAGAGAGCACACCAGTGTATTGATCTTGCAAAATCTGGAAAGATAGTATCGCTTGTATCAAGTGGAGATCCAGGAATATACGGAATGGCAGGTTTGATCTATGAAATTTTAGCAGAGGAGGGATGGGACAGAAAAGTTGGTCTTCGAGTTGAGATAGTTCCAGGAGTTTCATCGCTTAATTCTTGCGCAGCACTAGTTGGCTCTCCTCTTATGACAGATTTTGCTGTAGTTAGCATGAGTGATCTACTTGTACCTTGGGAGATTATAACAAAAAGAGTAGAAGCAGCAGCTCAGGGTGATTTTGTTATTGTAATATACAATCCTGCAAGCAAAAAAAGAATTCATCAATTACAAGATACAAGAAAACTTCTTCTAAAATATAGAGCACCTAACACACCAGTAGCAATTGTAAAGGGTGCATTTCGAGAATCAGAAGAAATTGTTATGACTGATTTAGAGAACATGGAACAACACAATGACAAGCTTGGTATGATCACTACTGTGATAATTGGTAACTCTTCAACTTTCATGTACAAAGATTTAATGATAAATCCTCGTGGTTATACATCAAAATATAATATTGTAGAACCGCAGCAGACCAGAAAATAACATGGCATCAGTCCAGATTGGACTAACCATACCACAAGGATGGCTAGATGAATTTCACACTGATAATTCTCATGAACAATTTCTATTTGCAAAAAATGTTGCACTAGCTGCAGAAAATCTTGGATTTGATGCAGGATACGTTTATGATCATTTTGTTTCTCATCCATCAAATCACCGCACCAAGACTTTTTTTGAAGCATACACACTTCTTGCTGCAATTTCTTCAATAACATCAAAACTTAGGATAGGACAGATAGTTACATCAAATTCCTTTAGACATCCATCTCTTTTGGCAAAAATGACATCAACACTTGATGCAATCAGTAATGGCAGACTAGAGTTTGGCATAGGGGCAGGCTGGTTTGGATATGAATACAATTCCTATGGATACAAATTCGATAATTTAGTAACACGAGTAGAACAACTTGATGAATCTCTCAAAATAATAAAAAAGATGTGGCAAAATCAAAAATCAAGCTTCAAAGGAAAACACTATTCTATCAAAAATGCCATCTGTATTCCAAAACCCATTCAGAAACCACATCCACCAATTATGGTAGGTGGTGCAGGAAAAAATCTCATGAAAGTTGCAGCAAGACATGCTACTAGGTATAATCATCCATTTGGAACACCTGCAATTTTAGAGGAAAAAATAAAATTACTAAAACAGAGTTGTAAACTAGTCAAAAGAAATCATAATGAAATAGAAAATTCTGTATTGTTACGAATTCTGGTTGGAAAAGATAGTGATGACGTAAAAAATATTGTATCTAAACTAAAAAAGAAAAATGAATCAATTGCAGAATTTATCATACGTTCAACAGATAGCATTGCAATAGGTACCACAGATGAGGTAAGTGATTACTTGCAGCAATATCAAAAAATCGGAATAAACTACTTTATTGTAAATTTCATAGGCTTATCAAAATCACTTGATATGTTGTCTCTATTTTCACGAAAAGTCAGACCAAGTCTCAAGTAGTTTTCTTTATTGCTTCTGAAAGTTCTTCTGTTAAGACAATTTTCTCCCTTATTGGCCTGATGATATTGGTGACATATTTGGAGACTGTAGCCTTTAGATCTGACGGATGTAATTTTTTCTGCGCAAAATCTACTTCTAAATCTTGATAGTTTGTGTAGACGACATTGCCACCAAATTTAACAGGGCGCTCTACAACAACTTCATTGAATTCATGAAAAATAATATGTTTTGAGATCTCAAGCACTGGATTCTTATCTACGATTCCTTCTGGGCACCATGCTTTTTTGAATTTGGAATTAATCTCCTCATCTGTATCGTGAACAAATATTCCTGATGCAGATTTTGATTTACTCATCTTGCTTGACACAAAATCTGAATCAGAATCTGAAATAGGCTCTGGCTCACCAAGTCCTGCAAGGATATGATGATGGACTGCAATTGGCACCTTCCACTTCATTTTCGGAAAGATCTCTCTGACAAGCATGTGTATTTTTCTCTGATCCATTCCAGCATGTACAATATCCAAATCCATTGTATGGATATCTACAGCCTGCATTGGAGGATAGAAAAGCTGGCCAAGATCAATCTTATCTTTCTCTGCACTTCTTCCCATTATTGTCATCGAGCGCATGGTGCGTTCAAGAGACATGTTCTTTGAAAACTTGACAAGATCTAACCAATATCCTTTTCTTGATTCATAAAGTTGTGAGCCTTCCACAATTTCAACTCCTGGACAAAACATTCTGAATGCATCAGCATAGTATTTTGATACCATTCGTATCTTATCCCAATCTCCACCAAGTTTGTTGTTCAGGTAAGTGTGCCAGTCTGCCAAAAATACAGTACACTTTACTCCAGCTTTGATAAAGTCATTTATCTTAAATCCTGTTAGTATCAAACTACCCAAGTGCATGAAACCTGATATCTCAAGACCAATGTAGTGTTTAGGTTGTGAATTTGTGTTAAACAGATTCAATAATTCTTCGTCAGTTACTACTTCTTCAGTAGGTTCTCTTTTTACAAGTTTGATTTTTTCTGTTACATCCATTTCAGTCAGATTCCAATATGTATTCCTATAAATTTAAGCATCAAGTTCTTGAATTGACTTTCTAGGACGTGTACTGAGATAAAATGCGTGTGAGCTTATCAGAAATGCTGCCAGGAACATCTTTGTTGCAAAGATGAGATTCCATGGTCTGTTTGGATCTGGATATGCTACTGTGAGAGAATCAATATTGGGTGTTGCACCATTTATCATTCCCGCAGTAATTTGGGAACTCAGTAGAATAAAGTTGTAAATTGTTTCATAAAGTGTAACTATTGCCAATCCAACTAGCATCAGTTGTACCATTGTAAGCTTCCATTTTGAAACAGTGACTGTTCTTTTCCAGCCTATGCGTGAAACACAATACCAGCTAATAATTGATGTAAAAAATAACCATGTTAGTAATTTAGCAAAGTGAGGAGTTGGAAATTCTGTCTTGACAAGTACTTCGCCCATTACATATGTGCCCTTGGTAGACCATTCCTGTATCATAGCATAGAATCCAAATATTGTGATGGAACACATTATGAATGCGCTAACATAGAAAACATACAAGAATATCTTGTAACTTGCATCATTTTCTTGTAGGTGTACTTTCATTTGATCTCGATGTATATCTCCAAAATATAAGAATTGGTTTTAAATTGGGAAGTTTAATTATGGTGAAAATTTTCTATTGTATTATTGAAAATTCCGATAAATATACCAATTATTGAAAAAGACGAAATAAATGAAGTACGTTCCGTATTAACAGCGAAATCTCTCACAACTGCTGCAAACGCTGGAGGAAAGAGAGTACAAGAGTTTGAGCAACTTTTAGCCTCATATACAAAATCAAAATATGCAATTGCAGTAAATTCTGGAACAGCCGCACTACAGGCCGCACTTTATGCTCTTGACATAAAGCCAGGAGATGAAGTTCTTGTGCCATCTTTTACATTTGTAGCAACTGCCAATTCCATTCTGTCAGTTGGGGCAAAACCTGTGTTTGTTGACATACGACCCGAAAATTATACGATGGATCCAAGTGATCTCAAAAAGAAAATTACAAAAAAATCCAAGGCAATAATGCCAGTTCATCTATATGGAAATTTTGCATACATGGATGAAATTTCTGAGATTGCTAACATGCATAATCTAGAGATAATTGAAGATGCATGCCAATCATTAGGTACTACATATAAGAAAAAACAATCTGGAACATTCTCAAAAATGGGTTGCTTTAGTATGTATGCTGCTAAAGTTATAACTGCAGGAGAGGGTGGAGCTATAATTACAGATGATAAACATCTTTTTGAAAAATTGCGTAAGATTAGAAATCATGGGATGCTTCATGGTTATGACACCCGAATACTTGGACTGAATCTAAGACTTCCAGAAATTTGTGCTGCACTAGCCAAAGTTCAGATGAAGAAACTTACAAAATTCTTGGACAAGAGAAAAAAGAATGCGACAATTCTCAGCGAACTCTTGTCTGATCTTGACATCATATTGCCTGAAGAAAGAAATGGTGTAAATGTAAACTGGTATCTTTATACAATTGCTACCAAAAATCGTAATAAACTCATAAAACAGCTAAATTTACAAGGAATAGGTGCAACCGCATACTATTCCATCCCCGTGCACAAGACTCCATTTTACAAAAAATCTCTAAAGCTTCCACTTACTGATTGGGCTGCTAACTCTGTACTCAGTCTTCCAGTAAATCCTCTGGTCACAGAAAATGACTTGCACTACATTTCAAAGACATTACACAAATTGATTGCATGAATCTGATTGAAGATATTGCAGGAGAATTATGCAGGATCCTTCTTCCAATAGAAGAGGAAATATTTTTTGGAGATCCAAAATCAAACATTGCAGTTTGTACTCTCTCAAGTATGAGTCTACTAAAAGATATTTCAAAATCATCCATTATCAAAGATGTTGTAATTGCTGGCAGATTGTTATCTGAAAACAAAGGAATTGATTCTCTAGTAAGATCTGTAATATCAAACAAGAAAATTGACACGATCATACTCTGTGGTAAAGATACACTTGGACACAAACCAGGTGATTCTTTACTCTGTTTGTATGAAAATGGAATGGATGTAAACCAAAAAATTATTGGTTCTTCTAGCCCACATCCAATATTGACAGTTACAAAAAAACAAGTGTCACAATTTCAAGGACAAGTAAAAATCATAAACAAAGTAGGACAAACTAGTATCTCACAACTAAAGGTCATAATTGAGACCTTGAGACAAACTCAATAACCGTCTGTCTGTCTTTGTCTGTTTATCTGATTCTTTTTTTGGTATTCTTTTAGAATATCGTCTGGAGTCATGTTAAGCTCAAGCGATGCTTGAATTACAAAATGCCAAATGTCTATTAGTTCTTCACGAGCAGCAGCTTCATCAAAGGGCGTAGGTTTTTTCCACCACTTCCAATCTGTGTTTCTCTGAAGCTCAACTGCTTCATGAATTATTGCTGTGCAAAGTGCAGAAATCTTTCCCTGAGTATCTTTTGGATAACGATCAAGATTCATCATTTTTTCAAGATTTTTTTGAAGACTGAAAATTGTATCTAACTTATCATCCATTACTCTATTTTTTAATTTGATATCTATAACCTTTGTTAGAAACGTATCATCTTTTTGTACCTGTCAAATCTTTTCTTGATATCAGGTCTTTTCAATCCCGTTATTCCATATACCCCGTATTTTTCTACTGCAAAAGAACCCATGATGTTTCCATATGCTGCAGCCTCTCTGATGGCTGAGATTTTTGTGCTATTTTTGCTTGAGAGATATCCTATCATTCCGCCTGCAAAAGAATCGCCTGCGCCTGTAGGGTCTACAATATCTTCCATTGAAAAGGCAGGTGATGAAAATATGACATCTTCATAGAACAACAAAGAGCCATGTTCGCCTTTTTTTATTATGACATACTTTGTTCCCCATTCCATGATCTTTTTTGCAGCCTTGATCAAGTTGTGGTTCTTTGTAAGTAATTTTGCTTCTTCATCATTGATTACAACTGAATCAACAGAACCCATCATCTTGATAACATCATTTCTTTTACTTGATATCCAAAATTCTATTGTATCACACATCGAAAACTTGACATTGTCAAATTCCTTTAAGATTCTAGTATTCTGAGCAGGATCATTGTTTGCAAGATATACAAACTCTGATTTGCGGTATTCTTCTGGTACAACAGGTTTGAAATCTTTCAACACGTTAAGTTCTGTCTTGTTAGTTGTTCGTATGCTCAAAGTTGAATCATAGCTTCCATCGTATCTGAATGTCTTTCCTTTCGCATGAACTACTCCGCGCGTGTCAACAAATCTATTCAGTATATTTTGATAACTTTTTGGAAAATCATGACCTACAACTCCAATCAAGCCTGGCTTTACAAAGAAACTTGCAGAAATTGCAGCATATGTTGCTGCTCCTCCTAATGCATTTTTAACAACTTTTGTAGGAGTTCTTATCGTATCGTAAGCTATTGATCCAAATACGGTCAGCATCTTATTGCTGATTTTAGGAGCCGTGTATAAATTCTCTAGCTTCTTGTTCTGTTGGATAATACGTGAATGGAACGTTTACTGATATTATTGAAATTCCATATTTGCTTGTTCCAGACAACTTGACATTTGGAACGTTACTGCTATTGTCATACTTGTCAAGAATTGCATTATCTGCAGTAAATGGGGCCTGAGATGAAATTTTCCCCATGGGTGGTATCACAAGTGGCTGCAGTGTACCGGTGCCAAGATTTTCATTGTTGATTGATATAACAAAATCTGTCTGTCCTACGTTAATAGGAAGTAATGAAGGATTTTGGAATTGAAGTGTCATATTGTATAGTGAATTGTCGCCATTTCTCTGTATTACTTTGCTCTCAAGTATTGAGATGCTTAGATTAGTGGCAGACAGATATTGAGAATATCCGAATATACCCACCGCGGCAACAACACAAACTACTATAATTATTATCTTTGGGCGTCTTTCCACGATAATAAATTGAAATATTCCCTTTTAGGACCATACGGAAAAAAAATCCAGATAAGTTGTGTAAATATTTTGATCAGTTTTCTAAGCTACTTAGAGCTAACAAAATAAATCAAGTAAAACAGGATTGAAAGTTACAAAATGGCAAGAATCAAGATAAAATATGGTCAAAATGAAATTGAAATAGAGTCAAAGGACTTCTATATAGACAATGAAAGCGTAGAACAAGTCATATGCAATCTAGCGTCATTTGTCAAAGATTCTACAAATAACAATGTTCAGTACGAGTACTCCTATAATCAATCCCTTCCACAAACAACCGGATTGTTACATTCACTTAATGATGCTGAGGTTCACGAACCTGAATTTGCTACACCTACATTTATCGACAAAGATCAGATTAGGAGCAAAATGCAAGTACTAATTGAAGATGCTTTCTTTGATCAGGCACGAACCGTCTCTGAGGTAGTAGCACAACTACGAGAATATGGCTGGTCTACAGTTCCACTGGACGTATCAAAAACACTTGCAACCATGGCCTTTACTCATGAACTTCAAAAGGACTTGCGAGAAAAACGCAGTTATTATTCAAGAGTAAAGTTGCTCGAAGTTAATTAGACGTTAAATCCACACTTTTCACACGAATCAAAGACATCGCCTTCCAGATGGTCAAAGTGCGCTTTGCATTTAAGACAGGTATGATGCATATCATAATATCCGTCTTTTTCGATCACACCCACTTGCTTGGATGACAATTCCATGCTACCACATTTTATACAATGGCACCCACATTGCATGTGGTTCATTGATATTTCGCTATTAATAATCTGAGTTGAAATTTTATCTTCTAAGTGTTTTCTGGTTTGGATACTGTCTTTGATCTAGTCTTCTTCACAATTATGATTCCGGCAATTCCTGCTACGATAATACCTCCAATCAAAAGATAGATTGTAGTATTATCAGATGAGCCTGCTGGGTTGATACCATTACCATTTACTCCTGAATTATCAGATGGGCCAGTTATTCCAGCATTATCTGATGAGCCAGATGATGTACTACCTGCTTGTCCTGATCCTCCTGTTATCTTAATGGTACCACTTTTAGCTGGTTCAAATCCAATCCATGCATGTGTTGCATTATTGTGGAATTCCTGATGCAAGGTTGCGTTTCCATTTATTGTCACAACATATGGACCTGCCAAAAGTGTCTGTGGCATTATCACAGTGATTGGCACATTTGCCTTGTCTATATTAAACGAGTATGATTTTGATGATTCATCAAAAGTATAGTCACCAAGTCCTGATACCGTTCTTACTCCAACTGCAATGTTATTTCCTGCCGTTTGAACAGTCTGAATGTTTACAGGTTCATTTATGACATATTGCAATGAAAATCCATTTCCATGTTGACCTAAACCAAGATTTCCAAGATATACCGGTCTATCATTTGCCCAGACCATGTCAACTCCTTTTGGAAAATGAAATGCAGTATAATCAGTATCTTGTGGTTCATAATAATTCCATTTCCATACTCCATCAGTATTTGTTACAACGTTTACTAGATCATACTTGACCAAAGTCATATTTCGTTGTGAAACGTTGATGACAATAGATAGTGGTGTTTTTTGGATCTTGGCATATTCAACTGGATTACCATTAACATCTGTAACAGTAAGGTTATCCATGTTACCATTTACTGTGTCAATTTGAATTGGTTTCAAGTTTGCAGCAGTAGAGTTGATCTCATGTGTTACATGTGCAGTACCGGTTTCATCAATGGTAACCTTGACAACTTCATGAGGGGAATCACCCATAGACAACTGTTGGCCAAATGCTTGGGCGCCTGAAAGAGCTAGTATTGGTATGAGAAGAAGACTAAGGAGAATTTTCAACTCTAATCTCCTATTCTGATATGCTTATGCGAATGATCTTTGCTTCCTGTTGGGGACAGTCATTTTTGTCTTTTGGAAGCTTGACAATCTTGTCTGCCACATCCATTCCCTGTAGGACTTGTCCAAAGACAGTATACTGCTTGTCTAGGAAGGTGCTATCTGTAGTTACTATGAAGAACTGAGAGCCTGCACTGTCTGGATCCGTGGCTCTTGCCATTGATACTATGCCCCTAAGATGAGATCTGGAACTGAATTCCGCCTTTATTGTATATCCTGGTCCACCCATGCCCCAGTTACTCTTGTCTGACTTCTTTGTATTTGGGTCTCCTCCTTGAATCATGAAACCAGGAATTACACGATGAAACAGTGTACCATCATAAAAGTTACTTTTTGCTAATTTGCTAAAATTTCTCACAGTTTCTGGAGCAATATTTGGAAATAATTCAAAGACTATGTTGCCAAAATTTGTTTCAACGGTTGCCTTGGACACCTCTTGACAACTGATTTTTAATCATAAGAACTTTTCTCCACTTACTTCCATAGTGGGGTAGATGAATTTACTAATTCTGCATGGTCATAACAAATTCGTAAAATAAAAACATTTTAGATGACAAATTTCTATTTGTAAAATTTCTTCAAAATCTATGATTCTGTGATACAAACACACAATCTTGTTTTTGTGTCAAAGTCAAACTTTCAAGTATCAAAAATTATTACCAAAAACATAGTAACAGTCTTATATAGAACATCTTGAAATTAAAATTCGTGAATCGTACTACTCAAAGCACAAGCATCAAACAAGCAATCAATGAATTGCTTGACAAAGGCCTTACAGATAAACAAGATATCTACTCCAAAGTAGTAGAAGAACTTGGGGTTCCAAGACCGACCGTAAGACGAGTAGCTGAGAGATCTTCGAAATGAACTTCTACAAAAAATAAAGATCTTGCAGTCTGAAGTTCCAGAAATGGAGATCGTACAAGGAAAGACTACTCAAAGCACTGATTAGCATTACCCCTTTTTCATTTTTACAAAGTCCTTTTTTATTCTGAAAATCTGCATTACTATTTATATTCAGGCATCCAAAAGGTAAATTCATGGAACGCCAATATGACACACCTACAATTGTGACAAGTTGTCTTGCAATCTCGATGACCATAATGTATTTTGTCATGCCTGAAGCTACAAAGCAAATATTTGTGGTTTTTTCAGTTATCTCATGGTTCTTGGTAGCCATATGCTGGCTAGCTCTGAAAAGTACCCAGTATATGCACAGATCTGAGGGCCACGAACACCAAGAAAAAAAAAGCTAACTAGTCACAGCAGCAGCCAAACTCTGCAAATGACATCAAATCAAATTAGTCAAGCAAAATCTGAATTAAATGCTGAATTGGACTCACTTCGAAGTTCACTTAAAAACAAAGATGAAGAGATTGAAAGTCTAAAATCTGAGATATCTAATCTTCACACACTCGTTGAGATTGAAAAATTAAAAGTCGATCTCGCTGACCTAAAGACTCTGGCTGCAAAGGAAAGCAGTAAAAAGAAAAAATAGCTACTACTTACAGTGTGCACAAGAGTGTTCACCGTGATTTTCTTTACATGAAGGACAGACTTATTGCTCCACCATAATGGCAGTCACATTTGCATCCATTGTTTAGTTTCTCTTCTGATATCAAGTGATATGAATACTAGATACGTCAACTTAATATTTAACAATACAGAATTGTTGACATGAAGTTGCTAATCGGCGCAATTTTTGGATTCTTAATGCTCTTACTTCCAAGTCTTACATTACAAACATCTCAGGGTACAGAATGGGATCAGAAGCTAGTGCCTGAAGAAAATGTTGTAGTGGAAAAAAGTATTGTTTCTATGTATATTTCAGGAGATAGCAAATTACCATTTGGTTGCGTTTGGGGAACAGTACAAAATGCTGCACCAGGTTATCCTGTTGAAATCGAGATATATCAAAATGGAAAACCAGTTTATGTTGCACAAACCGACGTAAACAGTGATGGTTCCTATCAACATTATTTTAGAGTAAAATCTGTGGAAGGTGACAAGATTATCCACATCTTTGAAGGAAATTACACCGTAGACATCTTCAAATCCGTTGTAAAAAGTACACCTGGCACAACTTCAACCTAAATTTTTAATTTAAAATAAAACGGGCCCGGAGGGCTTCGATCCCTCGACCTGTAACTTAGGAGGCTACCGCGCTATCCATGTTTCGCGTCAATTAGACTCTGCGCTACGAGCCCAAAAAAAATCACACCTGGTAAGCATTTAAGCGTAATCTAGATTTGAGATGATCATCTGATGAATTTGTTGCCAATCTGGATCACTATCATTATTCCATTTTTCATAAAATACCACATCTTTGAGACCAAGACGTGGCAACCAACCCGCACTCTCTAAATCTGGCTTGTCTGCAAAATTTGATACGTGTCCAAGACAAAGATAAGCTACAGGAACCACATGTTCTGGAATTTCAAGAATTTTTTTAAGATCATCATTTGAAAGTATGCTGACCCAACCAACACCAATTCCCTCTGCTCTTGCTGCAAGCCAAAGATTCTGTATTGCACAACAAACACTGTAGATCCCTGTCTCTGGAATACTTGATCTTCCTATTACAAAAGGACCAAACTTTGTAGGATCGTATGTAATGCATATGTTTACAGCACAATCTAAAATTCCTTCAAGTCTTAATGACAAGTACTTTGATCTTTTTGGATCTTCAACAAGAGTAGAAGAACGAATTCGTTCCCTGTCAAATGAATCTCTAACCTGTTTTCGAGTGTCTTTGTTTTTAACTAAAATAAAGTTCCATGGCTGAGAGAACCCTACCGATGGAGCATGATGTGCAGCATTCAATATCCGTGTAAGCGCTTTCTCATCAATTGGCTCTGAGGTAAAATGAGATCTAACATCACGCCTAGAAAATACTGCCTTGTAAAATCCATCCTTTTCCTCTGGTGAAAAATCACCAATCATGTGATAGTCACTTGATGCATTGCATATTATTCTTGTTTTCTGATGTTATTACTTCTTGGCATGATTATCATTTTCATATGTAATAGAACCTATTTTCTTAAACGTTAATAACGTCTAAAGTGAGGTCGAATTCTATTGGGCCGGTAGTCTAGTCTGGTTAGGATACCTCCCTGACACGGAGGTGGTCGAGAGTTCAAATCTCTCCCGGCCCATTTCTTTTTATTCAATACCATCAATTACAATTTATGATAAAGTTTACTATAAAAGAATCAGAATTTCTAAAGGAAAATGAGGGATGCAGAATCACTACATGTACAAGTGATGTACCACATATTGCACCTGTCTCATATTATTTTGAAGATAGTTTTTTTTACTTTGCAACAGACTATGGCACAAAAAAATATGCAAATCTAAAAAAGAACAACAAAATTGCAATTTCTGTAGACCTTTACCTACCTGGTCAACACAAAGCTGTTGTTGTCCAAGGTTCTACTACTTTTATAGAAAAAGGTCCGCAATTCAAACGACTATACGAAATATTTTTCAAAAAGTTTGCTTGGGTAAGAGAAAATCCTTGGAAAGAAGAGGACGCACCATTTGTAAAAATTACTCCAAAAACTAAAACAAGTTGGGGTCTAGGCTAGCTAAAATTCAAATCAAAGTCTTTGATAACTGAAGTCAAAAATGATTCTATAGTTGCTTGTCCCTTTATCTCATATGTTACTGATTGGTTGGTCGTTATGTCAGAATATTCCTTTGCAATCTCATCACTACTTACAAGATCAAATGTTGTAGGTATGGTGACATTACTATTGGCAAAAAGTGCAGGTCTTCCAGCTTCTGGAATGTCATCTGTTGTAAAGTGTCCATCTCCAAGAACTTTTCCGTTTGCATATAGTTGATAATTAATTGTAGCAATAGTCAATACAATAGAAGTAGGATTTTGAAGATTAAATCTCACATCAAGATGTGCACGCTTGTCCAGTTTGTTCTCATCAAGAACTTTGATGCTGTCAATTTTTACTGTTACTTTGTTAAGATCAACCTGAAAAGAATCTGCATAAAGAAAGAAGAATAACATCATTGCACCAAGACCAGCAAAACAGGCTAGTATGACTAGTCTTCCCGTATTAATCAAATCTAAAACCTACGTGGTCTGTTCAATTAAAAAACCTTCGTCAAATGGTTTTAGATGATAATAGATATTATTCGTCAACTCTGCAAATAGGACAATGGCACTTGTTGATGCATTAATTATGTGGGCACATCTTGTTGCAGCATCAATTTGGGTTGGTGGTTCAATATTCATTGGAATAGTTCTTGCCCCACTTCTTAAGACATTTTCAGATTCTGTAGATGGAAGATTGTCAATAATGATTCGTGTAGGACGCAGATTCAACACAATTAGTGTTCCATCTCTTATCATATTGATAATAACTGGAATCTACAACTCTACTGGATTTATTGAAAAACCATCACTGATACTTTCTACAAACTATGGAATAGTTCTTCTCATCAAAGTAATCCTTGTAATAATACTGATAATCATATTTGCAATACATGTACGATTAATCCGCTCTGAGGTGGAAAAAAAGATAGAGTCAAAGACTCTCTCTGGTGAGCATTTACAAAAACTACGTTCGAAAATTATCATGCTTGGCAGACTGACAGTGATAATTTCTATTCTTATACTATTGATGGCAGCACTGCTTCATTCAGGTGTCTGAGGTTCCGGAAATTCTTACCTCAAAACCGTTATCCAGCTTTCCTATTCCGTATTTACAACCCGTCATCTTTGATGCAACAAAAAGATTTGTCTCCAAGTGTTTTGTAATCTGTTTTACTCTATATGCTGAAGTTTCTTTTACAAGAGCAAGTGGAACTACTAGCATATCAGAAAGATAAAGATCAACACCAAGGCTTGATTCAATGAATTTTTTTGCAACTGATTCTCCGAGACCTTGCAAAACTTTTTGGTAAATACCATCTGAGCCTGTGATTGAATTCACATCATGTGAAAATATCAACATAGAGCAGCCCCTGTCTATCGCATTTTCTTCTTTCATCACAATTTCACAATTAAATCCATTTTCTGCAAGAATATTTTTTGCAACATGTGCTTCCTTTTCCATTTCCTCCTTTGGAATATGGGAATGAACACACAAGATTTTGGCAGTTTTTGTATTTCTCTCAAAAAGTGATATTGGTTTTGTATTCTTGCAAGGCTCTATCTGAATTTCCACAAGTCCTTCTCCTTTTGGATAATATCCTCGTCTTTTGATATCTAGCGTAAAATTAATTCCAATTCTAGATAGTGCTTCAGCAAAAACATGTTTTGTATAATCAAATGTAGGACTCCATGTAACATCTGTACCTCCAACAATTGCCAATTTCAAATTGTTTCTCATTAATGAAACGGCAGGAATCAACACTTGTAAAACAAGTGGAATGCTACCTGCAGTACCAATATCTTCTTGTAGTTCCAAATCAAGTCCCTGAGAAGGAAAAAACTTTAACGAAGTTGAATTCACATGAAGACCTTCTACTCTAGCTTGACAGATCTTTGACAATATTTTTACTCCAAGCAAATGCTGTGGCCTAAGACCTGGAACCTTTCTATTCTTTCGAATATTTTCTATCTCAACTGGTTTACCTGTAATTGCAGACAAGGTAATTGCACTTCGAATTATCTGTCCTCCACCCTCTCCAAAACCGCCGTCTATCTTTATTGGTTCCATGACTAGCTCGTTTAATTTTAGAATCTAATTAATGATCCTGATTTTCTTGTGCTTAATTAAATAACTCATGCAACTAGTAATGGTTTTTTAAACAAGTACAACAAGATCTCGGCAATGGATGGTCTTCTAATTGGTAGGTTTCAACCATTTCACAAGGGGCACCTAGAAGCAGTAAAAATTGGATTGTCAAAGGTTGACAATCTTTGGATCGGGATTGGGAGCTCAAACAAAAATCATGAAAAAAGAAATCCATTCACTGCAGATGAACGAAAAGAAATGATTCTCTCATCACTTGATTCTAAAATGTCGGAACGTGTCAAGATATTCTTTGTACCAGATACTGGTGATCATGAAAAGTGGACTCATCATGTTGATTCTATCGTACCGCCATACGATATGGTCTTTTCAAATGACGAATTTACTATCACATTGTACAAAAAAAGAGGAAAAAGTATCTTTGAAGTTCCTTTGTTCAAGAGGGATACAATATCTGGAACAAATATTCGAGAAATGATCGCAAGTGGCAAAGACTGGTCAGATCTTGTTCCTGAAGGAACCAAGCAAGTGCTTTTAAAAATAGATGCAAAAAGCAGACTGCTCAAAATTCTGTAATTATAAATAGCGGTTAACTTGCTTGCAAATTGGAGAATTTATTTGGAATATCTAGTCATGTTACCAGGACCAACAAATGTTCCTGAAAGAGTAACACGTTCAATGTTTACTCACATGATAAATCACAGAAGTAAAGATTTTGTAAAATTGTATGTAGATACTATTGAAAAAAGTCAGAAAATTTTTGATACAACAAGTGACGTAGTAGCTCTCAGTGCATCTGGAACAGGCGCAGTAGAAGCCTCTGTTGTAAACATGGTAAAGAAAGGTGATAAGGTAATAATTCCAGTAAACGGTGAATTTAGCAACAGACTTTCGACAATGTTAGAGTGGGCTGGCGCAAATGTTGTACGTCTCACAACACCATTTGGAGAAAATGCAACTTTTGATCAAATAAAAGAAGCATTTGACAATAACAAGGATGTAAGGGCATTCTATGTTGTTTGGAATGAAACTTCTACTGGTACAATGGTCAAATATCTCGATAAAATAAAAGATCTTACTGCAAGAAATGATTCTTTCTATGTAGTAGACGCAGTATCAATACTTGGTGGAGAAGAATTCCATATGGACAAATGGGGAGTAGATGTATGTGTAACAGGTGCACAAAAAGCGCTTGCTGCTCCTCCGGGAATTTCACCAATTGCAGTTAGCCAAAAAGCAAAGAAGCACATGATTGCAAATCCTCCTCCAACATTTTACTTTAACATGGCAAGATACTTCAAGTATTATGATGATTCAAAAGAGACACCATTTACTCCAGCCATTCCATTACTATATGCATACAGAGAGGCACTTGACATTATTCTAGAAGAAGGAATTGACAACAGAATTAAAAGACACAGAGTTTGTTCTGATGCTCTTTACAGTGGACTGAGCACAATGGGATTATCTCCATTTGCTAAAGAAGATGCACGTTCTACAGTTGTAATTGCATTAAACTATCTTGAAGGACTTGATGATAAAACATTCAGAGGTACACTTTCTGAAAAATTCCGAGTCCTAGTTGCAGGTGGATTTGGTGAACTAAAAGGCAAAGTATTCAGAGTTGGATGTATGGGAGAAGTAAACAAATATCATGTAATGAGAACACTCTCTGCAATAGGATCCACACTTGATATGATGGGATACAAGACAAATCCAGAAGCACTAAAAGTTGCCGAAGACAAACTCAAATCATTATAATTCGTGTTAACTTAATATAAGGAATTCAAAGGATCGATCACGTTGACTTTCCAAAAAGGAACTTTAATTCTGGTAGATTATACTGCCAAGGTTAAAGATTCAGACGAGGTATTTGAGACAACACGAGAAGCTGACGCTAAATCAGGTTCAATTCATGATGCAAATGTCAAGTATCAACCAAGACTCATTTCCGTAGGAGAGGCTTGGGTTCTAAAGGGTCTTGATGATGCACTAGCAAATACAAAAACCGGCGACAAACTCTCAATCGAAGTTCCTCCAGAGAAAGGATTTGGAATGAGAGACACAGGCAAGGTTCGTATGATTCCACTTCGAAAACTTGGAGACGATGCAGAAAAGGTTACAGTTGGTGATACAATAGATCTTGATGACAGAACCGGAATTGTAAGATTCATTGGTTCAGGTAGAGTCCAAGTTGATTTCAATCACAGATTTGCAGGAAAAACAATTGTTTATGATCTTAATGTTTTAAAATCACTTGACACAGACCAAGACAAAGTCTTGGGATTACTCAAGCGAAGATTCCCAATTGAAGAATCAAAGATCGTCTTTGAGATCAAGGGAACAGCAGTTGATGTTACTATTCCAGAGGAAGCAATGATGATGGAAGGTCTTCAGATAGTAAAACGTGCAATTGCAAACGAGATCTTCAAGTTTGTTCCAAAACTAGACAAGGTGAACTTTGTTGATACTTACAACAAACCAAAACAGGACAAGCCAGTAGAACAAAAACCAGCTGAAACAAAACCAGTCCCACCAAAAGCAGCCTAGAATTATAGTACGCCAGTACTTTTTGCAAGCTCTATAGCTTTTTCTTCATTCATCTTTATCTTACTAAGAATTGTATATCTTTCAGGTCTTAGTGATTGTGCAATTGTCAATGCACGTGCAAGAATCTTTGGCTCAAGTCCGATCTCCTTTGCCTTTGTTGGTGCTCCAACATTTTTTAGCATCTGAATTATCTTTTTCCAGTCTTGGCCTTGGATCTTTGCAACAAGTATTGCTCCAATACCGCATTTTTCCCCGTGTAAACCAATTCCTGGCTTGAGATGATCAACTGCATGAGAAAACAAGTGTTCTGCACCAGAGCACGGCCTACTGCTTCCCGCAATGCAGGCAGCTACACCTGAACTAATCAATGCCTCTACAATCATTCTAACATCTGGATTTTTCCTAAAATCTTTTGAATTATCGATAACTATTTTTGCACTCATTGATGCAAGATTTGCAGCATAGGTTCCAAAATATTCCCCAACATTGTCTCTTGCAAGTTCCCAATCTCGTACTGCAGTGACTTTGGCCATAAGATCACCACATCCACTTGCTAAAAGTCTCCTCGGAGCCTTTTTCAAAATTGCAATATCAACAAAAACCCCCAATGGTGCAGTAGCAATTATGGAATATGGCTTGTCTCCACGCAATGAAACAAAGGGACTTGCAATACCGTCATGTGAAGCAGAAGTTGGTATGCTTACAAATGATTTCTTTAGTGTAAACGCAATCATCTTTGCAATGTCAACAGACCTGCCGCCTCCGATTCCAATTATCAAGTCACTCTTGTCTTTTTTTATTTCACCAAGTGTCTTTTTTGCAGCCTTGACATCATTGCTTGTACTTCTATGCCAAACATACTTGATCTTTGAATCCAAAAGAGAGGCAGAGATCTTTTTGTCAGTTATCTTTCTCACCTGATCTCCTGAAACTATGGAAATCTTTTTTGGGTTTGACAGGCCTACCAGGAAATCTCCTATATTGGAAATATTGTTCTCACCTATGAGTATCTTTCTTGGTAGCTCCATTATGTGAGAAGCCATGGTTTTCACTTGGAACTTGGTTATTTATCGATATCCTGAATAATCCAAAGTTATTTAAGCGGGTAATATGCAAATCGAAGTATCTCAAGTTAGGAGTAAGTTATTTGTCAGACTATATTGAACAACACACATACCATGGAACAACTACAGTAGGAATAAGCTGTACTGACGGTGTAGTTCTATGCGCAGATATGAGAGCAAGCGCAGGATATTTCATAGCAAATAACAATACAATGAAGATCCAAAAGATCGATAATCATGCAGGAATGACAATTGCAGGTGGTGTTGCAGATGCACAAAATGTAACAGACATGTTGCGATATCATTCAAACATACACAGAATTGATAAACAAGAGTATCTACCGATCAAATCAATTGCAAGACTTGCATCATTGATATTTTTCCAAAATAGATACTATCCATTCATTGCCGATATTCTCGTTGGAGGATATGACCAGCAAGGTCCATCACTTTACAACATCGACATGTTTGGATCACTTGACAAAAAAACATTTGTAACAACAGGAAGTGGCTCTCCAGTAGCATACGGTCTCTTGGAAAATGAGTACCGTGATGGCCTAACAGTAGAAGAGGGAAAAACAATTGCCCTAAGAGCGGTAAAAGCTGCAATCACTAGAAACATTGGAACTGGTGATGGAATCAATGTGGCAATAATCGACAAGCAGGGATATCGACTCTTGACAAAAGAACAGAAAAAGGCCATAATTACGCTTTAGTGATTTAATGCAAAGAAAACAAGCACAACGTGAACTATCTCCAGCCCAAAACATAATGGCAACAATACTGCAAAGTATTCCAAAAGAAGCCGATGTAACCAAGATAGATTATGAAGGCCCAAGAATTGCAATCTATACAAAGAATCCAAAATACCTGATGGAGCATAACGAAGTAATCTCCAACATGGTAAATGTAATCAAAAAAAGAATTGTAGTAAGAACTGAAGAATCAATCAGAAAGAACGAGGAAGAGTCAAGACAAATTTTAACTCAAATGCTTCCAAAAGAGGCAGAACTTGGAGGAACATTCTTTGATACTGCAACAGGCGAGATGACAGTGGATGTAAAACGTCCATGGCTTCTTAACAATCCTGATGCCTTTAACATGCCAGATCTTGTTTCAAAGACAGGCTGGAGAATACGAATCAGAAAAGCAACTGCAAGCCAGTCTTCTACCATTCAAACTATAAACTATAATCTAAAAATTTCCTCAACTGAACGAAGTAAGCACCTAAGACAGGTAGGTGAGCAAATATTCCGACCAAAACTCTCCGAAGATGCCGAAGTTTCACTGATGACACTTGGAGGCTTTAGCCAGGTAGGAAGATCCTGCATGCTGCTTACTACTCATGAAAGCAAGATCCTAATTGACTGTGGCATAAATCCTGGTGCAAAAAATCCCATAGAGGCATTTCCACGCCTTGACTGGCCAAACATAACACTAGACGAGCTTGACGCAGTAGTAATCAGCCATGCCCACTTGGACCACACGGGATTCTTGCCTGTCTTATTCAAGTATGGCTACAAGGGTCCAATCTACTGTACAGAGCCAACCTTACCAATGATGAACCTAATCCAGCTTGATGCAATCAAGGTTGCAGCAGCCCAAGGTCGAGTTCCTATGTATTCTGAGCGTGATGTCAAGCAGGTCATGAAACAGACCATTCCATTATCATATGGAACAGTCACAGACATTTCACCTGATATCAAACTAGTATTTTCAAATGCAGGTCATATTCTAGGCTCTGCAAGCTGCCACTTTCACATAGGAAACGGCAATCACAACTTTGTCTATACAGGCGATCTAAAGTATGGAAAATCCATGCTCTTTGAGAGCGCATCTTGGAACTTTCCAAGAGTTGAGACGTTATTAATTGAGAGTACCTATGGTGCAAAAGAAGACATCCAGTCATCAAGAGAAGAAGTCGAGGGTGCTTTCATCCGATCAGTAAATGAGACATTGCGAAACGGCGGAAAGGTATTGATCCCAATTCCTGCAGTAGGTCGTGCACAGGAACTAATGATGGTAATCGATCAATACATGAAGCAAGGACAACTAATGGAAGCACCAGTGTTTACAGAGGGAATGATCTCAGAAGCAACCGCAATACATGAATCATATCCAGAATATCTTGCACGAGAACTACGACAAAAGATCCTTGAGACTGATGATAATCCATTTGATTCTGAATATTTCACAAACATTGAGCATTCTGATGCAAGAGAAGAACCATTACGTGAAGGCCCATCAATTATCATGGCAACATCTGGTATGCTAGAGGGTGGACCAGTGCTTGAATACTTTAAAAATATTGCACCAGTTCAGAAAAATAAGATCTTATTTGTATCATATCAAGTAAATGGCACACTGGGAAGAAGAGTTCTTGATGGTTCAAGACAAGTCTCTGTTGTAGGAAAGGATGGAAAGATCGAAGTTATCAACATCAACTGTTCAACTGAAAAACTTGATGGGTTCAGTGGTCATAGTGATTACAACCAATTAATGTCATATATTCACAGACTGCGACCAAAACTAAGAAGAGTAATTGTAAATCACGGTGAGCGACGCAAGTGTGAAAACTTGGCAAGCTCAGTACACAGGATGTTTAGAATTGCTACAACCTGTCCTCAAGTACAAGAAGGAATTAGATTACTTTAGATCGTACTCGGCTCTCCAAATCTTTACACCAGATGGAGTGACAATAATTCTTTCTTCACCGAGTCTTGCAATGTCTGCATCTGCATTTTTTGCAATGTTGTAAATTTCTTCAACTGCTTTTCTAAGCTCATCCACATTTTTTTGTGCAAGTGGGGTTACCCTAAGAACTAGGATCATTCCCTTTTTGATGTCCTCCTTTACACTATGTACATCACTATAGTCCCTCAAAGTTATCGCCTTGAGGTAGGTGGGAGCCTTTTGCGTCTGCATACCTTGTTAGCGATCAACTCCCTCAAAAAGTCTTTCTAGTCAATTGCATTTCACAGATTAGCTTGCACGACTAAATTCTATACTGTAGGTATTCTGATTCTAAAATTGAACCAGTGGAAATCTCTGATTTTGTACCATTCTTTTCTGTCAAGACTATGCTCTGCTGGTCCTTTGGTGCATCAGAATATCGTAATGCAATAGCTGCAGCTAATTTCAGATTTTTCTCAGAATCTTCTCCACGTAACAATGAGATTGGACCAACATGATCTTTTGCATCAAACAAAACATCACCGGGTAATGCAAGGGACTTTAGCATTTCATTTTCATCCTTGTGTCTTCCTACAATGAATTTTGTTTTTTCGTCAAATCTAAAATGTCTTCCAATCTTTAGAAGATCAATATCATTTGTGTTTGGTGTCTCGATGTGATGAAAAAGATCTTTTGCTCTAATTGAAAATGCAGGATCAGTAAGCAAACAACCGCCACCAGCATTTGGCGGATTGTCAAAACCAAACTCTTGAGCCATCTTTAGCTGTTCTTTTCTTGAACGTCCTCTGATCATTCCAAGATTTTCTCTTTTAATCAGTCCCTCAATCTCTGGTTTTGTTGGTGGTAAGAGTGCTGCAGAAAGTGGTCTGACAATAATTCCCTCAAGTCCAGATTCTTTTTCTATTGTTTTTAGCGCAGGAGCAAATTGACTCATTGGTCTCTGGCCTAAAACTTCGCCTGATATGATAAACTCAGCGCCAATGTCATCCATTACTTTTTTTCCTGCCTTGAACATCATTGCTCTACAATCAATGCATGGATTCATGCCAGAACCAAAACCGTGTTTTGGATGTTTTAACATCTCGATATAATCATCACCCAAGTAAACAGTTTTCAGATCAACACCTAGTGAATCTGCAGTCTCTCTTATTTCAAATCCACAACCTCTACCGCAATCAAAATCACAAAATGGAGTCTTGATTGCAACAGCAGTAACATCAAATCCTTGCTTTTGCATCATTTTTACAGCTAATCTACTATCAAGACCGCCTGACAATAATGCTACGACTTTCTTTTTCTCTTCCACAAAACCAGAGGGCCTTTTTCCAATATCTAAACCTTCCAGCAAATATAAAATAGCAAAGGGCTAGAATTATTGTATTGAATCAACGAAGAAAAAATCTTTTGAAATATTGTAATGATTTAGGATATGATTCCCTAGTTGCATTTGAGCCTGAAAATCTATTTTACATGACTGGATTTTGGGGAGAGGCAATTGGTATACTGGATAAAAATGGCTGCACAATTGTATCTCCAGAACTTGAGATGGGTAGGGCAAAAGAAGAATCAACTGACTGTAATGTGGTAAAGTCCGAGCGTGGAAAGGGTTCTCTTGCAACTCTTGTCAAGGTATTGCAAAAAAACAAGGTATGCACAGACAGTGATAGTTACAACATAGTAGAGAGTCTAAAGAGGTCTATTTCTGAAGTAAAATCCTCCACTGATCCATTTTATCGAACAAGAGAAGTAAAAGATTCTCAAGAAATTACAATATTGAAAAAAGCATCCTCAATACTTGATAAAATGTATGAAGTGTGTGTAGACAAAATGATGGTTGGCCAGTCAGAAGCTCAGCTTCAGACTATACTTATGCAGTATGCAATGGAACAAGAAATGTTTGCAACTGGATACAAGTCAACATTGAACCCGCTGATTATTGCAGGCGGCCCAAATGGTTCCTTACCACATGCACAGGTAACTGATCGAAAATTCAAAAATGGTGATATGGTTGTAGTTGATCTTACTTTACGATACAAGGGCTATGTCTCTGACGCAACCAGAACATTTGGTCTTGGTTCTGTATCTACAGAAGCAAAAAAAGTCTATGAAATTGTAAGACAATCACAAAAGGCAGGATTAGAAGCTGTCAAACCAAATACATCATGCAAGTCTGTAGATGATGCTTGTCGTAAAATAATTGAAAAGAAAAAATATGGAAAATATTTTATCCATTCGACAGGTCATGGAATTGGACTAGAGGTCCATGAATTACCAAATCTTGGTCCATCAAGCAAGGCTATACTAGCAAAGAACATGGCAGTTACAGTAGAACCGGGAATATACATTCCAGGAAAGTTTGGTGTGAGAATTGAAGACTCTGTAATTGTTGGCAACAAAGTTGAAGTCATGCACAAGTTTACAAAAGAATTGATCATTCTATAGATGAAATAGAAATTTGTTATAGCAAATTTCTTATACAAATGTAATTCATTACATTCATGATTTATTCAATCTTATTTTCCAAGTATTCTATGGCATCACACAAAAAGGAGATTTTCTAGATGGCAGACGCTTGGTCTTTTATCCTAGTATCAATACCTGTAATGCTAGTATTTGGTATGCGTCATGCCTTGGACGTTGACCATATCACAGCAATTGATAATCTAGTCAGAATGCATAACGCTACAAAAAAATCTAGATTGGTAGGAGCAGGATTTAGTTCTGGTCACATGATTTCCGTCTTGGCCGAGATGATTTTTATCATATATGTAGTTGGAAGCCTCACAACTTCAGGCAATCTACAATTTTGGGGCGGTATTATAGGTGCAATTGCTCTTGGTACAATTGGAATAATCAACGTATACGCAATAAGAAAATGGGGAAAAAGTGGTGCCGCAATACTTGCAAGCAAGGTTCTCAACAGAGTTGGAATATTGGGCCCAGTTGGATCTTCTTTTGTTACTGGACTAGTCTTTGGTCTAGGTTTTGATACTGCAACACAGATTTCTGCAATTACAATATCTGCAGTGGCATCAGCTACTGCAGGAATTCAAACAGCATTGATTCTATCAGGATTCTTTGCCCTTGGAATGATTCCAATTGATACACTAGATAGTGTTGTACTTCGCTCCGCATTTTCTAGAATATTTGACACCAAGGGTTTCAGATACATGGCATATGCACTGAGTGGTGTAGCAATAATGGTAGCTTCATTTGAATCGTATTCAACAATAACAAATACAGATGTACTTCCAGAGTGGACAGGTCCAGTCTTGGCAGTATCAATAATTGCAGTCTGTTTTGGATATGGTTTTGCAACAAGGAAAAAACAAAGATTACATCATGATACCAGAACCAATTCTGAAGAAAATAAACTCTAGAATTAGCCTATTCGTCTTTCAATTTCATTTCTGATAAATTTTACAACCTTGTACTTGGTTTTCCATCCTGATTCCTTGAAAGTTTTTGAATCAACAGATATCACATTGTTGTAATCAGGATTTTCTCTGTATCTCTTGATGCCAATGTCATTTGCAATGACAAGATCACAACTTGATTGTGTTATTTTTTTCCTTGCCTTGTTTATCAAATCTTTTCTGGATACATTGGTCTCTGCCTTGAATCCTACAAGAAAGACATCTTTCTGAATTTTTTTGACATCATTTATCATCTTGGGT
>CAVOVM010000002.1:0-37659 GCA_963699865.1 uncultured Nitrososphaerota archaeon
TTGAGGTTGTGCCACCATCACTAGAATAAGGAGAGATTATCAGACCGCTTGAAACATCTACTGGTGGAGAATCAGGTTTTGCTGCAAGTTCTGTTACCTGCACAGGATCACCTACATTTGATTGACATTGATCAAGTTGAATTATTCCAGTTAGCTGTTTTATTCCATTTATTGTCTGGGCCAATTCTGGAACAGAAATTTGACATGTATTACCATTTTTTTCAAAGACCTGTCCAGTATAGTTTTGTCGAGTGACATATTGTGGAGCAAGTTGATAAACAGAAGTTGAATTATTATTGGGAGCCGTACTTAGGATGGAATTTGCACTTGACAATATACCAGAATTATTTTCAAGCAATTTTGCACCAATCCCTACTTCTTTGATGGCTTGCTTGGAATCGTTGATTACTTGCTTGTTGGTTGCGACTTTATCAATCGATGATGGTACACTTTGAAAGAATTTCGATGAGCTTGGTACAAAGATAGCTACTGCCGCTATAATGATTCCAATAATGATCAGTTTACCTATCAAACAGTTACTTTTCTTGAGGTGTTCATAAAAAAGTGCAAATGTATACTAGTTGAGCAAGTGTAGTAAATTTATCCAGTTATTCCAGTCATCTCAGGTGCAAGCCAGTTCACTACCTTCTCAAGGTCCTTTGAATGAAGTATTACCTTGATTGGACCCATGGCAGACTCTTCTGCCTGCTCGCATACTGCAATGATATCCACAAAGGCTGCCTGCTTGTTGAGGTAAAACCAAGTTGTATCCCCTTTAGTATTAAATCGCATTTGCCTTCGGTAGATCTTGTTGGTTCGATGCTTCTTGATTGTCTCTTGGATTTTTACAAGCGATTCCAACTTGTTTGAGGTTGCCTTGATGCTTCCTTCCTTGTACTGGTAATCTGTTTCAAGTATGACATGAGATACAGCAAGTCTGACTTTGTCTGGATCTTCAGATGGATTTACTGCTGCATAGACTTCAATCTTGCAGGTAACATTTGGAATCTTCAATTCATCCAACCTTTAATGACTTGATATGAAGCGTCAACAAGTTCTTGAATTGTCATGTTGTTATTTGAAATTGTTTCGTCTGCAAGTGCAATTGATTCACTCATGCCCACTCCAATTTCTCTTGAATCCCTTTTTGTAAAATCTTCACGGTCAGATGGAGCATCAGATCTACCCCTTTCTGTTAGAAACTTGTATCGTATATCACCAGATGCATGAATTGCAAGAACTTTGACTGTGCCAATTTTTTTCAAGACATCAACCTCTGCAAGTGATCGTACTCCATCTACAAGTATAACATCAGACTTGGAATTTTGAATTCCATCTTTTATGAGCTCAGCCACTGCACCTGGACCATTTTTTTCTCGTAATTCAATCATGAGTTTTCCAAGATTAGCCCCTGTTGGATCTATCTGTCTTCTTGTTGCTTCTGCTCTTACAGCATCACCCATTGTAATTTTATCAAAGCCTTTTGATTTCAAGGCTTCAGCTATTGTGGTCTTTCCGGCCCCTGGCATTCCTGTAAGACATACGATTAGTTTCACACTCACAAACTTTATCCTCCAGTCTATGAAGCTACCGGAAATTATTATAGATGCCATAATCTGAATTCCACTAATGCGTGCCTTTATTGCAGTAGAGATTCAGGATGAGAACGTACTTGATGCAATTGTCAAGATTCAATCTGAATTTAACATAAGGGCAACTCCAGTAAACAAAAAAAATATGCATTTTACATTACTTTTCTTGGGAGAGATAACTGAAGATGCTGCAGCAAGTGTAAAAAAAGCGTTAGATACCATTTCATTTAAAAAAATTGATGTAAACTTTACACATGTTGGTGCGTTTCCAAACCCAAGATCTCCGCGAGTTATTTGGATTGGTGTAGATGATACATCATCAAAACAACTAGTAGATCTTGCTTCACAGGTAGAAAAAAAACTGGCGCCTCTTGGATTCAGGTCTGACAAGCCTTTCAAGCCACACTTGACGATATTTAGGATAAAGAACAAGGTAGATGGCATTCAAGATATAATAGAAAAATTCAAGAAAATTGATCTAGGAAAATATACCATGACAGAATTAAAGTTCAAGCAAAGCATCTTAACCCCTAGTGGGCCAATATACTCTGATTTACAGGTGATTTTAGCAAAATGAGAAACATTTTGGAGCAGGCAAGAAAGATATCAATTCCTGCAAGGCAAGAAGAGGAAAAGATAGGAGCACTTGCAGAAAATCTTCTTGACTTGGTAAAAAAAGAGATTACAAAATATCCAGAGGTTACATCTGTTGAGCTTGGTGGATCTTTTGCAAAAGGAACTTGGCTCAAGGGCAAGCTGGACCTTGATATCTTTGTCAAGATGAAAAAAGAGATAGGCGAAAAGCAATTCGAAGAGATTGGTAGAAAAATTGGTTTTGAATCCATGAAAAAGTTTGGTCCCTATGTTAGATATTCAGAGCATCCATACGTTGAGGCAGTAGTGCAAGGTACCAAGGTAAACGTTGTTCCTTGCTATGATGTAGAAATGGGCCAGTGGAAGAGTGCAGCTGATAGGTCATCATTTCACACTAAATTCATACTTGAAAAATTAGATGCAGAGAGAAAAAATGAGGTAAGACTGCTCAAAAAGTTTCTCAGAGGAATTGGAATCTATGGTGCAGAAATTGCAACAGAAGGATTTGGAGGATATGTCTCTGAGGTTTTAATTTACCATTATGGAAGCTTTGTGAAAACTTTGGAGGCTGCTGCAAACTTTTCCCAAGGACAAGTAATTGGAAGTCCAACAAAAAAGTTTGAGACGTCTCTAGTATTGATAGACCCAATAGATAGCAACAGGAACCTTGGTACTGCAATCTCTGCTCAAAATTTTGGCAAGTTTATACTTGCTGCAAGGGCATATCTGAAAAAACCATCACTTGAATTTTTCAATGGTAAAAAATTGTTGCCAAACACAAAGAACCAAAGAAATGTTCTAGTTGTCAAGTTCAAATACAAACCCAGAAGTCCTGATATCATTTGGGGCCAGGTAAAAAGGGGAGCAACTGCACTTTCTGGCCAACTTGAGCTTGGTGGATTTCAGGTATTGCGTAAGGGTTCCATAACAGATGAAGAATCAGAGGCTGCAATGCTTTTCCTGCTGCATTCTACAACAATTGAAAAATTCATGGTCAAAAATGGTCCAGAGGTATTTAGAAAACCAGAATCAGAGAACTTTATTTTGCGAAATTCCAAGAACAACATAACCTGGGTTGACGAACAAGGAAGGATCTTGTCACTGCAACAAAGAGAATTCCATGATGCAAAAAAATTCCTCCAGTCACTTTTGAAGAAAAACCTGACAAAGGCAGGTATTCCAAGCGGTATAATCTCAGACATGAAACGTGGCTTTGTGATATCAGGGGGCCATCAGGTGGCAAGCAAATCCATTAAAAAGGCTCTGGCTGAGTTAACCTCTACCAATGAACTCATCTTTGGTTCCAACAAGTAAGCTTGTCAAAGAACCATACTCACTGATACTAGGATACCCCAAGGCAACAAAGGGTGAGCTTGCAAAAAGACTTGTCGAGCTTAAAAAACTTGGAATTACAGGAGTAATGTTTCGAGGGTGAGACAATTTTGAGCAACATCCATGTACTTGGCAAGGGCTACGTCGGAGTTGTTGTATTATCAAGGCTTGGCAAAAAAAATGTAGCCCTCAAGATTCGTAGAATAGATTCTAGCAGACAAGAGATGAAAAGCGAAGCAAAACTTCTCAAGATTGCAAACAAGGAGAACATAGGTCCAAAACTGATAGACAGTAGTAAAAATTTCTTGGTAATGGAATATCTTGAAGGTAAAAAAATAACTGACTGGGTACAAGATCTAAAGGGCAGAGGAAGTGCTGCAGCACTTCGATCTGTTGTAAGACAAGTCTTGGAAGATTGTCACACTTTGGATAGAATTCATCTTGATCATGGAGAGCTCAGCTATATCCACAAGCATGTCATTGTAGGAAAATCTCCATGCTTGATTGATTTTGAAAGCTCTAGTACAAACAGAAGAACTTCAAATGTTACATCTGCAACTCAATCAATATTCATAGGATCTGTACTTGCAAATATTGTCAAAAATATGATCAAGATACCAAGCAAGAAAAAAATGATAGGTCCTCTCAAAAAATACAAGCATGATCAATCAAGAGAAAATTTTGATGCCATACTGAAGATGTTGGGGTTGGACAAGAGTTGAGCTTGCAAGACATCAAGACAAATGCGCTAAAAATTTCACTTGCAGTAATACTTTCTGCCTTTGCAGTAGAATTTTTGATTGGAATTTCTTCTAACAGTCTTGCCCTTATCACAGACAGTATCCATGCAATACTAGATTCTATTGTAACAATGGTTTTGCTTGTTGCTGCAAAATGGTCTACCAAGCCACCGGACAGAGAACACACCTATGGTCATGGAAAAATTGAGACAATGGGCAGTTTTGTAGCAGGGATCATAATTCTTGTAATTTCACTGTTTTTTGTGTACGAATCGATATCAAGATTCCAGGAACCAAAACCCCTAGTTTTGCCTGGAATTTTAGCCGTCATTGCGGCAGCATATACGCTAGGGTCAATCTTTTTCAGAATTGTCATCCTGAAAAGGGCGCTCAAAAAAACAGATGGTTCCTCACTTCAGGTAGACTTGTACCATGCTCTCATGGACATGGGTGCAACCTCTGTTGCATTGGTAGGAATTGTGTTTGTGATAATGGGATTCTACCAAGGTGATAACATTGCAGCATTAATTCTTGGAGGCTTGCTTGCTGCATTGAGTTTGAAATTAATTCACAAGAGTGGTCTTGAGCTAACTGATGCAGTTCCTGCAAACATGGTCAAAAGAGTACATGACATTGTAAACAATACCAAAGGAGTAATGAGTACAGAGTCTGTACAAATACGCAGATCAGGCAGTGACATCTTTACTGAAATTACAATAGCGTTGAGTGCTGCATCAAGCTTTGAGGAAGCCCATAAGATTAGTGCCAATGTAGAAAAGAATATTAAAAATGCAATTGCAAATTCAAAGGTCACTATTCATTTTGAACCAACATGGAAAGATGTTCCAGCAAATTATGTCATAAATACAATTGCAACTTCAGTCAAGGGAGTAAAAGAAATCCACAATGTAACTTCATTTCCTGCAGAGAATGGTATCTTCATTAGCTTGCATGTAATGGTTGACAGAAACATGTCACTTGAAGATGCACATCATGTATCAGATGAGATAGAGTCTCAAATAAAAAAATCCGTTACAAATGTGAATCACATTACTATACATCTTGAACCATATGTTTCAATTCCAGAGAGCATTCCGGTGGAAGACATAACAATAGAAGAGCAAGTTGCTAACATCATAAGAGAATATCCCAAGGTAAAAAAAATTGGCCGAGTGATAACATTACATCTGCAAGACATATTCAAGATAGACATTGATTGTTCATTTGAAAAGGATCTTACAATAGAAGAGGTCCATGATATTGTCTCAGGTATAGAAGGCAAGATTAAAGATCAAATAAAAAATGCCATAGTTACCATACATCCAGAGCCAAACTAGAAATGACAATTGCCGATGCAATAAAATTTCTTAGACAAGACCAAACACTGGCTCCAGTCATAGATATGATTGGGGAATACAAACTAAAGAAAAGAAATCATCATTTTTCTGTTCTGGTGGAATCAATAATCTCTCAACAGCTTGCCACTAGTGCTGCAGATGCAATTTTTAAGAGATTCAAGGGCCTATATCCAAAATTTCCGACTGCCTCTGAGATTCTTGCTACAAGAAAATCCAAGCTTCGTCAAGTCGGGCTTTCTGGTATGAAAATAGAATATCTGAAGGACTTGGCAAAACATGTGAATGAAGGAAAATTGAACATGAGATCGCTTTCAAGGATGAGCGATGAAGATGTGATATCCCATCTAACTCAGGTCAAGGGAATAGGAAGATGGACTGCAGAGATGTTTCTCATTTTTTCTCTTGGAAGACAAGACATTTTTCCTGTTGGCGATCTTGCATTGAGAAAAGGTGTACAGATATTGTTTTCATTGCCAGAGATTCCAAAACAAATCGAAGCTGAAAAACTTGGTCAGAGATGGAAACCATACAGGACTATAGCCACATGGTATATGTGGAAGAGCTTGCGACAGTTCAACAAGATTTGAGTAATTATTTGTACAAGAGATATAGAACATGACTACACAATTAAAATTGTAACATATCAAAACAAGCGATTAAGTATTGTTCTTTGAATGTTTTATCATATCTGAATTAATATGACTATTCTTGAACACTTTCCAGAGGAATACAAACCAAGAGAAATACAAAAAGAGATCTTAAAGGGAATAGAGGAAAAGATCAAGTCAGGATACAAGACAATCATCTTGTCTGCACCAACAGGAGTTGGAAAGTCCCTCATTGCTGCAACGCTTGCAAGATATTTTGGTAGCTCTTTTGTAGTTACTGCTTCTAAACAATTACAGGATCAATATTCCAAAGATCTGAAATTTCTCATGCCGGTAAAGGGAAAATCAAATTTTGCTTGCCTCAAACTGATGGAACAAGAATCAATTGAAAAATCAGATACAAGAAATGCAATCCAGAAAGGCCTTACTTGTGAGAAAGGTCTCTGTGAAGAGACAATAATGAAAAACGGAAAGAAAGTCAAGGAGATTTGCCAGTTCAAGCCAAAGCTAGGAGAGCCACAAGACATTACCAAGGAATCGTGTTATTATTATGAACAAAAATATCGTGCACTGACTTCGCCTCACTCTATCTGGAATTATGCTGCATATTTTCAATTGATGAGGTTTAACAGAAAGGCCTATGAAGAATATGTCAAAAAACCAATAGCAATTTTTGATGAGGCACACAAGGTAGAAGACCAGATTATCCAGTTCATAGGTGTAGACATCTACAATGCGTATTTTACCGAGTGTGGCATAGATGCAAAAAAGTTTGATGATCTTGGAGATATCGATACAATAGCAAAGTTGCTTGAGGGTTTGGCAAAATCATATGCAAAGCAGATACTTGATTTGCAGGAAAGCAGAGCATTTATGCTAAATCCAGATTACGCCACGCTTGCAAAATTAGAATCAAGATATGAAAAGATGGCAAATTCCCATGCAGAAATAAATTCAAACAAGAATAATTTTGTGGTAAATGATCCATTCAAAGATGAAAGAGGAAATTTCAGATCAGTTTCTATCAAGCCACTTGACATTTCAAAATATGTCAAGGCCTTTTTTGATATTGAAAATCAAGTTTTCATGTCTGCAACAATAGACAAGGATAGTTTTTGTGAAAATACAGGACTTGATCCATCAAAAGTTGGATTTGTGGATACGCCAAGATCTCCATTTCCCCCAGACAAGAGAAGAATTAATTTTCTTAATACAAGAAAACTAAGTTATTCTTCAAGTAGAGATGACGAACTTGCTGTCATTAAAAAAATTGATGAGATAATGTCACAACATGGTACAGAGCGGGGTTTGATACTTACATCGTCGGAGAAGAAATGTTTTGACATAAAAAATAATCTCTCTGAAAAAAATAGACTACGAATAAGGGTGTGTCATAGCAGAAATGAGAACGGTATGACTCAAGATGAGGTATTGCAAGAACATTCTTTTGATGAAGACGGTGTATTGTTATCATCATCATTATGGGAAGGAGTTGACTTGAAAGATGACTTGTCAAGATTTCAGATAATAGCAAAGGTACCATATCCAAACCTTAGCGAAAAACGAACCAAGAACAAGATGCAAAAGTTTCCTTTGTGGTACAAATCGCAGACACTTACAAAATTACTGCAGGGCTTTGGTAGATCAATTAGAAGTGAAGAAGATTGGGCCGTTACATATGTTCTTGATTCTGCTGCAAGTGATCTTTTGCTTCAATCAAAATCAATGATTCCAAAATCATACCAGGACGTACTTGGGTTTCCAAGCTATGAGTCAAGTATGAAATCTACAATATAAGAAAAATTTCTAACTCAAAAAAAACACATATGGGAAATCAATTTGTAATTGCGTGTACTGATTTGTCAGGTAGATCAGTCAAGGTGAAGACAAATCTAGAACCCTCAAATTCAGTTGTTCCTTCTCTTTCCCAATTTACTTTGTAAGATTTGATTAGGTGACCACCCACTATTGAGATTGTTTTCGGTACATTTTCAAAGAGTTTCTCTACCTTTTCTTTATCCTTTGTCATGAGTAGAGATCTTCGTCTTTTCATGAGATACTTGATTGCGACATTCTTGTGCAAGTGACCTTCTACCTCAATCTTCTCGTTGCCAAGGTCAATAGTGAATTTTCGTTTTCCCATGGGCCTGTTACAATCACAATTATACAAAAAATGACTTGACAATTTGACATTAGCAAGTAGATTGTAAATTATGACAAAATTTGCTTTGCATGAGATATGAGAAGAGATGAGACAAGATTTTACTCATATCATGAATTCTATCTTTTACGAGCAATCTTCCAGGCGTTTTGTATGTTTTCCATCCCAATATGAGAATAAAACGAATTTGCTTCCGGGGCAGATAACAAAAGTATCATGACTTCTTTTCCAAGTGTTTTTTGTGCCAATTTGAGTAACTTTTTTCCAATTCCAAGATGTTGATATTTCTTATCAACTGCCAAATCAGATACATAGCAACAGTAGCTAAAGTCAGTTACAGCACGCAATATTCCAACTAGATTCTTGCCATCTTGTGCACATATTGTTAGATTTGCATTTTCAATCATGCGTTTTATTCTTCCAATGTTATTTACAGGTCTTTTAATGCCAGAATTAACAAACAATGTAACTACCTCTCTTGGTTTCAAATCAGGATTTATCAAATATGATATTTTCATGGATTTGTTTGTCTTGATCTATCTATGCAAAATCTAGTCTTAACTATATCCTTGTACATGGTGGGGCCGGCCGGACTTGAACCGGCGACCTCTAGCACCCCAGGCTAGCATCATACCAAGTTAGACTACGGCCCCTCAAGGTGCTGGCTATTGTTGAAATTATTAAGTTGTAGGATTGAATTGATGTCAAGAAATTTGTGTTTGAAAATCTAGAGCCATTTTTTCAGTCTTTCTTGCTCAAACTTTTCTTTCTCTGTAAAGTATTCTGTTGATGAAGATTTTAGTTGAGTCAGAGGATCTGGTGTTGCAAACATGTCAACTTGAATATATCCAGCAGTACCCTTACCAGTTTCTAGAAAACATCCGCCTTTTCCATCAAAGACTGCGTTTTCCAACTCATTTTTTATTTGTGCAATGATATTTCTTGCAACAGTTATTCCTTCGACTTCGGCAAAAATTCCTGCTTTTGGTACAGCAATCTTATCTGTCACCATGATTTGGTTCACATCGCCTATTGCATAGACATGATCATATTTTGTCTTGCAGGTTTTGTCTACTGCCACAAACTTGCCATTTTCTGCAAAACCAGATTCTATCACAACTGAAGGAGCCTTGTGAGGAGGAACAGAAATTAAGATATCAAAATTTGCCTCACCATTTTCAAATTTTATTTTGTTTGGTTCTACTGCAGTGGTTTTGTGATTTCCGTGAAACTCTATCTTTTTTGATTTTAGAATTTGAAATATTTCTTCACTTACTTGTGGACCCCCTGCAGGAAGTGTTATTGGAGTAGGGCTGTAGAAATCCATCTGGACAGAATCACTTGCACCTGTCTCCTCAAGTACAGATCTTATCAGAAGAGCTGCCTCAAATGGTGCAGGAGGACATTTGTATGGGAGACCAGTTATTGCCATTACAATTTTGCCTGACTTGAATTGTCTTAGTGTATCTCTGATTTTTGGAACATCATTAATATCATAAAGTACAAAGCCATTTTCCTTCAAACCCGGAATTTGTTCTGGTGCAAGCTCTACACCTAGTGCTATTATCAGATAGTCATAATGAAATTGTCTATACTTTGTTCGAACAGACTTGTTTACAGGATCTATCTTTAGAATATCTTCATTTACAAATTCAATACCTTTCTTGGTGACATTTTCTAATGATCTCTTGGAAGATTCAAACTCTCTTGTTCCATTGATTATCCATAACTTGACTAGGTCCATCATGAACCAATCTTTTTTATCAATTATTGTGATTCGTGTATCCTGTGTAAGATTATCTCGAAGTTCGTTTGCAGCAGCAAGACCCCCAAAGCCCCCACCTAAAATTACAATGTTTGTTGGTCTCATAGCAAGGCGCAGTCTCTATTTTTCTTGAGTAGTTGGTCTGATTGTAATTTCATTTACACTCATGTGAGATGGAGACTGGAGTGCAAACATTATGGAATTTGCAATATCCTCTGCTTTGAGAGATTGGATTGTTTTTGAATGTGTCACAAATGCTTCAAGCGATTTGTCGGTAATGGTGTTTGTAAGTTCAGTATCTACTATTCCCGGTTCTATTGTTGTAACTCGAATATTGTTTCTTACAGATAGCTCTTGTCTGAGTCCCTCACTAAAAGCCCATACTGCAAATTTAGTTGCACAATAAACACTTCCTGCAGGAAAGACCACTCTACCTGCAATTGATGAAATATTTACAATATGACCAGATTTTTGTGTGATCATGTGAGGAATTGCAGCAGCAGTACAATACATCACTCCTTTGATGTTTACGTCAATCATTTGTTCCCACTCGTCTATTTTGAGGTTTTTTACAAAACTCAAGGGCATCAATCCCGCGTTATTTACTAAAATATCTACTCTGTTCCATTTTTTTATTGCCGCATTAACCAAATTTTCACAATCATTGCGCTTTGTTACATCACATGAAACCGTAATACATTCCCCACCGATTTGTTCAATGTCTTTTTTGAGCTGTTCTAATTTGTCAACTCTTCTGGCACCAATTGCAACCTTTGCACCAGCCTTTGCTATTGCAATAGCAGTTGCATATCCTATACCACTACTAGCACCCGTTACTATAGCTACTTGGTCTTTTATCATACTGAAAACTATTCTTCATCACACTGTCTTGCGTAAATAAGTTTTGTCAATTAAATTAAAAGTACTTTTGCTCACTAACACTAATTTAGGATCTCAATTAATTACAATTATGGAACAATTTGACTGTGCATATTGTGGAGAAACGCAAGACTTGCCTTTTGAATGCAATTATTGTAACGACAAGTTTTGCGCAGATCATAGATTACCTGAATCACATAGATGTGTAAAACTATTTCAAATACGAGCAAAGAAATTTGGAGAAAAAAAGATTCAGAGAACAAAGGGAATAGGCAGACAAAGTTTCATCAAGCGACTTTTTGGAAAATTCGGTTAGTACAAAGCTTTTTGCGGATCAATCTTTGAGCGTTTTGCTTGGTAAAACAAAGCTATTGCAAGTGCAAGTAATACACCAGCTGTCAGCCAATGAGCAACTTGCATTACAAGATATGCTATACCAAAGCCTACGCACATTATTGCCTGGGTGAAGAGTTTAGCCCAGTTTGCAATCTTGACCAGTCTGCTAATCATTTCTATGATAAATAAACCAGCAACGGGATACAGTATAATTTCAAAATAGACATCAAGATCTATTCCATTATGCATGATACACCAAATGCCGGTTGTCTAATTTCTAGTCTTCCCAGCTTACCTTTACTGCCACTTTCTTTCCGATCAATGAGCGGGCATTTTCAAAGGGTAAAGTAGCAACATCTTCTGCTTCAAATGGTCCGTATGAATGGAGATCTGTGCCCATTATCTGGTCCATGGGTTTGAGAAATCGCACCACAATTGATCTTGCTCTATGATTTTCTCCCACGGTCTCTAAAAGTTTCAATCTTCCATTGAGTGTTGCAGAAAGAATGGTTTCCTTTCTTTGGCGTAGCTCATCCTCAGAATCTAAAATGAATCTCTCTTCGTCAAGAAGATTAGAATAATCAATTTCATCCAATGATGTTGCCTTTTCAATTCTAATCTTCAAAAGAATCGAGGTCATCTCCGTTATCATTTTTACAAGCGATTCTGTAATCTTGGATTCTACTCCATCATAATCATGATTCTTTATGTTTCCAAGAAATTCTGCAATGTTATGATACAAGTTAGGATCTACCTCCTGAACTGTGTCGTTTTCTACTTCGCGAAGAAGAATAGCATACAATGAATTTACATCAATTTTTTTTGTTTCTGACATTTCCATATCCAACAATACTTAAATCATAGACCTCTTTGTGTTATGATCAAGGTGCAAAATTGCCATATAAAGTGATTGGTGGAGAACCAGTACCAGTTTCTTATTCTGCAGAAGATGTTTTCTCAAAAATAAAGCACGATCAGATAAAATTTATCGATTTACAATTTACGGGTCTTAGAGGAAGATTCCATCACACTACAATTTCCGCAAATCTATTTACTCCACAACAAATGCAAGATGGACTGCCAAAACTTGATGGTTCTTCAATTGTAGGATTTTCATCAATTGAGGATTCAGATATGGTTCTAAAACCAGATCCTAGTACTTTTGCAATAATTCCATGGATGGGAAATGCAAAGACTGCCAGATTGATTTGTGATGTGTATCGTAGTCGAAATAAAGGTAGACTAGAATCCGACCCAAGAGGTATTGCTCAAAAAACAGAAAAATATCTAAAAACTCAAGGATTTGACAATAGTTACTGGGGTCCAGAAGTAGAATTCTTTGTATTTGATAAAATTACTTGGGATGTTCTCACTCCTTACAAAGGCCAATCATATTCAATAGAATCCAAAGAGGCTCCCTGGAGTCAAGATGGTAAAGGATATCCAATGGCATTAAAGAAAGGATACTATCCAAGCACACCAGCTGATACCTTGACAGAATTTAGAAATGATTGTGTTGAGTGCTTGAACGAATATTTTGGAATTTTATGTGATAATCATCACCACGAGGTAGCTACAGCAGGACAGTGTGAGATTGATATTAGATATGACACTCTAACTAATTCTGCAGATGGAGCCCAGACATACAAGTATGTCATAAGAAACATTGCCAAAAAATATGATAAAGTTGCTACAATGATGCCAAAGCCAATTTCAATGGATGCAGGTTCTGGAATGCACACAAACGTAAGCTTGTGGAAAGATGACAAGAACATATTTTATGATAAAGATGACAAAGAAGAAGTCAGTCAGATTGCAAGATACTATTGTGGAGGAATTATGAATCATGCAAGAGCATTGTCTGCAATTGTTGCTCCTACAACAAACTCTTATCACAGATTAGTTCCAGGTTATGAAGCTCCAGTGTATATTGCGTGGAGTGCAAGTAACAGATCTGCAATAATTAGAATTCCATCACATTTTAGAGGAGAGAATTATGCCAAGATTAAGAGAATTGAATTTAGAGCTCCTGATCCGTCATCAAATCCATATCTAGTATTTGCAGCAGTTCAAGCAGCAGGATTAGACGGAATCAAAAAGAAGATGGATCCTGGAGATCCAGTTTATGAAGATATTTACAAGATGACAAAAGCTCAGAGAATTGCAAAGGGAATCAGAGATTTACCTGCAACTTTGGGAGAGGCACTTGATGAATTGGAAAGTGATAGAAAGTTTCTTGCACCAATCTTCTCAAATGAGACTCTTGATAAATTAATTGAGGTAGAAAGAGCAGATGATCATGAGGTTTCAATAAGACCTCATCCACATGAGTTCTATCTCTATTTTGATATCTAGAAAATAGGAAATTTTTGATTAATCCCTCATGATTGAATATACAGATCTAATTGTGTTTGTACTCTAGACTTTTCCTATTGCACCATACACAAGGAATAATGCAAGTGAAGTAATAACTAAACCAATAATGAGATAGGCTTTCTTGTGTTTTTCTGCAGTGGCTGCTTTGTATATAGAGACAGTTCCTGCAAGACCTACAAATAAGATCAAAGTACCAAAGATTACTAAATCCCAGCTACTGTGAGTGATTATAGGATAGAACATTCCGGAAAGCAGTGCAAAGAATGCTACGAGATAGACATATCTTGCACCAGTTAGAATTTTTGTTCCACCTATTTGCATAGAATTCCTATCTAGAATAGTCAAATAAACTTTGAGAGAAATGGACTTGTTAATTACATATCCATAGGTGGCATACCCATACCACCCATTCCGCCCATACCTCCCATACCACCCATTCCGCCCATACCTTCAGCTCCTGGCGGTGGTCCTGCAGATTTTGCAGTTGCAATAACATCGTCGATTCTTAGTATCATAGATGCTGCTTCTGTCGCGCATGTGATTATTTGGATCTTGACAGATAATGGTTCAAAGATGTCACTAGCATGCATGCTAGCAACTTGGCCTTTCATAACATCAATACCAGTCCATTTGTTTCCTTTGAGTTGCTTTGAGCGTAATGATGCTAGTGTATCAATTGGATCCATTCCTGCATTTTCAGCAAGTGTAATTGGTATTACTTCTAAAGAGTCTGCAAATTTTTCTACTGCAAGTTGTTCTCTACCTTCAAGTGTTTTTGCCCACTCACGTAGTTTTGTTGCAGCATAAGTTTCTGGTGCACCTCCACCTGCTACTATCAATGGTTTTTCCATTACATCTTTTACAACCATTAATGCATCGTGGACTGATCTCTCTACCTCATCGACTACTCTCTGAGAACCGCCTCGCAGAAGAAGTGTAACTGCCTTTGGATGTTTGCAACCTTCAACAAAGACCCATCTGTCCGTCTCTACTTTTCTTTCTTCTACTAGTTCAGCAGAACCGAGGTCTTTTTCAAACAAGTCATCGAAATTACTAATAATTCTTGCACCTGTTGCTTTTGCAAGTTTTGTCATATCGCTTTCTTTTATTCTTCTCACTGTAAGTATTCCAGCTTTTGCAAGATAGTGTTGTGCCATGTCATCAATTCCCTTTTGGCAGAGCAGAATATTTGCGCCAGAAGCAATTACTTTGTCTACCATGTTTTTAATTATTTTTTGTTCTTCATCCAGGAATGATTTCATTTGTTGTGGGTTTGTGATGTTTATCTTTGCATCAAACTCTGTCTTATCAATCTCAAGTGCATTGTTAACTAGAGCAATCTTTGCGTTGTCTATTTTCTTTGGCATGCCGCTGTGAACGACTTCTTTGTCAAGTACTATTCCTTTGATAATTGAGCAGTCCTTGATAGAACCGCCAGCTTTCTTTTCTACTTTGATATCATCAATGTCAACTAGATAACCATCTTCTTTTTTCTCAGCTACTGCAATTACAGATTTTACAATCATGTCTGCTAGGTTAGCAGAGTCTCTTCTGACAAGTTTTGTCTGCATGGATGTTCTTGCAATTCTTTCAAGTACATCTTTGTCAGTTGCAGAAACCTTGTCTGCAATCTTTTCCAATAATTCTACTGCTTTTTGAGCAGCCTTTCTATAACCATCAACGATAATTGTCGGGTGTACGTCTTGTAAAATCAAAGCCTCGGCATTTTCCAATAATGCACCTGCAAGGACTACGGCAGATGTTGTTCCATCACCTACTTCATTATCAGTTGCTTTTGAGATTTCAACTAGCATTTTTGCAGCTGGATGTTGAACATCAATTTCTTTTAGAATAGTAGCACCGTCATTTGTAATTGTAACATCACCTAAGGAATCAACAAGCATTTTATCCATTCCACGTGGACCAAGACTAGAATGAACAATTTCGGCAATTAGTTTACTGCTGCAATATTGTTTTTCTGTGCATCACGACCTTTGGTCTGTTGAGCACCATCCTTTAGAATAACAACTGGAATTCCACCAGAAGAAGACTGAATTGACATATTTGCAAGAGGTCGATTTTCCCTTATTATGTCTTATGAGATCAGAATCCTTTACACTTGAAATAGATAATTTTCAACATCCCCTGAACGATGTTTTTAAATTAGGAAAACTGTCGGAACTAAACATGTCTCGTTCTTCACCGCGATCATCTTACAATAAAGTACTTTCAGCGCTTAAGACACATAATCAATGGTTTGCAAATTCAATTCCTCTTATTGCAAGTGAAAATGTTACAAGTCCAGCAGTCCGAGAGGCAACAGTCTCAGATTTTGCCAATAGATATGCAGAAGGCTGGCCGGGTGAACGAGTCTATGCCGGCTGCATCTACATCGATGAGGTAGAATTCAAGTGCATGGAACTAGCAAAAAAATTATTCAAGGCAGAGTTTGTGGATGTAAGACCAATCTCAGGGGTTGTAGCTAACCTCAGCTATCTATTCCGCATTTTCAAATCCAGGCGATGTCATGCTTGCTCCTTCTATTCCATCAGGAGGACACATATCACATGGTAAAAAAGAACATGCAGGTACTGCAGGTCTTGTACATGGACTAGACATTGAATTTTATCCATTTGATGCTGAAGAGATGACAATTGATGTTGACAAGACAAAAGACAAGGTCAAGGAACTTGAAAAAGCTGGCAAGATTCCCAAATTAGCAATGTTTGGTGGCTCTGTTTTCTTGTTTCCACACCCAGTAAAAGAGCTCGCAGATTTTCTGAAAAGTTACAACATGTTTGTCAATTATGACGGTGCACATGTTGCAGGTCTTATTGCAGGTGGACAATTCCAGGATCCATTAAGAGAAGGTGCAGATGCAATGACAATGAGTACACACAAGACTTTGTTTGGTCCTCAGGGTGGAATGATCTGCTCATTTGAAAAATATGGTGAAAGTATCAAAAAGGCTACATTTCCAGGAATGACTAGTAATCATCATTTGCATCACATGGCAGGAAAGGCAATTGCTTATGCAGAGATGTTAGAATTTGGTAAAAAATATGCAGTTCAAGTGATAAAGAATGCAAAGGCACTTGCAGAGACTCTTAACTCATTTGGCTTTTCAGTGCTTGGTGAAAAACGAGGATTTACAAAATCTCATCAGATAGTTGTAAATGTACTTTCATTTGGTGATGGTGGAACAATTGAGGCAGATCTTGAAAAAGCAAACATTATCGTAAATAGACAACTCATACCAGGAGATATCAAGGCCGGACGTAATTATTTTCATCCTGGTGGAATGAGACTTGGTGTTGCAGAACTCACACGACTGGGTATGAAAGAATCAGATATGAAAGAAGTGGCCAAGTTTATCAAAAAAGTAGTAATAGACAAAAAAGACAAGAAAAAAGTAGCATCAGATGTCAAGAAATTTAGAAAAGATTTTCAGAAGGTTCGCTATTGTTTTGAAAGCAAACATGGCGGTTATGATTACATAAAGATCCGTTAGGCAAAGTCCGTAAGAATAGATTGACTGCTTTCTTCTTTACCAAAGACTAGCTCCAGTTCATCCAAGAGGGAAAGTACACGTCCTCTAAGGTAGGGCGCTATTGTATACTTGTTCAACATTCTCCTTGCCAGCTTGAGATATTTTTGTACAGAGGGCCTAGTCATGGTTTGAATTAGCCTATTTCCACATTCAAGACATTTTCCAATGAGAGGAACTCTCCTGTAACTTGCGCCACATGTAGTACATCGGAAAGATTGGCCAGAGTACGCCCGGAGATTTCCCATGATATCCGGAAGCAGGTGAGTGGTCATCACCATTGAAACTACCTCACTTGGGTCAACTGCATTTATGATGTCTGCAGTTCTTATCTGCATGTCAAGCTTCTCAAGCAATGAACCAAGTGTAGAGTAAGCACTCCTTGATTTTGATGTGGTCAGGGTAGATGTTATGTGTGTAAAATCATGTCCAAGAAATTGTCTTTCTGTTTCCAGTCTTGATTTCAAAATCTCGACATCTTTGATTTCACTTGCTTTTTCCCTTCTAAGTGTAGACTTCAAAGAATGAAAGTGGATACGCCTTTACAACTTCAAAGTTATGAGCTTGTCTTTGTACTTCTTGGGGAATTACAATAGGTTGAACAAGCAGTGGAGCGTCCATCAGTCCACCTATCCTAGCGGACAAAAATAATCTTGAGAAATTAAGCAGACTGTCCATTAACAACATGATAGAATCTGCATCACCATCAGCATCACGTCTTTTTGCAGAATGCCATACTGCAGTTCCAAGACACACTTGAGTATTGGTATATCCAATAATTCTGCCCACAATTCCAACAGATGTGTGAGGTGCAAGACCAATAATTAGATGACCCACGAGATCATCAGCACTTTTTACATTGTAAAATGGCTGGCGCCCAAAAAGTTTTACAAGTTCTCGGTCAATGTACTGACAAACAAAAACAAGACTGTCTCCACATTCTTTGGGAATTACTACATCCTGTACTCTGAGCTCAACAAGCTGATTAGAATTTTGTAGCGGATCGCCATTTGTATCATGAGTATATCCAAGCTCAACTAGTTTTTCTGGTGTTGTTCCAATCCAAGACGGTTTAAAGTGTGAGAGAGGTGCGTTAGTTGTATCAAATCTTATTGTCCCGTCCTTGAAGACATTAAGTCCAAGACTTTGCCTTATCAGACCCTTTTCAAGTGGTTCTGGTACCCTATCTTGATTTATGAGTTCTTTTACACCCTTGAATGGCTCCTGAGCCCTAAATCCAGTCCGTTCCTGAGCAGCATACAAGAGATCTTTGAGAGGAAATGAGCGATACGAATGCCCATGTGCTCGACTCTTGCATTTTGTACAATAGTCTGTCTCGATTTCATCTCTGCATTTGTTACATATGAAAATCGTACTTGTTTTTGTGTGACACTTGGGACATGCTATGCTAATAGAAGGGATGTTACATGTTTTGCAGAATCTGTTGTATATGTTACAGTAAAAGTTTGGCTGTTTTGCTGCCTTAAGTAAATCACGAGATGCTCCACCCTTATTTCCCACTGGAAATAGAGTATGTACTGGAGGTTTCATTTTTCTTAATGCAGCTTTCTCTGGTCTTCCAACTCTTACTCCAATAGAAGTTGAAAATTTATTTTGTATTTTTATGCCAGATGATTGTGTTATGATTTGTGGAACAGAGAGATCTTTTTCAAGCTGGATTGGTTTTCTAAATAATAGATAGAAAAAGACTTTACTTCCACATCTTTTAGAAGAAGAGTATCTCCTGCAACTTCATGTGAAACACCCAATTTTTCCAGAACATCTTTTGTATCTATCGGATAAATGATGAGGTCTGAATCAAATTTTGTAGGCTTGAGAATTTTTTCAAATTCTTCAATTGTGATTTGATCCCAATAGTACAGATAATGTGGATGAAGACCAATACCAAAATTCAATGATATCCTAAAGGCTTCTTCCAGATCTGGTATCTTGGATACATAACTTAGAAGTTCAGTGTCGTTTGGTTCGTACTTGGTTACTTTGTCTTGTAGTTCCTGAGCCCAAAACTCTTCCACATATCCAGTCGGTACAAGCTCGGCATTATTTTCTAAAAAGTCGCCATAGCTAATCAAAATATCACCAAGATGTAAAATCTTTGCAATATGTGGTTTTAGCAAAATCCCATGTGCGGTGTCTTTTATTTTTACAACATTTCCATTTGTTAGTCGGACAATGGGAGTATCAATCGAATCCACAAAGGCTACAGTTGAGGCTTTCCCAGGAACGTCAAGTTTAATCTGGGTTCCTACGGCGATTGCATGGTCCAGAATCTCTGCAACCACAGGATGGATACCAATTGAGGCAAAACCGGTATTACATGAACGGCCATATCTTAGTCTAAATCCCCCAAGTTTCTTGGGCATGGAAAGCACTGATCTTCCTGTAATTACCTCCCTCATTCGGTAAGCTGCTGCATCCGCATCTCCTGTCTGAATAGCCCCCTTGAGGTCTTTGAGCCAGTCCCAACCATCGAGTTTGTACAATTCAATGAGTTTGAGTAGTTTACGGGATCTTCCAATAAGACCGTCATTTAGTACACGAAGGGCTCCTCCACGTACTCTATTGGTACCTATTCGTACCATGTTTCTGTGGCTTACAATTTCAACGATATCAGTATCTACACCATCGAGTTCTACTGGAAGGTTAGAAATGACATTTATCACATCCTGGTCTGGAACATGGAATTGAAAGCTTCCAACCTCTCTTTCGTATACTCTTAACTCTTCTACAAACCGGCCTGTTTCATCATCAAATGAATTTGCCTGATATTTTGCAAGTCCTGCTATCTTTCGTACATGGTCTGCAATCAACATTGTAGAGGCTGCCTCTGTACCTCCTGCAGATCTAATAGGACCTGCAAATGAGACAGATAGATATTCAGTGCCATCTGCATTTTTCTTGATCTGAACAGCGCTTATTCCTTGGAGAGGAGCAATGGTAACTCCTTCTGTAACTATAGCCAAAGCCACACGCACAGCAAGATCAAGTTTTTCCTGAAGATCGGTATCAGGTCCAGAATATTTTCCCTGTGTTATGTCTTCTGCAAGTTGTAGGGCAGCTAGTTCCTTGGTAGTATTTTGAATCAAGGCTCTCAGATTGTCAGTTACGTCAATGTCGTGCATTTTAGATACACGATCTGCAAGATCAAAAGCGATCTTTGGTTCTACCATACCAGAAGAATCTGCAAGTGTTGCCTTGGCAGATGCAGCTTGTTCAAAAATAGTAATTACTTCTTCTGATATCTTTGTATAATACTCAAAATAGTCTTGTGGCATTGGGACCTCTTTGAGTCTCAATGCTAGGTTCTCAGACATGTTATTTCCTTATGGATTGGATGGCTTTTACGATATCGGAAATCGTTTTGAAACTTCCACCTTTCTCAATGAAAGTTCCGATTACAATGGCGTCTGCGCCAGCTTTTGCTATCGCCTCGGCGGCTTCTGGGCTACGAATACCTCCGCCTACTATAAGAAATCCCTTGAAAAGCTTCCTCACTGCAGCAACCATTTCAGGTTTCACATTAGATTTGGCTCCAGAACCTGCTTCCAAGTATACAAATCGCATTCCCATAAATTGAGCAGACAAAGCATACATGACGGCTAGGCCTGGCTTGTCAAAGGGAATTGTTCTTACTGAACCTACATGCCAAACAGTGGTTCCTTCACCAATGATGATATAGGCTGTAGGAAGAGGTTCAAGACCAAATCTTAGAACGCTGGGGGCTCCCAAGGCTTGTGCCTGTGAGATAAAGTATGGATTATCTGAATTCAAAAGTGAGCTGAAAAGTATTGCATCAGCACCAGGAACCACACCTGTAACGTTTCCAGGAAAGAGAATTACAGGTATCTTGACTGCTTTTTTGATACTAGATACAGTCTCAGTCATTGTAAGTTGATCAACAGCCGATGAACCACCAACTAAAATTGCAGATGCACCATTTTTTTCCGCTTCTTTTGCCAATGTTGAGGCAGAACGTCCTGCAGAATTTTCAGAATCGATTAACACAAAGAGAAGTGTGCCCTTTTTCTTTCTTGTAGCGTGAAGATAATTCTCTGTCTTTTGCATATGGAATGGTTGAATATCTATTGATTAAAAGTTTAATTGAATATAGTTATACAGATTTGTATAGTTATGAGCAACCCCGCTGATGATAATTTTAGTAATATTATTAGACAAATTATAAAAAAATCATTGTTTACTGAAAGACAAATTGCAATTATTTTAAAACGTAGGGACCTTGTAGACTCGCAGTTTACTATTAGTAAAGGGGCATTTTATCGACAGGTAACTCAATCTAAAGACAAGTTAACTGCACTATGCTATTCATGGATCCTACTCAGAAGCCTAGGCGTGCTCAGCACTGATGATATGGATGTGATAAATCGCCTTTCTGAGCAGGTTTCTGTGATACAAAGTAGTGATGTTTTTCCAGAACGTGAGGAACAAATCATGTCTGTGATACATGAAGTACTAAAACGAACCTGCAATCTATGATTTGGCTTCAAAAATAGGCATGTTTTGATGAAGTGTTGTGATAAGATGTGATGAGATATGTTTGATATTGATGTGTAAGATGTGAAATAATTTTACTCAAACATGATAAATCACATCACTTGACGTTACATCGTGATGTTAGTAGACATACCAGACGTAGGAGTGATTTTAAGCGTATTTGCATCATTTATTGGTGGACTAGTAGCTATTACGGTGTACAATAAGGTAAAGCCACGATTAAAATCAGATGCAGAAAATGCAAAAATTCTAACAGAGCGCTTACAGTATTATGAAAATTTGTTAATTGATATGAAAATTCGTTTAGATTCAGTAGAAATGGCACAAGAAACCCAGGAAATTCCTCAGGCACAAATTCTAAAGCCAAAGGAGCAAAAAGTACAGCAAGAGTCCCCAGTAATGATCAAAGAGGAGAAGCCAAAGGAGAGAATTCAGAATATGCAGTTTGGAAATGTCACTGATCATGTTCTACGCTTAATCACAGAGAAGCCGATGACATCACGTGACATACAAATCACATTAGGAAGGACTAGAGAACATACATCACGTATGCTAAAGAAGTTGTTTGAGGAAGGTTTGGTCGAAAGAGATATGACAACAAAGCCATTTTCTTACAAAATAACTGACAAAGGTCTTACAAGGATAGGGGTTGTCAAGATGGCTCCAGCTCAATAATTTTTAGAACACCACTAGTTTTCAGATCAAGAAATTAGGACTCGCCCAAGTTATTTTCCAATCAAGTTAATCTCCAAACTCTTCAATTTTCTATCAAAGTCATTAAAAATTGTTATAATTTAATAATCCTAGTTAATTATAAATTCTTAAATTAGTGTTCTTATAATCTAATAACATGCCTAATGAGCAATTAATCAAAATTACTACTGCAGGAACAATCTCAATCCCTAAAGACTTTAGAAAATTCTTAGAGCTACAGAAAGGAGATTATGTTAAGATCATAATAGACGGGGATCATCTGGTAGTTAAAAAAGTAATAATCTCTTAAGGCCTATTCTTTTCTCTTTGGGCTATCTTTAGTATCTGGTAGGCCCATTCTTTTCCCTGCTTTTCCCTTACTACCTTACCCTTTACCGTAAATCTGGACAGATATGTAGAGATCACGCTGAGCTTAATTGGTTCCTCATATTCATCTTCATATTTTTCCAATATCATTGAGGAGGTAAATTTGCCTAGTGGGAAATTTTTGTCTATAACATTCCATATTTTGGCTCCTATAGAATCTAATTGGATCCCTCCCACCTCCGGTTCTTCTATATTCATAAGGTTCATCAATTCGAATATCTTTAGCATCTTTTCACGGGTAACATTACCCTCTAGGCTAAAGTTGTACTTGGCTCCATCCGAGTCCTCCAAGTCTATTCTAATTCTTTTTCGGGCCATTGAGATCGATCTGATAACCCGTTAACACTTGAATAGATCATAGAAGAATTGTTAACTTAGAGGTTTGTTAACATTCACTGCCTAGCCCACGCTTGGCCGTTTTTGGCATCTTAACAAGCCTTACGAGGCTTATATCCTAATAACCCTATATTTCACGCCTGGACTGGAAATAAGGGGGTATTCTTTAGGATGTTAACAATGTTAAGAGCCATCTTCACGCCTGGACTGGAAATAAGGGGGTCATTTTGGGCTTTTCATGACCTAGTATTAACAAGAAGTTCACTAATTGTTAACTTCATCTTAGGAAGACTCACACACCTATACTTCCACTCTAGCTTTATTAAAAAATTTTTTTAATGAAAATAAAAATAATTAATGATATACTAAATTTGGTTTAGTTATTCTATTCTAATCTAATTAATTGAGTAGAATCCATATGTGGATAGAGAAGAAACAGTGGTGTGTGGGTCAATGACAAAAGATCCAATTGATAAATTATTAGATGATGCACAAAATGGCAAATCATTATTCAAAAATCGTGAAGTCCTTCATTTTACATTTATTCCAGAAGTAATTTTACACCGTGAAGAGGAGCAAAAAAAGGTCACTCAATCATTATTACCATTATTAAAAAAATCACGTCCTTCCAACCTACTAGTTTATGGAAAACCAGGTACAGGAAAAACTCTAGTAGTAAAGAAAGTTCTTGGTAAGATACAAGAACGAGTAAAGGACAATTCTTTCCCAATCCAATTACTTTATGCTAACGCAAAAGAAGAAACCACTCTTTATGGACTACTAGTAAAATTGGGTAGGCAACTTGGTCTTAGACAAAAAGAACTACCTTCTACAGGGCTTTCAATTAGTGAAGTATTCAATCGTATTATTGCAGTAATTGAGAAAGATGGTCTAAACACGGTGTTTGTAATCGATGAGATTGATTATCTTGTAGAACTTGTTTCCAAATCAGGTAAAGACGTATTTTATTCACTAACTAGAGCCAATGAGAGGCTAAAAAAAGGTACATTAACTCTGATTGGAATTTCTAACGATCTCACATTCAAAGAACGTCTAGATCCTAGAGTCCTAAGCAGTTTGAGTGAAGAAGAGGTAATCTTTACCAATTATACTGTTGGGCAGATCAACGAGATACTTGAAGAACGTATCAAGGTAGCCTTTATACCAAATACTGTAGAGCAGGCAGCCCTAAACCTATGTTCTGCCATGTCTGGCCAGGAACATGGGGATGCAAGAAGGGCAATTGACCTTTTGCGTGTTGCAGGCGAGATTGCAGAGCGTGAACAATTTGATACAGTAACGGAGGACCACATACGAAGAGCCTCTCTTAAGATGGAGGAAGATAAGGAAACTACTGCACTGAATTCATATCCATTACATGAAAAACTACTCATACTTGCAGTAATGAAGGCAAGCGGAAATACAACCGGCGAAATATACCAATCATATAAAAATCTCTGTAAAATTACAAGACAAAAAGAACTAACCCAGCGTAGAATTACACAAATGCTAAGCGAGATAGAAATGACCGGACTAATCACCGGAAAAATTATTCATCAGGGGATGCATGGAAGGACAAAAAAATACAATCTCACACTAAATGCGGATACTGTAAAAAAAGCATTCAAGGAAGATCTGGCCTTAGAAGATCTCGTGTAATCTTAGATAGAATTTTCTGTAAAGTCTTTTGTAAAAACCTTCATTGTTGCAAGGTTTACAATAATGGCAATTCCTGGTGTGGGACTAATTCCAACACTAGCTTGGAATGGAGTCTGGCTTTGCCATGCACCAGAATTTACAATCAACGTTCCCTTGTACATATCAAGATCAACAACATGTATGTGGCCAGAATGTAAAATGTCTGGAACTTCAGATATTACCATCATGTCTTCCAACTCTGGCGCAATCGGAGTTCTTTTACCATATATTGGACTAAGGTGTCTGGTTTTTAACAAAACCCTCATGGCTTTTGCTGGTTGTGCATAGCTTAGCCCAGGAGTACTACCAACAATATCATCAAGGCTTTGGCCGTGAAACATCAGTATCTTTACACCATTTAGGTCAAGCATAGAGGGATTTCCCAACATGAAAAAATTCTCTCTATTCCAGAGATGCATGTTGTGCTTTTCTGGGATTGCTGGTTGGGGAAGAGCTCTTCTTCCTGGATCATGGTTTCCTGGAATGATAAAGACCTTGATGTGTTTTGGAATCTTGTCTAAAAGCTCCGTAGCCTTTGCCATCTGTTGGTCTACATCTAACAATAACAATTCCTTGTCTTGGTTTGGGAAGATGCCTATTCCATCAATAATGTCTCCCCCCACCAGTACAAACCTGACCTTTCTTGCTATAGGATCAGGGCTTGAAAGCCATGAAACAAACTCCGCAAACTCTTTTTCCATAAAGAATTTACTACCTACGTGCAAATCTGAGATAAAGACAGCATAAGTCTCAGTCTTTGAACGATTTGCTATATGGTCAGGTATGTCTGGAACAAGAATTTCTTTAACAAAAAATCCTCCATTCTTCCCACTTGCAATTGATACCATAACAAACTGGTCAATCTGCAAAGAATTCGCAGTTTCCTGTATTTCTTTATTGAAAATTAATAGCTCTATTGAGCCTGTGAGATCATCTATGATCAACTTGGTAACATCTCTGTCTATTCTTCTATCCATCAATAGACCAGCGATGTATGTTACATCATCCAACTTACCATTTGTTACGTTTGAAATGGGAGTTAGTTTCTTTGACTGTGAACGCTGCATCATGATTTTAAGCAGTTTTGAATATCTATCTTTGAATAATGTATGAAAGCCCTCAATTCCTTCTGCAGATGTAACCTTTTTCGTAGGATCGAATAAAATTATATGATTATTTTCAATACTATCATCTATCTCTGATTCTACAAACATTTTGAGGTCACTTTGATTAATCAAAAACAGATTTTGTTTAGCTTTTTCCCTAACCACTTGTTTGATTATGCTTTGTAGTTCTTTTACATCAATTTTTTCTAATATTTTAAACGCATCGGGATGAATCTGGAATCCTTTACTTAATGCATAAGTTATGGCCGAAGAAACTTCTTCTTTCATCAAGGTCTCATAATACGACTTTTAATTAAATCTGATCCAACCACCAACCTCAAATATAGTTCTCTCAAAAATGGATTATTGTTCGGTAAACCAAGAGTTCTAGTACTTGTTGCTTTCATTGGAATTTTCTCTTTATCTTATTTGATTGGAACTGAAAGCAAATTATCTGATGCAGATTCACAAACATTTCTCAAAGAATTCCAAAAAGTAGTTGAAGGGATTGATGCCATAGGAATTTTTGAACACAATACATCTGTTGCATTACCCATGTTTATTCCAGGTTTAGGATTGGCCTGGGGTACATTTGCAGCTTGGTCAACAGGGGTTGCCTTTGGAGCTCTAGTGACAACAACTCCTGCACTTGCAAAGGTTCCCCCACTTGCATTGCTTTACTTGTCTCCATTTGGCATAATGGAGCTTGTAGCCTATTCAATTGGAATGTCAAGAAGCCTTTTACTTGTACTTGTAATAATAAGAAAAAAATCTCTAAAAGCTGAACTACGTCAAACTGCTATTGAGGTAGGAATTGTCTTGGCTCTTCTTCTTGCTGGAGGCTTCATTGAATATTATATGATTCAACAATTTGGATCAAATGTAGTTCCAACAAAATCTAGTTTGTAAAGACAATTAACCGGGAATTGCCTAATTGTGTGATAAATTATACCTAGTAATTAAATATGCAATATGGGGTTGGATAATCTAATGAAATACGTATTTCTGTTTCTAATGATAATTGCAGGACTTGCTACTACATTGTATTTGCCTAATGCCTATTCTGATTTTTCATCTAATGGGAAATATTTGATTGATGCCTCAGGCTATCTTTCAGGAGATAAAACCATTTTTGATTCAAGTATTGCTTTACAGATTACAGCAGGAGCTAGCGATGGAAGCACTATGCAAGCCACTCTTGATAATGGTCTTGTTACTATAGCAAATACACAATATCTTAATTCTGGATTATGGCAAGTCTCAATCTTACGAGGTGGTAATTACTTTGCAATTCAAGGTGATGCACAGGATGAAAATGGGAACATAATTCATCTCAATTTGTTTGGACGAATAATAGGTAGTAACCAGGATGGTTCTGTTTTTAGTATATCTGGAAAGATAACTGGATCTGAAACTATGAAAGTAAGTTACAGCGCTAAAATATTATCTACCAGTAACGTAACCACAAAACCAATTACCACACCCATTCAAAATTCTTCATCACCAATAGTGAACATAAGCATTCTATCAGGCGCATCTAATATCAACAACCAAGTTCACTATTCCCCATCAAATGTACAAGTAACTCTTGGTACAACCATAGTATGGACTAACAATGATTCTGTTCCACATAGAATAATGAGTGGTATTGCAAAAGCATTAACCACTGATCAATCAACTACTACACTTACTTCTGATGGTAAGATCGACAGCGGTGTAATAGCTCCAGGACAATCATTTCAATATATGATAACTAGTTTTGATACTACTCAATCATTAGATCCTAGAGTTGCAGCACGTTACAACATTCCACAAGATGAAACAGTAGGTGACATTACCTTCTTTGATCCCACTTACCAATTTATGGTAGGAATAATCGCACCACTTTCACAATCAACTGCACAAACACAAACAGTTCAAATGAATATTGTTAACGGCGCATCTAATTCTAACAATGGGCAATTCCTTTCACCATCATCACTCCAAATTGCACCAGGTACAGTTGTAGTATGGACTAACAATGATTCTATTCCACATCATATAATGAGTGGCCAGTTGATATCTACAACAGCTGGAGCAGGAGGTTCTGCTGCTGGAACAACAGTCAGTCCACACTTTATTTCAGATGGAAATATTGACAGCGGTGTAATAGCTCCAGGGCAGCATTACCAAACTACTTTTAGCAGGACTGGCTCTACACAAATCTTTGATCCAACATTTACATGGATAAATGGAATTGTCATTTCAACACCTGCAACCACAACTCAAATTGCTCCAATTAAAATTAGTATAAACCCAGGCTCATCATTGTCAAAGGGATCTGCAACTCAACAGACGTATAATCAATACAATACATACTATACACCAGATACTATACAGATAGTTCCTGGTACTCCAATCATTTGGACTAATAATGATTCTATAGATCATACTATTCTTAGTGGTGTTAGCACACAAAAAAATGATAATCCATTTACTCCTGATGGTAAGATCAATAGTGGTTCTATTGCACCAGGACAATCATTCACGGTTGTTGTAAGTGATACTGGAATCGTTAGATTTTATGATCCACAATACACTTGGATGAATGGCTTGATAATTTCAATGCCACCAACTTCATCATATGTGATTGGTAATACACCACTTCGCTAACTCCAATCTTCATTAAATTATTTGAAATTAATGTACGATTCTAGCTTTGTCTGATCAAAGACCATTACAGAGAGATCAGAGAATTGTTTTCCCTCCAAATCTTTTACCTTGCCAATGAAATGTGTCTCTTTCTCTGTAGTTAGAAATTCAAAAACATGTACCTTCATCTTTGAAGTGTCAAAACCATGATCTTTTAGGTATATTGCTATCTCTGATTGCATAAAGTGTTTAGTTGGTTCTTTTGGCCAAGGTCTTGGTACCAGTATTACACTAAATCCATCAATGAGTGCCTTTTGAAGCTCAAGCTTCTTTTCCTCTATGCTTGTGGAAATGTGCATAGTAATGACTTTACTCTTGTCTGTTGGTACTCTAGCCTTTGATGCTGCAACCTGTGTAGAACTAATTCCTGGAATAATTTGTACATCTCCAAATATCTCAATTAACCTATCTACAACTTCTGATTCTGAGAAATTCACATCTCCTGTAAAAGGAACAACACATGTCTTACTTCCCAGAGTCTTTGAGACCTTTTGGTATGCCTCTTCCTGATCTTTCATAGTGATTTCATGTATCTCTTTATTTTCTAAGAACGCCTCTATCGTTTTGAGCGTGTATTTGTAGCCAATAACAATATCAGAATTTTGCACTATTTCTTTTACTATCTCAGTTACATACTTTGGTGATCCTGGTCCAACACCAACAGCATAGACTTTTCCCATAAATGCAGTTTTGTAGTGTTCAATATATTTCAGCAATGCAGAATTCTATTTTTACCAAACATCATCCACTTCATCAAGTTCTTTGAATTCGATAATGGGCTTTTCACGCATAACCTTCAATCGAGCAATATCTCTATCAAAAAACATGTCTATTACCCAATCGAGAAAAATTCTTACTTTCTTATCCAATCTTGGAATTTTTGAAAGATAAATTATTCTCCAAAGCATCCAGGCAAAAATTCCATGCAATTGAATTCCAAACATACTTGCAATTGCACTTCGTTTTCCTATTACTGCCATCTGTCCTTTAGGTGAGTACACAAATTTTTCCTTCTGTTTATTTGTGATTAAGGCATAAAGATTTTTTGCAACAATTTCAGCTTCTGATTCTGCACTTTGTGCTGTTGGTGGAAGAGGCCTGTTTGTCTTGGGATCAATGATATAACAACAATCTCCAACTGCAAAAACTTCGGGAAAGTCAACCGCTTGAAGAAATTCATCTACTACAATCCCACCTCTGTTGGTTTTGAAGACTGATTTTTTTATAATATCTACAGGTGTAACACCTGCAGTCCACACCAAAGTTCTTGTCTGTATTGCACTCACCAAAGATTGCTTACTGGGATCTGTCGGTGGTTGAGCATCTTCAATTAAAACTTCATCACCTGTAAAATTAGAAAGTTTTGTACTTACCTTGACCTCTATTCCACGTCCATGAAGTTTTTCTAAAGCAAATTTTGCAAGCTTTTCATTAAAGCCTGGAAGTATAGCTGACATTGCCTCAAGAACGATAACCCTAATGTCAGTTTTTGCAATATTGGGATAAAATTTTCTAGCGTCATGTAACAAGTCCATTAACTCTCCTGCAGTTTCTATACCTGCAAATCCTCCTCCAACGATTACAAAGGTAAGCAAGCTTTTCTTGAGAATCGGATCAGTTTCATTATCTGCTTGTTCTAACATGTCTATGACTCTATTTCGCAATACTACTGCATCATTGAGAGTTTTCATTGAATAAGCTAATTCTTCTAATTTATCCATTCCAAAGAAATTTGTCTGACTGCCAAGGGCCAAGACAAGATAATCATAATGTAATGAAATTCCACGTTTTTCTTTTGTACCGCTAAGAGTTACCGTTTTTCCATATGGATCAATGTTTTTGACTTCAGCTTCATAGAATTTGGCCCTTTTCAACAAGGTTCTAACTGGAATTACAATATGTCTAGTCTCAATTGTTCCTGAAGCTACCTGAGGAAGCATTGGTGTAAACAAGAAAAAGTTATCCTCGCTTACCAGAGTAATCTGAATGTCTACTTCCTTTGGAAAATATGATTCAAGTTTTCTTACACATTCTACCCCAGCAAATCCGCCTCCTAGAACAAGAATTTTTTTGGCTTTAGACATCGTATCCATGTAATGCTATCTGCGGGGATAAAAAAGGTAATAATGATTCTCATTGTGTTCCACATGTAATTTGAGCGAAAGGTAAAATATGCTGATTTATGAAGTTAGGACATGAAGAAAGAGTACATTATTGTAAGAATAGACGCATCACCGGATGGAGCTCCATACGTGATAGTTTCACTTTCCACGTCCAAAGATTTCAGAGAACAAAGTACGCCTCCATCTCCATTTGGTGCTGGCGGAGTAATGGGTTTTACAAATATGGATGATATGGTGAAAAACCTCAACAAAATGCTCTCTGGAGGCGGCGGCATGGGCCAATCAGGTTCTACAACCTCAATCAAGCTTGATATGCACGAGTACAAGGAACTGAGTCTTGCAGTGGGAGACAAGGTCTACCTAGAAATGACAAAAGCAGAAACTAGTGGAATTTAGAAAGATATTCTAATACTAGCGAGATATTTCTCTTCTTAAAATTTGATATGCCCTGGCGGCATCTTTTTCATGCAAAACTGTCACTATGTAATCTTGTCCGAAAAACGCATTAAAAAGCTCGATTCCATTATCATGTAGAATCTCGGACACGTACGAAACCACATCAGAGCTGTGCTCAGATTCGGGAATCTGTATGGTTATTTTTGCCAATCCAGTTTGAAAGAAATTTCTATGTGATGAAAAAGATTCTAAAATTTTTCTTACATCACTTATGTCTTCAGTCAAAAATCTAAAAGAATTAGTGGATCGGAAAAACTCATAGTTTGGATCAATTTGCATGAATCTATCCATCAAATCTATAGCATCCTTCATTTCAAAATCTTCTGAGGAAAATCTAATGTCTACAATCCCATCAGTCAAAGAAAGTCTTGCATTTTTTAATACAGTCTCACTTTGCATGTCATCTTTTTTTCCAAAAGAATCTGCATATCTTTTGATTGCAACCACAATTGTATTGGGATTAACCGGGCCTCCTACTTGAGACTCGACTTCTTCTTGTAGTTTTATTGCAAGTGATGTGTAATTTATCAAACCCATTTTGATGCAGTCGTAAATGGCTCTGTTTTTTGTAATTATCTCCCTTACCGCATCAGGAACCGAAAGGTTAGGGGTCCGCATAAGGGTAAATATTATTCCTAATTATATTAATTTATGTAATATAATAATTCATTACTTCATAATACTTATATAATGTCATACCTATTACATATTATGCATAATTATGACATGAATGAAGGAGATGAGTTTGATAATCTCTTCCAAACCATGATGCGACCTTTCAAGGGATTAGACAAAATTTGGAATGACATGATCAACTCTGAGAATGCAGAGACATTTGGTCCTTACTACTATGGGTACTCCCTAACTGTAGGGCCTGATGGAAAACCTGTGGTTAAAGAGTATGGTAATGTTCAACCAGGTCTTCTCCAGAAATCAGAGACAAGAGAACCATTTGTGGATGTTATCGTAGATAACAAAGAAAAAGTTCTCAAAATTGTAGCCGAGATGCCTGGAGTAGAAAAGAAAGACATCAAGATCGAAGTAGTAGGACGAGTTGTAAATCTTGATGCAAACAATGGCGACAAAAAATACCAAACAAAAATCCCAATCAAACAAAAGGTTGACGAAGATTCTGTCAAGGCAACATATTCTAACGGAATCTTGGAAGTAAAATTCAAACTCAAAGAAGAGGATCGACCGCAAGGAAGGACGGTACAGGTCGAATAACCTTATTTTTTGGTGATAAAATTATGAGTGAAATTACATTAAAAATTGCAGAGGCAACACAGAGACATGTTGGAAAAGGAATAGCTGTAGTAGATCCAAAAATTGTCGAAGATAATGGATGGGAAGCTGGCCAAATTCTTGAACTAGTGGGAAACAGGAAAAGCCATGTTAAACTTTGGTCTGGATATGCTCCAGATTATGGCACAGGGATAATCAAGATAGATGGAATTACCCGTCATAACATAGGATCAGGAATAGGTGAAAAGATTACGGTAAAAAAAGTAGATGCAATAGAAGCTGAACAGATAACACTTTCACCTATAGAAAAACTAGGTGAGGAAGGACTTCAAGAGTATATGCAAGCATACTACATGGGTCATGTGCTAACTGCTGGAGATACATTAATTGTAACTACACAAATGGGTGGAAAAACGCAACTTGTTGTTAGTGGTACTGTGCCATCTGCAAAGCCAGTTATTGTATTAGAGCAAACCGAGTTCAAATTAGGATCTATGACCAAAGCCATTGACAATTCTATTCCTAGGATAACCTATGATGATCTTGGTGGGCTACGAAATGAGGTTCAAAAAATACGAGAAATGGTAGAACTTCCTATGCGACATCCAGAATTATTTGAAAAATTGGGAGTTGAGGCACCAAAGGGAGTATTACTTTACGGACCTCCTGGTACAGGAAAAACACTATTGGCAAAAGCTGTTGCAGGTGAAACACATTCTCACTTTACCTCTATTAGTGGTCCTGAAATTATTGGGAAATTCTATGGAGAAAGCGAAGAACGATTACGAGAAATATTCAAACAAGCAGAGGAAAATTCTCCAAGCATAATATTCATAGATGAAATTGATTCAATTGCTTCAAAGAGAGAAGAAGTAACAGGAGAAGTAGAAAAGAGAATTGTTTCCCAGCTTCTTACTTTAATGGATGGAATGAAATCAAGAGGCAAGATAGTTGTAATTGCAGCAACCAATAGACCAGATTCAATAGATCCTGCATTGCGCAGACCGGGAAGATTTGATCGTGAAATAGAGATTGGAATTCCAGATCAACAAGGAAGAACTGAGATACTAAACATCCACACAAGGGGAATGCCAATTGAAGAAAAAGTAAACTTGGATCAGATTGCAAAAGTAACTCATGGATTTGTAGGTGCTGATTTGGAATCACTTGCAAAAGAAGCTGCCATGAGATCTCTTAGAAAAATTTTACCTGATTTGGATCTAGAAGCAGAAAAAATTCCAGTAGAAATCCTTCAAAAAATTATCATTACAGATAATGATTTCAAGGATGCACTAAAAGAAGTAAGACCATCTGCATTACGAGAAGTTCTAGTTCAAGTACCAAATGTAACTTGGGATGATGTTGGTGGATTAGAGTCTCTAAAAGAGGAACTCTACGAATCTGTAGAATGGCCGCTCAAACACAGAGAGGCCTTTGAACATGCTGATGTTACAGCTCCTAAAGGAATCTTACTTTACGGACCACCTGGTACAGGAAAAACATTGATTGCAAAAGCAATTGCACACACCTCCGAATCTAATTTCATCAGTATCAAGGGTCCTGAATTACTCTCAAAATGGGTTGGAGAATCTGAAAAAGGAGTCCGTGAGATATTCAGAAAAGCACGCCAAGCTGCTCCTTGCATCATATTTCTTGATGAGCTTGATTCATTGGCTCCGAGTAGAAGTTCAGGTAGTTCTGACTCTGGTGTTACAGAAAGGATAGTGTCTCAACTATTGACCGAGATAGATGGTCTTGAGGAATTACATGATGTGCTAATAATAGGCGCTACTAACCGAGTAGATCTTATCGATAGTGCATTACTGCGACCTGGGAGGTTTGATAGAATCATTGAGGTACCATTGCCAGACACAAAGGGACGTGAAAACATATTCAAAATACACACAAGAAAGAAACCACTTGCCGAGGGTATTGACTTTACAAAACTAATGGAGTTGACTGATGGCTTTAGTGGCGCAGAAATAGAAGGAGTTTGCAATAGGGCAGCCATGAGTTCCATACGACGCTATGTAGACAAGAAAGAAAAGAGTGTAAAATCGATCAAGGTAACTCAAGAAGACTTTGAAAATGCAATAGAAAAGATGCGACCAGATAGAGTCAAACCAAAACAGATTGTGGCATCACAGATTATATGATAAAATATGTAATGTACATTTACGGCAAAGGAAGCAATTCTCTATCAAAAGTTACCTCATGACAAGGTCAAATGTACAGCATGTGCAAGATACTGTGAAATTGGAAAAGATCAGATTGGTCTTTGTGGAATAAGGGCAAATAACAATGGCAAGCTTGATCTTCTTGCATATGGCAAAGTAATCACTGGTCATGTAGATCCTATTGAGAAAAAACCAGTAACTCACTATCGACCTGGTACTAGCATATTTTCTATTGCTACAACTGGATGCAACTGGCTTTGTAAATACTGCCAAAACCATGACATCAGTCAACGACGAAAGATCGAAGGAACTAACATGACACCTCAAGAAGTAGTTGACTTGGCAAAACAATCAGGTTCCGATGGAATTGCGTATACTTACAATCAACCATCCATATTTATCGAATTTGCGCGTGACTGCGGAGTGATTGCAAGGAAAAATGGATTGTTCAACATTTTTGTCTCAAATGGTTATGACACTCCAGAAACAGTCAACATGATGAATGAATTTCTTGATTGTATTACAGTAGATTTCAAGGGTAGCGCAGAACCACAATTTTCACGAAAATATATTGGAATTCCAGATCCTCAACCGGTATTTGATACACTCAAAGAAATACACAGTAAAACAAAGATTCACGTAGAGATAACTGACTTGATAATTCCACGAGTTGGTGATAATCTAGAATATGCCAAAAAATTATGTCGATTTATCTATGATGAATTTGGACCTGACATGCCCATACATTTTCTTAGATTTCATCCAGATTACAAAATGATGGATTTCGAATCAACCCCGATATCTACTCTTGAAAAACACTATGAAATTGCAAAGGAAGTTGGATTCAACTATGCCTATTTAGGAAATGTCCCAGGTCATCCTCTTGAAAATACCTATTGTCCACAATGCAAGAAAATTGTTGTTAAAAGATATGGCTTTGATATCCAAGGGTGGTATCTTGATGATAGTAACAATTGTAATTTTTGTGGTACTAAAATAACAATTGAAGGTAAACTTTCTAAAAACTATAAACAAAACAGATTCCAGTTTGTACTCTAACATTTCTAAGATTATCTGAAATCTATTTTTGAATTGTAATCAAAGGTTAAATATCGTGAAACTGGAATTAAGTCATGCCAACTACTTACATCTTGATCAATTCAGATCTAGGCTCAGATGTTGAAATAATTCAAAAAATAAAGCAAATACTTGGCAGTGAGAGTGGTATCAAGTATGAGATTCAGGGTGTGTATGGCGTATATGATATCATAGTCAAAATAACTGCAGATTCCATGGATCTTCTAAGAAGCATCATTACAAACAAGATTAGAAAGATAGACAAGGTTTACTCTACCTTGACTATGATGGTAATTGAAGAACAAGAAAAGTAACTAGCCTTTCTTTATTGCATCAACCACAGCATGAATTTCTGATTCTGTATTGTAAAAGTGTGGAGAAGCTCTTACAATCTTTTTAGAAAAGATGTCTCTTACCGCAAGTATCACGTTATTTTTCTCAAGTCTTGCAACTAGAGTCTTTGAATCCTGATCTTTGACTGAAAAAGAAACTATGCTTGTTCGTTGATTTTCTTCCTCTGGGCCATACAGAACTGTGCCATTAATTTTTGAGATCTCTTGTCGTAATAGATTTGCAAGCTTGATGTTCTTCTCTCTGACAGCCACAATTCCTATCTTTTTCAGATAAATTATAGATGCTTCAAGACCTGCAACACCTGACCAGTTTCGAAAACCTGCCTGAAACCTAGCAGGCATTTCTTTGTGAGCTATCTTGTCTTCATGAAAGATGGCAGATTCTCCACCAACCTGAAGTGGTTCAATGAGATCACTTGAATCTCTTCTGCAAAAGAAAATACCCATACCCATTGGACCGCATAACCACTTTGAACCATTAAAGGACATGAAATTACAATTAATCTTGTTTACATCAACATCGGTAATACATCCAACAGTTTGTGCGGCATCTACAAAATATGGTATATTTTTTTCTGAAAGTATTTTGCCAATTTCTTCAACCGGAATTATTGCTCCCGTGTTAAACAATGCATGACTGAGTGCAACAAGTCCTGTGTTTTTATCAATTGTACTTGTAAACGCATCTGGTTCAAAATAGCCTGTCTCATTTATGGGGAGATTTCTTAATTCAATTCTTTGACCTACTCTAACCCATGGATAGTGATTAGCTGGATGTTCATGAGTTGATCCACGTGTTACAATATTGGAATTTGGATTTAATTTCAATCCATTTGCTACAAAGTTTATTCCATCAGTTACACTCTGAGTAAGCACTATCTCTTCTGGTCTACATTTGATTAATCCTGAAATTTCTTTCCGCAGGTTCCCAAGTCTTTCTTTTACGTAATTATCAGAAGCCTCTGAATCAGGACCTAGTTCATTATACTTTACAAGGAAATCACTCATTGCTGTTATGCTTGATCTTGGCATTCTGGAAGTAGAAGCATTGTTCAGGTAGATTCTTTCTTTATATGGAAAGTCTTGGGAATAATCTGAATTCATTATTATATTACAATTTACTAGTCTTTGTATTGTTTAAAAATCCTAGTGATGACTCGCAGTCCAAGTTAAATTTACAAACAATGCTAGAGCCAGATCTTATCAATTCTATATTCTACTCTGATCCATTTCTAAAGGCAGGATTTATCTCAAAACTAGTACAAGACACCGAACTTCAAGTACTCTACTTAGATCTTGACTTGTTATATAGTGGATACATAGTTTCAGAAACAATTCCTATAGAAAACAATGTAACTCTATTCCAGCCCACCAGTGAAACTTTGTATAAAATGATCAAAGAGATTCTAGTCAAAGCAAGTCTATCTCAAACTATAATTGTTGTAGACTCACTCAACGGACTCTTTAACATTCTAAATCGAAAAAAGAACGTTGGC
>CAVOVM010000003.1:0-373605 GCA_963699865.1 uncultured Nitrososphaerota archaeon
ATTATTTCCTATGACATTATTGACAATTTGTTGATTAGAAATAACTTCTTTTGCCCAGTTATGTTCAACAAGTTTCTGTGCTGTATCAAGTTTTACACATGCAGGTGAACCATCTTCTTTTTTGATTATATGTATGAATCCTTCGTTACAATTGGATGATATTCTGGGCAAGCCTAAATAGGATTGTTTCAAATTTGTATTTGGTTCTACGTCAAATGACACACTCACTGGTGGCACAAGGGCATTTGGATTGTCAAGGCTTTCCCATGTAAAGATCTGAGCAGTGTAGGTACCCTCATACTGCGGTGTCCATGATTGTGCGGGGTTAAATGACTGACCTGCAAGTAACGTTCCAGTAATCCAAGATAGCGATACCGTTAGACCGTTATGATCCTGAATCTGTACAATATATACAAATGGCTGTGCACAGTGCTGGCCATTTGCCAAGTCATATGTAATTTGAATCTGCTGGCCTACCTTCACAGGTCCAGTGATTGCATTACCCAAACTGTCAACTATTCTTGGATTGTATGCTGGTGGACCACGGATAATAGGTGCATAGACATGCGCTGGAATATTTTGTTGATTACATGGCAGACCAGTGTAGCTAAAAGTTGTTTGATTCTTAGCTCCTCCGTATTGGGCAACTACGGTAAAATTTCCACCTGAAATATCATTAATCGTCAGGGGCAAGGTATACGAATATCTGCCATTGGAATTAGGAGTGAACGATAATGATACAGGATGTGGATAGTTTGGGCTCAAAGTTACGATAGATATCATTTGATCTGGTATAACAGGGCTAACTCTACCTGAGATTGTGTAATTTTCCCCGTAACGGTATGAAGTTTTGTCAGTTGAGATTGTCAGTGATTCCTGTACAGAATACACGTAATGAGGCGAAATAAAAATACATAGTAGCAAAATTGGAATGGTAAAAGTGAAAAGTGTTAGGATTTTCATTTTAAATCTTATCCTGTAAAGCACCAATTACTGACACAATACCAATCAACAAAACTGGAATTGCAAAAGGAAATTCTGGAACCGTTGAGGTACGGCTTGCATTCCCGCCTTCCATGTCAGTATGAATTGGTGAAGTGGAATTACAATCAAGCAATGATTGAGAATCGTGTTCATATCTAGAGTCAGCCATGTAAAAACCCGAATTCATCATAGTGGAATTATATTTTGCAGATCCGAGTACAACAAAAAAATCAGTTTCAATCTGTGTATTTGTCGGACTGCCATAATTATGACCGACATTTGCAAATTGATTAAATCGTATGTCGTGTGGAATTATGCCCAAGTTTTGAAAATATTCCCTTATTGCAGTACCCATAGCACAGTATTCAGTATGGTTGTCACCCAAATTTGGTGGCACCGTATTTGACCATGGTACAGGTTTGCCTGATACTGGATACGATTCCTCACTACCCTCATATTTCATAATGACATGGGAATAAGTCTCACCTGATGTTCCGTTACTTTGCTCTAGTATAGTATATCGATACCATATAGAAGAAGAATCAGTACTGGCATAAGATGAACCGAAAAATGAAATGTAAGTAATACATGTCAGAATTGTAATTAGAGAATAGCACGATATTTTCATGGTTTACAGGTACTGGACTGACATGGTTTAAAAAATTGGTGTATCTTTCTTCTAGTTTTAGCATAAGTCATGATAAATAATTTCTAAAAAATAAGAATCGTGTGAAGCCCTACACTGGTAAGACCCAGTAGCTAATCGAAATAATTTCAGTCCCATTAACTGGTATGTACTAGAAGATAACGGTCACTTCCATCATAATAGTAATTTTTTTCCAACTTTTGTAACTTGAAACCATGCTTATTGTAAAAATCCATGAGGAATCTCCGGTTTGTTTTATATCAAGAAAGATTTTCTTATTTCCAGCAGTTTTGATGATTTTAGATAGAAGTCTTGATGCAACTCCATGTTTTCTGTATGACGGATGCACAAAGAGAGAGTTCACATACCAATTTCCGTCACGCGTAGGTGTTGCAATTATTCCTCCAACTATTTTGTCATCCACCATAGCCTTGTATGACCATAGATAGCATACTGCTGGAGTCCAAAAGTAGATTGTATCTTTGCTTGTTCTCATCTTGAAACATCTTGCCTCTAGTTTAAGGAAGTTTACTGTATCCCCGTGATTTGCAAGGCGTATTTGAAACCGATGCTTTCTTTCCACAAAAACATCTTTTTTATAAGAAATTATGCTAGTATCTCAAAACATAATTAGTTCTTTGACAACTAAATTCTTTACTCCATGAGCGAAAAAGTGGTTTCTAGTCAGCAATTCTTTCTAGATAGAGAGGATACCTTGCAGAAACTAGAGGGTATTTTTGAGAGGGTAAGCGATTACGCGGAAAACAAGTTTGTATTTGTAATTGGGGAGGCAGGAATAGGAAAAACCTCACTGATAAACAAGTTTCTTACATCGATAGAAGACAAGGATACGACTATTCTTACTGCGAGAGGATACGAAGAGCAGGATCTTCCTCTCTTTTCTTTCATAGACATGATGAAGGATTTTCTACATACTTACAGGAATTTTACACGCGGTGATTCGTTTGACACCATTCTTAACCTTGCAAAATTTGTTCCATCATTAGCGCCGTACGTTACTACAACTCAGGAAATTACAAAGACTGTAAGAGGTATCTCTGATGTTGACAAATATTCTATAGATAATAGCCACTACGTATTTTCAAATTATCTTTCCATATTTCAAAAGATTGTAAAGAAGAAGACACTAGTATTACATGCAGAAGACATACAATGGTTTGACAGTACTTCTGTGGAGCTTCTTTTCTACATAATGAAAAAGATTGACAAAAAAATTATGATAATTGTATCATACAGGACTGGTTTTATTACTACCCAGAAAGATCTTGATGCAAAGGAAAAATTTGATTCGTTACTTTCACTTGACAAGGATAATTCTACTTTAATAGAACTTGATTCGATGCCTGAGAATTTATATCCTAAATTTGTTGAAGGTTTTCTTGGACCGCATAAGATTGATAACGAAACCATACACAATATTTACAAACAGACCGATGGTAATCCATTCTTTCTCAAATCACTTTTAAGACTCTTAAAAGAATCCAAGGTGATATTTTTTGATACTGATAGTTATTGGAAACTAGATACTTCGTTAGATTTTCCATCAGCCGGCGGGCTTGCAGATACCATAACAAAAAGACTACGCAAAGTTTACACGGATTTGCCTGGTTCAAGAGAAGTTCTAACATATGCTTCTGTCTTGGGGTATAGATTTGATCTCGACATATTGACAAGTTTTATGAAAAAGGACAAGCTTGAGGTTTTTCATTTGTTGCAAGACTTGGATCAGGTCTATTCCATTGTGAAAAGAGTTGGAGACAGTACAACGTTTGTATTTGATCACAGAAAGACTCTGGAAACAATCTATTCAGGCCTAGGCAGCATAGCAATAGACTGTCACAGAGACATTGCAGAGTTTCTAGAGTCCAAGTTTGGAGAACAAAAAGACCCTTTCATTATTTCACACCATTATTATCGTGCGCGAGAATGGGAAAAAGCCCTAAAATTCCTCTCAATTTCTGCCAAAACATCTTTTGAGAATTACTTTTTTGCAGACTCTATCAAGCAGTACCAAGAATGTTTCAAACTGATTAAAGATAATATGGTATCATTTCCACAATCAGAGTACAATTTACTACGACTTGGATACGCAAAAGCGTTGCTTGGGAACAATTCCACATCAGAATGTATCACAAATCTCAACGATCTTGACAATACAGCAAGCCTGACTGAAATGGAAAGAGCCGAGACAAAGTTACTCTTGGGAAGATGTTGGAGATATGAAGGAAGTGGGGATGCAGGAAGAAAGGCAATAGAATCTCTAGAAGAAAGTTTGAGAATTTATGAGAAACTAGGAAATGTAGGTAAATTAGGTGAGGTCTATTCATTTCTTGCTACAGTTTATGATCATTTCGGATATTTTGAAAAGGCTGTCAAGGCTTTTGAAAAAAGCCAGATCAATTTCAACTTGGCAAATGACGTAAGGGAGCTTGCCAAACTGCAAAGAAAATCTGGAATTATTTACGAATCCAGAAGAGCAATTGAATTCATGAAAAATGCTCTTGATACTTTTGAAAAATATTCCATGAAGATAGAAAAGGCAAGGTGTCTAAACAACATGGGCGCTGAGAGTTTTTACATTGGAAAGTTTGATGATGCTCAAAAATATCTCGGTTCCAGCCTTGAGATCTTTAGAAGCTTGGATTCCCCCGAGGTGGATGTTCCGCTCAACAATCTTGGCTTGGTGTACCAACAAAAAGGAGAATATTCCAAAGCGCTACAATTCTTTGAAGATGCAAATGCTAACGTTAGCGAATTATTTGATAATATATTTATCAACATGAACATAGCAAACGTTCTAAGACAAACCGGAGATATCAGCAAGGCAAGACAGATAATTACACACCTTGAGCAGCTTGTTTTGCAATATCCAGAATCTGTTATGAATGACTACTATTGCTTCAACAGGGCTGCAATTCATTATGAATTAAAAGAATATGATATCGCAGAAAGTTGGCTGCAGAGGTTTGAGCCAAACAATTACAAAAATGACAAAGAACTATCCCTTGCAAAGCGATATCGTATTCTTTCTAAAATATTGGACAGAAAAGGCATTGGCTCAAAGGAGATTAATCAGAAAAGTTTGGAACTATACAAGACAGCAAGGCCGCAGAAATGGTTCTATGAATTAGACTATTATCCGTGTGACATACACATCTGGGACTAGAAATTATACCTAGTAATGGCATTATGTAGGATCATTCCAATCATATCCTTGTATGTCATGCCGTTTTTTTCTGCGATATAGTTAAAGCTGCTATGTTTTCCCAAATACGGATATGGGTTTATTTCAAGAAAATACGGAATCCCATCAGTGGTTATTCTCATATCCACCCTGCCAAAATCCCTACAGCCTAGAATGTTATACATGTTCAATGCCATTTGGGTATGCTTCAGGCTCAAAATCTGCATTCAGGAGATATTGAAAGGAATACTCGTCTCTGTACACTATCTTTGATGTGAGATATCTATCTCCCATATCTTTGTCATCAAGTGATATACCAACAATTCCAAAAATTTTATCTGGCATATTTCCCAGAATTGGAATATCCACTTCTGTTCCCGTGATGAATTCTTCTACAAGGACAGGCTGGTTATACGTTCTGAGCATGTACTTGACTCGTTTTTGCAGTTGAATAAAATCATAAATCTTTGAATCTTCGTCAATTCCCATGCTGCTGCCGCCATAACAAAGTTTGGCTATTACAGGATATTTTGGGATGTTTTCTTTTTTTAGAAAATCAATATTTTCTACAACGGTAAATTCTGGGAGTACGCACGCCATATGTTTTTCCAATTATTTTTGTATGCCATTTGTTTAGAGATACTGACAAGGCATATGCGTCAGATCCTACATAAGGAATGCCAGCCATTTCAAGCAATGCAGGTATCTGTGATTCTCGACTACGGCCAAATTTTCCTTGCAATGTTGAAAATAATGTCTACCTCGTTTTCATGTTTTGCGAAATTGTCAATTAATTTTCTTCCACTTCCAATCAATGTTGTCTGGTGACCCAAGTCCTCAAGCGCCCTGACAATGTCATCTATTGCCATTGAAACTTGAAATTCTGCATCCCAATCCCATGGATCATCTTGATTGAATTTGAAATCGTCTCTTGTATCAAAAGTGATCCCAATTGTAAGATTATCATCCATTTGTCTATGAATCGTTTTTCAACGGTTCTTGGAATCTTTCCCTTTCTACCTTTAACCAAGATTATTTCTTACTGTTTGAGATTAATTAAGAATATTCTGTCAATATCCACAATGGTATAAGTGAAACTACAAAATAAACCCCTGTTTCAAACTATATCACATATTATGAAACCCACATCAAAGACATGGAATATGTTAAGACCCAGATATCATTGTGGTACAATTTTAGAGCCACATTACAGCTGACATAGTGGCGGATTCAGGCGCAGGTCAGTCTTATTTTGGACGCAACTTTGTTCGTGAAATTACTATTAGTGTGATTATCTTTTTTCATTTATTTTTTTACAGTTTTTAGTTTTGCACCATATTTAGAATTCATTGCACGTATTATTTTATTTGCTATTTTTGGTATTGCTGGATATCCTCTTCCATATTTCAATAGTTTTTCGTTCTGGAAATTTACCTCATCCAATACAGACAGATATTTACTCAATCCAAATTTCATTTTTGGATCCTTCTCCAACAATGAGTTTAACACAACCAATAGTGCATTTACGCAAGTAAATTTTGTAAGACCATATTCTTTCTGGTTCAACCATTTGTCTTTAGTGGGATCTAAATCTTCTACTTTCTTTCTAACTGCATAAAAAAATCTATTTAGAATTGCTAAATGAATTCTAAATGCAGCCTGATTTTTGTTATCTGAGAATGGCAAATGGGGATTGAAACCAGAGATTCTGTATAATACACCTTTGTATGAACCAGTCTTCTTATCAAATCCTAACAAGGTATCTAACAACTTGAGTTTTGCAAAACCAGAAATTGTTATGGGTTTTTTCTCGTCAAGTTCAGATATCTTCACCATGCTTTTCCATGGACCATGTTTATTCATATCAGAAACAAGTAAACTAGGCCATGTCAACTCTTGTTTAAGATCCTTAATTACTGTGGAAAGATCATTGAACAAAACTGGATCAATTTTTTTCTGATAATAATTTATGTTTACAAAAGTTTTGTTTTGTTCTACTTCCTTAAGTTTTATAAAAGCAACTACGGGAATTTTAAAATCATCGTCTTCATTTTCGCCATCCCAATTTTTGTATTTTGGATGATCTTTAAATCCGTAAATTCTGTGTTGGCCATCTATTATCCATGCTGAACAATATGTAATAGGGAATTGTAGTGTTCCATCTTCGTAGTGAATCTTTTTTTGAGTTTCCTCATTTATCAATAATTACTACGGGATTTGATAATAACAAGTCTTGAGAAGATGTAAGAAATTTGGCAATATTTGCGAGTCTTTCTTTATTTACTAATCTTTGATATCCTGTAGGTTTGTTCGAATTTCTTCTGTAAACATATGCAATTTTTAATAAGAGACCAGGATGTAATCCAAGCAGATACATCGTATTATCAGTCTGCTTTACTTCAATGGCTTTCTCACTCCATATTTTTTGTTTAGGAAATGGTACTTCGAATTCTTTCAGTATTTCATTTTTTGATAAGTCTTTTAGTGTGTCTGACGTTCTAGTATAATATTTTACAGCACTATCATTCCAAAAAATAAAACCAGCATGTTTGACATATTTTTCTGTATCATTATTACTTAGTTTTTCAGTAAACGCATAACAACATTTTATGTCTTTAACAAGACTCAGATCTGCATTAGATATTACTTTTGACGTGTCGAGGATTTTTCCTTTTTTATCTAACACTGATTTAATATAAGATTTTGTTGCGGCTTGATTTTTTTTATATCAGATAGGTTTTCTCTGTCTTTACACTGAACTACAAACATGATATTTTTGTAAATTGCTACAGCGTCAATTGAAAATTCAACCTGACCATCAGAGTCAACATCAATATCAAGTTCTATGTCAACTTTATCAAATCCTGCATTTTCCAGTATTGTTTTAATGGCAGTCTTGAGTTTGAGATGTCCTTTTGTTTCAGATTGCATTACATACTTTTCATTTTTCATATAAATAAATACTTCAATTATTGAAAAATGAATTCTATTTTACAGACTTTAGCCGCTTCCTTGCCTTTTCCACTTTTAACATATTCTTTTCAATACATAGAAAATGTCTCTAAAGTTTTGGCTACAATTGAAGTCATCCATGTCTGGCAAATGGATCCAGACTAGATTATTTTCTCGTGAAAACAACAAAACTAGTCGGATGGCTAACTCTTTTGGCATGTGGTCCTTGTATCCTTTTTCTGATGAATGTTGAATATACCATACAGAGTCAGACATTTCTATTTTCTTAGATTCAGATAATCTTAGTTCCCAAAGACGATCTAAGATACGTATTGATTTAGAATTCTTCCCTTTTTTCATTAAAACATAAATCATAGAATATGGGGTTTCACTAAATGTTACAGAGGAAGTTTCCGCTGTATCATCCATTGAACCAATTTTCTCCGGTGGACTTTTAACCCATGTAATTAATCCATCTATTTGCCAGTTAGAAGTTGTGTCAGATGAATCCATTATTTTGACAATGGTTGCTTGTGCAGTAGGTATTATGGAGTCCGTTTCTGGATCAATTTCGTTACTTAGTATTAAACAACAAATACCTCCGGGTTTTGTTACTTTATCTATGCCCTTCAGAAAATACTCAATGAAATCTAAATACTTGGATGTCATACTTCCCTTATCAGATTTATTTGTAGAATAATAATCCTTCAAACTTACGTACGGTGGTATCACTATACTCAAATCTACAGAGTTGGGAGAAAGCATACTATCAATTTTTGTACTATCTCCACAAACTATTGTATCAAAATTTTTTGTACGCATAACATTTGCTAATAAAGACTTAAGATTATTGTGTATTGGATCATATCTTTTCTCTGATCTCGGTTACTGTAGCAATCTCTTTCCTTAACCTTTTTTTGGCAATATCTTTTCGTATTCCTCAGCGGTTTTTAGTTTTTTTCCTGTTTTTCTTATGAGCCCTTCATGTTCAAGAACATCAATTATTGCTTTCACTGGTTGTCTATTTTCTACAAGTCGAGGAGGCAAAATACTATTCAGCATGGCCTTATGAAATTTCTTTGGAAGTTTTTTGAAAGTTGTTCGCAATATTGATTTCTCACTTGCCAAATTACCCGACTTCATTCTTGTGGTTGGTTTTTCCATATCCCTTCCCATAATGTAGCACAAGTAATCACCTTCACGATTCTTGAAATATAGATACGTTCCACGAACTCCTCGAACTTCTTTAGCAGACAGCGTCTTAAAGGCAGGTTTGTAACCTTTTGGTATCTCTGGCGCGTCTAAGTGAGCATCTTCTTTTTTTCCTGACTCTTCAGAATCTGTCCATTTTATTGGATGGTAAACTGGAGTCATGAAGTTTGAGAGTACAAATGATTCCTTGAGTCTCCTATTCGCAAGTTCAACATATGGTTGTCTTATGTCAATCCCAATGAATTTTCTTCCTAATTTTTTTGCCGCTTTGGTTGTCTGTCCACTTCCGTTCATAGGATCAAGTACTACATCGCCCTTAACAGAATAAAGTTGGATTAATCTCCAAGGTATTTGTTCAGCAAATACAGGTGGATGAGTTATAGATCTTGGTGGAACGGGAGTGATATCCCAAATTGAAAGAGAAACTTGTCGTTTCATTACTCTATTTAGTGGAATTTGTTGTGTGTTTTTTCTATCCAATATTCTTTTTCCTATTTCCTTTTTCTAAGACTATTATGTATTCGTGCATGATATTACTTCGATAATATGTAGGCATTGGATGTTGTACAAAAATACCGAATCTATTACCTGCTCCATTTCTCCCCGCTGTGACTTTATTCCATATTATCATATCTCTTAAGTGCCAACCATGTTCAGAATTTTCTTCTTTTACTAGTCTAGAAATTAGCAGTCTTGACAATGGTATTAGTTTACCAGTATCTACTTCGTCTCCAATAACTATACAACAGAAACCTCCAGGAATAGTAACTTTTAGAACCTCAGAAAAAATCTGTTCCATTTCATTGAGATATTCTTCAGTTGTTAATCCAACATTTCCTCTAAATCTAGTTTTATCTTGTTGATTGAGGTTTTGAACATGTTGAGAATAGTTTATTGCATTCCTATAAGGCGGAGAAGTTATAGTTAATGCTACACTATTGGGTTTAACATATTCAGTGAGATTCTTTGCATCTGCCTGAATTATATTATTAATAACATATTTTTTATTGCTCACAGTCATTCGTCCTTAAAATCAGCTTTAAATCTTTCGTTCATCAGAGGTTTGAAAATCTACTCAGGTTGTCAATGTATCGATCTTTGCTTATTTCATAGCCAGTTTGGGATACTCATACTACACGATTCTGGTCTGTTGAGACTCACAACTACAATGTGATTGTTTTGGACTCCTAAGATTTAGGCATTAATCTTAATTCGCGGTACCGTCACATCCTCCTCTGGGAGATTAAATCCCCTAGTCCTAGCATTTATTCTAGGATACTGATCGTAAATTTTTCCTCTAATAACACGTCCACCTGCCTTTGGCCTGATACCACCCCATTGTTTAAAGAATATTTTCACATTTTGCTTCTTGCATTGTTTTATTATTTCAAGTATCCATTCCTCCTTTACAGGCCTAAAGTTGTAACCACTTTCACCGCCTATGATTGCCCAGTCAATTCCCTTGAGATTGACTTTTCCAACTGGACCAACAAGAGGCTCGAAACTTATGAAGCGCACATCACACTTGACTTTTCTTAGTTCATCTATTCGCCAAGTATTATCTTGATTTTCTACACTAACACCCATCCAGATGTGATTGGGTATTTTGAATCCATAATAATTATTGAACAATTCAGAGAATTTGGCCATTTTTTCTGGTCGTTTAGTAAGAACTTGGTATGTGTGCCAGTAAGCTTTGAGCATAGTGTGAAAACATCCTGCAACAAATTCCATCTGACTTTTTTCATGAAACAAGTCAGACATGCTATTTACAAAGATTTTCTTTGACTTTTTCCATTGCAGTGGAAGTTCTAAATCATCATAGTGTGCTGTAAATTCAAATTCATTTTTGTATTTTTTTATACCCATTGCTTTAAGGCGTTTTGAAAGAGTGGCAGCATAACAATTCTTGCAACCAGCAGAGATCTTGGTACAACCGGTAGTTGGATTCCAAGTAGCCTCTGTCCATTCAATAGCAGATCCAATCGCCATGCGAATACTTGGTGTATATCATCTTTAAATTTTTAATGTATTAACAGTGGTTTGCTAACAAAAGCTCAATTTGTGGCATATTACAACATTACAAGTCAGGAAAAAAGTCTCCCCGCTTACGAATAAAAATATACCAGAACTAGATTATGACGCACGTTATGATTTGTTGGAAATTATCAGGATTACAAAAATCAGTTCCTAAATAGAAACATTATCTATTATCCTGAAATTAGTTCACCCCCTAACTAAGAGACTAGGATCACGATGGGTATGGAGCAGAGACATCAGATAACAAAATAACGCTGATAGCAGATAATGTGAAACATTGTTGCAATATGCAATACTGATAATATTCTGAATTTATGGAAAAAATCAAGACATTTAGAATCTTGGGACATCAATTACAGCAGATAACTTGATGTTTTAAGAAATACCGAGAGGATCGACCTTATATCATACCTTGGTTATACCATAGTATGACAAAGCAGAAACGTGCCATCTCCATATCCAGCGAATTAGATGGTGCAATAGGCTTACTTGCTATGAAACATGAGATGAATTATTCCGAGTTTATAGAGACTAGATTAAGAGAGATCCCAGAGATGACAAATGAGATCAAGAGACTGCGAGCATTACCAAAAGATCCTCCTGCAATGATCAAAGGGGACATCAAAGGGTTTCTAAAAAAATCACCACACGACATGAAAAGTAAAAAACCAAACAAAATAGCAGCTTAGAGATATTTTATCATCTTTATCAAGGTGCCATAGACAGGATCTTCTACTGTTTCACAGGTCAATTCATATTTATGATTCTGATAGTAGGATATTCTATTTTGAACTGAATAAAGCACAATCTTATCATAGTTTAATCTTTTAGACAAGTCCTCGGTCAATAACAACAATGCCGCACCCCCTTTGATATCGGTTTGAAATGCCCTATTTGCTTCCACTAATTCCATCTCAAAGTGTGCGCCATGGTCCCACAGGACAACAAATGCCAAAATCTCTTCATTGAATTCATACACTATGACATATCTACATCCAGTATTTTCTGACAATATATTAGCCAGGTTTACATTATTGATTGGAGTAAGTTCATTTACAAATGTTTTTGCTGCATCAGTTGAATCTATGAATCGAAATGGAGGCTCTAGCGTTATGTTTTTTCTTGTCAAGACGACCTCTCTTTGGCTTTTGTAATCATATAGTTTTCTTTATTATCCTTACAATTTCATCTCCATTTGTTTATCCTAAACCAATAAAATTAATCACACCAAAAAGTTTATCATTTCGAATCACTATTATGAACTATAAAATTGAAAAGACCCACTCAAAATCGATTTTTGGCATGGACTTGGACCCGTTCGGAACTGCAAACCGGCAACCGCATTTACTTATGCAATCCTTTTCTGATTATATCTAATGCATTTTGAGCTCTCTCAGGTTTTGGTAGCTGTATCATAAACACATTGGAGCTCCCATATTGTGAATTAGGAGAAGATAGGGCAAGCAATGTAGTTTCCGCTAATGCTTCAAAGAAATCTACAGTTTCATTTGCATATATGAGAAATTTTTCTTCGATATTTCCATATGAAAATTGCAATGTAATCCTGACAAAAACGTGACCAAGTCCATCTTGTAGTATGTTAAGATTTGTCTCAACGGAGACTGGTTTTCCTGCAATGACTTTCATTATATCATCAAACTTTTTTTCATCCACAATAATGCAAGGCACTTTTTTCCCCTCAAAATCAAATAGTGTTACGTCTTTATGTCGTTGTGAGAGAAAATTTTCAAGTTCTTCGTTTGCCATAAAAGAAGTACATGTAGACTTTTTAAAAAGATAACCGATAAAATCAGATAATGCTTAGAGTTTTTGCCAAAAGTTCTATTCTCTCATTGTCTTCTTCAGTGATTTTTTTGTCATTATACTTGTTATTGAAGTATATCAAATCCACCACTTTGGACTTGTCCATGTTTACAACAGTAGCATTGTATGGAGTCTGAATTTTTTTGTTTGTGAGTATGATTAGCTTATCCACTATTGCAGCTTTTGACATATCTGAAATTTTTTCCAGATCAGGAATACCCAACTCATCGGCAATCACTGCTAATCCAACTTTTGATCCAAAGTTATCTTGGTAAACTGCATCAAGGAGTAAACTTTGTTTCTCTAATTTTTGTATTGTACCCATCTCTTGAGCAAAAACAGTTAGGCTCTTTACTGCATTTTTGATCTCCTTTTCATTATTTCCATCATTTCTTCGTATTGTCAAGAAATCAGATATTGGGACATTCATTATACTTCCCCGTACTCTAAGTCCTGGATATGATTGCCTTATTGCTTCATCAATTACCGATTCATCAATTTTTTTGGAATTAGACTGTGTTGCCTTTTCCATTGCCTGATACAAAATATTAATGACAGAACGCACATTTCTAAATTCTGTAAATTCATCATACAAGACTTGGATTTTTTCATTCAATTCTTGTTGCTCTTCAGATCCAAATTTGCCATTCTTATCACTATGTTTTATGTACTCTGTAACAATCTCGGCAAGTTCATCTTTAGAGTTTGATCCTGCCAGATCTATTTTGTAATTTGCCTTTTCTAGTCTGTCAAACACAGATGGATTGGTGTTTTGAATTTCCAAGTAACCTGATGGCGTGGTTATCAACAATAGTACAGATGCTGGAAGGTGTGCATTTATGACACCCTTGACAAATTCAATCGAATCCTTATTTCCATCAAGTTCATCTATTTCAAAGACTAGAATCTTTCCCAAAAACCTATGAGTTAATTTAGAAATAGAAGACAGCATTCCAATTAACGTCTCCAAATTTTTAATTTCATCAAATGAATTAGATATAATATTTTTAATCAATATGGATTCATGATAATCAAATTTATGGATTAAAAATGCAGTCAGGTTTTCTATGGATGTAGATTGTTTTCCAGCTATGATATCCTCAGTCTTTTCTTTTATTGTCATGCCAGTGAGTTTATTCATAAAAGTATAATCAAGTGCCTTTTTTGCAGAATTATCGCCTTGTTCTGCATTTTCTTTCAGATAATTCAAGAATTTTGATCTTAATTGTACAAAGAATTCATTGTCAAATCCTTTCAATATTGCATCATAGATTCCAGATACGGTTTTTGGTGAAATTGTAGACAAGTCGACATAGGAACACTCTGCATTGTGTCTGCCTTTGATGCTTTTGACATGTAAAGCCAAATGAGTTTTACCAGAACCTACATCTTGTACAACTGTAATTACACGAAAATCTCCATTTTCTGCAGTCTTGCCTTCTACTTTTCTATTTAGTTCCTTTACGCATTCAACTATGGCAGCTTTTGCCTCCTTGTGTCTTTTACCTCCAAGTATCTTTGCATCTTTTTCTGTGGGGGTTGGACTACTGGGATATGGATTTAGATCTAAATTATATGGATACATTAGATTTTCCTCACATAACCGTGAACTAGTCCGCGCATTACAATTCCTTCTTGACCACCTGATGAAATTTCATATCTATCTTGGTGATTTTCTATCAAACTTGTTGTCATTTGATAGAATTTTTCTTTAGACAGATTTTGATTCTCACAGACCTTTTCCCTGATCTTATCAAATGGAATCCATCCAATAGATGTCGATGACTCATTTAATGAACTGTTAAAGACTCCTTCAAAATCATCACTTCTGGATACATTCTCTCGTGATGAAGATCGTTCTAGTTCTTCTTGCAGTACATCAGTATGCGCTTTTACTTTTGCAATAGACTGGTTTACACCTGCAAACATGTTAAGCATTAGTTTGAATTTTGGGTCATTTTGAGTGACATGTTGAACATAATTCTCTCTTGTCCAAACAAAGTACGCCACACCTTTTTTTTCAATAAATATTTGTTCATCTGTCTTTAATTCCTCAAGTATACTCTCACAGTCTTTTCCAAATGCTTTTTTCAGGTCAACCTTCTTTACTCCACTAATCCCAGAAGCGTTGATTTTCTCCAGTATTTCCCCTTTCACATACAAGGCTCTACAAAATTTTATTTAATATCCAAGGTGATACAGGATAACAATTTGGTGAAAATTTGTTATCTCCAACACAAGAACAGGCACTACATGCAAGAAATCGTCTCATAAATGCAGATCAGTCATAATATAAGGCATCATAAGATAAGGTGTCATTGCAGAATGATGATTGGGTATTCTGATATCATTTGATGAATTATACCTGGGGTATCTGACTGCGTGAAAAATATGATATCAGGTTACGTTAACTCAAGAATTAAATCCTAAATGGCACAATAGTAGGTCATTGGAACCACAAAACGATCCATGGAAAGACAAACTTACCTCTGACCAATATTTTGTGTGTAGAATGAAGGGTACAGAATCACCTTTTACTGGAACATATCATGATTCAGAGGAAAAAGGGATTTACAAATGCCTATGCTGTGGGACGGAATTATTTAGCTCTGAGACAAAGTTTGATTCAGGAACTGGATGGCCAAGCTTTTGGGAGTCAATTGGAGATAACGTGAAAGCAGAAGAAGATGCAAGCCATGGTATGCTAAGAGTAGAGGTATTATGCAAGAAATGTGGTGCTCACTTGGGACATGTTTTTGATGATGGTCCAAATCCCACGGGTTTGCGATATTGTATAAATTCTATTTCTCTAAAGCTTGAAAAATAAATCAGATTACAGGGTAATAGCAAAGTTACCTTGTTATTAATAGTACCGTATGATACCGTAATATATGTTAAATTGTGAATTTTGTCCAAAACAGTTCTTTGAAACTGCAAATGGGTTGGTGGCAAAGACATTTCATGAAAGTCTTCACGATCCAGAATTAGTGAATCACTAAATCTGGTTCTTTTTTTGCACCATACAAAATTAAACCCTAACTCTTTTATCGGCTGCATTCATTCTAATTTAAAGTGGCTAAAGCAAAACGTACAGAATCAAAACCAAAAGATTCTACACATGATGTTGTCAAGAAAATGTCTTCAATCTCAGATGCTACCAAGACACTGGCTTCTGAAGTGAAAACAATGTCAAAGATATTTGCAGAAAATCAAAAAATCTTAATTTCTCTTAAAGATATGATATCATCAGTAAACTCTGCATTAGATCAGATTCAAAAGAATTCAAGACAAATAAACATAATTGAGGAAGACACACAACGCCTGTTTTCTGGAATGACCCAAGTCAAAGCACATTCCAACTTGATAGACAAGATCAATAATCAAATAAACAAACTTCAAGACCACGTAGAGAAAATTCGAGACAAACAAGAATCCATGCCAGATACTAACAAAATCATGCAGAGTATTGCAGACAATCTAGATTCTACTAGAAACAATACCAAAATGATAATGCATGTATCAGAAAAAACTGAGAAGGTGCGTGAAGAGATTAAAAATGTAGTAGCTAACTCAGAATCATTATCAAATATTACTAATGAGATAGGAGAGTTACGAAAGAGTACAAGCGACATATCAACCAAAACAGAATCACTTTCTAACTTACATCAAGAGATTGAAGAAGTAAGACAAAGTACGAAGGAAATAGCCTCAAAAACTGAAAAAATGACAGAGTTAGAAGATAGTATATCTAATTTAAAAGGCGAAATTGGCACCATATCTACAAAGACAGATTCCATATCAGGTTTAAGTTCCCAGATAAGAAATGTGGGTTCTGAAATTGATTCGCTGATAAAGAAAACAGAGTCTCTATCTTCATTTGGGAACGATATTAGAAACATCAATTCCGAGTTTATCAATTTCAAAGAAAACATGATTGACAAGAACAAGAATCTAGACGAAAAAATATCAGATTTTACAGAATTGCTGAATAAAAACTCGGCATCAATAACAGAGTTTAACAAGAAAACATATGAGATTTCACAACAATTACAGGATGTTCGTAGTGTCACTCACAAGACATCGCAAAACACCTCACATGAGGTCATGGGCCTACTTCGCTTGTCAGAATTCCAGTCAAATATCAGAATGCGTTCAGAATCAAAATATGGTACACTTGAGGATATAGAAAAAATGGCAGAACAGACTAAGGACATGATAAATCTGTTTGATCGGATTTCTATCGAAGTGGAATCAAAAATGCCATTGCCCATAGAAGTAAAACAGTGGAGCATATCCAAAATCCTTGATTGTGCAGACAGATGGGAGATAAGATTTACAGAAGTATTCAGACTCTTGATTACAGAACTTGGTACAGACATTGTAAAAGAATCAATTAGAATGGAACAGGTTCGTGATCTTTTCGGAATCCGAGCAGTAGACGAGATAAGACGTGAACTAAATATTACCTAGCTTTCGTCGTCTTTGTCAAGAGATTGTTTTTTCTTCTTCAAGAGTGCAAAGATTCCAATAATTACTGCAACCCACACTACTCCAAATAACATGTTTGAGATACTGACGTACATGTACGGTGTAGCATCAAGCAAATTGAATACTAGAGTTGAAGATTGATAATGAATGTTAAGCATTCCAGTATGAAATGCTGCAGTATCAGGTGTAGTGGTAGAAATCTTATCTACTGTAAACAGCATTGTACCAAGGTCTTTTTGCATCAGTCCAAAATCTGTATCAGATGTAGGAAATATCCAAACAGGGTTTCCAGACTTTGGTAAAAGTTGTTGAACTGTTTTGATATCACTGCTGATCAATTGCGGATCAGACGTAGACTTGAATCCTAAGTAATATTCCTCTAGATTGGTCAAGTGGGTAAATTGTAGTACCATATTCCTCAAAAGCCATGACTACACCTACTATGATTAATGCCAATATGCCTGCCAACGCAGCTTTATAGTAATTATTTGCCATTTTCTCTGCCTTTGTTTCGACTCTACCTCTTGATTTGCCTTTTTTAAATGTTGAATGAGATATGCTAAGATACGCAATGTAAAAAAATCCAATGACTTGAATGCCCAAGATTGGAGCAAATATTGGATTATTGGAAAAAATCGCAACAAATATTCCTATTATTCCATATACTCCAAAGAATATCTCAAGAAGGGTAGTTTTTGTAAAAGGAAGAGCGTATGCTTTGTCCCTCCAATCATCATCATTTTTTATTATTCCAAATTTTGGAGTACGTAAAAATTCATTGTTCTTTCCAAAAAATGCATCAAAGACTGCAACAGTATTGTTAACAGACATACCAGCAGAGTAAATTATCAGATACAAATAGGAGAGTGTCTTTGATTTCCACTGTTTTGCATACATCCCTCGAATCACCATTACGTATGCTACAGGTCCCATGGCAAGATATGCAATTATTGTCAATACAGGTAATCCACTTATCACATAGAGGTTTATTTTTGAAGCCAAAAGTATAGGCAAGATAAGAAACTGTGCAAGAACTAATGGATGCACAATATGTCTGGTTAGTTGAACAAATGCTTGAATCTTAGTATCAACAGGTAATTTCTTGATTGCAACACCACCAAGTAATTTTATGGCACATTGAATCGAGCCTTTTGCCCATCGAAATTGTTGTCTTTTTGCAGAGTTCATTTGTACTGGAAGCTCTGCATCAACAACAATATCAGGAATGAAAACACATTTCCAACCTTTCATCTGGGCCCTATAGCTTAGATCCAAGTCTTCAACTAGTGTAGCAGTATGCCAGCCACCAGAGTCATCGATGCATTGTTTTCTCCAGATACCAGCAGTGCCATTGAAACTCATAAAGAGATGAGAATTACTTTTTGCCTTTTGTTCTATTAAAAAGTGAAAGTCAAGACTTAGGGCTTGTGCCTTTGTAAGAGGAGAATATGTTTCATTTACATGTCCCCATCTGCATTGTACCAATCCAATGTTTGGTGTGCAGAAATAAGACAATGCTCTTTTGAGAAACCATGTAGGAGGAATGAAATCAGCATCAAAAATTGCAATAAAATCTCCCTTTGCAAACTTCATTGCATTTCGGAGTGCACCAGCTTTGTATCCTTTCCTGTCTGATCGTCGTATATGATGCATGTCAAAGCCCTTGCTTTTGTAATCTGAAACTAGATTCTCAACTAGATCATATGTTTCATCAGTTGAATCATCAAGTATCTGAATACAGAGTTTATCCTTTGGATAATCCAGAGCACAGACCGCATGCACCAATCTTGCAGCAACGTATTTTTCATTATATATCGGAAGCTGAACTGTAACTATTGGAATTTCTTTTAATTCTACAGAGTTATTCTTTTTGTGTTGTCTTGAAATCGCTACAAGATAGTAAAAGTTACAGGTATAGAGAGTAATTATCATTGCAATGCTGATAAACATATTCCACAGAAATTGTGTTAAAGGATTTGGAATGGCATGTAAAGGCATTCAGACTTTTTCAATTTTAAAGTCCTTATAGCCCTACCGCTAAAAATTTTCTCTAGCCTTTATTTGATATCTTGATTGCTTGAACAGGGCACACGTTTTCACATGCTAGACAAAATATGCAATCAGGTTCTCGTGCCATCAGTGGTTTTTTATCAGAAGCTGGATTTCCAGCAAATTCAGCCCATTCGTAAACTTTTACAGGACATGCATCTATGCATGCACCATCACCTACACAGATATCATAATCAACTGAAACAAATTCTCCCCAAATTCCAAGTATTTCATTACCCTTTCGTTGACCAAATACTTTGATCTTGTGACTTGATGGAGCAGTAAAAGTTTCAACAACTTTGAGTTTTGATTTAAAGTCAACATCAATTGGACCTGGCTTGGCTCCAGATGGTGTCTCAGGTTCTTCTTGTGGTGCAGCTTGTTGTCCTGGTTGTGGAGCTGCTGGTTTTGGTTTTGGTTTTGCATTAGGAACTATCTGAGCTAATGGAGTCATTTCTTCCAATCCCTGAAGAGCTTGCTCTTGTGACATTTGTTTTATTTTTACATCATGCTCTAACATTTTGTCAGCAAGAACACTATTTCTCAAAATTGTATCAATTATCATCTTTGCATTTGCATCAGCTTTCTTTCGATAATCTTTGACCCAGAGGCCATCACCGTATTTTTCAACGGGGTATATTTGGTATATCATGTCTACTACTTCTCCAGTTACTATCTCAACCTGAACTTCAAGATCTATAGACTTGTATCCCGTATCATCTGGATCTGGCAAGTTTTCTTCCTTCCAGCGATATGTAGCGTAAATCCTATCAGCAAATTTATCCATTTCAAAGACTTTCTTAAATCCAGAAACAATAGAATCAATTTCATAAGTATCTTCAAGTTTTATTGGAAGACGATAAAGACCAAGTTTATAGCTGTGTAAAGGATATACTCCTCTTTTTGATGTGGCTGACTGAACTGTATACACTTTATCCTTTAACAGGAGTGACATCTGTTTAGTATATTGAAAAAAGAGTTTAAAAATGCTTCTTAATAATCAGGGCAAGTCTCTTCTCGGATCTTTCTATATCTATGCTCCATCTCGGTTGCGTGTTCTAGTACATTATCAAAACCATACTTGTCCTTTGGAAAATACCAACGGATTCCTACTTTATGCCCAATTCCATCCATATCATAGATCATTCCTTTATCAGAATAAACATTGTATTTCTCATCAATCGATCTTTCTTGTACAGTAAGACCACGTTTGGTCTTGTCTTCCATTATGATGTAAATTGGATCGTCCAGTATAGCATAGAATATACCTTTTTTTAGAATTGGTAGTTCCGAGTTTGTTTCGTTATTTTTCGATGGGGTTTCCAATCATATTACCCCATTCAGTCCACGACCCATCATAGTTTCTAACTTGAGGATATCCAAGTAAATATTTTAGGACAAACCAAGTATGTGAAGATCTTTCTCCAATTCTACAGTAACATATGACATCCTTGTCTGGTGTGACATTTTTTGTTTCATAAATTTTCTTGAGTTCCTCTACTGATTTGAAAGTGCCATCAGTATCATTTACTGCACTAGCCCAAGGAATATTGTTTGCATTTGGAATATGTCCTCCTCTTTGTGCATGTTCCATAGGATATTCTGCAGGGGCAGTTATTTCACCTGAGAATTCTTTTGGTGAACGTACATCAACTAAAACTGTATCTTTTTTGTCAAGGGCCCTTCTTACATCAAAGAGATATGCACGAAGTCCTTCATTTGGAGGCTGTGCTACATAGTTTGTTTTTTGTATTTGTGGTTCATCCTTTGTATAAGATCTATTTTCAATTTCCCATTTTTTTCTTCCGCCATTCATTATCTTTACATTTTCATGTCCATAATACTTGAATATCCAGAAAACAAATGCTGCAAACCAATTATTAAAATCTCCATACAAGATAACTTCAGATTTTGTTGTTATTCCATTTCTTGACAGTAAATCCTCAAACTGGGATTTGCTGATAATATCTCTAGTGATTGGATCATTAATGTCTCGTTTCCACCAAATAAGACTGGCCCCTTGTAGATGTCCTTGTCTATAGGCATTTTCAGGATCATAGTCAACTTCTACAATTTTCAAAGAGGTATTGTTTAGATTCTTTGAGATTGTTTCTGTATCAACTAAAACTTGATGGACATAACTCATTTTGTCTCTATCTACTAAGCTCAAAGGGTTCTTAATATTTTATACTCATCAGATGCTTTTTAAGTGAAATTAAAATTAATGATTTCTATTGGAGCTTCACAATGTTGCACTAGTAAGCAAAGTAGGTTCAAAGGAATCTGAGGATGCAGTAAAAAAAGTTGCAAAAAAGCTGCTTGCTAAAAAAATCAAGGTATACAATGTTTCACCAGTAAATGTAGATGGAGCTAAAAAAATTAACGATTTAGAGGATCTCAAGACTACAAAACTAGATTTGACAATCACTTTGGGTGGAGATGGAACAACTTTACGAACTTTTAGGTATTTAGAAAACGAGGTTCCAAATCTTGCAATAAACGTAGGAGGAAACAGAGGCATATTATCAGAAATAACATTGCCTCAGATTGATACTGCCATTGAACAAATTATTGCAGACAAGATTTTTTTTGACAAACGAACTAGAGTAGTTGCATCTTGTGGTGGACAAGATTTTCCTCCAGCACTAAATGAAATCTACATCAACAGACAGAATTTAACAAAGACATCATTGTTTGAGATCAAATTTCAAAGTGATACAGTGACACAAAAAATGGACGGTGTGATTGTTGCAACCCCAAGTGGTTCAACTGGCCATTCCTATTCCTTAGGAGGTCCAATTCTTCATGAAAGTTTGGATGTTCTCATCATTACACCAGTTGCTCCAGTCAACAAGTTACCATCAATAGTTGTTCCTGATGAAAAAATTGAGATCATAAGTAGTCATGATTCAAACATAATCATGGATGCCCAAGTTATCAAAACTGCCAGATTTGATGAAGTGATAACCATTAGAAAATACAAGAAACATGCCGTATTTGTAAGACTGAAAAAACAAGGTCTGAGACAGATGAGTAAGCTTGGTTTCTAGAATCTTAGACGCTACCTCATTTTATGCAGGAGTACCATTTTCTTCACAGGAGTCGGGATTTACAACTCCTCTAGTTTTTGAAGAGATCAAACACATTAAAAAAAATCATGGTGCAGTACAAACTCTCATTGATTTAGGTCGATTAAAGATTATAGAGCCAGAAGAAAAATTCACTAATATTATTTTAGAAAAGGCAAAACAAACAGGAGATCTTGCAGAATTATCAAAAGAAGACATATCTGTTCTTGCATTGTGTGTACAACTAAATGGTGAGCTAGTGACAGATGATTATACAGTATCAAATGTTGCTAGACATTTAAAGTTCAAAGTCATTCCAATAATGACCAAGGGGATATTCAAAACGTTGGACAGTGTGTATGCGTGTCCTGCTTGTAACAAGAATTTTGAAAAAATGGTAAATTGTCCAATATGCGGAAGCAAATTAAGAAAAAAGTCATCCCAGAGGAAGTCTTCTTCCAACCCAGTCAGCAAAAGAGCCATCATATAGCTTTACGTTTTCATATCCAGCCAGTCGTAATTGAGTAAAAACATTTGCTGCCCGATGACCAAGTGCACAGTAGCACACCAATTCTTTGCCTTTAGGTATTTGTTGTTCGTTAAAGATCCTCAAGAGTTCATCTTTTTCTTTAAAGAGTGAGCCTCCTTCCCCTACACCATCAGTAAAAGGAAAAAGTATTGCATTTGGTATTTTACCTGCCATAAACTCTTGAAAAGATCTAGTATCAATAATAGTCGCAGTGTCAAGTTTTTTGTAAAGATCCTCCGCTTCAACTCTTATCAAAGAATTTATTTTTGGAACAAATGTTGTAATCACAGGTTTTGGAATTTCTCGTGTAATTGGAAGACCTTTTTGTTGCCAGGTCGTCATTCCAATATCAAGAATTTTTGTCTTTTCATGTCCAAAATATAAAAATGTCCAAGCTATTCTTGCAGCAGACGGATCCAAATAATCTCCATATACGATGACAGTTTTAGATTCATCAATTCCAAGTGAACCAAATAGAGTTGCAGCTTGATCTATATCAATTACTAGATTTGCACCATACTGATTAATTTGTACAACTTTTTCAATTCCCAAAGATTGCGAATTTGGAATATGAGCATAAGAATATGGAACATATCCACGAGAATCCAATATTATAAGATCCGAATCATTGTGGTGTTCTGCCAACCACTGATGTGAGGACATCAATTATTGGACTAGAATCAGGACGACATATTTGAATAATGTGTCATACATCATGCAATGTCTTTTGATCAGTCTTTTTGACATCTTTGTTTTGAGCATCAAGTATTTTGCGTATCTTTTGGGCACGAGTCTCACCCATCCCATTTATTTTTGATAATTCTACAGATGATGCATTCAAAGAATTACTTGTAGAACCAAATTTTTCTAGCATTCGTGTAGCAAGTTTTTCTCCAACACCGGGTAAACTGCACAAAATTGATAGTTGTTGTTGTTTTAGATCACCAGACTTTCTAATTTTTTTAAGAAATGGTCCCTTTACGGTTCCTTGTCTTGCACACATGGATATCAACAACTTTGCAGTGTGTGATGCATTAGGAGTTGGAATCACAGGTATTTTAAAATCCAACACTACTGAAGACATTGCACCATAGAATACAAGCGGGTTTTCTGTAATTTTGTCGATTTCGTCAACATTTCCTTCTATTATGATAGTAGGATGTTCAAAGTGCTCTTTTAGTCTACTACATTGATCAAACAAACGACCATCAAAAACTGACGAGATAAAGTCACTAACACTTTTTCTTTCCACTATGGTTTCAGGTGCAACAATATAATCTCCGACAGGCAAATTCATCGTCTCAACTTTTACTCCAATTTGTTTTATAAGATCAGGAATTCCACTTTTTCTTTCCCTTTCGTCAATTACCATTCGTAGATCTTCAATTTTCATCAAACTATCATGTTTCTGTAAAATATTTTATTTAGGAGTATCTGTCTTTTGTTGTCCAGATGGAGGAACGCCAGGCCCTCTCAACATTTCGCGTATTTTGGTTTCAGCTTCTTTGAGGTTTTCTTTCACTCTAGTTTCTTGCTTGGACAACACTGTAAGTCGTGTATTTGCAAGTTCTTTTTTTTCTTCTAATTCTGAAACCAACACAGTCTTGGTAGATTTGACAAGAATTGATCCTGCTGTTCTGTAAACAGTGTCATCATCATTTGTTTTTTGTAGAACCTCAAGTGCTCGTTCAGTTTCCAAATGTTCAGATTCAAGATGTTGTTTCTGCATCATAATGGATTGGAGATTTTGTTGTAATTGTTGCATTCTACCTACTTGTTCTTGCAACCATGGAGGAATTTGTTGTTCGCCTGATGACATGATTGTCTGACCAGCTGTTTTGTTTATATCTTTACCGATTCAATTGAATCATTACTTGCTTGTACAAGTCTCAATGTAGAATTGAGGTTTGCACGTAGATGTGAAATTTCTTGTGCATCAATCATTATTACAATTTCTTTATCAAGTGAAAAATTTGTTTTTGTTGGATTCTCATCATAAAATTTGTTATCAGTGTCAATAGAGTGAAAAATTGATTTTGTTTTTCCCCCAGCGGAGATTTCTATTTTGGCACTATAGTTTGACATCGTATGCCAAGCCAGCTACTTTAAAATTGCATTTTTTACAAGCCCAGATTCCTACTGCTTCTCTTCCAAATCTCTCAGAACCACATTCTGGACATTTTCTCTGTGCTTTTAGTTGTCGGTGTACTGAAGTGTATTTTTTTCTTGGTTTAAGGCCATATTTCTGACCAAGTCCTTTGAGTGAAGCAGATTTACCTTTTACCATTGTTACATCAACTTCTCAAATTGCTTCCTTATTTTTCTTCCTACAACAAGTGCCATTTCAGAACACTGTAAGAGTTGTTCAGCAGTAAATCCATCACTTCCTCCTTTTTGTACAGCACAGATGTTGCCGTCAGAATTAGTTGTAATTGTAATTCTTGCATCCATGCAAGATTCCTCATCTTTGCTAGGATCAATAACAATATAATCACCAATTTTTGCCATGGTGACAGACACAGGCAATGTCTTTATCGGAGGTTTGGATGTTACCCCTTCAACAAGAACAGGTGCTTCATTTTTTATTTCATATTTTGGAACAGTGCAGGAAAGGATACCAGCTACAGATGCATAAGAACATGCATCAAATAGATTTCCGCCAGAATCTATAACGCTGCTGTCAATGAACATTCCAATAACAGATTTATTTTCAATTAGAACAAGTTGGTGCAAGTCAATCATTTCAGTTTCTCTTATTCCCCTATCAACAACTCTTGCAAGTTCGATAACTTCCTCATTTGGCGGTCCTGGCTCTGCGTTTGGATCTGCCAATGGCAAAATCTCTGCAGTACAGATGAGAATTCCCTTATCTCCAAGATCTGGAAATGGTTTATCGGGTTGTATTTTTACACCTGTTATAATTTCAGTATCACCTAGTTTTACTCTGGCTGAACCATTAGCCTTTGGAATAACTCCTGTTTCAATAACTAATGGTCTTTGTTCATCAAATGCTCTTCCATCAATTCTTTTTCCATCCTTCAGAAGATCGAGTATTTTAGCTCGTTTTAGTTGATCTAGTATTAGAGAATTCAATTTTATTGCTCACCGTTTTGAAAGTATTTTTCCATTAATGCTTTTCGCTGAACTTCGTAAACACGTTTGCAACCTACCAGGGCAGTTTGCATACATGTTTTGAATTCTTCGGGTTTTAGCATACCATCAAGCTGTAAAAGTGTAATTTTTCCCATATTTGGCATCAATGCTACTGGCATATCTGCCTGTCCTTCTTGATCTTCTTCATTATTTACATCCAAGACTATTCTATCTGCTACCTTACCTGCAGCACAAGCAGATACCAAATCACGCATTGGTATACCTGCATCTGCAAGAGCAACTGATGCTGCATCAAGTGCAGCACATCTTGAACCACCATCTGCTTGAAGAACTTCGATGAATACATCGATCACAGTACGTGGATAGTCTTTTAGTATTACAGCTGGTTGCAATGCTTCTTTGATAACTTTGGAAATCTCAATTTCTCTTCGTGATGGAGCAGGATTCTTTCTTTCAGTTACAGAGAAAGGAGACATGTGATATCTGCAGCGAAGAATTCCAGAATCTGGATTTGCCATATGTTTTGGATGAACATCCCTAGGGCCAAATACACCTGCTAAAATCTTGTTCTTTCCAAATTCAATATATGCAGAGCCATCTGCATTTTTTAGTACTCCAACTTTAATAGAGATATTTCTAAGCTCGTCTAATCTCCGTCCATCACATCTAATTCCATCTTCAGTCATTAATTGTGTCATTGTTTTCACCATCTGATACCCCAAGCATAGATTTGACTCTTTCAGTCAAATTCGGCGTATGCGCAAGGGCATCAATCATTTTCACTGCTTCTACTGCCTTTAATAATCCCTCGGAATCTTCGCAGGATATTACTATCCATCCATTTTGACCTATTGTTATAATTGCTTTAGTAGCCATCTCTATTGTTTGAATCATAGAACCGCGTTTACCTATCAACCTAGGAACTTTACTCGGAGATATTGTCACTAGCTCACCTGCATCAATCTTGCCAAGATCTCTGTCTTGTACTGTAAGAAGAGGATCTCTTGATCTATCAAAATTAGCAATTCTTGTTGCAACCAAATCACCAATATCGAGTCTTTGTTTTAGCTCATCCTTGGTAGGAGAATAATCTCTACCAAAAACATCTTGAGCAGGCAAAAATCCAACAAAACATGAATTTATGTCAAATTCCCAAGAAAGTGGAGAAGTTCCGATTACTTTACCAATGACCAAATCATTTGATTTTGGCATATAGCCTCCAGTGAGAGGAATTACTTTAACAGAATTTTCAAAAATTTCAGATATTCCAACACATGTTGAAATCATCCTATCGCCATCTTGATACACATTTTGTTCAGGTCGTAGAGGCCCAGTTGCTATTACATCGCCTGGAATGACGTATCTTCTTTTTACATCCATCATTTCGAAACCTCAATAGAAGCAGTACCTTTTGTTACAGAACCTAACCTATCCATTACATTTGCCCTTGCCGCCGCCGGTATATCTAGTATTACTTTAAGTGCACCGTTTGCTTGCCATTCTTCTTTTTGCAAAGTTCCAAATGACTTTAAAACAGAATAAGATTGAGCAGCAAATTGTGCCGGCACCAAAATTTCAAGAAGCATGTTTTCAGATTTTAATGGAATGATTGAACGAAGCTGTTCAATTATTTCTTTGATCTGTTCATCAGTATTTTTGAAAGGATCAACTGATACTCGTGCATCATCCATAGCTTGTTCTATTCTAAGTGGTGGATGTGGTAGATGTGATCTTGGATCAACATATGTTTTTGAGATAAAATCAACTATCTGTTTGCGTTTTTCAGAGACCATTTTTCTTCGTTGATCCGTAGTAAGATTCAGATCTCCTCTCTGAAGCATTATGGTTGCAATAGCAGTAGCATCAGCGGTTTTGAATGCCTTCGTTAGTTTCTCTGTAGATGCTCTAGTACCTTTACTGGAATCAGAATAAATCTCATCTGAGATCAAGACACCTGAAATGTCCTTGCGCTTGCCTAACTTGAACTCCAAGGCAGGATCTGGTTTTACCAATATCTCAAATTTTTCGCCTTCTACTGAAAACCTGACAATTGTTACTTTAGTATCCATAATTGAGGTAATCATACTCAGTATTTATCTATAAAGAAAAACTCGCTAGATTTTTATTTGGAATTTTAGTCCTTTTTCGTAAGATTTGACTTCTTTAGAGATTGTACAAGAAAGTGGTAACAATATGGTTGTTAAGCTAAAGGGCATACCTGTTCAATACGCCAATGCACTCAGACGAATTTGCTTGGCAGGGATTCCCACATTTTCTGTCGATGACGTCATAATTATTGAAAATTCCTCAGTTTTGCCTGACGAAGGAGTAGCTCATAGACTTGCAATGATGCCATTGAGAACAGATCTTGAAAGATTTGTAGAACCATCAGCATGTGACTGCCACAGTGAACTTGGCTGTAGCCGATGCAGAGTATTACTCATGCTGGACTCTGGTAATTCAGACACAACTCGTACTATCACATCATCAGAAATTAGCTCAGAAGACGAAGTTGTAAAGCCAGTCAGTCCTAACATTCCAATTGTAGCACTAGCTCCAAGTCAGAAATTAAAAGTAGAGGCATATGCAAGACTAGGCAGAGGCAGCGATCATGCCAAATGGAATTCCGCTACAGTTTCAGCTCTTACATCTACAGATAATCCAGACGAACACATTTTGACCATAGAAACTACAGGTAGCCTGACTCCAAAAGAAGTCCTGCGTGCATCCATTGAAGAACTCGAAAAAAGACTAGGCGAATTCCAAAAGAATGTAGCCACACTTGATTGAAGCATATATTATATTTGGGTAAAAGTGGGCATTATTACACATGACTAATCAGATTGTTATTCAAATGGTGAAGACCTTACGAGGTGCTTATAAGAAAAACAATGCCCCAATATGGGAGAGATTAGCAGATCTGGCTTTAAAACCAACCAGAGCAAAAAGAACAATGAATCTGGGTCAGCTAGATAAATTTGTATCAGACAATGATGTCGTCGTAGTTCCAGGTAAAGTTCTAGGAACTGGAAGTCTTTCACATAAAATAACATTATGTTCATTTTCAATATCAACTACTGGCGCAAAAAAAATAATACAGTCAGGTGGAAAAATATCAGACATATCTGAGATCATCAAGAATCATCCAACTGGAAAAGGGGTAAAAATAATTGGTTAAACAAGTTACCGAAGTAAAACCAGCAGAAAAGAAGATTGTAGTACAACCACAGACAATCATAGTTGATGGAACAAACATGATAGCAGGTAGACTTTGTTCCCATGTTGCAAAACTACTCATAAAAGGAAACAGAGTATCAATTGTCAATACAGAAAATATCATGATTTCAGGAGACAGAAAAATGATCATAGAAGAATATAGAAAATTCCTAGAAATTGCAAGTATCAATAATCCTAAATTTGGTCCATTCCACCCCCGCAGACCAGACACCATCATAAGTAGAATGGTACGAGGAATGTTACCAAAGAACAAGCCATCAGGTCAAACAGCTTTGAAAAGATTAAGAGCTTATTTGGGAGTACCAAACGAATTAAGATCAAAGAAAACAACACAATTCGATGATGCTAAAATTAGAAGACCTTCTCCATATTATACAACCCTTGGAGAATTAGGCAAAACAGTCGGGTGGCACGAATAATGGTGAAATTAGAAAGTTATTATGCATCTAGAAAGGCCGCACGTGCACACGCATATATCACAAAGGGAGTAGGTCGTGTAAGAATTAACAATATTCCAGTAGAAATGGTTCAACAAGAAGTAGCACGAGAAATCATGCTCGGCCCCTTGGAAGTCGCAGGAGAATTAAGAAACAAGATTGATCTTTCAATAAAGGTCAAGGGTGGAGGTTTTGTCGGACAATCTTACGCAAGTGCAATTGCAATTTCAAGAGCTATGACCGGTTGGACAAAATCCAGAAAGGAACCAAAAGATCATCCACTCACAAGAACAGTAAGAGAAGACCTTAGAAAACGATTGAGTGAATTTGACAAGCACCTGTTAAGTGGGGATGACAGAAGAAAGGAACCAAAGAAATTTGGCGGTCCTGGTGCTAGAAGAAGAAAACAGAAATCATATAGATAGATTTGAAAGCTGTAATTTTGGCAGGAGGCCGCGGAACACGCGGAAGGCCATTTACAGACTATATTCCAAAAGCAATGATTCCAATCAACGGAAGACCACTTGTACACTATATTGTAAAATATCTTTCCAAGTTTGACATAATTGACGAAATAATCATACTAGGTGATTTTTCAGGCATTGGAAAACAGATAGAGAAATATTTTGAAAACCGTAGTTCATTTAAAAAAACCATAAAATTCATACAAGATTCACAGAGTGGAACAGGGGGCGATCTGATTCATCTGAAATCATCTCTTGGTAAAAATAAGGAATTTCTACTATGGTTTGTGGACAACTTGTGTCCAGTAGACATCAACAAAATGTATCAATCCCATAAAGACTCCAAGACAGATGCTACTATAGCTGTGAGAAGATATAGAAAAGAAGAGACTGGGTTTGCCATAGTTAAGAATGGAATAATTCAAGAATTCAAGGAAAAACCCACAATAGAATTACAAATGGCAGAGTGTCTTGGCATATACATTGTAGACTCTAAAATAATTAATATAATAAAAACTAAAAAACAACGAAAAAAAGATCTGAATCTTTCTTATGATATTTTACAACCACTATCCAAGAAAGGAAAAATTGCCGCATATGACATAGGAAAAATTCAGTGGTTAGATATTGATTCACCTACACGTGTTGAGAGAAACAAAGAGATGATTAATTCAATAATAAAAAAATTTAGCTAGACTTTGTGAGATTTTTCGTATCTTGTAATCATGTTTTCGTGTTGTAAAGTCATTGCGATGTCATCCAAACCCTCAAGCAAGATCTTTTTCCAATGTGACTCTATGTGAAACGGAATTTGGATATCATCTATTGTGATGTATTGAGTTTCTAGATCTATTTCAATTTCAGATTTTGTTGAAAATAGTTTGTGTAGAGTTTCAGCTGATACTTGTATTGGCAATATGCTATTTTTGAAACAATTATTGTAGAATATGTCAGCAAAAGAGGTAGAGATTATTACTTTGAAACCATAATCATCAAGTGCCCAAACAGCATGTTCTCTACTAGAACCACACCCAAAGTTGTCGCGCGCAAGTAAGATCTGGGAATTTTTATATGCAGGATCATTTAGGACAAAGTCTTTTCTTGGAATACCTTCTTTTTCATATCTCCAGTCATAGAACAAATACTGACCAAACCCAGTTCTTTGAACTAGTTTTAAAAATTGTTTTGGTACTATCTGATCAGTATCAACATTTACCTTGTCAAGTGGTGTGACAATACTTTTTATCTTTTTGAATGGCTGCATTCTAGTTCAAATCCAATTCTCGTACATCCACAAAATGTCCATGTATTGCAGCAGCTGCAGCCATAACAGGACTTACAAGATGCGTTCTCCCTCCAGTACCTTGTCTTCCTTCAAAGTTTCTATTTGATGTACTCGCACATCTTTCTCCTGCCTTCAAGATATCAGGATTCATACCAAGACACATGCTACATCCAGACTCTCGCCATTCAAATCCGGCATCTTTGAATATTTTATCAAGGCCTAGATCTTCTGCATTTTTCTTTACTAGTTGTGATCCAGGTACCACCATTGCTCTTACTTGAGTCAAGACCTTTTTCCCTTTCACAACTTTTGCCGCTTCTATCAAATCTTCCAATCTAGAATTTGTACATGAACCGATGAACACCCTATCAATCACAATATCTGTAATTGCCATACCAGACTTGAGACCCATATATTGAAGTGCTTTATCGGCACCTTTTTCTTCCTCTGGACTTCCTTTCCCATATTCATCTGGAAATGGAACATTTCCAGTAACATCGGTTGTCATTGCAGGATTAGTTCCCCAGCTTACTTGAGGAGCAATGTTTTCTGCACTAAGTGTAAAAGATTTATCAAATTGTGCTCCACTATCTGTTTTTAAATTATCACGCCAGAGATTTACACATTCATCATAATTTTCTGGAGTGTATTTTCTCCCATGAAGATACTGGTATGTTTTTTCATCAGGTGCAACCAATCCCGCACGTGCTCCTGCTTCAATTGACATATTACATATAGTCATTCGCTGTTCCATGGTCAACTCAGATATTGTTTCCCCACGATATTCAATTACAGTTCCTGTTCCTCCAGCAGTGCCAATTTTTTTAATAATTGTTAGAATTATGTCCTTTGCAGTTACGGCATGAGGGTTTTTTCTTTTTCCCATAATATTTATTGCAAAAGTTTTTGGTTTTTCCATCATGATGCATTGAGTTGCCAAGACATGTTCTACGTCACTTGTACCTATTCCAAATGCGAGTGAGCCAAAAGCACCATGTGTAGAAGTATGACTATCACCACAAACAATCGTAGTTCCAGGAAGCGTGATTCCCAATTCAGGGCCTATTACATGTACTATACCTTGATTTGGACTGTTAATATCAAATAATGTGATTCCAAATTCTTTACAGTTTTTTTCAAGAGTTTTAATTTGTGTTGATGATGTTTGATCTAGGATTGGTAATGACCTGTCACTAGTTGGCACATTGTGATCCATTGTTGCAAATGTAAGATCAGTTCGTCTCACTTTTCTCCCATTTAGGCGTAAACCATCAAAGGCTTGTGGAGATGTAACTTCATGAACAAGGTGTCTATCAACGTAAAGTAACGATCGCCCATTTTCTTCCACAACAATATGAGAGTCCCAAATTTTCTCAAATAACGTCTTTGACATTTAGATCATCATAGTCAAGATCGGAGATATAATAGTATAAGACCCAAGACTAGGGTTTGTAATTGAACAGTCCGCCGGCTTCTATTATTTTACCTATTAATTCTGGAAAAGGCTTCATTTTGTAGACCTTGTTATTGGTCAAGTTCTTGATCTCGTTTGCGGATATGTTTACTTCAAGCGAATCGCTATCTGAAATATCCTTGTATGCACTTTCATCTATTTCAATTGGGAGTAAAAAGGCTCCATCTACTGCATTTCTATAGAATATTCTTGCAAAAGATAGTGCCAATACGGCTTTTATTCCTGAATAAGACAATGCAATTGGAGCATGCTCCCTAGAAGAACCGCAACCAAAGTTTTTCCCTGCAACAATAAAATCTCCTGGTTTGACCTTCTTATGAAAGTCTTTGTCAATTCCTTCCATTGCATGTGTTGCCAACTCAGCATAATCATGAATCTTCAGATATGGACCAGGTAAGATTACATCAGTATCGATGTTATCACGTTCGTATTTTATTACAGAGCCCTTCATTTTAGATCCCTTGGGTCAGTAATTTTTCCGGTCACAGCAGATGCTGCTGCAACAAGTGGTGATGCAAGATATGTCTGCGATTCCACATGTCCCATTCTTCCCGGAAAGTTTCTATTTGTTGTACTAATACAAATTTCATCTTTTGCTAATACACCCATATGAGCACCGCAACATGCTCCACATGTAGGTGGTCCTACAACTGCTCCAGCATCCAAGAAAATTTTTAACAGTCCTCCATCCATTGCTTTTCTAAATATCGACATTGCCGCAGGTAATATCTCAGTTCTTATTTTTACTGTCCTGCCTTTGAGAATTTTTGCAGCAGCTTGCAAGTCTTCTAGCTTTGCACCAGTACATGAACCAATGTATGCTTTGTCAAGTTCAACGGAAGACAAATCACGAGCAACGACAGTATTTTCAGGTGAGAACGGTTTTGCCACAATAGGTTCCATCTCAGATCCTTCATATTCGTAAATTTTTTCATATTGTGCATCAGCATCACTGTGAACTTCATCATATTTAGTAACACCTCTTACTGCAAGATAATCACGTATTTTTTGATCTGGTTCCACGATACCACTTTTGGCACCTGCTTCTGTTGTCATGTTTGTTAATGTCAATCTGCTTTCAACAGACATTTCTGAAATACCAGTACCGCCAAATTGCATTGTTTTGTATGCCGCACCATCAGTTCCAATATCACCAATTATTTTCAATATCAAATCTTTGGCCATCACGTGATCTGGAAGTTTTCCATTAAGCTTAAAGAATAATGTCTCAGGTACCTTGAACCATATTTTTCCATTTAATAAAACATATGCAACATCAGTATGTCCAAGTCCTGCTGCAAATGCACCTAGTGCACCAGTTGTATTTGTGTGAGAATCTCCTCCAACATATACTTCACCTGGAAGTACCATTGCCTCTTCATGAGACAAAGTATGGCATATACCATATTGACCCATACCATATTTGAAATGTTTTTTGATACCAAATTGTTTTGTAAAATTTGTCAGAGATACAATATTTTGTGCAGATATCTTGTCTGCTGCAGGTACAAAATGATCTTCGGCTACCCACACCCTTTCTGGATCCCATATTTTATCAATAATCATCCCTTTCTTTCTCAGTTTTTCAAATACTGCTAATACTCCTGGTCCTGATACATCATGTACCATTACCTTGTCTACATTAACAAAGACTACATCATCTGGAGAAACTTCTTTCTTCCCAGAAGCACGAGCTAGGATTTTTTCAGTAATGTTCAACATCAAAAATTAACTTTCAAGAAATTAAAACGTTTGCAGAACCCTAAATAGTAATTGGCATTTGAAAATAGACATGTCCCTAGTAGTCTTGCCTATAAAATCTACATTAAAAAAAGAGCCATTTGATTTGTTTGAAAGTCTTACATCAGATTTGAAAAATGCAAGCATTGTTCCACAAAATGGTGATGTAATAGTCATTTCAAGTAAATATGTTGCAAACTCTCAAGGCAGAATTTTAGAATACAACAAAATTATGTCTTCTCAGGATGCAGAAAAAATTGGTAAAAAATTCCGCATCAAACCCAACATAGCAGAGATAATTTTGCGAGAATCAGATATCATATTTGGTGGAATTCCAGGATTTGTAATTACATCATCAGATAATATCATGGCGCCAAATGCAGGAATAGACAAATCAAATACAAAGAATGGAACAATAGTTTTGTATCCAAATGAACCATACTTGGGATCAGAACATCTTCGAAGAAAATTTTTGCTAGGATATAATGTACATGTGGGCATAATCATTGCAGATAGCAGACTAATGCCTGGGAGAGTTGGAACTGTGGGAGTTGCAATAGCTTGTTCAGGTATTGAGCCCACATCAGATCTCCGAGGTGAAAAGGACTTGTATGGTAATGTTCTCAAAGTGACGTTTCAAGCAATTGCAGATGATCTTGCATCTATTGCCAATCTAAAGATGGGTGAAGGTTCAGATGCAACTCCATGTGTTCTGATCAGAAATTCAGATGCAAGAATTACTGACAGAAGAATAAGAGAATCAGAGATGGCCATTTCATATGAACAATGTGTCTATGTTCGTGGACTAGGTACAAGAATTTAAGACAACTATAGTTTTAATAGAGCTGAAATGGACGCCAAGCTATGGTAGAGTTTCTCACCAAATATCCCAAGACTATGTCTTTCATGGACGGTAAAAAAGACAAAGTCAAGGTGGATACAAAGGGCGTAGAACAACTTACCATAGTTGTAAAGAAGAGTGTAGAAGAATTACTAAAGATCTTTTCCAACGAAGGTTTCACTCATGTAAAATTTGAACATAAACAAGAAACACAGATTGGTAGCGGTCTATCCCTAAAATTAAAAAAGCCATGGGAAATGCACGTAAGACTTTTAGAAATGAAGAAAGGTTTTGTTGCGATCCAAGCGGAAGTAGAAGTTTCGCGTGACTATCTACAACATCTTTTTTGTCAAAGAACTCCAGTATTTTACGAGATAGAAACACTGTTAAAAAAACACCAGATCGAATACAAGATTTGGAACGAACGAATAAGAAAATATGTCAATACGGTTCTTGACAATTATAAAGTTAAACTCGCAACTCCAAGTTTTCCAGTATTGGCATGGAAGCCCATGGTATACGTAATTGCAACAATAGGTGTATTGTACATGTTCAAGTACATAATGACAGTTTAGAGCATTCAAGAAATAGGTTTAGTTAATACAAAATCATTTGACCGTTTTTAGAATAGTATTTTACGTGGTATCATCAAAATTCACATCTATCTTCTACAGATTATTGTCCAAAACAACGTTCAATGAATTTTTCAGAGTGAACCTTTAATTAGAAATTTTCATCATTATGTGTAAATGAGCACAGCAAAACTTCCACTTTTCTTAAAATTTTATGGCATTTCCCCATGGGAATTGGAGGTTCTCTATAGTCTTCTACATAATTTATTCAATGTACAAGAAGATCCCAATGCAGAACAAGAGGAAGATTTTACAACTATGATTGATGTTACATTCCCATTAGCGTTCAATGAAGTTTTTTTCAAACAATTTGGAGTTGCGCGATGGGACAAGATGAAAGGCATCATAAAAGAAATGAAGAGACGGAGAGGAGGAGGAAAAAGTTTACGTGTATATATCAAATTTAGTGCAAACCCAAGTATTGTATTTGTGATAGATCTTGATGAAAGACATTCATTTGACACTGCTGTCGATAAGATAGATTTTGTTTTAGAATTATTACAATATCATCTTGATCCAAAAAAAATTCCAAGTGCAATTATACAAGTTTCATATCAATTTGATGACATAACTGGAAGATGGGACATTAGTGCTAATTCAGAAGATCAGACATATCACTTTGCAGAAAATGAATGGAAAGTTACTTGATTTCTTTTTCTAGAGGTTCGAGCAGAGAGTGCAATTCACGGTATTTTTTTTCAATAAAATCAATGGATTCCTCCAATTTTTTGGATTTACCATACTTGTATCGAATGAGTTCCCTATGTCTCCAAAAATTCTTTCCCTCTCCAACAGATAAAGTACTAAAGTAATCAGGGCCCTTTAGACTGTCAGGGATCTTTATATTATAAGGAAAAAGAAATTCGGCCATAAACCATTCATCACCATCAGGATAATCAGAGCCTGTATCGATGTCAAAAAAAAGATGCAAAAGATTTGTCTGCATCAATCCGTCATCTCTAATGATAGGATGCTTTACATTTGATTTTTTAAAATCTAGTTTTACAAGGTTTGGTTCGAAATACCCATCGATGATAGATTTCCGAAATATCTTGTTTACTTCTTCTAAATTCAAAGTAGAATTACTCTTTTTACGAAGATGCTAATAACTTATATCATTATTGGAAACGATTATCCAATTGTTTCCACAGTATCACAAAATTGTCAATTAGATTTCTAGTTTATCAAGCATTTTTGATATATCAGTTATTGACTTGCCGGCAGCAGAGATTTCTTGATATGCAGGAGGATTTTCAAGATAGTTTGGAATTCGTTCTGCCATTCTTTCATCATATGATTGGGCTATGTCATTCTTGTAGAATATTCCAGTTGGAATCTTTGCATCCCATTCATTAGATTTTATCAGGGCTTGAGTTAGTTTTTCGTTTTCTTCTTGTGGTGAATCTATATGCACAACTGGATCATATCCTACATCCTCAAGTTTGTATATTCTAGGTCTTGGTTTATTTGTCATCTCATCAATGTTATCCATGCCTGAAAACCAATCTCTAGTATTGATATCGTTGTAAGTTGGACATGGTTGTAGTACATCAAGAAATGAAAGACCTCTATGTTTTACTGCTGCAATTATCAAATCTTTGAGTTGTCGCACGTCATATGCATAACCTCTTGCAACAAATGTAAATCCGCTTGCAATAGCTAGTGCAATGGGATTTACAGATTGGTTAACATTTGGTTCAGGAAGAGATTTAGTTTTTAGTCCAAGCTTAAGGGTGGGGGATGCTTGTCCTTTGGTAAGACCATATACTCCATTGTTAAAAATGAGATATGTCATATCCACGTTTCTTCTACCAGCTGCAACAAAATGTCCTGCTCCAATTCCCAATCCATCACCATCTCCGCCTACTGCTACTATGGTCATCTCAGGATTTGCAAGCTTGGCACCTTGCGAAAATGGCAGTACTCTACCATGCAAAGTGTGAACACCATACACATTAAGATAATGTGAAGTTTTACCTGAGCATCCTACTCCAGAGAAAATTGCAGCCTTGTGTCTTGGAATTTCCATTTCTGCAAGAGCCATTTGAATTGCACTTACTATACCAAAATCTCCACAACCTGGACACCAGTCATTGTGGACCTCTGTTTTGTAATCAGCTACATTAGACACCATATGTTAACACCTGTTTTTTCTCTGCCTTGTTGTCGATAATTTTCTTAATAGAATCAAAGAGTTCATTACAAGTCATTGGTCGTCCTGTATATTTTAATATGTAATAGTCAACTTTTCTATCCAAGTATTCATTAAGTAATGATCCCATCTGTCCGGATTGATTTGCTTCAATATCAATTATTTTCTTAACTCCTGAAAGCAAAGACTGGACATATTGAGTTGGAAATGGATGTAATAGTTTAATTTGGATAAATCCAACCTTATAGCCTTCTTTATTTAGCATTTCAATAGCATCCAAAATTGGACCTTTTGTTGAACCCCAACTAAGAATACAAAAGTCGGATATGCCATAGTTTATTGCTTGATCTTCTTTTGGAATTCTTTCTAATGCAAGTTCCATCTTGTGAGCGCGTTTATCCATCTTGTAGATACGATTTTCTGGATCTTCTGATATATGACCAGCATGATCACTTTCATCTCCAGTATTCCAAAATATTCCATTTTCAAGTCCAAGCCTTGATCTTGGAGATATCCCATCTGGTGAGGGGGTGAATCGCTGATACCCAGGTGTTTCAATTTTTTCTAAAAGTTTTCCACGTTCTATTGTTATCTTGGTAGGATCAAATCTTTTTACGGTAGAAACTGTACTTGCAATGAATTTATCCATCATATGTATGACAGGTATTTGATAAATGTCAGCAAAGTTGAAACATTTTGCAGTATCATAGAATCCTTCTTCGGTATCACCTGATGCATATACAATTCGTGGAAAGTCACCGTGTCCTGCATGTATTGCAAATTGTAAATCATCTTGTCCGTGTCTTGTCGGAAGACCAGTAGAAGGACCACTTCGTTGATACAATGTTACTACAATTGGAACCTCATTTATTCCAGCCCAACCAAGAGCTTCTGCCATAAGAGAGAAACCTGGACCTGATGTACTTGTTGAAGATCTCAGCTCCTGTCAAAGATGCCCCAATAATCATGCCAATTGCAGATATCTCATCTTCTGTTTGTACAACTAACGTAGATCCAGGTCGATTGTTTTCTACCTCAAAAATTTCATTTGATTCCAAAAATACACTTTCATCCGACGCAGGTGTAATTGGATAGTATGATTGAAATCTGCAACCACATGCAATTTTTCCAAGACTTGTAGATTGAAAGCCTTGAGCCATTATGATATGTTCCTCTTTTGGAATTTGGGATAATTGATATCTGAATTTAGAATATTTTACGGTGGCAATATTGTAAGCATAATTTGCTGCAATTTTATTCATCTCTGCAATTTCTAATTTTCTTGAAAATATTGATCCTACAGATTTCAACAATGTTTCTGGCGGAAGTCCTAGTAACCCAATAGATATAGAAACAGCAAGGACATTTTGCATACGAAACATTCCACGTAGTTTTGGATTCTTAGTCTCATCGGATAGATTAGCCAGAATTTCTTTAAATGAGACAGGATAGAGAGTAATTCCCCTTTCTTTGGCGTCGTCAAGTGATCCCTGAATCGTTAATGGTTTGTTTTTTGATAAAAGATATTTTTTGAGACGTTCTTTGAATTGTGCATCAAGAGTATGAACTTCATCTATTTTTATTTCGGATAGATCAGATTCATACACTATCGCACCATCATTAAAGACCGCATCTGCATGTCGAAATAATGTCTCAGCGTCAAATCCTACTAGCATTGTAATTCCGCTCACATTTGATCTAATTATTTTGTCAGAAACTCTGACTCCAAAGTAACTATGTTCACCTTTAATATTGGAATAATACTCTCTTTTACCAAAGACTTTCAGACCACAGCCAGCACATGCACCAGCAAAGATATTTGCAGCAGTTTCAACACCACCTCCTTGAGGACCACCAATAACCCAAGTAAAATCAATAGAAGACATGTCGGATCTAAACGTTCATCAAATATTAATAATGCTATAAATCCCAATATGGAAATTTATCCGCCTGTAGCTGCATCAAACAAAGCACATTCGCATTTGTCTCGTTCACCACAAAATGGACAGACGCACACACATTTTTCGATAGGATTTCTACACTGGACACAAATAGCAAATTCTTCTTTGTGCTTCAATCGTATATTGATTACCAAGATTAATTATAAATGAGTTGTTGTGACAAAACAAGGTAAATTTTGTGTTGGATCGTACTTGTTATCATCTAATTTTTTATCACGGAATACGCTTAAAATTGCCATACACCATAATAAAATAGTTGAAGATCCTACTTACACGAAAACTTCATGATTTTGCAATAAAGGAGCTCAAAAGAAAGTATGATGTAGAAATTCACACAGGGATCATTCCAATGCCAAAAAAACTGTTAATATCAAAAATCAAGGACATGGATGGTCTGATTTGTTATCCGTATGACTCTATAGACTCGGATGTGATTAATGCTGGAATCAATCTTAAAGCAATTTCTACATACAGTGTAGGTTACGACCACATTGATGTCAAGACTGCTTCAAGAAGAGGCATAGTTGTAGGTCACACTCCAGAGGTATTGACCAGAGCCACAGCAGATCTTACCATGGCTTTGATGCTATCTCTTTTTAGAAGAATATCAGAAGGTGACAAACAGATTCGAGACAATAAATGGAGAACAATATTTGGTCCATACGAGTTTCTTGGAACTGATTTGTACAAGAAAACCTTGGGCATATTCGGAATGGGGAGAATAGGTAAAGCAGTAGCAAAAAGAGCATCAGGGTTCGAGATGGAGATAGTATATCATAACAGAACTAGATTGTCAAAAAAAGAAGAAAATGAGTTGGGAGTAAAATACACATCGTTAGATAACATGTTTAGAATGAGTGATGTCATCAGTATTCATACACCACATACTACGCAGACACATGAAATTGTGAATTTAAAATTATTTAATAAAATGAAAAAGACGGCATTTTTAATCAATACATCACGTGGTAAGATAATAAATGAAAAAGATCTTGTCATTGCGTTAAAAAGAAAAATGATTGCGGGAGTAGGTCTTGATGTATTTCAAAAGGAACCAATTGATTCCAAAAATCCAATTACAAAGATGAACAATGTCATATTAATGCCCCATAGTGGAAGTGCAACTGTAGAGACAAGAAAAAAAATGGCAGAAATTGCAATCAAGAACTTGATATTGGGACTCGCAGGTAGAAAACTAATTTACCAAGTTAAGACATAACTGACAATCATAGTTTATAGATCAAAGTTCAATCAAGTCATTAGGATTCACTTTGATACAACTGGTACCTACCGGTTTCAGACCAGTAAAACTAATTGTTCCTTGTGGGACTTTGCCTTCCTTTTGCAAGGATTCTAATTTTTCTGTAAAGGTAGTTTTGTGTATATCGCATGTTACTCCAACCATATATTCCTCATCGTTTGATTTCACAGAAATCACAAATTCTGGTGGCATTGGACAATCTCGTCCTTTTTTTCTAATAGAGCAACGTTCCGGAAACATGAATTTAGTTTTTTATTTTAGAATATTAATCTATGAAACATACTACTCATAGTTTTGCCATATAGAACAGGATTAAATTAAAAAGGCGCCGGGAGAGAGATTTGAACTCTCGAACCCTTGCGAGTACGCGCTTTATGGTATATCAATTTCCAGGCGCGCGCCCTACCAGGCTAGGCGACCCCGGCATCATTTCGCCAATGCATTTTCGTTGTGAAATCTACCATATATTACTGTAAGAGACATCATTTACAAAGGAAATTTCAATACAGATAAGATAGATAATAAAACTAGGTCAAGAAATTACAGCAAACTAGGAGATGATCCAGTATGTAGTCGGTGAAGACTACCTGTATGAAGTAATTATCAACTGAGATCATAAATTGAACAAGTTATGTCAGTATGTTTACAGTAACAGATCTTTGCAATACATCTCCACTATCTAAAAATGCATTTGAAATTATTTTATATCTTCCCTGATACGTCTTGCTTCCATCGGTTTTTGTCTGATCCCACACAAAGTTTTTTTCTTCTTTCGGATCTAACTTGGAAACCACTTGAGTAGATATTGGAGAATATATTATAGTACCATCAAGTCGTGCAATTTTCAAACCATATGATGAATCCGTAAATGTGAGCGGTACGGTTCCTGAATTTATTATTCGTATATGAATTGACTCACCCAGACGATAGTTTATTTTTTCTGGAATGATGGTAAGAGACGGTCCATTCTCATATACAAGTGTAGGAATTTGATTTGCAACTTGCAACAGATATGTTCCTAACAATCCAGCAGCAACTAACCCTACTACAAAAAATATGGCCGCACCTTTTGGAATCAACTTGAAAAATTTAGGTTTGATTCCTTTTTAATTGTTAACTACTGCCTTTGATCTCCAACTTTTTGGATATGTATTTGGAGCCATGATAATTCTCTTGATCTTAAAGGCAAAGCCTTTTGTGTTTTCAACAATTTCATCCTCGTTCAAGGTTGCTTCTGCAAGCGCTACAATTTCCCCCTTTTGTGTATATATTGCAACAAAATCTCCACGCTTTAGTCCAGGCGATATTTCAAGAATGCCAGGTATTGCAAGCTGCGCTCCGTGACAAAGAGCATCAACTGCAGAGTCTCGTATTACTACAGATTTTACCTCACTCAAGGTAACTTCTATTGGCATCATTATTCTTCTTAGTTTAGTATCGTCACCATTTTCTTTCCACAATGCATATGCATCAACAAGATCATGCATTTTCACTAAATTAGAATCCTCATTAAAGTGACCTACTCTAGTTCTCCTTAGTTCAATCATTGTTGCGCCTTCACTAAGAATTTCTCCCATGTCATAGAAAATTTTCCTAACATATGTTCCGGCTTCACATAAGATTCTAAGAAGCAAGAGTCTTTCCTTTTGTTCTATGACTTCAATTTCATACACATGCCTAATTCTGGTTTGTCTAGATACCGCAGACCTTTGTGGTGGTTTTTGAAATATTTTACCTGTGAGTTGTTTAAGAACATCACTCAATTTTTCTTTGGGTGGAAGCGTATGCAGTCTCCCAAGAGCATGATATTCTTTTGGTCCAAGTAATAAAACTATGAGAGCTTTGGTAGCTTCTCCTAGTCCGATAGGTAAAAGTCCAGAAACTTGAGGATCAAGTGTACCACTATGACCTGCTTTTGGAATATGCAATATTTTTTTTACCCATGATACAGTTTCATGACTTGTTGGGCCATTTGGCTTGTCAAGTAAGATAAAACCATATTCTAAAAGTTGTTCAATCGATCTTTTATCATAATAAGTACCATAGACATCATTTGTGATGTCCTGGTCTACTACTCTAAGATTTTGTAATTGTTTGAGAGTCATAGTAATTTTTCACCGCATTTTTTGCTTGTTCAAGGACTTGTTCTGGTCCAAGATTATCTGTAGTTATTATTGTATTAAACACAGATAGATCCTCGCCAAAATTAAAACCATAAAGTTTGTGGTATAATGTCTTGTTTTCATCATATCGTTTTCTAACTATTTCAAGTGCATCTTGCATAGATATGTCATCCCTTGTTGTCATCCTTTTGGCACTATTTTCGTGTGATCCCGCAAGCCAAATTTTGATACCATCTTTAACCAACCAAGGTAGTGTGTAGCTTGTTATGATTACATCTTCGGTCAAAAATATTTTTTTCAGCTTTTCATCTACCTTCTTGTCAAATTCAGGATTTCCTTTTCTAATATTTAGGAAACTCATTCCTTCAGTGGTATCCCAAAAATCATCCCTATCAGTCTCAAAACCTTGATCATTTGCCATTTCTTTTAACACATCACCTCCACTCAGATATTTCAGATTAAATTCATCTCCCAGTCCTTTTGCTATGGTAGTCTTTCCAATGGCTGGTGGACCAGAAATTATTACTGAGCGAAGCAATTTAGCTTGTATCCATTGTAGTTTTTGTAACTCTCATTATGATACCGCTAAAGGCAGCAGAAGAAAGGAAGTACCATGCCCAGAAATACAATTCGTTTACATGATGACATATGTCAGGATGCCCTGCAATTTGAGAATCCGCTACTTTGGCTGCAGTACAAGTCAATTCAAAAAATCCGCCAGGTATGAAGTTTAACGATATTGGTGATATGGCAACAGTGTAGGAGAATAATGGAGGAAGTACAAAGTAGAATACAAGAATCAACGGAAGAAATGTAAACATCATTGGCCTCATGTTCATCTGCATTACTTCCATGTTCATCTTGTTCATGTATGCAGATTTTTTGTTGAGCTCATCTGTTTTGGTCTGATCTTTTGACTTGAATGCTGCCATCCTTTCCTTTTGCCAAGCTCTCGTTTCCTTGAGTAATCTTTTGAGTTTCTCTTGGTCAACCATCTTTCGTTTTATCATTGCATTAAGTAGGTTGAGACCCACAGATATGCCCATGATACCAAAGGCAGATTGAATCATTCCCTTCACTATAGGGTTTGCACTACCTAGCGGTCCCTTGCTCAGACCAGGTATTTGAAGTACTATTGCATTTATGAAATTAAGAAATATGCTATGTTCCATTGTTATACCCCATTGCATTAAGAATACCTCGTGCCGCTTCATCAACTTTGCCTTCCATATTAAGAACCATCTTAATTGGAGAACCACATAATATTGAACAAGTAGATAACATTGCACTTGTAACATCAAGTTCTTTTTTTATCTCATCAATTGATACAATATCTCTAGTTCTAGTTGTGTCAGTCATTCTACGATTATAGATCTCTTCAGGTCGTGCGGTTATCATAATAAAACTATCAGGATTAAGAATTTCTAGGACATTATGTGGAAGTCCAGGATAAAATCCCTCTTTTGTTGAAATGAATGCATGTGTGTCCACAATTATCACATCGTCATCAATAGAAGATATAGTTCTTGCAGCCAGAGATTGTAATTCTTTTTGTTCCTTGACAGAAAGTTTTCTTAGATCATCTCGATTTTGCACTCCTTTCTTTTTTGCTTCATCAAACATTACGGTTCCAAAAATTGATACACTTACCTTAATGCTCTTTTCTTTTAATAATTCCACTACTCGCGATACAACAGTGGTTTTTCCAACACCTGGAATTCCCACAATTATGACACGTTTACTTTCTGCCAAGCAATGCACCTAGGGTAGGCATTACTTCTTCGACTCTTTCTCGAACAAGTAAATTGTAATAGTTAATCAAGATATCAACTGTTAACAACATTCCTGTCCCTGATCCAAATGTTCCCAGTACATCTGAAGTACCAGCTAACAATCCCAGTATGATAGAACCAATTATAGTAACAGATGGAATGTATTTTTGAAGCAGGTTTTCAACAGGTTGATTTGAACGCCTGAAACCAGGTATTTGTACCTCGGCGTCAAGCAAGTTTTTAGCTGCGCTCTTTGCAGAAAGACCTCCAAGTTCAATCCACAATCTACCAAACAAGACGACTATTCCCACCATGAATAAGATATACAAAACAGCTCTGGTCGGATCTAAAGCAACAATGTCAAGGCCACGTGGCGCTGTAACATAGTAAAGTATGCCTCCAGTAGGAGTGGATGGAGAGGTAGGATCAAACATTCCCAAGAAGTTCATTATTGGATTTGCATTTCGCGGGTTAAAGTTAGCCCACATGATTTGACCAACAAATACTGCATTTGCAGTAAGAGCAGAAGCCAAAATTACTGGAATGTTGGAAACATACATCAATTTGATTGGATACACTGCAGAGAATCCCCTGTATTTTGTAGATACAATAGGTATCTCGATCTTGATTCCCTGCGTATAAACAAGAATCAACAAGACTCCAGCTGTTATGAGTAGACCAAATATACCAGGTAGTTGATTAGATCTGAAAAAGAGATTAGAAAAGTCATGGTGTAATGCACCATGTATAATATTTGCAAATACACCTACTGGGCCTCCATCTCCTGCAGGTACTGGACTAAACAAACTCCAGACCACCTGCTGTGCTACACCTGCTGCAATAAACAAACTAATTCCACTACCAAGTCCCCATCCTTTTTGCACTAATTCATCCAGTAACATGATTATCACAGATGCGCCTATTAGCTGTCCGATTAGAATGAAGATAACTTCGTGATTTGGCATCCTTGGTCCATAAACTGCCATTCCATACAAGGAAGATTCTGCTATGATTACTATGTAAGTAACAATCTTAGTTGCGGTTTGATACAGTTCTCTGTCCTCTGGCTTTTTAAAATCAAGATGAAATATCTCAGAACCTTTTAGAAGTTGCATCAAGAGTCCAGCAGTAACAATAGGTCCTATTCCAAGTTCTATCAATGTACCTTGTTGTGAGGCAAAAATTACTCTGGCAAATGCAAGAAAATCAAAAGAAGGTGTAGATGCTCCATACAGAGGAGTCTGACCCATTATCATGTAAATGAATAATGCAATTCCACACCACATTAAACGAACTTGAAGTGAAATTTTCTTTTTCGGTTTTGGTACTTGTGGAATATAGACTTCAGCTTTTGAGATAATAGTTTTTAAAAAACCGGCAGAGGCTGTACCTTCTTCTGCTGTCAAGCTACTGCTTGCACCTCGCCACCAGATTGTTTTACCTTTTCTTCGGCGGAAGCAGAGAATTTTTCCACCTTAACAACATAAGCATTTTCAGTCTGTCCTCCTCCTAACAGCTTGTCGTAGCCTAGTTCAGTAAGGTCTATCAATTTCTTTCCACCTTCCTGTTTTCCAGATTTTGTAAAGATATCATCCAAATCTCTTACGCTGACCCATTTACGGACAAGATTTGGATGTGGTGGGTGAGTGGAATCATGACCGAAATGTTTCGGATCAGTCAGTAACATTCGTATAAAATGATGTTTGTGTAAACCAGATTGGCCAAGTCCTCCTTTGTGACCACTTGCTCTGTGTTGACCTATTTGTCCCCAACCACAGTGTCTACTTCCTCTGTATTTTCTTGTCTTTCTTGTTCTTGTTGGCATTTTACATCATTAGCCTCACTTGTGCTAGAAGTTCTTTGTGACTACCAAGAACTCCTCCTTCCCCATACATCTTCTTTGTATTTCGTTTGAATCCATGTTTGGGTGGAGATAGTGCAAACCATGGTTTTAATGGTTTTAGTTTAGATAATGTAACAGAACCTTCAGCAAGTGATTTTGCAAGTTCATCAGTATTTTTGAATCCTAATTGAGCCATATCTGCATCAGTAACTTTTTGATATCCACCTTTACGTGCCTTTTTCTCCAACAATTCTTTGGTAGTGGACACATCAATTTCCTGCCAGGATACATAGTGTTTAATTTTATCAAGCATTCCTTTTGTGTTGTCTTTCTCTGGAATTATGGTAGCCCTGAATCTTTTGTCTAAGTTTAGAAGATCCATTGTAGTGTTAGCCCAGTAAGGAACATTGACGGTTCCCTTCATTCTAACTATTAAGAAAGCTTTACCCATATCTTCATTCAACCCTGACTAAATGTTTGTCTCAAACAGTCCAAAACAGCTCGTGATGTAGAAGTCATGGTGTTTGTTGACCCAGTGCTTTTTGTCCAAGCATCCTTCAAACCTGCTAATTTTAGAAGATTTCTAATATTTCCACCTGCTACAAGACCAAGACCTCTTGGGCCAGGAATAACTTCTATTGTCACACTTCCACCCCTTCCCCTAATTTTGAATGGAACTGAATGAGGTTGTTCACATCTGCACTCCCAACTTCCACAACCAAGTTTTACTGGACTTACATTAAGATAAGCTTGATTTGTTGCTTTTTCAATTGCGATTCTCATTTGCTTTGATTTTCCTTGTCCGATCCCTAACCAACCGTTTTCATCGCCTGCTGCAACAAGTGCCTTAAATCGAGTGTATTCACCGTTGGTTGTTTGTTTTTGAACAATTCCAACATCTATTACTTCAGTTTTAATTCCTGGCAATAATTTTTTAATAATTCCAGCTTCTTGAATTCTATAACCATTTTCATAAATTTCTTTCATTGTGGTAATTTTTTCAGTTGCCACTAGTGTTCCCAATTTCGTTCTTGGAGTCCATATTTGTTCTGGTTCTCTTCGTGGTGGTCTTGATCTCTGTTCTGTTCTACTCATTTGGATTTAACCTCATTATCTATTGCAGATTTCACTTTATCAATTTCATTTGCAACTTTAAGATGCTTACCACTAATCCTCTCTTCAGATGGAAAAGTTTCTGCGTCTGCTGGTACGTCTATTCCTGCATCTATTATTCCTTTCAATGCGGCTGCAATTCTTTGAGTGTATTTTCTAGTACCAGTATAAAGTACAGCGCTCTTTGTTCCACTTGCCAGTGCTTTCTTGCCCGCCAGATAACCAGTAAGATATGCCGCAGGTATACTCTTGCGAGATCCTTTCCATCCTTTATTTAGAAGGGATCTGGAATGAGCTGATGAAAGAACCTTGTCTCCCTCCATTTCAGGTTTATGAATTTGTACAAGTGTATTTTCATTTGATATCTGGACTGTGATAAAGTCACGTCTACCCATAAGAAGATGCCTTCTTTTCTTATAGTTAGTCTTCTCGTCCCTAGATCTACGTAATATTTGTGAATATGCCATCTGCTAAACCTATTTACAAAAAATTTTGGTGAAGCTCTTATAAACGTTAGACTCTAAGCAGAAAAGCCATTAACGCCTTTTGTGCATGAAGTCTATTTTCTGCTTCATCCCATACTACAGATTGTGGACCATCAATTACTTCACTTGTGACCTCTTGACCTCTTTTTGCAGGAAGACAGTGTAAGAAAATTGCATCATGATTTGCTTTTTTCATTAAATTAGAGTTTACTTGAAAACGAGGTAGAAAGTCCTTTGTCCTATCAGTTGCCTGGTGATGAATTGAAACAAAGGTATCAGTTACTACAACATCGGCATTTTTTACTGCCAATATTGGATCGCCAAGTAATTGAATATCTATGAATTTTTTTGATTCTTTTATCACGTCGTGATTTGGTTCATATCCTTTAGGGGTCGCAATTTTAATGTCAACTGATGCTTTTGCACAGCCATAAATCATAGAATTGCATACATTGTTTCCATCTCCTATCCACGCAATTTGTAATCCTGCAAGTTTTTTCTTTTTCTCTTTAATTGTCATAAGATCTGCCAATATTTGACACGGATGGAAAGAATCAGAGAGTCCATTTATTACAGGAACTGTTGAGTTTCTTGCCAATATTTCTATCTCATCATGCGAGTACACCCTAGCCATAATTACGTCAACATATCTTGAGAGAGTCTTGGCAGTATCTTCTATTGTTTCGCCTCTTTTTCAGCTGTAAATCATCTGCAGATAAATTGAGAGCATGTCCACCCAATTGAAACATTCCAGTTTCAAAGCTTACACGCGTACGAGTTGAAGGTTTTTGAAAAATCATAGCTAGTGTTTTATTTTTCAAAAGTGGTTTAGAAATTCCTTTTTTGAGATCTTTTTTTAATTTTATACCACTATCGATTATTCTGAGTAATTCATTTTTATTCAACTCATTGAGCGTGAGTAGATCTTTTGTTTTCACTTTCATTTCTTCATCCATCCAAACAATGAACGTTTCTTTATAGGCTTTTCATCTTTTGGCTCTTCAATGGTTTCCATTTCAGTTTTTAATTCAGACTTAGGTTCTGGTTTTAGTTCAACTTCTTGTTTATTTTTTGGTCGCCCGGCAGAAATCCATTTTTTAATATCGGATGCAAGTTTTCTTGCTTGATTATCATTTTCTGGAGGTGGTACATCAAATAGATCTGAATATTTTTCTATATCTTTTGTAGATATTCCAGTAAACGGATCTTCAGATATTTCTTGTGTAGGTTCTGGTTTTAGTTCAACTTTAGGTTCTGGTTTTAGTTCAACTTTAGGTTCTGGTTTTAGTTCAACTTTAGGTTCTGGTTTTAGTTCAACTTTAGGTTCTGGTTTTAGTTCAACTTTAGGTTCTGGTTTTAGTTCAACTTTAGGTTCTGGTTTTAGTTCAACTTTAGGTTCTGGTTTTAGTTCAACTTTAGGTTCTGGTTTTAGTTCAACTTTAGGTTCTGGTTTTAGTTCAACTTTAGGTTCTGGTTTTAGTTCAACTTTAGGTTCTGGTTTTAGTTCAACTTTAGGTTCTGGTTTTAGTTCAACTTTAGGTTCTGGTTTTAGTTCAACTTTAGGTTCCATCGCTTTTTTCTTGACACCCTCAACAACTTCTTCAGGGCCAAAAAGAGTTTCTAAAAATGCATCCTTATCAAAAGATTTCAGATCCTTGTATTCCTGTCCAATACCCAAGTAAAGAATTGGACTTGAGGTTACTTTTACTATAGATATTGCAGCCCCACCACGTGCATCTGCATCACTTTTAGTAAGTATTGCTCCGTCAAATGTGGTGTAATTATAAAATTCTCTTGCTTGACTCACAGTATCATTTCCAGCCAATGAATCTCCAACAAATAGCTTGAGATCAGGATTTACTACTTTGTTGATTTTAGATATTTGATCCATCAAATTTTTGCTGGTTTGCATTCTGCCAGCTGTGTCAATAAGTATACAATCTATTTTGTGTGATTTAGCATAGAGAACAGCATCTCGCGCAACTGCAGCTGGATCAGAGCCATAGTTTTGTGCAATAACTTTGATGTTGAGTCGTTTTCCATGTTCACTTATCTGTTCTATTGCACCAGATCTATAGGTATCAGCTGCTGCAATTACAACCGAATATTTATTTTCACGTAAAAGATTCGCAATTTTTGCAATGGTAGTAGTTTTTCCCGTACCATTTATTCCCATAAATGATATAATACAAGGCTCTCCTTTTTCCTTCTTTTGTTGAATATTAGATAGAATATCCACCGATCCTGCTTCATCAAACATATTTGATATGCTTTTTCGTAATTCCTGTTTTACAACTTCAGCAATTGCATCCTTGTTAACAGTAGAACCAATAAGTTGTTTTTTCAAGTCATCTTTTAGTGAATCAATGACTTCTGTTGCAACATCAGATTCCAATAGTGCAATCTCAAGTTCAAACAAAACTTCGTCAATGTCTTTTTCCTTTAGTTCTTTTTCTCCAAAACTTTTTGCTGCTACAGAAAATGCATTTCTTAGTTTTTCAAACATGATGTACTGCCTTACTGCGTTGGATTATGATTAGATTGTATAAGTCTGTTCATTTCATGTTGTCCTTGCTCAAGTTTCATAGAGACCTCATGTCGTTGTGATGCAAGTTGTTGTAACACCATTTCAAGTTCCTTAATTCTAGATTCCATGTAGTTTATTGCAGAATTCTTATCTTGTTCCACAGAAGCTCCAGCACCTATATTCACAATCATTTTTTGTTCAGGATTTATTTTTGCTTTGACATATACCCCTAAACCAATCGGTACTAGCGTTTCACAGTCAACATTACCTGTCATTCCTTTCATTGATTCTACAGCACTTGCTGCTTCTTGTAAAAGCTTCATTACGGTTTCTTCACGTTGTACCAAATCACTTAGATAAGATTCCAAAGCTTGCATTTGTTGCAACAAAGATTGAGCTTGTTCTTCACTCATTTGCAAAAAATTCGCTTATTGGCTATAAATTCATTCTGAAAATATAAAATAAAACAAAAAGAAGAAAGGAATTATGCCTTTATCTTTGAGAGTCGTGAATCTACTTCGTCCCAGTTTATTACATTCCACCATGCATTAACATAGTCTGCACGTCGATTCTGATATTTCAGATAATAGGCGTGCTCCCAAACATCCAATCCCATTAATGGGACAAGGTTTTTGGTACGTGGACTTGTCTGATTTGGCATTGTAGTAAACTCAACTTTCGTTGTCTGAGAATTGTAAGCTAACCAACCCCAGCCACTTCCCTGTATAGCAATTGTGTCCTTGATGAATTTTTCTTTGAAACTGTCAAAGTTTCCAAACACCGAATTAATAGCTTCTTCTAAGCTACCTCCTGGTTTTCCGCCACCATTTGATTTCATACTATTCCAAAACAAGGCATGGTTTTCATAACCGCCTCCATGGAAATTCACTGCGCCTCGAACAGTTTCTGGAACTTGATTCAAGTTTGAAAGTAACTTGGGTAATTCCATATTTTGTAGTTCGGCACTCAAATTTGCCAATGCATTATTCAAGCCATCAGTATATGCTTGATGATGTTTTGTGTGATGAATCTCCATTGTTTTGGCATCAATGTGTGGTTCCAAGGAATCATACGAGTATGGTACTTTTGGAAGTTCATATTTTGCCATAAAAATTATAGGTCTTTCTTGCAATTTATGGCTTTGGTTACAAATGCATTTTATCTAGTCTTAATGCAGATACAACGTGATAGAGAGATTACTAATTTTTTCTCTTGTTTTTATTTTATGTAGCATATGTTTTATTGCATACTCCTATGAAGAAAAACAAAATCAACTTTCACAGAGCATACAACTAGTTGGCACCCAAGTTCCACAACAACATGGTTTGAATGGTCAAGGAGTTAGAATTGGAATAATAGATACTGGAATAGATTTTGATCATCCCGATTTACACGGTTATGGACCATCGGGAAGAGTAGTAGGTGGATATGATTATGTCAATACAGATGAAAAGCCAATTGATGTTAACGGTCATGGGACAGAGATTGCAGGCATAATTGGTGCCAATGGGAATTTTTCAGGTATTGCTCCAAAATCTCAGTTGTTCTCATACAAGGTTTCATCTACCGGAGAGGAAGTCTCATCAGAATACATCATACAAGCTATCTCTCGAGCCATAGACGACAAGATGAATGTGATCAACATTAGTCTTGGAGTAAATAGAACAAATGATGAATTAGAAAAGGCAGTTGATGAAGCAGTAAAAAAAGGAATTGTAGTAGTTGTAGCAGCTGGAAACAATGGACCTGATGACAAAACCATAGGTAGTCCAGGTAGAGATTTCAATGTCATAACTGTGGGCGCTTCGTATAACAACATAACATCAAGTCTTGCATCCACCCTAGAAATTGGAAACAAGCAATACAATGCCCTACCAATGCTTGGTGTTGATATTTTAAAAAATTCAATTGAAGAAAAAATAGTTTATGGTGGATATGGAAGAGTCAAAGATCTTCAAGGTGTCAATGTAAAAGATTCCATATTACTTGAACAACGAGGTAGCAATACTACTGGCGAAAAGGTATTTTTTTCTGAGAAAGAGAAAAATGCTGCAGATTTTGGTGCAAAAGGACTAGTAATATACAACAATCAAAGCGGAATTTTTTTCGGTGAACTTGTAGGACCTAACTCAACTAAAGATTACCATCCAAGAATTCCGGTGATTTCAATATCAAAAGATGAAGGTCTTGAATTAAAATCAATGTTGAAAAATAACACTGTCGGTAGGTTAAACATATTTTATCATCCAGACTTTGTAGCACCGTTTAGCTCACGCGGACCAGTTTCTCCATTTTATGTGAAACCAGATCTTGTTGCTCCAGGAGTTTATGTAAACACTACAACAATTGGTGGAGGATACAACTTGACTAGTGGTACAAGCATAGCAGCGCCACATGTTACAGGAGCAGTAGCTATATTATTACAAAAACATCCAGATTTGAACACGTCTGATATAGCATCCATAATAACTACAACAACGGATCCTGTTACAGACGCTTATGGCAAAACATTTCCAATTAATGTTGCAGGTAGCGGAAGACTAAATATTACAAGAGCAAGCTCTGCAGATTTAATCATTTCACCTCATAGCCTAGTTTTCAATCTCTCGTATGAAAATTCCAATGAGACTGAGACATTAGACTTGCATCCAATTAGCAACACCATCATCCCAAAATTAAAAGTACAATTTTCAGTTAATGAACCAGGACTTGTTTTCAACTATACAACAAGTAACAATGCGTTAAATGTGCAAATTACAGATAGTACCAAAAATCTAGGAGATTATGACGGATTCATAACAATTGATGATTCAAAAACTTTGTACCGCATTCCAGTCCAAATACATGTTACAAAAGGAACAATAAAGGAAAGTCAGAATAACTCTCAGATTAATTTTGCAATAGATTATCCTGACAAGTGGTCATATGCAAAAATTTCTTTAATGAAAGCTGGTTCACAGGATGTAAAAACAATTGGAATCACTCCACAAAATTCAAAGAGTATTTCCATTTACAATACAGGCGAATATTGGGTTCAAGCTGATATCAAGGCTGGAAACAAAACGGATCATGTGTATAAAATATTAATGATAAATCACATTACAGAGAATTATCCAGATTTTGAGGAAATTTCACACATTCCAATTAAACAAACAGTGATTATCATTTCCATCACAATCATTGCAGTTATTGTGATACTAGTAAAACGTAGATAAAATCAGGTGTGCGGTCCAGCATCTTTTATTTCTGGAGATACATTGCCAAATTTTTTGAAATTATCAACAAACATTTGAGCTAGTTTTTTAGCAGACACGTCATAGGCATTTTTGTCGGACCAAGTATTTCTAGGATTCAAAACTTCAGAAGGAACATCGGGACAAGTAGTTGGGACATCCACATTAAACACCTCATCGCGTCTATATTGCACTTTATCCAATTCTCCTGAAAGTGCAGCTGTAACCATACTCCTAGTATAATGAATATTCATCCTCTTTCCAATTCCATATGGTCCGCCTGACCAACCCGTGTTTATCAGATATACAATTGTCTTGTGTTTAGTAATTTTTTCTCCCAACAATTTTGCATAAACCGATGCGTGTCGTGACATGAATGGTGCACCAAAACATTCAGAGAAGGTTGCTTTTGGTTCAGTTATTCCCCTCTCAGTACCTGCAAGCTTGCTTGTATATCCAGACATGAAATGATACATTGCTCCTTCTTTTGTGAGTCGAGATATGGGTGGTAGTACACCAAATGCATCAGCGGTTAGAAATATTATGATTTGCGGATTTCCACCAAGACTTGGTATCACTGCACCTGGAATGTAATCAAGAGGATAAGCTGCTCTAGTATTTTCAGTCAGACTTCCATCATTGAAATCTGGCATCATGGTTTTTTTGTCAATTACAACATTCTCTAGAACTGCACCAGATCTTATTGCATCCCATATTTGCGGTTCTGCATCTTTGTTTAGATTTATACACTTTGCATAACATCCTCCTTCAAAATTAAAAATGCCTTTATCAGACCATCCATGTTCATCATCACCTATCAATTTGCGATTAGAGTCAGCAGATAGTGTAGTTTTTCCAGTACCTGAAAGACCAAAGAATAAAGATGTATCCCCGCTCTTTCCAATATTAGCAGAACAGTGCATTGGAAAGACACCTCGTGATGGTAAAATGTAATTCATTACAGAAAACATTGTCTTTTTTATTTCTCCAGCATATGATGTTGCTCCAATTAAAACAATTTTTTTAGTATAATTAAGAAGAATGAATGTATCAGTTTTTGTGCCATCTACTTCAGGCATTGCCTTGAAATCATTTAGTGCAATAACAGTATACTCGGGTTTGTGAGATTCTAGTTCTGAGACAGTTGGTCTAATGAAGAGTTGTCTAACAAAAAGACTCTGCCATGGATGATCAGTAATAATTCTGATTGGCAATCTATGTTCAGCGTCTGCACCTACAAATCCATCAAAGATGAAGATTTCTTTGTCTACAACATACTTTTTCATATTTTCAAATATTTGATCAAACTTGTCTTCTGGAAATGGGTGATTGATTTTGCCCCAATCAACAGTATTGTGGGTTTGTTCATCATCAACTATAAAACGGTCATCGGGAGATCTTCCAGTATATTTTCCGGTTTTCACGGCAATTGCTCCACTTGCAGTCAAAATACCTTCGTTTCTCTCTTCTATTAGATCAATGAGACTTTTGACTGGTAAATTCCTCTGTATCTTGGCAGGTTTTATTCCCATTTGCTCCAATTGAGATACAACGTGACGAGTGATCGTTGGTTCCAAATCCTCTATCATCTGGTAAGACGATTCCCTACAAAAATCCTTATTATCTCTTCGGATCCCGTGAGCCCAAGCAAGAAACGTATTTATTGTAAAATTTGGTCAGAGTCGTATACATGCCAATCAATAAAGAAGCTCTTGAACTTAGGAAAAAGGTCGCAGAACATAGACCAGACTTTGTTAGACAAGAAAGTTGGAGATATGCAAGACTCGCAGAAACATGGAGAAAGCCAAAAGGCATGGACAACCATCAAAGAAAACAAAAGAAAGGATGGCCAGCTCTGGTACGAATTGGATATGGTGGACCAAAGATCGCAAGAGGATTACACCCTTCAGGATTTACCGATAATTTAGTTTACAATTTGAAAGACTTGGAAAAACTTGATCCTAAGAAAGATGGCGTCAGGTTTGGCCATGGAGTAGGAAAGAAGAAGAGATCCGAAATAATTACAAAGGCAATAGAAAAAAACTTCAAAGTATTCAACGCAAGGGTGTCAGCAAGTGGTAGTAAATCTTAAGTCTAAAAGACAACTAGTCTCCAGAATTCTTGGAGTCGGAGTAGGAAGAGTAAGATTTGATCCAGAATACTTGGATGACATAACAGATGCAATTACTCGTGACAACATTAGAAGTTTGATAACTGCAGGAACAATTCAAGTAAAACCAGTGGTAGGAACTTCAAAGGGAAGAGCTCATTTCAAGAAATCCCAGAGACGTAAACGTGGAACTAAACAAGGTTCCAAAAAAGGAAGAAAGGGATCAAGAGTAGGAAAGAAGGAAGTATATGTCAAGAGAATAAGAGCCATGAGACATCAGCTAAAAGTATCAAAATCAAGAAAAGAAATACCAAATGAAAGTTATTGGAAACTATACAAACAAGTTGGTGGAAATCAAGTAAGAAACTTGGCTCACCTCCGCAGCTTGATAGAAGAAGTTCGTTCCAAGAAATAAATTCAAAATCTATAGATTTTATCTTTATCAAGAATTTTTCCTTTCTTGATTGCCAGTCCTTCTTTAGAAAGCATATTGGTTTTTACTTTCTCGCCCCAAGCATATCCTCCAATTTTACCAGTTGAGAGAATTACTCGATGACATGGAACTATAACAGGAAAGGGATTTTTGTTCATTATTCTTCCGATGGCACGTTGTCCATTTTTTAGGCCAACTGCCTTTGCAAGTTCAGAATATGTGGTAACCTGCCCTTTGGGAACTTTCAAAAGTTTTTCATATACTTTGTGTTCAAGTTTCAAATCTTTACCATCTCTAGATTACTTGTATTTATCATCTCAACTATTTTTTGTTTGCTCTTTCCCAGTCCACTCCAATCGACTAGTGCAAACTTGGCTTCATTATTCCGTTTCAATATATGATCAAAAAGATATGGATCGAGATTATCAAGACCATGTTTTGGAATAATAGTACCTAATGAGAAATTTCCCTCGATGAGTTCCTTGTTGAATTTGCGTGGATAATGAGTACCCCCAAAACAGATGGCTACATCATTTTTCTTTGGATATTCTGACATTTCTTTTAAGACGATTTTTGCCACATTTTCACATAGTTTTGTATCTGTCCATTCTTTTTCAGTCGTACCTATTTCAATGAATAATGTAGGCTTGCTCAAGGCTGTAGGTCCATGATGAGTCGCCTCTATTGTTATGTCAAATTTGGAAAAGAGATCCCTTTGTTCCCATAACCGCTTCATGTATGATTTTTGCCTATGCGGATGGGGTATAGCCACTTGTTTTGCAAATCCTCCAAACATAGCATCTCCAAAATTTCCAGTACTATGACAAGTCAGTGCAAGTTCACCACTTTCAGCAGCATGTTTTGATAAAAATACATAGCCATCATAATGATATTTTTCTTCAAGCCAGTCTGCAGATATTGCCGGAGTTGATATTATTACAAGATCAAAATTACTTCCATGGAAAATTCCGTCATCATTTTTTTTCATTTGTTTTGAAAGAAATGTTGCCATGTTAAAACCGGCAGGATCAGACTCGTATGCTATTAACAATTCCACAAACAAATAATCAAAAATACCACCTTATTATCGTAGAGGAGAGTATAGGTTTGTCATATCTATATACAAAAAGTATCGCGATTGTAGTTTCTGAAAGTTTGTATGAATGAATTCATAAAATATAGCCATGCATAATTGCATAAATATTTACTTTAAAATTTAAATAATACTAGTAGTATTATAGAATATGAGAATACGGCTAGATCCAAATGTAAAAAGAGACACAACATCAATCAAGATAGATCCGTTTGTATGGAAAGAGGCAAAAAAAGATGCCATAGATAGAGAACTTGATCTATCTCAATTAGTAGAAATTGCATTAAAGACATGGTTAGAAGACGAAGATCCAAAAAAAGTCAAAAATGAATTAGGTGAGAGATAAGGAAAATGTTTCATTCTGCCGAATATGAAAATGTAGGTAAAAAGAAAATAAAAGATGAGAATGAAAAATTATCGTACAAAAATCATCAACCACACAAGATGTCATCAAAAGCGATTGAACCATTAAAAATACTAGGGCTCAGAAGCAGAGAAGACCTCATTGAAGAATGGTTATCCTTGAATCCAAAAGATGTGTCAGATTTTGACCGAGGTGGGATCAAAAAAATCACTACCCAGGTTACCATAACATTTGATTTTGGCAAAGAAGAGTACCTGTTAGCATTTCAGCCTCTAAAGTAAGATAATTAAAGAAAAATACTTCTTAAAATACATCAGGAATTAGAACCAAAAAACATGTGCAATATCTCTAAACATCACAACATGTTTAAAATGCAGCAATTCATGTCCAAAATAAGAATTATAAGGACACTTTGGGAAAAGTCCTCAAATGGTAAAGATAAACCCAAAACAGATGCTCAAGGACATGGTTAACACAATGAAACTTGCCAAAAAGTCAGATAAAGAGGACTATATGGAACACTTGAGACTAGTATCTCTGGGAATGGCCACACTTGGAGCCATAGGATTCATAATTCAATTTACATTTGCCGTTATTAATTTAGGACATAGATAAAATGGCTCAAGAGACAAAATCGCACTTTTTTGCAGTTAGGACCACAGGAGGTCAAGAAAAGGTTGTCATGGGACTACTAGAAAACAGAATCAAACTAAAAAAACTTAACATACAATCAGTTCTTTTGTTAGAGAATCTCAAAGGATATGTCGTCGTAGAGGCCATAGATGCAAATGCAGCATTTGATGCTCTACAAGGAATCAGACACATAAGAGGTCAATTAAGAGGAGAATTAACGTTTAAAGACATAGAGGGTTATCTTGTAAAGAAATCTACTGTTTCAGAATTGATAGTGGATCAAGTAGTAGAGATTATCGGAGGTCCATTCAAAGGTATGAAGGCTACAGTCACAAGAGTAGATCATGACAAAGAAGAAGCTACAGTGATTTTACTTGATGCACCCTACCAATTGCCAGTTACAGTCGATGCAAATTATCTCAAACCCTCAACTCATTAGCAAGGATTAAATTTACATTTAAGAGGGAAGAAAAAATATGGCAGATATACAAACTGTTTCTGCATTAGTAACAGGAGGACAAGCTAGTGCAGGTCCTCCTTTGGGTCCAACATTGGGACCTCTTGGCGTAAATATCTTACAAATAGTCACCGCCATAAATGAGAAGACTAAAGATTTCGAAGGAATGAAAGTACCTGTTACAGTCAATGTCGATAAAGGAACAAAGAAATGGACTGTAGAGGTTGGAATCCCTTCTGCTGCGGCTTTAATTTTAAAAGAAGCAGGCATTCAAAAAGGATCTGGAACTTCTGGTGCCACATGGGTAGGAGACATTTCACCAGATGCAGTTGTCAAGGTTGCTAAATTGAAAATAGATTCATCTTATGCGCTTAACATAAAATCAGCATCAAAAGAAATAATCGGAACATGTCTTGCATTAGGAATCAAAATAAGTGGTAAGAATCCAAAAGAAGCAACATCTGATCTAGAATCAGGCAAATGGGACGATAAATTCAAGTAATTATTCAGTCACAGAATAGATTGGGTCTTTATCGGTTTTCTGTAATTCAACAAAAGTTTCCGTATTTTGTATTCCATCGATTTTCCCTATCTTTTCTATAGCCACAGTATGTAATTCTTCAAGATTCTGTGCTCTCAGTGTCAACAAGATATCAAATCTTCCAGTAACTTCTGATATTGCAACTATTTCCGGAGTTTTCAGTAATGCTTTATGGATCTGATCTTTCAATTTGGGATCTCTGTTGACACCCATGGTTGCCCTTACTCCAATACCTATCAGAGACTCGTCAACTACAATTGTAAATTTCTTAATTAGTTTTTTCTTAACAAGTCGCTTTACTCTACTATAGAGAACCGAAGTATTGACACCAAGTTTTTTTGAAAGGTTTGGAACTGACGTATTGCCATCTCTACTAAGTTCGGTAATTATTTTCATATCTAATTCATCGAATTTGTGCAACTTTGCGACTTGTTTTTGTTACTATTTAATAAATGTAAGTTACTTTTCCAAAAGTATTCTCATTTCAAGACTAGCGCAACTATAAGAAATTTTTATAATTATATAATTCGCGAAGGATTTTGCCGCTAAAGGATTTTAAATAGGCAAATCAGAATGCTTTCGTAATGATTACCGAGTCACAGATAGCTCAAATGATAACTGATGCTAAAAAGAGTACGAAGGCAAGAAAATTCAAGCAAGCAGTAGAGCTAATCATGGTTTTCAGAGATATCGATGTAAAGAAAGGATTTGCAATAAATGAGACAGTTCAGCTACCAAAAAAAATGAACAAGTCATCCTCAATATGCGTAATTGCATCAGGAGATCTTGGAGTAAAAGCAAAGGGCGCTAATGCAGACTTGGTAGTAGATAGTGCACAAGTAACACAGATGGGATCAAACAAGAGAGAATCTCGCAAACTAATCAACGGTTATGACTTTTTCCTTGCAGATACTTCAGTAATGGCAAATGTTGGTAAGACTTTGGGTCAATTCATGGGTCCTAGAGGAAAGATGCCAACACCACTTCCATTTAACGCCCCAATTGATTCAATATTAGAAAGATTCAGATCCTCAATCAGAGTTAGACTAAAAAATTCTCTTTCTTTAGCATGTAAGATAGGTGATGAAACAATGTCTGATGAAGATTTAGTTGCAAATGCTCATGCAGTAATTGGTACAATTGAAAAGAAACTACCAAGCGGAGATAAAAATATCAAGAAAATAATGATCAAAACAAGCATGGGAAAGATCATCAAACCAATACAACCAGGAACGAAGTAACATGCATCAAAATAGAACAAAGTACCCTCAAAAGAAAACTCAGATGTACCAACAATTGCAAGAGCTACCAAACAAGTACAAAGTCATAGCACTTGTAAGAATGGAAAAAGTAAGATCTTCACAATTATTACCATTAAGAAAGAAGTTCAAAGGAGAAGTAGAAATTGTCAGTATCAAAGACAAAGTTGCACAAAAATCACTTTCCACATTAAAGATTCCTGGAATTGAAAAACTTGCAGCAAATCTAGTTGGTCAATGTGTATTGATGTTTACAAACATGAGTCCAATCAAACTAAACATTTTACTTGGCAAAAATAAGATAATGATGGCAGCAAGAGGCGGAGACAAAGCAAGCATAGACGTAGTCATAAAAGCTGGTAACACCGGAATTACTCCAGGACCAATTCTCACAGATTTCAAAGAAGCAGGAGTATCAACTAAGATTGATCAAGGAACAGTTTGGATAACAAAAGATTCAGTAGCAGCAAAAAAAGGAGACACTATATCTGGAAAACTAGCCACCTTATTGAGTAAACTAGATGTCAAGGCGGTAGAAGCAGGCATAGTGTTAAACTCGGCTTTAGAAGAAAAGATAGTTTACAATCAAGAAGAACTAACAGTCGATGTAGAACAATACAGGACTGCCTTTGCCAGAGCACACCAAGAAGCATTATCATTATCCATAGAGATAGGATATGTAACTAAAGAAAACGTCAACATGATACTTGGTAAGGCCGCACAACAGGCACGATCACTTGCAATAGAAGCAGGTTTCCTTACTGATGACACCAAGGAAGCAACAATACAGAGAGCAGAAGGACAAGCAAAAGCATTATCAAGCAAACTAAAAGGTTACAGCGTTCAGTAAATTAACAAGATAATACTAGCGTACTTTTGGTAAATTCCAGTTGTATTTCATAGCAACTAATCTCAGAGTAGTTGTAACCAATATTGAGCCAATTGTAGCCATTTCTATTTGAAGATGAGATATTAAAAGAACGTAAAAAATAACAACACCGAGGAAACTTGCTGATGCATATAACTCCTTGACAAAAACCAGAGGTATTTCATTTACAAACATATCTCTCAAAATTCCTCCTCCTACTGCTGTTACTATTCCAGCCATGGCCATTGCAAGAAAATTCATTCCAAACAATTGATATGCAAAAGTCGCTCCGATGGCAGTAAAGACGCCCAATCCAAGAGCATCAAATTTTAAAAACAGATTCCAATGTTTTTGCATTTTAGGATAAAGAAAGAATATGATAATACTAGTAACAATAGTGATCACTACAAAATTTGGATCAGATATAGAATGGGGTGGAAAATGTCCGAGCACTATATCTCTGATAGTACCACCAGCTACTCCAGTAATGGTTGCAAGAATTATAATTCCTACAATGTCTGCTTTGTGTTCAATTGCCTTGAATGCACCAGTTACTGCAAAAGCCATCGTTCCAAACAAATCTAATATCAGCACAATAGTTTGAATGGGAGACGATAGTTCAATCAAATAACAAAGTAACCAGAACTATAGTAAATAATGTTTAAGAAATTACAAAAAAGGGAATAGATTACAGTTTTAACCGAATAGTGCAGAAAGGCCTTCCATTGCCTGTTCTTCGGTCTTTGCAGATGGTAGATCAGCCTCTTTCTTTGACTCTGCGCCTCCACCTGATGGTGCCGCTGGTGCAGCAACTGCTACTGGGGCAGCCTTTATTGCTTCCTCAATGTCTACATCTGCCAGTGCAGCAACAAGTGCTTTCACTTGTGCCTCATTAACTTCAGCACCTGAAGCCTTTACAACATTAGCAATATTTGCTTCGTTGATTTCCTTCTTTTGTTTGTGCAAAAGCAACGCAGCGTATACGTATTCCATGATGAACGAATTTTGCAAGAGGCATAATATAAAACTATGGAGCCGTGGAAAAAATAAATCTAAAATGATTTTTTTAGTTTAAGATTTTAAGACCCCGACAGATCGAATACATGTATTTTTTCAAGTCTTTGTCATAAAGTGTATCCATCCTTTGTTTTAAGACTCGCTTTGCTTGTTCTCTTTCGGCACCATCTGGCAGAGAGAGTACATTATTAATCAATTCAGGAATGGATTCTCTAACCCAACCAGAAATAATATTGTGAATGTTTTTGTGTATTTTTTCAACAGGATCAGTGTTAATGTCAAAGACTCCAGTAAAATTATTGTGTTCTACTCGATAGATTAAAGCAAATATGCATTCTTTTGGATTTGGATTCTTCAAAAGTTCTAGTGATTGAGGTCCAGCTTTTCCTTGGGACACTTTATTCTTCAAGCCTACAGGATTTATTATCATCCCATTAACTCCTATGCTAGAATTTTCCACTCCTGTTACAATTCCTACAACAATATCCTGATGTTCACCATTCGGCTTTGATGCAAATACGTGGTCTCCTTCTTTCCAGCCTTTTTTTGCAAACATGAGAAACTTTCCTAATAAATCATATTTAATGTGTTGCTTCAGAATGCTTAATATCAGTCAGAAGAAAAAATTGTGAAATGAACAAGGATGAGATCCTTTCAAAGTTTTCTACGGATCCAGATAGATATTACAAGGTCACATTATTTGAAAATGAAGGATTTAGGAGAAAATCATGTAACAAGTGTCACAGGTTCTTCTGGACTTTAGATGATAACATTAGCATGTGCCCTGATCATATAGAAAACAGCTACTCGTTTATTGGAGATCCTCCTACAAACAAGAGATTTGACTATACACAAGCATGGAAAGAAGTAGAATCATTTTTTACACAAAATAATCACAAATCAGTTGGAAGATATCCAGTAGTTTGTAGATGGCGTGATGATCTTTATTTTACAATTGCATCTATCGTAGACTTTCAAAGAGTGATGGGTTCCAAAGTCGTCTTTGAATTTCCTGCCAATCCGTTAATTGTTCCACAAACTTGTCTTAGATTCAAGGATATTGAAAACGTTGGAGTAACTGGAAGACATTTTTCCAGTTTTTGCATGATAGGACAACACAGTATACCAAACTCACAAGGATATTGGAAGGACAAATGTGTCGAGCTTGATTTCAAACTCCTTACAGAAAGATTTGGAATTAACAAAAAGGAAATAGTTTTTGTAGAAGACGTATGGGCCGGGGGAGGATCCTTTGGATCATCACTTGAATACTTTGTAAGAGGATTAGAACTCGGTAATGCCGTATTCACAGAATTTCAAGGTGATCTAACCAATTATTCCACATTGGATCAAAAGATTATCGACATGGGCGCAGGTCTTGAAAGATTTGCATGGATTACAATGGGAACTCCTACTGCTTATGATTGCTGTTTTGGACCAATAACAAAACACATGATAGACAAGATAGGTATTGACATAGATTCTAACATAATATCCAAGTATTTCATGGCAGTAGCAAAAGCTCTCTCAGAATCAAGTGATATTTCCACAGTTCGAAAGACAGCTGCAAAAATTGCTGGTCTAGATGAAACAAGACAGGACAGAATAATTTCTCCACTTGAAGGGGTCTACATGATAGCAGATCATTTGAGAACTCTCGTCTTTGCAATTTCAGACGGTGCATTACCAAGCAATGTAGGGGGAGGTTACAACTTGAGGATGATTCTTAGAAGAACACTAGCAACCATGGATAGATTTGGTTGGAATTTTGATCTCAGTAATCTCATTGATCTGCACATAGACTATCTAAAATCCACATATCCAGAACTTGAACAAACCCGTAACGATGTAAAAACAATAATTGAGATAGAGAAAAATCGCTACAACGAGTCAAAAGTCAGAATGAAAAACATGGCAACTACGCTCAAGACACAAAATAAGAAATTATCAGTAGATGATCTGATTCGTCTGTACGAATCAGATGGTATAACTCCAGATTTTCTCAAAGAATCTCAAATAATACCAGAAATTCCCTCTACATTTTACGAAAGACTATCGGATTTGCACCAGTCAGAGAAGACAGAGAAGAAAGAAGATCTGAACTTGAGTGGAATACCTGATACAGATTTACTATACTACAAAGATGATCCACACGAGTTTAAGGCCAAAGTGCTCAAGATAATAAAAAACAAATTTGTCATACTTGACAAGACATCATTTTACGCAAGAGGTGGAGGACAAGAGCCAGATCATGGAAAAATCGAAGAGTTTGATGTGATAGATGTCACCAAACATGGTAATATTGTACTACACGAGATTAGAGAAGGAATGCTAAAGGAGGATACAGTAGTAAGTTGCAAAATTGATTCAATGAGAAGATATGGAATAACACGAAATCATACCAGTACTCATGTACTAAATGCATCTGCAAGAAATACTCTAGGTTCGTGGATCTGGCAGCATTCGGCTTTTAAGGATGCAGACTATGCAAGACTTGACATCACGCATCATTCAAATCTTACAGAAGAAGAAATAATGAAAATAGAAGATCTTGCAAACACCACAATTAGAAGAAACATTCCAATTTTGATCAACCAATTTGAAAGAGGTGATGCAGAACAAGAATATGGTTTTAGAATTTATCAGGGAGGAGTAGTACCAGTAAAACAAGTACGAATTGTAAACATAGAAGGATTCGATGTAGAAGCATGTGGTGGAACACATGTTCAAAAAACTGGAGAATTAGGATTGATAAAAATCACAAAAGCAGAGAGAATTCAAGATGGTGTAGTCAGATTAGAATTTGTATCTGGCAAATCAGCATTAAAGTATACTCAAGATCAAGACAGAAAAATTTCACATATAGTAAAATCTCTTGGCTCAAGCAAAGAAAAGATGTTAGAATCATTTGAGCATGTAATGAAAGATTCCGATGACGTAAAACGAAAACTAAGACAAATAATCAAACGAACATCGGAGGCATCTGCGAGAGAAGTTATTTCGGAGGCAAAAAGCATTGGAAAAGTGAAACTGTATTCAACAGTCGACGAAGAACTGGACGAGGAATTTCATATATCAGTGGGAGAGACAGCAACCAAGATGGACAAGTCTCTCATCTATTGTGCATTCATAGTAAAAAATGAATCAATCAAGATAATATCTTTCTCTGGCACTGATGCAACGTCTACCAAGAAAGCTGGAGATCTAGTAAAAGAAGTTTCCAAAGTGCTTGGAGGTTCAGGCGGTGGAAGAGACACGTTTGGTCAGGGAGGAGGAAAAGATCTATCAAAGATGAAGGATGCACTACTAACCATAGAAAAATCAATTCTTGGAGAACGGTAATAGATGGATTGGATATCACTTGAAGAAAAATGGAGACGCAAGTGGGAGGAAGAGAAATATTTTGAGACTGATCCAAATAATAACAAAAAATTCTTTGTCACAGTAGCATATCCTTATCCCAATTCTCCTCAACATGTTGGACATGGAAGGACCTACACATTAGCAGATGTCCATGCAAGATTCATGCGCATGTTAGGTTATAACGTATTATTTCCCATGGGATTTCATTATACTGGAACACCAATTCTTGGCATGGCTAGAAGAGTTCAAGATAACGACACAAAACTACTAGAAACATTTCGTACTTTGTATAAGGTCCCAGATTATAAAATACGAGAATTTACAGAACCAGTCAAGATTGCAGATTATTTCCATCAAGAGATAAAAACAGGAATGATCGAGATGGGATACTCGATAGACTGGAGAAGAGAATTTACCACAATAGATCCAGTGTACAGCAAGTTTATCGAATGGCAGTTTGGAAAACTAAAAGAAAAAAATCTCATAGTCCAGGGCACCCATCCCGTAGGATGGTGTCCAGAGGATCAGAATCCAGTATCTCAACATGATACACAGGGTGATGTGGAACCAAGTTTTACAGAATATACAATTATTAAATTCAGATATGATAAATACATTATCCCTACTGCAACATTACGACCTGAGACTATTTTTGGCGTAACAAACATCTGGATAAATCCAGAATTTATTTATGAAATAATACAGGTTGACAATGAGACATGGATAGTAACTAGTGAATGTGCAAGAAAATTAGAGTTTCATAATAAAACAATAACAAGACTAGACAAGATACCAGGTAAAGAATTAGTTGGCAAGAAAGTTCAAGTTCCTGAAAGAGACGATCAGGTTTTAATTTTGCCTGCAAGTTTTGTTAAAAGTGAAAACGGTACAGGTATTGTAATGTCTGTTCCGGCACACGCTCCTTTTGACTATCAAGCCCTAGAAGATCTCAAAAAAGAATCCAAGTATATCGGCATATCAGATATTCAGAACATCAAAGCAATACCAATAATTGAAACAGAAGGTTATGGTCAGATTCCTGCACTTGATGCCATAATCAAATTTCAAATTGAGAACCAAAATAGCACAAAGTTAGAAGAGGCCACTAAAGAGATATACTCAAAAGAATTCTACAGTGGCAGATTAAAACAAAATACTGGTAGATTTGCAAACAAGACAGTCTCAGAAGCAAAAGACGAAGTAAAAAAATGGTTGTTGCAGGAAAAAGATGCAGACATTCTATACGAATTGAACGAGACTCCAATAAGATGCAGATGTGGTGCAGAATGTGTAGTAAAAATCCTCAACAACCAGTGGTTTCTAAACTATTCAGATCCAGAATGGAAAACAAAAGTACATTCATGGATAAATGAAATGAAGATCCTTCCAGAGGAGATTAGAAACGAGTTCAACAACGTAGTTGATTGGCTTAGAGAGAGAGCATGTGCAAGACAACACGGATTGGGGACAAAATTACCATGGGATAAAAACTGGATAATAGAAAGTCTTTCAGATTCTGTAATTTACATGGCATATTACACCATAGCAAAATATGTTAACAATAAAGAAATTACAGTAGAAAATGTATCAGATGCTTTTTTTGATTACATATTTTTGAACAAGGGAAACGCAGAGAGCATATCATCTCAATGTAAAATAACACTTGATCTTTTGGAGAAAGTCAAAAAAGAATTCCAATACTTTTATCCAGTAAATGCAAGGCATTCTGGAAGAGATCTAGTACCAAATCATCTTACATTTTTTATCTTCAATCACATAGCAATATTTCCAAAAGAATACTGGCCTGAAGAGATTGTAGTCAATGGATCAGTACTCATGGATGGAAAAAAGATGTCCAAGTCAGAGGGAAACATAATTCCACTAAGAGATGCAATAAGAAATCATGGTGCAGATTCAATTAGGCTTACAATTTTGATTTCTGCAGAGTTGCTACAGGATGCAGATTTCAACCAAGAGGCAGTAAAGGGAATAAAAAACAAATTAGAAAACATGTTAGAGGAATGTTCAAAGTATAGATCCTCCAATAATGTAAAACTTGAACAAGAGGACAAGTGGATAAAAAGTAAGACGGAGCAATTAGTTCTCAAAACAACTGCTTCAATACAAAAAATGAGATTAAGAGAGGCATTGCATTTTATTCTCTATGAATTTGAATCAGATCTTCAATGGTATATGAAAAGAGCTTTGGCAAAAAAACGGAATGATTTCCCTGAAATCTTACATGATATATTTTCCACACGAATATCAATGATGTCACCTTTTGCTCCATATGCAGCAGAAGAGATGTGGTCAAGGCTAGGAAATACAGGCATTGTATCAAAGTCTTCTTGGCCAGTATACCATGAGGATATGGTTGACTTTGAATCAATTCAATCTGAAAACCTATTACAAAAAACAGTTGAGGATATCAAGAATATAATCAAGGTCACAAAAATCACTCCAAATAAAATAACAATATACACATCTGCCCAATGGAAAGTAAAGGCATATCAGAAAATTTTGTCCAGTGTAGTAGCTGGCGAAATCAACATAGGTTCTTTGATAAAATCTCTTATTTCAGACAAGGAAACAGAAGAAATAAAAAAAGATCCTGATTTTGTAAAAAAGACAGTCAACGACATATTATCAGAATCACAAGAAGAAAGAGAATCAAAGAACAAGATCGGCCTTATTGATGAAAAGAAAATTTTCGTAGAACTTAATTCGCTTGTACAAGCAGAATTTGGAATTACATCTCAAGTATTTTCGGAATCAGATCAAGACAAGTATGATCCAAAAAATAAATCAAGAACAGCAAGACCATACAAACCAGCTATCTTAATTGAATAGTAATTGCCACATGTTTTTATTAGGTGATTTTTTGTATAAGATCGTTTGAAGATAGCTGTAGTTGGTATAGGAGTTGCCGGAGCATATCTCCTTGCAAGATTGAAGAATCAACATGAAGTAGTAGGTTTTGAAAGATCTACACAAGAGAATCATGATTCCATATGTGCGTGGGGTACATCAAAGGCACCAATGGAAGAATTTTCAAAAAAAGCAGGACTTGACTTTAGTGATTATGTAATCCATGATGGAAAACAAATGTATGTAGACATGGGTTTAGAAAGATTTCAAATTAAACTCAAAGGGCTTTGCACCTACAACAAGATTGGATTGATAAAAGACATGGCAAAGGGATGCAAAGTACATCATGGTACTGTTCCAAAATTACAAGATTTAGAATCAGAATTTGATGTAATTGTGGATTCTACAGGTTTTCATCGATCATATCTACCAAGAATTGAAAAAGATTTCCATTTGCCAACATATCAATACAAGGTAGAATATGAAAACGGCGTACCATTTGATGACTTTTATCTCAAGCCATTTTCCTCGATTAGTGGGTATTTTTGGTATTTCCCGCTAGGGGATAAAATTGCACACATTGGTGCAGGAGATAAAAATAGAAATCACATTGTAGAAACCAATGCATTTTTGAACAAATATGGTGGAAAGATCCTAAAGACTGTTGGAAGGCCAATACGTCTTGCCACTCCAAACCTCTGTGAACCATTTTATCATGGAAAAGTAGTTGGAGTCGGAGAATCCATTGGAACTGTCTACCCATTACTTGGAGAGGGTATAATTCCAAGTATGACATGTGGCGACATTTTTGTTGACACACTAGGCAACAATGAGAGATATAGACAAATGGTTCTTGAAAAATTTGCAATCTATTCAAAGGTATTATCATTTGTAAGAAATAAAATGGAAAGCAAGTTTGGCATTATGAAAAATTTTATGGACATGCTATCCATCTATAGATACATGAAGAAAAATGAAAAGAGATTCGGAATGGAAATTAAGATGACAGATATGATGAAAGTAGCAAAGGCCTAAAATCACATGCTTACATAGCCAAAATTTTCTCTTGTTGTTCTGTTTGATTTCATAGTATAATCATAGATCATTTTAGAATATTCTAATAGAATATCTTCCATCTCATTGTGAGATTTTGCAAAATAAAATCCAGGGCAGTCACCTGTAAATTGGAACGTAGCATGAACCCGAGCTTTTCCTTTTTCATTTTCAAGCCATGACGAAAACGGATACAAGTAACACACTCCTGGTCTAGATGGATGAAGCCCACAATAGCCTTTCTCATCAAGAAATCTACATCGGATATGAGTTCCATCCTCCGACTCTTTTTCATCTTCTTTACGTTTTAGATTAATCATAGTCATTATCACAGGGTTTCCCGCAGGTCCTTTTTCTTCCCATGTAGTGATGTTAGTTTCTTGTTTTACAAAATCTGATACTTTATCATATTTTAGATTTTTACTTATTGTTATCAAATCACTACTTGTAAGTGGTAATCGTCCTTGTCTATTACAGCAATTATGACAGTCAGGCCAATAGCATTTCCACAATACATAGCCGCTTTCATCTTGTAAATACGGAATGTGAAAAATTACATCATTAATTTTTATCTGAAAATCTGAAACATTTGTTTTTTTTCCCAAAATGAAATCTTGAATTATGGGTTCAATTTTCCAGTTTTTTGATAATAGTTCTAATGCCTCTTCAATATTTGATTTCATCAACTAATAAATTGAGATCGGAACTTTTTGAACGTTATCAATGCTAGAAGAGAAGGGAAAATATGCCTCTGCCACTCAAAATCGAAGATTTGTTTGGGAGAAAGTCATGTGGCCATTAATATTAGAATTGAATACAACTAATTTTACCAATCAGCAATACAAGAAGAGACGTGATCAAGTATGCAAAGAACTTGACATACCAGCTTCTCGAATTGCAGGAGGTTTTGTATCATTGCTGTTAAAGGGAATTTTATACAAAGAAAATGATCTGTATTCCATTCATTACAGATTAATTCCTTACATGAGACTAGGTGCAAATTGTGATTATGCAACTGCAGTCCGTGAGGCTAGTACAAAATAATATATTCTCAAGAAATACCAGTCGTCTCGGTAGCCCGATAGTCTAGTGGCCAAACAATTTTGGGTTAGGGATCTCAGGCTCTGGATCTTATGAGAGGACACCTGGGGACGGCAGTTCGAATCTGCCTCGGGCTATCTATTATTTTTAAAAAACAGTTTCTTTATCTAGAAGCCATTGCAATTCGTTCTAGTTCATTCTTTTTCTTGACAGATGGAGCATTCATGTCATTTGCAGAAGCAAGTATCAAGTGTTCTGCAAGATTTTCCTCAACTGCTTTTGGATTAGAAAATGATGCATCTCTGACACCTTCAGCAATGAATCGTAATGCAAGATCAACTCTTCTTAGTGGTGCCACATCTACTGAAACATGGTAAACAGTTCCACCATATACTATTCTAGTAGTATCCTCGTTTGGTGCAGAATGTTCTACAGCTCTTATCAAAACCTCAACTGGATTCTTGCCAGTTTTTAGATGAATTATATCAAATGCGGCTTTGACTGTATTTATCGCTCGAATTTTCTTTCCACCCATCCTACCTGTGTTTTTGGCATATTTTTTTCCAAAATGAGATAGTTTGTTAATGAGTCGTTCAGCTATGTTAACTTCAGCCTTGTTGAATCGTTTAAGAGCAGATCTACCAAATGACAATGGCATTATCTCTTGTTTAAGAGATATTACATTTTTTAGGCCTGGATCTTTGACATCAATATTTGAGATATCCCATTTTCTGAAAAGCAAAAGGTTTTGTGTTTCGGTCATTTTCTATCTCCTCGGTTTTTCCTTCTTGCCATAGACAAGTTCCTTAAGTGAAGTTCCATTTACTTTGAAAACTTTCCATCTTACACCAGGAATATCACCAAGAGCTCCTCCCATGGATGCCCCCATACCTTCTACGTGTACTTCATCATGTTCATCAACAAAGTTGAGTGCACCGTCTCTAGGAAGGAAAGCGGTAACAGTTTTACCATTTTTTATCAGTTGAACTCTAACACATTTTCTTACAGCTGAGTTTGGCTGTTTTGCTTCTATTCCGACTTTTTCTAAAACTATACCTCGAGCTTGTGGAGCACCCCCAAGAGGACTTGCTTTTTTATCAAGGCCTAACTCTCTTCTCTTATAGGTACCAATGGACCACTTTTGTCGTTTTCTCTTATCTTTGAGAACTCTTCCTGCAAATAGACCTAAAGGTGATTTCGCCATACCATTACTCCATTATTTTCTCCGGACTTTGAATAAGAACACTAGAAATTTGAAAGTATCTCTTTGCTAATAGTCTTGCTTTTTCAGCATTACGGCCTTCTCTACCCACTACAATTCCTTTCTTTTTTGCATCAACTAGAATGATTGCTTGGAGAGAACCATCAAGTCTCTTGTTTATTTTCACTTCAGAAACTAATTTTGGATTGAGCATATTTTTTAGAAATTCAGCTGGTTCTTCCGAGTATTCTACAAGTTCAACATTTCTTTTTACTACATTTTGTAGATTTTTTATTGTAGAGCCACCTTTTCCAATTGCTAACCCCATTTTACCATGATTCACTACAAATATGACTCGGTCTTGTTTCTCATCTTCAATACAGTCTCGTGCTGTAGCTCCGGTCACATTCTGAAAAAGTGACATCAGTTTTATTTGATCTGTTGATAGTTTGATTGTTTCCGTCATACCGTTTTTAAACTCGATCTCTTGGTGGGACATTTAAATCTTGATAGCAAATAGATGAGGAAAAGTACATTTGATTATTTCGTCTCTGTTTCAAGTTCTTTTGTTATTGCTTTAAGATTAGTATCGCTTAGAGTCTTTAGCGATAATGCAGAAATTCGAAATTGTGTACCGCATAATCTACCAAGTTCTACAGAGGAACCATTGTAATGCAATGTAGGAACCTTTGCATTTTTAGATGCTTCTTGTATTTTTTCGAGTGTTTTCTCCTTGATAGAGTTTGATAGTACAATAACTTTTGAATTTTTTATAGTACTAATTGCTTCTTTTGTACCAAAGGTGTATTTACCATCTTCGATTGCATCTTTTATTATTTTTTCTAATAGTTTAACCATCTTGAACCACTCTCATGTATAGATCCACTGTTCCTGTACCAATTGGGATATTTGCTCCTACTATAACATTTTCTGTTACACCTTTGAGTTCTTCAACTTCTCCTGCTAGTGCTGCTTCTGCAATTGTTGGAACAGTAATTTCAAATGCGGCTCTTGCAAGCACACTGGTCTTGGTTCCGGCAATTCCATGTCTTCCAATTTGTTGTAAATAACCTCTAGAACACATTAAGTCGGATACTAACATGATATATCTTACATCTACTTCCAAACCTTGATCTTCAAGAGTAGAACTTAATTCATTTATCAATGAATTTCGTGCAGCTTCAATACCTAATGTACCTGCAATTTCAAAGATGTTATTAGTTCTAATATTTTTCTTGTCAATTCCATCAATTTCCCATACCTTTGCTATGTTTGAACCAGATGTTTGTATAACCCACTCTTCTCCTTGTTGTACAATTGTAACTCGTTCTACATCTGTTACACCTTTTACAGTAGTAGATAGAATTTTGTTTCTCATTGCAAGGACTGTTTGAGTATCAGATTCTTCTGGTAGTGTTAATGTAATTGAATTTCCACTTGGTTCGATCTCAAATTTCTTCTTGGAAGATTGTAATGCATCAACAACATCTTCGATTGTACATGCCCTTTCTCGCAGTTTATCTTGATTAAGATTGAGCTTAATCTTTGTAGAATAATCAGTTTCAGTACTAGAAATTAATGCACTGATCTTAGTGTGTAGAATTTCTCTTGCTACTTTGATTGCTTTTTCTTTTGATTTCTTGTAATTTTCTTCCAAGTAGATATCCATTGTTGGAGTTACAGGTTTCTTTCTTGCATCAACAAGTTCAATCAATCTAGGAAGTCCTAGTGTTACGTTTCTTTCTCTGATACCTGCAAAGTGGAATGTTCTAAGAGTCATCTGAGTACCAGGTTCGCCAATTGATTGAGCTGTCACCACACCTACTGCCTGACCAGGTTCAACCTTAGCATTATCATAAAGTTCTAGTGCTTTTTTACAGACTTTGTCAACACCATCTTTACTAAGTTTTGATTCAAGTAGAGCTTCAAGTACAGTTTTTGATAAACGAGGATTGAATGTCTTTACATATTTTTTCACTAAATCTGTTATCTCTTCTTTTGTAGCTTTCTTTCCAGAATCAATGATACTCTCTGATTCTATCAACCTGACAATTCTAAATGCTTCACCATGATCACTTTTTGCTACATCAATACCATCTTCACCATAAAGAAATTGTATTATGTGACCATGTGGATCTCTTACTGTTCCATCATATTCTAGTTTAAGATGCTCAAGTGCATTGATGAGCCTTCTCTGCATGTAACCACTTTGTTGTGTTCTAACTGCAGTATCAACAAGACCTTCTCTTCCACCCATAGCATGGAAGAAGAATTCCAGAGTAGACAGCCCTTCTCTATAGTTAGATTTTACAAATCCTTTGCCATCTGGATTAGCATCATTTTCTTTAAAGTGTGGTAATGCTCTATTACTGTAACCTTTGAGGATTCTTCGACCTCTAATAGATTGTTGACCGAGTGCACCTGCCATTTGACCAATATTTAATGATGAACCTCTAGCACCAGTAGTTGCCATTATTCTACCTGCATTAGTTTCATCAAAAGATTTATCGGCTGAGTTTCCTGCTTTGTCTCTTGCTTTTGAAAGTTCATTTACAATGTATGCTTCTAATGCTTCTTCAGCAGAAAGACCCCTACTAAGTTGCAGAGTACCTTTCTTTGCTTGAGCAATGAAATCATAGACTTTGTCATATGATTCTTGGATATTTTCAAGAATGCCATCTTTTGTTTTTGTTGCAAGTTCAAGATCAGCATAACCATAACTAAATCCATAACCTGTAATGAACTGTTTTAACATAATTAGAATTGAGTTAAGGAAGTTCTTTGCCTCTTCATATCCATAATCTTTTGTGATTCTGTGTAAGACACTATCAGGTTCTTCAGCTCCAATAGATGCTTTATCAATCACACCACTAACTAGCTGGCCATTTTTAATTACTACATCTTTTACAGGACCCTTTGTACCTTTAGACCATTTTGATGTTATAACATAATTGAAGTCTTTTGGTAAGAAGAGTGAGAACAGCTGTTTACCACTATAAAGTGATCCACCTTTTGCTTTGACAGCAGGATCTGGAAATGTACCAGTATAACCACCCAACATTGCAAGGTTTGCAAATTCTTGAGGTGTTAGTGTAGTACCATCTTTTGTAAGTAAATATGCGCCAGTAATGAAATCACGTAATGCGCCAATTATAGGACCTCCATATCTGGGAGAGATCAATTGATCTTGTACACGCATTAAGAGTATGGCTTCTGCTCGTGCTTCTTCGCTTTGAGGTACGTGGAGATTCATTTCATCCCCATCAAAGTCAGCATTATAGGGAGGACACACAGATGGATGTAACCTAAATGTCTTTCCAGGTAATACTCTAACGTAATGACCCATAATTGACATTTGGTGTAATGATGGTTGTCTGTTAAACATCACAATATCACCATCAGAGAGATGTCGTTCTACAAGATATCCAATTTCAATATTATTTGCAATGGTTTCTCGGTCTTCCACAAAGTCAAGTCTAATTTTTACCCCGTCTGGTCTTACAATATAATTAGCACCTGGAAACTTGCTTGGTCCATTTATGACAAGTTTTTTCAGCCTCTCAATGTTCCATTCGGTGACAACTTCAGGAATTGTTAGTTTAGTTGCAACAGCTTCTGGAACTCCTACTTCAGAGATTTGTAAGCTTGGATCAGGTGAAATAACAGTTCTACTGGAAAAGTCAACTCTTTTTCCAGATAATGAACCTCTGAATCTTCCTTCTTTTCCTTTTAGTCTTTGTGTAAGAGTTTTGAGAGGTCTTCCTGATCTATGATGAGCTTGTGGTATTCCAGATACTTCATTATCAAAATAAGTTGTAACATGATATTGTAAAAGATCAACCAAGTCTTGTACGATAAGTGGAGGGGTTCCAGCTTCTTTACTTTCTTTGAGTCTCTGATTCACTCTTATGATATCGACTAGTTTGTGAGTTAGATCATCTTCAGATCTAATTCCGGTTTCTAGAATAATTGATGGTCTTACTGTAACTGGTGGAACTGGTAAGACTTGTAAGATGAACCATTCTGGTCTTGCGGTTGTAGGATCATATCCAAGCAATTTTAGATCTTCATCAATCATGTGTGAGAATCTTTCTCGAATTGTAATTGGAAGTAATCTGTTCTCACCAAGCTCAGTTCTTTCTATGAAAATTGTTGGCTTTGTGAATATCAACTCATATTGTGATTTACCGCAATGAGGACAAGTTTTTTCTTTCTTGGCCCTTTCAATGATTTCAGTAGGAATATGTTTAATTGAAATTACAGTATATGCTGCTTCCTTTTTCATGATTTGGTGATATTCTTCTAGTTCTTCTTGTGGGATTTTTAGTCTAGCACATGATCTACATGTAGTCAACAAGAGTTTGTAGATATTATCTATGAATGCAATGTGTAAAACAGGTTCTGCAAGTTCAATATGTCCAAAGTGACCAGGACATCTTGCAGCAGTATTTCCACATGTAAGACATTTCTGACCAGGTTCAAGAGTACCAAGTCTTCCATCCATCAATCCACCTTGAACTGACATTCCATCTTCATCATAAGTTTCAGGTGCAGTGATTTCAGCAACAGAGTATTTTCTAATCTCAGTTGGAGACCATACAGAGAATTTTATTCCATCGATTACTTTTATGGTTTCAAGCGCCATTATACTCTCTCCTTTATCAAAAGTCTCGGTGCCACGTCAAGACTCATCATTTCCTGTAAAAGTAGTTTAAACGCATAAGCAACAGAAATGGAAGTAACTTTTGCTTTATCACCACATACTCTGCATACAAATCTTCTTTGTTTAATATCATAATAGGAAACCAATCCACACCTTTCACAAATGTAAATGTCAGCCTTGTCAGATTCATCTAGCAATCTATCTTTTAACATCATTGATGCACCATATGCAATAAGACAGTCTCTCTCCATTTCACCAAATCTCAAACCTCCACCTCTTGCACGTCCTTCTGTTGGTTGTTTTGTCAACATTTGGACTTGACCTCTTGCTCTTGCATGAATCTTGTCTGCAACCATATGGTGAAGTTTTTGATAATATACAACTCCTATGAATACATCTACTGCAAATGGTTTTCCGGTTCTTCCGTCATACATTACTTCTTTTCCAGAATACTTGAATCCATTTTGTTCTAAAACGCCTTTAACATCTTCAAGTTTTTCTCCGACAAAAGCAGAGCCATCCATTTTACTTCCACGTAGTGCAGCAGCTTTTCCTGTTACAGATTCAAGAAACATTCCAACTGTCATTCTAGACGGGAAAGCATGTGGATTAATCAAAACATCTGGAACAACACCATCTGCAGTATATGGAAGATCTTCTTGATTGACAAGTAATCCTACAACTCCTTTTTGACCATGTCTTGATGCAAATTTGTCGCCAATTTCTGGAATCCTAAGATCTCTAACTCTAATCTTGTACATTCTGCCTCCATCATGTGATTGAGTCATAACAACAGTATCAACAACTCCATTTTCAGATGGTCTAACTCCTATCGATGTATCTCTTCGATATGGTCCTTTTACTTCAAACTCTCTATACTCTTCCATAAATCTCGGTGGACTTGTTTTTCCAATTAATATATCTCCACCTTGAGCAGTTGATTCGGTTGCAATTACTCCATCTTCTTCCAATAATCTGATATGCCTTGTCTCCTCTAAATCCACGAATATTTCCTTCTGCAGTAGGAATCTCAAAGTTATCTCTCATACCTCCAGGATATTGTTTTGCCTCAGCTTCATAGATTCTGTAGAAGAATGTTCTTCCAAGACCTCTATCAATTGATGACTTGCTCAAGACAATAGCATCTTCAATATTATATCCGTCAAATGGTAACACTGCAACAACACAATTTTGACCAGCAGGTCTGTCCTCTAATCCTAAGAGACCCATTGCTTTTGTATTAACAATTGGAGTTTGTGGATACAACATTAGATGTTGTCTCACATAGGTACTTGCATTCATGAGAGGTGTTGAAAAACCAAGACTTTGTTTTGCCATTGCAGATTCATAGGTATTTCTTGGAGACTGGTTATGTTCAGGATATGGAATTATTGATGCACCTGCTCCCAAAATTGCAGATGGAAATACCTCCATGTGAGTATGTTTCTTTATGTCAGTCTCATCAATTGCAATGTAAGAGTTTTCTTCTTCATTAGCATCTACTAATTCAATTATTCCCATATGCAACAGATCTGTCCATGAAAGGAATTTTTTGCTTACCTTATCGATTAATTCTTGTGTTAAGAGAATTTTGTTATCTTTGATTACAATAAGAGGACGTAAAACTCTTCCAGCATTACAATTAACATAAAGTCGTTTAGTAGAGCCTTCAAAGCTAGACTGATACAAAAATATTCCAACGTGTGGATGAATCTTGAAGTTTCTCCTAAGATCGCGTAGAGAGTCTACAAGTCGTTGACCATCTTTAAAGTATCCAATTAATCTCCCATCAACAAAAACTCTAGTACCCTCTTTTTTCAGTTCATCTTTTGCATCAGATACATAGGTTACACCCAAGTCGTAGAGTTTCTCAATTATATCTTCAGATGGAACATTAACAGAAATTATTGCTGACAAAGCTAAGTTCTTTACCAATCCACAATTTGAGCCCTCAGGAGTTTCACTTGGACATATTCTACCAAAGTGTGTAGCATGAAGATCTCTTGCTTCAAAGTTAGGTTGACTTCTGCTCAGAGGCGATTGAATTCTTCTAAGATGACTAATAGTTGAAAGATAATTGGTTCTATCAAGAAGTTGAGTTACACCAACTCTACCCCTTCCCCAATTTCCAGTTGCAATAGCATTATTCATTTTATCAGTAACAATTCCAGGTCGAACAGCAGCTGCTACTGCATTTATGCCTCTTTTTTGACCTGACCTTTCCAGTTGATATTTCATGTCTCTAACTAGATTTCTAAATGCAGTTCTGAAAAGATCAGCAAGCATTTGACCTGCGAATTTTATTACTTTATTTCCATAGTGATCTTTATCATCAGTGGCAATCCATCCTAATTTTAATTCGATTAATTTGCATGTGGCTTCTCCTAGAAATAGTGCTTTTTCTTTTCTATTATCAGGATGTTTGCCAAGATGTGGTAAAAGACCCCAATCAAGTAATGTTTCAGCTCTCTTTATCTGGAATTCTTCTAGCATACCTGGTGCAATTCTTTTACTAATGTAGACGATTGCATCTTTTGCGGTTGGCACATCACCTGACTTTTCAAATGAGCCTTCAAGTTCATCTTGAATATCATCCACCAGTGATACTGAAGCAGCTATTTCTCTGTCGGATTCAAGACCTAATGCTCGCATTAAAGTAACTACTGGAATATCAACAGGAGAACCCGGAATCTTTGCAACAATAAGACCATCATTTTTCATTATTAATTCTAATTTTGCTCGATAACCTACAATAGAAGAATATACCTTTGCTTTGAAAACAGTATTACCACCAACAGTTTCTCTATCTACAATAATTTTATTGTAAGAAAGATCTTCTAGTCCTACTATAACTCGTTCAGAACCGTTTATGATAAAGTAACCACCAGGGTCGCTTGGATCCTCACCGTGTTCTACTAGTTTTTGTTCAGAAAGATTATGCAATATACAAGCATTAGATCGAACCATAACAGGCATGTCTCCGATATGGATATACCGTGATTCAAGAATTTTTCCATCTTCAACAACACTTGCTTCAAGCATTATAGGAGATGCGTATGTGACATTTCTTAGTCGTGCTTCCATTGGTGCAATATGAGTAATAGAACCATCCAATTCCATCATACGTGGTTGTTGAAGTTTTACTTTACCAAGTTGAATTTTGTACGGATATTCAGCACTTTCAATTTCAATCTGTCCAACTTCATCTATAATACTTTGAAGTCCTCTTTCAAGAAATTCATCATAGGAATTAAGATGTTGTCTTGCAATTCCTTCCCTCTTTAGAATATCTTGAATGATAGGCCAGCGTTTGTTTGAAATGTTTACCATTTATTCTTCCACCACATACCTATAGTACAGACTCTCGCCAGCAGTTGGACTCTTTCGTGTAATTTTTATCATATCCCCCGGTTTTACCCCTAAACCTCTAATGGCTGGATCACTCACATAGATTAGTGGCATTTCTGTAGGCTTGGTATGATATTTTTCAAGAACCTTCACTGCTTCGTCTTTATTGATTATTTCATGTTTTGGAACATAGATATGATCTGGAATGAGTATTTTCTCTTTTTTACTAATCATTTTTTAAAATCTCCTTTGAACATTAGCTGTAAACGCATGACTAATCCACAAACTAAGATGCATCCACCGAGAGGTTAATATATATCTAATTGGAAGCGTGTCAAAATTAGCATCTTTTGTCAATAATTTTTTCCGCAACTTTAAATAGCAAAAAAAATCACTTTTAACCAAGATGAGTACTCGCTTTAAAGGATTTGCGTTACTTGCAATTCTAGTTTGCTCTATAGGAGTAGTGCCGGTTTTTGCTGCTTCTCCAGCTCTCTTGAATAATACAGGTACAAGTCCAAGCGCTACGTCTGGAAATACAGGTGAAATCACCGTAACAACCGACAAGACTTCATACAATGATGGAGACAAGGTTATGATATCAGGAAGTACACAAGATTACATTTCTGATACACCAATCACAGTCATCATCATGAGTCCAATAGGAAACATTGTCAAAATTGATCAAGTTGATTTAGGATCTGACAGAACCTTTTCAACATCTATAATGGCTACAGGCGCACTCTGGCAAGCAGCAGGTGCATACACAGTAAAAGTACAATTCGGTAGCCCAGATAGAACAGCTCGAGACAACATTCCAATTCGCAGGATCTTCTGGCGGACCAGGTGGAGGAAACACAATACCAGTAGACGGTACAGACCTTTCTGTAAAATACAGCATAACCAATGGCAAAGTCCTTGGCATAAAGGCTGACATTCAATCAAAGTCATTATTGTGTCAATACAGACCACTGGAGATGGAGTATTAACAGTAACACTCCCAAGAGCATTGATTAATGCAACACTGCCAAATGGTCAGGACGACAAGTACTATGTATTGGTAGACGGTCAAGAATCTACTGATTTCCAAGAGACTAGCACTACAACAACCGATAGAACTCTATCAATTCCATTCACGGATGGAACTCAGGAAATAGAGATAATCGGTACACAGATAATTCCAGAGTTTGGCCCAATCGCAGCTCTAGTGCTTGCTATTGCAATAATATCAATAATTGCAGTATCAGCAAAGACTGGACTAAGATTTATGCCAAAATACTAGGACACTCTACTTTTTCATTTTTTTAAATATACATAAATATCCATTGTGCTTAATCGCCAATAAGATGAGTACTCATAAAGAATATGCGTTGATCGCAATTCTTGCTATGGCAGCTGTAGTAGGTGTGGTACCTGCTTTTGCAGCAACCAACCCATATCTAGCATGCCCCGACTGTAACGACACAAGCAACATTCAGCAAATACCACCAATAGCAATCACGGTGACAACTGACAAACCAGTTTATGATCACAATTCACAAATTATGGTCACTGGACATGTTGCAAATCCATACCCAGGACAAGATGTAACCGTAAAGGTAACAAGTCCATCAGGTAATGTAGTATCAGCAGCTCAATTAACCTTAGACAACAATGGAGATTTTGTCACAAAAATAAACACTGTTGGTAATCTCTGGTTTGAGAATGGACAATACACAATTACAGTACAACAAGGAGACGAACAAGCAAGAGTTAATTCAGCTGTATTCCAAATCGCAGGCGAAATACAAGGAGTTCCGCCAGTTCCAGAGTTTGGCCCAATCGCAGCTCTAGTATTTGCTATTGCAATAATATCAATAATTGCAGTATCAGCAAAGACTGGACTAAGATTTATGCCAAAATACTAGAACTCTCTACTTTTTCATTTTTTATTACTTTGACTTAGTGAAAACATTAACTCATTCTTTCCACACCACATAGAACACAAAACCAGAAGTGTAAAATATAATCCAATGTCACACATATTTTAAATCAGAATTTTATCATGTGGTAATTTCAATATTAAAAATAACAAGCGGCTTCATCACAATTCTTATGCATCTTCAATAGATCTTTACAATCGCTTGTAAATTAACATTTGCCCATTAAATTTTAATTGTCTTTTAAATATACATAAATAGTCTTACTTCATAATCGCCAATAAGATGAGTACTCATAAAGAATATGCGTTGATCGCAATTCTTGCTATGGCAGCTGTAGTAGGCATCATGCCGGCATTTGCTTTATCACCGGCAGATACAATGACAAGTTCAAGCCAAATCAGCCCCAGTACTGGATCTCAACAAATTCTGCCAATTGCAGTGTCTACAGACAAAGATGCATACGACAGGCAATCAATAGTAATTGTTACAGGACATGTCCAAAACTCCATAGGTGGACAAGCTGTTACAATGAAAGTTTCAGACCCCAATGGAAAGGTTGTAGAAGTAGATCAGATAACATTGAACAGCAACGGTGATTTTCAAGATAAAATCAACACCTCAAGTCCACTATGGACTGCAGGTGGAACTTATACCATTTATGTTCAAGCTGGAGCACAACAAGGACTACTTTCAACAACAACACAATTCACACTACCTGGCGGTGGACAATCAAATTGTGCACCACAACAACTTGCAGCTACAACAGGTAATGAAATGTATTGCATTGACTACACCATCAATGGTGGAACAGTTTCTGGAGCAACATTAGACACTACATCAAAGGCCCTTGTTGTAAACATACAAGCAGACAACGATGGTCAGATCACTCTTAACATTCCAAGATCAGTACTTGATGCAAAAAGTGGTACAAATGACAGTGTCTTTGCAGTATTAGTAGATGGCGAACAAGTACAACAATTCACAGAATCACCATCCACAGACACAAGAGCAATCACAATTCCATTCCAAATGGCATCTGAAAAGATTGAGATAATCGGTACACAGATAGTTCCAGAGTTTGGTCCAATCGCAGCTCTAGTATTTGCTATTGCAATAATATCAATAATTGCAGTATCAGCAAAGACTGGACTAAGATTTATGCCAAAATACTAGGACGCTCTACTTTTTCATTTTTTATTATCGACATAGTAAAGGAAATATACAACTGAAAGACAACTTCGATATGCATTATAGTCCTATTTTCATAGCACTAATTTTATCATTTTCAGCATTAGCGATTCCTGTTTTTGCACAGACAACACCATCTGCATCCCCTCCAGCACCGGCATCAATTACAACCAGTATCGACAAATCATCATATACTTTAGGAGACACCATTGTTATTTCAGGTCAAGTACAAGCTGTAGTTGTAGGAACCCCACTAGTCATACAGATCTTTGATCCAAACAACGGCCTAGTTCAAATAGCACAAATTGATGTGTCACAAGACGGCAAGTATACAGACACCATCAAGGCAGTAGGACCATACTGGAAATCAAATGGCATTTATACAGTAAAAGTGCAATATGGTCCTCCAAATGTAACTGCTCAAACTACTTTTGCTTTTCAAAGTTCAGCCTACAGTCACAAATAATGTATTTCAACTCAAAGATCCCAATAGTCAACAGACCTTCAATGTTAACTACACCATAAGTGGTGGAAAGGTAAATACCATGACCATTGATGCCCAAAGTTTGTCAGTAATTGTTTCAGTAAATTCCACAAGCGATGGAACAATCACCTTACAATTACCAAGAACATTGATTGATGCAAAGACAAGCTCAGGTCAAGATGATACATTCATCATCCTAATAGACGGTGCAGAAGTCAAACCACAAAGTGAATCGGCAAATAATGATTTTAGAAACATAACGGTTCAATTTCTACAGGGAGATCAAGATATAGAGATAATCGGTACACAGATAGTTCCAGAGTTTGGTCCAATCGCAGCTCTAGTATTTGCTATTGCAATAATATCAATAATTGCAGTATCAGCAAAGACTGGACTAAGATTTATGCCAAAATACTAGAACTAGAAGTCAAATTTTCTTTTATCAATACATAAATACTCAAGATCCTTGAGTATTGGCTAGCAGATATGAAGAGATCAAGTATCTTTTATTTAGTATTGTTGACAATTGCAGTAAGTATCACAGTAATAACATCACCAGCTTACGCACAAACAGCGGGAGGACCAACAAATCCAAATGCAAATGTAACTACTGCTTATGATCTCTTACAACAAGAAGCTAATCAAACGGGCGGAGTAAGCAAGGCTACAATATCACCTTTGTCTGTCAACACAGATTTGCCCACATACAATCAAGGCGATACGGTAGTCATGACAGGACATATCAGAGATCCTGAAAATGCAACCGCTGTAACAATCAAAGTTATCAGTCCATTGAAAAACCTAGTTTTCATTGGCCAACTATTACCTGCAGCAGATGGAAGTTTTACCAAGACATTTGCAGCCACAGGACAATATTGGAAAGATGCTGGAAATTACACAATAATAGCTCAATATGGATTATACTTGAATTCAACTATAAATTTCCATTATAACGGAGGAGATGGAAGTTCTACAATTACCAAAGCAATCAACGGTACATATCCATTACAATCAGGAAATCAAATCTACAACATACCATACATCATAAAGGGCGGTACAGTCAGTAGCATGAGCATACTTGCACAACAGTATACTCTCGAGATTGCATTAAACACTAATGCAGCTGGTTCCATTACAGTCACTCTACCGAGAAACATGATAGATGCAAAAGTGCCACCACCACCAAATCCTGACGCAAACTTGACTGGAGCAAAAATAGATACATCTGGATTAGAAGATAGTTCGTTCATAGTTACAGACGGTGGAAAACAGATCACACAGTTCAGCGAAACTAAGAATCAAAATGCAAGAACACTCAGCATTCCATTCAGCAATGGAGATTCCAAGATTGACATAGTAGGAACAATTGTAGTTCCAGAGTTTGGTCCAATCGCAGCTCTAGTATTTGCTATTGCAATAATATCAATAATTGCAGTATCAGCAAAGACTGGACTAAGATTTATGCCAAAATACTAGAACCAATCCATTCCATATTTACCAACATTTTCAAAAGTTATGGGAAACATCATCATTAATCCAGATTACACAAATTATCATCAAACAATAGATTTCCCATAGCATTGAAAATTCAGTTTTAAAAATCAATTGCAATATAGATCACAATTAAAGATCTGAAAACATGTCATCAACTATCATCCATACAGATCATAGATTATTATACAAGAACAAAGAAAGATATGCCATGGAATTTGAATTTGAAGAATTTGATTCTCCTGAAGACATATTTATTGCCATGTCTACAATGGCCCCACCAATGAAAAATATCTTGCCAATAAACTCATACAAAGGATATATCTTTTCCATAATTCCCTTAACCCCCGCTTCAGGAAATTCATATTTGATGATATATGTAAAAGGAAAACTTGATGGAAAGTTATTAGAGTTTGATATGAATCTAAAAAAATTTAAGAATGTAGAAAGTGCAGAAAGATCAGACAAGATCTATTTTGTAGTTTTGACACCTAAATCAAACACTATTGCAGACGCAGCAATTAGAATATTAGAGAAAAAATCTACCTAGTGTAAGAAGGAGCATTTACAGATCGGCTTCTTGCGTACTTTTCCATTATATCTTCTGGTAGTTTACCATTAAACAAGTCTTTAGACAAACCTCTAAGATATCTCATTATTGCCCAAGTTCCAGCTTTTATCATACCATACATGACAAGTTTCATAGGAGGTCCAAATGTCTTGTTTCTAATAATTATAGGAATAATATCATTGATAACTCTCAGATTATGTTCCCAAGATTTCCAGAATAATGTAAATTGTGCCTCATTGAGGTTACCAAAGTGCATTGAGTTCTTTTCATTAAAGTCTTGATATAACAATGGTGCTACAAGGCCACGCATTCGTGTTTTCTTGAAATCTTCAATCAAATCTATAGTATACTGGGTTTCATCAGGAGTTTCGTCTGGCCAACCAATTATAATAGTGGCTGCTGGAAACCAATGATTTTCATTTAATACCCTTGCACCTTCTCTTACAACCCAACCCCATTCATCTGTTGAAAATGGTTTTGTTTTTACACCAAGATGTTTCTTAACCATTCTTGGTGCCACTGTCTCAATTCCAAGATTTGTAGCAAGCCATTTTTCATCACTCATACCATTGACTTCAGACATATCGTGCAAAAGCTTAGGATCAGCACATACTGCGGAAAATGTCATGTGAGTGGTTCCAACAAATCTTGCACCTAGAGACTTTAGGCCTTTCCATAATTCAATTATAGCATCATAGTTTGGTTGAAAGTTTTTATTATCACATCCATATAGAAGCATTTCATCAGAATGTAGCCAAATAGAATCAAAGCCATAATTTAGATTCATTTTTGCTTCTTGTTGTAATCGTTCTAGTGGTAAGTCTTTTTTTGATCTTTTGTTCACATCACAAAAGTCACATCCTCTTCCACATCCTCGCATTGCTTCAATTAGAGAATTAACAGTAGGTCCTTGAATCATTGGAATGTTTTGAATATTCTTAACAAAACAATGCATTAATTCTGGAGCATCGCCCTTTTCAAGATCATGGAAAAGATCTAAAGCTAATTCATCTGCTTCTCCTACAACAACAGTATCAATTCCATGGATTTTCATTCTATCAGTTTTTGCAAGCTCCCATGCTCCGTTTCCACCAACTACAACATGGAAATTATATTTCTTCTTTAGCTGAATTATTTTGGCACACATTCTCTTGAATTTCATTGCAACGTAGGAGAGTTTTTCGGGAGACATTGTAGTAGTTACAGGGGCCATACCGAGTGGATCCATCACATTTATTCCAACTACTTTAGTATCAGGACCAATACATTTTTCAAGATAATCAGGATTTGCAATAAACACTTCATCTCTTTTGTAACCTTGTAACAGTGCAGATTCCACTCGACGTAATCCAACTTGAGCGACCTTGGCTTCACCAGTTATTTGATCAGTTTCAACTGGAGGACAAAATACTTTATCAAAAACCCACTCAGGGACCACTTCATACGGACCACATGCTATAAAACCATACAGAAAATTACCCCTATAGTTAGTCATAAGGCTACGATCTGCAGTTAGAACTATTCTCCTTCCTGCCATTCCTTTCTTCGAGTTCTTTCTACTATGATATAAATCGTTTACCTTACTACATCATTTTGAAAATTTTTACTTTTGACATATAAACAGGCATTACATACTAAAGATAATGAGTGGAATAGAACCACGACATGTTGAAGCACATCAAAAAGAAAGTAGTTCGATAAGAGATTTTGTATTTGGGTTTGGAGATGGCATAAACACATCATTAGGATTAGTAGCTGGAGTTGGAGGAGCAGAAGTATCTTCCAACATAATTATACTGGCAGCTATTGTTGCCATGTTTACAGGTGCAAAAGCAATGGCAGTTCAAAATTATCTTGCTGTAAAATCACAAAGACAAATTTTAGATTCTGAAATTGAACGCGAAAAATGGGAAATGAACAATGTACCAGAAGCAGAGAGAAGAGAAATAGAAGATGTATACAGAACAAAAGGATTCTCAGGTCAAGACTTGGAGAAGATTGTAAATAAGATAACATCAGACAAGAAAATTTGGTTAGATACAATGCTCACAGAAGAACTCAAATTAAATTTAGAAATAATAGGAAGTCCTCTAAAAAGCGCGTTTCGCATGTTTGGTGCTTTTCTAGTAGGAGGAATTCTACCAATCATTCCATATTTCTTTCTGAGCGGACATATTCCACTTTTTGTGGCAATTGGTGTTAGTCTTTCTGCATCTTTTATAATTGGAGCCATAAAGTCAAAGATTGCAAATATCAGCATGCTACGAGGAGGGTTGGAAATGGCAGGACTCGGAACAGGCATTGCACTCATAGGATATGGAATAGGCTCAGAATTGGGAAGTCTTGGAATTATTAAGACCTAATTTTCTTTTGTACACTTCTATTTGCAACATTCACTGCAAATGCTCCAGCACCTATTCCATTATCAATATTAACAACAGATAGTCCCAGAGTACAACTTTGTAACATAGATGCCAATGCTGCAATTCCTTTTTCACCATAACCATATCCAACAGATGAAGGAACTCCAATTACAGGTATGTCCACCAAGGATGAAACCACTGATGCAAGTGCACCCTCCATTCCAGCAACCACTATGATTACATCCACCTCTTCAGATATCACTTTCTTGATCACTGGAAAAAGCCGATGGATTCCAGCAATACCTATATCATAACTACAAACACATTGACATCCCATAGACTCACACATCAGTCTTGCTTCTTCGGCTACTCCAATATCAGAAGTTCCTGCTGTCAATATACCTATTTTTCCCCCTGTAGAATGTAGTTTCTTGGAGAAGAGTATAGTTGTGGTATTTTTTCCTGTATGTATTTTCAATTTATTCTTCCTAGAAAAGATCAATATTTTCTTGTAATGATCTTTGTGTATCCTAGAAACAAGGACAGAATCTGCTTTAGATGTGGTTATAAGAATTATTTTTTTGATATCTACAAGTTCTTTTTTTTCTGCAAATATGACTTCTGGTATTCCACGTCGTAGTTTTCTACTCATATCGATCTTGGCAAAATCTTCAATTTTCTCAACAGAGTAAAGTGAGAGCAATTTCTTGGCTTGAGGTACACTTATCTTTCCAAGATCAAGCGATTTTAATATTTCCGTAAGTTCCAATACCATTTTCATAATTAACGTCTAGTTAAAAATTTAATCAGTTTTAGAGATTAGAGATTGCATTTTTGACACTTTCCACACCTTTTTTGAACCACTCTTTTTCATTTGAATCCAAGTCTAATTCTATTATTTTTTCAACACCATTTTTGCCAATAACTGCCGGTACACCAATAGATACATCAGAATAACCATATTCTCCGTCCAGATAGGTTGCTACAGGAATGACCTGCTTTGTATTGTTTAATACCGCCTCTATTATAGTGGATATCGCATTACCTGGGGCATGAACTGTAGCACCCTTGAGTTCTATCACTTTTGCTGCAACTTGTCTTGTTCCTTGTACAATTTCTTCAATTTTCTCTTTTGATAGAATTGAAGGCAATGGTATTCCAGAAACAGTTGAGAATCTTGGAAGCGGTAACATGTTTTCGCCATGTTCTCCTATCACAAGACCGCGTATAGAATTTCTAGAGTAACCAGTAGACTCGTGAATAAATTGCGTAAAACGTGATAAATCAAGCATTCCCCCCATTCCAAATATTCGGTTTTTTTGGAATCCTGAAACTTTGTATGTAAGATATGCCATGGGGTCTAACGGATTGGTCACTGGAATTATCATTGCATCTTTGGCATGTTTCTGAATATTTTCGACGACACCCTTTACTATTGACGCATTTATTTTCAAGAGATCCATTCTTGTCATTCCGGGTTTTCTGCCAGAACCTGCAACAACAACTACAATATCAGATCCCTTCATTTCAGAATAATCATTTGATCCTCTAACGTTGACGTCAATCCCTTTCTCTGCCAACATATGGTTTATGTCCATAGCCTCTCCTTGTGGAAGACCCTGAACTACATCTAGTAACAATATCTCATCTGTAACTTTTCTTAGAGCTGTGAACAGTGCTGCCGCTCCACCAACTTTTCCGGAGCCGATAATTGTAATCATAAAAGGCCCTCAATTTAATCTCTAATTAAACTTGACTGTTTCTTATCAATCTACATCACAGTTATCAAGTAACCAAAATCATGAATCAAATTACAATTTATATGCATTTCAGTATGTTTAGAAAATCATGGTACTTGTAATTGATGCACAGGTGGCTGGAATTTCAGGTGACATGTTACTTTCATCGCTAATCAGCATAGGTGCAAATAAGTCCAAAGTTATAGATGGTGCATATTCAATCCAGGAATATCTCAAAGGTTCTAAAATTGTAAAAATGGATTTTGAAAAAACTGTAAAATATGGAACAGAGGCCACACATCTTGTTTTAGAGACAAGTGAGAATTATCATGAACGAAAAGGAATTGAGATTCAAGAATGCATATTATCCACGTCAGACAAGATAGGACTATCTGAAAAAGCCAAAGTCTTTGCAAAAGAAAGTATTAGATCATTACTGTATGCAGAGTCAAAAATACACGGCGAGCCTCTTGAATCAGTACACTTTCATGAAGCATCCAGTATTGATACTGCCATAGATATCATATGTTCTGCAATTGCAGTAGACGATTTGAGATTATTCTCAGACAAGATTATTTCAACCCCAGTGGCAGTAGGTGGTGGAACCTTAACATTTTCTCACGGTACTGTGTCTAACCCTGCAAGTGCAATACTAGAAATATTTCGTGGTTCAGACATAGCAATTTGTGGAGGACAAATAAAAGAAGAACTTACTACTCCAACAGGCGCAAGTTTGCTTGTAAATTTAGCAGATAAATGTTCAGAATTTTATCCAACAATGAAGATAAAATCAATAGGGTATGGAGCTGGAAGTAAAAACTTTGAAGGATTTCCCAATGTTTTGAAAATTGTCCAAGGAGAATCAACGGAAGAGTTTCAATTAGATACCATACAAATTCTTGAAACAAATCTTGATGATGTATCTGGTGAAACAATAGGACATATGATTGACAAGTTAATTGCAAACGGTGCAAAGGATGTTACCGTGACAGGCGGTATAACAAAAAAAGGAAGACCAACAAATATAGTTTCAGTGATATGTGAGCCATTTGTTACAAATACATTGATTGGTACACTCATTTCAGAAACTGGGACTTTAGGAGTACGAATAAGATCATCTAGTCGATACGTGGTTCCAAGAATAATTGTTTCAGTACCCATCACGATACAAGGGAATAACTTTACTGTAAGATGTAAAATTGTAAAACATAATGAAATAATAAAACATTTCAAGGTTGAATCAGATGATATCAAGATAATTTCAGATTCACTATCATTATCATTCAAAGAAACATCAGATCTGGTATCAAGTGAAATCAAATTGAGGTTAAACATAAAATGAAACAGATAGAAGATCTAGTAACTTGGTTTCATGGTAAAGAAAAAACTTTGGTAGCTCTTTCAGGAGGAGTAGATAGTGCCCTAGTAGCATATGCCGCTCAAATGGCGCTAGGCAAACAGGCTGTTGCGGTGACTGCAGATTACAAGACTTTATCTCAAGAAGAATTGGACTCTGCGAAAAAAGTTTGCCAAGAAATAGGAATTAGACACATGATTATAGAATATAGCGAGTTAGATAACCCAGATTTTATAAAAAACGATAAAAACAGATGCTTTCATTGTAGAACAGAATTAGCAGAACATCTGGTTGCATTATCAAAAAAAGAAAAAATCAACGTAATTGTTGATGGTACCAATCTAGACGATCTAACAGAATATAGACCCGGAATAGTAGCGCTCAAAAAAAATGGCGTTCAAAGTCCTCTAGTAGAAAGCGGATTTACAAAATCTGATGTCAGAGATGTTGCAAAAAAGATCAATCTTTCCATTCATGACAAACCATCCAACTCTTGTTTAGCATCACGTATTCCATGGGGCAGTACGGTTACAGCTGAAAAACTGGAAAGGATAGAGAAGAGTGAAATTATGATAAAACATCTTTTTGGAGTAAGACAGGTAAGAGTTCGTGATTTTGGAAATAGTGCAAGCATAGAGGTAGATAAAAATGAGATAATCCTTTTAGATAACGAAAAAAAAATGATGGTACTAGAGAAGTATATGAATGGATTAGGATTTGACAACATTTTGATTGATCCTAACGGCTATAGACCTGGTAAACTCAATGTGATAACAGATTGATCTATCTAGATAACGCAGCCTCCACACCTGTTCATGAAAAAGTTATAGAAGAAATGATTCCTTATTTTAGAGAGCAATATGGGAATCCTTCATCCATACACAGACACGGTAGATTTGCAAATATGGCAATTCAAAATGCAAGAAAACGAATTGCTTCGCTCATCAATGCACATAGTAATGAAATACTTCTAACTTCCGGAGGAACAGAGTCAAACAACACTGCAATCTATGGCATAGCATCACAAAGTAAAGGAAAACACATCATAACATCATCTATTGAACACGATGCCATACTAGAACCGTGTAGGCGGCTCAAAAAAGAAGGATATGCAATATCTTTTCTACCAGTCGATAAACAGGGTTTTGTAGATCCTGAGGATCTTAAAAAAGAAATTTCAAGCGAAACATGCCTGATCACAATAATGTATGCAAATAATGAAGTTGGAACAATACAACCCATAGAGAAAATAGCTCAAATTGCAAGAGAGAAGAATGTAATTTTTCACACAGATGCAGTTCAGGCAGTAGGAAAAATTCCAATAGATGTCAAAGGACTTGGTATTGATTTGCTTTCAATATCATCTCATAAGATTAACGGCCCAAAAGGCGTTGGAGCATTATACATCAGAAATGGTGTAAAGATATCTCCCTTGATATTAGGCGGGGGTCAAGAAAATGGACTTCGATCTGGCACAGAAAATGTGGCAAGTATAGTAGGATTTGGAACAGCATGTGCACTCTCAAAAAACAATATGAATGAAAATTCAATTCACCTTAAAAAATTAACTACAAAATTAACTACAAGAATATTACATGAGATACCATCTACAACTCTTAATGGACATCCAGATATGAAAACTCCCAATAATACTCATTTTACTTTTCTCGGTGTGAATGGAGAAGATCTAATAATAAAATTAGATGAGCATAAAATATCTGCATCTACGGGTTCTGCATGTTCTGTAAAGATACAGAAAGCATCTCATGTTTTAAAGGCAATGGGTTTTTCACATGAGCAGGTTACAGGTTCATTACGCCTGACAGTAGGAATAACAAATACAGAACAAGAAATAGATGAAACCGTAGATACATTAAAAAAAGTTGTTCAAGAATTACGTGCAGTATCTCCATACAAAAGCAAATACAACTTTTAGTTTAAGAATTCAATCACGAAAGAACTTGAATTTTGTATTGACTCTGATCTACAAGTGGCACTAGAGAATCCATTCCACTCCAGACATATACTTCAGCAGAATAAATACCAGATTGTGTTGGTATCCAGCTAATTTCCTCATTGGTAGTAGATAGATTTACAAGACTACTCTCAGACCATTTTAGAAAAACTACTTTGTTGTTACTATCTTTTATTTGAACAATGTATGAAATTTCCTGAGAATTTTGATGTATGTTAGAGAGCATGCTTTTGAAGTTTATTGTTTGTCCAACATGTGGACTTTGCAGTAGTGGCCTTCCAGATTGATCACTAATTTGTGTAGATGTTGAAATCATTGGAATTGTGATCGTAGGCACATACTGGTTTGTGGTTGTTGTAGGTTGAGTTTTTGTAGAAACTGCCACTGTAGAGCTTGCTATTACGGACCTGCCATATGCATCTCGAAAGTCGTGATACCATGCTTGAACACTACCTCCCACAGGAGATATCAAAGTAGTCTTGTCCTCACTGCATATCCAAGAAGGCATTTTAAAAACTCCTTTGAATACACCTGTACCCGGTCCAGTTTCAGTTAATGTAAAACCAGTAGCATCGAGACCTCCATATGATACTCCGTTTACAGTGCAATGTTGAAATCTAAATCCTTTAATCCAAACTTCTAAGAGGATGTTTCCATTATTATCTCCAACAGTATCATCAGATACAGAGCCAGGATCATTCACACTGGTGTAACTGACTACTGTATTAGCATCAGTAACTAAATCTGGATCATTAACTGTTATTGTTACATCTGAACCAATCCTATAATTTGATGAATCAAGTGTTACGGTACCAGTATTTGTTGGAATATCATGTTGTGAGGTAACTGTGGTTGATGTACCACTTTGTGTACCTAAAATGGAAAAATGTATTGCGTTAGCATCTGTAAGTTCAGTGTTTACAAGAAATTTTATATTGTTACCAAAAGTTTGAAGTCCTTTGATCAAATTAGGATCAAATTGGTTTAGTTGATTTATTACTGCATATTGAATTGTTCCTGAAAATGTGCCAGAATTTGCAGATGTTTCTTGTAATTCTGCACGATAAATGGCATTGTTTACTTGCTGGTTGTTATTATTTCCAAAAGAAAAAAGATCAAACACAATTGGTTGAGTATTATCAGGATTTTGGATATTTCCCAAAGTATTGAAGTTAATCTCCAAGAATACAGGTAGATTTGATGATATTGCGTTGATTGAGGCTACTGTAGTATCACTTATCTGAAGTAAACCATTACCAGATGTAATTTCTCCGGGTGTTACAATTGTGATTGGTGAAGAACCAACAGATCCAAAATACAGAGTCATGCTTGTACTAGAAAAGGAGTTTATCCCAAGCTGCTGTTGAAAAGATCTTAGATCATAATTAACCCAATTGGTTCCCTTTGAATTTGGTTGACTAGTATCTATGAGTAGATTTTTGAGAGATTGGGCAGAAACACCAAGATTTAGTGTGATTTTCTGAAAATTTGGCATTGATTGGGATCTGGTGTCAATTATCAATCGTAATGAGTTGGCATCAAATACCGTAGAAGGTACACTAATCGAATTTGAATTGTTATAGAATATCACATCAGAAGAACTACTCAATGTTATTGGATTGCCTATCTTCAAAGTAGGTATTTTTGCAGAAGATCTAAAAACATCTAGTTGATCAGCCATATTAGAATTAATATTTTGATCATTATCTACTAGAGTGATTGTTTCTTTTTGACCAGGGCCAAATTGACTCTGACTGCTACCAACATTAAGACTTGCAGTAGAAGTGCCCGAAACAATAGATGCACTCTGAAGATTATAAGTAATTGATCCAGAATGAGATCTAGGAGCATTTGGTAATATTCCTATAGTTGATACACCTGCAAAGGAACTTTCAAAAATTCCAGTATGCGGTCCGGTTTCTACAAAAGTTACCAACTTGTTATACACACCATTAAGAGACATACTTGTCTGAACAGAATTAGTTTTTAGATTAACAACATCGGATGTATCCATACTTAATTTTCCATTATCTTTGAAACCAAGACTGCTCAAATATGGCATTAAATTTACTATACCAGGACCACTTGCACTGATACCTGACTCTGCAAAGGCTTGATAAAATACTGCAGAATTAGAACCAACATTAAAAGTCCATGAATCTTGAGAGGTTGGATCTATGCTTAATTCGGCATCATTGATAGTTGCAAACACATCAGCACTTGACGGATATCCAATTCTATCAAGACTTATCGATATGTTTGGAATATCAGAATAAACAAGATCAACACTTTGCGTACCTGTAGATCTATCATATTCAATGTGTACATCACTACTAAGCGTAAAGAGTTGAATCAAAGGCCACACATTTGGATTTATTCCTATTTGGCCTGACGGAACTTGCGGATTGGAATTCAATGAGGGAGAATTTCGTACAACATTATTTTGACTTGAAGGAGTTGCCGGTGTACCACTACATGAATTGAAACCTGCGGTTCCTTGAGTTGTACCAGATAACCCTGCAGAATCCGGAATTGCCACTCCATCAGTCTGAGATACATCAACTCCCAAAACAGAGGAAGGAGTAGAACTTGAACAAAAAACTCCAAAATCAATACTTTGCCCAGAAGAACCAGATAATGCTGCCTGATCAGCTTGTTTTGCGCTATCAGTATTAGCAAAAAATGCATACCAACTACCATCTGAGCCTTGTGCCATCTGTAGGTGTCTTCCATTTATTGAAACATTTGGTTGTCCCATTGCCTGATCTAGTTGAGTATTATCTTCTTGTACAATAACTTCTGTTACCATAGGTCCAGAAATATGATTAGCAAAAACACTATTTTCTGCAGAAACAAAAAGATTAGGATGATCAGAATAGGCTTTCACATTAGGAAAAGACATAGGCGGAACAATCAATGAAAAAGCTAGAAGAATTATCAGGATTTTATTCAACTTTCTAATATGAGAAGATGTACAAGATAACGTTGTCGAATAATTCATACTGAGTTTTGCTAGGATATCATTTGTTCATCAAGTTTTAACTAGGGTCATAGATCAGGTGTGATATGATAAAGCCAAAATCAATCATAATAGTAAGCGGAATATTGGTATTGATTGGCATTGCAATAACAGCATATCAATCTCAGATAACTTCAGAAAATCTTGCGAATCAACAAAATACTATAGGCATTGGAACGCAGATGATCATCACAAAAGAAATGAATCCCGATAGCAACCAAAAAGGAGTGTATTCTATTCAAATAACAGATTTTAAAAATGATGATAACATAAAGGCAACAATAATTGATCCTGCAGGCATACCAATAATAACAAAATCCATAACAAAAAGTCCAATTCAAGAAACATTTCAGATTTTATCCTCAGGTAATTACACATTACAGATAGAAAATCATGGACAAAGAGAGATACAAGTTCTTGGAATTATTGGATATTACCCCCCAGATATAGAACTAGCAGACATTTCAGGATTCATAGCACTAATGATAGGTCTTAGTGGACTTGCAGTTGGTATGATGTATCTAATCAGGAATCGTGTAAGATCTTAATTGAGAAATTGATCTAGTTCAGTTAGTCCATCAACTACATTTTTAAAATTATCATCATTTTCCATAATCTTATTTAGTTTGTTAAGATCAACTTTGAAAATTTCCTTATTATCATTGTGACTTATCACAACAAACTTGTGTTCAGTCACATATGAAAGAAGATCTTTAATCTTATCCATAGAGAGTTGCAGTTTGGTTGTCAGATATGTAGAATCTTTTTCTCCGCTCTCAAGCTCTGCAAGAATAGATGACACTTGTGGATCTACTAGAGTTTCCATCATTTTTTGTTTGTCAAAACTTTCACTCATATTTTTCAACCATTCCTAGAATGTAATATTTTTTTCCTGTTAGATATAAAATCACTTATCAAAAGGCGGTGGTAAACGACGAGACTTGTAAATAATTGGTCTTTCCGGTTTACCCATCACCTTATTTTAGCATGGTTTTTATCCGGGGTACTGGGGATTTTTTAATACTTGTCTTCACAGGAGTTTAGGCACATAGTTAGAATTGCTGGTAAGGATATTCCAGGTGCTAAAAAGACCATTATTGGTGTTGGTCAAGTTAAAGGAATTGGATATAATTTTGCAAAATCACTTTTAGAAGTATTAAAAATCAATCCTAACAGTAATGTTGGTTTTCTTACTGAATCACAAGTAGAAGAAATAGAAAAAGTTATGAGAGATCCAATATCGGTTAACATACCTACTTGGTTTCTAAATAGACGAAAAGACATGGATACAGGAAGTGACTTTCATCTTATTACTTCTGATATTGACTTTAACGTGAGAAATGATATCGAACGAGAAAAAGGCATGAATAGTTGGCGAGGATTTCGTCACACATATGGATTAAAAGTTCGCGGACAAAGTACACGCACCACAGGTAGAAAGGGCGGTGCTGTAGGTGTTAAGAAAGGTGGTAAAGTTTTACCAGCTGGTTCACCTGGTGCTCCAGCTGAGGGTGCAGCTCCTGCAGCAGCTCCAAAGGCCGGTGCAGCTCCTGCAGCAGCTCCAAAGGCCGGTGCAGCTCCTGCAGCAGCTCCAAAGGCTGGTGCAGCTCCTGCAGCAAAACCTGCTGCAGCGGAAAAGAAAAAGTAGGTGTAACAGATGGGAGATCATCCAAAAAACTCACGCAAAATGTGGAGAAAGCCAAAACGTCCTCTCAACTATGATTTACTAAATGAGGAATTACATGTTTTGGGTACTTTTGGACTAAAAAACAAAAGAGAGTTATGGAAAGCACATACAGAACTTTCAAGAATAAGAAACCAAGCAAGAGCACTCTTGGCGTTAACTCAGGATGTTCGAAGTACAAAAGAACCAATATTGATGAAATCACTTGCAAGAGTTGGACTAGTCAAAGAAAATTCAACATTAGACGATGTACTCAATCTAAAGGTGACTGACTTTCTATCTAGACGACTGCAGACTATTATCCAGAAAAAAGAATCAATAAAGAGTCCATATCTTGCAAGACAGATAGTAGTACACGGCCATGTCATGATAGGAGAAAGAGTAGTTACTGTTCCATCATATACAGTAAAAATTGAGGAAGAAGATCAGATTTGCTTATCACCAGAATTAGATCTTAACAAGGTAAAACAACAACCTGTTCAAGAAGTAAAAACTGAACAACCAGCAGCAGAGTAAAACACACGCAATCATTATTTAACAAGAATATGTATACGGTATCAGCATGTGTTCGATCATAGGCTATCGAGGTGACAATTCTGCCGCACCAATAATAGTCAAGGGATTAAAAAGAATGGAATATCGCGGATATGATAGTGTAGGAGTCGCAACTTTTTCAGAACATCAAATCAGTGTAAGAAAGGGAGTTGGCAAAGTTTTAGAAGTAAACAAAGCAGCAAAACTAGACGAGCTTTCTGGGACTATAGGTATTGGACATACACGATGGGCCACTCATGGAATGGTAACTGAAACAAATGCTCATCCACATTCATCAAGTTCAGGAGAAGTAGCTATTGTACACAACGGAATAATTGAGAATCACGAAGAATTAAAAAAAGAACTCCAAGAACGTGGTTATACTTTTAAAAGTCAAACAGACAGCGAAGTAATTGCAAATCTTCTTCAATATAATTATGACAAAACTAGAGAAATTAAGAAATCTGTAGTAGACACAGTAGCTGAATTAAAAGGGAACTATGCTTTTGTTGCAGTCTTTCAAGATGGTACGTTATCTGCAGCTAGATTACATGAGCCACTGATAATAGGCGTAGGAAAAGAAGGATATTTTATTTCAAGTGATGTGCTAGGATTTGTAGAATACACGGATGAGGTGATTTATCCAGATAACAAAGAATTTGTAATCATTGACAAAGAAGGACTAAAGATCTTTGATTTTGATGCAAATCCAGTACATCATCAGATAACCAAAGTATCAAAAGAATTTGCGGATGCATACAAGGGTCAATATGCTCATTACACTTTGAAAGAGATTTCAGAACAACCATCAACAGTATTGAATGCTGGAAACAATACTAAACTTGAGATTGACCTAGTTTCTGATTTAATAAAACATGCAAGAAATGTATACATTACAGGAAGTGGAACAAGTTACAATGCAGCATTAATTGCAAAATTTCTTTTTTCAAAATATGCAAAGATAAAGATTGACCCATTAATTTCTAGTGAAGCACAGTTTTCTCCAGACATGTTTGAAGAAAAATCAATTTTAATTGCAATATCACAGAGTGGAGAAAGTGCAGATGTGTTAGAAGCTGTAGACATTGCCAAAAAGACAGGATCTAAAATCATATCAATTGTAAACATGATGACATCCTCATTAGTTCACCAATCATCCATTTCAATGGGACTTAATTGTGGCCCAGAAATAGGAGTTGCCGCAACTAAAAGCTTCACGTCGCAACTTGTTGTACTATACAAAATAATTGATAAAATATGCGAAGGTTGTATAGAACTAGATCTTACAAAAGTATCAGAAGCAATCAAGAAGATACTCTCTAATGATTCCAAAATCAAAGATGTTGCAAAGAGACTGAAAAACGTTTCAGATATTTACGTATTAGGAAGAGGCATACACTATCCAATTGCTTCAGAGGGATCGTTGAAGTTAAAGGAGCTTACATACATACATGCAGAGGGACTTCCAGGAGGAGAATTAAAACATGGTCCCTTGGCATTAATGGATTCTAATTCATATGTTTTAATCATAAATCCCAATGATTCTACCTATAATGATACACTGACATCAGCTAGAGAAATAAAAGCTAGAGGAGCCAAAATAATAGGAATTTCAGATAAACCAAGTGATGTATACGATTATTGGATAGATATACCCAGTATCAACGAGCCATTATATCCACTTGTAGAAATAGTGCCAATACAACTTCTTGCATACTATGCTGCAATAGACAAAGACTTTGATCCAGATTATCCAAGAAATTTGGCAAAATCAGTAACAGTCAAATAATTTTTGAATATTCTTTTTCAGTTAAAGTCAGAAGACCTTTTGCATCAATTCCGGTTTTCAACATACAACCAATAGATGCACCTCCTGCACCTGCACCTTCTTTTACAAATCCTTCAGCGTATGAGCTCAAACCGGAGATTTTTGATTCCGCAAGTTTGAGTTTTGCAACCAGTATAGGCACATCCATTATCTGTGACATGATGTCAGTTAGATTTGCAGATTTATCTTCAGATACATAAGAGGTAGTTCCAACAGCAGTGTTCTTTCCTTCAAATCCAATACTTTTTGCAAAAGCAAGTACAGCTGCCATCTGTGTTCCACCAGCTAATAAAACTCTAGAAATTTCAGAGGCGGTACTGAGAATACCAGCAACCGTTGGAATCATAGGATCACCCAATTGTGATATAATTTCAAATGGATCTTTTGATTGAAGTCTTTTCAATGCATCTTTTACAGTTTGAATCTTGAGCCCTACAGGATTTTGAGGCATGCTACTGCTAACAGATCCTGTAATTCCAAATCCTTCAAGTACTCCAAGAGCTGTAGTAGTACCACCCGGAATACTTTCACCAACTATAACACAGTCAGTTGAGGCCCCAAGAAATCTTCCAATTATTCTACCATATTCAACCGCCTTTCCAACATCATCAAGACTAAGAGCTGGTTCTTTTCCAATATTTTTCCCATAAGCCAAGTCCATATCAATAAAGGGAAGCTTTGGGGACACTTTGCTACCGGCATTTACAACAACACTTGGAATGCTTGCAGCTTCCAGTGCAGTCTTTGTTAACAGTGCAGGAGTGGGTTTTCCGTCAGGAGTCATTGGAATTACAGAGATACTCCTGCAATACCCATAGTGAATAAATTCAGCATCAGCAGGTCCAGTAAATTTTATCAGATCAGGATGTTCTCCAGCCATAGTTATTCCAGGGATTTCAGATGTTTCAGTATAAGATATTACTAGAGAAAAAATGAATTTTTTTTGTTCAGTTTGTTTTATGAATTCTAAACCTTTTTGTTTATTTCCAAGTATTTCGATATCTTGCAATAATTAATCACTACCCATAAAATCCAGAAATTCAGATTCTGTTCTGGGTTGCAATACAAAATTTGTCTTTTTTTCTTTATCTATGGTTGAATTTGGAGAGCTCCCATAATTATGTCCAGGATACAACACGAGGTTACCGTCAAGCTTGTAAATAATGTCAAACAGACTATGATAGAGTTCCTTTGCACTTCCTCCTGGTAGATCTATTCTGCCGCAGTTTCCTACAAAAAGTGCGTCGCCTGAAAAGATCTTCCCATCACCAACTAGACAAATACTATCTTTTGAGTGTCCAGGAGTGTGCAATACAACAAGTTCCGACTTGCCAAATATTATTTTGTCACCATCAGATAGTCGTACATCATTTTTAAGAGTAGAAGATTCATGCTGCAAGATTTTAGATTTTGTATGCTTTACCATTGCATCATTACCTATAGTATGATCAAAATGATGATGTGTGTTGATGACATATTTTACTTTCAGATCATTTTTTTCTATTATTTCCATTACCAACTCTAGATCCCACGAAGGATCAATGATAACAGATTCCTGCGTTTCTTCATCCTCAAGAACATAGGTAAAGTTTTGCATATTTCCCACTTGAAGCTGGTGTACTTTCATGGTAACACTCCAATCTCTGCTTCAGGTGGAATTCCTATTTTTTCAACCATTATTTTACCGCACATATTTTGGTTTTTTGGCATTCCAATTTTCATCTTGTGAAAAGTTATTGTAACATCGGCTTTTACACATTTGTCATTCACTGTTCCAGTATCAGGATCAAGGCCCGATGGTACATCAACGGCAAATTTGAAAGCATTTGATTGATTTACCAAATCTATTGCTGAGGAATATGGTTCTCTAATTTTTCCAGACATTCCAGTTCCCAACATTCCATCCACTATTACATCTACATCATTAGCAATTTCATTAATTGCAGAAGCAAGCATGAGATTTACAGAATTCATTTTTTCCAAAATTTTCCAGTTAGATTGAGCTTCTTCTGTTTTTATTTTATCAGGATGTCCTAAAAGTACTACTGTAGGCATACAACCAAATGCGGCCAAATGTCTGGCCACAACAAATGCATCCCCTCCATTATTTCCTAGCCCAGCAAAAATCATTATCTTTTTTGATGTTAAATCAGGATAACGCTCTATAATGTATCTCGCAGTAGATGCACCAGCATTTTCCATCATCAGTTTTCTGAAAAAACCCATTTGATGTCCATTCTCTTCAATTTGCATCATTTGTTTTACAGTAATTTCCATAACAATACAAGATTTTATCTCAAATAAGGGCTTTACCAAAACGTGTATTCATGCAAACACAAATGAAATATCTTTGAATCAGAAGGTTTGTAGAAATTAATTAGTTTGTAGAACATTAGTTGCGTCCAATATTACTCATCATAATAAAATTAATCCCTACACCACCAGAAATTACTCAAATAGTAAACGCAAAGAAATTCATTCGTATGTAATTTAGAATTCATCTACAAAATATACAAATTTTCGGATACATGTTATGAAATCATTAATGCGGGAGAAGGGATTTGAACCCTCGAAATCCTAAGATACTAGCCCCTCAAGCTAGCGCCTTTGACCAGGCTGGGCGACTCCCGCAATTGGTTTTACCCATGTATGGTTTTTATAAGCCTTGATTACTTTTTGTGACTGTGCTGATTCCTGTTAGATGTTTTACTTGTGGAAATTTGATTGCTGATAAATTTAAAGAATACCAGAATCGTGTTAAGGGTGGAGAGGATCCTGGAAAAGTTTTAGATTCTTTTGGTTTTAAGAGATATTGTTGTAGAGCGATGATATTGACATCTGTTGAGACAATTCATCAAGTCATTCCGTTTTACGAAGCCATTAGAAGAAGAGAACAAGAAGTAAGATCAGAACTAGAATAGAATGCCTAAGATTACCTCAATTAAAGGCAGGATACTTTACAACAGCAGAGGAAGTCAAACTATAGAAATTGACATAGTATCAGATAATGAACATGTTGGACGAGTTTGTGCTCCATCAGGTGCAAGTGTTGGAAAACATGAAGCGCAAAGCTTTCCACAGAATAAACCAGAAAAAAGTTTAGAGATATTAAAAAAGAATGTAAAAAAATTCATAGGCCTTGATCCATCCAATCTAAAAACAATTCATGAAACCTTAAGAGAAATTGATTCATCGCCAAATTATTCAAAAGTCGGAGGTTCACTTGCATTTGCATTAACTATTGCATCAATTGAATCGGCTTCAAAATCGTTACAGATTCCAATGTTCAAATTACTATCAAAAGATTCAGTTTTTAGATATCCATTTCCGCTTGGAAATATCCTTGGAGGCGGAGCACATGCTGGCCCAGGCACGCCAGATATTCAAGAAATTCTAGTCTGTGCCACAGGTTCCAAAACTATTCACGATGCAATAAAAGTCAATTTGATGATACATAAAGAGGTAGGAAAAATTTTGGCAAAAAAGGATCCAAGTTTCACAAATGGAAGGGGGGACGAAGGTGGATGGGCTCCAAAATTGAAAAATGACGAAGCTCTGGAGATATCTGCAAAAGCTTGTGAGCAACTTGGCTTTACGTTAGGCAAAGAAGTTTCTCTAGGAGTAGATTTTGCTTCATCTACACAATGGGATGAAAAGAAAAAAAAATACATATACAATAGAGCAGGTTTTGAAAATACTCCAGAAAAACAGATTGAGTTTGCATCAGAAATAATAAAGAAATACAAACTTGTTTATGCCGAAGATGCAGTCCATGAAGAGGCATTTGAAGACATGGCAATTTTGACTAAAAAATTCCCGCGTGTTCTCATAACTGGTGATGACCTCTTGGTAACAAATACAAAAATTCTCAAAAAAGCAGTGAAAATTAGAGCTTGTAGTGGAGCAATATTGAAAGTAAATCAAGCAGGAAGTCTTTATGATGCACTTGAATTTGCCAGAGAGGCAAACAATAACAATGTAAAACTAATCACATCACATCGATCTGGTGAATCAACAGACTCTCACATATCACATATTGGACTTGCTACCAAATCTAAGATGCTCAAAGTTGGCATACTAGGTGGAGAAAGGATGGCCAAACTTAATGAACTGATACGACTCTCAGAGTATGATTTAATACGTGGAATGGCCGAAATTTAAAAACACAGAATGAGCAAACAAGAAGATTTTGAACACATGGAAAAGTATGTACTTTCCACAGGAATAAGGGTAGGAACACAAGTAAAAACAAAATTCATGACACCGTTTGTTACCAAGGCAACAAATGAAGGACTTTACATTATTGACAGTAAGAAAACATTATCCAGAATTCAAACAGCTGCTAAATTCATTAACAGAGCAGACATTACAAAAATTTTAGTCTGTTCTGGTAGAGAATATGCTAGTACCCCTGTTGAGAAGTTTTGTGAGGTCACTGGTGCAACCCCAATGCTTGGAAGATTTATGCCAGGAACTCTAACAAATCCATCATTACCTTACTACAGAGAACCAGAACTAGTTTTCATATCAGATCCTCAAGTAGATGAACAAGCTGTTGTAGAAGCTACCAATGCAGGAATTCCAGTCATAGGAATTTCCAACACAGATAATGTCACATCAAAAATTGATCTAGTAATTCCAGCAAACAATAGAGGAAGAAAATCTCTCAGCTGCCGCTTATTGGCTTTTAGCGAGAGAGATACTAATACAAAAAGGCAAGTTAAAAAATGCAGAATCAATGAAATACCAAATAGACGACTTTGAGACTAAAATAACAGAAGAAGAGTTAGAGGAGGAAACCGAAAGGATGCCTCCTTCAAGAATGAGATCACAGAGGCAATAACACAATGCAGGTAAGAACACCAGCTGTTGCTGGGATGTTCTATCCAAAAACAAATCAAGAATTAAAGTCGAGCATAAGAAATTGTTTTTTACACAAATATGGTCCTGGAATATTACCTCCCTCTACAGATGATAAAAAAATCATTGGTGCCATATGCCCACATGCAGGATACGAATATTCTGGCCCCATAGCTGCAAATTCATACTATACAATCTCATCACAGAGACCTGAACTTGTAATAATCATAGGACCAAATCATTGGGGAATAGGAAGAGATGTTGCAACAATGAAGGAAGGAACATGGAGAACACCTATCGGAGATATCGAAGTAGATACAGACTCTGCAATTGACATTAACAAGATTTCAAAGATAATAGAGTTTGATTTATTTTCTCATACAAGAGATCATTGTTTAGAAGTACAACTTCCGATGCTTCAGGAAATATTTTTACACAAGTTCAAGATTTTACCGATAATTTTAATTGACCAGAGTTATCACACTGCAATCAAAATTGGTGAATCAATAGCAATGATTGCAAAAATTAAAAATACCATCATAATCGGTTCTTCTGATTTTACTCATTACGAATCAAATGATTTTGCACATGAACAGGACAAATCTTTGATAGATGCCATAGTGAATCTAGATGTAGATGCATTTTATGACACATTGCAAGAGAGAGAAATTAGCGCATGCGGTTATGGAGCGATTGCTTCTACCATGGTAGCCTGTAAGAAACTTGGAGCGACCAAGGGAACCTTGATCAGATATGCAACTAGCGGAGACATATCAGAAAATAACAAGGATTCAGTGGTAGGATATGCATCGATAGTGTTTTCATGAAATCCATTGCTTCGGCCCCTGGTAAGATCATTCTTTTCGGAGAACATTTTGTCATATACGGCATAAAAGCAGTGTTATGCTCCACAGACAAGAGAATAACGGCAACTTCACAATTTGTGGATGAGAAAATAATCAGAATAAGATCCTCCTTTGGAGAGATAGAGATGGACATAGATGCATTAGATAATTTAGAAAATGTACAACAAAAATTTATGAGACCTTTTTTTTACATAGCAAAAAAAACATTAATAGAAAATTCAATAAAACAAGGAATAGAGATAGTTATAGAATCAGAGATCTCACCAGGAGTTGGACTCGGTTCATCATCTGCTGCTTGCGTAGCAGTTACAGCTTCAGTTAACGGGTTGTTTCATAAATTATCGAAGGATGAAGTAGTAAAATTCACTATACAAGCAGAGCGTACAATATTTGAACAGAATTCAGGGGCTGATGCATCAGTCTCCACATTTGGCGGACTTGTGTCATATGATCTAAAAGATGGATTCCAACCAATTCCATCAAGAAATGATCTGAGTTTCATAATATCAAATTCTGCACAAGTTCACAATACCCAAGATGTTGTGAAACAAGTCAGACAATTTAAAGAGAAAAATGAAGATCTTTTCAATAAGATATGCAGGGAAGAAATTGACATAGTTAATAATGCAATAATATCTTTGAAGGAAAATAACTTGAATGAACTAGGTTCACTGATGCTGAAAAATCATGAATTATTAAAACAGATAGGAGTTTCAACAGAAAAAATAGATTTCTTGGTCAAAGAGGCAAAAAAGACAGCGCATGGTGCAAAGATAACGGGAGCAGGCGGCGGCGGATGTATTATCACTCTTGTAGATAATTCCAACACCAAAGATACGCTTGACAATTTAAGAAAAATTTCAGATTGTTTTATAACAAAAATAGATTACAATGGACTTCAATATACATAGAATGTAGAAATTTTTTTCTAATTAAAAACTCAATAATTTGCAGGCATCATTTAAAAATAAAATAGGGTATACCATCATCTCAATCAAAGAATTGTATTGCCGTTTCAGTGAGATACTTTTTAAAACCGTCTATAGCATTGTTAAAAATCATGATCTTGATGAAACTAGGAGGTTCAATAATTACCAACAAGGAAAAACCATTAACATCAAACAGAAATTCAATAAGAAGAATTGCTACAAGCCTCAAAAATGTAAACGAACCACTGGTCATAGTACATGGTGGAGGCTCATTCGGACATTATTGGTCTGTAAAGTATGATATGCATACAAAACCAGAAAGACATGAAGTCAAAGGAGTTTCGGTTGTCAAAAATTCAATGATAGAACTAAACAGTATTGTACTTGAATCATTTTTTGAATCCGGTCTAAAACCATATTGTTTACCTCCAAGTGATTTTATGATGGGCGACAAGCCATTAACCAACAAAGTCAAGGAGATTCCCAAGATTGCAAAGACAGGATTAACACCAATTTCTTATGGAGATGTCATGTGGTATGGGAAAAATAAATTTTACATCTTATCTGGAGACAGGATCATGGGAATTTTATCCAAACTGTTACAGCCTCGGCTAGCAATTTTTGTTACAAATGTGGATGGAGTGTATTCAGATATGAAAAGCAAGAAACTTTTGAATGAAATCACAACAGAGAAACCAATCACGTCAAAAGTATCAATGGATGTCACAGGAGGTATGTCTCGTAAAATAAAAGAAGCGTTTAGCATATCAAAACATGGAACAGATGTTTTCTTTGTAAATGGAAACATTCCAAAGAGAATAACAAACGCAATAAATGGCAAGAGTTTTGAAGGAACAGTATTTAGAGGATAATATCATGGAACATCTAATTCTTGTAAATAGTAATGATAACCAAATAGGAACGGATGAAAAAGTGAGATGTCATCTACCAGATGGAAAACTACATCGAGCTTTTACCATATTTTTATTCAATAGAGAAGGAAAACTTTTGCTTACACAAAGAAGTATGAGTAAGATGTTGTGGCCAGGAGACTGGGATGGAACTGTAGCTAGTCATCCAAGACAATCAGAGGATTATATTTCATCTGCAGAAAGAAGACTACCAGAAGAATTGGGAGTTACATGCAAATTAGATTATTTGTACAAGTTTGAATATCACGTACCTTACAAAAATATTGGATCAGAAAATGAAGTTTGCGGTACTTTAATTGGAATATTAGATGATCCTTCAAAAATAAAGCTTGTCGAAGATGAAATTTCAGATATTAGATGGGTTACACTAGAACAAATATTATTAGAGATTAAAAAAACACCTCAAATTTTCTGTCCATGGATGCTAGTAGCATTGTATTTCATATCAGAGTCAAGTCACAACATAAGTGACGCACACAAAGAGATTCTCAAGATGTGGAATAAAGACAATATCAAGAGTCAACTAGAAGAATCATTAAAGTATCATTTTCCAGATCATAGGTGGGAGTTAAAAAAAGAATGAAGTTGGAGAAACTTGCAGAAACAGCATCTAAAATAGACTCGTTTCTTTCATCCAAACTTTCTGGAGAACCTAAGGACTTGTACCAAGCAGCAAGTTATTTGATTGATCATGGAGGAAAGAGATTGAGACCATACATGGTCATAAAGAGCTGTCAACTTTTAGGAGGAACTACAAAGCAGGCAATACCTGCGGCAGCAGCAATTGAGATGGTACACAATTTTACATTATTACATGATGACATCATGGACAACGATGAGGTAAGACACGGTGTACCTACAGTTCATGTAAGATTTGGAATGCCTATTGGAATTCTTGCGGGAGATTTGTTGTTTTCAAGAGCATTTGAAACCATTTCAAAACCGTACCTTCACAAGCCAGGAAATGCAGGTTTGAATCTTGTTACTACATTGGCTAAAGCCTGTACCGATGTGTGTGAAGGTCAAGCACTAGACATCAGTATGGCAAAATCAAGCAAGATACCAAGCGAAGATCAATACATCAAAATGATTGAGAAAAAAACATCATCGTTATTTGTGGCATCTTGTGCAATGGGTGCAATAGTAGCAAACAAAAATTCTTCAGATGTGGCAAGGTTATCCACATTTGGAAGAAATTTGGGAATTGCTTTTCAGATAATTGATGATCTAATTGGAGTAACAGGAGATCCAAAAGTTACAAAAAAACCAGTTGGTAACGACATCAGAGAAGGAAAGAAATCATTGCCAATTTTGATGGCAATTAAAAAGGCAGATAGTAGAGAAAAAAAGATAATCCTTAATGCATTTGGTAATTCATCTGTTTCAAAAAGTGAAGTAGAGAGAGCCATTTCTACAATTTCTGCTCTCGGAATAGAGAACATAATAAAACAAAAGGCAACATATCACTCCAATGCAGCCAAGAAATCAATATCAATATACGATGGACCTGCAAAAAATGAACTACTTTCTTTGCTTGATTTCGTGGTAGAGAGGAGTCTTTAATTGGATGATGAATTAAAAAGGGTAATTCGTGGAATTGCTCTTCTGAATGCATCAGAACACGATGGAAAAACTAGAAATGATTCGATCATATCCAAAGTAATTGGAATCAAACCAGAACTTCGTTCCAGAATCAAAGATGTCATCCCACTTATTTCACAGGTAGTGATGGATGTTAACAAATTATCAATGGAATTACAAAAAGAAGAGATAGCAAGCAAATATGCTGAACTTTTGATAGTAAAACCAAAACAAGAGAGAATTGGTCTTCCGCCCCTAGAAGGAGCAGAGCAAGACAAGGTAATCACACGCTTCCCCCCAGAACCTAACGGTTATCCCCATATCGGTCATGCAAAGGCATCGATAATAGATGAGGAATACGCAAGGATGTACGGAGGAAAGCTCATACTAAGATTCGATGATACAAATCCAGAAAAAGAACGCTTGGAGTATTATGCAGCAATCAAAGTTGGACTAGATTGGTTGGGTGTAAAATATGATCTCATAAAAAATACTTCAGATGACATGGAAATAATCTACAAGAAAGCCAAGGAACTCATCGATTTAGACAATGCATATGTGTGTACATGTAACAAGGAGACAATTAGCAAGAATAGAAGAGAGATGTTATCTTGTAAGTGCAGAACAGGAAATCTTGATCAAAATAATATTCGTTGGAATAAAATGTTTGATAAATTCAAACCTGGAGAAGCCATAGTAAGATTTCGAGGTGACATGAGTTCAGAGAATACAGTCATGCGAGATCCAACCTTACTTAGAATAATAGATGAGCCACACCCAATCCACAAAGACAAATACAGAGTTTGGCCAAACTATGATTTGGCAGTTGCCATTGAGGACAGTATTGATGGAATCACCCATGCGTTTAGAACCAAAGAATACGAATTACGTACTGAACTCTATTATGCACTTTTAGATAAACTGAATATGCGTAAACCAAAGATGCTAGAGTTTTCAAGACTAGAGTTTGAAGGAATGCCGGTCTCCAAGAGAGTACTAAAACCTCTCGTAGAAGAAGGAAAAGTATCAGGATTTGACGATCCTAGACTTCCGACTCTGGAGGGCTTACGTAGAAGAGGTATAGTTCCAGAAGCTATTCGGAAATTCGTTCTTTCCCTTGGCTTTACCAAGTCTGATACCATGCCACCATTTGAAACACTTGAATCATTTAATCGAAAAATAATTGACCCAAAAAGTGTAAGACTGTTCATTGTTTTTGATCCAGTAAAATTAACAGTAACTAACAACAATCTTACTGAAATTGAAATTTCAAATCATCCACAAAATGACATGGGCAAGAGACGAATTGGAATAGATGGAAATTTCTACATACCTAACAATGATGCCAAGACATTGATGATAGGGGACGAGATAAGATTGCTAGAATTATACAACATAAAAATAACAAAGATTGGTCCAGAGATAGAAGGAGAAATTACCGGCACCAATTACAAACCAGATATTCCCAAAATTCAATGGATTTCAAGAAATAATCCAATAAACATAGAGGTCTTGATATCAGATGTATTGTTCATAAATGACCAGTTTAACGAGAATAGTTTACAGATTAAGCAAGCTATCACAGAACAGTACTACTTAGAGTTAAATGTGGGAGCAGAAATCCAGTTCGTAAGATTCGGATATTGCAGAAAAGATTCTGCAAATCAAGCGATATATACACACAAGTGAAGAAAATGAAAATTGCAAGATTGCTTAGACAAAATATGGAAACATATGCTTTTGTTAACGGAGAAAAGGTTTTGACAAGAGAGAGTATGACATCACAGACTGGAATTCCCATACCACAGAGCATCAAAGATTTCTTGTTTGATGGATGGTACGATGAGATAAAAAATAGTGCAAAGAATCTAGAGCTATAATGAAAATTTATCTGAATTCAAGTTTCTTCCACCGATTCCAAATCCATCCAAGATAATTTGTTTGGCTTTTAATTACAAGGATCACGCAAAAGAGCAGAACCTGATCCCACCGGATGAACCAGCAATAGTAATAAAACCTAGAACAACACTCAATGGAGTTACATCAGACATAGTTTGCCCATCTTTTGTATCGAAGCTTGATTATGAAATTGAGCTTGCAGTAATAATTGGCAAAGATTGTAAGAATATATCAGAAAAAGAAGCAAAGGATGCAGTTTTTGGATATATGGTCTTAAACGATACGTCAGCACGAGATATACAAGCTAAGGATAAACAATTCACGAGAGCAAAAGGCTTTGATACTTTTGCACCTTGTGGTCCTTGGATAACGTCTGCAGACGAGATACCAGAACCACAGAATCTCAAAATGGTAACCAAAGTAAACGGAGATGTTAGACAAAACTCTTCTACATCAAATATGCATCTAAAGGTCTATTCGATTGTATCATTGTTAAGTAAAGCAATGACCTTAGAAAAAGGGGACATCATATCTACCGGAACGCCTGCCGGAGTCATGTTAAACAAGCCAGACGCCGTATTCCTGAAGGATGGTGACAAGATAGAGATGGAGATAGAGAATCTAGGCAAAATACAAAACACAGTGAGATTTGTTTAATCTAGAATTTTAACAGTTTCATAACAGACATTAAAATTATTAAGAGTCAAAGTTTTCCACTTGTCATGGGAAAGATAATTGTTGGTAAAGTAAGCGACTTTGTTCCAGGCAAAATACAGAAAGTTACGATAGACGGTAAAGATATTCTTGTTGCAAACATAGATGGGAATTACTATGCAGTAAATGACACATGCACACATGCTGGAGCAAGCCTTTCCGAAGGAAGTTTAGATGGATCAGTTATCACATGTGGTTGGCATGGAGCAAAATTTGATTGTAAAACAGGCAATCTTTCTGCCTTTCCTGTCAAGATAAAAGACTTGAATTCGTATAAAGTAATAGTAGAATCAGAAAATATCTTTGTTGAAGTATAGTGCAAACTTTATAAAATAAGCTCAATTAGCATAAGCTTGAATGGTACAATGGTTGAGAAAAAGGATCCAAATATTGACACTTTGAACATGGCCATCAACACGTTAGCTGAAATTTCATCAAATCCTTCCACTCCAAGAAACATCAAGAAAGATTTGATTGACCTTGTTGCAAACTTGAAAAAACAAGATTCTCCTGTTTCTGTAAGGGCTGCAAATGCCATAAGCCTTCTAGATGACATATCTCAAGATCCTAACATGCCATCATATGTCAGAGTTACACTATGGCAGGCAGTTTCTGCCCTTGAGAGAATAAGAGAATAAATTTAGTATAGACTAGAGTCATTTAGTGAAAATCGAGGAATACATCTCATCGCTTCCAAGTTCCATAATAAGCGGAGAGGACGTGGAATTGTCTGATGATACATTAAGAGAGATATTCAAATTTGCAGAAATGACAGAAACCGATGTTTTCTACCATCTAGGATGTGGAAGTGGTAATAGTCTTGTAATAGCATCACAAGAATTTGGAGTAAAGAGATCTATTGGAATAGACAATAACAAGGAAAAGGCATCACAGGGAGAGAAACTACTTGATGAGAAGAACATCACAAATGGATCAATTAGACATCAAGATATCTCAGATGCCGACATTAACGATGCAAGTGTAATACTTTTTTGGTTTTCAGATGAAAAAATAATCGAAAAAATGATTTCAAAGTTTCATGGTCTGGGACCTGGGTGCAAGATAATAACCATATGGGGGCCTCTTACCGGATACATGCCAAACAAAGTAGACTTTCCATACATCCTAAATATAACACCATTCAAGAAAGCAGAATCACTACGAGATCAAATGCTTGCAATTTTTGATACAGATTGTATTGATTTTGCTGTTGCATGGGAATATTCAGATAGATATTCCAAAGCTTATTAGTTCAAGAAATTTTGAAAATGACAGATTTTTAACAATACTTCAGACGCTTGTAATATGGATAAATGCAAAAAATCTCGGAATTGCATGCGGAGAGGAAATACCTGAGCCCGTAAAGAGTTACATGGGAATTCTCAAGACTTTTTTTAACATAGAAGTTGAACATTTGCTTGACCACTAGACCAATTATCAGTCATGTTTTTATTTGCAAATGTTGTAAATCTAAATGATGATGCAGGAAAGAATCAACATCAATGTATCAGCTATAGATTACGAAAATACCAGCAAGGCAATCATATCTACACTCGGCAATGTAGAAAAAATGGTTCATGGTGAAAATGAATTCATAGTAACTGACTCAGAATTTGCCTTTGGATGGCATTTTTACGTGGTTTGTGTCAATAAGTCTCTGGTCAAAAAACTGTCAGACCAAATGGGACCAGATTTTGAAAAGATGAAGGGGAAGGGATTAGAACACAAGTTTTTGACATGGTTAAATGATAAGGTTAGCCAAAAAAATCTGAAGGTCAAACTAGCTATAAAAGAAGAGATGGAATCAAGTAAATTCGGAATATTTTGATACTTTAGATTTTTTCAACCCACTCACATATTACAAGATATTAAAAGGCCCTTGAGGGGAATCGAACCCCTGTCCGGGGATCCACAGTCCCCTATACTCGCCACTGTACTACAAGGGCCACATAAAGAAAATCTTTTTCAATCCAGTATTAATCTTAACTCAACTGGACAAATGCCAACTTTTAGTGTATCCGTATTACTTTTCGCTACAATCAGAAGGTTATGGGTTAATTATTCCCCTGCCGATTATCTTTCCTTCTTTTAGCATTGTTAATGCCTCTGTTGCTTGATTGAGCTTGAATCTGTTTGAGATCACCGGTTTTATTATTTCTCTGCGAGCAAGCGAAATCAACTCTATCATATCAGTCATAGAACCTGTGTATGAGCCCATGATCTTGTATGCTCTAGTAGGCATCGTTACAAGATTTAGTTGAAGAGAACCGCCAAATAATCCTACAAGAACAACGCGTGCTCTACGCCTTAGTACTTGCATATCAGTTTCTACGGATTTTGTAGCGTTAACAAAATCAATTATAGCATCAGCTCCCAAGTTACCTGTCAATTCCATTATGGCTTTCACAGGATCTTCCTTGGCAGAATTGATAGTAAAATCTGCACCACTTTGTTTTGCAATTTTTAATTTATCATCATTGACATCTAAGGAAATTATTCTTGCACCACTGATTGCTTTAGCCAACTGTATACCCATCAGCCCAAGTCCTCCTGCACCCACAATCACGACGTTATCATTGGGGTTTAATTTGGCAGTCTTGATTGCACCATAAGCAGTGAGAGCAGAACAAGATAAAGGAGCACATACATCAGTGTCCATATCATTTATTTTTGCCAAGTATTTGTAGTTTGGAACAAGAACATATTCTGCATAACCACCATCATTGTAAACACCCAAAGATCTAGGCTTGTCGCAAAGGTTTTCTTCACCAACTCTGCAAGCAGGACACAATCCTTCGCCTATCCAAGGAAACACCAAAACTTTTTCATTCTTTGTAAATCCCTCTACATCTTCACCCATACTCTCTACCGTTCCAGCTACTTCATGTCCAGGAGTCAATGGATACTTTACACCCCTATCAGTTGTTTTCATGAATGAACCGGCAGGACCCTCATATCCACCATCCCACAAATGTATATCACTATGACACACACCAGCAGATTCTACTTTAATGAGAACTTGTGAACCTCGAGGTTTTGGAGTTTCAAGGGTTTGAATTTCAAGAGGTGCTTTTACGTTGACTATTCTTGCAGCATTCATGTATTGAGGTTATCAACATGTCATATAAGATAGTTTTGTGGACAGAGCAAATCATCAAACAAACAACAAGATCTTCAGATCAAATTGTAACATATTTTACCAATTATTTTCTGAAAATCAAAGTTAGGTTTATTAGCAACAGAAAAACTAATCGGAAATATGAAGATAAGAATGTGGTGGATTTCCATGGGAATCGCTGCAGGAGTGGTCTTTTATGCCATGATATATCTAGGTACAGTTCTTTGTGTGCCAATGGAAAACGCTCCGTGTGTATCATTTTTGAAATAGGTACCCTAGATTTATTTAAAACCAATGCAAGAACTAACCCATGAGCTGTTCTGGAGAGACTGTTGAAATTGAGAACGAGTTCATTCAGATCAAACCAGTGATTCTAGATCAATTAAAAAAGGCAAAATATGGAATTTCGGATCATGCAACTGTCGAATTATGTCATTGGACAAAAAAGTCATTCAAAGATGGTGGTCAGTGTTACAAACACAAGTTCTATGGCATTTCAACTCATAGATGCATGGAATTTTCACCAGCCGGAATGTTTTGTGAAAATAGATGCGTATACTGTTGGAGACCAATGGAGTTTTACAGTTCTTTAAAAATGCCAGTAGAGAAAGTTGCCCCTCCAGAAGTTATCATGACTAACTTGATGGAAGAACGAAGAAAGTTGATTATGGGTCATTATGGAGATCCAAAAAGTAACAAAGAAAAGCTTGACGAATCATTGCTTCCCAGTCATTATGCAATTTCACTATCAGGCGAACCTACGATGTATCCACAATTGCCGGATTTAATAAAATACCTAAAGACTCTGAAGAATACAAAATCAATTTTCCTTGTAACCAATGGTCAGGAACCTGAAATGATAGAGAGATTGAGAGATGAGGATGCACTGCCAACACAATTGTACCTTTCAACAAACGCTCCAAACTCTGAGATATTCACACTAGTAAACAGACCCAAGTACAAAGATGCATGGGAAAGATGGAATACAAGTCTTGAAATGCTCGCAGATCTTGATACAAGAACTGTACTACGATTTACTTTAATCAAGGACTATAATGCTGATGAAAAATTAATTCCAGAATATGCAGAAATGATAAAACGTTCTAATGCACACTTTATAGAAATAAAATCATACATGCACGTAGGAAGATCAACTAACAGACTAGAATATTCAAATTCTCCAGATATATCCGAGATAAGACATTTTGCAAATGAGCTTGCAAAACAGAGTCAGATCTATTCAAACATGGATGAAAGTGAGATGTCAAGAATTGTTGTTCTTCAAAATCAGAAACGATTCACAGACCGCTTGATTTCCTCTTATTCAGATACCAATTAGAAAAACTTTTCAGTGCTAAGTATCTATGGGAGATTTTGTTTTTTTCTGCAAGTTGAGAATATGTTTTATTTTCCCCCGATGGAATAAAAATAGGATCAAAGCCCCATCTTTTACCCTGTTCTTTTTTTGATATTGTTCCATTCACATCAGCACTGAACAAATGCACATCATTACGTTTTTCACAATATGCAATAACTGATCTAAATATTGCGCCACGTTTCATAGATACAAGTCTTAGAATTCCTTTGTTACCTATAGTATCAAATACAAATGACGAATATGGTCCAGGAAATCCATTCAATGATTTTATGAAAAGTCCAGCATCTTCAATAATTACCGGTCTTGAATGCATAGAAAATGCCTGCATGGCTTTGTGCGTTGCAATTTCTTCCAAAGTATTGGCTTGAATTTCTTGTAAATGTGATTTTAAGAATTTTAGTTTTAGACCAAATTCTAATGTAATATTTTTTGCCTCGTCAAACTTGTGTTTGTTTGAACTTGCAAAAAATATATCAGACGACATTTGCATATCTGCCCCTTTTTTCTATTACTAAAACTTGATTGACGACCTTTTCGGTGAGAAGGTTTCCCAGTATCTTTTTGTATCCTTGTATAAAAGAGGCCCAGGATTTATCTACAATTTGGGCATGTGCACTGTTTAGAACTTCCTTGAATAAGCGAAGATCAATTGCGTAATCATCAATCTTATCGGTTTTTTGTGAAAGTCCAAAGTCAAGTATTACTAGCCCTTGTTGAGTGAGAATGAAATTCGATGTTGTCAAGTCTCCATGCATGACACCGTTCTTGTGAAGAATTCCAACTATTCTTCCTATGTCCTTACATATTTTTACAATTTGTTTGATAGGTAGGTCTCTAACTAATTTACCTTGTACAAATTGGAGATACATCTCACACTTTTTCTCATCTACAAAATAAACAAGAGGTGTAGTTATTCCAAAAGATTTAGTCTCAGAGATCATTTTTGCTTCCCTTATCGTTCTCAGAGTCCGTATACGGGTATCAAGTGAATGAACTCGATAATCTTTCTTTTTTCTGATTTTTAAAATAGAATTATGACCATTCCAAGATGTAAGATAGATATCTGCCTCTGCACCTTTTTTGACAAGTTTCAACAAAGATCAAAAAGCCTTAACATAATTTAAGTTACAATTATGTCATGTCATAGAATTAGTTTTTTAAAATAATAATTTCCTAAATATACAATTATAACACAGGATACAAGACAAATTACATGGAACCCGATGAGAAACGGATATCGCAAGAGGATTGTTCCGAAGACTCGTTAGGTCCAGGCATTCTCACATTAACAAACAAGAGAATCGCTTTTGACAAGACAGCAGGAAGAATAATTGATTTCTCAAAAAAGTTTGGACAAACAGTTCTTGAAGCCAAACTCAATCAGATAACAGAGGTAGCAAAAGAAGGTAGACTGATAAAAAAAGTTAGAATAACGATAAAGACAGAAGAAAATGAAAAAACCTACAAGTTTGGAGTGTATAACACAGGCAAGTGGGAAAAGGACGTAAAGGAAGCCATTTCTAAATATTCTCCTTAGTAAAGAATTTCAACCGTATCTAGACGCCACGATTGTTTTACAAAAGTATCTTCTACATTCATTCCAGATTTCTTCGATGATTCCAATAGTCCGATCCAAGATATTTGAGAGCCGCAATCTCCAGCATATTCCTTTGGCGCTACAAAAAACTTGCAATCATGTCTTGCACATATACTTGAAAGTATGTGAGACAACCTCTTGTTTGCGGCAACTCCACCAACAACTAAAAGTTCCTTCTTTCCCGTAAATGAGAGTGCCCTTTCGGTAGCTTCGCCCATCATAGAAAATGCAGTTTCTTGCAATGAAAAACATGCAGCCTCAATTCCCTTTGGAATTATTCTTTTTGTTGCAGACAAGAGACCTGAAAAGGATACATCGTTTCCTTTTACAACATAAGGTAATGGTACATACTCGGTAGACTGCGATGCAAGTTCTTCGATCTTCGGACCACAAGGTGAAGCAAACCCTGCATATCGTCCAATTTGATCAAGTAATTGACCTACTGTAATATCCAATGTTTCACCAAAAACTCTCCATTTCTTTGAAAGAAATGCCAAGATCATTGTATGTCCCCCTGAAACAAGCAATACAAGAGGATCTTTTGCGCCAGTCAGCATTTTTCCAAGTTCGATATGACCCAATGCATGGTTTACTGGATATATTGGAATATCATAATACGATGCTAGAGATCTAGCTACAACTGCACCAATTCTCAAACATGGACCAAGTCCAGGACCTGCAGCGTATGATATCATGTTGACATCATCAATTCGTACATTTGCTTTTTTAAGACACTCTGAAAGAACATCTGGAGAATTTTCAGCATGATGACGTGACGCCTCCCTAGGATGAATTCCCTCTCCCACCGGAGGCCTGTAGATCTTTCTCACATCAGAGAGAATTCGTCCTTGTTTTCCTTTTCGTTCCACTATTGCACAAGAAAATGTATGCGCAGTACTTTCTATTCCAAGACAGAGCATTTTATCCCCTACTCAAAGTTGATACAATTTTCAAGACATCTCCATTTTTGAGTTGATATTCTGCACCTACTCTTTGTTTTGTCTTTGCATCTATAGCAAAAAGAAATCCATTTGCAAGGTCTTGATGTATGGATCTTGCCAAGTCTCTTGCAGTAGAACCTACACGCAAGAGCTTTGCATCTGGCAATACTTCTCCATTTTTGTTAGATAGTTTCGTTTCATCTTCTACTGGAAATACAGTAATCAATTTTAGAAGATCAAAACATGCATAATCAAGAGCTTGTTGGATTCCAGTTCCGCCTAATTTTGACATGACTTTTTCTGCCAACTCTAATGCCTTTTGTTGTTGAGAATTCAGACTTGTCTCATTTTTTATTTTAAAGGACTTGGCACCTGGCAGATATTCTATGATTCCACTTTTTGCTGCTTTTCTGAGAAGAAGTTCAGTTTCTGCACTACACGCAATAGTTGGATGTATTTTGGAAAACTCATCCAAAATACCAAGATCATGACAGAGATCAGATTTATTTGCAGATATCAGAATTGGTTTTGTTTGTTTTCTAAGTGTTTTAACAAATAATGAGAGGTCATCTTCACTCCAGTCATGTGGTTTCTTTGATTGCAAATTCAAGTTATGTATTACATGTTCAACATCATACTCATCTATTCCAAGTCCGCTAAATCGTTGTGCAATAGCCTGAATTACCTTGCCACTTTTACTTTCCAATTCTCTGGCAAGTTTTTGCCATTCTCGCTGAAGTATCTGTTTCATCCATTGATCAAATTCTTCTTCAACAAATTTAACGTCTTCAAGTGGATCATGAGATCCCACCGGAACAGATTGACCTTGTATATCAGTAGAACCAGACGCATCTATTACATGAATTAGAACTTCAGATATTCTTGCATCATCTAGAAATTTGTTACCAAGACCTTTGCCTTCATGGGCGCCTGGGACAAGACCTGCTACATCAATTAACTTGATTGCAACATACCTAGTTCCACTAATGCACAGTGGATGATTATGTTCAATGGCAAAATGCTTGCATGCGCAATCAGTTTTTACATATGCAATTCCCATGTTTGGTTCAATAGTTGTAAATGGGTAATTACCAATTTGAGCTGTAGTCTGAGTAGCGGCTGAAAAAAACGTAGATTTTCCAACATTGGTTTTTCCTAGCAGACCAATTTGCATGCAAAAGAGTCCTAGGTATGCTCTTATTAGTATTCCAAAAGTGTTTAATTTCAATCCATTTCATGGTTATTTATTGAAAATAATAACTGGAAACCCCGGAACAGGTAAACATACCATAGCTAAATTGATTTCAAAAAAGCTAAACCTTGAGATGATTGATATTAATAAAATTGCAATAGAACAAAAACTAGCCAAAAAAAATGACGGAGTTCTTACTGTAGATGTAAACAAATTGAAGAAAATAATAGACAAAAAGGCACCAGAGAATTCCATACTAGTGGGGCATCTTGCGCCATATGTTGTATCAGCAAAAAATGTTGAAGTTGCAATAGTATTAAGAAAAAGTCCATACAGACTTCAGTCCATATACAAAAAAAGAAAATATTCTAGTAAAAAATCACTTGAAAATCTAGGCAGTGAAATACTTGGTATTACATATTATGATACAATACGTGAGTTTGGGCAGAAAAAGACTTTTCAGATTGATACAAGTAGCAGAACAATTTCTGATACAGTAAAGAAAGTAGAGTCAATCTTTATGAAAACTAGAACAAAGGACGATAAAGTAGATTGGCTGCAGATGGTTCTCAAAAAAGGAGACATGCAAAAATTCTTTCCATACTAGGTTCAAATTACGTCATATGAGGTTATAATGTAAAATGTTTGAGATAAAAAAATCAGATCTTGCTGGAAGGATAGGAATACTTCATACTAATCATGGTAAGATTGAGACTCCGGCATTTGTTCCAGTAATACACCCAGTCAAGCAAAAAATTCCTGCTAAAAAACTAAGAGAAATGGGATTTGATCTTGTAATTACAAATGCGTACATCACACTGAAGAGATATGGAGATGAGGCAGTAAAGCAGGGCATCCACAAGATAATTGACTATGACGGTGCAATCATGACAGATTCCGGAGGATACCAAGTCTTGGAATATGGTGACATTGATGTTGATTATAAAAAAATTGCAGATTTTGAAAAAGGTATAAAGACAGACATTGCAATTCCCCTAGATCGCCCAACAGGACTTGGGCTATCAAAAAAGAAGGCAATTGAATACGTGCAACATACACTCAGGGTTTCAAAGGAGACTCTTGACGCCAGAGATGATAATGGTCAGATATGGGTTGGACCAATTCAAGGAAGTGAACATTCTGACTTGGTTACAAAATCAACAAAAGCACTTGTTGATTCAGGTTTCCAGATGTTAGCATTAGGCAGTCCAGTTGAGTTTATGGAGTCATACGAATACAATTTGCTTGCTAAAATGATCATAACAGCAAAGAAAAGCATGCCAGATTCCATTCCACTCCACCTGTTTGGAGCAGGACATCCACTTACCATACCCCTTGCAGTATCTCTTGGTTGTGATACATTTGATTCTGCATCTTACATGCTATATGCAAAACATGACAGATACATCATGGAAGACGGTACCGCACATCTTTCGGAAGTAGCTTATTTTTCTTGCAATTGTGAAGTATGTACCAAAATAAAGCCAAAAGAGATGGTATCTCTAGATAAAGAGGAAAGGACTAACAAGATAGCGCTTCATAATTTGTACGCCATAAAGGCTGAGGTAGACAGAGTAAAAGAAGCCATTCATGAGGGACGACTATGGGAATACACCATAAGAAAGGCAAGAGCACACCCCAAGTTGTTTGAAAGCATATCAATTTTTACCAAGAATGCACCATTTTTCATGGAAACTACTCCGCGATACAAGGAAAATGCAGTTTTTCTTTTTTCCAAAGAGGATCAATTCCGACCTGAAATTTTGAGATTCCATTTGCTTGTACGCAACTTTAGAACAAAGAAGAAAACGCTAGTTATAATACCTGATGGTGGAGTAAGGCCATTTTATACTTCATCAGAGTATAACAGCCTAAAAAAGAAATTTTCTTCAGAATTGGATGACGTACAGTTTTGCCAATACAACCCATATCTTGGAATTATTCCATTGGAGTTATCAGACATCTATCCTGCTGCACACTATCTCATGTCTAACACAGACTACAATCAAAATGAATTTCCAGAATTTAATAAAACTTGGAACATATTTCTTGGACACAACAAATTCAAGAACATCTATACAATAAAGAACGAATTTTTAAAATATCATTCTAAAGGTTTGAAAATAAAGACTAAATTTTTCAATATGAAAAAATAATAAAAAAGAAGATAGATTCCGCTTTTATAGTGCGGCGTCTTCTGCCCAGCCTTTTACGAATATACCATTCTTGTGTAAAGGTACTGGTTGGCCTGGAGTGTAAGTCATTGGTCTCATCCAGAAGATTGCTTTTGTTGGGCAAACTCCGATGCATGCTCCGTCTGAGATGCATCTTTCTGGATAAAATACAAATGCTTTACCTCTCTTCCAACCATCTACTGGTTTTACACGAAGAACGTCTGGGCCAAGAGAAGTACAGATTTCTACACATAGTGCACAACCTATACATCTCTGCTCATCAACGTCTGGAAGAATTGCGATTGGCATTCTATTTTTGATCTTCATCGTTTGCTATTTAAACGATCTGCAAAATCTATAACGGAGTTATAGAATTATTTCAATTTTAAAAAAGAAAAGAAAAACAAAAAGAAAGTATAAATGATATTTTTACTTCTTTATTTGGCGCATTGCTTCAATCTGGCCTGATGTTACCCAGTCAAGCAATTCCGCAGATGTAGGATTTAGATCTCCTTTCTGATTCATCATATTGTGAACCCAAATCCAGTTTATTTGATTCAATAATGGTTTGTTTCCTTCATCGCCTTTTCGAACTTTGTCTCTAAGGTCTTTTGGGATTGTACTCCACCATTGTTCAAAAGTTCTACCCATACTCGGATCATTTTTTTTTGATCTAATTAAGTCTTTTGTAAATTATGCAAGTAGCACAGTAGATCAAGTCAAGATCAAGTGCTAAAGATTTAAAAGTACTTTGAAAAAGTTTTGAATTCTTGCAAGTAAGAGTTTTGGGGGCTGCCAAGGAAGTAGGTAGATCAGCTTTTCAAGTCAATTGTGATGGGGCTAGTTTTCTACTAGACTATGGAGTAGAGCTGAAAAAAGGAATCACTATACCCAATTGCTGTCAATCCACACGAGATTAATGCGGCCATCATAACTCATGCCCACCTGGACCATTCAGGAAATATGCCAGCACTATTTGTAAATGGTAGCACTGACGTATATGCCACACCTCCAACATTTGATCTTTCAAGATTGTTAATTGAAGACATGCTCAGAATTCAAAAAAGTCAACTGCCATACGACTTTGCCAGCATATCAAAGATGATGATGCATTCAAAAGAGTTAAAATATAAAGAAAAAGTGCAACGAGGAAATGCTTCTTTTCAGCTACTCGAATCAGGCCATGTTTTAGGCGGTGCATCAGTTCTAGTTGAATCGGAAAATAAGAGATTATTCTATACTGCCGATATCAATCCAAGAGGATCTAGAATGTTACGGGATGCAGATCTTGATTTTGGAGAGATTGACTTGGTCATTACGGAAAGCACCTATTCACAGACAAATCAAATGCCTAGAAAGGAATCTGAAGAAAAATTCATGGAGTTTGCGTACGACGTATTAGACAGAAAAGGCTCTCTCTTTGTGCCAGCTTTCTCAGTAGAAAGATCTCAGGAGATTGCATGCGTTTTGAAAAATGCAGGATTCAAACATAAAGTAGTGATGGACGGTATGGCTGTCAAAGTAAATGAAATAATGTTAAATTATCCAGAATATCTACGTGATCCAAAAGTTTTTGCAGATGCCGTCCATCAAGCAGTTTGGATAAAAGGAGAAAAAGAGAGAAAGAGTGCACTGGATGAACCAGCTGTCATAATTTCACCTGCAGGTATGTTAGTAGGCGGTTCTGCAGTATTTTATTTGCAACACTTGGCAGCAGACAAGAAAAACGGTATTGCATTGGTTTCATATCAAGGTGAAGGAACACCAGGAAGAAAACTTTTGGACACAGGACGTGTCAGTGCAAGAGGAAAAGAATTTAAATGTGAAGCAGAGGTAAGGCAATTTGAATTTTCTGGACATGCCGATAGAGATTCTCTTTTTGAGATGATGAAAAAAATAAAGGGCAATCCCAAAGTTCTTACCATTCATGGAGACAGCGATTCCTGTACAAAATTTGCAAATGAGATACATGAGAGATTCGGATTTGATGCTCATGCACCAGAAGCTGGTGAGACAATAACCGTATAATATGCAAAAAAGATTTACTTCGATAAACATAGAAACCACAATCAACAGCGGCCAGGTTTTTCTTTGGAATAAGATTAAAGACCAATGGGTAGGCATAGATGGCCAAGATATTCTGATTCTAAACCAGTCACCTTTTAGTGCAAAATCATCATCAGGTGATACCGATAATTTTTTTAGATCAGATGACAACCTGAAAAAAATATTAGCAGACATTAGCAAAGATAAGATCGTAGGAAATGCAGTAAAGCAGTCGCCAGGTTTGAGATTAATAAGACAAGATCCATTCCAATGTTACATATCGTTTATTTGCTCATCAAATTCATCCATACAAAACATAAAGTCAATGCTAGAAAACTTGTGCAAAAAGTTTGGCGCCAAACAAGAGTTTGAGGGACAGACATTTTCTACATTCCCGAAAGCAGAAACACTTGCAAATGCATCCATGAAGGATATCATTGATTGTAGACTAGGATTTAGAGCAAAATATGTCAAAGCAGCAGCTCAGGCAGTTGATTCCGGTAAGATCGATTTTGTATGGCTAAAAAAAACAGACCATCATACCGCTCTAGAATCATTGAAAAAAATTCTTGGAATAGGTAACAAAGTAGCAGACTGTATTGCATTATTTTCCCTTGACAAGATGGAAGCTTTTCCAATTGACAGATGGACACAAAGAATTTTGTTAAAATATTATAAGAAATTTTTTGATAATGTGACGGAAAAACCTGTGACAGAAAAAAAATATGAAAAACTTCATGAAGAGATTGTAGAATATTTTGGTCCATATGCAGGATATTCACAACAATTTCTTTTCAAGATGGAAAGAGATCTTAACAAAAAAAATTGGTTGTAAAAACCCATTATACCAGATATATCTTAGCATAAGTAGTATATTTTATATATTTGAATATATTATACATACTCAGATATAAAATGCTAACATTATGTGATGAAGAACGAATCGAACTTTTCCTCCAAAAGAAATTCAGGTATTCAAAGAGCTTTGATACTAAGAGAACATACGGACACGCACTAAGGAGGTTTCAAGAGTTCCTTTTGAAGCAGTACAATCTCAACATTAACGAGATACTGACCCAGTTTGAAGAGAAAAAGCTGGATCCAATAGCAATATTGGATGATTTTTACACTTTTCTCTCTAAATATATCACGAAAAATGGTAAGATTGGATACAGTAACTCTGCAATCACAATAGGAATCGTCGCTGCAAAGGAGTTCCTAAACTCACAGGGCCTACATCTTTACAATGAAGACATCAAACAGCGTTTCAGACTTCCAAGAAAGAAAACAGTTTTCGAAGAAGGGTTGACAAAAGAAATTCTGGTAAGACTTCTACACAACAGCACGCCAAGATTACAGACAGCAATTCTGATGTGCATCTCCAGTGGGATGAGAATTGGTGAGCTTGTCCAGCTCAAGATGAGTGACATCAACTTTAGCACAAACTCCACTACAATCCACATCAGAGAAGAAACTACAAAAACGCGAGAAATGCGTTTTACCCACATCAGTTCAGAGGCGACCAAATCATTGAAGGATTATCTAAGAAAAAAGTTTAGATGGTCTGTAGGTAGTAATATGGAAGCATATCTTTTCATGAACAATAAACAGGACTATTCTGATCTTGTACAATATGACAGAAGCCTTAGATCTGCAAAATCTACACTCGTCCAAGCTCTCTGGCTCGTAGCAAATTCCATCCCTGAATTGGCTATGAAGAACGACAATGGTAGAAATAACATTCATTTTCACGCCTTCAGGGCCTGGTTCAAGACCCAGGTGACAGATGCTCACCAGTCTGATTTTGCTGAAGCATTAATGGGTCACAAGAGCATCAAATTGACCTATTACAGACAAAATACGAAGGTTCGGGAGAAGAGGTATTTGGAGGTAGAACCAGCTCTCACAGTATCTGATTTTACAGCAGTAGAAAACACAGTAGTGAGTTTACAAGAACAAGTTGAATTTCTCACAGTAGAGCTAGAAAAAATAAAACAACGTGGTGAGATTGCAGATAGATGTGAAAGAGTCAGTCACAATTAAAAAAATATCTAGTTATGTGTACATCCATTGATACAGTATGTAACTGTCACATATGTCAAGGCAAAAATAAAAGACATACATATCCAAAAAACCACCGGAGTTAGATTTATTTTAAATCTATTATGTTCAAATTCAGTTTTTACAGACAATGAACGTTTGAAAAACCATAATGAAACATAATGGAGTATTGGAATTGCAAAATAAACTAAAACCGCCGCCTCCATAATTCCAGATTGATAATTCTGTTCGTTGGTAACAATTATTGGAAATTTATCAGCAATTATTTTTATAATGTCAATACGAAATAGAAAGAACTCAGTAAAAATTGACATTGCTAAAATTATCAAGACAGTATAAAATTGTAATTTATTATTTTTTATTTTTGAGAAAAATTCCTTATTCTTAACAATAACCATTACATCATAATAAATTTCTGTAAAAGTTAAGGGAATAAGAACGACATAATATCCTTGATTTAACACAAGTAGTGTTCGAAAACTATCTACAAATGGAACATTCTGGAATATCTCTGTAATAAGTAAAATTATTCCCAAAATGATGAATAAATTAGTAAAATAACTTTCGATAAATGATTTGATTTCTTTTCTTATTTTCATTTTCTTGTTGTCAAATATCATCTAACTTGAATCATTAATAAAAATTGAAAAAATTATAATAAAAAATGTGGAATGGTCATTCTGATGATTATTTTGATAAATCATCATCCTTGTTTCATGACCATGACAAAGGATAGTATTCCGCCGCCTATGAAAGACAATCCTGCTGTAGGATAGAACCAAACTGGTTCAGAGTGTCCTGTTGCTATGCCCAATCCTACTATTATCAACACAATCCCAAACAAGATGCCTTGCCACGAGATACTCATCAACATTCACCTCCCCTGACCTTGTCTCCCTTACCCAGCCTTGTCTGGCAGACACAGTCTTGCCTTACGGATGCCGCAAGTCTTGATGTCTTGAAAGAGACTATGTCAAGCGAGATAGTATTGGCAGTTGTATCTACAATCTCAAACAAGAGATCCTTGAGGAGAAGCAAGCCAAATGTTGCAGCCATGGTAGTAAAGTTGATCACTGATGGAGCATCATCTTCGAGGCCTGTGATGTAACCTTGTACTTCTCGTTGTTTGCGTTCATCTTCTGGTAATGATTCAGCCAAGATTTTTTCTGGACTTATTATTCCAGTACAGAACAAACATGGTAATGTCGGAGATATCAGAGTAGCTCTTACAGTACCTCCAAGAAGTTTTCCATCTTGTGCATCTAGTCCCACACCAACATCAATCACCGGAATAAAATATTGGTGAGCAAAGTTGTTGAGTAGCCCTCTTGGCATGTGTCTGTCAGTGCAACCAAATACAATATCACATTCCTTTAGAGCATCAAGATCTCGTTCAGAAGTTATTTTTGTTTCAGTAGTTTTGACTATTGCACCTGGTTGAATTTTGAGAATGTTTCTTTTTACAATCTTTGTCTTGTTACGATTGCCATCATTTTGATAACTTCCGTATAGACGTGTCTTGTTGCTTTTTTGGAATTTGTCATGATCTATTATGACAAAATTTTCAACTCCTTCTCGTGCTAGTTGTTCAGCAACAGATGAGCCAGTACCTCCAAGACCAACAATTCCAATTTTCATTGAAGATAAAGTCTCTTGTCCTTTTATTCCAAATGCAAGTATTTGTCTTCCATAGACATCAACATCAATCTTGGACTTTTGTTTTGCTTCAAGATTTCGTATTCTGAAATGCCTATCAATTATACGCAATTCATGAATAGGTACTGGTTTTTTTCCTGGTGTTAGCCATGCTCTGCCAGTTACCTTGTTCTTTCCAAATAGTAGACTGCCCATCGGTACACCATTAAGACAATCATAGATGGTCTTTGACGATATAGACTCTCCTCGGTTGTCTGTTACAGAGTAACTCGGTTGTCCTCCATCAAATGGATGTGAGTGACATTGGATTACTGTCACCCTATTTGCTTCTGCCATGGATATCGCCCTGTTGAAAAAAATAGGGGAGACCTGGATGTGATAAACACTCCTGCTCTCATAGTCATCATCTCTTGGAACGAGGATATCACGCACAACAAAGTGAACACCGCTCTTGTTTTCAAAAAAACCAGCCACAAGAAAAACGGCTGATTCTTCTGCTCTACAGAGCAATGCATCTTTCAGTTTTCCATGCTGATCAGATGTCATTCGGATGGTGTTCATGCTATTCCCCTCGCCTCAAGCGGTCATTGACGACGTCAAGATATGTCATCACATTGTCCCTTGCAGGATTCCAAGTAGCCACATGCCAACTGAATTGTTGCCATGTTCTACCACATTTACCAAGTGAGCTCACCGATTTTGGTGGAGAGCCATTCTTGAGCGTGATGGCAGGATCGACCCAAAACATATCCATCTTGGCGTTAGGGTAAGATGGATGGGTTATGACCAACAAATCTACCGTTTCACGACTCCAAACTCCTCTAGGCAATGCATAATCCTTGAAAATTATGCAGATTTCCAGTCCATCAATTACTTCAATCTCAAACCCTTGAGCCTTGAGAAGTTCGATGTGCTCATTTAGCAAATCTGGCATGGGCATTTTTTATCACCCAAATGTAGCTGGATTGACAATTCGGAAACGCATTCCAGACTTGAGATGAACTGATTCGTCGTTGGCAATTATCTTGTCATCACCACCTGCAGCTGGATCAGGACCTCCCACTACCAGTACAAGCAGGTAATCAACTGGTCCACCCCCAAGTACTTTGATCTCCAATCCAGTCATCACTGGTTTTGGTGCTTGGTGTGGGTGGTTGTTGATTAGTATGGTGATGTGTTCTGCTTTTGCTTCGGTTTCTGACTGATGAGTCATTGCGTTCTACCTCTTTGCAAACCACCTCCTAATTCGTGTGACAACATGCAGGACATTACTGCTGAAGTCTGTTTCTCATTTTGAAGAGAAACAATTTGTTTTTCGGACGGTGGAGAACAGGCCATGTTACCATCAATCGAACCGACATGGGAACATAGACAAGAAACACCTGTAGTCTCCCCCGTGTGCAGAAATATTTCTGTCATATCTAGTAATAGTGAAATTTTATACTTAAGATGTAGCGCCTTAACAATGTTAATAACTCTCTAGAGGGTGAATAGTACAATGAAAGAAGAATTACGTGTACACATCGTGCCTATTGGTTATGATTCCTACACTAGAGTGACAGATCCGCTCATCAAGAAAAATGCAGAGAAGGTGTATTTCATCAGACACAAAGAAGACAATCGTGGTCATGAGAAATTTTATGAAAAGATCAGAAAAGAACTTGCCAGTAAAACAAAAAGACTAGTCATTAAAGAAGTGAAATTAGATATCTGGAATTATTATGACTGTGTAGAGACATTTAGAGAGATAATTGCAAAAGAAAAGAAAAATGGAAATCATATTTACATCAATGTGTCCACAGGCACAAAAATTACAGCAATGGCAGGAATGCTTGCAGCAATGGCATGGAAGATAGAGCCATACTATGTGCGATTAACTAATCCTTTATTGAAAAAAATAGAAGTAATTCCAAAGGTAACAGTTGATGATCCGGAAGAGATACATGCTTACGGCATGGAAAAACCAAGACGGAACTACATGAAAATTCTTGAACAGTTAACAAAGAACAACGGAGTTATGAGAAAAAAAATACTTGTAAAATACTTGGAAGATGAAGAAATAATCAAACCTGTTGATGATTCTACGCAATTTTCTGAAAACGCAAAACTTAGCCAACTTAGAGTTCTTTTGGATCCGATGAAAGACAAGTGGAATTTTGTAAAGATAGAACACAGTGGAAGAAGAAGCGAGGTAACAATAACTGAAAACGGTAGAAAGGCATTACAGATATTCGGAGTTGAAGATCTTGGGTGATTATATGTTATCCACCATAAACAGATTACGCCAGGTCGGTTCTATTCATCGCCAAACTTTTCCCTAGACAATTCCTCGTAAAAATGCCCTTCCAGAACCTCTATTGGTTTACCACGAGGTAACCAACCTGGAATTCTGTTATTTATCAATTCCTGGACTATTCCAGAGCCACGTGGACAATCTAGATCTACTTTTATTGAAATTTTGTCCTCATATTCTTCGATGACCAATGGATAGTCTTTGCAGACTTTTGGCTTGGTTTGATGAATAAGGCATTCATCATTTTTTAGAAAAACACAGGTTCCTTGATTCTTGATTATGGGCAAAGATCCCTTGTTCTCCACATTTTCTTTCACCAGACCCTTGGTAAAACCAATAGACTGTAGATGTTCCAAGATTTCCTGATTTTCTAGAGTTTGTACTATCAGGGTTTGTTCAGAGGTGGTGACACGTGGTCCGTTAGAAATGAATCTTTTACAGCAGTCACCAGTTTTTCTACACTGCCAGACATTAAGCAACTATTTTCTCGGTAGGTTCATCTGACACTACCATGGTTTCAACACCTACTTGTTGCAAGTGGTCGAAATAATCAGGATATGAAATACGGACACTGTGTGCTTCTTTGATTACCGCACAACCACTACGAATTCCAATTAATGAGAAAGCCATAGCTACACGGTGATCTGTCACTCCTTTTCCACCATCTGCACTGAAAGCATATTCCCGTTCAGGAAGATCTGTTTGATACACAGTCATCTCATCCCATTTTGATTCTACTTTAATTTCATATTTTTCGAATTCTCGTTCAATTACTGCAATTCTATCAGTTTCTTTTGAACGAATTTGTGGCATATTGTATAATCTTGTTTTACCCTTAGCATATACACCTAGTACAGACAATACTGGAAAGAGATCTGGGGTATCTATTAGATCAAACTCGCCGCCTTTCAATTCGAATGGACCTCTAACTCGTAGTTGATCATTGCCTACTTGTTCTATTTTAGCACCCATTTTCCTCAGGATTTCAACTATTATTTTATCTCCTTGTTGATCAGTTGATACTAGTCCTTTTATCGTAACATCAGATTTTACTAGACATGCCGCAGCTAAAAAGAATGCAGCTTGTGAATAATCTCCAGGTATTGAATAACTTGCGGGTTTCACATATGGTTGCTGTGCTTGTACATGGAAATGTCTAAAGTCATGAGTAAAATCAATTTTAATTCCGAAATTCTCTAGAACTTCCAATGTCATTACGATATATGGTGCAGATACCATTTTACCAGTAACTTCTATGTTTACATCACTCTTAGCAAAATTACTTACAAGTAGTAACGATGAAAGATATTGAGAACTTTGTTCGCCAAGTACCGATATTGATCCACCAGCTAAACCTTTTGCATTAATTATTACTGGAGCATATTCTTCCATAACACCATTAGAATCAGGTCGAAGTTCGCCGATGATATCAGCGCCTAATCCATTTAGTGCATCTATCAGAGGTTTAGTTGGTCTATCTCTGAGAGATAGATCTCCATCTAGTGTTATTTTACCATCAGCCAAGCTTGCAAGTGCAACTGCCATTCTTAATGCAGTACCAGAATTTCCTACACCTATAACCCCATTAACAGTGGGGTGACCCTTGAATCCTTTTACATGAATATTTTTATTTTCATCCCATGAAATATCAGCACCTAACTTTCTGCAAACCTCGATTATTGCTGCATTTGCATCAGAGTTTGAAGGATTTTCTATAAACGTACTACTTCCATATAATGATGCAGCAGCAATTACTCGGTGAGTATAGGATTTAGATCCAGGTACTTTTACTTCCCCATGTAAATATTCAGATTTTTTAACTAGTACATCCATTATGGCCACGAATTATAATTTCCTGATTTTTGTGCTGATATAAATTCTTTTGAGCCTAAGTGGGTAAATTGAGATACTAAGAATTTTGATGATATTGCAGAATATCCTACGGTGCCCCTAGCCAGACAATCCACGCCTGATTTTGATTCTTGATCGCTATAAATATTTCTAAAATTGCCAACCGGGATTCCGTCTGTTGGTGCCCTCATCTCACGTGATTCCATGTTCATATCAACCTATGAAAGCATTGCTTCCAAATCATATCTTGTTTGTATAGAGTAAACATACTATTTTCAATCGATGTAACTGAATCCAATATGAAATGTAGTGAATATGATTTTTTATAACGATACATGCAAAAAGTTCTAGACATTGTACTATACAATGGATCCATTTCTACCATGATATGTAATAGGACTTCCCAGAATATAGAGATGCCTTATCAACTTGTCAAATTGGAATCATTGCAGATACAACACTTGAAAGAATTTATCGATAATGGTCTTCTCTTTCCAAGTTGCTCTAAGTCAATTACCTATTCTAATCATATGAAATTTCGTCAGTCCATCAAAATATGCTTCCCACAATTCTGGAGACTTGTTGTTCATCTGTTGATGATCAAGACATGAAATACTTCCCCACCACCATTCTTCTAATTCTATTTCATATTTTTTTCGTGTACCGCATCCACATCTGTACCAACAAATTGTATCATTTTTATTTTCAATTATGCACAACACAACATCATCTTCATGTTCTCCAGATCTCATAGTAGTCGCACCCATTTCCACTCTTTGCCTTTTGATACTACATATGCCATGTAGGCGTATCCTGCTGCATGCAGTGCATCATCTGGCATACTCTCCGGATGGGTATATTTTACAAAGCTCTTACCATTAGATTCTGCAGAAACGGCTTCAATGCAAATGAAATGATCTATTATCCATTCTATTGCTAATGGATCTTTGAATGGTAAATGTATTCTTGGAACTCCATCTGGATACACCGTACTTGGTTCTGGTCTTTTTATCAAATCAATAATGGTTTCAATGAGCCATGTCCTGTCTACATTCACTCGGTGTTCATTTGATATTATTTCAACTGGATCTTCAGCATTGTACCTGTAATGACATTTGTAAACTCTTGGACCATATCGTTTGACAAGTTTTTCAACTTGTCTTGTTCCACCACCTGCATCTGTTACGACTTGGTCTACTTGATATTTTTCAATTAATTCAATGAGTCTGTCTGCTTGTTTTTCAGTAGATGGTTCATCAATTTTTTCAACATAGAGCAACTTGAATCTAGGAACTGTCTCATTGACCAGTTGCCAAATCCATGCAACAGTGAATGCCTGTGTACCACCTCCTAGGTCGATTCCCATGAATACTGACAATGCATGATTAACATTTTCCGCGAGTGTAAAGTCCAAGTTTCTATCGAACAGAGTCATCATTTCTTTTGCAGTGAGCTGTCTTCTCATGCCCTTGTACCACCAGCCCTCTACCTCATTGACAAATCTTCTTGGGGTATAGGTACGCTTGTTATATTCGATAGTTTCTGGTTTTATCCATGTAGCCATGTATTGTGACAGACCATAGCTTAGAACTCCTGGAAATGTTTCGGTGTCTGGTATCTGCATCCATTTTCCTTTGGTTTTCCCATCATCATTGAGAGATTTTCCATCCCACTTGAACTGTGTTCCATTGTGCCATTCATCCCACCAGTTATCGCCTTCATCAGATCCGGTCCCAATCTTTATAATTTTTCCAAATTTTGATTTTGACATGGATTGCTTCAATACTGGTAGAGCTTCTACGTTTACAGATTGCATTTCATCTACTACTGCAAAGTCTACAGGAATAGATCTTGCAGCTTCAAAGTCTCCCCAGGCGGATAGCATATACAAATGTGAGCCATTTTTGAAAGGTTGCCAGGAAACATTATGTTCTCGCGGAATTACGTGTGATCGCAAATACTCAGATTGATCTATTGCTCCTGACTGCAGTCTAAGCTTGGAAAATATTCCAACGTGATCCTGTCTGTCTGACATGTATAGGCCTACAGTAAATGGATGTTTGAGGAGATTGTATAGTAACCAATTCAATGCGAATTCTGTGATCTCCATTTGACGTGGTTTGACAATATTTAGCTCGTTCCAGTCAGTTCTCAGGTAAATCTCTTCGAGATACTTTCTTCCTTCAAAGCTAAATTGCTCACCCTTGATCTTGCGTGCTCCTTTTGTCCAGATTAGCAAATCTGCCAGTGATATATTGTGAGACACATCTACGTAATCTTTGAGAAAGTGTTCGAGCCTCTGTAGTCTGTCATCTATTGATTCTATTTCATATAGACTCATTTCTTTGCAACTCCTGCAATTTCTTCCAATTTTGCTAGTCTTTCCTCCACGTTCTTTTCAGAATTAATCAAGCTAGTTTGCACCTGTACTAGATAGCCTATGTTTTGTGCAATCTTGGTCTTCTTGATTCTGTCTCGCTCTCGTTGAAACTGTAGCAGTTGAGTAGAAATGAGATGTTTCAGCATGTTACCATATTGACCACGCTCATGCCAGACTCTTACCATTTAGGCACATTCTCCTAGGAACAAAAATAGGGGAGGGGGGATTATCACTCTGATTCCAGACATGCCTGTCAATGCTTCAATACCTCCTGCAATTCCTCAGCAATACTTCTCTGAGGACTTTGGATTTGTTCAGCTCTGACTACTGCACTTCCGTCGTTATTGATGGACTTGGTATACAAACGAATGAGACCAGCAGAGACTTCTTCGAAGGTAAAGTGTGCACATGCGCCATCCATAGATACAGCATCTCGGTTAAAGTGATAATGCGTTATAACCCACGTATGCACTTTTGGCAGTGACACACCTGCTTTGAGGAATAAATAATTTGAGACGGTTGATAGATACTCGAGTAATTCCAATAATCCTGCAATGTTGTATACTAAAGGTATACGTGAACACGCAAGATCAATCTGTGTGATACGAGGGTAAATCAAAATCTTAATTCTAATACCAGATTTAAAATTAGGGATTGGTAGTTTTATCGATTTATTGGATTTGTCAACTGTAAAGCCTCTTTTAACTAGTCCTTCGTGTGTTAGACCAGAATCAATTTTTATTTTTATGTCATGTATAGCAGGTTGTGCGATGTGAAGTTGTTTCAGTAGATTTGCAAAATTCAGTCCGACCCCCGTATCCACCGAAGTTATTCTATGCGAGTCTCCTGGTAACTCTACGCCTTTGACACGATAGAATGTAGGAATTCCTGGTGTCACTACTTCTATGTAGTCTTTCAATTTGTGTATACACTGGCGGAAATTATTCGGTGTCATCGGTTCGAAGTCGCGAAAACAAAAAGGATGTCCATCAATTTTGTTGATCGATGTCGCTCGTTCGAGAAATAGCTGTTGATGTTTTGTTAGTCTACCATAGCATCTGTTAGTGAGAGGAGTTATTCGGTAGTTATTTGTAGATTCATTAGTTATTTTGGTGTCAGAGACGTTATTCATCTTCAATTCTCCTTTCCGAAATTAGAAATTTTTTATTCTGTTTCGGATAACAGACGGGGCACAGATCTAGTACATATGGCCCAGTAGATCCCCCATCTAGAGTCAATCGATATTTTTTGCTCCTGTTGCAACTACAACGGAATTGTTCAAGATTCATTGTTTTGTCTCCACTTTTCAATCAGGACAACAAGGATCTGATCGTAGGTCTGACCCTTTTTTGATATAGCGTTCAGTGCCTCTTTAGTCTCAGGTGTAATTGCCAAATACTTGTATTTTTTTGGCTGTTGTGTCATTTGATATGTTTAATACTATACTATAGACATTAAATGGTGTAGTATGATTAAAGACACGAAAAATACGCATAAAGCACAGTATCAATCAACAAAATACATCCCACCAGATGAAAAGCTAGTAGAATGGTTCGAAGAAAGACTCAGATTAGAAGATGAAAAAAAGTCTAAAGAAAAGGCAGGAGGGAAATCAACTACAAGACTTTACAAAGAAATGAAATCATCCAGTGCTAGAAAATCCAATATTCTTGATCTCATTGTATTCCCATCCATGGCTAATTTGGTTTATTTTTTTGGTCGTATTCATGAGAATCCCCAATTAAACAAATTGTTTGAAAAAGACATAACAGAATTGTTAGATCCTACGTTTGTAGAGGAAGATATTCATAATTTTGAAACCGAGCATGATACTAGTGCAGATGTTTTTAGAAGTAATGCCTTTGCTAGACTTGTTTTGACTGCACTGAAGATCCCAGATGAAAAAATATATTTCAATGGATCTGGACCGATAACTGATTTTAGAATAGCACTTTTGTATCAGTTACAAAGTATTGTGAGAGACTTGGTGCAAGATGTTGTAATACGAGACTATGGACCTACTGGAACCATAGCTGTCAAAGTTAGAGAAGATTTTTCGGATGCATTAAAATGGTTAACCTTTATCGCTAATGCAGCTGTTAGGGAAGAAAGAGGAAAACATCATAGTAGAGAAGTCATCATATATCCAACTAAGGGACTAGATACTGCTGAGGATTAGTTTTTATCAAAATAGAACTACTTTCTAATTATTTTCTTGAATTTAGTAAACATTCCACTTGACTCATAATTTTTATACAAACCTATTGAAAATATTAATTTAAATTTCAATGATCCTTAAATCGTACATATTCATAACTAAATTATGCCATTTGAGACATCTGACAAAGCTGTGCTAGAAAAATTATTTGATTATGCCATTACTAATATCAAAACAAGTGTGAAGACAGCAAGAAATGAAATATTTCGAGATGCTCTCAATGATAAAGACGGAGTAGACCTAGCTTTGGGACTTACATTGGGAATTTTACACATGTCATTCATGGAGGGTTTTGAATCAAGACACAATCGCACCCTAAATCATGAGGAAAATGAAGAACTTTTAGTAATTACTGGAACTAAATTAAGGCAACTAAAAGAGGCAATTTTCAAATGTGGATAAATATTATTTAGTCATACAAAAATAGAATCTGGAGTATATGCAGCTCAACAAGCAAAATAATAAGGATAACATATTATTTATTTTCCAATGGTGCATGTAGTAGATCCATCTTACAAGCCACCTTCAAATGAAAATGCACCAATCTGGCATTATAGAACATTTGAAGAATTGCAGAATATTTTAGATAAAGAATCATTGTATTGTAATCAGATTGGACGTACAAGAGCAGGCATGAAAGAAGGCCAAGTTACCAAGAAAGCACTAGATAAATTTTCTATGGATGAAGATGTAAAGCTAATCAAAAAATTTGCTGACGATCGTGGTCTCTATGACTCACAGAAGATCATACAATCAAATCATTTCATCAATGGTTGGACTATGAATAATGATGAATCTGATCGTGATTGGATGTGGCAAGTTTTCACTAATGACTGTCCACAGAACGGTGTCGTGATAGAATCTACTTACAAATGTCTTGTTAAAAGCTTGGACAATGCAGATCCTAGAGAGATTCGTGTTGGCCAGGTGCAGTATTTTGATCCTAATGATCCTTTCACCTCTGACGCTATTGTGAATCGGTATATCCACAAGAATTTAGACCAAGAACGAGAAAAAGAAATCAGAATAGTGACTACATCATCCGGAAGAAAAATTCTTTCAAGAGATCTTGCTACATTAAATTCAGTATCAGATTCACATGTAATGACTAGGGTAAACCTGAAAACTCTAATCAAAAAAGTGTATATCTCAACAAATCATAGAAAGAATTTGGAAGAAGATGTACGACGTTACTTGAAAAAAACCATTGGAGAGTCTACGTTTGCAGGTAAAATGTAAAAAATTTGATCAATAAGCAACATCTCATGGAGCACTAAAGATAATGTTTTCTATATGTAATTTCCTATTGAAAAATACGGTAATAACCAGTAGTAACAAACACAAAACCTACAAGATTAATGGCAAAAAAAATCCAATGAAGAATCATGAAATAAAATGTAGATCCTCTATGGTAAATAGCCTTTTTTACCCACTCATCTGGATTGTGCAGGATCATAGTTTCTTTATCTTTGTCATCAATTTCCTTATGATCGTGTGGTAGAAGAAACCAACGAATGGATAGTTTTCTTTTCACACCTTTATCATTTATGTCAATTACAGACTGATATCCAAGAAGATGTTCAAAAAATGTCACATGTGAAAGAGATTGCATGTAATACTTTCGTAAAAGACGAACCGTAATGAATCCTAGAATAGATATTGCCATGCCTGCTACAAAAACTAGCATTACACCAAATCTACTGGGATCGGAATTAAGTCGTAGTAAATATCCTGCTAAACCAATAATGCCAGTATTAAGAGAGAGATAGAGTTTCATCCCATTCCAAACATCTTCAAACCTGTTTCTATGTTCTACAAGATGCTGATTGTATATCTCTTTGAGTTCTTGTTCATCAATTTCTCTATCGCCTGCTTTAATTTTCATATCACTACTTCTTTTTCTTGTAACTCTCTAACAATTCTTTCAATGCATCATCAAGTGTTGGAATCTCTCCAGTTCTTGCTTGAATCTGTCCCATCACTTTCAATAATTCTTTATGAGTATCTTTTCTAATTCCGATAGTTGTCTTGTCGCCCATCTGAAACATATTAGATATATCTGATATATTAGAATTGAGAATTATTTTCTTAATCTAATTTTTATCATATACTAAAAACCCTTAATATCTCTTCCAACTGCCCGGTATTTGGGCTCGTAGCTCAGCTTGGATAGAGCACCGGACTTCTAATCCGGTGGTCGAGGGTTCGAATCCCTTCGGGCCCGCTTTCTAGATAATTCAAGAGATACAATTACACAAGTTCCAATAATTTAATTATCTTCATTTAAAGATCAATACAATATGAAAGACATTGAGTTAAAGATAGAGAATTTGACATTCAAACGCAGTGAGATAATCAAAGGAAAGATCCAAGTAAATTATTCTGGAAGATATGATGGGGTGGTAGTAAATGCGCAAATTCTAGGCTCCAATCAACTCATAGTCTACAGATCATACAACAACAAAACCATATCACAAAATCTTTCAAGGTTGTTTATCAACAAAAATGACATGCAACAAAATTTAGTAGAGTTTACAGCATCAATAGAATTTGAGCCAACCGAGATTCATGAGATCAAATTTAGAGCGTCAATAATACAAGAACACAAAGAGATTGAAAATGATGTTGTTTTTGGAAAATTAATGCCCTAGATTCTAATTTTTTCTAAGATGTTAGTGCGCCGTGTTCTATAGTTATTGTTCCTTTCATCCATGGATGAGGATCACAGTGATATGAAATTACAGCTTCCTGAGTGAAGACAAATTGATAGCTATTACCTGGCTTGATGACTCCTGGGGAGCCAAAGTCTCCGCTGTACGTATCCTTGAATGGCTTGTCAGGAGTAACAGTGTGGGCAGTTTCACCAGTATTCTTCCAAACTACCAGATTATTTACTCCAAGTTGAGCCTTGGTTGTCTTTGGAGTAAAGTTTTGTTCTTGTGCTTGGTTTTCTGCACCAGGAACAATAATTATAGTAGTAGTATCAGTTGGATGGAGAACTTTATCAGATATTATTGGTTTTGCGTTAAGTTCGGGAATAAAATAAAGCTGGTAATAAGAAACTCCAATGGCAGCACCTACAATAACTGCGATTAATCCTATTCCATACGCATGACTGGAGGATGGAAGACTCAACTATTTGGCAATCTTATTTTTAGTCTTATAAAGCTATACAAAATAATTTTGTATTAGTAAATGTCCAATTTTGATTCTTTGTACAAAATAGAAAATGCAAAGATCAGTTATTCAATAGTTGAATCTATGAAGGCAGACTTGCAGATGCTTCTTTGCTATCAAGCGGTTTTGGAGATTCTGGTTCTGCCTGTGGTGGAATAGGAATCTTCTTTGCTTCATTGAGTCCATGTCTATACAGATGGAATAATCCAGCAAACACCATAAGAATAAGTCCAGTTAGGAATAGAGCAAAGTTCTTCATTCCACTCAGGGCTGCATTGTATGCTGCAATGTTAAGATATACTTGGAATGCCAAAAGTCCTATAATTAGCCAATTAATCCATTTTCCAGACAGATTAATCGGTGCTGATTTATGTGGACCTTTGGAGGCTGCCAACTTTGCCTTTCTTTCTGATTCTTTTGCAAGCAATATCATCATGTATGAGAATCCAAATCCTATTGGAACCAATAACAACATTATCAGATAGAAGAATATTGGATCAATTACAAGTCGTGCAACTAGCGGTTTTGTGATATCAGGAGTAATGTAAAAGCCCCAATATGTTGTCACCATAACTTGTGTGATACCTGTAATACCAAATGCAGTTACAATCGGTCTGTCTTTCCATGAGAATTTTTTGTACCTATCTATGAACGGTGTCATTGCTATTGCTACAATAAATATACCAGGCCAAAGTACTCCTGTCACAAATTTGTCATACTGGGTCCTCAAGAATGCATAGATTCCAGTAAGATACCATTCAGGCACTGTAATTCCAGGCGGTACCGTAGGTTCAAACTTGGAACCAAGATCTACTGGAAATACTCCACCGGTTAGAAATATTGCACCAGAGATTGCCATTACCATCGGTACATCAAAGACCAAGAATCTTGGCATGTGAACTGCCATAAGTCCTAGCATCACTATTGGTAATAGAAATACGTGCATGGTGTAAAACCTAAGAATAAAGTCTGCAAAGCCAGAACCAAACATTGCATCACGAATTGTAGGTCCAACTACTGGCATGGAATTTGTCAGAGACGCAGCTATACTGATTGCAAGTTCTGCACGTTCACTAAATATAATATCATATCCAGTAAATGCTTCCAAAATAGTTACAGTACCAAGTACTACACCTGTTACCCAGATGATTTCATTTCTTATTTTGTATCTGCCACTAAAGTATTGGTAATACATGTGAAGTACTGCAAGAAGAACCATTGCGTTTGATGCATGATAGTGAATATTTCTTATAGCAAATCCATAAGGAACAGTATCATTAATTTTAGCAACACTATCCCACGCCCTATCTAATATGGGTTGATAGTAAAACATCAGTAACGCGCCAGTAACTCCAAGAATTATAAATATCACAAATGTGAGCATTCCCAAAAACCCAAATGGGCTTACAAATCTTGCAGGAAATGAAAACTTGGTTCCAATGAATACTGTTCGCTCCAATCCATCCCATATCCAGTAGAAAAAATCTACTAGACCGTTTCTACGTTTTAAGGAAACGACCATATCCTACAACTCCATTTTCATTTACGCTCCATACAGCTGGTTTAATCCATAAATTGCCATCGTTATCAGTTTCAAAATAAAGGGTTGCCAACACATTTGATGGTGAAGCCTGCAACGAAGCAGGTCCTGCAAAGGCCTTTCCATTCAATGGATTATACATACTTCCATGACATGGACATTCACCTCTTTTTCTACCTTCTTGTGGCCAGTACTTCCACAAACACCACAGATGTAAGCAAACCATACTATAAGCACGAAAAGCGGTAACATCGTCTTTATCACCACCAAGCTCTTCTGGCAATCTGATAAACTGCCATTTTTTGAATGCCTCTTGATCAAGTACAGTATCTCCTGTTTTTGGATAAGTGATAACCTCGGAATGATTTTTTGGAAAAGTCTTGACGTTTGCCTGTGTTCCATCAGGCAGAATAACTTGCGCTCTCTCTAGAGAGGCATTTGATGGGTTTGGCATGAATTTACCCCATGGAATAAACGGTGTAAATGTTAAAGCAACTCCTGCAGCACCAAGTAACTTGAGAAAATCACGTCGAGATAGGGCATCCTTGGCAGAATCTTGCTCAGACATCCAAAGCTCCGTTCTTGAAAATTTGCATATAAATCTTGTCTAGTCTCTTTTTGAAATTCGTAATCTTTTCAAAGTAAAAATGGTTACTACCGACGCAATTCCAATTCCTGCCAGAATCTCAACTAAAGTTATGAAATCTTGATCGCCTTTGATTGGGCCAAGGACAACATTAGGACTAGAGTTATCCACATTTAATACGATATTTGTAACCTCTACATTTCCTGCTCTATCTTTTGCAGTGACTAGAACAGTATAGTTCCCATTTACCATAGTTGTGGTATCAAATTGAATATTTTTAACATCGTGGAAAACCTGTTTGGGAGTTTGCACAGTCAACCAGTCTTTTTGTGCTAGATTCAATTCATTTACATCCAAATCAATGTCAACCACTCCAGAAACTTTAGAGTTATTCTTTGGTGACTTGACTATAATCTGTGGTACAGTATTATCCACTATGAATTTGAATTCTTTTGAGATATCATGTCCAACGGTATCAGTTATGATAAATTTAATGTCATGTTCTCCTTCAGATAAATTTCGCATATCTTCTGTTAGTAGAGTTTGATTGATCATTTTCGGTGCTGCATTATCAAGATAATACTGCTTGTCCTCAATATCTTGTCCAATTATTTGTGGAGTAATTGTATAATTATTATTAATAAAAAGTGGAATGTCTAAAATCAATTGGGGTTGAGACTCTATCGGTAATATGGTAGAGAATTTTGTAGCAATAGTTACAGGTTCTGCAATTGATCTTCCTCCAAATAATGGAGCATGTATCAATACAGAATACACACCAGTCTGGTTTATTGATGCATACAATACAGTAGATGTTGCATCCTTGTTCTTTACTGGATAGAATCCTCCTCCTTCACTAAATGGAGCACTTGGACCAAGCCAATCCCCAGTAGGCCATCCTTGAAACTGTCCAAGCACACCAGGTGGAGTATTTGTTTGAATAATTTTTCCTTGTGGATCTATTACAAAGACAGATAGATTTGTGTCAGGATCTTTCCAAGATAGAGTCATTGCAATTGAGTTTATTGTCTTGTCAGTGACATCAAAATAATATTGACGCCAGTCTCCTGCATTATACCTGTTTGCCATGTCAAATCCTCCACCAATGTATCCATTTCCATATAGTGTGTCACCTTGTTGTCCTTGTATTACGGTAGGCAGATCTTTTGGTTGAAGTTTTTTAATTACAGCATATGAAACTGGAACATTTACAGTGTGTGACTTTCCTTCAAATTTGATAAAGGCTTGATACAATCCAGGAATTTGATCTTGAGGAACAACAAGAGTAGCAATTACTTTGACAGATTCATAGGGCTTGACTTGAATATTTTTTGAATTTAACCAAATATCATTCCAGGATACTTTTTTGTAATAACTTGCAGTCAATGTATAGTCTGATGATGTAGAGTTTTTCTTTGTATCACCTGTCCAGTATGAATATCTTGTAGGTACTGGATAGATTCCAACCAGAGGAACGTGCTTTATTTTTGTAGCAGGTTCAGAGACTCGGAGTTCTTGTACAGTGCCCCATGCACCACCTCTATTAATCAGAGAGAGATCTTGGGACACAGGGACAGAGGCGTTACTTTTCTTGTCCCAATCATATAGATATAATGATGAGATTTTCATGTCATCGGCATACGTTTTTGCAGACGAGTTCATGAATTGTGAAAATGGAAATGCAAGATTGAGTACTAGTAGAGAAGCATCATCAGGTATTGGCTTTGTATTTTCAAAGAAAGATGTCAATCCAGTATAGTTTCTTACGTCTTGCAAGGGAACATAGTCTGGTCGATAGATTCCTGATTTGTTTACTAACGGGTCACGTAACTGTACCTGAGTAGTTCCATTATAGGTATCAGTTTTTATCAATCCGAGTTTTTGTGGTTCAATGTTAATTTCCAATGTATCATTAGTTGGATTTACTATTGTGAATGTGGCAGATGTTCTATCGCCTGGATATAGCCTACCTCCAAACCAAGGTGTTTCAGGCAAGGAAGAATTACTGAGTTTTATTTTTGTCAAACCAACTGAAGATGAGTTCATTGTTTCTAAAGCAGAATCTAGGATTTTCTTTGTATTATGATATGATGCATCGTTATAGACTTCAAAGACATCTTCATTTCCCAATACAAAATTAACTGCTCTTGTTACATTGACTAATCCAGCACCTTGAGAAAATGGATCATTTCCTAAATCAGTTGCAGTAGACATTAAAATATTTTTTATCGTAAAAGAGTTGTATGGAATATTTTTGTCTTTTAGACTTTCCATAAGAATTGCAGCAGAGCCTGCTACCAGAGGTGCAGCCAAGCTAGTCCCTCCAAATAGACCATACTGGCTTGTATTGTTTTTACTAGTTTGTGTTACAGATGTAGGAACATAGCTATATTCTCCTACTGCCATAAGATCAGGTTTAGGATCTCCAATCAAAGATGGGCCCTTGCTAGAAAATCCAGATACTTCTCCATAATCAGACGTACTATTGCCAAATCGTGGTTGATTCTTGTATGGGCCATAGCCCACAAAGACATTATCAGTAACTGCTCCAACTGTAATTCCAAATGGTGCTGCATCAGGAGTTGCCACTGTTCCATAACCAGGTCCAGCATTTCCTGAACTGCTAACCATCAATATTCCAGGATAGTTTACATCAAGAGAGTGAGGAACACAGAGTGCTCCAAGCAAAAGTGATTGCACATCAAGTCCTGGAACTGACTGTAGTGCAGGAAAAGTCGATATTCCCCAACTGTTTGATATAATGTCAACTCTAGTATTTCCGCTATACTTCCATTGATTTTTTTCTTGATCAAACCCAGCAGCCCAGAGCCATCCATAAATTGCATCACCTAACCAAAGTGCCTTGATAGGAACTATTTTTGCACCGGGAGCAACTCCCCGTATGTGATATTTTGTAGAGTTTGTATAAACACTATAACTTTGTTTTCCAACAGATGTTATTGAACCCGCAGTATCTGTTCCATGGCCTTCAAAATCATACATCACTCCAAAGAAATTTCCATGAGGATCAAGTGGAGGAAGAAGCGTGCCATTGATTGCACCTATCTTTTGGTTAATTAGTGATGGTTTTGTAATTACACCATACACATCAAGTACACGTGCACCAACTGTTCCCGCATCATAGTTGGCATTTCCATCATGATTTGAATCATAGATGAGATTTTCGTTACCTTCTCCAAGTGTAATTGTAGTTTCATCAGTAAAATCAAAATCATATTTAGGTATAGTACCGTTAAATTTTTCATAATCTTTCCAAGAATCAGACATGTCTGCAATTATGGTATCATACAAACCTGCAATGTTTGAATCAACTACAAGAACTGGCACTATTTGTAATCTATAATATTGGCCTTGAGAGATGCTTTCATACATCATACCAAAGTGATACATGCCACTCTTTGATAGGATAAAGTGTTTCGAGTCTTTTCCTATTTTATAGTCATTTGGTACGGTTCCGTTTAGAACAGGGTTGCCTCCTTTTGGATATAGTGAATTATAGACTTGAACATATGTTCCCTTGCCCTTTTTGTGTAAATCAAGGAATACACCTTTTGATGTTACATAAACAGAAGATGTAACATTTTTTGGAATGATACTTGTATAATTTTGCACTACTCCTTTACTGTTGATATTTGCAACAAATGTGGTATTTGTTAATACTATACCCTGTCCATCAGCATCAATCATAACTGGAACATTATTTTTGTCACGAGCGACAGAATCTTTTACATCAGGATTTGAAAAATCCGTTCCTGTATCCACTATTCCTATCTTGATACCATTTCCAGTATACCCATACTTGCTAATGACTTTATCAGAACCAAGAATTGTATCAACTGTTGAGACTCCGGTTATTGGCTGATCAGGTTTTACTGAATCAAATTCTAACGGTAGATCTTCAATCACAGTATATCCGTTTAATTTTAGATTTGAGATCTCATCTTGATTGAAAAAACCCACTGCAAGAGAACCATGATCTGAATCCATTCCATAGACAACATCACTAGCATGTGATATTATGCCAGATACAGAACCAGAACCAGATACAATGTATCTTTTAATGACATCTTGAGATGAAGATGATTGAAAATTTATGAGATCAGATATTTGATCTGTTTGGATACCTGTGTTATTTTTTGGAAGATCTATATCATATGATCCCATTGCTGTTTTTGGAAAAAGAGAAAATAGTAAGATAAAGATTAAAAAAAATCCTACTTTGGATAGGGTATTTTTTTTCTTAACCATAGGAACTATCGTCGCCTAGCAAGAATTGTTATTTGTAGTGCGATGATTATTGCTATTAGAGCTACGACAGGCAAGAATAATGAATTTAATTGGTTAGATGCTTGATCAATATTTCCAACTGAATCAGACATGAAAGTTACACTTTTGTTTAGATTCTCATTTGCTTTAGAGATAGATTGTTGACTACTATTGAGTACGGTTCCAAATCCCTGAATTTCTGATTTTAGTCTATCAAGCTCTTGTGATGTAGAATTTAAAACAGAATTGAGTTTCAATATTTGGTTAGATATTCCTTCGATATTTTGTTTGAGAACTAGAGTAGCGACAGATCCATTGGCAGGAGTACCTTTACTGGTAGCAGTTATATGAAAAATGTATGTACCTTCTTGAGTCGGTGTAAAGTCAACATAGAATAACCCTTGGTGAAGAGTTTTTAGAGAATCAGAAAGATCAACCACGCTACCATCCGGCATGTGAACATGTGATGATTTTAGTACAACAGATGGGTTTCCAGCAACCAACAAGCCATCACTTGTTACTTGAATAAAGACACGAAATGTTTGATTAATAGCTGCATTCTGTGGGGCAAATACAGACACTAGAACAATTGGTTGTTGTGGTATTTGTATCAAGGATGAATTTGCCAAAAATTTTACATTAGTTGTGTTTGATATTCCTTGTTCTTTTGTAGCAATTGCCTCTACAGAATATGTCCCGTACGAATAGTTGGTTGTTGCGTTTGGCCATCGTATCAATATATGACTAAAAGCACCACTATCATCAGCATTTATTTGATTGAATTGTGCTATTGTACCATCTGGTGCAAATAATCGGATTATCAGGGGTTCATTTGGTAAGGCTTGTCCATATACAAGAAGAGGCTGACCTTTCGAGTAAACATCTCTATCAGTATACAGATGCAAAGCAAAAGCATTGGTAAAGAAACTACTTGTAATTACAAGAAGTAGCAATCCAAACATCACTAGTTTCAATAAATATGATTTCGTTAACCCATAGATATTGGTTCTGCTAATTTCTACACAGATTAGTAAACAAGATGATGAGAAGACTATTCAGCAGAATATCGTTCTGGATTCATAGAGTTTATTGCAACCATGGAAAAACTGGATTGTTCATTTTTTAATATTGTGAGAGAAGCATTTCTTATTATCATTTCATATAGTGATTCAGGTTTTGGTTGGAGAATTGTAGATATCATTGATTTTATAGGATCCATGTGAGTAACAAGCAAAACAGTTTCCCCAGCATGTTTTTTTACACAATGATCAACCATGTCCAAGACTCTTTGTTTCACGTTTGTAAATGTCTCAATTCCATTTGTCTCAACTACTGGATGACCTTGGTAAAACTTTAAGAAAACGTTTCCATGTTTTTTGAACATTTCGTCATAATGCATTCCGGAAAATGATCCCATGTTTATCTCTGTTAGTCGCTCATCAATTGTACAGTTCAAGCCTACACTGTTGGCAACTATTTTAGCAGTGTGTTCTGCCCTTTCTATAGGACTACAATATATTTTTGATATATTGAAAGACTTGAGAAAAGTTCCTATTTGTTCAGCCTGCTTGATACCTAATTCTGTGAGTGGAAATCCCTTGGTACGTCCAGCTAAAATTCGTTCAACATTATTTTTGGCCTGACCGTGTCTTAGAAAAAGAAGTAATGGCAATAACGATCACAATTATTGAATAAAGATAATAATAACATTGCCTGTGCAACATTTCATGAAGATTGGAATAATTGGCGGAACTGGCGGAATGGGCAAAGGATTTGCATTACGTTGGTGTGAAAATCATGATGTTATAATAGGATCTAGAGAATCTCCAAAGGCAGAAGAAGCTGCAAGAGAATATTCAGAATTAGCACAAAAAGAATATGCGTCCTTCAAAGGAAAAATCACTGGAAAAGACAATACATCAGTTGCAAAAGAAAGTGACGTTTTGGTTTTGTCAATTCCATATGAAAATATAGATGCAATATGTTCTCAACTTTTACCTAATGTGAGAGATGATTGTACAGTGATATCTCCAATAGTACCTCTGACCAAGACTGATCTAGGTTTTGAATTCATCTCGTTTAAAGACAAAAAGCCATCAGCATTTGAGTTGGTCCAGAAATACATGAAGAACAAGTCTAGACTAGTTTCTGCATTTCATACAATATCAGAAAAAAAACTAGTTGATCCAAAACTTGTACTTGATTCTGACATATTTGTTTGCGGAGATGCCGAAGACTCGCTAAATTTGGTACGACAACTAATAACTGAGATAAAGAATCTTCGACCAATATTATTGGGTCCTGGTGCCTTGTCATATCTTGCAGAAGTAGCAACGCCAATTCTTCTCAATGCAATGATAAAAAACAAGATGAAGAATCCGGGCATAAAGATAATCTAGTTACCATATACCAGTAGTTAACATGGGTCATGTAAGAAGAAAGAATTGGTTTACAGCAATGGGTGTGTTGTTTATTGTTGTAGCTTCGATTGCCATCATACGAGACCTGCTCATATGGGGACCAGAGTTTACTACAGACTTTTTTACATCTGCAGATATTACAAGTGAGAAAATATCAGTAGGCATGTTTGGTATAGCAGGATTTCTCATTGTTCTAGGGTTACGAGGAGAAAACTATGAAGAATGAAAAATTTCTCAAATCACAGAAAATCCTACGGCTTGCTACAATTGATCCTTTTGGAGATCCACACATCGTTCCTGTCTGGTACATGTATACGAATGGTAAATTTTACGTAGGAACAAACACAAAGACACAAAAGGCAAAAAACATCAAAAAAAATTCCAAGGTATCATTCTGTATAGATATTGGAGTAAGGTCGCCAGACATTGTTGGAGTAATGGGAACTGGAAGAGCTAGAATAATTTTAAAGACAAACATTGTTCAATCCCTTGCAAGAAAAATCATGCTTCGATATTTTAAGAGCCTAAAAAATAAATCAGCACAACAACTATTGGGCCAAACTGATTGTATTATTGAAATAGTACCAAAAAAGGTTACAGACTGGAAATACTAGCTAACAAATTTTTCAATGTTATTTAGAGCATCTTCCAGTATAGGTATGTCAGGCAGGAAAACCATTCTAAAGTGACCTGTACCATATTGAGTTCCAAATCCTGAACCGTGAACTGTAAGGATACCAGTTGATTTCAATAGTTCAGTTACAAACTCTTTGTCAGAACCATACTTGTTGTCCTCAATTTTTGGAAATGCATAGAAAGCACCTTTAGGGTTTGTGCAACTGATGCCATTCATACTATTTAGTCTCTTGATGGTATAGTCTCGTCTTTTTTTGAGCTCAGAGACAAATTTTGTTACATAATCTTGTGGACCAGAAAGTGATTCTAGTGCAGCATATTGCACTGGTAGATTGGTGGCAATCCTTACTCTAGATAATTTTGGTACATTTTCTCGCAATAACTCTAGTTTTTTTGATTGACTAAATGCAATATATCCAACTCGCCAACCAGACATTAGATGAACTTTGGAAAAACCATTTAACAATATGACAGGCGAATCGCCACTGACTTTGCCTATGCCTGTAAATTTTTCGTCAAAGACAATTTGATCATAGATTTCATCACAAATGATGTACAAATCATGTTCATTTGCAAGATCAACTAGATCCTTAAGAGACTTTTCACTAAATACTACACCTGTAGGATTGTTAGGACTAATCAGACATATTGCAACTGTCTTTGATGTAATTTTTGATTTAATGTCATCAAGGTCAGGAGTTGAGTTGTGTAAGTCTACTAGAAATTCTATAGGCGTTCCACCAAATAATCTAACATATGATGCATAAGGTGGATAGTAAGGACCAGGTATTAGCACCTCATCTCCGGCTTCTACGATAGAGGCCATGATCATCTCAAGTCCCTCAGAGACTCCATTTGTCACAAGAATATCATCTTCCAAAACTTGAAGACCTTTCACCGCTTCTTTTTTCGCTATAGCTTGTCGTAGTTCCGGCAGACCCTCAGATGATGCATAATAATTCTGGCCTTCATTGATTGCTTTTACAAAAGCTTCTTTGACTCTGTCAGGGGGCTGGAATCCATATTGGAGTGGATCGCCGATATTAAGATAGGTAATTTTTTTGCCTTGCTTTTGGAGTTTTCTTGCCTCTAGTGCAATATCGCGTATTGCATATTCTACTCCTGCTACACGTTGTGATATCTTCAATTACCTAAGACAGATATTTATCCAGTATAAAACTTGTAAACTAGGAATTTAATTCTGTGAGTGTAAAAACAGATAATTTCGTGTATCAAATAAGTCTAGTATAAATAGTAAAAATGAAGCAGTTTCATTTTTGCAGATATTATAGGAAATGTTTGTGTACAGATAATAAAAAATAGAATCAAGAATTAGATATTCTCAATTTTTATTAATCGCAAAAAGATTAAGCACAAAAACTATCTAATTAACAGAATTCTGTTTCTTGGCTATCACTGTATAATATGCAATAGAGCCACCACCATAATTTATTTCATATTTTCCGAATAAGTTATCTACTTCTTCTTTCGATAATGCAAAAGTAGAATCTTTATAAAATTCAATTTTTGGTAGTTGAGCAAAAAATGTCCCTCCTTTTTTAAGAACACGATAAACTTCCTTCACATAAGACTGTTGTACATCTTTTGTCATGTGCTGAAAAGCAAGCTCACAGTAAACAACATCAAAAGTATCATCATGAAACATGTTTAATGTTTTGCCATCATTTAAAACAAATTTTGCATTGAGAAAAGAAGAATTATAGATCTTTGCTTTTTCTATCATTTGTGGTATAAAATCAACTCCAGTGTATTGCTTTGCTTTAGGAGATATCCACCTGCAAGTACGACCCATACCGCAAGCAAGCTCTAGTACTTCATCTTGTGGCGAAATTTGAAACTCCTTTATGAAGATAAGACTCTCTTTTTTTGTTTCAAAATCTTCCTTGCCAAAACCATCACAAATTTTATTCATAGCTTTAGCATCACTACCTGACGCTGCTTTTTCCCAGTATTCCATGCCTATTGATTTTATTTTATCACGTCCAAGAATTTTTCTAGCGATCTTTCTTATCGTTCCCAAAACTATCTAAAAATGAAATACAATTCTATTTCAAGGTTCTCAATCCAGATGTAATCCACACTTGATTTTATGGATTATAGATTTTGTAGGTGCACGATTCAATTTCCTATAACCACATCTCAGATTTATTAAAAACTAGTAGCCTAAGCATTATAGCCCCGTTTAATTCTTCATTGATTGGACCCGTTGCATAGCCAGGATAGTGCGGGTGGCTTCGGACCACCAGGTCGTGGGTTCGAATCCCACCGGGCCCTTGATAATAAATAGATAGAAGCTCCAGAATATACCAATATGCGATTTCAGATCTCATTATTTTATGTTGGAATATTACTGATCATCACAGGGTCAATTGGGGCCGGAATCATTTTATCAGAGGCCAACAAAAATACAACCAACTTTTTGTTGGATGGTTTTGGTACCAACAGCATACCAGTGAAACTCAATGGAGATGGGATTGGTTTTTACTTGATAGCATCTGAAAGTTATCAGAATGACATTCTTGCAAAAGCAGTTGACTCACATGGAAACTTTCTAGATATTAGAAAGATAACAAACAAAGTGACAGTAGATTACTTTCATTTTGAGCACAATGATCAAGTCACATTAGAGATAACCAATCTTTCAGACAAGCCTGTTGAACTATCAACTACAATAGGAGATACTAGAGTTCAAGAGATCACTTTTCCTGCGGCGTTGATATTCTCAGGTGCTCTAGTTTTGGTATTTTCTGGATATAGAAAACTGAAAAACTACATTACAGAACAGCCAGATGAGAACAAGTCATAGACTGGTATACACAACATAGTTGCACCAACCAATAATGACAAGTTGAATCCTATCCAGGTTGCAGAAAATAACACATTTACAATTGAAAAGGGAACAAGTTTTTTTGTTTTACTGTAACCAAATTTTGATAGTGTTAGAAAACCTCCAATCGAAGTTAGCAGCAATCCGGATTCAATAGTAAGATGGGAAGATGTTACCAGTCCATCAATGCCATATTTTGTATGAAAATTATAATCTACATAGCCTCCACCAAGTTGCAATACAGATCCAATCAGCAGTATGGTTATTCCTGTGATTATCTTCCTGTTTTTCATAGATATCATAGTTCCAAAGGCTGCGGCAAGCGCAACTATGCTAACGCCTGCATATACCGTTACATGTTGGATGGTCCAAAAACTATCAGGAATTTTAAGAGCATGTGATGCAGAATCCCATATTCCTCCAACTAATACTACAAAAGTACCTAATACCGCCAAAACTGACACTAGAAATAGTATATCATTTTGTCTTGACAGAAAAGATTCTGAAATCATTTTGTATATTGTCATACTCAAACTCTGAAATTATCTGTCTATATAGAATGTTGTTATGAAATTTTTAGCATCTTGTTTTATTGATTTTAATTTGTACGGCTTGACATTTTGATAATACAATTTGGAAATGACTATTATACCAGTAATGATATGAAATGATATCATGAGCCCAGGCGTAGGATTGATGAAAAGAAGACTCCCAACAGAAAAGGAAGCAGTACCGGTCGCAGTATCAGGAATTATATCAAAATATGGTGTCAAGGCAGAAGATATCAAGACACTTGAAACAAAATTTGATGTAGATGGAGGAGACTGGTATGTTGCACTTGGATTTGGAGAGAAAAAAGCAATCGTGAAAATGGATTCTGTTCAGGGAACAATAACAGAGATTAACGAAATCTAGAATTTATTTTTTGAACTGTACATTAGATACTTCAGGTTCTTTGATTATTATCAATCCGCCATCTCGTAGTTGTTGGATTAATTGTAAGACCTCTTTTTCCATTTGGCCTCGTTGTAGTCCAACTTGTTTTGCAAATTCATCAACCAGATCAGTAATTCTTCGTTGACCATTGCATAGTTTCCAAAACTCCACTATGGCTTGATTTACCATGAATCCTTGTTGGTTTTCATTTGTCAAGACAAGGGAACCGTCTTCTTGTTTTACTAGAGAACCAATACCTTGTGGCATGGCAATATCATAATTTATTGGAGCTACAGTTTTTTGTTTTCCATAGTTTATCATTTTTTTACCTTCATCAGACATTTTTTCTGGAGTCCATGCTGGTTCCCACACAATTTCAACGCTAACATCAGACACACCAGGAACCTTGGTTACGTATCGTTTTACATCAGTGACTAGCGTATCATGTAAAGGACAACCACGTGTTGTCATTGTCATTTTAATATCCACTTTATTGTCTGCGTTTATGTTCACACCGTAAATTAGTCCCATATCTACCACGCTTATTGGAATTTCTGGGTCCATACACTGCTTTAATGACTCTAGTATCTGCTGAGAAGTAACAGTTGCCATGAATGGGTTTGTTTCTACAATAGAATAAATACTTTACAACTTTGCAAACAATTTTTTGATTGATTCTTCAAACGGCGGCTGTGCTACACCGGCTTCTGTGATTATACCCGTTATGAGTTCCGGTGGAGTCATGTCAAAGGCGGGGTTTATCACATTGATATCATCAGGTGCAGTCTTTCTGCCTGCCACTCCAGTTACTTCACTTGCGTTTCTCTGCTCTATTACTACATCTTTTGGAGCGCTTTTCATGTCAAATGTTGAAAGCGGTGCTGCAACATAGAATGGTATGCCATGTTGTTTTGCCATTAGTGCAACCTGATATGTTCCAATTTTGTTATACACATGTCCACTAGCAAGTACTCTGTCAGCTCCTACAATTACTTTTGATACAAGTCCATTTGCCATTGAATATCCTACAGCAGTATCTGGTATCAAGCTAACATCAATTCCATCATGTTTTAATTCAAATGCAGTAAGCCTAGAGCCCTGCATGACTGGTCTTGTCTCTGTTGCTATCACCTTGATCTTTTTTCCGCTATCTCTTGTAGCTCGTATAACTCCAAGGGCAGTACCATAAGCTACTGTAGCAAGTGCACCTGCATTGCAATGAGTCATTATTGTATCGTTGTCATCAAAAAGATACGAACCATTTTTGCCCATGCGTTTGTTTATGTCAATGTCTTGTTCTGCCATGTTCTTTGCTTCTTCCACAATTGTCTCTCTAATTTCAGAAGCATCTTTTGCTGCTCTTGCTACATTCATTATTTTTTCCAGTCCCCATGCAAGATTAACTGCAGTAGGTCTTGTCTCAAAAAGAATTTTTTTTGCATGTTCTAGATCTTTGAGAAGACTTTCCTTGTCTTGGGCTGTACTTTGAAGACCAGCCAAGGCAAGGCCAAAGGCGCCAGATACACCTATGGCAGGAGCGCCTCTTACCACTAGATTTCTTATTGCATCGGCTACATCGTTATAATCAGTATATTTTACATAAACTAGCTCGTTAGGCAGTTTTGTCTGGTCAATCATTACTATAGAATTATCTTTCCATTCTACAGTTCGTAAGCTAGAATGAATTTGTGTGTCCATTATCATTGATTTTCAATGTCTATACTATATATCATTCAAATGGAAAAATAGTAATGAATGGAATAATGTGGGCTAGTATTTTTTACCCTGTGACTGTCTCTTTTTTAGGATCTTTGCATAATCAGAATTGATGTCTCTTATGAGATCAAGTGTTTCGTTATTCATCAAATCAAGATTAGGTATGACACAATTGTGAATGAGGCGCCCGTTTGTTGATACAAACAAGTGATTTTTCGTATCTAGAGAATACACATCTTGTTCTCTTTCTTCATGTATTGTTTTAGTTGTTCTAATCATGTAGAGGGTTTCATTCAACATATGCCAGAGTTGTTTAGAGTGTGTTCTTTGGTTAAATTGCTCAAATCCTCCCATATCTGCAAGGTCATTGTATTGACTCTGTCCTTTGGATACTAGTGTATAAAGAAGACTTCCTTTAATTGTCCTCCCATTAATTATACTTGGAGAGTGTATGCTTTTTCCACATGTCATAACATATCCCATGGACAGTAGCAGAATATCCAGACCAACAGCTAACATCTTTGAGGCAGTTCCTGCCTGAACCATTCCTATTTGAGGTGAGAACGAACCGTCTCCTCTCATATAGCCTGCAAGGAATTCTTCTTTGTAATTTCTTGGTGCGAAATATATGAAATCTGGTAGTTGTTTTACATTTGAAGATCTTCCACAACCCAGTGTATCAGATATGAACAAAGCAAGTGGTGTTGATTTGAGACCCACATGTGTTACATTATTTTGTGAATATGTATGATAAGCGATATTCAATTTTTTCAATATAGTGCAAACGTCGTTGATATAATCAAGTTCTTTTTTGTTAAAGGAAAATCTTACAGAATAGCCTTTTCCGTAATTTGATACAGACCCCTCTGAAACATAATAACCAAGCAACCTGCAAAAATCAGGCGTAATTTGAATTGACTCTGGCATGTTATATCTCAATCTCCAGTTTTTTGTTTCAAATTTGTATCGGTATTGTATATCATTATCAGGAAGACTAGAGAGAAATGGAATTGTCTCGTTTATTGTGACATCTTTTGCAAACTTTGTTGATAAAGTATCAGAACAGAGCATCAGATGTTCATCGGTTGTGGTAATCGAACGGTTTGTACGTGAAGTAAGTGTGACCATATTACCAGAAAATCTACGTTTCCACTTGTGTGTGACTCTATCAAATATTGGTTTTTTCTCATTTGTGTCATACGATAGAACATCATTTTTCAGATCTTTTTCTACATATTCCTGTATTGTAATTGGCTTCATTCCGTTCTGTGTTTTGATATAAATTATTTCTTGACCATCTAGACAATGACCTCCAATAAATCCAGGGAACATCTTTGGTCTGTTTCCTAAATACTTGTGAATCTCGTCTGCAAATGACCACATCTCATCATAATCTACTTTGTTTTGTATTGCAATCATGTTGCTTAGTTGTGCGTAGTTTATCAGCCATCCATAGTATGACGTATCAACAACAATCTTTGCCAATTCAAGAGCAAGCGGATTTGACATTGTCTTTGTTTTTATGCCGGCTTTTTTCATTCTGTTTTCATAAGTTTTTTTTGCCCATTTTGCTTTTGGAGCCCAATCATATACAGAATAAAATTTTACATATCTTTTGAGATCTGATATCATTCGTTTGTGTATACCACGTGTAGCACTATACAGTACTGGAATTTTGAGTTGTTTTTGTAATTTCTCTGTAGTATTGGGCTTTATTGTACTATGTATAACAATGGCATCAGGTTTGAACTTTGATACTAGATTCAAAACATTTCTTTCAAATTTTTCAGAATAAGGAATACAAACATGTAGTAATTCCGTATGAACTAAATCTAGATCGACAAGTTTTTTCTCATTGGATAAGCTCGGATTAATATCATATCCAACTGCCTCTACACTTTTGGAAATTAATTTTAAAATAGGCAAACCAATTTCTCCAAGACCGCATACAATATCTTTTTTCAAACATAAGAGATTTCGAGTATGCCCTAAATTAACTAAGTGTTAGTAAATATCAATCACTCCAGATCAATTTGAATGATCTACACTGATGCAGTCCACTTCATTTTACGTACCATTAAAGGAAAAATTTGATCTAGAATCTAAGCTCAGTCAAGTGTTAGGATTCTGGCAGATACCGCCAAAATCAATAAAGGGATTCAGAGTAGATTTTGACAAGAGACAACATAGATCTGAACAAGGATTACTAACAAGATCCAATTTCAAACTCAAAAGCACAACGTTGAATGATCATTTGTGCATATTTCTGAGATATACTTGGAATGTTTTATAAGAGGAGAACAGATAGTTACCAAAAGGTATTTTCTTTGCAAGGTGAATCTAATAGATGCTCTCTCTGTGACTCTACGAATATTAAAAAAACTTTTACGAAACAGATTGATAAAAAAGATCGTACCTACACTTCCCATTCATTGAATAAATTTGCTGATAGGATATTCACACATTTTCAATGCTTACAATGCGGTTTTATTTTTTTGCCAAAACCATCTGACTTGAATCTGGAAGAATATTACGGAGACGAATATTATAATACCAACTACGCTCACCAAGAGAAAGTTCAGACACCAGAATTTCAGGAGACAATAGAACAAATCTCTACATATGCACACGGTAAAAAAATATTAGATGTCGGATGCGCACTTGGATTTTCCCTCAAGGTGTATACACAAAATGGATACGAATCATACGGCATGGAGAGTTCAGATTTTGCAGTAACACATGCTCAAAAGCAGACAAGATTTAAGGTCGTACAAGAGAGTATTGAAGGCAAGACATCTTGGGATGCTGATTTTTTTGATGTTGTAACAATGAATGATATTGTTGAGCACTTGGCTCAACCCATTCGTGCTTTTGAAGAGGTTAGCAGGATTTTAAAAAAGGGTGGAATCTTGCATATTAGAACACTAAATTGGAATGGATTGGGCAGAAGAATTGACAAGTTAGATTGGGTACTTCTAAATCCTCCAGGCCACATGTCGTATTTCACACCTGAAACCCTTAGTTACGCATTGCAAAAATCAGGCTTTTCCATTATCAAGATAAACTGCCCAAAGATACTAAGTAAGAAATGGATTTTTCAGAAAATTAACTATGTTATTTTTAGAGAGATTTCCACGCTAGATAAAATGTTTGCATCTTTAAAGTTAGGTGATGTAATGAATGTCATTGCTGTCAAAACTTGATTTGACATTTAGTCACTCAAAGTACAATATAATATTATTTTATAATCACATGAACATTAGTGAACAAATTTTTTGATTGATTTAATGACATAGTGTACTTCAGTATCTTTCATTCCAGGATGTAGTGGGATAGTAAGAGTTTCATTATCTAATTTTTCTGAGATAGGACATAATCCTTTTCTTCTTCCATATAGATCTACATACGGTTTAGTGTTATGAAGAGATGTAAACATCGGACTTGTTTCTACTCCACATTCAGACAAATTTTTTCTAAATTTGGCCAGACTTCCTTTAACCAATTTCATGATATATGCATAGTATGATGATTTTACATCATCTTCTATTCTCTGTTTCCTCAAGCTTTGTAGTTTTCTCAATTCTGAATCATAAATTGAGGCTATCTGCCTACGCCTTTTAATCATCTTTGGCAATAAAAGTAATTGTTCTTTAGCAAGTATGGCTTGAATTTCATTCATTCTATAATTATAACCAATTATTGAAAAATCATATTTTCCTAAATTTTTTCTACCCACATTCCTCAGTAACATAATTTTTTCATAGAGATAACGATTATTTGTGACTAGAATCCCGCCATCACTGCTAGCCATAATTTTATCAGGATAAAAAGAAAAAACACCAAGTGAGCCAAAAGAACCAGTTTTTTTTCCATGTAATGTAGAACCATGTGCATGAGCCGCATCCTCTATGACATTTATGTTGTGATTTTTAGTTATCTCCAATATTTCATCCATTGGGCAGACATTACCACCTAGATGAACTGGAATCACCGCTTTAGTTTTTTTGTTTATTAATTTTTTGAGTTTCAAAGGATCCATTTGAAAGGTTTGTTCATCGACATCGCAAAAAACTGGAGTCGCGTTACAATATATTGCTGCATTAGCAGTTGATATGAAAGTTTTATCTGGAATTATTACTTCATCTCCTCTCCCAACTCCTATGCTTAACAGTGAAAGATGTAATCCAGCTGTACCTGATGAGACTGCACATGCATATTTGGTACCTACGAATTTAGCAAATTCAGATTCAAAGGTTTTTAGGTTTTCACCAAGAGTCAATCTCCCACTTTGAATAGATTTCCTGATTTCTTTTTCGATTTTATTAATTGAAGCAGGTGGAAAATATGGTCTTCTTAATGGGATCTTCATTATGTACTTTTCACGTTGTCTACGAACACTGGAAACATATAATTAATAAATTATTCACCTAATTCAATCATGACATCTCTTCTAAAAGGAAAAAATGTGTTGATAACAGGCGGAAGTGGTTCAATCGGTAAAGCTTTAGCAAAAAAAGCTTTGTCAGATGGAGCAAAAATTGTAAAAATATTTAGCAATGATGAAAATGGTCAGTACGAAGTAGAACAAGCGATTGGTCATGATAATCGTGTCATTTTCATAATAGGCGACATACGAGATGAAGGTAGAGTAAATCATGTCGCAAAAGGTATCGATATCATCTTTCATACAGCTGCACTTAAACACGTAGATAGATGCGAGCACAATCCTTTCGAAGCGGTTACTGTCAATATTCTTGGAACGAAGAATATAATCACCGCTGCATTTAGAGAAAATGTAAAAAAAGTTATTTCTATAAGTACAGACAAAGCTGTTAATCCTGCTAGTGTGATGGGAGGAACAAAACTCCTTGCCGAGAAACTAATATCAGCTGAGATATTTCATCATAACTCAGATACAGTATTTGCATCAGTTAGATTTGGTAATGTTCTAAATACAAGAGGTTCCATTTTACCCCATATAGAAAAACAGATCCGAGATGGTGGACCTATAACTTTGACAGATGAGAGAATGATACGCTATTTTATGACGCAAGAAGACGCTGTTAATTTGATCATATCTGCTGCAGAGATTGCAAAAGGAGGAGAAGTTTTTGTATTGAAAATGCCACTTATACGTTTGAAAGATTTGTTTGAAGAGATGAAGAATATCCTTGCACCAAAATATGGCTTTAAAACTTCACAGATTAAAACCAAGATCATAGGTATGAAACCTGGTGAGAAATTGATTGAGGAATTACTTAATGGTTTTGAAATAGAACATGTTCTTGAAACACCAGATTTTTTTATCATTCCTCCTGGACTCGATATAACTAAAAAGAAAAATTATCCAGGTGCAAGAAAACCAAAGAATATCAAATCGTTCATGGAAGATATGAAACCATTGGGGAAAAAGCAGGTGGCAGAAATGCTCAAAAAAATCTATTAATTTATGTCTAAATTAAAAATTCTTATTGTAAACGATTTTGCAAGTACCGCATATTCATTTGAACGCTATTTAACTTCAGAAATAAATGCAATATACTTTGGTAAAGAGAAAGTCATATCGCTTGTTAAAAATCCAATATTTTTCACTAGTAATGATTTCATATCACAAATCAACCAAATTAAAGAACTTTCCAGTAAATACGATTTATTCATTCCTTTAGGTTGGCTGGCATCAGCAATTTGCTATCTTGCCGGTGTAAATTATATCATGTATTTTGTGGACGCATATATAGAACCCAAAGATAGGATACGGAAAAAAATGCCATTCTATAAGCGATATTTTCTTTCCAAGCTTTTTGAGGACACATTACAACATGCTAATCGAGTAGTTGCTGGAGGAAAAATTAATACAGAAATTTTAAAAAAATATCGCAAAGATGTGAAACAGATTCTCATTTTTATAAACCCAGAAATTTTCAATCCTCAAGCAAAGAAAATAGATTTAGGCGAAAGTAAATTTACTTTTTTCAGTCCAGCAAGAATTGAAGAAGGAAAAGGACAGATTTTGTTATGGGATGTCATAAAATTAACTCGATCAGATTTTGTAGTTTTGCAGACTGATTGGGGAACAGGTGAATATTATCAAGATGCAATGACAAAAAAACCCGAAAAAGTAAAGATAATCCCAAAGATTAGACGAGAGGATATGCCATCATACTACGTTTCATCAGATGCGGTATTAGGACAAATTGGTCTTTATGATTCATCTAGCATTGAAAGAGAATCTATTTTATGCGGAAAAACTGTTTTTTCACATACTCTTCAGACACTCACTGACGATGAGCCATTCTACAATGAAAGTAAAAGTCCTCTTGAAATGGCAAAGTACATTGATAGAATAGTTGAGGATAAAAATTTTAGAGAAGAATTAGCAAGAAAACAGATTGAATGGGTAAAAAAAATATTTGACAATAGACAAACAGCATCAAATTGGGAAGAAGTGTTTGAGGATGCAGTTAAGAAAAAACTTTCATATCGTGTAAAGGCAAAATACAAGTTAATTTTCAAAATATTATCAATCGTAGAGAATTTAATTCATAGAGATCTTTAGTTCTATTGGAAGAAATATCATATGATTACATGTTAAGAAAGTGGAGTAGATCTTGTTTTTAGTACCACTTTTTGCATGATTTTTTGGTCTTATCCTTGACCGCTTCGATATGTTCTTTTATCAGGATCATTTCTGTATTCTCTTTCACTTTTCGGAGGCACTGACCAAAATCCTAAAACTTGACCAACTTTGCTTTCCACATCAACCTTACCTTTAAGCAATGAGGGATAATCAATTTGTTGTTTGATAAAAGGTCTAGAATAAATTTGCACTATAGCTCTTCTCCTGGTGCCTCCAAGATTGTGTCCACCCTTATGATATAACATACTGTTGAAAACCACTACTGAACCAGCTTTTGCAACTATTGGTAATCCATATTTTTCCAGATACTCATCGCTAGGGCGTTCTGCCATTTTATGTGTGAATGGAGCGACCCACGTACCACCAGTCTCAGAATTAAAATCATTTAATGTAAGTAATGTAGTTGTCATAAAGACTTTATCAGAAACAAAATTCAAAAAAGGCAAGTCTCTATGATAATATGACATTTTGTGTTTTATTTCGGGTTCAATGATTAAGCCATTTTGGGAATGTATAATTGCAGTATCTCGAAGAGATTTGCTCACAAATCCATAGATTATAGGATTTATCATCAAATTTGCAAAGTACGGATCTTTTTCAATTAAACCCCGAATAAAACCTCTCTCACCTATTTGTAACAATTTTTCTAATCCATATTCTTTTAATTCATCTTCATACAATGCATCTAATTTAGATTCAATTATCTTGCATTCTTCTGGTTTGATAACATCCTCTAATACCGTGTATCCACGAATTTCAAATTCTTCTAATTTATGATCCTTTATTTTACTTGCATCGTCTTGATTATACAATTCTGATTTTTAAGAATCTAAAAAACTAATAAACATATCGTAAAATATCGCCTCTGAAATAAAACTAGAACTATGCACTTAAGTCATATACAAAATTTAACACTTTTGTCTTTAAATTAATGATACGATTAAATTCAATATACATGAACGTAATTGGTGCAATGGATTAAAAAAGGATTAATTTTTTGTCCCACCGGAAAGTATGAGTGGAGTAGAACACATGCAGCTCTTCCAGTTGCAGATCACATCGATAATGATCTTTACAGGATCTATTTTACTACGAGAGATTCAAAAAATAGATCATCCATTGGATTTGTAGAAATTGACATTAATGAACCCACAAAAATTCTGAAAATGAGTAATGAACCAGTATTATCCCCAGGCGAGTTGGGTGGATTTGATGATAGTGGTACTCTAACCTCATCACTAGTTAATTATGAAGGGAAAAAATATTTGTATTACATAGGTTGGAATTTAGGGGTTACAGTTCCACATCGATGGGCCATAGGATTAGCCATAAGCAACGATGGTGGTGAAACGTTTCAAAGATATGGAAGAGGTCCTATAATGGATAGAGATGTGGTAGATCCACTCTTTCTTGCTTCTCCATCGGTTTTATATGAAAATAATTCGTGGAAGATGTGGTATATCTCAGGAACCAAATGGAGTGAACAGAATGGGGAATTAATTGCTCCATATAACATGAAATATGCAGAATCAAACGATGGAATTGTTTGGAAAAGATCAGGTATAATCTGCATAGATTTACAAAAAAATGAATCAAGAATTGCTAGAGGAATTTTATTAAAAGAAAATAATTTGTATAAGATGTGGTATTCATTTGTGACTGATAGGTATAGGATGGGCTATGCCGAATCACAAGATGGAAAAAAGTGGCAAAGAAAAGATTCAGAAGTAAACCTAGATATCTCCAATTCGGGATGGGACTCTGAATCTGTAGAGTACCCTTTTGTTTTCGAACATAAAGGAAAAAAATACATGTTGTATAATGGCAATAATTATGGGGAAACAGGTTTTGGATGTGCAGTTCTTGAATAATGAAAATTCACTCTGTTATTTCATTTTTTAATTTTAAATGCTATTTTTATTTCTTGTAAAATTTACATTCGGATCCAAATATTAAATGCAATCAATGTTATGAATTTTTTCTAGAGTGTGCTAGATTTTTTATCCAAAAATAATTTATTGTAAAAATTACAACGGATACATCATCAAACCTTAATACTTGTCATAAAATTTGTTAATGATGAAACAAAACTATGATGATGATATTCTGATAGTATTTACTGTAGATGTTCATTATGATGAAAATCTAGGAAAAAAAACTGCGAATACATCAGATTTAAAAAGTATTTCACTTCTTCCCATTATCTCTAATAGCATTGATAAAGCATTTTCATGTCACTGTAGATCGAAAATAACATGGCTTGTTTCAGATGAACATCATGTTCTCAAACAATTCGATAATACTAAAAATATGTTGAATAAATATGATGAAATTGGAATTCATTGCACAATTTCAAAAAAATTTCAATTAGAAAAAATCAATGATTTGATAGTAGAACAATATTTTGAAAATAGCATAAAAATGATGCAGCAATTCGACATATTTCCTACTTCAAGTAGAATCATGGGATGTACAGCAAATAACTCTATTATGTCCCATTTACCAAAGGTTGGAATTACCGTAGATTCTTCTGCAATTCCGTCCCGTAAAAAAAATGATGGAATTCCCTTTAATTGGATTGATACTCCAACACATCCGTATTTTCCATCATTTTTAGATTACAGAAAAGAGGATGCAGATAACAAAAATAATACGATATTAGAGGTGCCAATATCGACGATCTTAACTAAAGCATCTTACGATAAAAAACCGGTACATAGATACTTGGATTTTTCTTTTAAAAATAAAGTAATAGATGAGCATATGATGTCTCTAGTACAAGAAAATAATGTAATTGTAGTTATTATTCATCCATGGCTTTTAATGAAAACTTCCAATCCTAAAGAATTAATCTCTTATGATATGGACGAGTTTGTAAAGAATCTAAATAGTTTGTTACAAGCTTGTGAGAAGGTTGGTAAAAAGATTACATGTGTTACTCTTTCTGAACTGCGTTCAAAATATCTTATGACTCGTCAAACATGAATCTTAAATTATTGTTGTATAAAGTAAATTTTACTATGGTATTCACATATAACCTACCTATTCTTTTCATCTAACAGAACAAGTGTAATCTGATTGAAATTTAAGATATCTGATGTTACTTTACGAGATGGAAGCTGATGTTACTAATTTTAATTTTAATGCTGATCTTGTAAAAAACATATGTAAAGGATTAGAAGATAGTGGTATCGATTTAATTGAAATAGGTCATGGGTATGGTCTTGGGGGTAAGAGAAAGTTTGGTGGTAATCTTGATGATGCTGAACACATTATTGCAGTTAAATCAGTCACGAGAACTGCAAAAATAGGAGTTTTTTTCATTCCTGGAATTGGAACATTAGAAGATTTAAAAAAAGCAGCAGAACTCGGAATAGATTTTGTTAGAATTGGTACTAACATAAATCAGGTTGACGAGGCTGAACCATATCTCAGACTATCAAAGGATTTAGGGATACTATCTACAAGCTTCTTTATGAAATCATATGCTTTAACACCTGAGAAATGCGATGTTCCAGTAAAAAAAGCAGAAAAATTTGGGGCAGACAAAATAATGATAGTGGATTCATCTGGAGGCATGTGGCCAAAGTTGGTAATTGAATACATCAAGAATGCAAAAGAAAATACTTCTCTAGAAATAGGTTTTCATGGACATAACAATCTTTGTCTGGCAGCATCCAATAGTTTGGCAGCTCTTGAATCTGGTGCTACATGTATCGATACAACCCTTTGCGGTATTGGGAGGAGTGGAGGAAATACTCAAACTGAAGTTTTACTTACCATACTAAAAAAACAAGGATATGACATCACTGCCAATTTGAAAAAGCTTTATGATACAGCTAATCAATATGTGCAGCCTATTTGGAATCGTGGCTCCGATTCTCTTGATATTGTTATGGGAAGTGCTGATTTTCATTCATCTTTTATTAATGTAATTGAAAAATATGCGTCTCTTTACAAAATAGATAAACGTGATTTGATCATGGAAGTAACAAAATTGGAGAAAGAAAATATCACTGAACAAATTGTTGAAAATTTAGCTAGAGAGATTATTATTAAACAACAAACTTGATTGTTTGTTCAACTAGTGAAAGTCTTTTTTTAGCTTGTTGTAAGTTATTGCCTTTTACGAGCAAGAACCCTGGTCTCTTTAATCCATCAGATAGTGGTTGTATAGTGTCTCCTTTTTTTGCTTTTAGCCAAAAGTCTACTATCCCCGAAAATTTTTTTGCCCTATTAACACCCGATATTTTCTTAATTTTTCCAGGTTCAGGATGAAAGAAACTATACACAACTCCACGATTATATTTTGGTTGTAGAGATCCAATTTCCATTCCAAGCAATATTGATATCATTTTACCCATCATGTTGACACCACATAAGCTTGGAACTACTAAAGATGGTATGTAACCGCTAGCTCCGCCTCGAGCTCCAAAATCAAAGACATACGCTTTTTCATTCATTGACATGGCTTCTATATGACAAATGCCATTTTTTATTCCTAGAGAATTAATGGATTTTATGGCCGCATTTATCAATGCCATCTTTGTTCTTCGGTTTTCATCTGATGGGTAGAACAAACTCAGATCAACACAAAATTTATCGACTGTTCTCAACTTATCAGAAATCGCAAGCACGTGAGTTTTACCATTAATTGTTATGGATTCTATTGAATGTGCCATCCCATTCAAAAATTTCTCAACTATTACATCTTTGGTAAAAGAGTTATGTAAAGTATGTTCAAAATATCTTTTCAAATCCTCCATGTTGTTTACTCTTATCACTCCTCTACTAGCTCCGTAACTGGATCCGGGTTTCAATATTATTGGAAATCCTATTTCTCTGGCAAATTTTACTGCCTCATTTATTGTGGTTGTCTTTTTGTGTAATGCTATTGGTACCTTATCTTTGGAAAATTTCTCAAATAACATTGCTTTGTTTGTCGCTAATTCTGCAGTTTGGATGCCTATTGTTTTTAATCCCAAAGTCTCTGACGCAAAAGCAGCAGGTACTACAGCATATTCACCAGTAGGCAATATGGCATCAACCTTTTCTTGTCTTGCCACTTTAAGTACATTGAATTTACTATTTCCGTTACTTGTAATTGCTTTATCACATATTTTGAATCCAGGTGCATTTGGATCTTTATCCATTACAATTGTGTATACTCCCATTTTTTTCGCAGTTAGAATTATGGGTAAATGAACATGTCCTGCCCCCAAGATAAGTAGTTTATGAGTCATTTACTTCAAGAAAAGTTGTGTGTTATATAATAAATACTGAAGGAATTGAATATCTTTAAAAAAATTTGTCATTTTGTATGTTATAATTTATAATGAATAATATCGTAAATAGAGAAAATTATCTAGTACCTAATAGAAGATAACATATTTGATTTCAATCAAAAATTATGAAGAAAAGTATGATCAAATGATCTTTGATTTATACATTCAATGTTTTGGAAGGGAATTGAACAAAGACATTTGGGAATGGCGTTTTTCTAAATATGTATTTGGCAAGCCGATAATTAAACTAGCATTTTCTGATGATATGCTTGTAACTCTTTACTTACTTCGTCCTGTTAAATTCGTTTTCCAAGAAAAATGCATAAATGCTTTATTTTCTATGAACACGATGACTCATCCAGATTTTGCTGGGAGAGGAATTATGACTAATCTTGCTACAGATGTTTACAATGAAGCACATAAAAATAACTATTCAGCAATCATAGGATTTGCTAACTCTAATTCTAGATATTTGTTTACAAACAAATTAGGTTTCAAAGAGGTTGCGGCTACTTCAGAGATATGTTTCAACCTCAATGAAGTTCAGACACTAAATGATAAATACAAATTCATTCAAATCGAAAAATTTGATGAAGCGCATTCATTTTTTTATAAATCCATATACAAAACAATTCCAAAATTTATCGTTCCACGTACTCATGACTATCTTAATTGGAGATTTATTGAGAATCCAGAATCTAAATATTATTGTTATAACATAATGAATGATGATAAAATTGTAGGATATTGTGTACTAAAAAATTATAATGGGAAAAAATGTCATATAATTGATTTTTTAATAGAAAACGATTCTGAAATATTTGAATCACTAATTAATCATGCAATTCATTTTTGTAAAAAAAATCTTATAGAAAAATTAACTTTATGGTGTAACAAAACTTTGCCTTTTTATGATTTTCTATTACAAAAAAAATTCTATACTGAACCTATGCAGACTTATTTTGTTTTAAAGGCATTATCTACACAAATTGAAAGTAAAAATATGGGAGATTTTGATAATTGGTATTTGACAATGAGTGATTCCGACGTTTTTTAGATGAACTTTTGACATTTCAAACCGGTCTGACAATTGTTCGCAAGTTTACAAATGCCTCTGCATAATCTATACCAACACTAGATCCCCAATACTTTGCTCTATTGGTAATTGATTCTTTAGATCTAGGATGGGGATATTTATTCATCTCATCTTTATACTTCTGCAATGCTTCAATTTTCTTGTTTATGACAGAACTAATATCGACAAACATGTTGGGTGAATATCTATGATTAACACTTCCCCACTCTGTAGAGGATGGAGTTTCATAACAAATAATTTGATCAATAGTAGATGAAGGAGTAGGTCTGCAAGCTATTAATGTTGCTTCAAACACTTTCCGATGATCCTGATTTGCATCCTCCCAATAATGAGTAAATACTATTTTTGGCTTCCATTTTTTTATTGCTTTTTCGATTCCATCAATGAGAGTAATAACAGGCATCGTATCCAATTTTTGATCGTCATATCCTAAGAACTGAACTTCTTTTACTCCTAGTATACTACATGCTTTTTCTCCTTGTTTTCTACGAATCTCTATGCCTTTTTCAGAGTCATCTCGAGCAAATTGACCTGTAGCAAAAATTAAAACAAATACATTTCCTCCTTTTTTTGCATGTAATGCTATCATGCCTCCCAATCCCAACGTCTCATCATCCGGATGAGCACATATTACTAAGATGTTATCTGATTTTTTTATCAAATTTACCGTCCCAATTTTTCTTATTAAAATAATATTTAATCATATCATAATTTTATGTTTTAATTCATGTTGCAAGTTGTAATATTTAAGTAAAATCATTATTGAATTCATTTTGTGAGAGTTTTTTTTACACGAGGATAACTCGATAAAGACTTTATAGAATCCATATAAATAAGACACAACTTTACCAAATCTAACACATATTGACCAATCAACCAAATTATGATCCAAAAGAAGAATGGAATAAACGATACATAGATCAGAAAAAATTCAAATTTCCATCAGAATATTACATAATGAGAATATTTCGTGGAACATATCCAAAACTCCAATTTGGCAAACTGAATCTTGAAGGCAAAAAAATAATTGATATTAGTTGTGGAGATGGGAGAAATATTCAGCTATTAAACGAATGTGGTTTTGACATATATGGCACAGAGATAACTCAAAAAATAGTAGAAAGAACCAAAACCAACTTGCATGATTGGGGAATCAAAGCAGATATCCGAGTCGGAACTAATGACAATATTCCTTTCGAAGAAGCATTTTTTGATTTTGCCATGTCTTGGAACGCAATCTATTATATGAATCAAGAACGTGATTTTGAAAAATATGTGAAAGAAATTGCTAGAGTGATAAAACCTGATGGTTATCTTGTTTTATCCGTACCGATGAATAATTGCTACATATTCAAAGATAGTCAACCAATAAACAATCGCTATAGAATCATAAAAGATGATTATTTTAAATTGCGCAATGGTGAGGTGTTTAGAGTGTTTAACAATCAATCTGATATCAAAGAAGATTTTGGTGATTACTTTACAGATTTTATTATTTCAGAATTACATTATGACTGTTTTGGTTTAGCGTATAATCATTACATGGTTGTTTGTAAGAAAAAATAATTGAACAACTCTTTTGTATTCATGACTTTTTCTTTACTACTTCACATTCATTAAGATCTCATCTTTTCCAAGTAAAACTATTCCTGAATGCTTCTTGTAAAATATTTTTCATATGTAAAATCATGCAAAAAGTGGTGTACTAAAAACAGTGGTCCACTCCAAAACTAGTAATTAGTATTTTTTTTATTCATATAGGTTTGCAGAATTGTACTTGACACATCCTTAGGCAATACTCTAAACATAACATCTCGAATTTGTCTACGAATTCTTATCTTGAGAGGTTTTTGCTTCTTATATTTTTTCCACGCTTCTACATACTTTGTCTTTTTCTCAACAGGTAATTTATTTAGAATAATATTTCGAATTACATTAGAGTGGATTAGAGATTCATTTATCTTCTTTTTTGTAAGCTGACCCTCATGTATTCGGTAATTTGCAAGGATTTGTGGTATCAAATGCATATTGCATTCATAAATCAAACAACATCTAAGCCAGAATTCATAATCTTCTTGGAATCCGATAGTTTCATCAAAAAGACCACATTTATCAAAAACTGACTTGTGAATAAGACTTGTAGTTCCATTTCCATAATGATGATCCAGTAGAATTACATTTTGTTCAAAATCGCTCAAGACACCATTGTTTGGTTCTATGAATTCTTCAACTATGTTACTTGATTTGTTAATGAGATTATAATTAGAATAGAATATAGCTGATTTTGATTTTTCACCAAGTTTTTTTGCTTCCAGAATTAATGACTCTATTGCATGCTTGAGTAAGACATCATCAGCACTCAACCACTTGAACCACTCACCAGTCATCACATTTATTCCAGAATTTAGTGCAGTTGGGGTACCACCGTTTTTTTTATCAATGATTTTTATTTTATCAGAGTATTTTTTTAGAATATCAAGTGATCTATCAGTAGATCCATCATTTACTGCTATGATTTCAATATCGTCATAGGTTTGTTCTAATGCAGATGTGATACATTCATCTAGATATTTTTCTGCATTATATACCGGTATAACTACAGATACTTTCATTTAATCTCATCAAATTTTTTTGGAATTGATATACTTCCACCCTTTGCTATCAAATCAAGTTTATTTTCAAATATTTGTAATTGTTTCAATTCTTCAGATGTGAGTTTTTCATCTGAGAGTGATTTTCTTCCCAATCTTAATAATTCCAAATAGAGTGGGGCAATGCATTCTTTTTGTATTCCCGGAGGAAGTTTGTAACTGTAAGGAAAAGACTCCCATATAATATCCTGATCTGCAGAATATGCAGGCGATTTTTTCATATGCATGTATCCAACTATTACAAGAAGTGGAACTCCAACTACAGAAGAGATTATAACGTATATAGAAAAATTTGGAAAGATTGTATTTATTGTAGGATCATTCTGTATGGCAAGATAATATGTAGTAGTTAACATGTTTAACATTGCTAAAATAAATGCAAAATATTGTGCATAGCCTACACGGAAATATGACCACGCGCGGAAAATCAATTTCTTTTTCATTTTAAAACAGACCCTTTGGAGGATTTCCTACATGTCCGCCATTTGTCAAATGAACTAACTGATCTTCAATTTTTTTTATTGACTCTAGTTCTTCTTCGGATAATGTTTCACCTTGTGCTTTTTTAACAGCAAGTTTTAGAATAGCAAGATATGCAGGACCAAAAACTTCCTTGGCATATCCAGGAGGTAGTTTATAGGAATAAGGAGAGGATTCTGTTACTATATTTGCCTCTGCAGCATAAGTTCCAATTCTTTTGTAATGTAACCACCCAGACAAGACAATCAAAGGAGTCCCAATCACAGCAAGAAATAGTACGTAGCTAAGAAAGGTTGGAAACACATGGATGATAAATGGAATTTTTTTTGCTGCAAGAAAGTATGTAGTTGTGAGTATATTGATGGTTCCCACTATCATTGCAAAATAAGTTGAATAACCCATTCGGAAATAATAAAATCCTTTAAACGATCTTCGTCTATGTTTCATATGTGATTCAGTCTGATCTTTACTCACATCTATGAATAGAATAACGCAATTATTTAACAGTTGAATTAAAGTAGATAATATTGGTACATAGCAACATTATCAAAATTGATTCCCAGATTATATTTGAGTTACATATGACATGAAAAAAATCTAAACATTTCTTCTTGAATTAAATCTTCAAGCAATCCATTTGAGTTTCTTCATAAGTTCAATTAGTTCATTTTTGTTGAGATGTTTTACAGTTGCAGAACCATATTCTTTCATTTTAACAGATTTCTTTAACGATTGTGTGTCAAATTCTTGTTCATGTTTTATGACAAAGTGGTCCTTTCTTTCTTCAACACGCCTCATCTCTTCTTCAGATACTAGGATTTCGTCTATTTTTTCTCCCGCTCGAATACCAATATACTTTAAAGGATAATTTTTCTGATTTGTTTTTAATTCAGCATATGCTTTAGCAAGATCAACTATTTTTGCAGATGGTGCTTTCTTGACAAATATTTCTCCACCTTTTGCATTTTTTATTGTGTAAAAAACAAGATCGATAGACTTGACTTAGTGTCAACATAAATCGTGTCATTTCAGGATGTGTTACAGGTAACGGTTCATTTTTAGCAATTTTTGCATTCCACAGAGGTGTGATACTACCTCTGCTTCCCAAGACATTTCCATATCTAACACAAGAAAATATTGTATTATCTTTAGATAGATCGTCAGAGAGGACTATTTTTTCTTGTAACGCCTTTGTCATTCCCATGGCATTTACTGGTTTGACAGCTTTATCCGTACTAATTGCAACTACTTTTGATACATCTCTTGCAACTGCAGCTTTTACTACATTGTATGCACCAATAATATTTGTCTTGACTGCCTCAAATGGATGAGATTCAACTGCAGGAACTTGTTTTAGTGCCGCTGCGTGAAATATTATATCAATATCTTTTGTTACAGTGTAAAGTCGATCATAGTCTCTGACATCACCGATAACAAACTGCATTTTTTTCAGTATTGAATCATCAGAGAATTCTTGTCTCATATTGTGTTGTTTGTCTTCATCTCTGCTAAAAATTCTGATAATTTTTGGCTTGTATCTCATCAATTCTTTGATCATTTGATGACCAAAACTTCCCGTCCCACCAGTTATCAGAATATTTTGATCGTTTAGGACCGATGAGTAATCCAACTCAAATGCAATGATTGATGATTAGTTAATAAGTCTTAATTAACAATTAAATAATTTCAAATATTTGAAAACCTTTTAAATTTGGCAATAACATCAACACACATCTCATGAAAATAATGTCTATTTTTGGAACACGGCCAGAAATAATCAGGTTGAGCAGAATTTTCTCTTTGCTTGATACAAATTTTAATCACATAATGGTCAACACGAGTCAAAATTATACCTATGAGTTAAATTCAGTATTTTTTGATGAACTTGAGATTCGAAAACCAGATTATGATTTGAAAATAAGGACAGGAAAATATGGACCAGAGGTTTCAGATATCATTACAAAATCTGAAGAAGTATTACAAAAAGAAAAACCAGACATTTTACTAATTTTAGGTGATACAAACAGTGGGCTTGCAGCAATTCCTGCAGCACATCATGGAATAAAGATAGCTCATCTTGAATCTGGAATGCGTAGCTATGATTTTCGTATGCCTGAAGAAAAAAATCGAATCATTATAGATCATCTCTCATCATTATTGTTACCATATACTACATATTCAAGAGAAAACTTGATTCGAGAAAATATTCATCCAAGTAAGATCTATGTGGTAGGAAACCCCATAATTGACGTCATAAACTACTTTACTCCAAAAATAGATTCAAGCAAAATTATGGAGAAAATGAATTTGGAGCCAAACAGTTACTTTTTGGTTACTGCTCATCGTAGCGAAAATGTTGACAATCCTGAAACCTTGGAGAAAATTTTTACTTCTCTTCAGAATATAGGTAAGAGATTCAAAAAAAGAGTAATCTATCCAATACATCCTAGGACACTAAGCAAGTTAAAGAAACGAAAAGTGCCAAGCAGTATTGAATTAATAAAACCGCTTGGCTTTTTTGATTTTTCAAAACTAGAAAAAAATGCATTTTGTCTCATTACAGATTCTGGAACGGTTCCAGAAGAGGCACTTTACTTTAAGAGACCTTGTGTAACCATACGTGAAAGTACTGAAAGACCTGAATATATCGAAGAAGGATCAAACATACTTGCTGGACTTGATCCAAAGAATATTGAAGAAGCAGTTAAGCTGATTACTTCATACAAAGTTGATCGAACATGGAATAAATCATTGGGAGATGGAAAGACTGCTTTGAGAGTAGCCAACATACTACGAGGAAAAATAAACAGATTAACGTACTAGTTTTTAGAAAAGATTTACAATACCTTTAACCAAGAGATATCAAGTGAGTGTTTTAATCACAGGTGGAAGCGGAGCCCTTGGTACAGAGTTAAAGAAAATATTTACAGATACATTAACACCCGCACATCAGGAACTTGATATCACAAACAAGAAAAATGTTGCAGATTATATTAAAAATCATGACATTGATTCCATAATACATACTGCAGCTCTTACCCACATAAGACCATGTGAGGAGAACAAGCCAACTGCATGGAAGACAAATGTTGATGGAACCAAAAATTTAGTCGAAGCAGTTTTGAATAATAAAAAAAATATAAAATTCATCTACATCAGTACAGCCTGTGTTTTTGATGGACATGTAGGCATGTATAATGAAAGCTCCATACCATATCCAGAGAATTTCTATGCCTTGACAAAATTGATAGGAGAATACGAGGTGAGCAAACTGCAAGAATATCTGATTGTTAGAACTAATTTTGTTGCCAAGAAAAAATGGCCTTATCCAGGTGCATTTGTAGATAGATTTGGGACATATCTTTTTGCACAAGATGTATCTCAAGGAATAATGGATGTTTACAAGGAAAACATGAGTGGCCATGTACATATTGTAGGTGACAAGAAAATATCCATGTTTGAACTTGCTAAATTAACTACTCCTGAGATTCAACCCATGACAATCAAGGAATATTCTGGTCCCAGACTTACAATGGATATGAGTTTAGATACAGAACGCTGGAAGAAATACAAAATTTCAGAACCCTAGACTCAGGTTTTTATATTTTCTATAAAATTCAGCAGTGCATTCTTGAATGTTTTCTTGTCGTAATTTTTAAGAGAATCTTGCATAGATGTAATCAGTTTGTCATAATCGCCAGCAAGAGCTTTCTTTATTTTTGCTTGAGCATCTTTTTTGTCATCTGGTCTGTATCGTAATTCATCAATTGGTACAGTTTCCTTGTGTGCAGAATTGTCAGGAACTATAGGTACACATCCAGCTGCAATGCTCTCAACAATGGAGATTCCAAACGTCTCAGGAGATGCATGAAAGTAAACTTTTGATTTTTTCAGTCCTTCCACAACTTTACTTCGTGCAACATTTGTGAGTAGAGAAATTTTTGATTGTTTGAGGTCTTGGAGTTTATTTGCTATCTTTTCATAATAGATCTTGTTTACTCTAGCCTTTGTATTTCCAATTATTGTATATGGTACATCAATGTCTTGAAAAACATCAACTGCAAATTCTAGGTTCTTTTCCTGTGAATATCTAGAAATTGTAATTACTGATGATTCCTTTTTTGAATCATTTTGAAATAATTCTAGTTCCACGGGGGGATAAATCACAACAGAATCCTTGGAAAAGTTTCTTTTTATTGAATCCTGAATAAATTTAGAGTTTGAAATGAATAGAATATTTTCATCGTTCATTTGTTTTACAAATTTTTGACTCAGGATATAGTATGGTTTGTAATACCAAGACCATGCACCCTTGTATTTTGTTATATCTTTTTTTGTTTCGTTTTGGAAATCATGATGACAATAAATTATCACTTTTTGATTCTTTTTTCTTGGCAACACCAATCCGCCAGATGCCTGAATGATGAGATCTTCATCATTTGCTTTTTCAATTAATTTTGATTCCATGTATCTCTGGTACAGACCAAAAATAGGCAAGTGAAATGGAAGTGTAGAGATAATCTTGACGCCAGAAATTTGTACAGATGGTTTTGAAATGGTGTATAAAGTTACTTGATACCCTCCCTCAATCAGAGCCTCAATTATTGCATAAAGTGTTTTTTCTGTTCCCCCTCCGCCACCTACAAAGCCGTGAATAATTCCTATCTTCATTTATGTTTGTAAGAAATACCTTACAATTAATCTTTGAAAATTTAATGTGGATGAAATAGGATTTTAAAAAATCTAATGAGATTATGTTAAAGCTTGTGATGCTTCGTGCATCATCTGGCTCTTTGCACAGCCTGCTGCAAGCTCGTCACCAGAACCTCTTCTCATGATTCCTCTATAGAGACCATCTTCGAGTTTTACTCCAACTCTTTGTTCCCATTCTTCTACTGATATGGAATATTTCTTTTGGATTCTATCTCTATACCACTCTGGAATTACATTGAATGCACAGAATGGAACAATTCTCAAATCTGGTGTAAGGTAGTGAATGTCACATCTCTGGAGTCTTTCAAGGTCTTCATTGTATTTATCCTGGAAGTGCATCATGCCCAAGAACAATCCCTTGACATGCCATGAACCTACGGAGTTAAATGATCTCTTCATCAAGATGCTACCGAACATCTTTGCAAGGTCAAGACCTGCAGGCTGTTTCTTTTTATCGATAAAGCTTGAAAGTTTTCTTACTACTTCGAGCATTGTAAAGTACTTGTTCTTTCCAGAGTGAATCTCTTCTGCCTTGTCTTCAAAGAGTTCTAACATTCCTTGAATGTCAGCAAATCTTGTCAATGGTACAAACTTCTTTGTCTCTGCATCTTCGAAGATGTATGTACCTGCACCACATGCAAAGTGGATTGAGAGTTCATACTTTGGCTTGCTAGAAAATGCTTCAATTACGTTTGTTAGAGGCATGCAACTTGGAACTGGGAACCAGTCATCTACTGTTACCTCACCTTGTGTTTGTTCTTCGATTCTTTGTATGCAATCTGGTATTGTGATTCTGTATTTTTCACGTTCTTTCTTGCCCATTCTTCCAGTCAATGATACTGGTTGGAAGTTTACTGCGTGAACTACATCGAGATTCTTTTGAGCATATCTGATTATTGGACCTAATTCGTGGTCATTGATTGACTTGATAACTGTTGGAACAAATACTACTGTGGTTCCTGTCTTTCTTGCACTCTCTAGTGCATATGGAATTTCCCAGTGGTTCTTTGGATTTGTTCTTGGTGTAACACCGTCAAAACTAAGATATAGATTATTGACACCTGCAAGTCTGACTTCTCTCATTGCTTCTGGGTCTAGTGCAAATCTGATTCCGTTGGTATTCATCTGGATGTGATCGACACCTTCTTCTTTCATTATTTTGATAACATCAACAATATCTTCTCTGAGCATTGGTTCTCCACCAGTAATCTGCATTGAATTTCCTGGGATTGGTCTTTCTGCTCGAAGTGTTTTCATCATTGCTCTTACTTGGTCTTGTGACGGTTCGTACATGTATGCACCCTCTAGTCCCTTTTTCACATAGAAGAAGCAGTACCAGCAAGTAAGATCACATCTGTTTGTAACTATCATGTTTGCCAGTCCACTGTGGGACAAGTGATTAGAACATAGACCACAGTTGTTAGGACAAGAACATTTGTCAATCATTACATTTGGAGCATGTGCACCTTTGCCGTCGATCCAGTAGGTGCTGAATTTTTTATACATGTCATAAGAGCCAAAATAGAGTTCTTCGCATTCTCCGTGTGTTGGACAAGTCTTTGTCATGAAGACCTTGCCATCTCTTTCAAAGACCTCTGCGTCAAGTATCATGTTACATTCAGGACAAATACTCTGAGTAAATCTTATAGTTGATTTCTTGCCTAGAGTAGGAGTCTTCTGATTAGATATCTGAATTAATTCCATGTCTTACACGCATATCTTAGGAGATAGTATTTAATCCATTTCCTACTAGACACCAGATGAATAGGTAGATCCCCCTCACAGAAACCTGTCCTAGACATATATACCAAAAGAGCCCCCGATCATTTACATTGAGTCTTTCGGACAAGGCACGAAAATCATTAGAGAAGATCGGCCTTACTAGCTATGAAATCAAGACATATTCTTCACTTTTAAAAACAGGACCCATTACTGCCTCTGATCTTAGTCAGAAATCAGGTGTACCATATTCAAAAATTTATGAGGTCTTGGGCACCCTAGAAGACAAGGGATGGATAGGCTCTGATGATTCAAGGCCTACCCAGTACTTTGCCAAGTCTCCTGCCACTGCAATCCAGACATCAAAGCAACAGTTTGAGACTGAATTTAGAAATAATGAAAATATTGTACTCAAGGAACTTATTCCACTTTACGAACAGAGTGGGATAAGTGAAAGACCAGACATTTGGATAATTTCAGGTGTGATAAATATCGCAACAAAGATTCTCGAGATGGTAGACTCGTGCAGAAATGAGGTCATGATTGCCATCCCCAAGGTTGCAGAAGAATTGGCAAAAGAAGCCTTGCCAAAAATTAGATTACTACATGACAGAGGAGTGGACATTACCATTCTAGTTTCAGAAGATGTTGAAACTGATACGTTAAAGTCATTATCAAGGCTGGCAACAGTAAAGGTAAAGAAAGGTCTCTTTGGAGGAGGGATAATTTCGGACAAGAGGTACGTAGTATTGTTGCTTGGTGAGGAACTTGGCACCACAGGTACAAAAGAGGCAGTTGCCATTTGGGCAGACCATTCAGGTTTGGCAGGCTTTGCCCGTGAATATTTTGAATATCTGTTAAAAGAATCAAAAGATGTAAAATCAAGCAAGTAAGAAGGATATCATGAAAGATCAAGAAGTATTGTTTGTAGGAACTGCTGAAGCAGAACATGTTGAGATGTATCTAAAGGCAATATGGCACATCAAGGAAGATGGAGATCCCGTAAAAATAAGTACCATTGCCAAGATGCTAAACGTAAGACAGCCAAGTGTAGTACAGATGCTAAAAAAACTAAACGAGTCCAAGCTAGTAAATTACAACAAAAGCGGAGTATCACTTACCAAGAACGGTGAAGAGATAGGCTCTAACATGATGCGAAATAGCAGACTGCTTGAGGTACTCATGGATAGTGCTCTAAAGGTAGACATTGATGAGGAAATGGTTTGCGGTATAGAACATCACATGAATGCACAATTCACAGATGCATTATGTACCATGCTCAAGCATCCAAGAAAATGTCCACATGACAATGACATTCCACGTGGAAACTGTTGCAAGAACTAAAGTTATATCAGAGACATTAGGACATAAAATCAAATGACTTGTTTTTGTGGCTGTGAAACATTTGTGAAAAACAGCGATGGTTTCAAGGTAGGCTGTGTAAAATGCAATCACGGTGCACAGAATCATGAACAGAGTTTCAAGCTAAAACCATTAGAAGAAGGGGCTCAGAAACGAGGCTCATTATCCTAAAAGCTACTCTCCTATTACTTTAACAAGAACACGTTTTGGCCTTTTGCCGTCAAACTCTCCATAAAAGATCTGCTCCCATGGACCAAAATCAAGTTGGCCTTTTGTTATAGCTACTACGACTTCTCTTCCCATAACTTGTCTTTTGAGATGTGCATCAGCATTATCTTCTCCCGTATTGTTATGCTGATACTGTGATACTGGTTCATGTGGCGCTATACCCTCTAGCCATTTTTCATAGTCTTGATGTAATCCACTCTCGTTATCATTAATGAATACACTTGCAGTGATGTGCATTGCATTTACTAGACAGAGACCTTCTTTGATGTCACTTTTTTGAATTATTTTTCTTACATCTGGTGTGATATTTACAAATCCCCGCCTTGATGGAACATTGTACGTAAGATATTCGGTATGAGATTTCATTATACCACTAGAATCATTTACTGATAAAAATCCAGTGCAGGCTCAGAACTCAAGATCCTCATCATCAAATCAAAAGGGATTTGGTCATCAATGCCTGCAACCAAACAATTTTGGTTGTTCCTACTTGAGTCTTTCAAGAAGCTTGATAAAAGGCAAGGGCATTGTTTACACAAATGGTAACAATAGATGCAGCGTGTTCCCTTGAGAGTTTTAGGAAATTTGTAGTCCTAAGCACATGTAACTCGTTTATTCCAGAAAGTTACTTGGAGGATTACGAAGTGTTCCCTGAACGTGAGACATCACCTGGTGCAATTTACGTAGAAGCTGCAGACAAGGTCACCTTGAAAAAGATTCGAGACATGACTTTTGTGAATGCAAAAGAGGTACTTGGCATAATTTACTCCTCAAAAAGTGGCAATACGAACTTGAAGTGGAGACAGGTAAGAAGAAACACGGGCAAAGTAGTAGGGGAAGCATCAACCAATACTCTTGTTAACTTGACTGAATCTGGAGTCCTTACACAGGAATGGGTCCAGAACTATTTGAGAAAAAAGGCAGAAGAAAAGAAGGAAACCAAGACTGACGAGTTAACAAACTAGATTACTTTTCTTTTTTATTATGGTTCAACAAAGGTATTAGATTGATTATCAAAAAGATAGATGACAACGCTGTAGCCCTAATACCAGAGGAATCAGACGATCTCTTTACACTACGGCGTGTCATAAGCAAAGGCGATAGGATAGTTGGCGATACCTCAAGGGCTGTCAAGCAGGAAAAAGACTTTGCAAGACCTGACAAGGCTGAGAGGGTAAAGATTCGCATAGCGCTTGACGTTGAAAAAATTTCTATTGATGAGGTAGTGGATAGGTTAAGGGTCCAGGGAACAATAGCAGAGTCAGATAATCAATCGGTAAGCAAAGGATCGCATCATTCTCTGACATTAAAAATTGGTGATGCTGCCACTCTAATTAAAAAAAATTGGAATGACATTGAAAGAAAATTGATCTTTGAAAAAAAGGATCATGGCGCATTTCTTCTTGTTGCAATAGATACAACAGACTGTGGTTTGGGAAGATTAAGTGGTACACATCTCAAACTTTTACCAAACATGTATTCAGGCGCTAGTGGAAAACAATACAAGACTAAATTTAACATACAAGATTTTTTCAAAGATGTTCAAGGTGCAATCTCGGCGTTGATAAGAGATGGAGATAGCATAGTGGTATTTGGACCAGGTGAGACCAAGAAGAGATTGGTAAATTTTCTTGCAGAGGTTCCATCAATCAAGGGGCACAAGGTGCAAGCAGTGGACGGAATAGATTCTTCAGGCGAAGACGGGATTTACACTTTTATAAAATCAGACATTATGAAGCAGACACTTGATACAAGCAAGATTGCTAAAGTTTCTTCCATACTAGATGAAACCATGGCAAGGGCAAACAAGAAAAGCAACAAGTTTACCATGGGTTTTGAGGAGACTGCAAAGGCAAATGAGGTTGGTGCAGTAGAATCCATGGTATTTTCAGATAGAATATTTGAAAAACAAGATGAGGATAAGATAATAGAGTTTCTCAACCAAATCGAGTCAAAAGGAGTCGAAGTTTATGCAGTTGATTCCACCACAGATGCTGGACTACGGGTTTCGTCTCTTGGAGGAGTTATTTCTCTTCTTAGGTTTGCTCCCCAGAGTTGACTGGTCAAGCCATTTCATGTACGGTACGCTGATACCATCCATCTTTAATTCTACAATTTCTGGCACGTTATACGGATGAGATTTTGCAATTTCTTCCTTGAGTTTTTGTTTTGATTTTGTAGTAGTTTTAAAAAGTGCTAAAAATTCTTTGGTATCTTCAATCTTGCCTTTCCAGGAATAGACAGAATTTATTTTAGTATAGTTGACACACGCTGCCAGTTTTCTTTGCACTACAACATGTGCTACTTTGGAAATTGATTTTTTGTCAGGATATGTTGAAACTATGATAATTCCCATAGCAACTGATAAATTTGCCCTGACTAAAAAGAGTATCAATTAATTTGGACTTTTCATTTTTAACGCACAATTCCATCATCTATGTTTTGATTGCATGGGTCATAGTATTCGCCATTGCAAAGGTCTTAAAACTTGACAAGCATGGATTTGAAGTAAAGCCATACAGTTTGACATACAAAAACCAGAATGTCCAGATGATATTATCAAGAATTCTAAGTAGGACCCAAAAGGCAACCAGAATTTTTTCCAACATAAGTGTGGTGTTGGGTTTTGTTATGATGGGAGCAGCATTTTGGTATCTTGCATCTAACCTGTCAAACTTTTTTGTAAAGCCAGAATCATTCTCAGAAATGACAGTACTCATACCAGGAGTTACAATCCAGTCAAGTGCAAACATTGCATACTTTTTGCTTTCAGTACCAATCGTATTGGTCATACATGAAGGCGCACACGGTATTGTTGCCACACTAGAAAAGATAAAAATCAAGACTGGAGGATTTGCAGTCTTTATTGCACTATTTGCAGGATTTGTCGAGCCAGATGAGGATGAATTTGTCAAGGCAAAAAAAATCTCACGCCTCAGAGTGATTGGAGCAGGTGCCACATCAAATGTCTTGTTTTCGTTTATCATTGCAGGGTTGCTGATATTCAATCCATCATTTGCCTTAATCATGCCAGACCCAATCAAGGGAGTATTCTACCATGAACCACTAGGTGTGCCAATAGTTTCAGTTACAGCAGGATCGGGTGCTGAAAAAGCTGGATTACAGAAAGACGACATCATAAATGCAATAGATGGAAAGCCTGTTTTACTTCCCCAGGACTTTGCCAAGATAAAATTAAAACCCGGAGACACTGCCATGGTCTCAATAATTAGAGATGGAAAGTCTTTACAGATCCCTGTTGTCACAACTCCTTCTACTGACAATCCACAAAAAGGAATGCTTGGAATTCTAAGAGCAGCGTTGCCATCATACGAGCCTGTAGTTCCATATTACATCCACTGGAGTCCCGAGGTCTTCATGTTCTTACTTTGGCTTTGGATGTTGTCATTTTTCATAGGAATATTCAACATGCTACCTCTGCCAATATTGGATGGAGGCAAGTTCGTTCACACCATAATTGAAAAGAAAGTATCTGAAAAAGTATTGAAAGGTGCCATGTTGTCAATATATGCTGTAACATTTGCTTTGTTTGGTCTAAACATTGCCTTGTCAGCAGTAAAGTCAGGTTTTATAACAATTTAACAAAAATTTTTCGTCAAGATCAGGTTTGTGGTCTTGAGACAAACTTGCCATGACCAGGTTTTGCAACAATCTTAAAATCTTCTGCAACTATCATTCCCCGAACAATTGTTTTCACAGGCCATCCTTTGAGATGCCAGCCTTCATAGACAGTATAATCAGAAAAACCATCAATTGTTTCAGCAGACACTTTATCTTCTTTTTTTAGATCAACTAGAACAATATCTGCATCAGAGCCTTTCTGGATTGTTCCTTTTTTTGGATACATTCCAAATATTTTAGCAGTATTAAGACTGGTCATGTTTGATAGCTGTTGCAAGTTTATCTTTCCCTTGTTGACTCCCTCACTCAGCAGTATAGGAAGCATGGTACCCATTCCTGGAAATCCTGCTAGTGCACCCCACACATTTTCTCCACCCAACTTTAGATTCAGTCTATTTGCAACATGGTCTGTTCCAATTGTATCCATTCTACCACTCTGTATCTCATGCCATACAGATTCTACATCTTTGGAGGAACGTATTGGTGGCATGACTTTGGCAAGATATCCTTTTTGTGATTCATATGACAATGTCAGATAATGCGGACAGGTCTCGACATGGATCTTGGTTCCATTTTTCTTTTCTTGTGAAATTGCATCAATTGCGGCACCAGAGCCAATATGTACAAAATAGAGATTACATCCATACTTTCTTGCAATTTTTGATATGGTGGTAATTGACTTGACTTCAGATTCAGCAGGTCTGCTCTGGGACCATGCTGCAAGTCCATCCATTTTTTTCTCTTTTGCAGTCTTTATTCCACATGAACACATTTCATAATCTTCTGCATGGACAAGGACTGGACAGTTCAGAGATGCTGCGTTTTCAACTATTTTTTCAATCATGTCAGTTGTCATCTCTACTCTTTCTTCTCGCAGAGATTTTTCCCCTGGTTGCATATCCATGTAAACATGGCCTACTTCTTCGCCAAGATTCATGTATATCTTAAATGACGTTATCCCCTTGCTTTTGCAAAATTCCATTTCATTGATCTGATTTCTGTGAAGTATTGCTGCATGAATCGTATAGTCAACATAATGATTTTTTGCGCTTTCTTCAAGTTGTGGTTCTAGATTTTTTTTGTATGAGCCGCTCAATCGTAGCATGCGCATCATTGTAGTAACTCCACCTATTGCAGCAACTTTTGATTCTGTGACAGCGGCGTCATTAATTGGAGAATATACTCCATAATGTATGTGAGGATCAATCATGCCAGGAAGTGAGACTAGACCGTCTGCTTTTATTTTGAGATCACATGATGGAATATCATTTGTAAGACCTACAACTTTGCCTTCATCAATTACAATGTTCTTGTCTACCATTGTATTTTGGAAAATAACGTGCGACCCTGTAATTACAGCATCTACAGTCATCAGGGATTTGGTTTGAAAACCTAGTATTATTCTTTGAGTAAATGAATAAAAGCAGATGATATTCTTGATAACAAAAGGGCCGGTGGTCTAGTGGTAGTGACGCCGCGTTCGCAACGCGGATGTCGGGGGTTCAAATCCCCCTCGGTCCACCTTATCTGTGAGTTCGGATAGGTTCCATTTTGATACAGTTTTCGTATACTATCATGATAAAATAAAAAACAATATACAGCTATTCTAGTTAGTGCATTTAATGAAAGTGTTCAACGGTAAGACAGCAGCAGATGATTACATGTCAAGTCATACATTGACTTTTTCTACACCAGAGCTTACACTAACTAGATTTGCATTTTGGTTAGGAGACATGGTACCTGATCTAAAAAATCCCGGTCAGCAAATGCCTAGGCTGCTGAACTTTATAGAAGAGAAAGATTTTGCACCAACACCTCTAGTAGATGACGATACATTTGTGCCAACAGGTGCAATGAAAACAATGGGTGGTTTGTATGGCAGTGTTAACACACCAACTGAAGCAATCTCGAAATTTTGTCAAGAGTGTGGCTCAAAATTATCATTGGCTGCAAAATTCTGTACAGAATGCGGCTCAAACCAAGACTAGCCAGAATTTTTCTTTAGGATGTTTTATTTCCACACTTGGAACAGAACTTAGCATTAGCTTTGAGAGCAGATCCACAAGCACTGCAAACAGGACCACTTGATGGACTTTGTTTTGGCAAGAGTGTAGGATCTGGTCGTGGAAGTTCGCCAGGTGATGAAAATGCTGCTGCAGCTGATATGATTGACGGAGGCTGTCCAGGTCCTGGCAAGGTGGATGCTGCCATTTGTGATGCTTGAGGTCCTAGACCTGGAGGCATCGGACTTGCCATGGTAGAACCACCAGATGCACGACCACTTGATATCTTGTCAAGTGATTTTTTTAACTCAAAGATTACCTTGACAGACAAAAATTCTAGTGATGAATATGATACTACATAATCTCCAAGTTTTTCAAAGAATTCCTTGTCTGAAAGCTTTCCTTGCTTGTACATGTTATTAGCATCAAGAAATGATTCATAGTATCCTTGGGTATCATTTAGCAGATTCTGTAGTTTATCAAATAGAAGGTTTAGAGTATCAATATCTCCAAATGACATGTGGACTGTTTCCTTGACCGGTATTAATTATTTTAGATCGAAAAAAGAAGAAAGTGAGATTTAGATTTTTGAAAGAGCACTGTCTATCATATTCTTGTATGAACCCTTTGATGCAGCCCCTACTTGCTGTGCTACAACTTGGCCCTTGCTGAATAATGCTAGTGTTGGTATGCTAAAGACATTGTACTTTGATGCAAGTTCGTTGTTTTCATCAACATTAACCTTAACAAAGTTGATCTTTCCTGCATATTCACCGGCTAGCTCCTCAACTACTGGACCTACCATTCTGCATGGACCACACCATTCAGCCCAGAAATCTACAAACACAGGAATTGGAGAAGACATGACCTCTTTTTCCCAGTTCTTTGAATCTACAGGTTTTGCTTTATCCATGTATTATAAAATCTCGAATCCCTAAATATATTGAACGGTTTTCTACCAGCGGCTTCGTAAGCCGTAATAATTTTTATCGCCACCAGATCTTCTGCGATCATCTTTTCTATCGTCACGTCTTCCATAACCGCCTCCTCCGCCAGATCTGCCATATCCACCACCTGATCTACCATAGCCACCGCCACCAGATCTGCCAAAGCCTCTTCTATGACTTACTTCTCTCTTCAAAGGATCTGGGATATTTACTACAATTCCTAGTTCTTTGTTTAGATCTATCATCTTGACCTTGGTTTGGTTTGATATTGCCTTGAAATCTCCAATTGAAGAATAAGATACTAGAGTTATTGCTCTGCCTTTTTCTCCTGCACGTGCAGTTCGTCCAATCCTATGAAAGTATACCATGTCTTGGTTTGGAACATCATAATTTATCACCAATGCAACTTTTGGTACATCTATTCCTCTTGCTGCTACATCAGTTGCGACCAAAATGTCTGCCTTGCCTTTTTTGAACATGTACATTGCCTTGTCTCTTCTAAACTGAGACATGTCTCCCTGAATTGATACTACATTGAATCTTCCTTGCTCTCAGCTCATGGGCAACTCTTCTTGTTCTGTCTTTTGTAGAACAGAAAACAATTGCCTGACCGGCACCATTCTCTTTGATGAATTTGACCAAATAATCTGTTTTTTCTCTATCTTTTATTACAAGAAATGCTTGTTCGATTCCCTCTCCACTTAGATCATCTGAATCGATGAATATTTTTTGCGGGTTTCTCATGTATTTTTCTGCCAGCATCAAGATTGCAGCTGGCATGGTAGCAGAAAATAATGCGTTGACGTGATCTTCTGGAACCAAGTCCAAGATGAATTTAATGTCCTCAATGAATCCCATGTCAAGCATGGTATCTGCTTCGTCAAGTATAACCCACTTTACTTTGTTTAGCTTTATGGAACCGCGTTTGATGTGATCAATAAGACGTCCAGGTGTTGCTACTACAATTTCTACTCCGCGATGGAGTTCTTGGAGTTGTATGTTCATGCTCTGGCCACCGTAGATTGTTACACTATGGATTCCAGAATGCCTTGAGAATTTTACAATTTCATCAGATATCTGTACTGCAAGCTCTCTTGTTGGAGCAATGATGAGTGCTTGTACTCCACCTTTTGGAATAACATTTTGAATTATTGGTAGTGAAAATGCAGCTGTCTTTCCTGTTCCGGTATGTGCTTGACCTATGACATCCTGACCTGAAAGAAGTACTGGAATAGCTCCTGCCTGAATAGGAAATGGTTCGCGAAAACCCATTTCATTAAGTGCTGTGAGTATTGTATCCTTTAGTCCTAATTCTTCAAATTTTGCCAAGTTTATTCATCTTTTTATTGAAACGACAGAGAAAAGTTCGATCACCTATTTCCGTCTATTTTTGTTTAATGTAGCCCTCTGGCTCTAATAACTCTTTCCAAAATATTGAAAAAATTTCCATTATTTTTGGAAATTGTATAATCTCTTGCTCCGATATGTGTCATAGATTTGACCCATCAAAATGATATACATAATTATCTGAGATTTATTTAGACTATAACATGAGCAGCGAACTTCGATTAAAAAAATTGAGAGGATCTGGAGGTTTTATCATGGCAACAGTTAACGATGATCAACAAAGAAAGGGCAATCTTGGAGGACCAGACTTGTTTCTTGCTCCAGTTGGTCGTCTTGATTCAGAAAAGATTTCTAAATATTATTGCAATACATGTGAAAAAGAATACGAAGGAAGTCCAAAGATAGAATATGAAAATCCAAATGAAGTTGTAGCAGAAAATCTTGTTCTTTTGGAGAAGGGACAGTACATGTGTACAACATGTGGCTCAATTCTTGCAGAATACAGAAACTTTAGCAAGCCTGATGAAACTGCATCAGTTGGAGATGCAATACCTGTCACAAATACCAATGTTACAGCACCACCAGCACAGAGTTTTCAATCACAAGAGCAACCAAAAGCATCTGCTACTAGTGTAAAGTCATTTAGCTCAATTACAGGTCTAGGAGTTTATGATACTGAAGCAAGAAAGGTTGGAGTTGTCAAAGAGATGGGCATCCAACCAGATCAATCAAGCATAGTTCTAGTCGTAACAAGAAATGATGGAACAGATGTCACAATAAAATGGGATGACATACGAAAGATTGGTGAAATTGTATTGCTTGGAAGCTTGCTTGATGAAAATAATTTAAAATGCATCAAGTGTAGTTATACAAACAGTCAAGGCTCCAAGTTCTGTGAAAGTTGCGGTAACAAATTAAAGTAAATCAACATTGTTAAGCAAGATTTATCTTACGATTTCAGAGAAATTACAATAATTGAGTAAACTTTCCCTCAAATCAGGCATTGTGAAGGATATCATAATAGTAGTAATCGGCATTGCAATAATTTGGATTGGTCTTCGAGTAGCGTTTGGGACAGAGAATCCATTTTACGTAGTATCAAGTGGAAGCATGATACCAAACTTGCAAATCTTTGATGTTATCGTAGTTCAGGGACATGTAACTTTTGATCAATTAAAAGTCGGCGATATCATAGTATTCAACAGGCCAGATGGACATGACAAGGTCATAGTGCATAGGGTTGCAGAGATACTAAACCAAGATCCTCGTGTAGTTAGGACAAAGGGAGACGCAAATCCTGGCTCAATACCTGGAACTGACTTTCCAATAACAAAAGACGACTACATTGGAAAAGTTGTCTACGTAGTACCGCAGATAGGCTATGTAACCAGAATACTCACACCACCTATCAATTACATCATAATAGCTGTAATTGTTGGAATCATGCTTGTAAAACAATTTGGCAAGCCAAAATCTGCAGACAGCTTGTCTGGTAATGACAAAGACAAGACTGATTCAGATCAATTAGGTAGTACCAGTACAGACAATAGTTTGTCAAATGACAAATCATATCTTACAAACGAGTCAGATGTACCTGAAACAAAAACAAACAACGAATCTCAGAACAAAGAGTTAGACAAGTAAATTTTTATTATTTTCGTACCTTGAATACACGCTCAAAGTAATCTGATTGTTCAGATTCTGGTTCAGAATTTTCTTTAATGCTTGCAAGATTTTTAGCTAGTTTTTTCTTGTATCCAAGCTGCATCTGGCGCGCAATCTGGATTCTTTGTGCCTGTGGAGAGCCTGCGCCATGCATTGATTCAGTCAGATATCCTACGGCATTTCTTCCCAGTGTCATATTTTCAATCAGCCTCAATATTCTAACCCTGTTTTCAACATCAACACCTTTTCGTCCTTTGAGATATTTTTTCAGTATTGGACCGGTTATTGGATTTTTCAAATCTTTTTCAGATGGAAGTGTAACAACAAGACCACCTGCAATGTCTTGTGCAAGTCTACCGATTTCATACGGGAACCTAGTTACATTGTGTTTTGTAACATTTGCAAGCATGTCATCGTTGAGCCAGACACCAGACTTGGTACGATGAGCTTGAGATGATGATGCAATACCAGTTGCGTATATGGTTTCATTAAGATGAGTCATTTCTACTAGTTTGTCCCGTATGTGGGAAACATCCGGTACACCGTTGTAATCAGCAATTGAGGCAGCTGCACCAATTAAAACATCACCCAAGCCTGTCTTGCATACATAGCTTCTTCTGTGATAGCAAGTAAATCTCTCAACAAGCATTGCAGCAAATTCATACTCTCCAAACATGAATACCTTATCCCATGGAATGAACACTCGATCAAAAACCATAAGGGCCTCTTGGCCTGCAAACTTTGCGTTTCCTGAATCAATATCTCCATCTTCCATGCTTCTTGTGTCACATGATTGTCGTCCGTAGATGTATGTAATTCCAGGTGCATCTGCAGGCATTGCACCAACCACTGCATAATCCTTGTCACCTTCCAACAATCTCATTGTGGGCATAACAATTATCCAGTGTGAATTTATGCAACCAGTCTGGTGTGCCTTGGCACCTGTAACAAATATTCCCTTGTCATTTTTTTCTACCACATGTAAGAATACATCTGGATCTTCTTGCTGGTGTGGTGCCTTGCTTCTATCTCCCTTTGGATCAGTCATGGCACCGCCAATGACAAAGTTCTCTTGCTGGATCATTTTGATAAAATCAACTAGTCGTTTATGATAAGTAGTCTTGTGTTTTTCATCAATTTCAAAAGTAACAGAATATAACGAGTTTAGTGCATCCATTCCGACACATCTTTGAAAACATGTTCCTGTAAGCTGACCAAGCCTTCTCTGCATTTTATTTTGGTTTACTAGATCATCTGCACTTTCTGCAATATGCAAAAATCTGTTAACTTGCAAGCCAGTAATAGACGATTTTGCAGTTGCCATCTCTGCGTTCTTTTCTGCCAAGTCATATGTCTCCGCTACTGCATTTATTGATGGCCTAATCATTGGGTGATCTACAGGCTCTTTTACAAGTTCGCCAAAAAGGTAAACTGTCATGTTACGGCCTCTAAGACTTTGAATATACTCAGCGGCTGTCTTAATTGGCATATCTGCTAGTACCCTCTGCAAGTAATATAAATATTATAACACGTCGCTGTTGTCTACGCAAGTCCGATTCTTACATCAACAACTTTGCAGCCCTTGCCTTTTTCAAATACAAGAACTGGATTCATGTCAAGTTCTTTTATTTCTTCAAAGTCAGTCACTAGCTGGGAAATTCGTTGTATACATTCTGCAAGTTTTTTAACATCAGATGGTTTTTCTCCTCTGACACCCTGCAATAACTTGCTTGTCTTGATTGATGATATCATTTCATCTGCTTCAGAATCTGTAACAGGAGCTACACGGAATGTTACATCCTTTAGTACTTCGACATAGATTCCACCCATTCCAAACATAACTACAGAACCAAATCCAGGTTCTTGCTTTGAGCCAACGATTGTCTCTTTTCCACCTTTTACCATCTCTTGAACCAGTACACCTTTGATGACTGCTTTCTTGTTGTATTTTTTTGCATTTTTGATTATTTCTTTAAAGGCCTTTTTGACTTCTTGAGGTGTCTTCAATCCCACTTTGACTCCTCCTGCATCAGACTTGTGAATAATTTGTGGTGAAGCAATTTTCATTACAACTGGATATCCAATTTTTTTTGCAGCAATCGTTGCATCTTTTTCCTTGACAGCAAGAATACTTTTTGGTACTGGAAAACCATATGCCTTTAAAACTTCTTGTCCCTCTTCTTCTAACAAGTTCTTTCTTCCCTCAGATTTTACCTTGGCAAATACTTGCTCTACTTTTTTCTTGTTTACCTTGAATTGCTGTATTTTTCCTTCAGATGTTGTAGACCATTGGGAAAATCTCAGCATTGCCTTGAGTGCACGAATTGCTTTTTCTGCATAACTGTAATACGGAACACCACCCTCTGCAAGAATTTCTCTATTTTTTATTCCCTCGTCAAGACCCATAAGACTTGCAAGAATTGTCTTGTTGTATTTTTTTGATGATGTAACAACTACTTCAGCAAGCTTATTGTAATCAAGTGTAGCAGACGGTGTACACATTGTAATGACTGAGCCAGTGTTTTGGTGAGCAAGTACAAGATTTAGCACATGATCAAATCTGTTAAAATCTGCATCACCTACGATATCAACCGGATTTCTTGATGTTCCCCATGGTGGAATTACTGCATTTATCTGCGGTCTAATATCTTCAATGTTTGCCATCTTTATTCCCATTTTGGAACAAGCATCAGTAGAAATTATTGCAGGTCCTCCTGCATTTGATACAATAACCAAGTCTCCCTTTAGCGGCAATGGTTGTTTTGAAAATGCTACTGCATAATCAAACAATTCTTCCATTGTATCAACTCTGATTGCGCCTGATTGTGTAAGCAATGCATCATAGATTTCATCAGAGCCCATGAGTGCACCAGTATGAGACATGGCTGCTTTTGCACCCTCTGGGCTTCGGCCAGATTTTAAAACTAGTACAGGTTTTTTTGATTTATTTAGTCTGGTAATTTGTTTACAGATTTTTAAAAATTCTCTTCCGTTTGTCATATCTTCGAGATACATTACAATGACTTTTGTCTGCTCATGCTCTGAGAGCATCTTTAGAATGTCAACTTCGTTTAGGTCTACTTTATTTCCCATACTGATTACAGATGAGAATCCTATTCCTTGAGCACTTGCATCTTCAACTAGTGCTGCACATATGGCTCCACTTTGTGATACAAGTGCAATGCCTCCTGACTTGGGTGTTACTTTGAGAAAAGTAGAATTCATCATTGTTTGTGGTGCAAGATTCATCACACCAAGGCAGTTTGGCCCAATGATTTTGATGTTATACTGTTTGGCAATTTCTCCAAGCTTTCGTTCAAGCTTTGCGCCCTCTTCGTTGACTTCTTTGAATCCTGCAGTAATTACTATAGCTCCCTTGATTCCTTTTTTGCCACACTCTTCTAGCACTGCGGGAACAACATCATTTTTTGTAACTACAACTGCAAGATCTATTTCTTCTGGAACATCTAGAACACTCTTGTATGCTTTTTTATCAAATACTGTTTCTCGTGTAGGGCTGATTGGAAGAATCTTGCCTGTATAGCCCTTCATTATGTTTGATGTAATGGCACGACCTACACTTCCTTCCTTGTCAGATGCACCGATTATTGCAATAGATTTTGGAGACAGGAAAATAGATTCGCTCATTTTAATGAGATGGACTCGAATGTATTTGTATAATAAGTTTATCCAAGGAAAATTCAGATCTAAGAATAATGAATTTAGCTACCAAGCATCTTTCCAGTAGGTTCTGGTTTCGTGGGATCCAGACTATCTTGAGATTTGAAAACTTGGCTGTAAGATCCCATGTTTCCCTTGCAAGTGTGCGCAACTTGTCATTGTTTATGGCATATTCATGGTTTAGCTGAGATACTGTATTTTTTGAATCGCTGTATATTACAATCTCATCTGTACCGCCTGTAAATTTTTGCAGAGCAGAAATTATTGCCATGTATTCAGCTTGATTATTTGTTATGTCAGGCTCTTTTTTGTAAAATGATTCTCCTGTTTCTTTGACAAAGAACCCAAATCCTGAATTAGGACCGCCTGAGCCGTCAACAAATATGCTAAGGACCATCTTTGTACAACCTCATGAGTTTTACACTAAAGTTTACGACTATCATATAGATTACAGTTGAGATGGATTGCGATACAAGGGATGCGGCGTAGGCTTGATACGAATTTGTCAGTAGATAATACTGGAGAAACCACCTGAAAACAGTATAGATCACTTCACCTATACCAAGAGAGGATATGACCTTTATCAGATCTCGTCTGAGCTGTGCGTTATCCACCTCGCCTGTTTCAAGGAGATATTTTTTCTTGTTATCAAAATAAAATAGAGTTCCAAAAGTGGAAAAATATACAACATAATCAACGCCCAAACTTATGGTTGCGTTTACATAGCTTTGCTGATTTGAAAATATCTCTGCAACTATAGCAGAAATTGCAATTGATGCAAGAAAACCTAGAAGAATATTCTTGTTGAGTCTTAGATATTCTTTGTACTGCGGTTTCACAGATTAATTTTATCCATCCAGCAAATAAATCAAAGCTTGTTCAATATTTTTGTGTCAAAATATACCTGTCTTCTACAATTGAATGAAATTCTGAAATAAAAATGGCTCTTGTAATGTATGATACATTGAAAGTTTACCTGAGATATCTCTTATGTTCCTTGATGTATTTTTTTACAAACCATTGGAGAAATATCCCTTCTTCTTTTTTTACCTGAGATCTTTCAAGTGAGTTGTAATACCCATTTCTTTCTTTATATGGAATATCGAGCATTGGATACTTTTTCCGGTCTAGTATGAAGTTTATGACTAGTCTTGACATTCTTCCATTTCCGTCTCCAAATGGGTGTATTGTAACAAATTTCAGGTGTGCCAGTGCTGCAAGCTCTACAGGATGTAATTTGTTCTTATTTTTGTTGTACCACTGGAAAAATTCTGTGAGCATTGGATAGACCTCCACTGGTGACGGTGGCATGAACTTGCTGTTTCCTATTCTCACCTGATATGTTCTTAATTTACCTGCAATGTCATGCTTTGTTTTGTTAAAGAGATTCCAGTGCCATCCCGTAATCTCATGTAAAGATAGATCTTTTTTTGATTTTAGAATCTCAAAGAAAAGATCTCGGTGTGCCTTGGCTTCCTCTGCATCACGCATAGGTTTGTTTTTTGGTGTAATTCCCCTTTCCAAGAGGTCTGCCGTTTCCCTACGAGTTAGTGTAGAACCCTCTATCCTCTGTGTATCATATGTGAAACTGATTGCAAAGATTTCGAGCTCCTTCTCCCGGATAGATTTTGGCATCTTCTTCTGATTTTTGGAGTAATTCTTTCTGATCTTGTCAACCTTAGAGTACCACTTTTCCCCACGTATGTCATCTATCAGATTTTTCTCGATTTCTTTTATGTTGGATGGAATCTTTCTTCCAAGATAGATTTCCTTCTTCTGAATTTTTTTTCCTTCCCTTATGCTATGTTCCAAATAGTAATAGATCTGGCCCTTTACCTTTTTCTTCTTAATCGAAACCATGCAAGTAGTTACCCCTACATATTTATATAATTATCATTTTTTATCAAAATGTAGGGGTAACTTCAATATCTCAATAGACGAATCAGGCATGAGCAGAACAAAATAATGCACTGTCCCGTAGGAATGGCCGGCCCGGTTCATCTTTTTTAAATTAGAATATTTCTACACTGCTTTTTTTAAATCGAGCCTATTGTAGGACATTTGGACAGGATTGTTTTTATAGTAAATTCACCTATTGAAGTAATGCCAAATCCTGACAGAACTAATATCATCAAGTCTCAAAATAAATTGAATGTTATTCTGATTTTGGGTGTCTTTGCAGGATTGGTTGGATTTGTACATCTTGTACCGTTTGTATATGCTGATAAAAATAATTTAGATGTATCTTCTGATCTTTCTACACAAATACATCTTGGAAAATCAGAGATTGGAGCAAATTCATCTTCTAATGAAAATGCATCATCTCATGGCAATTCTGACATGTCATCCGAAATCAAATCTGACATTAAGACTTCTGTTACTTCAAGTTCTCAGGATGAATCACATGAAAACTATCATGCCGCATCAAATGAAAATGAATCATATGGGCATTACAATCATGAGTATGAAAAAATATCTGTAAATTCTGATGATGAATTTACAGTCCAGTCCGAAAGACATCTCTACAAGCCAGGTGATAATGTCACAATAAGCGGCTCACTTTATTCCAACTTGATCTCTTCTATTGGGAACGTCACTACAGTATCAATCCAAGTTGCAGATAATGATGGAAAAGTAGTTTATTCTGGCAAGGGACAAATTAATGCAACTGGAGAGTACACTGCAGAGTTTGTGCTGCCATCTGATGCTAAAAAGGGAGCATATACAGTTGGTGTTAGTACAGATGTCAGTGTAGACGTGCTCAACACTTTGTCTCCGAAGGCAAAGAATAGCTTATCAAGTTCAACAAAAATTGTTGTTGTAAACCCTAATGCATTGAAAGTAAAAGCTGAAGGTAAGGACTTTGATGTAGGAATAGCAAGCAACTCTACAACTGTAGACAATCTCAATTTTGATGCACAAAACAAAAAACTTTCATTTACTGTCCAGGGCGATAATGGAACAAAAGGTGTAACTCAAATAACTATACCAAAATCCTTGCTTAGTGGTGACCTGACTGTAATGATTGATGGTCATGTAATGACACAATCTGACGTTATAGAAACTGCCAATAATGATACAGATGTGACACTTGAGCTTAATTATCACCACAGTACACATCAGATAGACATTATTGGAACAAACGCAGTACCAGAGTTTAGCTCTCTTTCATTCCTAGTGCTTGTATTCTCGGTGCTTGCTGTAATTATATTATCTCAAAGCCGACTAGGAATACGCTAAAAAAAATTACTAGTAATTAGACACTGGATTTTCTCAAAACTATCCGCTCTCTACCCATGTCACTTATTTATTTTTCACTTGGAAAATTTAGCCGTAAATGGAATGCAAAAATGTACGGTGTAATAGTATCCCGATCCGATTTGAATCCTATCTCTAGATTTTATCACACCTATGGCATGATTAAAAAATCATTGCAGAGTTATTTTCAAAAATATCAATATGCCAGCAAATTCTGCCACATGCACTGCCAACAAGTATGGTAGTAATGCTGCGCCGTAAAGTTCCATCATTGTAAAGTATGCATAAACGCCAACCACATTATGCAAAAACAAGAGGCCTGCAAAAAATATCATTCCCAGAGGCAATTGTGCCTTGGTTTTAGAATACATTTTGGCAAAAACCCCGATAAGCACTCCAAGGGCTACCATGTTTGCGCCAGAGACAATTGTACTTGCAGTCATCAGGGTTTCCATTTGAAAACACTTGTTCCCACTTGACTTATTTACTTTTTTCCAATTTGGTTACAATTTCATCAAAGACTTGCAAGTTTACCTCAAGAAATGTAGACATGAAAAATGTTGCACCATACCTTTCCCCCACTCGAGTTATCAGGTTGTTTTTTTCAAGGACTCCTATGTGATGCTGTATTGCCTTGTAATCAAGATCCATCTCTTTTGCAAGTTGATTTGCATTGAGAGGTTTATCTCGTATATGAGTAATGAGACGGATTCTGTTCAAGCCACCCTTTGAGCCCATAAATACAAACCAGAGAAGGCGTTTTGCATGTGGGTCTACAGCCATGTATTTCCGTGTATCATCAGTTAATTAATAGATCTTTATCTGCTCAGGTTCACAGAACAAGTTGGACCATGGTACAAATCAAATTTATTTTTTATATTCAATCGAATAACTGATAAGATAGATAAGAGCAAAGTGAAGGCATGTTCGATTATGACTATCCCCTGTATCGTCCTCCGTCAGAAGGCAGGTCATTAATTTTCCAGGTAACACTAGGGTGCTCGTTTAACAAGTGCTCATACTGTAACATGTACCGCTCAAAGGAATATTCCGAAAGACCATGGGAAGAGATCAGGGCAGAAATTGATCTTGCAGCAAAACACATGCAACACAATAAAAGAATATTTCTTGCAGACGGTGATGCACTCAACTTGTCAACTGAAAAGATGCTGCAGATTCTTGATTACTTGCGGGAAAAATTTCCAACCCTTGAACGCATATCTTGCTATGCCATGCCGCAAAACATCATGAAAAAATCTCCAGAGGATCTCAAAAAGCTGTATGCTGCAGGACTGACAATGTTCTACATTGGAATAGAGAGCGGTTCTGATATAATTCTAAAAAAAGTTACAAAAGGCGCAACAGGCCAGACGATCATACGATCATGTCAAAAGGCAAAAGATGCAGGATATACAATTTCATGCATGATAATTTTGGGTCTTGGTGGAAAGACACATTCCACGAATCACATAGAAGAGACTGCCAAAGTTTTGAGCGCCTCTGCTCCACACTATGTTGGTACCCTTACGCTACATTTGGAAGACGGCATCCGCGATGAATTTCTTACAAAATTCAAGGAGCCATTTTTACCAATTGATGATTCCGAGGCGTTAAATGAGCTTGAACTTTTGATTGCAAAGATGGAACCTGCCACAGAGGTTATCTTTCGCGCAAACCACGGATCAAATGCATATCCAATAGGCGGAACTTTTCCGCAAGACAAGCAATCCATGCTGGATAAAATTTCCCACCTAAGAGCCCATCCAGAGTTATGCAGACCAGTTGGCCTGCGCGGATTTTAAAGAACATACCATTTTGAATAAAATTATTTTGTAGACTGGAGAATTTGTTACAACTCTTATTTGTCTAATTTTTCATATCAATTGAAAAACAAATGTACGAAGACCTGATAAGATCTGTTGAAGAACTCATAAAGACTAGCAAAAAGGGAGGAGTGCAGCGCCTCAATTATGCTTTGAATATTTTACAGGAAGAAGGAAGACCTCTTTTTCCATCTGGACAAGAAAACTTACCACCAGTGCAAGCCGAAGTTTTTGGAAAAGCAGTAGACGGTAGCAAAAAAAAGACAATCATAATCCAGGCAACAGGAGAGCAGGAAAGAATTCTTAAGATAATAGATGATTTCATAGATGAGTTTGAAATATCCAGCCTGCCAAACAGTGTAAGTGTAAAAAATTATCTTCTTTTTCTCTTGATTTGCCTCAAGATTTTAAGAAGCTAAAACCCAACTACCAGCGAAGCCTTTACGCTGCCCATACATTGTCCAGGGTAAACCAGATGATTTCAAAATATCCACTTGATTACCAGAGACGTGCAACAAGAGATCCCTTGGGATTGCTCTTTGTTGTAACTCAGCTAGTGCTAGAGGCAGGACATGGCCTTGAGATTCCATACAAACTTGATGAGACCATGTCACAGCAATTCGTTCCGCTTGTTACAAAATACTGCATTGATACAGAATATCCGCTGCAGAAGATCATACTTGACATAACAGAGATGCCAAAATTTAGGCTGCCCATTGTAGTTGATCAAGACCTCAAGGAAATAATTGTCAAGATATTCCAGTACTGCATTCCATTGGTGCCTGCAAAGATACGTATTGAGAGAGCAACAAAACTATTTGAAAAAATTATACTTGAGAAAAATGATTCTACTACATTAGTGTATTACAATACGCTAAAGATGTTTTTTGAAAAAGACCGTGAGACAAGAATTCACTTGGCAAAAATTGCAAAAGGGGAGATGTCAAAGACCGGCCATCGAATGTTTTTAAAGGGAATAATTGAGGAACTTGCAAGACTTTGAGATATCTTTGATTGTTTGTAGTTGTGTATACTAGGATCTGGTAAAGACTGCAACTGCTACATTGTATTTTGCATCAGTGGCTGTAACAGTATGAGAACCAACATTTGATGGCGGGACTAGAAATGTTGCACTGATTCTACCAGAACCATCTGAGACAAGACCTGATGGAGTGACATTTGTGTTGTCATACTTTATTGTTACATGTGAATTGGAAAGATAGTTGGAGCCGGTTACTGTAATTGTATCACCAACTTTGCCAGAAATTTTATTCAGTGTAAGAATTGGTGCAGATACTGTAAATGTTGCATTTGGTGATACATTTGTGCCGTCAGTTGCAGTGACAATGTGTATACCCTTTGCAGAGGATGGAATTGAAAATGTGGTGGATGTATGTATGTCACCTGTTGCAGTAGATGTGACTGTAACAGGTACAGGTACACCATCATACTTTATTGTCAGAGGAGAATTGATTGCATAGCCAGAGCCTGTCACAGTTGTTGATACACCAGCTGGGCCGGAAGTTTTGCTTAGTGTGAGAGTTGGTGCAGATACTGTAAAGATAACATTTGGTGATGTGTTGGTATCATCAGTCACTGTGACAATGTGTTCACCTTTTACAGATGGTGGAATTACAAAAGTTGTAGATGCTGATGTGTGATTTGCAGATGTTACAATATGTCCTGATGCATCAGAATATACTGTTACACCAATTGGAAAGCCATCATATTTTATTGACAATGGAGAATTGATTGCATAGCCAGAGCCTGTCACAGTTGTTGATACACCAGCTGGGCCGGAAGTTTTGCTCAGTGTGAGAGTTGGTGCAGATACTGTAAATGTTGCATTTGGTGATACATTTGCACCATCAGTTATGGTAACAGTATGGACACCTGGTATTGACAATGGAATTACAAATGATGCAGATGATGATGTAGAACCCGTGGTTGACGAAATGTAGCCTGTTGCGTTTGAATAAATTGTTACACCTGTTGGAAAACCGTCAAACTTTATTGGCAATGGCGAGTTGATTGCATAACCTGAACCTTTTACAACTGTTGATATCCCTGATGGGCCGGAAGTTTTGCTTAGTGTGAGAGTTGGTGCAGATACTGTAAATGTTGCATTTGGTGATATGTTTGCACCGTCAGTTATGGTAACAGTATGAATTCCCTTTGCAGACAATGGAACTGTAAATGTTGCAGATGTAGAAGTGTAACCTGTAGTTGCTGAAATGTAGCCTGTTGCGTTAGAGTATACTGTCATGCCAGTTGAAAAGCCATCATACTTTATTGGTATGGTAGAGTTGATTGCATAACCTGAACCTTTTACAACTGTTGATATCCCAGATGGACCAGACGTTTTGCTTAATGTGAGTGTTGGTGCAGATACGGTAAAGATAACATTTGGTGATGTGTTGATATCATCAGTTGCAGTTACAGTATGTGTACCTTTTGCAGATGGAGGAATTGTAAAAGTTGTAGATGGTGGTATGGCACCTGTTGTAGTGGATGTGGTTGTCATGCCAGTTGAAAAGCCATCATACTTTATTGTAATGATATGATTTGGAATATATCCAGAACCTGTTACTGTAATTGTATCACCAACTTTGCCAGAAGTTTTGCTCAGTGCAAGAGTTGGTACTGTAACTGTAAATTTTACACCAGGAGATGTGTTGATTCCATCAGTTGCAGTGATAATATGCACACCTGGAGTAGATGATGGAATTGTAAATGTTGCAGATGAAGGCATTGTACCAGATATGGTGGATGTTACTGTACGGATAGTTACGCCATCATACTTTATTGCAACAGTGAAACTTGCAGTATAACCAAGACCTGTAACAGTATCTGACATGCCTGCAGGTCCAGAAATTTTACCAAGCGCTAAAGTTGGCGAGGTTGTAGGCGGGCCTGATTTTGGAGACTCGCCATTACTGTTCAATGAACTAACCTTGTAATAATACTGGACTGTAGGAGACAAGCCAGTATTAGTAAATGATAATCCAGATGATGTACCTACAAGTGTGGTAAATGCTCCACCTGCTGAGACATCACGATATATCTTGTAGCTTGTTGCAGTGGGAGATGCTGACCATGTTATCTTGATTGAATTTGTACCGGTTACTGTGGCTGCCACACCTGTTGGAACAGATGGTATTCCAGTAAGTGCAAACGCCTGCAGTGCAGGAGATAATAAAATAACTAGTGCGAGGATTAACCATGACTTTTTTTGAATTAGCACTTGATCTCATGGATTTTTTTTACTAATTAAGTGTGATATGCAGACATGTTGACAAAGTGCAACTTTTTGCAATAATTCTAGTTCTCGTTTATTGATTTTTAGATAGGATATGTGTGTCATGGCGTACTAGATAATCCTGTGAAAATTTGTTTTTGTCATTTCAAGGATTAACGTTGGGGATCTGGGTATCATTTCGATACAATTTCTGGGCCCACTAGTATCAAAAAATTATTTTTCATGTTGTTTTATTTCAAGAATCACAATAATTCAAGAAATTTTTTTCTTGCTCTCTAAATATGACTTGCAGAGCTTGATGGCTTTTTTAGTATCCAGTATTGCTTTATCGCTAGTATTTCCCAGTCCTCTGGCCTGAGGAATTTCAAGACAATAGCCAACATGAAATTTACCGTCTTTTTTGATTATGATGTTATAGTCCATTCTTTCTGCCATGATGTCATTACAATTATTTTGCATATAAAATTAGGTTATGAAATCGCAGTCATGCTTGAGGGTTCATCCATATAATTTCAATCTCATTCAAATTTTAAGAATTTCTTTTGCTTTGTTAACAAAGACTTCTGCCTTGTCTACAAGGTTTTTTCCTTGCTTTTCAGATATAGAATCTGCTCTATCATACATGGACTCACTCCTTCTCAATCTGGCCTTGCCAAATGCCTGTAAAACATCACTTGGAAACTTGGCAGAATAAACCGCTTCTATAAATGAAACCACTGCTATGTGATGCTCTGAGCTCTTTGGTCTGTACCCTTTTGAAAACATCAAGGCTCGTCCTCCTTGTAGCATAGCATTATACGCGGCATTATGTGCCCATCTCCATTCTTGTATAGTTAGCATATTTTTTGCAGAAGTAAGATCATTGTTAGCTATCTCCATTTCATTCTTAACCTGCATTGGATCTGATTGGAATTTTTCAACTAGTCCCTTACTTAATAGATCGCTTAAGTTCATTCTCGTCTCCTACAATCATGATTACTGGCGTAGTTGAAATCTCTTTTATCAAAGGTATCTTCTTTTCCACCTTCTCCAAGAATTCCTCTTCTGTCCACAGTATGAAATTTATTTCACGTCCTATTCTTCTTTCTATTTTTGAAATCGATCGTAGGACATCATCTTCGTTTACATCCCCTATTATGAGAACATCAACATCACTTGTTGCTGTTTCAACACCTTTTGCAAATGAGCCAAAAATAAAGGCAAATTTGATTTTTTTGATATCAAGTTCTTTCATTATGACTTGTCCTATACTTTCAGTTTTTAGGAAAATTCTCTTTAGATCTTCAGCTATGGAAGATTTTAGTCGTAGCTTGTAGAGTACCATGTTTCCTTTTTTTCTACTATCAAGAAGACCAAGGGATTCGAGGTTTTTGAGTTCTTTTTGTACATATGTGGGGGTGGTGTCTACGATTCTTGCCAGCTCACGTATATGATATTCGTTTCCAGGATTAAGCAAAAACTCTTCAAGTATACTTACTCGGGTAGTGGAGGTGAAAAGCCTCTCTAACATGTATATAAAACATATACAATTGTATATAAATAGTTTACATCATAAATTTACTTGCAGAATTACTTATTTTATGATGTAGAGTTAGTTTGAGGCGATCATCTTGGTCCTATTTTGGTACAATGATAATAAATGGGTCCACAGGGATTTGAACCCTGGATCTTCGCCGTGTAAGGGCGACGTCATAACCGACCTGGACTATGAACCCAAGAAAGCTCGGATCTAAAATGCATATAAGTTTAAGTAAATGAAATTTTTTATTTTCAAAGTTTGATTCCAAAAGACGGTCATTTGATCAGGCGCATACACTGGTACAATTACGGTATCACATTTCCGCTTGAAAATACTGTAATGGTGTGATTACCCGTAATAGCAGATAACGGAACTACAAATGTTGCAGTAAATGCACCTGTGCTGTCAGATTTCAGAGACGCTGGATTTGCAACAAGTGTAGTTCCACCAAACTTTATTGTAATTGCATGCAACGGCGCAAAGTGAGTGCCAGTTATGGTAATTACATGTCCCACACCAGCACTTGGCGGTGAAAGTAAAATTGTTGGAATTGTCGGTGTAAAGATAGCAAATGTGTGTACGGTATCATTTGCCACCAGTACAGCTTGACCTGGCAGTACAACTATGAAAGTAGATGACAGAGAATTGTTGCCTGCATCCATAGCTGTTATTTGATGGACCCCAATTGTAGATGATGGGATTGAAAATGTTGTGTTAAAATCTCCAGTTGAATTGGTGTTTGTTGTAGTTTGGTTTACACCATCATACTTGATAGTAGTAAGAGAGTTTGGTAAGAGACCATGTCCTTTAATGGTTACAGATTGTCCTACGGGACCTGAGCTTGGAAGAACTGTGACACTCGAGGTAAATGTAAACTGGACAGAATCAGAATTGGAAGACGAGTCCGTGGCAGATACTGCATAGTTTCCTACAACTGATGAAGAAGCTTGAATTGTAGATGTGAAACTTCCAGCAGAGTTGGTTGTTACAGTGTTTTTCACTATACCATCATATCTTATTGTAGTTGAGGAGCTTGCTGCAAAGCCATTTCCAGTAACAACTATTGATGTAGATGCAGATCCTGAGGTTGGAGTAATTGTAATTTGTGGTGTTACTGTAAATGTTTTAAGATCAGTATGACTTGATGTATCTACTGCGGATATGGAATTAGATCCTGCTGGAGATTCTGGAATTGGTATTACAGTTTTGAAGCTGCCTGTTGAGTTTGTGGTAACTGTAGTTTTAGTTACTCCATCGTATTTTATTGCAGTAGAGGAACTTGCTGCAAAGCCATTTCCAGATACAGTGATAGATTGTCCCACAGAACCTGAGCTTGTGTCAATAGATATTGAGGGATTGACTGTAAACGTACTAGTCAGGGTGGAATAATTTGGAACCAGTGCTGAGATTTGATGCGACCCAAAAATAGATGACGGTATAGTTAGAGGTATTGAAAAATTTCCATTTACATCAGTGGTAGTAGTGACTTTTGTAGTGCTGTCATATTTTATTGTGGCAAGAACATTGTCATCAAAAAATCCCCCCTTTACGGTTATAGTATTACCAATTGTTCCAAAGGAGGTACTAAGGGATAAGCTTGGATTGGTGACAGTTGTAGAAGTGATAAACGTAGACCATCTAGACGATGATCCAGAAGGTGTAAGATGCATGTATTGCCCTGCAACCCAGGATTTAGTGCCATTTGATGGATCCAATGCTCCAGAAAAATAATCCCCGTATCTCCCATCAGTGACAGACTGTGAACCTGATGCTATCACTACAGGGTCTTGATAAGAACCGGGAGAACCAAATGCACTCTGGCCTGTAACCAAAAGGCTTGGGTATACAGTAGAAGATGAATAGCCAGATATCACATCAAGACTTTTAGAATTCTCAATACTTAGAGCAGGATAATAGAGTGCTTTTTGAAAAAAACCGATATCAAAATCTTGTAATACTGTAGGGGTACCCGTGTTAACCTGTACTAGTCTTACACAGGATCGTGCAGTATCCCCTATCGGTGTGCATGCATCATTAAATGCAAGCCATAATTTGTTGTTGCTCCACTTGGCATCGGTTACTCGATTATCGCCGGTGTTAACTGAATTAGTCGGTGATGTAGGCTCTATTCCATCCGGAGGAGTATTCATTGTTTTTACTGTTAGATCTGTTACAGTTTTTGTTACACTTCCACCAACTCCTGGAACTCCTGTCAGCGAAAAAAGATGAACTTTGTTGGTGCCACCACCATCTGTACTAACCATGTATAGTGTTGTTTGGTTTGTCAGTACAGGAAAGATTGCAGATTTGGATGCATCGGGACCAAAATGTGAAAGTGGTGTAAGGGAAGAAGCAGACAACATTTGACTTTTATTGATAACAAAAAAATCTGCGCCAAGAAATGACCCATCGCAAAAATTGCTAAAATCACTTCCTGCAACTACAAACTTGTCAGAACTTACTCCGATCTTTGGCTGATCAGGGCAAACACCGCTTGAGGGACCGCTGCCAAATTGGATGTTATATGTTGTCCATGATCCAGTCGGGTCATTTGTAGTAGACACTGCTAATCTTACACTAGATGTGGTGATATCCAAAATTGATGCAAACCAGCGCCCGCTTACAGGATCATAAATTATTCTCGGATCGGAAAGAGCATCAGTATTTGCAGCATTAAAGAATGGGTTTAGAGAAAAAGTAGAACCAATGGAACCGCCGCTCTTGTTCCAAATTTTTCCAACAACATTGTTAAACTCAACTACATGATTTGGCCCCACTCCCATGGCAACATCTGGAGGTGTAAAACCACTTTGAGTCTTATCTATCCCTTCAATTCCACCAGATGCTACACTTGCAATATTCGGAGTAATGTAAGGTGCCGGACCTAAGACTGGAACTGAAACCCTTTTAGCATATTGTACAGTTGCAGATTGGTTTTTTGCAATTGTAAAAGCAGTAGAGTTTATTGGATGAAAATGTATCATCACATTGTTTGTTGAATTTTGCGGGCCGGGCAAGCTTGAAACATTTGCAAGATGAGATGGTGCAACAGATGTATCGGCATTGACATGAGATATACTGGAACATGAAATAACTATCATTACAAAGATACAAAGTGTTTTGCTTGCAGATATTTTTCCAATTGTCATGCTACAAAGATTTCCTTTTCTCTTGCTCTTGTTTGTTGCACAAATCTTTATGTTTTTCATACTTGATCATATTGGAACCATAATTATCTGTCAATGCCATATTGTGATGACCCGATGTTAACGATGAATGTCATTTCAGCATATGGATTATTTTTCCATTACGCATAATGGTGCTTGATATTTTTATGATATTATTACAAGGATGAAATGTTGCTACTAGTTTGGAAGCAGTCTAGTAGTACCTGGATAGTATAATTTGTCTGCTGCAGTACCGGAACCGCTGCTGGTAAAGTCCTTTTGACCAATTACATGTATAGCTGATGGTCCATTAGAGCCAGTAAGTGAGGCTGCAGAGAACTCTAGAACTCTATAGTTATGATTGTCAGTAACAAAGAGGTTGCCTGAGGAATCAAATGATACAGCGTTAGGATGATCCATGTTGCTATCTGTTGTACCGCTATCACTGCTGACAAAGTCTGTCTGACCAATTACAAATGTAGCTGCTGGTCCATTAGAGCCAGTAAGATTTGCAGCTGGGAATTCTAGAACTCTGTCGTTTGAAGGATCTGGTACCCAGAGGTTTCCTGAGGAATCAAATGCCATGTTGATTCCAGCCTTGCCAATAAGTGTGCTATTTACTATACCAGAAATGTTGCTGGTAAAGCTTGGCTGGCCTAGTACAAATGTAGCTGATGGATGATTAATGCCAAGTGCGGCTGCTGGGAATTTAAGAACTCTGCCATGTGCACCACTACTAGCACCATCTCCAACCCAGAGGTTGCCTGAGGAATCAAATATTAGAGAATCAGGATTTTTAAGGTTAGTACTGTTTCTGCCAGAACTACTGCTGGTAAAGTCTGTCTGACCAATTACATGTATAGGTGACGGTCCATTAGAGCCAGTAAGTGAGGCTGCGGCGAACTCTAGAACTCTGTTGTTACCCTGATCTGCTACCCAGAGGTTTCCTGAGGAATCAAATGCTATAGAATGTGGGAAGTTAAAATGTGAAACTCCTGAACTACTGCTAGTAAAGTCTGTCTGACCAATTACAAATGAAGCACTTTCACTAGTGCTAAATGGTTTCTTGAATTCTAAAATTCTGTTATTGTCAGAGTCTGCGACCCACATGTTTCCTGAAGAGTCAAGTGCAAGTCCACCACTTGGGGCGTGTAGACTGTTTTGTGTGGTATCAGAATCACCAGTTACCAAGTCTGGCTGACCAATTGCAATTGTTGCATTTGCTCCGTCTGAGTTAAGCACTGGGAATATGGTCACTCTACTGTTAGATTCTTCAACGATTGCTATGCTTGTAAGAGATACTGCCAAGTCCTTTGATACAGTGCTACTGCCATCAGATATTGTTACAGTATGAACAGTACCAAGAGAAGCTGATGCTGGAACTATGAATGCTGCAGTAACTGCTCCACTAGCAGTAGATGAAATTGATGATGGGTTGACAATAGGTGTCGTACCATCAAACTTGATTGTTATTGCATGTGTTGGGACAAAGTGCAAACCAGTTACTGTCACAAGTTGGTTTGGCTTGGCTATACCAGTAGATAATGTGACAGATGGAGCAGTTACAGTAAAGCTAGTAGATGCGAAATGTGTTCCGTCAGTTGCATTGACTATACCAACACCTGTTGGTGATCCTGGAATTGTAAACTTGACTCCTGCTGGAAGTGCACCAGTTGCCATTGATGTTACAGTTGCTGGTGTTGTGGTAAGAGATGTTCCGTTGAATTTGAATGTAATTGTGTGAGATGCAGCAAAGCTTGTACCAGATACTGTCACAGTTGTTCCATTGGAGCCAGATGTTGGTACCAGAGTGATTTGGGCTATCACAGTAAATACAGTTGATGGTGTATTGGTACCATCAGATACTGATACTGCGGTGTCACCAGCGAATAGGGTTAATGGTACCTTGAATGTTACACCGTCAAAGCTACCTGAACCATCAGTTGTAACAGTTGCTGGAATTGTGACAAGTGTAGTAGTGCCAATCTTGAATGTTAGTTTGGTTGATGGGACAAAGCTAGAGCCTGCAGCTGAGATTGTCTTGCCTACTATGTTGGTGGTAGAGTTGAGTGTGATTCCTGGTGTTACACCGATTGTAAAGTTCTGGTTTGGTGTGTTGGTCAAATCAGATGCTGTAATTGTATTCAATGCCTTGGCTGTTGCTGGTACCTTGAATGTTGCACTAAATGTGCCAGTTGCAGATGATGTAACTGCTGCTGGTGTGGTTGGTGCAAGTGTTGTACCGTTTAGCTTGAATGTGATTGCGTGTGTTGGGACAAAGTTAGTGCCAGTGATTGTGACTGTCTGACCCTTGACTCCGCTTGATGGTGATAGTGAGATACCGGCTGTTACGACGTTAAAGTTTGCAGATGTAGAGGCTGTATCGTTTGCTACAAGTGATGTTCCCTCAGATATTGCTGCAACGGTAAACTTGCCTGTTAGTGTACCAGTTGCTGTGGACTTGATTAGAGTTGGTGTTGTTACAACTGGGTTGCCTGCAAATGTAAATGTGAATGCCTTGTTTGCAGTAAAGCTTGTACCGGTGAATGTAACTTGAGTTCCGTTAGGACCAGATACTGGTGATACTGTCAATCCTGCAATTACTGTAAATGATGTTGATGGTGTGTTGATACTATCAGATGCTGAGACTGTGGTTGCTCCACCAGATACTGTTGCTGGTACCTTGAATGTTACACCTGTAAAGCCACCAGTGCTGTTAGATGTTACAGTTGCTGGAATTGTGACAAGTGCGGTGGTACCAATCTTGAATGTGACCTTGGTTGCTGGTACAAAGTTAAGACCTGATACTGAGATTGGGCTACCTACTATGTTGGTGGTAGAGTTGAGTGTGATTCCTGGTGTTACGCCGATTGTAAAGTTCTGGTTTGGTGTGTTGGTCAAATCAGATGCTGTAATTGTATTCAATGCCTTGGCTGTTGCTGGTACCTTGAATGTTGCACTAAATGTGCCAGTTGCAGATGATGTAACTGCTGCTGGTGTGGTTGGTGCAAGTGTTGTACCGTTTAGCTTGAATGTGATTGCGTGTGTTGGGACAAAGTTAGTGCCAGTGATTGTGACTGTCTGACCCTTGACTCCGCTTGATGGTGATAGTGAGATACCGGCTGTTACGACGTTAAAGTTTGCAGATGTAGAGGCTGTATCGTTTGCTACAAGTGATGTTCCCTCAGATATTGCTGCAACGGTAAACTTGCCTGTTAGTGTACCAGTTGCTGTGGACTTGATTAGAGTTGGTGTTGTTACAACTGGGTTGCCTGCAAATGTAAATGTGAATGCCTTGTTTGCAGTAAAGCTTGTACCGGTGAATGTAACTTGAGTTCCGTTAGGACCAGATACTGGTGATACTGTCAATCCTGCAATTACTGTAAATGATGTTGATGGTGTGTTGATACTATCAGATGCTGAGACTGTGGTTGCTCCACCAGATACTGTTGCTGGTACCTTGAATGTTACTCCTGAAAAGCCACCAGTGCTGTTAGATGTTACAGTTGCTGGAATTGTGACAAGTGCGGTGGTACCAATCTTGAATGTGACCTTGGTTGCTGGTACAAAGTTAAGACCTGATACTGAGATTGTCTTGCCTACTATGTTGGTGGTAGAGTTGAGTGTGATTCCTGGTGTTACGCCGATTGTAAATACTGCAGTTGCTGAGTTGGTTGCATCAGATGCAAGTATTACGCTGTGTCCACCTGCTGTTGCTGGTACCTTGAATGTTGAAGTGAATCCACTTGAACTTAATGTGGTGCTTATTGGTGTAAGTGTTGTACCGTTTAGCTTGAATGTGGGAATATGGGATGGGATAAAGCCAGTGCCAGTGATTGTGACTGTCTGACCCTTGACTCCGCTTGATGGTGATAGTGAGATACCGGCTGTTACGACGTTAAAGTTTGCAGATGTAGAGGCTGTATCGTTTGCTACAAGTGATGTTCCCTCAGATATTGCTGCAACGGTAAACTTGCCTGTTAGTGTACCAGTTGCTGTGGACTTGATTAGAGTTGGTGTTGTTACAACTGGGTTGCCTGCAAATGTAAATGTGAATGCCTTGTTTGCAGTAAAGCTTGTACCGGTGAATGTAACTTGAGTTCCGTTAGGACCAGATACTGGTGATACTGTCAATCCTGCAATTACTGTAAATGATGTTGATGGTGTGTTGATACTATCAGATGCTGAGACTGTGGTTGCTCCACCAGATACTGTTGCTGGTACCTTGAATGTTACTCCTGAAAAGCCACCAGTGCTGTTAGATGTTACAGTTGCTGGAATTGTGACAAGTGCGGTGGTACCAATCTTGAATGTGACCTTGGTTGCTGGTACAAAGTTAAGACCTGATACTGAGATTGGGCTACCTACTATGTTGGTGGTAGAGTTGAGTGTGATTCCTGGTGTTACGCCGATTGTAAAGTTCTGGTTTGGTGTGTTGGTCAAATCAGATGCTGTAATTGTATTCAATGCCTTGGCTGTTGCTGGTACCTTGAATGTTGCACTAAATGTGCCAGTTGCAGATGATGTAACTGCTGCTGGTGTGGTTGGTGCAAGTGTTGTACCGTTTAGCTTGAATGTGATTGTGTGTGTTGGGACAAAGTTAGTGCCAGTGATTGTGACTGTCTGACCCTTGACTCCGCTTGATGGTGATAGTGAGATACCGGATGTTGTAACTGTGAATGTTGTATGTGTTGCTGCAGTATCATTTGTCAAGAAGGTAGCAAGACCTGCTGGTGAGTTGGTTACTACAAATGTTGATCCTGTGATTGCACCAGTTGCAGTTGATGTTGTCTTGACTGGTGTTGTTGTAACAGATGTTCCATTGAATGTGAATGTGAATACTTTGGATGCTGCAAAGCTTGTACCGGTGATTGTTACCTTGGTGCCGTTAGGACCAGATGTTGGTGAGAGTTTGATTCCAGATGTTACTGCAAATGATGTAGTTGGATTGTTTGAGCCATCAGATATTGTAATTGTATGAGATCCTCCTGTTGATGGAACAGGTACTTGTGCTATGGCAGTAAATGCACCGAAACTATCAGTTGTAACAGTTGCTGGTGTTGTGGTAAGTACTTTAGTATCAAATTTGATTGTGACCTTGGTTGATGGTGTAAGATTAGAGCCAGATATTGAGAGTGCGGTTCCTGCTGGACCAGTTGATGTAAGTAGTGAAGCTGCTGGTGTAGTTCCAATTGTAAATACTGCAGTTGGTGAGTTGGTTGCATCAGATGCAAGTATTATGCTGTGTCCACCTGCTGTTGCTGGTACCTTGAATGTTACACTAAATGCGCCAGTTGCAGATGATGTAACTGCTGCTGGTGTGGTTGGTGCAAGTGTTGTACCGTTTAGCTTGAATGTGATTGCATGTGTTGGGACAAAGTTAGTGCCAGTGATTGTGACTGTCTGACCTAGAACACCACTTGATGGTGATAGTGAGATACCGGATGTTGTAACTGTGAATGTTGCGTTAGTTGCTGCAGTATCATTTGCTAATAGGATGTTTAGTCCGGATGGTGCGCCAATTACAAATGTTGATCCTGTAATTGCACCTGCTGCAGTTGATGTTGTCTTGACTGGTGTTGTTGTAACAGATGTTCCATTGAATGTGAATGTGAATACTTTGGATGCTGCAAAGCTTGTACCGGTGATTGTTACCTTTGTACCGTTAGGACCAGATGTTGGTGAGAGTTTGATTCCAGATGTTACCGTAAATGCTGTTGATGGTGTGTTGGTATTATCAGATGCTGATACTGTGGTTGCTCCACCTGCAGATGCTGGCACCTTGAATGTTACTCCTGAGAAGCCACCAGTGCTGTTAGATGTTACAGTTGCTGGAATTGTGACAAGTGTTGCAGTACCAAACTTGAATGTGACCTTGGTTGCTGGTACAAAGTTAAGACCTGATACTGAGATTGTCTTGCCTACTATGCCACTTGTGAAATTAAGTGTGATTGCTGGAGTTGTTCCAATTGTAAAGTTCTGGTTTGGTGTGTTGGTCAAATCAGATGCTGTAATTGTATTCAATGCCTTGGCTGTTGCTGGTACCTTGAATGTTGCACTAAATGCGCCAGTTGCAGATGATGTAACTGCTGCTGGTGTGGTTGGTGCAAGTGTTGTACCGTTTAGCTTGAATGTGATTGCGTGTGTTGGGACAAAGTTAGTGCCAGTTATTGTGACTGTCTGACCTAGAACACCACTTGATGGTGATAGTGAGATACCGGATGTTGTAACGTCAAAGTTTGCAGATGTAGAGGCTGTATCGTTTGCTACAAGTGTTGTTCCCTCAGATATTGCTGCAACGGTAAACTTGCCTGTTAGCGTACCAGTTGCTGTTGCCTTGATTAGAGTTGGTGTTGTTACAACTGGGTTGCCTGCAAATGTAAATGTGAATGCCTTGTTTGCAGTAAAGCTTGTACCACTGAATGTAACTTGAGTTCCGTTAGGACCAGATACTGGGGATGTAGTTAATCCTGCAATTACTGTGAATGTTGTTGATGGTTTGTTGATACCATCAGTTGCATTAACTGACACATCGGCTGGTGCCACTGTTGCTGGCACCTTGAATATTACTCCTGTAAAGCCACCAGTGCTGTTAGATGTTACAGTTGCTGGAATTGTGACAAGTGCGGTGGTTCCAAACTTGAATGTGACCTTGGTTGCTGGTACAAAGTTAAGACCTGATACTGAGATTGGACTACCTACTATGTTGGTGGTAGAGTTGAGTGTGATTCCTGGTGTTACACTAATTGTAAAGTTCTGGTTTGGTGTGTTGGTCAAATCAGATGCTGTAATTGTATTCAATGCCTTGGCTGTTGCTGGTACCTTGAATGTTGCACTAAATGCGCCAGTTGCAGATGATGTAACTGCTGCTGGTGTGGTTGGTGCAAGTGTTGTACCGTTTAGCTTGAATGTGATTGCATGTGTTGGGACAAAGTTAGTGCCAGTGATTGTGACTGTCTGACCTAGAACACCACTTGATGGTGATAGTGAGATACCGGATGTTGTAACTGTGAATGTTGCGTTAGTTGCTGCAGTATCATTTGCTAATAGGATGTTTAGTCCGGATGGTGCGCCAATTACAAATGTTGATCCTGTAATTGCACCTGCTGCAGTTGATGTTGTCTTGACTGGTGTTGTTGTAACTGATGTTCCATTGAATGTGAATGTGAATACTTTGGATGCTGCAAAGTTGGTACCGGAGATTGTTACCTTGGTACCGTTAGGACCAGATGATGGTGACAAGACTAGTCCTGAAGATATTGTAAGTGGTGAAGTTGGGTTGTTAGTACCATCACTTGCGATGATTGTCTTCAATCCAGTAGTAGATGTTGGAACTACAAATGTTGCAATGAATCCACCTGTGCTGTTAGATGTAACAGTTGCTGGTGATGTGACAAGTGTTGTAGTGCCAATCTTGAATGTTACCTTGGTTGCTGGTACCAGGTTGACACCTGTAATTGTAACTGTCTTGCCAACAAAGCCGGTAGATGAGTCTAATGTGATTGTTGGAGTTGTTGAAACTGAAAAGAGTGTACTTAGTGTGTTGGTTCCATCAGATGCCTGAACGATGTTGCTTCCACCTGCTGTTCCTGGTACCTTGAATGTTACACCTGTAAAGCCACCAGTTGAGTTGGATGTTACTGCTGCTGGTGTTGTTACAAGTGTTACGCCGTTGAACTTGAATGTGACTGCATGAGATGCGATAAAGTGATTACCAGATGTTGTGATTGTCTGGCCTAGAGCACCACTTGATGGTGATACTGACAGTGTTGGAGATATTCCAGTAAATCCAAGACTTGCAGAATTAGAAGTATCAACTGCCTGGATTGTATTGGTACCTGTTAAGAAGTTTGTAACTGTAAACTTGCCAGTGAATGCACCTGCTGCTGTTGTTGTAATACTTGATGGTGTTGTAGTGAGAGCTGTTCCATTGTATAGCAATAGCACAGGTTGTGTTGCTCCAAAGCTAGTTCCTGTGATAGTCACCTGAGTTCCGTTAGGACCAGATGATGGTGAGAATGTGATAAATGGTGATACTATCAATGAGTCAGTTGGTGAGTTGGTTCCATCAGATCCTGTAACTGTAACTGTACTTGCAAGTGCTGCTGGTACCTTGAATGTTACACCTGTAAAGCCACCAGTTGAGTTGGTTGTAATAGTTGCTGGAATTGTGACAAGTACTGTAGTTCCGAACTTTAGTGTGACCTTGGTTGATGGTGCAAGGTTAAGACCTGATACTGAGATTGTTTGACCTACATTACCAGTTGATGGTGAGAGTGTGATTGATGGAGATGATCCAATTGTAAATGTATCAAATGGGGAGTTGGTTCCATCGTTTGCTGTTACTGAATTGGCACCAGTTACAGATGTTCCTGAAATCTTTAATGTTACACCGCTAAAGCCACCAGTGCTGTTTGATGTTACAGTTGCTGGTGTTGTGGTAACTGTTGTTGCACCTACCTTGAATGTAATTGCATGTGATGCTACAAGGTGGTTACCAGATATTGTAACTGTCTGACCTGCATTACCTGTTGATGGTGTAATGGATACATGAGGTGTCTGCATGACAAAGGTAAGGAATGGATCATTTGTACCGTCAGCTGCATCAATGCTTGTGGTTGAACTAGTTATTCCTTGAACTGTGACTTTGGCACTAAATCCACCAGTTGGACTAGATGTTACGGTTGGTGGAATTGTTACGGCAGTTCCTTCGTTAACACGAACAGTAATTGTATGATTTGGTACAAGGTTGGTACCTGTAACAGTTACCTGTGTTCCGTTAGGACCAGTTGATGGTGCTAGTGTAATTCCTGCGTTAATTAGGATTGTTAGAGTTGCTGGGTTTGTTCCGTCAGATGCTGTGATTGTCTTGTTACCTGAGGTAGTACCTGTTGGGACTGTAAAGGTTACACCGTTAAAGCTACCAGTTGCATTTGATGTTACAGTTGCTGGGTTTGTAACCAATGTTGTTGTACCAATCTTGAATGTAATTGCGTGTGATGGGATAAAGCTAGTACCGTTCACTATAACGGTTTTACCGACACTAGTACCTTCTGTAACACTAGTTATTGATGATGAAGCTCCAACGGTAAATGTAGCAGTTGGGGAGTTTGTTCCGTCAGATGCTGTTACCGTATTGAATTCTTCAGGTGATGCTGGAACTTTGAGTGTTGCAGTGAATCCACCAGATGAGTTTGATGTCACAGTTGCTGGTGTTGAAGTAATTGATACACCGTTGAGCTTGAATGTAATAGTATGAGATGGAACAAGGCTGGTTCCTGTTACAGTAAATGATTGACCTGCAACTAGATTACTTGATGGATTCACTCCTATTGCTGGTGTTGTGACAGTAAAGCCTGCAGCTGGTGAATTGGTTCCGTCAGATGCCTGAACTGTTGCACCACCTGCTGGTGAACTTGGTACATTGAACTTGGCAGTAAATGAGCCAGTTCCTGTAGATGTTACAGTTGCGGGATTGGTAGTAACTGTAGTTCCATTGTATGTTATTGCGATTGTTTGTGATGGAATAAGGTTAGTTCCTGTTACAGTCACGGTTGTTCCGTTAGGACCTGATGTTGGTGATAATGTGATTGCAGTTGTAACTGAGGTTGGAGTTGTAATGGAGTGGGTTGCGTTATCAGAAGTAATGATATTGTGTGAACCAATTGAGGAGCCTGGGACTACAAAGGTTGTTACAAATCCACCAGTTGTGTTTGTAGTTGTAGTCTTGACTGTAGTTGTATCATACTTGATTGTGATTGGGAATGATGGGACAAAGTGCAAACCAGTTGCAGTTATTGTTGTACCTGATGGACCGCCTGTTGGATTGTAGCTAATTGTTGGTGATGTAACTGTGAAAGTCTGTGTCTTTGTATTTACACTATCAGATGCTGTAATTGTTGTATTTCCTGCTGTAGCACTTGATGGAACTATAATTGTTGCAGTAAAGTTACCAATTCCACCTGATGTGACTGGTGAAGTTGGAGATACGCTAGCACCATTAAATGTGAATGTGATGGAATGGTTTGCAATAAAGTCAGTACCGGATACGGTTACTGGTGTCTTTGTCGGACCTTGAGTTGGGGATATAGAATCAGCTGAGAATGTAACTGTGTATGTTCCTGCAAGTGTGTTACCATATCCATCATCAACATTGACGTTGTCACCTGGATTAGGTCCTGGCACTATTACTGTACCTGTCCATCCACCTGAAGAGTTGGTGTTGACTGTACTATTGGAAATTGAAGATAATCCAAACTTGATTGTTGGTGATGAGTTTGCAACTAGGTTGTTAAATGATACCAAGACTGAGGTTCCGTTAGGACCTGATGCTGGAACTGGGTCGTTGATGAATGGAACTGTTACAGTAAATGGTGTTGTTGGGTTGTTGGAACCATCACTTGCTTGTATTGGCTGTGATCCAGATGGTATTCCACCTGGGATTGTGAATTTCACACCGCTAAAGCCACCTGTTATGTTAGATGTTACAGTAGATGGTGTTGTTGTGACAGATGTTCCTTCATTAATGGTAAATGTGATTACGTGGTTTGCCTTGAAGTGATTACCAGATATTGTTCCGTTCTGGAAAGTTGGACCTGATACTGGAACTGCTGGACCTACAACTGGACTACTAATTGTAAAGGTACTGTTTACATCGTTTGTTCCGTCATTGATATGTATTGTATCACTTGGACTAGATGGTACAAGGACTGATCCTGTCCATCCACCAGTTGAGTTGGTTGTAACTGTAGAGTTGCTAATTGATGTTGTACCAAATTTGATTGAAGTCGAAGTACTTGAGATAAAGTTGTTGAATGCAATTGTAACATTCTCACCTACTGGACCAAATATTGGTGATACTGAGTTGATGACTGGGGTTGTTACTGTAAATGGTGAGGTTATTGGGACTTGTCCATCAGATACAAAAATTGTTGAGAGACCTGCTGTAGTATTTGCACCTACATGAACTGTACCGGAAAAGCCGCCTGTTGAGTTGACTGTTACTGGTGATTCAGTTACTGGAGTACCTGCGATTGAAACGTTAACTGGTGTACCTGAGATAACGTGGTTAAATGCCAGTGCTATTGGTTGGCCTACTGGGCCTTGGATTGGTGATACGGAGTTGATGACTCGAGTTGTTACTGTAAATGGTGTTGTAGTGGTACCGTTGCCGTCAGTTGCAGATATTGTTGATACACCAGATAGAGTACCTGATGCTACATGAATTGTACCGGAAAAGCCACCTGTCGTATTGGTTGCAATTGGTGATTCAGTGACTGGAGTACCTGCGATTGTAACTACAAGTGCGTGACTTCCAATAAAGTTGTTAAAGCTGATTGCTACTGGTTGGTATGTTGGACCGTTATTTGGTGATGCGGTGCTTGTTGCTCTTACTGTAACTGTGAATGCTGTTGTTGCAAAGTTTGATACATTATCAGTTGCATTGACTACACCAACACCTGTAGTAGCTCCAGTTGGAACAGTAACTGTTCCGTTAAAGCCACCTGTGCTGTTTGTTGTACCTGTTGCTGCTGTCACTGTACCAATCTTGATGGTATAAGCATGAGTTGCAATGAGATTGTTAAATGAAACTACTACTGGTTGGCCTACTGGACCCTTGAGTGGTGATGCTACGTTGATTGCTGCTGCGGTAACTGTGAATGGGGTTGTTGTTGTATCGTTTCCGTCAGTTGCAGATATTGTTGATACACCAGATAGAGTACCTGATGCTACATGAATTGTACCGGAAAAGCCACCTGTCGTATTGGTTGCAATTGGTGATTCAGTGACTGGAGTACCTGCGATTGTAACTACAAGTGCGTGACTTGCAATGAAGTTGTTAAAGCTGATTGCTACTGGTTGTCCCATTGGACCTGATGTTGGTGATGCGGTGCTTGTTACTCTTGTTGTAACTGTAAATGGTGTGGTTGGGCTGTTTGTTCCGTCAGATACTGTGATTGTGTTTGTAGCTCCTGTTGGAACTGTGACGGTGTGTGTATCACCACCAGTTGTATTGGTTGTACCAGAAAATGCTAGTGTTGCACCAAACTTGACTGTGTAAGCATGGGATGCGATTAGGTTGTTAACTGAAATTATGACTGGTTGTCCGACTGGGCCAGACGTTGGTGATGCTGCGTTGAGAATTGGACTGGTAATTGTAAATGTTGTATTTGGTGATGTGTTGGTGCCGTCAGTTGCATTGACATTTGCGTTAACCTTAGACTTGGATGCAAGTGCAAATGTTGATGAGAATCCACCAGTTGTGTTAGCTGAAATGCTGCCAACTGTCTGTGATCCTATCTTTGCTGTAACTGTTGATGGTGTGATGTAGTGAAGACCCTGGATTGTAACTGATGTTCCGTTAGAACCGGAGCTTGGGAATACTGTGACTGTTGGGGTAAATACTGTAAATGCTGTTGTTATTGTGCTTGTTCCGTCAGATAGTGTAACTGGCTGTGAACCTGTTGGTGTTCCAACTGGTACTGAGACTGTTCCTCTCCATCCACCAGTTGAGTTGGTGTTAACTGTGCTGTTAGAGATTGGTGTCGAGCCAAAGTTGATTGTAACTGAATGACCTGCAATGAAATTGTTAAAGTTGACTGCTACTGGTTGTCCGACTGGACCGTTGTTTGGTGATGCTGCATCAGTGACTGGAGCTGTAATTGTAAATGTTGTATTTGGTGATGTGTTGGTGCCGTCAGTTGCATTGACATTTGCGTTAACCTTAGACTTGGATGCAAGTGCAAATGTTGATGAGAATCCACCAGTTGTGTTAGCTGAAATGCTGCCAACTGTCTGTGATCCTATCTTTGCTGTAACTGTTGATGGTGTGATGTAGTGAAGACCCTGGATTGTAACTGATGTTCCGTTAGAACCGGAGCTTGGGAATACTGTGACTGTTGGGGTAAATACTGTAAATGCTGTTGTTATTGTGCTTGTTCCGTCAGATAGTGTAACTGGCTGTGAACCTGTTGGTGTTCCAACTGGTACTGAGACTGTTCCTCTCCATCCACCAGTTGAGTTGGTGTTAACTGTGCTGTTAGAGATTGGTGTCGAGCCAAAGTTGATTGTAACTGAATGACCTGCAATGAAATTGTTAAAGTTGACTGCTACTGGTTGTCCGACTGGACCGTTGTTTGGTGATGCTGCATCAGTGACTGGAGCTGTAATTGTAAATGTTGTATTTGGTGATGTGTTGGTGCCGTCAGTTGCATTGACATTTGCGTTAACCTTAGACTTGGATGCAAGTGCAAATGTTGATGAGAATCCACCAGTTGTGTTAGCTGAAATGCTGCCAACTGTCTGTGATCCTATCTTTGCTGTAACTGTTGATGGTGTGATGTAGTGAAGACCCTGGATTGTAACTGATGTTCCGTTAGAACCGGAGCTTGGGAATACTGTGACTGTTGGGGTAAATACTGTAAATGCTGTTGTTATTGTGCTTGTTCCGTCAGATAGTGTAACTGGCTGTGAACCTGTTGGTGTTCCAACTGGTACTGAGACTGTTCCTCTCCATCCACCAGTTGAGTTGGTGTTAACTGTGCTGTTAGAGATTGGTGTCGAGCCAAAGTTGATTGTAACTGAATGACCTGCAATGAAATTGTTAAAGTTGACTGCTACTGGTTGTCCGACTGGACCGTTGTTTGGTGATGCTGCATCAGTGACTGGAGCTGTAATTGTAAATGTTGTATTTGGTGATGTGTTGGTGCCGTCAGTTGCATTGACATTTGCGTTAACCTTAGACTTGGATGCAAGTGCAAATGTTGATGAGAATCCACCAGTTGTGTTAGCTGAAATGCTGCCAACTGTCTGTGATCCTATCTTTGCTGTAACTGTTGATGGTGTGATGTAGTGAAGACCCTGGATTGTAACTGATGTTCCGTTAGAACCGGAGCTTGGGAATACTGTGACTGTTGGGGTAAATACTGTAAATGCTGTTGTTATTGTGCTTGTTCCGTCAGATAGTGTAACTGGCTGTGAACCTGTTGGTGTTCCAACTGGTACTGAGACTGTTCCTCTCCATCCACCAGTTGAGTTGGTGTTAACTGTGCTGTTAGAGATTGGTGTCGAGCCAAAGTTGATTGTAACTGAATGACCTGCAATGAAATTGTTAAAGTTGACTGCTACTGGTTGTCCGACTGGACCGTTGTTTGGTGATGCTGCATCAGTGACTGGAGCTGTAATTGTAAATGTTGTATTTGGTGATGTGTTGGTGCCGTCAGTTGCATTGACATTTGCGTTAACCTTAGACTTGGATGCAAGTGCAAATGTTGATGAGAATCCACCAGTTGTGTTAGCTGAAATGCTGCCAACTGTCTGTGATCCTATCTTTGCTGTAACTGTTGATGGTGTGATGTAGTGAAGACCCTGGATTGTAACTGATGTTCCGTTAGAACCGGAGCTTGGGAATACTGTGACTGTTGGGGTAAATACTGTAAATGCTGTTGTTATTGTGCTTGTTCCGTCAGATAGTGTAACTGGCTGTGAACCTGTTGGTGTTCCAACTGGTACTGAGACTGTTCCTCTCCATCCACCAGTTGAGTTGGTGTTAACTGTGCTGTTAGAGATTGGTGTCGAGCCAAAGTTGATTGTAACTGAATGACCTGCAATGAAATTGTTAAAGTTGACTGCTACTGGTTGTCCGACTGGACCGTTGTTTGGTGATGCTGCATCAGTGACTGGAGCTGTAATTGTAAATGTTGTATTTGGTGATGTGTTGGTGCCGTCAGTTGCATTGACATTTGCGTTAACCTTAGACTTGGATGCAAGTGCAAATGTTGATGAGAATCCACCAGTTGTGTTAGCTGAAATGCTGCCAACTGTCTGTGATCCTATCTTTGCTGTAACTGTTGATGGTGTGATGTAGTGAAGACCCTGGATTGTAACTGATGTTCCGTTAGAACCGGAGCTTGGGAATACTGTGACTGTTGGGGTAAATACTGTAAATGCTGTTGTCTGGGTGTTTGTTCCATCAGTTGCAGATATTGTTGAGACACCTGCTGCGGTACCTGCACCGACATGGACTGTACCTGCAAAGCCACCGGTTGAGTTGGTGGTGATTGGTGATTCAGTGACTCCAGTACCTGCGATTGTTAGTGCTACTGTGTGACCTGAGATAAAGTGGTTAAAGTTGACTGCTACTCCCTGACCTACTGGACCTGAGTTTGGTGATGCTGCATCAATTGCTGATGTGAAGACTGTAAATGGAGTTGTCTGGGTGTTTGTTCCATCAGTAACTGAAACTGTTGATACACCTGATGGAGTACCGCCTGCTACATGGACTGTACCTGAAAAGCCACCTGTAGAGTTGACTGTGATCGGTGATTCTGTTACTGCGGTGCCACCGATTGTGACTGCAGCTGTTGTATCAGCTCTAAAGTTATTGAAATTGATTGCTACTGTTTGTCCAATTGGACCGTTGTTTGGTGATGCTGCATCAACTGCTGGTGCTGTAACTGTAAATGCTGTTGTCTGGGTGTTTGTTCCATCAGTTGCAGATATTGTTGAGACACCTGCTGCGGTACCTGCACCGACATGGACTGTACCTGCAAAGCCACCGGTTGAGTTGGTGGTGATTGGTGATTCAGTGACTCCAGTACCTGCGATTGTTAGTGCTACTGTGTGACCTGAGATAAAGTGGTTAAAGTTGACTGCTACTCCCTGACCTACTGGACCTGAGTTTGGTGATGCTGCATCAATTGCTGATGTGAAGACTGTAAATGGAGTTGTCTGGGTGTTTGTTCCATCAGTAACTGAAACTGTTGATACACCTGATGGAGTACCGCCTGCTACATGGACTGTACCTGAAAAGCCACCTGTAGAGTTGACTGTGATCGGTGATTCTGTTACTGCGGTGCCACCGATTGTGACTGCAGCTGTTGTATCAGCTCTAAAGTTATTGAAATTGATTGCTACTGTTTGTCCAATTGGACCGTTGTTTGGTGATGCTGCATCAACTGCTGGTGCTGTAACTGTAAATGCTGTTGTCTGGGTGTTTGTTCCATCAGTTGCAGATATTGTTGAGACACCTGCTGCGGTACCTGCACCGACATGGACTGTACCTGCAAAGCCACCGGTTGAGTTGGTGGTGATTGGTGATTCAGTGACTCCAGTACCTGCGATTGTTAGTGCTACTGTGTGACCTGAGATAAAGTGGTTAAAGTTGACTGCTACTCCCTGACCTACTGGACCTGAGTTTGGTGATGCTGCATCAATTGCTGATGTGAAGACTGTAAATGGAGTTGTCTGGGTGTTTGTTCCATCAGTAACTGAAACTGTTGATACACCTGATGGAGTACCGCCTGCTACATGGACTGTACCTGAAAAGCCACCTGTAGAGTTGACTGTGATCGGTGATTCTGTTACTGCGGTGCCACCGATTGTGACTGCAGCTGTTGTATCAGCTCTAAAGTTATTGAAATTGATTGCTACTGTTTGTCCAATTGGACCGTTGTTTGGTGATGCTGCATCAACTGCTGGTGCTGTAACTGTAAATGCTGTTGTCTGGGTGTTTGTTCCATCAGTTGCAGATATTGTTGAGACACCTGCTGCGGTACCTGCACCGACATGGACTGTACCTGCAAAGCCACCGGTTGAGTTGGTGGTGATTGGTGATTCAGTGACTCCAGTACCTGCGATTGTTAGTGCTACTGTGTGACCTGAGATAAAGTGGTTAAAGTTGACTGCTACTCCCTGACCTACTGGACCTGAGTTTGGTGATGCTGCATCAATTGCTGATGTGAAGACTGTAAATGGAGTTGTCTGGGTGTTTGTTCCATCAGTAACTGAAACTGTTGATACACCTGATGGAGTACCGCCTGCTACATGGACTGTACCTGAAAAGCCACCTGTAGAGTTGACTGTGATCGGTGATTCTGTTACTGCGGTGCCACCGATTGTGACTGCAGCTGTTGTATCAGCTCTAAAGTTATTGAAATTGATTGCTACTGTTTGTCCAATTGGACCGTTGTTTGGTGATGCTGCATCAACTGCTGGTGCTGTAACTGTAAATGCTGTTGTCTGGGTGTTTGTTCCATCAGTTGCAGATATTGTTGAGACACCTGCTGCGGTACCTGCACCGACATGGACTGTACCTGCAAAGCCACCGGTTGAGTTGGTGGTGATTGGTGATTCAGTGACTCCAGTACCTGCGATTGTTAGTGCTACTGTGTGACCTGAGATAAAGTGGTTAAAGTTGACTGCTACTCCCTGACCTACTGGACCTGAGTTTGGTGATGCTGCATCAATTGCTGATGTGAAGACTGTAAATGGAGTTGTCTGGGTGTTTGTTCCATCAGTAACTGAAACTGTTGATACACCTGATGGAGTACCGCCTGCTACATGGACTGTACCTGAAAAGCCACCTGTAGAGTTGACTGTGATCGGTGATTCTGTTACTGCGGTGCCACCGATTGTGACTGCAGCTGTTGTATCAGCTCTAAAGTTATTGAAATTGATTGCTACTGTTTGTCCAATTGGACCGTTGTTTGGTGATGCTGCATCAACTGCTGGTGCTGTAACTGTAAATGCTGTTGTCTGGGTGTTTGTTCCATCAGTTGCAGATATTGTTGAGACACCTGCTGCGGTACCTGCACCGACATGGACTGTACCTGCAAAGCCACCGGTTGAGTTGGTGGTGATTGGTGATTCAGTGACTCCAGTACCTGCGATTGTTAGTGCTACTGTGTGACCTGAGATAAAGTGGTTAAAGTTGACTGCTACTCCCTGACCTACTGGACCTGAGTTTGGTGATGCTGCATCAATTGCTGATGTGAAGACTGTAAATGGAGTTGTCTGGGTGTTTGTTCCATCAGTAACTGAAACTGTTGATACACCTGATGGAGTACCGCCTGCTACATGGACTGTACCTGAAAAGCCACCTGTAGAGTTGACTGTGATCGGTGATTCTGTTACTGCGGTGCCACCGATTGTGACTGCAGCTGTTGTATCAGCTCTAAAGTTATTGAAATTGATTGCTACTGTTTGTCCAATTGGACCGTTGTTTGGTGATGCTGCATCAACTGCTGGTGCTGTAACTGTAAATGCTGTTGTCTGGGTGTTTGTTCCATCAGTTGCAGATATTGTTGAGACACCTGCTGCGGTACCTGCACCGACATGGACTGTACCTGCAAAGCCACCGGTTGAGTTGGTGGTGATTGGTGATTCAGTGACTCCAGTACCTGCGATTGTTAGTGCTACTGTGTGACCTGAGATAAAGTGGTTAAAGTTGACTGCTACTCCCTGACCTACTGGACCTGAGTTTGGTGATGCTGCATCAATTGCTGATGTGAAGACTGTAAATGGAGTACTGCCTGCATTTGTGTGTGCATCAGTCGTAGTTATCGTATCTACTGCCACTGTTGCATCAGCAGGAATCGTGGCAGTTCCCTTGAAGCCGCCTGTGCTGTTGACTGTGATTGTACCGCCAGAAATATCAGTTGAAGCAGATCCTGTAATTGTAACAAGTATTGTGTCACCAGTAGTGTATTCCCCATTTGCAGCTTCCAATGTTACAATTTGTCCCACTGGACCATTGTTGGGAACTGCTGCGGTGAGATCACCAGTACCAGAAACATTAGCTGCATGTGCAAAACTTGGAGCTGCTACGGACAAAATACCAAAGATTAAACCGATAATCAGAAGACTAGCTAAATTTTTAGAATTACGCAAAATTAAGCAACCTCCAATTCATAAAATGTAACCATATCTGATAACAGTAATACTGTACTTCCTATCAATCCCAAAGTAACTTTTTACTAAAATTAGATCTATATAAGAGAAGCGATCCTTACAAAAAAATTAAACGGAATAAATCCACACATCATAGAAATTTGTGAACTAACTTTGCTTATTTTATCTCAAAAAATCCCAAAAGCCAAAAAATGCTTAGTCCGTAAATGATTCTCTAATAATTAACCGGTATCATCAATATAGTAAATCTTTGAAAATTTTTTCCAAGAAAAATCTTTGAAAAACAATTTCAACAAAAAATGTCTTGCAAAAAAATTTTCTTAAAAAAAATAATTGTAGAAAATTATAGAATCATGACAGCACTACTTTTTTTACTACCAAGTGGTCCCCGTCAATTGAGATCTTGACATAATCCCCTTTCTGAAGCTCCAAAAATTTCCTAAGCTCCTTTGGAATGGATATGGTACCTGCAGTTGTTATCTTGACTAGCTGCTCAGCCATGGTATGATTCCACACGTACATGAATTTAAGAATTTATTATTTAGTATAATTATAAATTTATGACAATCTAGGCATGTAAGAGAGAATACACTAGACACAAATTCAAATTATATCTTCCAAATATACAGTAACACACTCAAAACAAGTTTTTGAACAGAGCATGTCGCCTTGATCTAGGATTCATAGATTTTAACAGCTTGTCCATTCGGTCCTTGTCTGCCTTGTTTTTCATTACATCATTCCACCACTCTTTTCCAACAAATGGACCAACCATCTCTGGTGAGAGTTTAAGCTTGTATTCTGTACCATACCCATGCCTTCCATGAGACATGGTCCTGGACAAGATCAACCCAGTATTTGCAGACTCTACTAGCAGATCAGATATTCTTCGATACATCAGGGGCTTGGTTCCATCTTGTAATATGGAACTATACTTTGAATAAACCTCAGATGTTGTAGTCCAGCCCGCATCAGAATAAAGGCAGTTTATACAGATTGCTCCAATCAAAGTCTTTTGGTGGTATGACACATTTGATACAATTATTCCAATCCTATCTTTTTGGAGCTTCTCCTGGGCTTTATTCACATCAGGCTTGGTGATTTCCTTGCCGTTACAAATTTCCCCAGCAACACGCAACAAATCAAGTGCCCTTCGTACATCTCCATGGTCTGATGAGCTAAGCTCAGAACAGTACTGTAGTATATCACTAGACACAGGAATTGAAAATGCCTTGTCTGCTCTGTCACGCAGTATTGCAAGCAAGTTATCCTTTGAATATGGCGTAAAAAATACCTCGGTATTTCCAATCCTTGACTTTACCCTATCATCAAGGTCATAGTCATTTAGTGCATTATTTGATATGGTTACAATACACAGCATGATGCCTTTCTCCCTGAGGCCCTCTTCAAGGGTCAACAGCTTGTATACAAAGTCAGATGGCTTGCCTCGCACGTCAGAAAATATTACATCATATTCATCCAGTACAAGTATAAACAATTTTTTATCTCCAAGATTGCTCTGAATTTTCTCCCCGATTTTATCAACCACTTTGTTCAACCCTTCTGCGCTTTTTAGCGGCTCAGCCCCAAGCTCTGTAAGAATCAAGTTTGCACATCCAAAGATTGTCCTTGACTTGCGCAGATTTACAAATGCAGATGCTGCAATATCCTCAATATTTTGACATACAAATTTTACAATAGTAGACTTGCCAGACCCACTTCTTCCATAAACTGAAACCAATGGAACTGCAAGCCCCTGTCTTGCACTTTCAACATGGATTAAGATCTGTTCTGCCTCCTCCTTTCTGCCAATTATGCCGCTTGGAAGATACAAAGAATCAAGATATCTCTTGTCAGAAAATACGACATTTTGCTTGCCAATTTTTTGGCGCATCTTTTGCAGGTCTTTTTTGGTAAGTTCCACTGGCAACGCATGTATCACTTGTACGGCACAAATACCGCACATTTCCTAATAAAGAATTATTATAAAACAGCCAAAAAGAAACCCTCGTCCCCACAAAGATTTCCAGTCAAAAAAGGCTACAACAATTTGATCAATTTGTAACAAAAAATACGCATATACTGTTATCATTTTTGTACACCATTATACTGCATAAACTGTTGGGAGTCAAGACAGGTTGTGTGCATTTCCCAAAGTCTCACAACATGAAAGACTACCCTACAGTTTTGTCTTTCCAAGAGACAAAACACGTACAAATCTTTAAGAAACTAGTGTCATGTTTTAGATACACTAGGGGTATGATTGGCAGGAAAAAAATCCAGAAACAAAAAGTCTGAGACACCACCCAAGGCAAATCCCAAGATAAATTCCAAGATTATATCAATAATAATTATAGGCATTGTTGGTGCAGCCCTTGCGATATACCTAATCAGTACACAAAACAGCCAGGACCAGGCAAGAATCCTGGCCCAAAACCAGACAGAGCAAGATAATGCAGAAAAAATAATTGATACATGCAAAAATGTCATGCATTGCTCCGTAACAGGTCTTGACAACCTTACGGTATCTGAAGACAAGGATGTAGTCCTTGGAACATTTGCAGACCTTGTAACGCTATATGACCACCGTTATGCATGTCATGAAACTGCACACCACCTGGGAATGTGGCTTTACGGATACACTGGTGACATCAACAAGTCATTGTCATATGCAAAGATGCAGTGCGGTGGAGCAGTATTTCATGGAATAATGCAGAATTATTTTATGACAAAACAATTGCATGGTCAAAGCGAATCCCAGATTGAAATAACAAAGATCTGCCCTGTAGACCCAGAAAATCCAAATTCAATGATTCGATGGCAGTGCCTGCATGGATTGGGCCACGGCCTTATGGCATATTATAACGATAATGCAACAGCTGCCGTAAGTCATTGCGACGAGCTGGCACCTGGCTGGGAACAGCTCTCCTGTTCCAAGGGAGTCTTTATGCAGAATATGGTAAGTCATTATGAGGTAGGCGGAGGCGATTTGAATCCAAATGACATCTATTATCCATGCGACCAGGTGGATGCAAAATATGCACCTGCATGCTACCACTATCATGCAACATATCTTCTAGAACAAACAAACGCTAACGTCTCTGCAGCTTTTGACCTCTGTGACAAGATAACTCCTGGAACAATGGTAAAGTATTGTTATCATGGAATGGGCAGACAGCTTTCCACATTGATAACGTCTGCTGATACCATAAAGTCAGGCATGGCTACTTGTTATCTTGGAAAAGAATCAGAGTATCATGCAGATTGCCTAAACGGAATGTTGCTTACTGTACTTAACGGCGACACAGACACATACTGGGGATTCAAGTTCTGTTCCATGATAGAGGATGGTTACAAGTCGGACTGTTATGACTCCCTTGGAAAATGGATAAAGATGTTAGATCCAACACCGCAAGAACAACAGGCAGAATGCTCAAAAGCTGAAGACCAAACATATGTCGCCATATGTTCTGGTGCATCGCTTGGCAATTCCCCACTTCTCTAGTTTTATAAAAAAAATCGTATCAGCAAAATACTAAAAAATATGTAATGACCCATTGTTTCGTGAAAAAAGATACCAAGACATGCAACAAGTGCAGAGAGGAGATCTATTTTGATCCTGACAAAAAATCTGCAAATGACAAGTTTATTCCAATTGATGCAATTACAAACGAGCCCCATACTTGTCCAAATTCAAATTACAAGTCAGTGGATTCAATCAGTGAAGAAATCTTGGACTTGGAAGAACGCGAAAGGGAAAGAATAAGGAAATTATCATATAACTAGGGTTTTCCAGTCAAGATATAGGTATAGCAAATCATGAAAAAATAAGTTTACAGTGTGTACTAGCTATTTTTATAAAATTAAGAGGTGAAAATACTAGTCATAGATGAGAATTTCCTATGCAATCCCAAAGTTTCGTATTAAATTCGATATGGCAAGATTAACATGAGAAAATAAAGGTTGATACAAATTTTTTATATCATACAACCAGCCTTTCAAACTAATCTAGTATCACTATTTTTCCGGTACCAGTCACTTGGCTACGCTTGTCTTTTATAGAACAGTTACACAAAATGACAAGGATGTACATAAAATCAAAAAAAATTGTTTCATTGATATTTGCAATCGTTCTTTGCCTGCTCTTCTCACAGAATGCAAATGCATTATCGGTTATAGACACAATACCAGTTGGTAGTAATCCTATTGGTGTAACATATGACTCTGTCAAGGGAGAAGTGTTTGTGGCAAATGAATTTGATAACACCATCTCTGTGATATCTGATTCTACAAATACAGTTGTAGATACAATACCAGTTGGTAGTACTCCCATTGATCTAGCATATGACTCTGCTAGTGGAGAGGTGTTTGTAGTAAATTACGGTTCTCGCAACGTCTCTGTGATATCTGATTCTACAAATACAGTTGTAGACACAATATCTGTTGGCAGTAATCCTCAGAGTATAACATATGACTCTGGTAAGGGAGAAGTGTTTGTGGCAAATAATGCTGATAGCACTATCTCTGTGATATCCGATTCTACAAATACAGTTGTAGACACAATATCCGTTGGCAGCAATCCTCTGGGTCTAGCATATGACTCTGGTAAGGGAGAAGTGTTTGTGGCAAATGCAGTTGGTGCCACTATCTCTGTGATATCTGATTCTACAAATACAGTTGTAGACACAATACCTGGAGGTGATGCTCCTACTGATCTAACATATGACTCTGGTAAGGGAGAAGTGTTTGTAACAAATGATGGTTCTAGCAACGTCTCTGTGATATCTGATTCTACAAATACAGTTGTAGACACAATATCCGTTGGCAGCAATCCTCAGAGTATAACATATGACTCTGCCAATGGAGAAGTGTTTGTGGCAAATAATGCTGATAGCACTATCTCTGTGATATCTGATTCTACAAATACAGTTGTAGACACAATATCCGTTGGCAGCAATCCTCTGGGTCTAGCATATGACTCTGGTAAGGGAGAAGTGTTTGTAGCAAATACTGGCACTAACAACGTCTCCGTAATTGAGGTTGTACTCACTCCTAGTCAAATTAGATTCGCTGCAAATGATACAGCGCACACATTTACCATATTCACATTTACAACTCCGACTATCACACTATCTCCCTCAAGCGCTGGTGTTGGACACATAATCAAGATAACAGGTACTCACTTTGCACCGTTGCATGCGATTACAATAAAGTTTGGCGGGATCATCCCAGCTGTAACTCCCGCTGCTCTAAAATCTAATAGTACTGGAGGATTTACTGCAACATTTGTAGTCCCATTGTCATCTACTATTGGTAATCACACCATAACCGTATTTTCTAGTGGCAATACAATACCATAATCAGGATGTAACTTTTCATAATAAGTAATTAAGAAAGAAATAGTCGAGTCTTACAGGATTCAAATTTGAGTTCAAATCTGTGAAATCTTCTAGTAATTATGCAAGATGCGATTAATGTGCAAATTGATCCAAATGTTTTTCAACATGAAACTAGGCTAAGGCATGATGCAAAAGTATTCGCTCATAATGTCTCTTGTTTTGGCTCTTTCAATGATGTTGTTATTCAGCATTGGTACGGTATTTGCACAGGTGCCAAAAGTAACTCAGGATTGTTCACATCAAGCTTTATCAAAATATGTGTCTTGTTTTCCAGATGGATCCATGGTTCCAGTAGGGATACTTTTCTACGGTCAACCAAGTGCTGAGGATATCAAATCAGGTAAGCAGATAGACTACACTGGAGATATAGAACTGATAAAATCTTATGGCGGAAATGTAACCCAAACTTATCAAATTATACACGGCGCAGCAGCCAATATCCCAAAAGACAAAGTTCTTGCTTTGGCAAATGATCCTCGGATTCAAAGTATTGAACCTGATTCTATAGGTGGTACTGGAGAAGACCCATATTCTCCAAATGGATTTAATATTACTTATCCAAACGGCACTGTAATCCATTATCCTTATGGCACTAAAATTAACATGAATGATGGAAGTGTAATTTATCTTCCTAAATTCTCCAACAACTCTACTAGTTTTTCTAATTCATCATATCCAAGTACTGATGAAAATAAAACCAAAAATATTGACAATCCATATTTTGATGGAACAATTACAACTAGTGCATGCCACATAATAGAAGGCGAGATAATAAAGCAAACATTAGATTCACAAACCATTGATGTATGTCATCATTATCAATACAATTTCAAAATACAGGAGCTACCACCAGATACTACCTGTATAGCGGTAATGGTCTATTGGAAAGAACATGACACTGGCAAGGTCTATGCCTTTGGTGATCCTTGCAATGCGCCGCATTTCTACGATCTTAGCAAGAATAACCTCACTTACACAGAACCAACCCCCACAATGAATAATACAACTTCTGTTAATGATACAGAACCAATCCCAGTAATGAACAATAATACAACTTCTGTTAATAATGCAAATCTCTCAATCATTTCAGTTCAACCTACAGATCAACAGGGAATTCCAGTCTTGACATTTGCCAAGGGGGAAAATGGGTTTGTAAAAGTAGTTCTATCATCACAGTTGAATCAAACTGCATTGACTACTATTGATCTGATTAGTTCTGATCTTACTAGTCTTGGAACTGGTTCTATTAGAAATATTTTGGATCAGACAACTTCTGAAATAACATTGTCATTTTATATTCCAGATACTACAAATGGAACTACAAATATTTGTGTTGATGTTTATTCAAATTGGTTAGATAAAGGCGGAATACCACTTGTCAAAGAGTCATGTGTGCAAATACAGATAGAAAATTCAACTCTCAAATACAATAATGCCGATTTCAACACAAATCCATCAACAATAAATCGAACAAGTATAATTTCCAATCAAATTAGTGACAACAATACAATTATTTCAAACAAAACTCAATTGGATTGTTCTGGATCATCTGATGCTTTTAAAAGACTGAATATGTCTGAGCTTGCGGTAACTCCTAAAGTGATATCAAGTTCAGGATATCTGAAAATATTATGTGTTGGAATGTCGCCAAACACACTCAAAGTTGGAGACAATGTAACTTTTGGTCTTGATTTCAAAAACATTTCAGATAATCCGCTTTTGTTTCATGGTCAATCTGGACTAAGAAGTTTCAATTTACTTTATACAATATCGCCACAAAATAGTGTGCAGGAATTTCCGTCATGTATTCGTCCTTATTGTAGTATGGGAGCAGATTGGGATTGGCCTATGTCTCCCAATATGCAAATAGCTTTCCAGGGACTCAGTAGTAACGAATGGGGCGGGTACAAGATACTGAAGCCTGGAATGCTGACTGTAACCATGAATTTGAAATATGTCATACCAAAAGGAGATGATCTAACGGATTTGCAGAATGTTACTGCATTAGATTACAAAGTAAGAGTATTCACGCACTTGGAAAAATATGGTTCAACTCAGGTTAGTGATATTATCCAGTTTAATGTAAACGCAACTCAATAAAAGAATAAAAAATCAAGGAAGGGAGTTTTGTAATGAGTCCTACAGGACTCGAGTCTTTGGATTCAGACCTGTGAGTATCTGACTTGAAAGAAATAATTATTTTTTCTGTATTGGAGTTTCAGATGCAACTGGAATGATGCCCTTTGGAACTTTGCCTGACTTTAACATATTTTGCCAAGCATCATATGTAACGGGATCCCTGGGATATTCTTGATGTAATCTCATAATCGAAGGTGCCAACTGCTTTTCATTTGCCAAGCTAGTTGAGTTTGCCATGCCATCATAAACAACCTTAGTTTGATGGAACATATTTTTGTCTATCATATACTGTATCTCATTGTTATATTCTTGATCTGAAATTTGTCCATCTGACCACCATTTGTAAGTATTTCTCATCCATTGTAAAAATAAAGGACCAAATTCTGAAATATTTCCTTTTCCATCCATGAACCACCATGAATCAAATTTTGGAGGATTATTCGGATCAACCATGCTATTTGCATAATCCAGAGTGAGAATTTGTATTTGTAAATGATAAAGACCGCCTTCTGTGAATGTTGGTGCTAACATAGATATTTCACCAGTCTTTGACATCCATCCTCCCAATATAGGATCATGAGCACCAAATACAGTCCAATTTCCACCACTGTTCTTGGGTTGTAGATGTATTGTAAGAAATCCAGAAGGAGCGTAGAACAGATCATGCAACAAAATTTTATTCCCTTTTGTTGCATTGATTAAAAATGAAACATTGTTTATCGTTGTGTTTGTATCTGCATGAAAAAATCTAAAATGAAGATCTTTGATTGTGGAATTTTCTGCCAACGTTGATCGTATGGAAAAATTAAGTGAGAGATCTTTTGGAATTAGTTGGGTAGGCATAACATCTGATACAAAATGACCAAACTTCACATCCATGGGCATGTCTCCAAGAAGAACTATCAATCTCTGTTTATACACATCTAATGGTTGGTTGGCTATGGTATCATCAATTTCGACAGACAATACTCCATTTTGTTGAATCCCGTAACTAGAAAGTGGAATACTAGTATCATGATTTAGTGCAAGTTGATTTAGAATCGACATGGCTTTTTCTGCAGGTGTAAGTGATCTTGCTTCAGAATATGTCAAATTCAACGGAATTATGCACAAGCACAATAGACAAGCTAGTAGAATCTTCAACACTAACAATATTTTGATGTAGTCCTAAAGCGTTACTACACGTAGTATATTTTTACTGATTATCAAAGAAGTAGTTTAGAATGGAATTCAAAATTGTAACAAGTCTCACAGGACTCAGACTTTATGAATTAATCTGAATTTTCTCGATATCACCATAACACCAATTATTGATATTGCAACAATCATGCCAGATAGTGAACCAAATTCTGGCACTGATGAAATCACGTGTTGAATAGAGACTTGGTTTGTTGGTGGAGGAGGTGGAGGTGTTTGACTGTTTCCTGTTTGCAGTAATTCAAAATTAAAATCAGTTATAGCGCCAGTCATTCCAAGACATGGAACGTAGATTGTTCCCTTGACAGGAAATGGAAGATTTGGTGTTACCCATACCATGCTGTCAGCAGGGTTTCCATACCAACCTATTTTCCACGCATCAAAGGTACCATCATCTTGTACTGTGGCTTTATCCTGACCTAGTGAATCAACAGTTTGTCCACAATGACTAAAACCTGCATCGCCCCATTTAGGATCGCTGAAATTTTTTGGCGAGTTCTTTGTAGCTGAATCTAACCATACTATGGTCTTGTTGTAAACATTAGCATAATCAGACAGATTAGAACTGTAACTGATTGCTTTTGATGTGATGGAGCTAATTGTTACAATTCCTTCCTGTGATTTACTTCCATCTATTACAAAAAATTGTAGGTTCCAGTTTCCGTCATTAGTCTGATTCTTAACCCAAAAAGTCATCGCAATTGGGGCGCAGTTGTTCCAGCCACTCCAACATACGACATACCTAAAATAATCACCTTGTTTCAATCCCTTGCCGATATACCAGCTATCCGCAGATGCAGAAGGTGTTATTAGAACCAGTAATGATAAAACCGCCACAAAAAACAAACCTTGTAGAAATTTAGACATTGTTTTTAAAATACATCTCAAGGATGAAAAGCATTCGGAGTACATTATCTAACTACAACACGAGTGATAGATCTGATATGTTGAACATGACTGTAAACACAATACCATAAATCAGCATATCATGGTTTTTTCATACAAGTAAAACAAAAACAAAGAAATTGTATGCTAGATAAATTGCAAATACATGCCAGATCTAGTCTTTTTCTCAAGCCCAATAGGACTGGGACACGCCACAAGAGACGTGGCAATAGCTCAAAACTTGGATAAAACATCAATGCAGTTTGTAAGCGGTGTGGGTGCTTCAAAACTACTCAGTCAGTATGGCTTTGACGTAGACGATTTGTACAGGCCTCCTCCCTTTGAGGTAAAAAACGGCAGTCTAAAACAGCCCTTAAGATGGCTCTACAAATATTATTCATATTACAAGCAATGCAAAAAAATATCAGCAGAAGTTATTGCAAAATACCGCCCAAGGCTTGTAGTAAGTGACGAGGATTTTGCATCACTTGTAGTATCACAAGAAAAAGGAATCAAGACCATTCTAGTCACTGACATACTTGAAACAAATTTTGCAAGAGGAATTGGCAATATGATAGAAAAACAGATGAACAAATCCATGGTAAAAATAATAAAAAAATGCGATCTTGTAATTTTACCAGAGGACGGCAAAAATGAAGACAATCTAGTAAGAGTTGGTCCCATAGTTCGCAAGACCATTCACACACGAGAATCATTAAGGGAGAGATTTTCCTTTACAAAAAAAACAATTCTAGTGAGCATTGGAGGAACTGATTCTGGAAAATTCCTGATTGAAAAAACTTTGGAAGCATATTCTAAAACAAACCCTGACGCAGAACTTGTACTAGTTTCAGGTCCCTCATTTAAGACTGATATCCCAAATGTCAGAAACTTGGGATTTGTAAACAATTTACATGAAATCATATTTGCGTCAGACCTGATAGTATCGCTTGCAGGCAAGTCCACTATAGATGAGGCAAGATACTATGGGACACCAGGAATATTCATTCCGATAAAGGGTCATTTTGAGCAGGAGGAAAATGCCAAAGAGTTCGGATACACATATGACGATATTTTCCGTCTTGATGGTTTGATACAGAAAAATCTAGGAAAACCAAGAAATCCTCATCCCTTTGATGGTTCCAAAAAGGCATCAGACTTGATAAAAGAATTCTTGTCCTAATTATTTTTCTGAAAGTCAACACAGCCAGTTATTTCCTTGCAAAGTGTTTTGTTGTGTATTAGACCCATTTGCATGTCAAACTGTAGAATATGGTTTGTATTTTTGTCTCGAAAGAGCATGCCTTGAACAATAAAATCATCGTTCTCTGACATGGAATGATTTTATCAATTTTGAAATTTAAGCAATGCGTATGATTTATCCCAGGATTTTTGTTGCAGCATATCAAAAAAACACCCAATGCTTTATAGAAGGAGTTTGACAAAGTGAACAAAGTTTTGGAAAACCTAGTTGTTTCAAAATTTGGAGGAAGTGCAGTCGGCGTAGACGGAGTATTGATTCCTGGTATAATCAAAAGGATAAACGAATTAAAAAAAGACGCAAAGGTAATTGCAGTATTTTCTGCTCCACTTACCATATACAATGAAAAACAAAGGTCACTTACTGATATCGCACTTGAGATAGGACGCGCTGCAGAAAAAGGCAACAACATGGGTGTTGATGCAATAAGAAAACCATATCAAAAGATAGTCGAGATGGTAGACAAGTCCCTTCAGGAAAAGTGTTGTACCATGATGGAATCATTTTTGGATAAAGTTACAATTGCCATATCAGAAACTATACAAAAAAAAGAGTTTGCCAATGAAACACGATCAAGACTTTTAGCATATTCAGGCGAGATTTTGATGTCAAATGTCATGAATTATGTCCTAAAAAGCGCTGGAATAAAGTCAGAAGTAGTCCCGTTTGACACATGGCCCATAATTACTGACAACAACCTAGAGTCTGCAAATTTTCTTGCAAGCGAGTCTTTAGAAAAAATGACAGAGACAGAAAAATTACTTGCAGAAAATGATGTCTTGTCAATTGGCGGATTCATTGGCAAAACAGTTGATGGTATTGAGACAACATATGAGAGAGGGGGATCTGACAGGACTGCAGCTGACCTTGGAATTTTATTTAGCAAAAAATACAACACGCGAATTGATTTTGAAAAAGACAGTGCAGTGTTGTCAGCAGACCCACGAGTTGTAAAAGATGAGCTTGAAAGCATCACCCATCTTTCATACAACGAGGCAAGAATTGCAGGAATGTTTGGAATGAAGATCCTGGACCCAATTGCAATAAAGGAGATTGTAGAAAATGGCGTGGAAATGCCAATAATAATTACTGACATGGGTCATCCTGGAAACATAACAACAATTCAAAGAACTATAACTGAAAAAAATGGTCACCCGCTCAAGATAGTTACAGGAAAGAAAAATTGTGCCATTGTAAGAATTGAAAAAGATTCATCTGAAAAATTGTTCCACTCATTAGACAAGGACAAGAGATACAGCGAATTTGTTGTCTTGTCTCCATTTACCAAGGATGATATCGAATTTACAAGAATATTATTCCTTGATGCAGACTATGTCAAGCGAAATGAAAGATACATCCTAGGATTTGACTCACTTGCATCAATAACTTACAACCGTGGTGTAATCACCTTGATTGGAGATGAGATGTGGCGTGTCCAGCAGATTGCATCAAAGGCAAGCTCAAGAATAGGAGAGGCAGGTTTGAACATACTCAACATGGATGCACAGGAAGAGACATCTCGGATTATCATAGTAATTGAGGACAGCGGTGATAACATTGCAAATGCAATCCGTGTGGTTCATGCAGAGAGATCTAAAATAAAATTCGTCTAAAAATAACCATTAGACTAATTTTGGTATAATAAAATCAGATCTACTTTTTTCTCTTTCTTCGTGCAGCTCTTTGGTCTGCTTTGCGTTTATGTTTTCCAGTCTTTCTTAGTACCATATGTAAAATTGAGGGTAAATTACCAGAATTTCTATCTTTGTATATATGAAAAACAGGGATAAACATTTGACCCCTACAAGCCTATACCTGTAGGAATGTCAAAGTGGGTTTATTCTTGGGCCTCTTTATCTAGAATCAGCCCGGCGTTACCCATAACACGCGCTACTTTGTATACGATCAGGAAATATTTAGAGCTGATCTATATAGATCATGTATAGGAACCGTTGACTGCCCATAACACAAGAGCAATTGCAATCACTCCATACCACTTGAAGTTGCGCCTATCAAGGAATACATTTTTTGGATTAGGCTGCCCTTCTGTAGCCATACGTATTTTTCTCATCTCAAATCCATTTCCTGCAATACCAATTACAAATAAAGCAACAGAGACAAGTGCAAGAACAGGTTGTACCATAATGAAAAGTTATGAGTTTGTGCAATTTAAAGACAGTACATACAGATTATGAGATTTTTATTATTCTTTAAATTACCAAGAACCTACCCCACTTGGTATGAAAGAGCCTGGCAAGATTTGGATGAACGGAAAACTTGTTGCATACAAGAATGCCAAAGTCCATGTTCTAACTCATGCATTACATTATTCAACTGCAATATTTGAGGGAATCAGATGCTACAACACCCCAAAGGGTCCAATGATCTTCAGATTACCAGAACATGTAGACAGACTATTCAAGTCTGCAAAAATGTATTCAATGAAAATGCCTTATTCTAAAAAGGAAATATCAGAGGGTATAATCAAGACAGTAAAGGCAAGCAAACTCAAAGAATGTTACATCAGACCTATTGCATATTATGGTCATGGTGTCATGGGCCTTACACCAACTCCAAACAAGGTAGAAGTTGCAATAGCTTGCTGGGAATGGAATGCAGGAGAGTCCAGTGCAGGAAAGGTTCAGGGAGCAAGATGCAAAGTATCAAGCTGGCTTCGAATAGATTCAAGATCACAGCCCATGCAGGCAAAGGCCGCATCAAATTATGCAAACGCTGCACTAGCTAGAGTAGAAGCCCTAAGAGATGGATATGATGAGGCAATCATGCTGAATTATCATGGAAAGGTATCAGAAGGAAGTGCAGAAAACATTTTCATTGTAAACAAGGGAAAAATATCAACACCTCCACTAAACGCTGGCATCTTGGATGGAATAACAAGAGACAGCGTAATGAAAATAGCAAGATCAGAAGGACTTGTCATAACTGAAAGAGATATTGACAGAGAAAACTTGTACATTGCAGACGAGGTCTTTATGACAGGTACTGCAGCTGAGGTAAAGTCAGTGACAGAAATTGATAACATATCAATTGGAGATGGTAAAGTGGGAGCAATAACTCGAAAACTACAAGGTGCTTTTTACGAAGCATCAAGAGGAAAAGACAGACGCTTTGTAGATTGGCTTGTTCCAGTCTAGCATACCCGAAAAAAGATTCAATTATGACAGAAGGGACAAATGAAATATCATGGTACTATCAATGGTGGATCAGCACAAGCCAAAATGCTACCTATGCAGCAATGTTTTTGAGAACCTTGAAGAGTTGAGAAAGCATCAGGAAGATTCACATAAAGAATTTGTTGAATTTCACCAGGATGCAAACACTCATTCTCCCACGCCCGGAGATGTAACCATCTTTTAGATGAGATAACCATGGAATGCAATGAAACCACCACTGACCCAATCTGCTGGTTTTGCAGAAAAGGCCGTCATGACGAGTGCATGCAAAAAATACCTACAGATGGCAAGTCAGAGGGTCCGCATGACTGTACATTTGATACAAAACTTGTAGATTGCCAGTGTACACATTGAATTTAGAAAAATACAGCATCTTGAGATATTGTTCCAGACTAGATTTTATTCAATAGATGATATAGTCTCTATATCGTCTTCAAGTTTAACCAAACCTTTCCACCATTGTTCAAATTTTTCCATATCTTTGCAAAACTCCTAAAACCCTCTTTATAGATCTGTCGATCTTTTGATTTTATTTTTTTATTAAAATTATAAAAAATCAAAATATCAAAAACTTTTGATATCATGGAACAATTACAATTGCGAAAAATAATTTCATGATAACAAAATAATTTTTCTGTCCATCGCTTGAAAGAATTTAGAATTGGCGGGTCTAGTGGGATTTGGACCCACGACATAGGGATATCTCCGGAAGATCATAAGAGTCCCTCGCTCTACCTGGCTGAGCCATAGACCCGGTAAAGAAGCTCACGCTAAGTTCGTTATTTAAACTTGAGTCAAAAAGAAAATGATTTTAGTTTTTTACTTCGTTTACTTGAGAATATTTCTCTAGTATTTTTGTCAGTACAGTAGAAACTGGAGCATTGTTCATCTTTTCTTTTTCTACCAAGAGTTTTCTGTATGCATCAAGTGTGATATACACAGGAATTGAGCCGTTGCCTTCCAACAAACCTCTTACTCGGTATAGAGCAGTCTCCATTCCCTTTTCTGCTACTTTGGCAAACTTTGCCTTGTCCATAATTGCGCCCAATGGGCCAAATGGCATGTCATAGGATACTGTCATGGTAACTCGTGTTTCTTTTTCAGCGAGTTCTTGAAAATCAACTGTTATTTCCCATTTCTTAAATGGACCTTTTATCATTTTAGCAGCAACTTTTTTCTCTGGAATGAATTCAGTTGTTTCACAATCCCACTCTAGTCTCTTGCCATCAAAGTCACCAATTACTCTAAATGTTGTACCTACTCCCATTCCTGCCTTTACATCCATAGGAACTATTGTCATTCCCACTCTCTCTTCGAATTGGTCAGAGACGTGTTCAGGTCTTGCAAAGTATGTGAAAACATTCATGGTTTTTTCTTTGATGTCAATTGTTTTACTAACTGTGGTCATCATTTGCAATTTTCTTAGAACTTGATTTAAAGCTTTTGTTAATTTTCATAGATCGAGTGTCGTAACAGTATATTAAAGAAATGACACTTGATGTATAGCGTTGACCAAGATTCATCTGTTGGCTTTGTTGCCTATTATTTTTTTGATGTTTCCAACAATAAATTATGCAAGTGCTCACAATAATCTAAACTCTGATGATCAAACAATAGGAAACTATGAAGTTCAGGTGGCCACAGACCCAGAAATACCAGAAGCCAATCATCCATTCAAGTTGAGCTTTAGAGTATTAAATCACGATTCAGCATCAAACATCTGGAATTCATTTAACACGCAGATTAGTGAGGTGAACAATTTTAGAATGGGTGCAAGAATCTATTACAACGATCAACTTGTGGGAACAATTCCAGTACAGAGTTTTAGCAAGGGTGAATGGTCCATTGAATATACATTTCATGAAACAGGAAATCACATAGTTGATGTTGACTTGTATGATGTGGGACCAAATGGTAAGACTCTGACATTTACATACAACATTACTGTTCTCAATGTATTTGGCAACATATTTCCATACATCATATCATCAGGTGGAATTGCATTTGTTGTCATAGTTGTATGGGCATTGATGACAAGAAATAAAGTAAAACCTAAGCACTAGTCTCTATTTTTTGGCCGCGAGCAATTCGGAATGCAAACAATACAGTAAGCAAAGTCATTGCAAAGAGTAAGATTCCAACACCGTTGTGAATCGCAACTATAACAGCATGAAGTTTTGTATCAATTACTATAGCCCCAAGACCTATCTGTGATACTGCAAATATTCCTGCAAGAGTTGCAGTGGCCTTGAGTTTCTTGTGTGAGCCTTGTGTCTTCCATGCACCTACTGCAGTTGCAACTATCAAGACTCCTGTTGTAGCTGCAATGAATCTGTGTATCCATTCAGTTAGAAATTCTGCAGAGGGAAGAATGCCGCTTGGACAGAGAGGCCATTCTGGGCAGGTCAGTCCTTGTCCACTTGCTTGAAGATATCCACCAATGAACATTAGCGAATACAAGATTACAAGGGAAGCAAGTGCAAGATACTTGAAGTACATTATTACTCTACTATGAAATTAGCATCCATTCCAAGTGCTGCGTGTCCTGGAACTGTACAGATATAATGATAAGTTCCTGGTGCGCCTGCTACAAATGTAACATCGCCAGATGCACCTGGCTTCATTGGATTGTCAGGTGTTCCAAACGCAGAATTCCATACTACAGAAGAGGGATCAGTTGGATCAGTTACAACTCCAAATGCATGAAATGACTTGCTGTCATTTTTTACATGGATTGTTACAGTATCACCTGACTTTACTTTGATATCTGGATTAGTGCCTGCTTGTCCTGGTAATGCATTAAATGCATATTGCTTAAAGTCTGCACTCATAACAAAATTAACTGTAAACTCTGCCTTGGCACCAGTTGGCTTTACTGCAGCACCAGAAGCTTCTTCACCACCACTGCCTGCAGCAACTATAATTTTTCCTTCCATTCCAAGTTCTCTATGTCCTGGAACTGCACAAATGTAATAATATGTACCAGCTGCTGATGGAACAAATGTAACTTGACCAGATGCACCAGGCTTCATTGGACTATCAGCTGTTCCAACTGTTGTTCCGTCAATAGCAGGACCTGGTCCTGTATCTGAAGAAGTTATTGCAAATGCATGAAATGATTTTCCTTTATTTGAAACATGAAATACAATGCTGTCACCAACATTTGCCTGAACAGTTGGGTTCATGTCAGAACCGGACAAGGCGTTAAACGCATATACCTTAAAGTCCGGAGATTCCATAAACACAGCATTAACATCCATAGTTTTTCCTGTTGCTTTTCCCTGTCCTGGTCCCGCAGTTGCATGGGCACCTGCTTCCTGAATTTTTCCAGCAGTTGGAAGATAAGAATTCCAATAATCATAATTTAGGAAAAATATAGCTCCACCGATTATCATAATTCCCAACAAGATTGCAAGCATCTTGCCTATTCTAGCGGGGCTTGTTCGAAGTATTGTCTCTTCGTGTTCAGAATGGCTCATATCAATATCCTATGTGATGCGGATTCTTGGCTTGGTGTGGATAGTAATACTTGCCGCCTATGCCAAATGGATCGTCCATGTTTGCTTCCTTGCCCTTTGCGGAATAGTAAATCAAGTTTACCAAGAATGCTACAAAGCTTGCTCCCAGAATCCATGCACCTATTGTTGCAATCTGGTTAAGCTGTGTCCATGAGGTATATTCTGCTGGATAATCATAAATTCTTCTTGGCATTCCTTCAAGTCCAAGCAAGTGCTGAGTAAAGAATACTTGGACAGAACCCCATAACATTCCGACAAAGTGGATGTTTGCCAGTTTTTCACTGTACATTCTTCCAGTAATCAGTGGGAACATGTAGTATACCATTCCGACAAAGCCAAAGGCAATTGTACCTGTAAGGAACAAGTGCATGTGTCCTACTACCCAATAAGTTCCATGGCTGATAAAGTCAAGTGGCATTGCAGAGTTTAGCACACCACCAGCACCTGCAGAGAAGAATAATGCAATTCCACCTACTGCAAATTTCATTGGTGCAGCAAATCTGATTCTGCCTCCCCACATTGTGGCAAGGAAATTAAATACGTGCATGCCAGATGCTGGCACTGCAGCTAAAGTTCCAATCATGAATACGACTTTGGTTGTAAAGTCCATACCTGTTGAATACATGTGATGACCCCAAGATGCAAATCCAATCAATCCAAGCATTACAAATGCAAACACACCACTGCCCTGACTATACAGAGGTTTTCTTGAGAACCGCGGAATTATTTCATACATCATTCCAATAGACGGCAACAAGAAGATGTATACTTCGGGATGGAATGTAAACCAGAACAAGTGCAAGTATGCAATTGGATCTCCTCCAGCTGTTGGATTGAAGAATCCAGATACTCCAAGTCTGTCAGTTAGTAACATGATAAGTGCTGCAGCATAAGATGGCATTGCAACAAGTGTCATTAAAGATACGGTCATCATTGACCATGCAAAGAGCGGTACTCTGCGCAATGGCAAGTCTGGGTGCTTGCATTTTAGAATTGTAACTACGAAATTAATTGAAGACAAAATTGATGAGATGCCAAGAATCTTGAGACCAAATATCATCATGTCTGCTGCAGGTCCAGGTGCTCGAATAACTGAATATGGTGCATATGATACCCACGAGGTGTCTGAGAATCCAAGCCATAGCAATGCACCACCGATTGGGTTCATCCAAAACGCTATTGCATTTAGTTTTGGATATGCCATGTCTTTGTATCGTACCATGAGTGGAACTAGATAGTTACCAACTCCGTTAGCAACTGGAAGTGCAAACAAGAATAACATTGTAAGACCGTGAACTGTGAATATTCTGTTAAAGGTAACCGAATCAGAAATTAGAAAGTTTTGACCTGGAAAGAACAAGTGTGTTCTTATCATCATTGCCAAGACTCCTGCCATAAACAAGAATGCAAGGCCTGTAATGGTATACAACAAACCCACATCAGTGTGATGTGTTGAGAACATTATTTGCCAGACTGGACGTGGCTTCTTTAGTTCTAGTACCATGCAGATCCCTCTATCTCATTTGATATTTGTGCAAATAAAACGTTTTTGATAATTATCAAGATTTATCGTCCTCTACTACTAGTGAGCCTCTCATGTTGTAATGTAACAAACCACAGTATTCTCTACATTGGATTGGAAACTCTCCTGTTTGATCTGGTGCAAACCATGCATGGTTTACATGTCCAGGTACTGCATCTTCAAAGACCACCCAATCTGGAATGTTAAAAGAGTGCATTACATCTTTTGAATAGATCTCAAAATTATACGCGTGTCCTTTCTTTAGATGTAGTGTGCTTATTTCTTTTGTTCCATCAGCATGCTCAAAGCTCCAGAACCATTGCTGAGCTGTAACTTTGATTGTTTCAGCATCTGCAGGAATTGCTTCTACTTCTTTCTGGACAACCCAAGAATCAACACCAACATAAACTAGAATTGCAATGACTACACCGACAAATACCCATTCTGCTGTATCATGACCCATCTCTAATGGCCCTCCTTTTCATAGTTGCCAGAGGTTGGATCATCAAGATTCTCCCATCTAGTAGGAGTTTTGTTCTTTGGATGTGATTCACGGAATCTCCAGACAAGCCAGATGAGTGTACCTGACACCACTGCACCTACGGTAAAGGCAGCAGTTGTCATTCTAAAGAATTCGTTCCATACCTCAGCCCTTAGGTTGATGTATTGCTTTGCAGACTTGTCTGTGCCCACCTGAGCGTTTGCAAAGTGAATTTGTGGAACAAGCACTAGTGCGATTAATGCAATAATGGAAACAGCAATGACTTTCTTCATTTGCTATTTGGACGTGGATTTAATTTTCTATTTAAGCGTTTTGTAGATTACCAGCGATCTGTGCTTGTTTTTTATCTAGTAAAAACTTGCAGGTCAAATCTTAGTTTTGATGAATTTACAATCATCAAGCAAGCAGATTTTGATTATACAGATACCTTATCATGGTGGAAAAATCAGTTTGTGAAATTTCTCCATTCATTGCCAAAACTGCACCGATATGAACCCAGTGCGGTACATGTGTTCCATGGATACCAAAATCACCCAGTAATTTGGTTATGGCATTTGGATCATTTTGGTATTTTGACCAAGTGGTTAGATCATCTGATAAATAAGTTGGATTTTTGTCTTTTATCAAGTGTATTAATTGCGTGTCATGTAAAATGTCAAATTCTGGATAACAGTTTAGCATCGAATAGTTTCCAGACCTGTAGATATTCCAGTTGTGACAGTCAATGTCATACTCATATTTGGAATTGTCATACTTCCAGTCAAACCCGTTTCTAATTGTCAAATCTGGATATCCATGACCACGTACTAGAGTGATGGTGTTATCGTCATAGTTTGTCTTGACTTCAGCATATAGTGCATTAGGATACAAAAATATCACATCAGGATGACTAGTTATTGCATCGAATTCTTTTTTTGTCACATATTCATTGTGCAGTACTATTACCCTCTTGTACTGTTTTAGAATATCAGGATTCTTGTCAACGTCTTGGTCTTTTACGTAAGAGTAGTTGAGTAGTTTTAGTACCCATGCACCAATAATACTTGATGATTGGAATCCATTTACACTGGAAGGTATTGGTACTGTGAGACAGACTTGAATCGCAATTTTTACGGTAATAATCATAAAAGCCCCCCTGTTCATATGCCGCCTGGGTAAAACTTGGATAGATAAATACTGCATCATGTGATCCTTTGACAATTTCCATGTCCTTGTACAGGTTTTGTAACTCTGGTTTTCTCTGGATTGAAAACGACAAGAGATCTCCACTTTGATCCGAGTGTCCCATAATATCAAACAAGAGTGACTCTTTGGATAGATGTACAGATTGGACTTCACCTTCTTTTGTTGTAGAATTTATTTCTACAAAGTTATTTGTGATAGAAAATGATGCATGGTTACCAGGTTGCGAATCGGCATATGCGACATATGAAAAAATGGAAAAAATTGCAAGGATGAAACATAATAACATAAAAGACATTTTGAGAAATAGCTCGCACAAGACAACTTGTGCAAAGTTATTTGTCGTGGATGAATGTAGAACATGTAAGTTACATACGAATCATATTTTTTAAAAAATTTATGAATCTAATTTTAAACTAAATGTACCTTAACTGCCGTTAGGCGTTTTTTAAGATAAAAAGGAAAAAGAGGGAAAGTTAGTTTTGGTTTTCGACTAGTCTTATGCTACGTTGATTGTAGTACTCAAAGGCGGGGACAATGCGTTTGGATTGTCAATGCTCTGCCATACAAAGATTTGAGCTGTGTATGTTCCAGAAGCAGTTGGAGTCCAAGATTGTGCCGGATTGAGTGATTGACCTGCAGTCAATGTACCTGTGATCCAAGAGAGTGATACTGTCACACCGTTAGCATCTTGTATTTGTACCAAGTATGCAAATGGCTGATCTTTGTCCTGGCCGTTTGCCAAGTCAGCAGTAACTTGTACTTGCTGGCCTGTCTTTACTGCACCAGTTATTGCATTGCCAAACGAGTCAACGATTCTTGGGTTTGATGCCGGTGCTCTTTCAAGCGGTGGCACAACTGTTCCAATGAATGTTGTCGATGTCAATCTCAATTGATCAGCTGAGGTGTATGGTGGAGGCAATGTTCTATCATTGTATTCACCGGTAACTGTATCGCCTTCAGCAACGTGGAGTCTGTTTCCAGATGACTGGAAGTTTGTGGTAAAGTACACTGTACCTTGGAAGATACCTGTTGCTTCACCGGTCTCTGTCATGGTGAGTTTAATTCCACCAGAATCAGAATCAGACCATACGTTGGTGTCGAATTTATCGACTGCCTTTGGATTAAGGTTCATGTCTGGGTCGACTATCTGCAATACTCCCTGGCCGTTGGCTGGGTAGCTTGCCTCTAACCACTTGATTTCACCAATGTTCCATCGAATCAGTGCTGAACCAGTAACTGTTTGATCTCTTGTGAATTCAAACGATACTGATACACCGTCCTGTTCTTCACTTGGTAGGAATCCGTCTGTTGGACCGTTTCCTGTTGGACCTGCACCTGTTGGGTTCAAGCCTTGTCCGTCAACTCCGCTGGTGCCCTTTACGTTGGTGTCACCAGTGAGGATAACGTAACCTGTGAAGATACCTGTGTCGACTCCAGTCTCAACCAACTTGTATTGGCTGATGCTGTTACCTCTTGTTGAAACACTAACTGTATCTTCGTTAGTTTCACCAATGGTGTCGATAAGGTTTGGATCAAAGTTGTGATCTGGTGCGACTACAGTAATGTAGACACGGTCAGTCCAGGTGTACACCTTCTGATCGAGTTCAACTGTTGCGCCAAAGTTGGATGTGTAAATAGTAAGATCTACGTCTTGGCTATTTGCACCTACTACCTTAGAGCCTGCTGGACCCCAGTCAGTGTATTCTAGAGTGATTTGTTCTCCTCTTTCAAGTAAGTTACCGTTCAATGTTTTTGGAACTTTAATTACTGATTGGAAGATACCTGTGTCTTTACCTGTCTCTACAAATGTAGCTGGCTTGGCATCAAACGCTGAGGATTGTTGACCAAGGAGACCCATTGTGCCCTTGAAGGCATGTGAGTCCCATTCAATTACATCGAGTGGAGCAGTTTCAGCAGTCTGTGAATCTAGGTTAAAGTCTGGTTCCACGAGTGTGAGAATCATGTCTGAACCTATGATGTATACGGACTTGTCTGATTGTAGTACACCGTTTCTTAAGTCAAATGTGGAAGAGTCTGTGACAGTTTGTGTGTTACCAGAAGCATCGTTCAAGTCTGTGTAGGTTACGGTGAGAACATCACCTTGTCTTACACAGTAGAATCCTGCTGCAGTAGTGTGAGTGGTATAGAATCTATCGCTTTCCAATACACCAGTGGTGCCATCTGTGGCAGTCCATTGGTTTGGTTTAGGACAGTCAGTACCTTGAGGACCATCACTGAATCTGATTGGCAAGTCTGCTTGGAAGATGCCTGCATCTGGAGCAATCTCGACCATTGGGCCAAGATCTCTTGTCTTATTCCAAATTGCATCGTTAGTACCTGTTGCGATAGCAGGAAGACTTGTACCGTTTAGGTTAAGGATCTTACCTGTGTATGCAGCTGGACCTCCAGCTGTTGCCAATAATAGTGATGAGCCTTGTCTTGTAATCTGCACAGCTACTGGGCCGTGGTTATTATCGTTGACACCTACTGCAATCTTGTCAGTACCCACTGCTGATGTGTTAAAGTCCTGATCATTTACTCTGATATGGACTAGAACGTCACCGTTTGAGAGAGTATTGGTAGTGGTTAAACCATTACCAGTTAGATCTCTGTGCATTGGGAATACACCTGCTTCACTGGTTACAGACTTTGATGTTGGAGTCTTGAAGTCACCTGCACCACCTGCGGTAGCATATAGCTGACCGAATGGTACTGGGTAGACTGCCTTGTCCAACTTGACTGAACCTGTGTTACCTCTGATACCAGAGTTATCTGAAACCTCTACTAGTTTGCCAGAGCTATCTCTAAAGTCAACATAGTTGACCTTGATGTTCTGACCGACTGAGGAGATTACAGTTTTATCTTGGCACAATTGGTCTGGAATTTCAAAGGTACCAGTAAAGATACCTGTTGAAGGACCAGTCTCAACTAGTGAGAAGCCTGTAGCGGATAAGCTTGTGGCAAATCCACCAGCAGTACCACCATTGCTTTCAGATGTAAAGCAGAATCCAGTGTTTTCTGGTGTAAAGTTGCTGTGCAAGTTGCTGTTTGACCATCTGACGTTTGCTTGACCAAATTGTACATCTACGAGTCTACCAAATGCTCTACCATCAGATGTTTGTCCAAGACCTGTTTTACCGATTGTGTCGGTTGCATTGTCTTGAGCTACATCACTTGGTGAAGTGTATGTTGGTGCGACTGCGGTGTAGATATCAATTAAGTCGTTGTTAACGTTGAGGTCTGCGTCATTGAGTGTAATTGTCACAGTGTCTGCAATCTTGTATGTCTTGCTATCAAATGAAATGACACCAGTGTGAGTTGGGATATCTTGTTGTGCAGATATCTGTGTATTCACACCATCTTGGCCGAGATCCAAGTATGTTACTTGTGGAGCTCTTGCTTCAGATTGGAGCATGTCTTGGATAGCTGGGAAAAACACATCGTGCTGGATTGGTCTTAAATTGGCGTAGGTATTTGCGTCAAAGATGTTCAACTGGTTGAGCATTACATACTGGTTTGTACCTGTAAAGACTCCGGTGTTGTCACCTGTCTCTTCAAGTTCATACCTGTAGATGCCGTTGTTGATTCTTTGTGCGCTTTGTGTACCGTCACCGATTAGACCTACAGAGAAGAAATCAGCTACAATTGGTTGACCATTGGTACTTAGTACTACATTACCACCAGAGGTAGTAAAGGAGAATAGTAATCCAATGTTTGCAGTCTTTGCCACGTGGCCAAACAAGTTCTCATTTATCTGGGTTGCATTAGCAACTTTGCTGGCAATTGTGCCGTTCAAGTTGATAAAGTCCTGTAATTGAGTCGAGTTGGCTAGTGAAATGACTGAGTAGTTACCAGATAATCCAGTTCCTGCGTTGTTGGTGTATACTAGGTATACTCCGACGTTAGAAATTGAACCACCGGTTGCACCGCTTAGGCTTGAGAATGATCTCAAGTCATAGTTGAGGAAGTTGAAACCCTTGAAACCTTCTGTGTTCTTGGTCACATTTGTATTGTGAATAGTTTTCAACAGAGTGTTCATGGTTGTCTTCAAGTCAACTATCAATGCACTTCCAGTTGTAACTGATGCTTTTGCTCCAGTAGAGTTTGTGAAATTAAAGATTGGTCGTGCGCTAAATGCTTCGTCCTCTTGTAGATTCTTTGCAGTAGCATTAGAGTTACCGCCACCTGCGATGGTAACGTTTCCTAGACCATTAATTGTGGTAATGGTTGCTGAACCTGTAATATTTGCAGATTCAACAGCTGCACCGCCACTAGATAATGTGAATGGAGTTCCGATAACCATTGCTGTGCTTCTTTTGAAAGTAGGATCGTAGAGGTACATTCTCTCAGTGATCTTGCCGTTCTTGTTATCATCACTGTCAGTGAGTGTCACCGGGATTCTTTGGCCAGATGCCCAGGTATTATTCTGTGCAGTCTGTGTCAAGGAAGCAAATGAGAAACCGCCTACTATACTTGTAGAGATATCATTGTATCTTACAACTGAAGACTGGCCTCTTATTGTTGGTGAATCAACTGTGACAATTTCTGATTTCTTACCACCGTCCCAAGTACCAAAGACTCCGGTGTTTACACCGTTTAATTCAATGAGTGTAAGTGGCTGTGAACCAACACTAATTGAAGTAGTGTTGACTAGAGCTGGATTACCTCGTTGAGTTCCATTGTAGAGGATCTTACCGTTTGCTTGGAAGTCAGTCACTCTAACAGATTGTGCTGCTGGAATGAATGTGAGCTTTCCATTGTGGTTGAACATAAGGGATGTCAAGTTACCGATGAGATTTTGCATAGCGGTTGTACCGTCTGCATCAGCTGCACCGTTTCTTGTAAATGCCTCATAATACAATGTATTATTGGTGGCACTTGTACCCCATGTCCATGAATCATCTTCAGTTGGGTCAATGTTGAGTTGTGGATCGTTTACTTGAACGAAGACTTGAGAGTTTTGCGGATAAGCATTCCTGTCGGTAGTAGTTGTGATTAGATTCTGTGGAATCTTGTCAAAGGTAAGGTTAACGATTTGATCGCCACCGTTCTTTTGATAATCAACTGCTACTGCGAGTGGGTTTGCTGAGAAGTCATAGAGCTGAATTACTGGCCAGACATTTTGATAGTCAGAACCAGAGTTAAATCCTAATGAATTTTGGTTGAGAGTCTTATTTTGTCTCACAACGTGTTCCATTGGACCAACTTGTGTTGCATCTGCACCAGCACCAGTTGTACAGGTTGGCAAACCACCAGAGGTGATTGTACCAGCTGTATGATTGGTTGAACCATATCCACCTCTTGCGAGTGTGAAACCCTTTGTGTCAGTGTAAGTTACACCTGCTTTTGCGGCAAATGTACTTAGTGGACCACAAAAGCCACCAAAGTTTAGGCCATGACCAGATAATGATACTGTGTTAGATGCAATAATAGCTTGATTTCTATCCGCAAAGTACGCATACCAATTTCCGTCTGTTCCTTGAGCCATTCTCAGTCTCTTACCGTTGACGGTTACTACAGGTTCTCCATAAGCCTGGTCTAATCTGTTTATATCAGGATCAGCCACGACTACTTGGATAACTTGTGGACCGGCAAAGTAGTTATTGAATTGAGAATTCTCTGCGGAGACAAACAAGTTTGCGTTTGTTGAAGTTTGTGCTTGTGCGTGTGGTAATGCGTTTGGCATTCCAACGACTGCACTACTTGCAACAAGTATTGTTAATAGTGTTAGACTAGTTATTTTTCGTATTGTTTCGTTGTACATAGTTATTGTATTTTTTGACCGGAAATTGATATATAAGCATAATGGACGATTTGTTCATTTTTTTGTGTAGAATCAAGTAATTTGCATATCATGAGACAGATTTATGAAAATTGTGGTACATGACTATAAAGAACTTACAAATTGATTCCTTTTTTGATGATCCTATTAGATCTTTCAGCTTTTTGCTGAATTAGTGTCATACCCTCAAAATAGATTATGAATACATAAAGGATTACCCTTGATTCTTTACAGGTCTTAGAATAACAACGTCTCAGATATTTTTTCAAAACTCCATGGCCCACACTGGTCATGTTCTATTTTTACCAGTCCCTTGTCTTTCATTTGAGATATTACATGTATGGCAAATGGTAGAGCTCCTGTTGCTCCGGGCGAGTTGTAATTTAAGATATGAAATGATTTTTCATCTTGTACAATTATGACATCTGGTACAAATTTACCGTTCTTATCTACCACAGATGCACGTATTCCAGCAGTCCCCCTACGCTTGAATTTTTTTGGATCTACTTTTGGAAGAAATTTTCTTACTCGATTTATCATTACTGTCTTTGATATTGAAGACAAGAGTTCATCTGATGCAAGTGAGATAAACTGGGGATCAAATAGCATCTTTGCAGCACCAGATGACAACATCTCAAATACTTTGGATGGCATTTTTTTCATATTTTCTGAAAATGTATATCCATATGGACTAAAGACCGGAACTGCATTTGGTCCAACCTCACATCTTCCGTCGGAGCGTACAATCCAGTGAGGGTCAAGAAATGGATACTCGGGATGTTTTGGAACAGAGTATACGCTTGTCTTTGTCAGGTTTTTGTACTCTGGTTCTGCCTGCCAATATTCGCCTCGAAAATGAATGTCGGTAAGATCTGGTCTCACATTCATTTGGTGTGCAATGTCAATTGACATTCCTCCTGCTGCATTTATCAAAAAATCAGTTTGGATAACATCCTGATTTGTCTTAATCTCAAGAAAATCTTTCTTGTTGGATACATTTTCTGCTCTGGTACGAAGAAGAAATGTGGTACCATTTTGTTTTGCATCACCCATGAGACATCTGGTAAGTGTACCATAATCAACTGACGCATCTTTTTTGCAAAAGATTGCCTTTTGGCATAACACTTCAGGTTCTTGTTTTTTTACATCTTTTCCATCAAGCAAAATGACATCATCTTTTTGCAGCCCATTTTGTTCTCCCCATGATATGTGCTTTTCAAGCCTCTTGATTCCCGTCTCATCAAGTGCTACTTCTAGTACACCATCTTTTTTGAATGGAAGATTTTTTTGTTCAGAGTATGTCTCCCACATATCAAAGCCAATCTTGGCTGACTGGGCAAATATTTTCTTTTTTTCAGGATCATAAATAAACGGCGCATGGACCTTGCCAGTGTTTCTTGAACTTGCATGAAACCCTACTTGTGGTGCCTGATCAATTACGAGGATACTTTTTTTTGTGGTATGAGACAAAAAATATGCAAGAGATGTTCCAAGTATTCCGGCGCCAATTATGGTAATGTCAAATTTCAATTTATCTTGTGTGAAATGTATAACAAAATAGGTGTTTTGTCAAGATACGAAGTTTTCCATATCGTACACTTACAGATCTAAAATGTGATGCTTTAACATTCATCTTCACTAGAAACACATATGATTATACAATTCTAGGCGTAAAAAATTTCAACTAAATCCAGCCAGTCTCAGATTCTTTCTTTTACAAAGTCAATTGATGTAGTAGGGGACGGATCAGTCTTGTTTAAAATGGCAAGATAAATGGAACTATAGTCAAGCAGGTATATCAGACCGATGAGTTTTGAGAGGATGTTTCCCTTGACTGATTGTATCTCTCTATAGTCTATCTTGTGCTTTGTAAAATATTCTTTCATTATCTTCCATCTTTCCTTGGTCTTGAAATAATCATCTTGGCCCTCAATCAAGATGGGCTTTACAGTAGATGGTTTTTCCCAAGACACTATACCATTATGACTTGCCTCAAGCACATCTTCTGCCATTGCGTGCACTTTGGCATTTTCTTGAAGTGAACTCTTGAATCTGATTGCTACTGCCTGCAAGCCCCACGGATAGTAAATAATTGGAATGCCTGTAATCCACTTGGCAAGTGCAAGTGATTGGTTGGTATCTGTAAGATTTGATGATGATATTGTAGAACATAATTTTTTCATCTGTGTTATAGAATCCATAATGTCAGATTTTTTTATCGGTATTACATCTCCAAGATATCCAAGCTCTGAATACAAATATCTAGTAAATGATGCTCTTGGGGAGTGCAGCTTGGGTATGTTTCTGTGCTCGACCTTATTTTTGCGGCAAAACTTTTCCATCATACCATCAGAAGAAAATGCAATAGTTTTACACTTTAGATCTTTTGCAGACTTTAACACGGATAATGTCTCTACAGTATTTCCAGATATGCTTGTGGTTACAACAAGTGTTCTAGAATCAACGGTATTTGGCAAGTGATATCCCTTGACAACACAGACATGAACATTTGTCTTGGATAAGATAGAAGAAAAGATGTCCCCAATTGCACCCGAGCCTCCCATGCCTGCAAATATCACATGATCAATCTTTCCAAAATCAATGCCGTCATCACATGACTCGAATGATTCCTGTGCAATCTCAGGCCATTTATCATAGATGCTATGCATGCTACTTTTGTCATGTTTTTTGATATCAGAATAATTCAACATAGATTTTCAAATGTGGTTTCAATATAATGATTATTGACTGCAAAGAAATATTGTAGCAAGACAGTAATTTTAGCGCTAATAGGCCTCTCTGCAATACAAAGTAACATTATAAAGGAATACAAATCAAGGTTCCAAAGAAGCCCGGTAGTGTAGCGGTCAAGCATAGGGGCCTTTGGAGCCCTTGACCCCAGTTCGAATCTGGGCCGGGCTATAACTTACACATAATGCGTGTTTGGTACAACTGGCGGTCCAATATGAGGGATAAGTGTAACTCCAACAAGTATTGGTACCACAACAAGCAAGACAGGTATTGCTGCAAGTATTATTCCAAGATATAGACAGTTTCTAGCCTTTCTAGGATCGTCTTCTCTTATGATAAAAAATGCAATTATTCCCCCAATCACATTAAATACAATAGGAAGTAAAAACCAGAAACTGCTGCGTCTTTTTACTTGCATGGCACCATAGTACGTCAGCGTCTAATTTAAAGGAAATTCTACAGTTCCAGTTTTGACAATAGCTTGGTTGCAATCAAAAATAATACCACAGCACCTATCCCCAAGACTGCCATCTCAGTTGCCACAGTACCATTAAAGTATCCAAAAATTCCTGCACGAACCACATCGACAAGATATGTCAACGGATTAAAGTAAAATGCAGTAGACAAGATTGGTGGTGCTCCTTGTGCTGGATAAAATGCAGTACTGACAAACGCAAAGAACAGAAATACCGTATTAATTACGACATTGAATCCCTCACTTGATTTCAATCTGGTTGATATGATTGAGGCAATGGATCCAAACAGTATGGAACCAGTAATTGATGCAAATACCACAAGAGGTATAGTCAATATGTTAAACTCTACCTGCTTGAAAAATAGTGGATATCCCACTGCAGTAATCATTGCAGCGCTAACAAGACCGATGATACCAATGGTATACACATTTGATAAAATGTACTGGGCACGTGTAAACGGCCCAACTAGAATCTGTTCAAACATTCCATGTCTTCTGTCATTCCAGATTATTATTCCAGAGATCAGGGTACTGTTCATGATATTAAATCCAATCATCCCTGTTGCAATAAATGCAGGATAGTCAAGTGTCTTGTTTCCAAATGGAACTTGGTGTATCAATGCAGTATATGCAAAGCCTGCAACAAAGATGTAAATCAATGGGAAGAAAATTTGCCATATTACAAATCCCATGTTAAGGGAAATTGTAAGATTCCTATTGACTAGACGAATTATTGGATTCATTAGAATTTTTCACCACTGAAAGAAATATCTCTTCAAGGCTTGTTGGTACAACACTGAGATCTTCTACGGGGATATGGTTTGACGCAAGTATCTGAAGTATGTTTTGTAAAACCTGTTCTGACTGACTAGAGTGGACTGTAATTACAATACCAGAATCATGCTCAATGGTACAGTCAGGTATGCCAGCCAAGAGAGATGGTACATTTTCTTGCTCACTGACGTGAATTTTGATGGTCTTTTGCCTTCCAAACTTGTTTTTTAGATCCTCTGGAGTATCAACTGCAATTATCTTTCCCTTGTTGATTATTGCGATGTCATCGCAGAGATATTCAGCTTCTTCCAAGATATGAGTAGTAAAAAATATTGTAAGGCCATCCTTTACTTTATTTTTTATATAATCAAGAAGACCTCTTCTTGCAGACGGATCAAGTCCTACAGTAGGCTCGTCAAGAAACAACAACTCCATGTCATGCATAAATTCCCTGGCAACCTGCACCCTTCGCCTTTGTCCGATTGATAGATCGTCATTTTTCTTTTTCCTAATGTCAGCAAGATCAAATGCAACAAGGAGTTCTTCGACTCGGGTTTTTCGTGTCTTTTTATCCACATTCCACATCATGCCATATTTTTCAAGCGACTTTTCAACGCTGAGTGTTGGCTCGTAGCTTGGCTGCTGCAATACCACTCCAATTCTTTTGCGTATTTCAAGAGGAGATGTTATGGCATCAATTCCTAGAATGTTCATCTTGCCACCACTTGGAGGAACCAATGTAGTCAAAAGTTTCATGGTGGTTGTCTTGCCAGCACCGTTTGGTCCCAAAAACCCAAAGATCTTTCCTCGCTCAACTTTTAGATCGATGCCATCCACTGCAGTAAAATTGCCATATGATTTTGAAAGAGAATTTACTTCAATGATATACAATGGATATGATCTCTTTTCCCCACTAATTTATCTACTGAAGTTGTGATGATATAATCGATCAAAAAAAGATCGGATCGCTAAAACAATTTTTATATCATACACTTGCCATCAGGTTTTCATTGTCAGAATTTGATTCATTGATGAGTAAACTTTTGGAGCAAAGACCTGATCTTACCAAGGTACAGATCGATGAAATGATACTACGAAAGAAAGAAAAGATCGGTGCAGGATATCTCACAGACCAGGGTGCACTATTTCTGATATCATCAGACTTGGGGGTATCACTAAGTGAACCCCTAAAGGTAGAGATGGGCCTCAAGGACCTCTATGTAGGTGCAAAGGAGATTACACTTGCAACAAGAGTGATGAACGTTTATCCAGTAAAGCAATTTTCTCGCAAGGATGGATCCCAGTTTCTTTTGCGTACAATGACAGTGTACGATGGAGATTCAAGAGCGCAGGTAAAGTTGTGGGATGAAAAGGCAAACTTGCCAGGAATTGAAAATATCAAACCAGGAGACTTGGTCAAGATAATCAAGGCCTATGTAAAAGCAGACATGAAAGGAAACCCAATAATCAATGTGGGTTCGGGTTCTAACGTTGAACCAAATGGTACCACAAGTACGATACCATCTCTTGATGATATTACAGACGATGTAAGTAGCGTAAAAGAGAACCAGCAAAATCTCGTAGTTACAGGAATTCTTGACGGCAATTTACGAACCTCAGAGTTTACAAATTTCAAGGGCGAGCCAGGAAAATCTTTGCAGCTCAGACTCAAGGGAAAAGATGGAAACATAATGCGAGTTGTACTGTGGAACAAGGACGAAAGTACAATACCAAAGGTAGTAACATCAGGTGCAAAGACCAGACTGATAGGAGTAAAGACAAAGGTTGGTCAGATGGGACTTGAGCTCCACGGCGACGAGGGCACCGTATTAGAGATAGAGGGAGCAACAGAGATCCAGCCAATTATCATTAGAATTTTATCAATTACAAAAAGTGATTCAGGAAATACATTGGTCCTTGGTACAACACAGGACAAGAAACTTGTAAGCATTACCGATACAGCACTTGTTACAAAAGATCTTTTGTTGGGAGATGTAATCGAATGCATGCCATCAAAAGTTTATGGCAAATCAATCATGCTAGAAGCAGATTCTGTTGTAAAAAAGATAGATGATCAAAGCATTCCAACATTACAAGAGATCAGGACAAAAATAAAGGAGATAAAACCGGCCGAGACACCATATTGTATTGAGGCAATAATTCTAAAGTCACCAGAAAAACGCGAGATCCAGACAAAGACTGGCGAAATGGTCTTGCTTTCTGAGACATTCATTGAGGATGACACTGGACAGATTTGGCTCAAGGGTTGGAGATCACAGGCAAGATTACTAGAGCAGTTCACTCAGGGAGAAATAATTTCAGTTACTGCAGTAAATGCAAAGGCAGGCCTTGAGGGCAGAACAGAGTTGTTCTTGTCTGCCTATTCAGTAATTACACGAAAGAACTAGTCCCAAAATCCTCGAGTTGTAACATATTGTCGTTCTGCCTCGTAAATTTGCTTGTAGAGCTCTTCTTCTCCCACCATGTTTCGCAATATTCTTGCTGCAGTGTCAGCACCCACACCATATCCTGATATAACAACAAGTGCAGTCTTGCCAAAGTTTGCAAGAAGTGATGATACCTTCCAGGCCCGAGAAAACTTGTGGTTCTCCTCAGTTGTTATCTTTTTTCCTGCGATCTTTTTTTGCACAATTTTTGGCAAGTCATAATCAGAATAGAATGTTGCAGAGATCTGCCTTGATTTACAGTATGGACATGATGGGATTTCATTTACCTGGCCTGTCTCTACTACTTTTTCCCACTTGCCACACCTTACACAAACCAGTCTGTGTCGTGTCTTCATGAGTCGTGATTTTACCAAGTCAAGTATTCCCTTGTCCATATTTGCAGGAGATGCATAGTACTTTGTAGTATGGTCTAGTATTGGTTCTGCAAGTTTTGAAAATCCCTCTACTTCAACCCATGTTATGTTTACCTGTTCTGACTTGATGTTTTGTAAAAGTTGTGAGGTGTTTTGCAAGTCATACTTGTCATGGTACAATTCTCGTAATGCCTCTTTTGCAAGTGGAGTCTTTGAATATTTTTCATACAAGAATCTTGCAGACTTTCTGTCATACACTGCCTCTCTTCCCACGATTCCAAACTTTTTTGCAACACACCATGTTCTCCAGTTTACATTGTGTGTTCCTGCTAGTGAGGCCTGGACAATTTCCTGCAAGTCATATTCATCTGCAATAACATCACGCACAGATTGTTCAAGTATCCTTCCGTTTGATGATAACATTATCCTATATGCATCAGACCGCGAATTAACAAGATATCCGCTCTTTGCAGATATCATTGCAGAAAGCAGCATTGCAAGTGTAGAATTTATTCTTGTTCCAAAGCAGGAATGCATCACTATAGTATTTCGTACTCTCTGCGATTCAACTACAATGTTTTTTTCATCAGGAATTACTCCAAGCTTTAGGTTGTCAATGACTTTATTTGTAAAAGGTGCAACAATTGTCTTGGTTCTAACCATGCCAACTTTTTTTGCAGTGGTATAGTCAACTGGAATATTCTCACCTTCCCAGTATGGAACGTTTATCCCAGCAGACTGGATTGGCTCTACATTTACTTTCAGTGAGTCTGTCATCAACGTTTAGTATTCTCCACTGCATTCCCCGCAGAACAAAGACACTTCCCTGTTCCCCATTATCTCCCACAAATCTCTGGTCCAAGCTTCCGATTATTTTTTTAGATGCAGTATCAAAGACCTTGAATTTTAAAATGTCTGGAATGGTGGACAGGTTCTCAAAGTGATACCTAAACGAGCGACCTCTTTTAGTAAAGCTCATCTCTTCTTTGTCTAGGAATATGATGTTTCCATTATGCAAAACCTCAAGCACTTCGATGAGTTCTTCTATGGTGACGTTTCGAAACGAGTAGGCTTGTTTTATCATATCCAATGCTAAATCAAGTGATACCTTGCCAAACTGCATGCTCATTCCAACCAAATGATGTGCCAGAACATCTAGCGCACCATCATGAACTATCTGATCTTCAATGGACTTTTCCTTGACACGCTCCAATATGGCAAGTGTTTCAATTTCATCATCAGGGTTGTTTGTCACAATTAGTCCCTTTGCAGACGATCCGCGTGTATGCCTACTTCGACCAATTCTTTGCATAAGTTTTGAAACTTGTCTTGGGGAACCATAATGAATTACAAGTTCAACAGAGCCAATGTCAAGGCCTAGCTCAAGTGAAGATGTACACACAACTATTCCAGGCTTGCCAGCTCGTAGGGTGTCTTCAGTCTCCTCGCGAACTTGTTGGGAAAGAGAACCGTGATGAAGATCTATTGCAATGCTAGAGCGTTCCTTGAGAACTGATGCAATGTATTCAGATTCTCCTCTAGTATTTGTAAACAACAAGACGGGAGATGATGGATAATTTTTTGTCACATATTCAATGACATGATCCACTACATCTGTAATGGTGCCCTCGATGTATTTTACCTCAACATCATATTTTCGAATCGAGTGATCCTCAATTATCTTGCATTTTCTTTTTGTACCAACCACAAACTTGGCAGCCTCTGTAGTGTTTCCTACAGTTGCAGACAGTCCTATTCTTGTTATTGGATATTTTGTATTTGCCTGCAGTCTTTCAAGGCTTAGTGAGAGTTGAGCCCCTCTTTCATTTCCCAATAGCTCGTGCACCTCATCTATTACCATCCATTCAATTTCGTCAAGGGCATGTAACATTACAGGCTGTGTAAGAAGTATGATTAGGGTTTCAGGTGTAGTTATCAAGATATCAGGTGGAGCCAGATTTATCTTGCGTCTCATTGACTGCGATGTATCCCCGTGTCTTACCTCAATTCGAAGTCCCTCATTTTCAGCATATTTGATAACTCTCTTGAATACATCCCGGTTCAGTGCACGAAGAGGAGTTATGTAGAGTACCTTGATCTTGTCCTGTTTTCTAGAGTGTGCAACTCTTGAAAATATTGGAATTACTGCAGTCTCTGTCTTGCCAGAGCCAGTTGGAGCAACCACCAAGGAATCAATTTTCTGAAATATTACAGGTACAGCCTTTTGCTGTATCTCGGTCAGGTGTTCAAAACCAAGATTACGAAACTTTTCTTCTAGCTCAAGCAGTTGATTCTGGTTCTTTATTTTGTCTTGTTCTAGATCGCTCGTATACCATTACACCAACTAAACCAATACCAAATAGGATAGCAGTAATAATTGGTATATAGTCAAAAATTCCTGCCATTGTGTTTTTGTGTATCATCAGAGTGATAAATAGGTTAAGGTAATTCCACCAGACCAGCCTCAGTTATGGTATACAGGATCTCTTTTCTTTTTCCAAATGAAGGCATCACCTGAGCCTTGAAGATTTTTCCATCTTTCTCAAGTTTTATCTTTTTATGGGTAAACATGCTAACTGACTTGTTCAAGTTTTCAATTTCTATTCCATCCATGTTTCGTACCATGTTGGTTACAACTATAGGAATCTTGGTGGTAATTGCTGTCAGACTAAGCTCATGCATGTATTCCATGAACCGTAGATGTTTTTCAAGCGTATTGGCTTCCTTGGAATACTCGAATGAGAACAAGTCTGTTATGTTTTCTATTACAACCAGATTGGGTCTAAGCTCAGGTATTTTTTTGACATACTCTAGTTGTTCTGCAGTATTTCTCATCCGTGCAAAAATGATATTATCTAGAAGTGACGGCTCCAAATTTTGCAGCTTGAGTAGCTGCAACATTCTTTCAGGTCTGAATCCACCAGTGGCATCCAAGTATAGCACAATACCATCTTGCAGCGAATTTAGAGAAATTTGCATTGCAAGTTGTGTTTTACCACTGCCTCCTGGCCCAAAAATATCGATTATCGTACCAGATGCTATGCCCCCACCCAAAAGATCATCCAGTCCCAAAATTCCAGTGGAAATCAATTTTAATCAAAGAGTTATCACAAATTGCAGAGTATAAGTCATGATCGGGAAGGCTTTTATTCCCTATTTCAAGCAGTGCAGACAAGTGATTTGTGATTGTCACAAGCAGCAACTCCAAAAAGACCTTTAACAACATTGCAAAAAGGCATTAACAAAAAAGTTACAGTTCGACTAAAAAGTGAAATCGAATACAAAGGTAAGATGAACAATGTTGATTCTTACATGAATCTAATCATGACAGATGCAGAAGAAATCAGTAATGGCAAAATAGTTGCAAATTATGGAAGAGTTATTGTAAGAGGAAACAACGTACTTTTCATAAAATTAGAGAACGACTTATAGGAAATTTTATCATGGCCTCTCATAGAAGCTATCTTTTTACTTCAGAATCAGTTACAGAGGGTCACCCAGACAAGATATGTGATCAGATATCTGATGCAATCTTGGACGAATTCCTAAAGCAAGATCCAGATTCTAGAGTTGCAGTTGAAACACTAACCACCACGGGTGTTGTTGTAGTAGCAGGCGAGGTTACATCAAAAGCAAGATTTGACATTCAGGATATAGTTAGAAAGACTATCAAAGAAATTGGATATGACGATCCACAATATGGTTTTGATTCCGAGTCTTGCAGTGTTCTAGTATCACTTCATGCGCAAAGCCCAGACATATCTATGGGAGTCACTGCTAACGATAACAAAGATCAGGGAGCAGGAGACCAAGGCCTCATGTTTGGATATGCAACAAATGAAACAGAAGACTTGATGCCCATGCCAATTTTACTTGCACACAAGCTTACAAAACGTCTTGCAGAAGCAAGAAAGAAAAAAGAACTTCCATGGGCAAGACCAGACGGCAAGTCTCAAGTTACAATAGAGTATGAAAATGGAAAACCAAAGCGTATAGATGCAATTGTAATTTCAACACAACATTCTCCAGATGTAACAAACGAACAGATTAGAAAAGAGATTATCGATCTAGTAATCAAACCAGTCTGCGGCCAGTTGTGGAATGACAAGATAAAGATCCACATCAACCCAACAGGCAGATTTGTCATAGGCGGTCCCCCAGGAGATGCAGGGCTCACTGGAAGAAAAATAATTGTGGACACATATGGAGGCATGGGAAGACATGGAGGTGGCGCATTCTCTGGAAAAGACCCATCAAAGGTAGACAGATCAGCATGTTACATGTGCAGGTATATTGCAAAGAACGTAGTTGCAGCAGGCCTTGCAGACAAGTGTGAGATCCAGGTTGCATATGCAATTGGAGTAGCAGAGCCAGTATCCCTCACTGTAAATACATTTGACACAGGCAAGATTCCAGAAGAGCAGATTGAAAATATCGTAAGAAAACACTTTGACATGCGTCCTTCTGCCATTATTTCTCAGCTAAAACTAAAAAATCCAATATACAGAAAGAGTGCAGCATACGGTCATTTTGGAAGAACCGAACCAGAGTTTAGTTGGGAAAAGACAGACAAGGCTGACGTACTAAGACAGGCTTCTGGCCTCTAGCACTGAACCATATCTTGTAAATTTCATTTGCGCAAGACTGGCAAGTTTTTTGTGGTTGCCAACATAGTCACCTACCATGATACCAAGGTCATCTACACCAAACGGACCCTTGTTATGCAATGCATCATGATACGCACTCTCAAAGTCTATCTTTTTCACCTTGGTTTCATTTCCACGTAAAAATTCTGTTACAAAAGCATTGTAGCGAACAATTTGTGGTCCCACCAGATCAATTATCTTGTTTGAGAATTTTTTTTCTGTCACTGCTTTGGTTACAACACGGGATACATCATCTATGAAAATTGGCTGGAATCTATAATTGCCAGAGCCAGGAATTATCATTTGGCCTTTTTTCATCTGTTGCTGTAGATTTTTGGATAATGGATCGCTTTTTCCTATGATATATGATGCCCGAAAAATTGTATAGTCAAGTCCAGAGTGGATTATTTCCTGCTCTGCCTTGTATTTTGAAATAAAATATCCTAAAGTTGAAGACTTGTCAACTCCAAGACCACTAATGTAAATTATTTTTTTTATTTTCGCTTTCTTACATAATGCCACCGAGTTTTTGACAAGGGATACATTGACTGAACCATATTCAGAGTCTACAGTTTGTTTTCCCTGACCGATAAAATGCAACAGTGCATCAGAACCCTTGATTTTTGATGCAAGGCTTGGTTCAGAAAGTGTGCCAGTAGTTATTGTCTTTCCAAAAGATATGGTCCTTCCCTTACGTACAAGACCTATTGTCGAAAATCCATTATTTGAGAGAAACATGCCAACATTTCTTCCTACAAAGCCATTTGCGCCAGTAATCACAACTGATGGATTCATGTAAAAACACAGATTATGCCGACAAATTAATTTTGGTCTCTATACCATGTCATATCACACTTGAATACAGTAGACTGCCACCAGATTTTAGGCGTCCAAGCAGGAGCATCCCAAAAGGAGATAAAAAATGCATACAGGCAACTTTCTTTGAAATATCATCCAGACAGGAACAAGGATGACATCAACGGAGAGAAATTCAAAAAGGTAACAGAGGCATATCAGCAGCTACGAACCGAAGAAAAGAAGAAAGAAAAGATTTCAGAAAGTGAAGTAGTACAAAATATTCTGAGTTTTGGAAAAAATATGACAAGACATCAAATGAAGAGTTTCACTTTGGGCCAAACTTTGCAGAGTTTAGACGCAACTTTGGAGCAAAAGATATCCAAGATTATGAACACAACCAGGAAAAAGAGGGCTCTCCAATGTTTACTCATATCGTGCTTTATGGAGGACTTGGAGCAGTGGCTTTGTGGATAATTTTATCAACCATACTAAAATGACATCAAGAATTAATACGCAAGAGAGTTGAAACCATCTCATGTCAGAAGAAGACAAGCCAAAAGAAAATATGAGAACAGGCTTTACTACTGGAACATGTGCAACAGCTGGAGCAAAGGCTGCATTGCTTTCAATCATAAATCAGAGTAAAACAGATTTTGTCAATGTAACACTGCCAAAAAAATCACAGATTCAAATCAAGATAGAAAATTGCGAGTTTTCAAAACAAAGTGCTACATGCACGGTAATAAAAGATGGCGGAGACGACCCAGACGTAACTCACGGAGCAGAGATACGAACACAAGTTACACTTACTGGAAACATTGGCAAGATAGAGCTTGACGGAGGGGAAGGAGTTGGCAGGGTTACCAAGCCAGGGCTTGGACTAGACATTGGAGCTGCTGCAATAAATCCAACACCAAAAAAAATGATAAATGAAAATATTTTAGAGATTGCAGGAAATCTTCTTGAAAAAAATGGAATCAAGATAATGGTATCAGTTCCAAAGGGAAAAGAACTTGCAATCAAGACAGACAATCCAAGACTCGGAATTTTAGGAGGTATCTCAATTCTTGGAACAAGCGGCATAGTGATACCATATTCTACGGCATCTTTTGCAGCCTCAATCAGGCAAAGTATTGAGGTCACAAGAGCAATGGGAGATGATATTGTCATATTAACAACAGGCGGAAGAAGTGAGGATTTTACAAGAAAACTATTTGATCTGCCAGATCACTGCTTTGTCCAGATGGGAGATTTTTCAGGATATACAGTTCAGGTGTGTGCAAAGAAGGGAATCAAAAAGGCGCATGTTGCAGGGTTCATAGGAAAACTTGCCAAGATGTCAATGGGTGTCAAGCAGACTCATGTCAAGGGCTCAAAAGTTGACATGGCTTTTCTCTCAGATCTTGCAAAAAGATGTGGAGCTCCACAGGATGTACTAGATAGCATAAAAAAAGCAAATACGGCAAGACACGTATTTGAAATAATCAATGAAAAAAATATTGCTGGCTATTTTGATATTATATGTGAAGAGGCCCACAGACAGCTAGGAAATTATTCTGATAACAAGTTTGAGATCGAGGTAATCATGTTTGATTTTGATGGCAAGGTCATTGGAGTCTATCCCAAGAGTAACAAATATCTTGAGACCTAATAAGACAACTTTGTGGATAGCGTAGCAATAATTGCAATAACAAAAAACGGTATTGACATAGCAACTTTACTCAAGAAACATTTTCCAACATGGAAGATATTTTCTCCATCAAAACTTCGACAAGACGGAAAAGAGATCCAGTGGTTTGACGAATCCACCACTTTGAAAATACAAGAATTATTCCAAAACAATGAAGCACTTGTATGCATTTTTTCCCTTGGTGCAGTGATAAGATTGATTGCACCACACATGAAAGACAAAAAAACAGACCCTGCAGTAGTAGTTATAGATGACACTGCAAAATTTGTCATAAGCACACTCTCAGGCCATCTGGGTGGAGCAAATGAGCTTGCAGAAAAAATAGGTTTCACCCTTGGCGCCATTCCAGTAATCACTACAGCAGCAGACGTAAACAAGACAATAGCAGTTGACCTGCTCGGAAGAGAGTTTGGCTGGGAGGTTGACGAGGTTTCCACTGTCACAAAAGTTAGTGCATTCATGGTAAACGAAGAAAAAATTGGAGTTTTCCAAGATGCGGGAGAAAAGGACTGGTGGATGCCAAAAAAAGAGCTTCCAAAAAATGTCCACATTTACAAATCCCTTGATGAAATGGTATCATCTGACTGTAAGGGATTTCTTGTCATTTCAGACAAGATTATAGAAAACAAGGAAATTCAAGGTCGTGTTGTAATTTACAGGCCAAAGACCCTAGTTGTAGGAGTTGGCCTGCACTGGGATACTACAAAAGATACCATTAGAGAGGGAATGAATTTTTGTCTTTCAAAGTTTCAGATGAGTCCAAGATCAGTTGCCAAATTTGCATCGATTAAAAAAGAAGCTGACGTAAAGGGATTACAGGAATTATCAATTGAGATGAAAGTACCATTAGAGTATTTTGATAAAACAGAACTTGCCACAATTAACATACCAAATCCTTCAGATGTGGTACAAACATTTGAGGGCACACCAAGTGTATCAGAGGCTTCTGCAATCAAGGCCTCAGGCGGAGAACTCGTTGTACAAAAACACAAATTTCCGCCAAACCTTACAATTGCAATAGCAAGGAGAATAAATTGAAACGAGGATTATTACTAATAGACAGAGGAAGTAAGGAAAGAGAAGCGTCAGAAGAACTTGAAGATATATGTAAAGAAGTAAAGGAGAAAGGAGGATACGCTTTTGCAGAATATTGCTTTCTGGAGGTAACTCTACCATACATTGATGACGGAATTAAAAAGTGTCTAAAAAGTGACATTGATTCTCTTACCATAGTTCCATACTTTTTGTATCCAGGAAAAAAAGTAAAGGCTGCTGTTACCGAAGTCATGAAGTACCAGTCAACAACAAATGTAAAATTTCTTGTCACAAAACCCATGTCCATGCATATGACACTTGTGAATCTAGTCAAAAATAGAATCAAGTCTGCGCTTGACAAGGACAAAGTTTTGCTCCAAGACAACAAGATAGATGTCTTGGTAATAGGACATGGAAGTAAAGACCCAAATGCAAAAATGTCGATAAAATATGTAGTAGACGAGCTTGCCCATTCATACAGAAATGTAGATTATTGTTTCCTTGAGATTGAAGAGCCAAACATAGAGCAAGGAATAGAAATATGCAAAAAAAGAGACCCGGAAGTTCTAGTGGTTGTCTTTTATTTTTTACATGAGGGTGCACATGTAAAAACAGATATCAATGCTGACTTGAAGCCCGCATTAGAGAAGCACAAGTTGAACCAAGTTTTGATAACACAACACATTGGAGCTGATCAGAAGATGATTGATCTGGTTATTGAACGGGCTCAAGAGGTGGAAACATGATCACCCAAAAGGGTCAATCAATAGAAGACAAGAGCATGGAGATAATTGATAGTGAGATTGGCACTCACCCATACTCAGCTGATGAGTGGATAATAGTAAAGAGAATAATCCATTCCACTGCAGATTTTGATTTTGCAAGAGATAACAAGGTAGTATTTCACAAGGATGCAATAGAGAATGCCATGGATGCATTGCAGAAAGGCTGTAACATCATAGTTGACGTAAATGGTGTGATAGGTGGTTTTAACAAGGACAATATGAAAAAATTTGGAAATCAAGTGATATGCAGTATATCAGATCCGATTGTAATAGAAGAGGCAAAAAAACTCAACAAGACGCGAGCCCAGACTTCAATGAGATTGGCAGCCAAACAAATGGATAACGGAATAGTAGCCATAGGCAATGCACCAACTGCACTTGTAGAAGTGATACAGATGATAAAAGAGGGCGTGACATCTCCTGCACTTGTAATTGGCATCCCAGTGGGATTTGTCTGCGCAGTAGAGTCAAAGGACGAACTTCGTGCAAGTAATGTTCCATACATCACAAACATTGGTAGAAAGGGCGGCAGTCCATGTGCATCTGCAATTGTCAATGCATTGTACAAAATTCTTGCAGCAAGATCAAAATCTTCCTGATGCGATTTATTTTCGTGAATAAGAAATGCACGACTTTACAAAGTTGGCAGCAATTGGGGATTCGGTAAAGTGTACATGCATGTATGATGCAAGCGTATTGTGTACAGTCAGACCATCTTTCTTGTCTTTTATGCCAATGCCAATTGACATGTCATATGCAAATTTAGAATCTTTTGACAACAGATCCAGTTCCGAATAATGAAACTCGTGACCCTTGACAGTCTTTGATTGTAATGAAAATGGAGACTTTCCAATCTTGGCGCTAGTATAGTTTAGTTTTAGTTTCTTTTCCATTACAGTTACGGCATCAAAAAGCCCAACCATCGCAAATTTCCCAGACTTGTAGCTTATGGATCTAGTCAGATACATCAGCCCTCCACATTCGGCATAAATTGGCAGTCCATCTTCTGCATATTTTTTTATCAATCTCTTCATGGTCTTGTTTCTTTGAAGCAAATTTCCTTTGACCTCCGGGAATCCACCCCCAATGTAGATTCCATCACAAGAAGGAATTTTTTTGTCCGAAACCGGGCTAAAGAACACAAGTTCTGCACCAAGTCTTCGTAGTTCATCTAGATTATCCTGATAATAGAAATTAAAGGACTCGTCAAGGGCCACTGCTATCTTTGTTTGTATTTTCTTGTCTTTTCTGCTAGGAACTTTTGATAGACTAGGTCCATCCTTGGCAAGCTTGATAATTTTTTCAATTTCAATAAAACCTGAAAGTGATTTAGCAATTAATTTTATTTTTTTATCAAGGGATTGTTTTTCCTGTACAGGTATCAGGCCAAGATGTCGTGATTCCAGGCTGAGTGTATCATTTCGCGGAATCACCCCAAGTATTGGCAGTCCTACTTTTTTTAATGCATCTCTGCACAGTGTTTCATGTTTTTTGCTTCCAATTTTATTCAGTATTATGCCACATATTCTAGAGTTTTTCTCAAAATTTTTGAAACCCAATGCAGTTGCAGCAACAGAGCGGGCAGCCTTGCTTGCGTCCAAAACAAGAATTACATTTGATTGTATTATGTTTGCAACATCATACGTACTTGCAAAACTTGACTTGCCACTAAACCCATCATAGTATCCCATCACACCTTCAATTATGGAAATATCTTCTTGTGAATTTTGTACAAAGTTCTTGAGCACCCCATTTTTTCCCATCATCCACGAATCAAGATTACGTGCGACTTTTCCTGAGACAGAACCAAGATAGCTTGGATCAATAAAATCTGGTCCAACCTTGAACGGCTGGACTGAGTATCCCCTTTGCTTTAGACCATAAATTATTGCAGTTGTTATTGATGTCTTACCTACACCACTTGTGACACCAGCAAGAACAATTCTTGGGATATTCATGCCTCTGAATCTTTGCCAGTGTTTTTTATAATTTGAAAGAGTTGGCGCAGCGCAAGTTTTGGATGGTGTGCAGCAAGTTTTAGCATGTTTGTCATGCCAAAGTCTGCCTTGATAAAATCAAGAAATTCTTCAGCAGATAACTCATCTATGATTTCAAGTTCCTTGTCCCATTCTTGATCGCTTAGGTTTAGCCATCTGTACTGCACCTTTACAGCGGCTGCAATCTTTGATCCTATTGCTTTTTTCATGGTTTCTTCATATGATTTCAGAGATTCTTTTGATGTATCTCCTTGAACCACAGACTCACCGCCAATTCTTCCCGCTGCTCTACCAAACTCAATTGCATACCTAATTCCCTCTAGAACCAATGGGTTTGCTTGCCCTGCAGAGTCTCCAACCATTATCAGATTGTCATCTATTGTAGATTCGCGAAGTCCTTCATTTGGAATCAGACCATAATGAAACTCTACTGGAACAATTCTTCCAAGGGTATCTAATGGCTTTGGCTTTTTTTCAAGTAATTCAATCAAAAGTTTGCTGGCATCTGCCTGAGAGTTGGGCTTGCCAACACCTACTCCTATGCGGACCTTATTTTTTCCCAAAGGAAAAACCCACGCATAGCCTGCAGGAGAATACTGTGAACCAACCATGAGATACCACGTGTCAGGGCTGACCTTATCGACATAGGCCTCATACTCTGCACCTGCCCCAAATCTTTTCCATGGTAAAACAATTCCAAGAGATCTTCCAACAACAGAATAGAAACCGCTTGCATCAATGACAAGTTTTGAATTAAAAACCAGTTCTTCTTTGAGTGAGGTTGCCTTGACCCCAGCTAGTTTTCCCTTTTCATTTTTTATTACATCAGTTGCGCTAGTTCGCAAGAAAATGTCTGCACCCACACTTGCAGCTTGGTATGCAAGAAACTGGTATGTCTTTCTAACATCCAAGACTCCCGCCTGGGCAGTCTCACTTTTTTTTATCACATAATTATTTGGAGAATAGAAAGCATAGTTGCTTATCTCGTTATAGCACTCAGGTGGAATTCCAAATGATTTTGCCTCCTTAATCCATGTGACACCACTTGTCCTGACATTTTGCCCAATTGCCTCATCTCTTTCAAGGACTGCAACACTGAGGCCTTTTTTTGCAGCACCCCATGCTGCAGACAGGCCTGCTGGGCCTCCTCCCACAACTACTACATCATAATTGTAACTTTTAGCCATCTGTATTACTCAAATTTTTGTTATGTAACATTTTAAGCTGTGTTTTTACCAAGTTTTTCCAACCCAATCTTTTTACCTAGCGCACAAAAAAATATTCCATGTCAAAGGGCCTTGTAATAGTGTACACTGGAAAGGGAAAGGGAAAGACAACAGCGGCACTCGGAATGGCTCTTCGTGCAATAGGCTATGACCACAAGGTCTGCATGATCCAGTTCATCAAGGGTTCCTGGCATTATGGAGAAATGACATCATCAAAGAGGCTTGAGCCAGAGTTTGAGCTTACCGCAATAGGCAAGGGCTTTGTTGGAATACTAGATGACAAGAGCCCAATTGAGGATCATAAAAAAGTGGCAGAGGAAGCACTCAAAGTTGCACAAGAAAAAATCAATTCAAAAAAATATGACATTGTGATATTAGACGAGATAAATTATGCAGTAAATTTAGGTCTGATAAATCTAAAAGATGTCTTGGAGATTATTTCAAATAAACCAGATGATGTCAATTTGGTTCTTACAGGAAATTACGTTAAAGATGAAGTGATAGAAAAAGCAGATCTGGTTACGGAGATGAGGGAAATAAAACATCCATTCAAGTCTGGGATAAAAGCAAAAAAAGGAATCGACTTTTAACCAGCAACATTAAATTATGTACAATAAATTTGAAGACTATGACGACAACCGTACAAGATTTTCCCGAGGTGGGAGAGATTGTCATTGCAACCGTATCAAGGATAGTAGATCAAGGAGCATATGTCTCTCTTGATGAATTCAACAACATCCAAGGGTTCTTGCATGTATCAGAAATTGCTACAGGTTGGATAAGAAATGTCGCAAAATTCCTCAAGGCAGGAGAGAAAAAAGTCCTACTTGTAAAACGTGTAGACCCACGACGTTCTGAAATAGATTTGTCATTAAAGCAAGTATCATCTGACCAAAAAAAGAAGAAACTTTTAGAGATAAAACGTGGTGAAAAAGAAGAAGCTCTAATTGAAAACCTGAAATCTCGTGTAAGCTTGTCCGACTCTGAGATGACAAAATTAGAGAATGTTCTAGTGGACAAGTTTGGTTCTGTATATGATGCATTTTCAGAAGTTTCAGCAAAAGGAATATCCATTCTAGATAATCTCAGTATCCCCTCAAAGGCATTGACTGTAATTGCAGAACTTGGCGCAAAGATCCAGGTTCCTCATGTTGAGATACGAGGAATCTTTGAGCTTACCTGTAACAAGTCAAATGGCATTGAAATAATCAAGCATGCATTAATCGATTCTACTGCAAACAAGCAAGAGATCTCTGTAACGTATATCGGAGCTCCCAAGTATCGCATTACTCTTACTGCACCAAACTTCAAGGAGGCAGAAAAGGAACTCAAACCAATTCTTTCCTCTGTCCAGGATGCCATAGAGAAGAAGGGAGGTACATTCAAGTTTACAAGGGAAGAATCGAAGAAAACAAGAGAGGGATAACAGAATGCACTTTCAAATGAGAAAATGTACAGAATGTAAGAGATATACCCTAAAAGACGAGTGCCCAAAATGTGGTCACCAGACTGCTACTGTACATCCAGGAAAATATTCCCCAGATGACAAGTATGCAAGATATCGCATTTCAGACAGATACAAGTAAACTAATTTTATTTTACAGTACTGTTAGATGACTCTATACTAATTTTGGATACACGTGCAGAGTCAGCATCTACTGGTTGGTTATTGTCAGTAGTTGTCTTGAGCGATGCAATTTGGTCAACAACATCTTGGCCAGATACTACCTCACCAAATAGAGTATACTGATCATTTAGCCATGGAGCGTCACCAAGTGTGATAAAGAATTGTGAGCTACCGCTGTTGACATCAGTGCCCCGTGCCATGCCTACCATGTACTTTGTGAAATTGACACTGGTACTAAATTCTGGAGGAATTGTATATCCCGCATCTCCAAGTCCCCAGGTACTTCTGTCACCTTTTATTGTATTAGGATCACCGCCTTGTATTACAAATCCTGGCATTATTCTATGAAATACAGTTCCATCATAGAAACCAGAGTTGGCAAGCTTGACAAAGTTTGCCGCGGTCTTTGGTGCAACGTTATCAAACAATTTGAATTTTATCTCTCCATATTTTGTATCAATCACTGCAATGTTTCCGCCACTGGTTGTAGTTGTAGTGGTTGTGGGTTTTATTGTAGTAGAATTATTCTGTTGTAATGTATTATTAGATGGTGTTACTGTTTGAGGCTTGTAATCTGGATTAACCTGATAAATCAACACACCAGAAAAGACACCCGAGTCAGTTCTATTCAAACTTGCAGATGAATATACTAGACGTAGTGGTCCTGTTCCATTTGCAGGATATTTTATCGTCTTGGAGTAGATTGCAGTATAACCTGTAGTATAGGTAGGTGATTCGTTGTGAGTAGTTGGATCATAGTATGTTAGTGGAGTAAACGGAAACATCTGTCCAAGCAAAGTATTTTGCCAGAAATAGTCAGTTGGTGTAAAGGAATCATCTTGCAGGTATTTTGATGAATCAAGACCTCCTATTTTCATGAACCATTGTTTCTTACTTTCATCTCCTCCCCCTCCAAGTATGTACAGATCCTGATTGTTAGAGGTAAACTTTTGGCCAACGACATAAACAAGAACATAGTTTGCGCCTGCTTTGTTTAGCATATTCCATGCTTCATCAGGAGAACTCATGAGAATTCTTGCAATGTTGGCAATTACACTCGTATCAATTGTAGCATTATCAGCAAGGGTAGTTCTTCCTCCTAGAGTTTGTATCCAATATCCATAGTCCCACCAGGAAGCAACCACGGAATTTGTCGGCGTATTATTCTTAATCCAGTTCATGGCATCTGGCCAGTCACTAGTAGAAATGGCAAAGTTTGATCCTCCGTTAAGAATTGTGGGCGGAGACTTTGTTATTGATATCCAATTTGCATTAACAGGATACAAAGCTGGAACAACTAATAATGCTACAACAACTGCAACAAATGCTATCTTTGGAACTCTTCCAAACAGATTGATTGTTTTCTTTGTTGGAGCTTCTTTTTTTGCAGAAGCGCCTTTCTTTGACGGTTCAATAACTTGGATCTGCTTGTTTTCCTGTTTCAAAACAGCCGATACAAGTACTGCAAGACCTATGGACGAAAGTATGATCACTGAAGTTGCTGTAAGCAATTCTAATCTAGAGAAGGTCGATCCCGCATACGCTCCAGCGATGCCAATTATCAAAGCAAACACAATCATCTCATTTCTAAGTGAAAATCCTGATGAATTTTGGTCCCCATTCTTTTTTCTAAACACAAGCCAGATGCCAAGACCTGCAAAAATCATGAGTATCGAGAAATAGCTAAAGTTTTGTGCAAGTGTTGGTGTGGCATGTTCTGCAACAGAGTCAACCAAGGGATCTTCTGAGGTCAAAAATGGATTCATCGCATTAAGATAACGGAAACTTACAGAACCAAAACTGGTTGCAGACAAGACTGCACCACCTATTATTAACAATGCAACCATGACCAGCAGACTGTTCCGTATACGATATCGCTCTTTGCTATACTTTTGAACAAAAATTATTATGACAAGCAGTATTGTAGGACCAATCATAGCCAGTCCTCTTGCACCAAACACAAAGGATGGTCCAGGTCTTGCAAATAGTCCTCCAGATATCACCATGGTAACTATAACAAACAATGGAACTGCCCAGAGCAGGAAATTATGATCTTTTCGTAGGAAAGGCAGCGCAATGAAGAATATACCAAGTGGAAGCAAGAAGAATTCAATTCCACCCCAAGATGCAAAACCTATTGCAAGAAAGAATCCACCGCCTACCAATTTCGATATGGCAACTTTCTTGTTTTCTGATTTTAGCCCACTAAGAAACAGGTAGACTCCCAACAGTCCATAAAACAAACCAAGAGGTTCAGACTTGAACCAGCCTATTGTTCCTCGAACTATGATTGGTGGAGATATAGCAAAGAAGAGCGATGCAAAAAGTCCTGCACTTGTGCCAGCCAAAACTCGCACTAGGGCAAATATTACTATTGCAGTCATTGAACCAAAGACTACAGGAAAAATTATGGTAAAGTCATAAAGACTCATTCCGCCGCCAAATATTTTGTACAACACTGCATCTGTTACATGCAATGGAACTTGTGCAGAGGAAAAAACATCTCGTCCAGTTGGATACCAACTCATGGTGTCGTGCCAATGAACATATGCATTTAGTCCATTGTCAAGCAGATATTGTGTTGCACGATAATTAAAGAATGGATCAAACTCATTTAGTTGAAATCCGTAATCAGCAGCCTGGGATCTAACCATTGCAGAAATGGAAAATGAAATTGCAAGAACTCCAATTACAAGAAGATGTCTTAAATGAAAATCAAATTTTCGTACCCGGAACAGTTTGGCATCTTGAAACAAGTTAATTTTTGGGTGAATGTATTCTGTTTATAAATCCATGGCGAAAAGATCGTTAAAGTTATCCTGAGTAAACAACAGATTGCATAAATTGCAGGAAATTACGCCTCTACGTGGAAATCACAAGATCAATGAAGCAAAAGGTGTCGCCACATGTTTGTAGTAAGGTTTAGTCTTTTGTAAGAATTTCAACAGCACATGATTTTACGAGCTGTTTAAAATCATGTGCATCTTTTTCGCTACCAACAATTGTTCCATAATGCATTGGAATTGCAATCTTTGGCTTGATCATTTCTACTGCTTTTGCTGCTTCCTGTGCTGTCATTACATATGTACCACTGACAGGTACAAGAGCAATGTCAGGCTTTAGATCAGACATTTCAGGAATCAAGTCAGTGTCTCCAGAATGATATATCGTAATGCCGTTAAACGATAACAAAAAGCCTATTTTGTCATCTTCTTTTGGATGAAACGGTTTTTTGGTGTCCGGATTTATCTTGTTCAAATTATATGCACGAACAGACTTGATCTTGATTTCCCCCACAGTTTTTTCTTGTCCTGGAGAGATGCCAATTTTTTCCTTAAAGACAAATCCTTGCAGCATATCAATGCATTCAGTTGCAGCAACAATGGTAGTGTTCTCTGTTGAGACATTTTTTATGTCATCTATGTTACAGTGATCAAAGTGATTATGTGATATTAAAATCAAGTCTGCTTTTTCTTTTTTGGTTATCTTGAATGGATCAATTATTATTTTCACATTTGTAGTAAGCATGAAAGAATCATGACCAAGCCACTGTATTTTTACTCCCTTGTATTCAAACATGATACAATTTGTGTTTTACCAAAATTAAAGTTTGCTTGGTTCAAGAACAATCTTGTCGCTTGAAATAGAAAGAACAGAGCCGCCATTTTTTTTTATCCTTGCCTTGAGCGCAGCATCTATTGTAGCCACTATACCACCATTTTCTGCCACATAGGATACCAGAGCATCGTCAACAGATCTTCCTGAAATATCAATTGTTTGAAAATCTTTTATAATTTTTAGTGCGTTTTGTGCAGAGCTTTTTTTTTATTATCAAGAGATAGTCTTTCTAGTTCTTTTACAACCATGTTTGGCACAACGTATTCTAATGCACCAATCTCTGTCTCTACATTTGAAATATTTTTTATTCTCTTTGAGGCAAGAAGTACAAGAAAACTAGAATCGCAGATTACCTTAACCACTTGATACACCAGCACCAATCAGTCGCCATCTTTCAGATATTCTTCGACTTATTGCCACCTTGCTATTCTCAAAGATACACACAGGCCTTTTGAACTGTAGTTCAACTGTCTTACCTCTCACACTTGTTACCTTGGATAACAATGGTGCAGTGCCAAGGCTGAGTCTCAAGGATTCACCTGTCTGAATTGCAGATACCTTGATCTCTTCACCAGAACCTACAGCAGTATCAAACAGATTTACTTCAATTTTCGCATTGTAAGAATTTTCTGGCAGAGTATCTGGTTTTCCTATCACAGAGCCAATCAATGAATCGCTTCTGGTCATTGCAGGATCAAGCTTGGTTGCCAGTGCAATCAATCCACCAGCTTTTACTTCCTTTACTATGCCTGCACCAGTTCCAAGAGATGCAATCTCTGTAAAGATTGATTCGTATTTGCCAGTCTTTTCATTTGGTAATCCAGGTTTTATCTCAATTTCATCTCCTACCTTGAATATTCCTTGAATGATACTTCCTCCAATAACTCCACCCTTGATGTCTTTAATCTTGGTTCCAGGCTTGTTGATATCAAATGATCTTAACACATGCATTACAGTATCTTTCTTATCATCACGTTCGGGAGTTGGTATTGAATCTTCGATGGCACCAATTAGTGCATCAATATTTAGTTTTGACTGTGCAGAGATTGGAATGATTGGAGCCTTGGCAGCACTTGTCCCCTTGACAAATTTTGTAATGTCTGCATAGTTTTCCATGGCTTGCTCATATGATATCAAGTCAACTTTGTTTTGAACAATAACAACTTGCTTTATCCCAAGTGTTTGTAACGCAAGCAAGTGTTCCTTTGTCTGTGGTTGCGGAACTTTTTCATTTGCTGCAACCAAAAGCATTGCACCATCTATCAGAGCAGATCCTGATAGCATGTTTGCCATCAAGCTTTCATGGCCAGGACTGTCTACAAAACTTACAACACGAGACAGTTCACTTTCCTTTCCACAGTTGTTACATTTTGGCGTTACAGAATAACCAAGTGGAACTTCACAGCTTTTACACTTGTAAAATGCGGCATCAGCATATCCAACTTTAATTGTAATTCCTCGTTTGAGTTCTTCACTATGTGCACTAGTCCAGACACCGGTCAGGGCTTGGATAAGAGTAGTCTTTCCGTGATCAACATGACCTGCAGTTCCAATGTTTACACATGGTTGGTAACCATATTTTTTTACATACCATTCAGGAAGTGTTTCTTTCCAGTGCACGAACAAAGATACAAAAATCGAATATGTTAACCTATGCCTTTTTCTCAGCAGTTTCTTCAGCTGGTTTTTCTTCTATCTTGAGTTCTCCATCAAAAGAACAATTTAGTTGATAGACTTCTTCTGTTATGGTGCCGCCTCGTACAAGTTTGCGAAATCGTTGTCCATTTTCAGCATCTCGCAATCCGACACCCTTTGATAATAAAATATATTTTCTTGCACCGCCATGAATATCTCCTCTTAGTGGAACTCCGGACTTGTCACTGCCGCCAGTTATCTTTAGCTTGCCAGATTCTCCGATTAATGCAGCATCAAGTTCAACTCCTACTGTCATACCCAAAAATGGCCCAGCCTCCTTTTCCTTTACCTCTTTGCTGATGGTTCTTCCTTTCTTATCGGATATGTTTAGCTTGAATGTAGCCAAGTAGTAAAAAAAATCTTTAAACTATTAATTAATCTTTGTACCTAAATCTTTTAAAAATGTAAAAGCATTACCATAATTGTTGAATGAACAAATCAAGTGTCCCCGTTGCGATAAAACAATGGTTTCAATGCAAGCATGTCACATGATATGCACAAACTGCGGTGCACACTTGGATTGCTCAGACAAGGGATCGTTCTGGTAACTAAAAACCAGGTCTATCAAACTGAAAGTTTTCTGACAGTTCTCCAACCTTTTGTCTCATCAAGTCAAGATAGTCATCATATTTTGCCTCAAACCCACAGTGGGGACACTTGACACTTGTTACTTCATCATCAAGTATTGCAACCTTGTCACATTCTGGACATTTTGCATCCATGGATTAATTTCTCAACCAAACTATATAATGTTAGACACCAAATTTTGATTCAGCGGAGTTAGTCCAGCCTGGTAGGACGTCAGCTTCCCAAGCTGAAGGTCGCGGGTTCAATTCCCGCACTCCGCACTCATTTGTTTTGGATAATTTTTACAATCTTTTCAAATTCATTTTCATCAAGGGATGGTCTTTTTGAAAACATGCTATGAACCGGACCTGCACCATCAGAAGTGTCTCGAGGTATAAGGTGTACATGCACATGTGGTACCTCTTGTCCGCTTTCCTTTCCGTTATGAATTGCAATCAGTACAGATGAAAAAATTGATTCAAGTTTTCCAGCCATCACTTGTACTGTTTCAAAGAGATCTGTATTGTCTTGTTTGCTCATCTGTTGAACCTTTTCATAGTGATTTTTCGGAATCACAAGCGTATGACCCCGTGCAAGTGGAAAAGCGTCCAAGAAAGCAAGTGAGTCTTGTGTCTCATATAGCTTTTTTGCAGGAATTGTTCCATTTACTATATTACAAAAAATGCAACCCATGCATCCTTGATTGTAAAATGTGCGTTAAATCTTTTGTGTGAAGAAATCACAGTTGTGATATTGCCTGTTCAATTCCAGCCCTGTCATGTGCTTCAGGCATCTGTTCCAGATATTTTTGAAAATCTTGTTTCGCTGCACCAAGTTTTTGTTGTTCATATCTTACCAATCCTCTATTTTTGTAAATTGGCGCAAATCTTGTAGAGTCAACCTCTAGTGCCAAAGTATAGTATTTTTCTGCATTTGGATAGTCCTTTGTCTTGAGATAATAATTCCCAAGGCCTCGGTATGCAAGATAATATTTTGAATGCATTCCTATAGTTTTGTTATAGTAAGATACAGATTCGCTAGAGTTTTGGTCGTTTAGTATTCCTGCCAAGAGACACATGGCAGTAGAATTTGACTTGTTAATTTCTAGTGCCTGCCTTAGTGTTTCCATTGCTTCACCAGTTTTACCTTGGAGTCGAAGCTTTTCCCCGTCAAAACACAGCCTGTTTGATTTTATTTTCTTTTCATCAAATGTGTTAATATCTGGCAGTATGTCTTGCGGAACAAGCAAGATCATCAGTCTGTCATCTTCTTGCCAATGTTCATCAAATATCTTCTCAGGTATAGCCCCTATCTTTTCAGGCTCTGGGATATAGTGAAAGATTGTCTTTTCTATCTCATCATATCCAACAATCAGTGATGCATGCTGTACCACATCCTTTACTCCAGGCAAGATAACAATTGGCGGAACACCAATGTCAATCATTTTTTTGAGTTCTTTTAGAGTAGAGTTTATGATAATACCAGAGAGTCCATGCCTTTCTGCAAGCTCAACGCCCTCAATCAGTATGCTACCTTTCATGTTTTGATATTTTTTAGCAATCTCTGCAGCTTCTTTTAGTGGCAAGTCAACCCCCCAGTATTTTGATACTGCACTTACAACAAGCGGTAGGCAGATGTTTTCCTCTTGTACAATTGGTATCTCTAGTGTATGGGTTGGGTCCATCAAGGAACCAATAATTTATGCAATATTAATACCATTAATGGAAGAAAATTTTTTCAAGAGTGATCTTCCGTCTGCACTCATCTCTGGATGAAATTGTGTTCCAAAAATATTTGTAGTACCATATCTGAATATCTCAAACTTGCAATCATTAGATGATGCTATCTGAATAAAAGGAGATCCAAGTTTTGATATCATGTAGGAGTGACTTTCAAAGGCATCAATTTGTCCGCTTGTCAGAGGATTGCTCTCCATGACTTGTACTTGATACAACCCATGGCGAGAAGATGTCATTTTTTTTATTGTCCCACCTAGAGTTAGTGCAAGAATTTCTGCACCATAGCAGATACCAAGCAATGGCTTGTCCGCATCTAGTGAGTGTTTTACTAGTCCAGAATTTATTGCATTCATTTGCGGATTGTTTTTTCTCCTTCCTGATAGTATAACAGATGAATACTTGGCAAGATCTATTGATGATACATCAGAAAATACATGATGTTCAAATGGTATGCCAAAGTCTCGTATACAGTCCAAAAGTGAGGAGGTGTAGACAGAGCCATTGTCTACAACTAGCAGCAACTACTTTACACCTATTGTGATATAGTGCAGTTCCGGTACGCTGTTATCTACTGTTACAGCTCCCAGTTTTACAGTACCATTCTCCTGCCAGAACAATATCTTGCCACCGCTTTGTGGTACAAAGTTTTTCACAAATTGTGAAATGAGACTCTTTGTATTGTCAAGGTCGGATTGTTGTACAAAGGAAACCTTGCCTTCCTCAAATGTCAGCGGGAACTGGATTGACATTGGAGTAAGTATAGTTATCTTTTGGTCATCAAGTATTGTTTTTATGGTAGATACCCTAGTTGTTTGGTCCAGTTGCAGTGCTGCAGTAACACTAGCTGGTGCTACACCGCTAACCTTTGCCAGATAAGCAGCAAATGCTTCTTGTGGAGTATTTCCTAGGCCAACAAAATATTCACCGTCAAATGCAGCACCCACTGCTGCAATGGTTCCTAGCTGTGTAACCACACCACCAGAGCCTGCGGTATAAACAGGAATAAAGTAAACATCTTGGTCTCCTATCTTGTACAAAATATTATCTCCCACTCTAGGAGTTCGCAGTAAGGTTTGCAGCTGGGCAAAGTCTGATTCCCTGGATAACGCTTCGCGTACTGCAGTTGGTCCTAGAAGTTTTGTCTTGGAATCAAGTGGAACTTGATAGAACTGCATCTTGCCAAGGTTTGGAACATCATTTTGTACAATCATGTATCCTGCCAAGTTTCTTCCTTGAGAGCCTCGTAGTTCCAGTGAGAGTATGCCGACATAAGTGGGCTTGTCAAATCCAGGTGGTTTTTCTTCCACGTAATAAGTTCCAAGGGTATCTGGGACTTCATAGAAATCTTTTGCTTGGATAAATGTAGAAGTATCTGTTACATGGTAAATGTTGAACATCTCAACTTTCCAGTTAAAGAGAGCTTCTGGATATCGAAGTTGTTTGCCAAGCCATGATGGCATGTCAATGAATTGGTCATGGTACTGACTTGCAAACATGTCCGTGAAAAAGTCATCACCAGTTTTTATCAAGGTCACCTTACCATCGTAAATGTCAACCAGTGCATATCCCACTAGTCTCAAGTATGGATTACTAAATGACCACGGAACATTGCTAGTATCAAAACCTACAACTAAGGGTACAAGCCAGTATGTCTTTTGTCCATCACTTACTGGAAGAATGTCTAGTTGTTTTCCAAGCAAGTCATACTGGAAGTATGGATAGAGTAGCTGCATTCTATCATGTACATCTCTGTATCTGAGTATGTGTATTGGTTCGGTCGGATATGACAAGAAAAAGTTCGGTTCAAAGAGTTGGCTTATTGGCGGCTTGACATCAATTCCTCCAGTTCCATTGTATGTTGCATTGTTTAGCTCAGCAGAAGTTTGTCTGTTCTGGGGATAGGCAGCCCATGTTTGTGAAAACAGACCTCCCTCTCCATAGTAGATCATTCGTTGTGAAAAGAACTTGTTACTGTCAACAATTGTTCCATTTTGTGCATTAAGTGTAAGAAAACCATTGTCAACGTGCGTATAGACAAGATGTTGGTTATACCACTGATTCTCCTGTGTAACTGAATCTGGCAGTATAGGTTTCATAGATGCAGTCCAGTACAGAGTATCATTGAATCTCAGGATATCATTATTTTCAAAATCTACATACGGTATGAGGCCAATCTCAGGCTTTAGTTTTGCAAATGCTGCATCCCAATCCCAGACTCGGACCTTGTTTAGCAGATCATTATTTTGTGAAACATAGTTTGGAATGTCTCCAGGTGCAACAGAGCTAAGCGTTACGTTATGAGGTACTACGGTTATCTGGTCTAATTGCCCAAGGTATCGATTTACGCCTATCTGCTCTGCTTTGTATGGACCAAGAAATTCTATTTTTCTTGCATCTGCAATGCTGTTGTTTACCATCATTATGGAACCAGCAACTAGTGTAATGATTACCAAAACAAGTACACGAATGTAGATATCACGTTTTGATGGAAGTATAATTACTCTAGACTTGAACTTGTCAATGAAATAAAATGCAATAAGAGCAAAGCCTGCAGCTAGTGTACCACCTATAGCATATCTTGTATTGTAATCAATTTGGTTCGTAAAGAACATGTTAATTCCAGCCCAGATGATTCCAATTCCAATTATTGCCTCAATGGTAGAGATATAGTCTAAAATCTTTGGCTTGCCCTTTGCTGCATCTTGTAGATATCTAGTAACCAGTCCTACAATATTGTGCAACCCTACATAGAGTACAAGTCGAAGACCAATTACAGCAAGTATTGGAGGAACAAGAATTGTCAGTGATGGAATCATTGGCACTACATGTGTTGCAGCGTAAGATGGATCAGTAGGAGGTGTGACAAATGGAAGTGAGAATATTCTCCATATGCTGTTAACACTCAAGTCGTGTCCATCAATTAGATAGGCAAGTGCAAACCCAAACATTAGATTTGTAAAGAATGCACCAAAGAGTACGACTTTTGTTATTTGCCAGATGATAAAGTTTGGAATATTTAGTTTGTAATCTTTGAAACTTGGAATGGTTTCTGTTACAGAATAATTATTTCCCCTCTTGAAAAATGTCAGTATGACATTAAGGGCATACCATGAAATTGATGATCGGTTTTTGACATTTACCCGTATCAACGTGATAGATGCCAAAACCACTGCAGAGAGCAATGAAAAGTAAAGCGGCTTTGTAAATAAGGTACCAAATTCTTGCGAGTTCATGTACATAATTACTGCCTGATTGCTTGTCAAGACAAAAATCACAATAGCTATTAGAGCAACAATGCCAACTCTGACATATTTACTAGCATCACGAGGCGGCGGGCTAGACTGGGTTGATGAATTATACAAATCAGGCTACCTTCCTTTGTGTCAAACTATTGTCTACCTAGTTTCTTTTGCCAAATACCATTAATAAGTCAAAAGCATGAGTTTTTTCAGATTGCATTTCCCAGTCCTTTGCATAACATGTAGACAGCAGCATATTTTGGCAAAGAAACAATTTCATTTTTGTATGGCCCAAACTTCTTGTTTTTGAGTCTTATTTGCAATGGACAGTCTGCCATTATTTGCACATCATCATTTCCAAGCAGACATGCTTCCAAAAATGGATCAAAAGAATCAAGATTAGCACATTGAATTTTTGAAAGACCACTCTTGCTGTTAATTGATCCCTCCAGCCTAAATATTCTGTGAATGTCCATAGTTACCTTTGGATCGACCCTTACCCCCATAGTTTTTTTGATCTCTTCTAGTTGTACCTGAAATGCAGAATAACCACTTGCAATTATCTCTCGTGTAATTTTCGGTGCCTTTGATTTTGATGAAAATAGTTTACGTGCAACTCTCCCGCGCCATCCTTTCTCCTCAAAGGTGGGAAGTAAGGACTTGGAATTATTTTGTCGTTTGATTCCAAATGATTCAGGGATAGCACCGTTGAACATGATATAGTCAACCAAGTCTGCCCTTTCCTGAGAACCCAATGGTTCGAAATCAACATTTGTTACACGAACATGAAATCCCTCATTTCCAGAAAAATATGTCTCAATCTGTTCTTTTTTTATATTGAGATCAGTTGTAAGTATATCAACAAGTTTTGTAACCTCTTTTTTAGATTCAGATATGCAATTCTTGCAGCTTACAGATGCAGTCTCGAATTTTCCAGAACCACATTTGGTACATTGTGATTGGAATTCAGTTACAGAATTATTACAAGAGCTACACTTGAAGATGGTATGATCTTTTCGGCATGGAAGGGCCAAGTCCTTTGCATCAATATCAAAGATAAGGTCAGCGCCTTTCCAATCTTTTTCAGACATGGGAAGATTTGGAAATACATAGTATGCATTTGAACAATATATATCAGATGGAACCTCCTTCATCAACATGAGATGTAGTTCCTTGTCGTTTTTTACAACAAGATGTCTAGTCATTCCAGAATTGAATTTTTGATATCCAAACTCCCTCTCCAGAGGTTTTTGTGGAACATGTATCAGATCAAAACGATTAAAGTAATATTCCTTGAATGCACTTTCTATCAGCAAAACATTTTTTTCATTCATGTGGTCTTCCTCTTTTTGCCAAACTGCACAGGATTTATTATTCCATCACAGTCTGGGATGGCAAAACAGAGACTCTCGCTTCGTAGTTTTTCACATGACGGACACTGATATTTCGTTCCCCCTCCAGATGAGCCAGAGATGTGATCTAACTGGTATCGCGTGGTTCTTTCGTTATAATCAGGTGCATTTTTGAACAAGGGAGCAATTTGATCAACTGTCTGACCTTTTGATAAAAGATATGTAGCAAGCAGAAATCTTCCAGAGTGCGGCAGGTTCTCTCCCTTTTCTAAAACTTCAATTCCGTGCTTTACACATGGTGGATATTCTGAGGACACATAGGTTGTGTCAGAAAACTTTTTGGCAAGTACAACCAGATCTTCCACTCTTTGCCTGAAACTTTGTGGTATAGAATCAACGTTAACTGATTGTATTTTTCCATTGATGTATTCACCAAGCTCAGCGCGTATCAACCTGACTGTTTCATGCGCACTAAGGTAAACAAGGCCATTTGTGACTCTTCTATTTACCAACTTCCATTCCTTTTCATGAAAATGAATTGCACGATGTAGATAATCTGGAACCTTGATCACAAAATCTTCATTGTCAATTGATACATTTACTGCAAATAGATCCTGTATTATTTTCAATGGAAGCTCTAGGTTTTTTTTGTCTCTGCTTACCCAAAGATCTTGCTGCAGATACTTTTCAGCTCTTCTTGATTCTGCAAGAGAAAATCTTCGAATAAGAGTTGCAATGCCTGCAGATTTTAGTAAAATTATTGCCACTAGGAAGGAAAGTAACTCAGAGTCATTGTCTAGTGCTTCTAGATCAGATCCATAGATTTGACCGGATGAGGCAACTACAATTCTACCATATGCCTTTTCAACAATGGGTTGCCAGTCTGGATGCCCTAGCTGCTCAAGACTCAATCCCGTGTTTCGGAGATATTCACCAGCTTCTGCAAGAAATGGATATTTTGCCAAGTCCTTTACTCCAATCTTTAACATGTTTTCATTGCTCTTGCTAACCTTAAAAATTTGATTATATCATCTTGCTAGGGTAAAACTAGATTGTATTATTTTCCCGCGAGTTTAAATTATGCCCGAACAAATTAGTGACATGCAGGTTGGACTACATGTATCCATTGCAGGTTCAATAGACAAAGCAGTTGATAATGCGGTATCAACAGGATGTTCAGCGTTTCAGATTTTTACTCGTAACCCAAGAGGATGGGCTGCAAAACCATTAACAAGTACGGATGCATCAAGTTTCAAAGAAAAACTTGCCAAGACCAAGATTGATAGATTTGCAACAGTAGCTCACATGCCATACTTGCCAAATCTTTCTTCCCCAGAAGAGGATCCATTTGTAAGATCACTTGGTTCCTTAATAGATGAAGTAAAGAGATGCAGTAAGTTAGGAATACCATATCTCGTTGCACACTTGGGAAGTCACAAGGGCCAAGGAGACAAGAAAGGAATTGAGATGTTAGTTAGAGCATTTACAAAGGCTGCAAAAGATACCCCCGATGATGTTACAATTCTTCTTGAAAATACTGCAGGACAAAAAAATAGTGTTGGTTCTGATCTTGATCAGCTTGCTCTCATTTTTTCCCAGCTAAAGCCTGCCAAAAGATTTGGTATTTGTTTTGATACATGTCACGGTTTTGCTTCTGGTTATGATATGAGTACAGAAAAGGGTGCAGCCGCAACACTTGAAAAATTAAATGATGTGATAGGTTTTGAGCACCTTAAAATTTTGCACCTCAATGACTCCAAGGGAGAACTTGGAAGCAACCTAGATAGGCACGAACACATCGGACTTGGGCACATTGGGGAGAAGGGATTAGGATATATCATAAAAACAATAAACCGTAAAAAAATTCCAATAATTTTAGAGACACCCATTGATGAGAGACGCGATGATGTTGGAAACTTGAACAAGGTAAAAGAGTTAGCGTAGGATTTGATGATACCATGAATTATGAACAAATAATACAACTTGCACTGGAGCGTGGATTTTATTTTCCCAGTTGCGAGATTTATTCTGATGCTCAGGCAGGTTTTTGGGAATATGGACCAACAGGTGTCAATCTCAAAAATAAATTCATAGAACTATGGAGAAGAGAACTAGTAAGAAGGGACAGAATGTGGGAGATTGACGGATCCCAGATAATGTCAAAATCTGTTTTTATGGCCTCTGGTCATCTTTCAAGTTTTGCAGATCCAATTGCAACTTGTAAAAAATGTAAATCAATTTTCAGAGCTGATAAGATGATTGAAGAAATTACGTCAATTGTTGTTCCGGAAAGTGCAGATCTCTCTGAATTTGATAAGGTAATTGAAGAAAAGAAAATTGTTTGTCCAAAATGTAAGGGAGAATTTGATTTGATTAAAAAATTTAACATGATGTTCAGAGTTGGAATAGGACCACAATCAGAAGATGCATATCTTAGGCCTGAAACATGTCAATCCATCTTTGTTGATTTTCCAAGACTATTCAAGACAATGCGCGGAAAATTACCAATAGGAGTTGCTCAGATAGGAAAGAGTTTTAGAAATGAGATTTCTCCTAGACAGAGCCTTCTCAGATTAAGGGAGTTTTATCAAGCAGAGATTGAGGTTTTTTGTAATCCTAACAAGCTAAATGATCTTGAGAAATTTACAGAGGTTGAAAATACCAAGATTAGGATCATGATTGATGATACAATTAAAGAAATGTCATGCAAGGAGGCAGTGGATTCAGGTGCTGTACCAAACAAGCTTGTGGCATACTATCTTGGACTTTTGGTAGAATTTTATCAGAAGACAGGAATTGATGTAAACAAGAGCAGGTTCAGAAAGCTGGGAGATAAGGAAAAGGCATTTTATGCAACAGTGGCTTTTGATTTTGAGGTAGAAACTACTACAGGATGGCTTGAGCTTGTGGCTTGTAATTACAGATCAGATTACGATTTACAGAGTCATGCAAATACAAGCAAAGAAAAATTTGAGGTAATGGATGAGGAAGTAAAAGTTTTACCGCATGTGTTTGAGATCTCAATGGGAATAGACAGAAGTCTATACACCATATTAGAATACAGCCTTCGTGAAGACAAGGAAAATGAGAGAGTAGTTCTTTCTCTAAAACCCTACCTTGCCCCTGTTCATGTTGGAATACTTTCACTTGTAAAAAAAGATGGATTGGCAGAAAAAACAGAAGAGATTTACTCAGACTTGAGAAGAAAATATGATACATTTTTGGATCATTCAGGTGCTATAGGTAGGAGATATAGAAGACTTGACGAAGTAGGTGCTCCTTTTGCAGTTACAGTAGATCATCAGACATTAGAAGACGGAACAGTTACGATAAGAGATCGAGATTCAATGAGTCAAGAAAGAATAAAGATTTCAGATCTTGATTCCCACATTGCAAAAGCTATTGCATATCCCTAGATTTCTACAATAAAAATAATTAAGAAATTATTTTGAATGTAATGTTATTGGTGTTGTATCCGTATTTTCATACTTGATCTTCAAGAATACATCATTCATTATTTGTACTTGTGGTACAACGCTTTGCTTTGATTCAATTTCTACTTTCCAATTACCAATTATTGGATCTACTGATGTAATTGAGAATCGTTCAAGTGAACTGCCTGGGCCTGAATATCTAACTCGATATATTTGGTTGTCAATTGTAATACTTTTTAAATTATCACGTGATGATGTAGTGATTATACAATTGTCATTTTCCCCAATAACACATGTTCCATCTGGTGCAGTAACTGTATAATGCATAGAACCATCATTTACAAAAGAAGAGTACAATACAGATGGATTTGCCGTAGTATTGTTTCCAAGTGACATCAATTCAACATTGTTTAATTTGGACAATGAGACACTAAGTATTCCAGGAAATGCAGTTATCATATAAGAATTAGTTTGAATCGATTGACCATAGATTTCTGCTCTAGATTGTATAGTGTGCGGAACCATCTTGTTTGTTGTGGGTACCTTCCATTCCAAGTTTACCTGTGTGTCTCCAACACCAAAGATTTGTTTTGGAGATGTGTATACATCGTTTCCATCCACGGTTAGTACAATAGAGCCATAAATTGGTCCTTTTCCACCATTGTTAAAGTATGCCGAAACATGATCCATACTTCCTTCGATGACAGCTGGATTGATGTCGACTTCTAATTTGCCAGAGATTGGATAATTGGGCCTAACAGCAAGTGTATAATGATCAGAGTCACTTGATTTTCCTACCGCATTATGTACATGTATCCAATATGTAACTGCGGGAGCTTGCAACAAGTTGTTTTGAATAGTTCCTGAAATCATATACGTTGAGTTTGTGATTTGAATTGGTACTACTTGCATGTTTATTGTGTTATAGTTAGCAAGAGTATTGTTCAGGTTTGTAAATCTAAGTTCTGCACTATCAATTGATGTTTTGCTATCTATAATTGCAAATACAGAGATTGGTTGAGAATCAACAGAAGAGTTATCTTCAGATGATTGAATCTTGACCCCATTTCCTACCTGTAATTTAACATCAAATATTCTAGGTTCACTTGCATCCATCACACTCAATTGTGACAAAGACTGGATTTGTGTGAAATCTACAGATTCATTGCAGCCAGTGATTTGTATGGTCTTTCCTACAGAAAAGACGTTATGTCCAACTGATTGTAATGCAACAACCTCAAAGGATTTCTCCTTTGGAGAGATGTATGCTTCATAGACTAGTTTTCGGATTGTACCGTTGACATTTTCTTGTGCATATGGTTGGTCTGATGCAAGCTTTGCATCAACTGTTCCAGTAAGTGAGGTTCTAACTATTACCATTGGATTGGTATCATTGGAATCAGTTCCCACCAGAATTTGTACAATTTGCTTGTCACAGATATCATAAGATACTTTTTGTATCTCAAGATATGGTCCTACTCCTCCAGCATTACTTGATGATGATGAAGATGATGTTCCAACACTTGGACCAACACCTATTCCTCCTCCACCGCCTCCGGAACCAGTACCAGCTCCTGTACCTGTACTTGTTCCACTTGATACAGAACTAGAACTCCATGTGGCAAAGCCTGTAAAGTGATTTGTCAATACAACAAGATCATGACCAACGTTAATCTTGCATTCATTGGAACCAGACGGAATACCGGATAAACTATCAGAGGTACAAGTAGCAGTGATTTCTGTTACGGTAGGACTAGAATGGAAGAATCCTACACGTAGACCTGCTTGTCCTGCAAACAAGAGCCTTACTGGCTTGTTAAATGAAATCGGTACATCAGAGCCTATCTTGATTATGGTTTGTGGTGTGTTTACTTGGTTTGGTGTAGTAGGTAATGATATTGTAGATGAGCTTTGTATGGTTGGAAGTGTAAATGCTCCATTCCAGAATGTGTTACCTGTTATGGTAGTGTTGCCAGGGATTGTAATCTTGACTGTTGGAATGGTTCCATCAGTGTTTTTGGTAATTGTAAGTGGGTTTGTAACCAGTACTGATGTTGTACTACCACTAGTCTGCTGTATTGCGGTATAGTTGATTACTGGATTTGTTACTGTTGACGGTATCACTACATTTGAAAGCGATATGTCATTGCTTACTACAAGTAGTTCTGGTTTGACTGGGTCAATTGTTATGGATTTTTGGCCAGCCTCAACTAGATTTTGGTTGTTTTGTAGATTAGCTGTTCCAGTAGAGGAGATGCTCAGAGAGATATCATCAGATATGATTTTGAGATCCTGTTTGGATACCATATCACTTAGAGCAAGTCCATCTGTTAGTGAGATCATGTTGGTGTGAAGTGCAAATGTATCCGCAATTGCAATTGAATCTGAGAGTAATTTGTTCAAGTGTTTTGTGGATACATCAGAGACAGAGAGTGAATCAGATAGTGATACGATCTTTGATTTCAGAGAGAATAGACTTGGGTCTGCAATTGAGATTTGTTCTGCAAGTGATTTTGTTGGATTTCTTGTAGTTGTGTCAGTTAATGCAAGTGATTCTGAGAGTGAGACAGATGTTGACTGGTTTTGAGTTGTAGTGTCAGATAAGATAAGTGATTCTGAGAGTGATGCAGATGTAGACTGGATTCTAGATGTCGTATCAGACAAGGCAAGTGATTCTGAGAGTGAGACAGACTTTGTCTTGGCAAGTACAAGAGGAGAATCATCTAGAGATAGAGATTCTGATAACGATTGTAGCTTGGTCTTTGGTGTAGATACGGTATCAGTGAGTGGGAGTGATTCTGTGAGAGAAGTGGTCTTTGATTTTGTTGTAATAGTGGAGTCATCTAGAGATAATAATTCTGTGAGAGATTGTAATGTGGTTTTTGGTGTAGATACGGTGTCAACTAGTGACAATGATTCTGATAGAGAGGATAACTTTGATTTTGTTGTAACAATCGAGTCAGTGATTGGTAGTGATTCGGTTAGTGATTGTGATTTTGTCTTTGGTGCAGATATGGCATCAGTGATTGGTAGCGATTCGGTTAGTGAATAGGTCTTTGATGTTGTAGTGATAGTTGAATCAGTGATTGGTAGAGATTCGGTTAGTGAGTATGCCTTTGATTTTGTTGTAATAGTAGAATCAGCTAGTGATAATGATTCTGTGAGTGAAGATGATTTGGTGGTAAGTGTAGACACTTTATCAGCTAATGATAGTGATTCTGATAGAGAGGACGTCTTTGATGCAGCGATTGTAGTTGAATCAGTGATTGGTAGTGATTCTGATAGAGATTGTAACTTGGTCTTTGGTGCAGATATTGTATCAACTAGTGTTAGTGACTCGGTTAGTGAAGATGTCTTGAAAGAGTTGGTGGTAGTTGAATCAGTGATTGGTAGTGATTCTGTAAGTGATTGTAATGTGGTCTTTGGTGTAGCAATGGTATCAACTAGTGATAGTGATTCTGTTAGTGATTGTAACTTGGTTTTTGGTGTAGATATGGTGTCAGTGATTGGTAGTGATTCAGTTAGAGATGATACCTTGGAAGAGTTGGTGGTAGTTGAATCAGCTAATGAGAGATCCTCTGATAGTGATTTAGTAACTATTTTGTTGAGAGAATCAACTAGTGATAGTGACTCAGGAAGAGATTTTGTTTTTGTACTAGAAATAACATCACCCAGAGCAAGTGACTCTGTTAGAGATGCAGACTTGAGAACGGTACTAGTTAATGATAGAGATTCATTGAGAGATACACCATAAGTAAGTGCAAACGGTACGTATAGGGAACTTGCAGCATTTGATGTTCCAGTACCATTTGTTATGGTACCAGTTCCATCAAAGTATAATGTATTCACCTTTGTAGATGCAGTACCTGTTTGTGTAGCATCCACCCAAAACTCAAGTACAATTACGTCTCCAACTTGTGTTGCTACAGAAGAACCAGAAAGAGAGTATATTTCGCCTCTTTCTCCTGTTGTAAATTCTGGATTTCTGGGTGAGGCAGAATCGTATATGTATCCAACAACGGAACTAGTACTTGGTCTCCATACATAGATGGAACCTACTGCAAATGAGTTTGCATTAGTAGCAGATTCTTTGGTTGCAACAGAAAGTGTCCATGTTCGCGCAGGTATGGTTTGTGCACCAAGAGTTGGAGATGTAAATCGTGCCAAATATTCATCTTGATGCGTATTTTGTGCAAGACTTGTTATGGTCTTTGATGTCTGTGATGTACCTTTTGTAGAAGACATGGACAAGTCTTCAAAACCAGTACCGCTGTTACCTGTAAATGTTCCAACTGGGAGTGCGGTGGATTTCTCATCATTTGTAGGAGCATATGATGTTGTTATATCATGAAGGTAAAATGTGGTGGGATTCAATTTTGTTGTTGAAATTGTATCAGATAGGGATAGTGATTCGGAAAGTGAGATCAATCTTGATGCTACAAGTGTATCAGACAGAGAAAGTGATTCTTGAACATAGGTAGTTGTAGATTGGATTTTGGTAAGAGTATCAGACAAAGACAAAGACTCTGTGAGAGATTTTGTAACTTGTTTAGTAGATACATCAGATAGAGAAAGTGATTCGGAAAGAGGTGGTGTAGATTTTGATGCTACAAGTATATCAGATAGAGCAAGTGATTCGGAAAGTGATCTTTGAAATGATTTTGTTGTAGATACAGTATCAGCAATTCCTAGATTTTCAGTATTTATTGAAGCAAATTTTATTTCAGGTTCAAATTCAATAAAGTCTTGCAGCACTAGGAGCATTACCATTTTCTGTCACATCAGTTGTTCCATCAAAAAATATTGTCTGGACTCTTGCAGTAGCACTACCTTGTGATCCAGTGCGCCAGACTTCAAAGACAAGCACATCACCATCTGCTGCTGCAACTGAACCGCCTGAGACAGTGACTACCTTGCCTGTAGTAGTAGTACCCCATTCTGTTCCAACTCCAGTATTGTTATCATAGATGTATCCTACTACACTACTTGTTGATGGCCTCCAGACATAAAGTGATGCTACAAGAAAAGAATTTGCTGCAGTATTTGCCTCTGATGTTTGCAAAGCAAATGTCCATGTGCCAGATGGTATAGTTTGTGCTGCAAGTTGGGAAGAAGTGAATCTAGCAATGTAGTTGTCTTGGCGTGCTGTCTGAGCGAGTCCTGAGATAGTCTTAGTAGTCTGAGATGTTCCTATGTGTGGTGACATGGATAAATCTTCAAATCCAGTACCGCTGTTACCTTGAAATGTTCCAACTGGGAGTGCAGTAGATTTTTCACCATCAGTTGGAGCATTGGACGATGTGGCTGCATGTAGGTAAAGCCTAGTATTCTTAAAGATTAGATTAGCAGGAGATTGAACATAACTTGCAGATGCAGCTGCAGCAGTAGCACCATCGGTTACATCAGTTGTTCCATCAAAAAATATTGTCTGGACTCTTGCAGTAGCACTACCTTGTGATCCAGTGCGCCAGACTTCAAAGACAAGCACATCACCATCTGCTGCTGCAACTGAACCGCCTGAGACAGTGACTACCTTGCCTGTTTTGCTAGCACCCCATTCTGTTCCAACTCCAGTACTGTTATCATAGATGTATCCTACTACACTACTTGTTGATGGCCTCCAGACATAAAGTGATGCTGCAAGAAAAGAATTTGCTGCAGTATTTGCCTCTGATGTTTGCAAAGCAAATGTCCATGTGCCAGATGGTATAGTTTGTGCTGCAAGTTGGGAAGAAGTGAATCTAGCAATGTAGTTGTCTTGGCGTGCTGTCTGAGCGAGTCCTGAGATAGTCACTGTTGATGTAGATGTCCCTATGAATGAAGACATGGATAAATCTTCAAATCCAGTACCGCTGTTAGCTGCAAGTGTTCCAACTGGAAGTGCAGTAGATTTTTCACCATCAGTTGGAGCATTGGACGATGTGGCTGCATGTAGATAGAGCTTTGCAACAGATAACGGATCATTTGCCACAAACCATTGTCTTGCTTCTGTAAATGTCTGGTTACCATATGTTATCTGCACTGGACCTAGGGCATACAACTGTGGAAATACCAATGGTACGGCATACGAGTACTGGACAGATGTCTTGGTACCAATCATATTTTTATTCCATGTTAATATTTTGGAATCTCCTATTGTCTGGACACTTGCATCTGTTGTTATGTTCAATACAGATGGAACTGATTCCTTGATTGTAACTCCAGTCTGGTTTACAAATGATGATACGTCTATTTTGACATTGAACATGTTTGGATTATTTACAGGATCAATCTTGCTTTGTGCTGTTCTGATGATATCAAATGGAATATTGTTCTGTGCCAGAAATGATGTGTTAAAGTTAGTTTGGATGGAGTCTGCAGTTGCAGATACGTTAACTGTATAGTTTCCTGGAACGGTAGTAGCATACTGGGCATTGTACAAACCACATTCTGAACCTGCAGATACCCCTACTCCAGATACTAGTGTTGTGATATGAGAACTTGGGTCTGTCACTAGAACTGATAGATTTGCATCACAGACTGGGTGTCCACCACTGTCAAGTACAACCACAGTCATGTTTGCAGTATCACCTGGGCTGTAGATGCTCTTTTGTGTATTCAGGGAAACAAGACCCCATGCGTACTGGTCCTGAGTTGTGTACGTCTTACCGTCTCGTATCATGGTTGTTGTAATGGTATACATTCCAGGCTTGCCGTACTTTTTGGACAATATTTTGATGTCAAACTGTCCTTCCTTCATCTTTTTGAACTGTGATTTGAGTGGAATTATGGTACCGTCTGGTGCTGTTACTGTAACTGATATTGTGGTATTCTTTTCGTTCCATCCATTTTGCTGCATGCTTGCCTTGACTGTTTTCTTGATCTTGTTAATGTCAGAATCCTTGAATATCTTGAACTCAAACTCTGGATTCTCTCCAATTGTATAGCTGCTCTTGAGGTTTGTGATTGTAGGTACAACAGAAAGTGCTGTTGCGTTTATTCCAGTTCCATTTATTCCAGTTCCATTTATTCCAGTTCCGTTTATTCCAGTTCCATTTATTCCAGTTCCATTTATTCCAGTTCCATTGATGCTTGTTGCGTTTATTCCAGTACCGTTTGTTATTCCAGATGTGGAATTGACCAGAGCCAGTATTGAATCAGATATTGATACACTCTCGGCCATTGGCACACTGGCAGATATTGGACCTGATTGCACTCCTTGTGTATCCAATACGTACAACTGCTGTATTTGTGATTGGTCAAGCAATGTACTGTAGAAATTGACATCTTTTATCTGACCTGAGAATCTGTCCTTTGCATAGTCTCGTATAGTATCAATTGTGGCACCAATTACAACATCAGAGTTTGATGCAAGATGGTCTGGTGTAACAGGTGTTAGGTGTCCATCATCTGTTATGGTTAACACTCCAGGAAGGCGCAATGAATTCTGTTGTGTCCCGTTGACATAGATTGCAATGTCAGTGCCGTTGTATGTGGCAGCCAAGTGTGTCCAGTTTTGTATTATTCCAGTAGAGTTTACTGTATTCCATTTTATTCCGTCAAACACTGAAAACTGGGCAATTCCATGTGGTGAGATCATATTATTGATAGTTAGTGCAAATTGGTTGTCCTTGCTGATTACGGTAAACACTGATGACCCTTGGGTATAGTCTGGCTGTACCAGTGCTGATATGGTAAAGTTCTTGACGCTGTTGGTATTGTTTACTTTTTGGGTTATGTATCCAGTTCCTAGTAGCTCTAGTGTACCATTTGCTTGTACTGCCTTTCCTACCTTTCCGTCAAGTGATGTAAAGTTGAATGATTTTGTGGCATTTGGCAGTTCTGGTTGTGTAATTATACCTGAAACTCCAGTATTGTTGGATACAGTATGATTTGTAGTTGCATTTACTGTATCTGCGATGCCAAGACTGACTACATTGTGATCTGGCAGTGTATTTGCAGTAGCCTCTACAGTATCAGAGATACCAAGGCTAGATGACATATCATTTCGTGAGGAATTTGTTTCATTTACTTGAGAATTGCTAGAATTTGTCATATTAGAAAGAGATGCTTCGATTACATCCTCTAATACAAGTGGATCAGATACTGTAGTGTTTGATTGGCTAGATGAGATGATGATGTTTTGCGGATTGATTATGTCGGATTGATTTTGTATTGGAGTTAGTGAGATGGATGCGGTATCGTTGTTTAGGATGGCATAGTTGATTGGTGTTGTGCTGTTAGTTGGCACCGTACTGTTGCTTGATATAGTATCATTGTTTGGTTCTGTACCATCTGCAAATGCCATACCCCAGTAGCTGTGAGATATTGAAAGTGGGGTGATTGCAGTAGATGACATTAAAAGTACAATAAAGAAAAGACAGAAAAATTGTCTAGTGTTTTTTATTTTGATACGGTCATTTTCTGATCGTATAAGGATGTAACCCGAAAGAGGTAACAACACCACAAGAAGTGTTGGATTGTTTTGAGAAGAGATGATATTTCCAAATGATGATATGCTGTTTCCAAGATTGTTTGAAATGCTATTGATTACAAGAAGGTCGTGATTGGTTCCAAGAATGATCATACCAGTTGATTGTGATAACAAATTTTGTAATTCTTTTTCTAGATCATTTGCCTGTTTGTTGTATAGTATGGTATCAACAGACATTTCACGGAATAATTTTGAGGGTGTGTCCTGTGTAGTTGATGGTACGCTATCTACAACAATTGATCTTCCGGTAAATCGTATCCTGTCAACATTTGCAAGTTTTTCAATTGATGTGATTGATTGAGAGTTTTCTGTGGGTATAACTGTAATTATTGTAGTTATTTTTGCTACATGAACAATGCGTAGTGTCAGATCATCAGAGAATGAAACAGTTTTTTTCGAAGTTGAAATGTCTTGTGTCTGATCATTTTGTAATCCTTGACCAAAGTTACCATCTGTCTTGAACTTGATAGATTCTGTCAAGCTTACTGTCATGTGTTTTGATGTTGTATGCTGTACCTGATAATTTGCATGTCCGGTATAATCATAATCTGCATTATGATAATTTGGAACTGTCAGAATGGAATCTGCATGTGCAAAGGAAACTAGCGAGATTGCAATCATTGCGATAATTATAATTGAGTCTAGCTTTGTTTTCATGGAATTTTCACTGACATCATCTTAGATACAAGTGGAATTATGATAAAATCGGCTTAAAGGATAGTGTCAATCATTGATGACAATCGATTCCGTTTTGGAATTATAATAGTATCAAATGTCCTTTTTGGATCTGTGTGTTTTCTCTGAAAATTGCAATAAAATTACTGGAAAATGGAATTTTCAAAATAAAAAATAATTACCGAAAATCAAAATTGAAATTTAGAAAACAATTTAGTAAATATAAAAAATAGGATAAAATTTGATCCAGTAATTATGATATACAATATGATTTTATTTTTATTCAGATAAGAATGGTATTTCCACTGGTCGATAAGTTACCTTGAGTGAAACATTTTCCATCACATGTATTTGTGGTGTAAGATCTATCTGAGAATCAATTTCGATCTTCCATGCTTCAACTATAGGATCTACTGATGTGATTGAGAATCTTTCAAGTGAATCATTTGTTCCAGAATATCTGACTCTGTAAACTTGATCACCTATAGTTATGCTCTTTATTTGTCCAGGTGCGTCCAATGTAGAGTCTTTTACAAGACATTCATCTGAGACACCTATTACACATGTGCCGTCAGGTGCAGTTACTTTGTATCTCATAGTGCCTTCATTGTTAAATGAAGAATAGAGAACTTGTGGATTTGCAATTGTATGACCATTAGCATCGTTGATTGGATCAATATTGATTGGTTGTGCAATTGATTCTGTCTTGATTGAAGAGAATGTAATGATATTTCCTTGTGCTGTAAATGACTTGTCGTAAATGTTTGCTACTGCTTCAATTTTATGATTTACTAGTGCATCAGTTGGTTGAGTAGCCCATTCAAGTCTTACCTGAGTTTGTCCTTGTGTGAATAATTGTCCAGGTGATGTGTATACAGTCTTGCCATCTACTACAAGCGAGATTGTACCATATACTGGATTTCCATCAATGGTGAGATAAGATGAAGGTCTTGCTGTAGTTCCAGCTGCTCTATTTTGTGAAACGTCCAACTCTAGTGTAGCATTGATTGTATAGTTTGGTTTCACTCCTATTGTGGCAACATCTGAATCAGTCTTCTTATTAGCACTGTTTTCTACATGAACCCAATATTGTATACCAGGCGCTTGCAGTAATTCAGATGGTACTGTTACCGATAACAAGTATGTACTATTGGATATTTTTAGCGGTATAACATTCATTGTTATTGTATGGTATTGTCCTGGATCATTATTGTCAATTGCTTTGAATCGTAATTCAGAGGAAGTAATTTGTGTTGGAGTATTCACTATAGCATATACTGAAAGTGGATTGCCACGTACAAATTGAGTTGTTGGCTCTGATGCAAGTTGCTTGGTTCCATTACCTACTTGGAATTTGAGATCAAATATCTGTGGTGCAGAGAGGTCTATTTCAGATGGTTGTGTTGTCAATTCAATTTTTGTGAAATCCATATCCTCGTTACAACCGGTAACTTCTACTGTTTTTCCTACCGAGAATAAACTAGTTCCAATTGTTTCAAGTGCAACTACCTCAAATGATGTCTCTTTTGGATTAATGGAAGCTTCGTAGACTAATTTTCTTACTGAAGCATTTACATTTTCTGCAGCATATGGTTGAACTGGGATAAGTGTTGCATCTACGACACCATTAATGGATGTACGAACTATTACTACTGGATCTGTTTTGTTATAGTCGGTCGCAACTTGTATTCGTACAATCTGTTTGTCACAGACATCATAAGATACATCTTGGATCTTAAGATATGGTCCGGCTCCTCCTCCAGTACTTGTTGATGTAGTAGAAGCTGTACTTGTGCCAACTCCAGTAGCACCACCACCGCCTCCACCAGCGCTAACAGATCCTACTCCTGGTCCTGCGGTAGTTCCTGGTGAGCTAGATGAACTACTAGTACCATGACCACCCAATGCAAATTGTGAAAAGTGTGGTGCTGATACCACTACATCACATGTAAGGCTATTATCAGTAGATGGTACAGCAGATAATATAGTAACTGGATTGCTTATCCAGCTACCAGCTCCACCATTTCCAGTAGGATCAAATAAGAATATGTCAGATATTGGACATTTGTTAGAATCTAGTTGTACTCCTGGTGCATTCTTTGGTAACTGTAGTGTCAATTGTGGAGGAGTCTTAAAGTTAGCAGGGTTTGACCAATCAAATCCTGTGCCTGTTACTTCGTGTTGATATGTTACATTCACATATAATGTTAGTTTGTCATTTTGTGGTAGTGCAGGTTTTGAAGATGGAAGTTTATTGTCTGTCTTTACTACAAACCAATCATTTGATGAACTAGGAGTATATGCTGCACAGCCATTGTGACCAGGATCTGTACATGCTGTTACGTTAAGTTGCTTTAGACCACCTGTTTTTGGAATTACTGAAGTTTCTACTGGAATAATCATCTTTTGACCAGGAATTATTTGGTTAAGAGGTGGAGTGGTTATTACTTGATTGGTGCTAATTGAGCTTGTTGTTCCCACAATACTTGGTAATACTGCTGTGACATTGGATGACTGTGGCATGGAATATGTTGGTACACCTAATGTAGTCAATATGGAGGTTGGAGTTGCGCTGTCTGCAAAAGATGTTCTTAATGATACTGTTACTTGATTTGCAATTGCACCATCTAGTCCTGAATTAGATGATCCTACTGAAATTATAGGAGGCAAGCTCTGAACTTTTGTTATAGGTGTCTCGGTTGTACCGTTTATTTTTACTGCATTAAATCCAGAAGGCGACCACAGACTAAGAGTAGTAGCATTGAGATTTGGTGCTGATGTGATCACTGTAGGTGGTAATGTATTGATGTTGTAAGTAATTGGTGCAAGTCGGAATATGACAATACCATTCAAGTTAGTATTATGTACAGTATAGATTGTAGCGTTTCCAAGTACATTAAATCCTGTAGGTATTGTTGTCATTGTTATATTATAAGGTCCAAATGGTACCAAGGTAACAATCGCTCTACCATTATTTTGAGCATCAGCATCATTGCTACCTCCATCAATGATCACTGCTGGAGTATTGCTACCATCTGGATTTGGACTTATAGAATATGTAGCATTTGCAATTAGTATGTTATTTTGATCTCTTGCTTCAATTCTTATACCACCCAAGAATTTGTTAGATTCTACTAATGACAATCCATCAGTTAGTAGAGCTAGTTTTGACATTGATGTAGTGTATTGATCTGCAATTGTTAACGAGTCTACAAGTGAGATCATCGTTGATTTTGTAGAAGCAACAGTATCAATGATTGGTAGTGATTCGGTTAGTGAGGCAGTCTTTGATTTGGTTGAAACAGTAGTGGTAGTGATTGGTAGTGATTCTGTAAGTGAAGTAGTTTTTGATTTGGTTGAAACAGTAGTGGTAGTGATTGGTAGTGATTCGGTTAGTGAAGTAGTTTTTGATGACTTGGTTACTACAGTGTCAATGATTGGTAGTGATTCGGTTAGTGAAGTAGTTTTTGATGACTTGGTTACTACAGTGTCAATGATTGGTAGTGATTCGGTTAGTGAGGCAGTCTTTGATTTGGTTGAAACAGTAGTGGTAGTAATTGGTAGTGATTCTGTAAGTGAAGTGGTCTTGGAAGAGTTGGTGGTAGTTGAATCAGTGATTGGTAGTGATTCTGTAAGTGAAGTGGTCTTGGAAGAGTTGGTGGTAGTTGAATCAGCTAGTGAGAGATCTTCTGTTAGAGATGATGTCTTGGAAGAGTTGGTGGTAGTTGAATCAGCTAGTGAGAGATCTTCTGTTAGAGATGATGTCTTGGAAGAGTTGGTGGTAGTTGAATCAGCTAGTGAGAGATCTTCTGTTAGAGATGATGTCTTGGAAGAGTTGGTGGTAGTTGAATCAGTGATTGGTAGTGATTCTGTAAGTGAAGTGGTCTTGGAAGAGTTGGTGGTAGTTGAATCAGCTAGTGAGAGATCTTCTGTTAGAGATGATGTCTTGGAAGAGTTGGTGGTAGTTGAATCAGTGATTGGTAGTGATTCTGTAAGTGAAGTGGTCTTGGAAGAGTTGGTGGTAGTTGAATCAGCTAGTGAGAGATCTTCTGTTAGAGATGATGTCTTGGAAGAGTTGGTGGTAGTTGAATCAGCTAGTGAGAGATCTTCTGTTAGAGATGATGTCTTGGAAGAGTTGGTGGTAGTTGAATCAGCTAGTGAGATCTTCTGTTAGAGATGATGTCTTGGAAGAGTTGGTGGTAGTTGAATCAGCTAGTGAGATCTTCTGTTAGAGATGATGTCTTGGAAGAGTTGGTGGTAGTTGAATCAGCTAGTGAGAGATCTTCTGTTAGAGATGATGTCTTGGAAGAGTTGGTGGTAGTTGAATCAGCTAGTGAGAGATCTTCTGTTAGAGATGATGTCTTGGAAGAGTTGGTGGTAGTTGAATCAGTGATTGGTAGTGATTCTGTAAGTGAAGTGGTCTTGGAAGAGTTGGTGGTAGTTGAATCAGCTAGTGAGAGATCTTCTGTTAGAGATGATGTCTTGGAAGAGTTGGTGGTAGTTGAATCAGCTAGTGAGAGATCTTCTGTTAGAGATGATGTCTTGGAAGAGTTGGTGGTAGTTGAATCAGCTAGTGAGAGATCTTCTGTTAGAGATGATGTCTTGGAAGAGTTGGTGGTAGTTGAATCAGCTAGTGAGAGATCTTCTGTTAGAGATGATGTCTTGGAAGAGTTGGTGGTAGTTGAATCAGCTAGTGAGAGATCTTCTGTTAGAGATGATGTCTTGGAAGAGTTGGTGGTAGTTGAATCAGTGATTGGTAGTGATTCTGTAAGTGAAGTGGTCTTGGAAGAGTTGGTGGTAGTTGAATCAGTGATTGGTAGTGATTCTGTAAGTGAAGTGGTCTTGGAAGAGTTGGTGGTAGTTGAATCAGCTAGTGAGAGATCTTCTGTTAGAGATGATGTCTTGGAAGAGTTGGTGGTAGTTGAATCAGCTAGTGAGAGATCTTCTGTTAGAGATGATGTCTTGGAAGAGTTGGTGGTAGTTGAATCAGCTGAGTGAGAGATCTTCTGTTAGAGATGATGTCTTGGAAGAGTTGGTGGTAGTTGAATCAGCTAGTGAGAGATCTTCTGTTAGAGATGATGTCTTGGAAGAGTTGGTGGTAGTTGAATCAGCTAGTGAGAGATCTTCTGTTAGAGATGATGTCTTGGAAGAGTTGGTGGTAGTTGAATCAGCTAGTGAGAGATCTTCTGTTAGAGATGATGTCTTGGAAGAGTTGGTGGTAGTTGAATCAGCTAGTGAGAGATCTTCTGTTAGAGATGATGTCTTGGAAGAGTTGGTGGTAGTTGAATCAGCTAGTGAGAGATCTTCTGTTAGAGATGATGTCTTGGAAGAGTTGGTGGTAGTTGAATCAGCTAGTGAGAGATCTTCTGTTAGAGATGATGTCTTGGAAGAGTTGGTGGTAGTTGAATCAGTGATTGGTAGTGATTCTGTAAGTGAAGTGGTCTTGGAAGAGTTGGTGGTAGTTGAATCAGCTAGTGAGAGATCTTCTGTTAGAGATGATGTCTTGGAAGAGTTGGTGGTAGTTGAATCAGCTAGTGAGAGATCTTCTGTTAGAGATGATGTCTTGGAAGAGTTGGTGGTAGTTGAATCAGCTAGTGAGAGATCTTCTGTTAGAGATGATGTCTTGGAAGAGTTGGTGGTAGTTGAATCAGCTAGTGAGAGATCTTCTGTTAGAGATGATGTCTTGGAAGAGTTGGTGGTAGTTGAATCAGCTAGTGAGAGATCTTCTGTTAGAGATGATGTCTTGGAAGAGTTGGTGGTAGTTGAATCAGTGATTGGTAGTGATTCTGTAAGTGAAGTGGTCTTGGAAGAGTTGGTGGTAGTTGAATCAGCTAGTGAGAGATCTTCTGTTAGAGATGATGTCTTGGAAGAGTTGGTGGTAGTTGAATCAGTGATTGGTAGTGATTCTGTAAGTGAAGTGGTCTTGGAAGAGTTGGTGGTAGTTGAATCAGCTAGTGAGAGATCTTCTGTTAGAGATGATGTCTTGGAAGAGTTGGTGGTAGTTGAATCAGCTAGTGAGAGATTTTCTGTTAGAGATGATGTCTTGGAAGAGTTGGTGGTAGTTGAATCAGCTAGTGAGAGATCTTCTGTTAGAGATGATGTCTTGGAAGAGTTGGTGGTAGTTGAATCAGCTAGTGAGAGATCTTCTGTTAGAGATGATGTCTTGGAAGAGTTGGTGGTAGTTGAATCAGCTAGTGAGAGATCTTCTGTTAGAGATGATGTCTTGGAAGAGTTGGTGGTAGTTGAATCAGTGATTGGTAGTGATTCTGTAAGTGAAGTGGTCTTGGAAGAGTTGGTGGTAGTTGAATCAGTGATTGGTAGTGATTCTGTAAGTGAAGTGGTCTTGGAAGAGTTGGTGGTAGTTGAATCAGCTAGTGAGAGATCTTCTGTTAGAGATGATGTCTTGGAAGAGTTGGTGGTAGTTGAATCAGCTAGTGAGAGATCTTCTGTTAGAGATGATGTCTTGGAAGAGTTGGTGGTAGTTGAATCAGCTAGTGAGAGATTTTCTGTTAGAGATGATGTCTTGGAAGAGTTGGTGGTAGTTGAATCAGCTAGTGAGAGATCTTCTGTTAGAGATGATGTCTTGGAAGAGTTGGTGGTAGTTGAATCAGCTAGTGAGAGATCTTCTGTTAGAGATGATGTCTTGGAAGAGTTGGTGGTAGTTGAATCAGCTAGTGAGAGATCTTCTGTTAGAGATGATGTCTTGGAAGAGTTGGTGGTAGTTGAATCAGCTAGTGAGAGATCTTCTGTTAGAGATGATGTCTTGGAAGAGTTGGTGGTAGTTGAATCAGCTAGTGAGAGATCTTCTGTTAGAGATGATGTCTTGGAAGAGTTGGTGGTAGTTGAATCAGCTAGTGAGAGATCTTCTGTTAGAGATGATGTCTTGGAAGAGTTGGTGGTAGTTGAATCAGCTAGTGAGAGATCTTCTGTTAGAGATGATGTCTTGGAAGAGTTGGTGGTAGTTGAATCAGCTAGTGAGAGATCTTCTGTTAGAGATGATGTCTTGGAAGAGTTGGTGGTAGTTGAATCAGTGATTGGTAGTGATTCTGTAAGTGAAGTGGTCTTGGAAGAGTTGGTGGTAGTTGAATCAGCTAGTGAGAGATCTTCTGTTAGAGATGATGTCTTGGAAGAGTTGGTGGTAGTTGAATCAGCTAGTGAGAGATCTTCTGTTAGAGATGATGTCTTGGAAGAGTTGGTGGTAGTTGAATCAGCTAGTGAGAGATCTTCTGTTAGAGATGATGTCTTGGAAGAGTTGGTGGTAGTTGAATCAGCTAGTGAGAGATCTTCTGTTAGAGATGATGTCTTGGAAGAGTTGGTGGTAGTTGAATCAGCTAGTGAGAGATCTTCTGTTAGAGATGATGTCTTGGAAGAGTTGGTGGTAGTTGAATCAGTGATTGGTAGTGATTCTGTAAGTGAAGTGGTCTTGGAAGAGTTGGTGGTAGTTGAATCAGTGATTGGTAGTGATTCTGTAAGTGAAGTGGTCTTGGAAGAGTTGGTGGTAGTTGAATCAGCTAGTGAGAGATCTTCTGTTAGAGATGATGTCTTGGAAGAGTTGGTGGTAGTTGAATCAGCTAGTGAGAGATCTTCTGTTAGAGATGATGTCTTGGAAGAGTTGGTGGTAGTTGAATCAGCTAGTGAGAGATCTTCTGTTAGAGATGATGTCTTGGAAGAGTTGGTGGTAGTTGAATCAGCTAGTGAGAGATCTTCTGTTAGAGATGATGTCTTGGAAGAGTTGGTGGTAGTTGAATCAGCTAGTGAGAGATCTTCTGTTAGAGATGATGTCTTGGAAGAGTTGGTGGTAGTTGAATCAGTGATTGGTAGTGATTCTGTAAGTGAAGTGGTCTTGGAAGAGTTGGTGGTAGTTGAATCAGTGATTGGTAGTGATTCGGATAGAGATTGTAACTTGGTCTTTGGTGCAGATATGGTATCAACTAGAGTTAGTGATTCTGTTAGTGATTTGGATTTGGTCTTGGAGATTGAATCAGTGATTGGTAGTGATTCGGATAGAGATTGTAACTTGGTCTTTGGTGCAGATATGGTATCAACTAGAGTTAGTGATTCTGTTAGTGATTTGGATTTGGTCTTGGAGATTGAATCAGTGATTGGTAGTGATTCGGATAGAGATTGTAACTTGGTCTTTGGTGCAGATATGGTATCAACTAGAGTTAGTGATTCTGTTAGTGATTTGGATTTGGTCTTGGAGATTGAATCAGTGATTGGTAGTGATTCGGATAGAGATTGTAACTTGGTCTTTGGTGCAGATATGGTATCAACTAGAGTTAGTGATTCTGTTAGTGATTTGGATTTGGTCTTGGAGATTGAATCAGTGATTGGTAGTGATTCGGATAGAGATTGTAACTTGGTCTTTGGTGCAGATATGGTATCAACTAGAGTTAGTGATTCTGTTAGTGATTTGGATTTGGTCTTGGAGATTGAATCAGTGATTGGTAGTGATTCGGATAGAGATTGTAACTTGGTCTTTGGTGCAGATATGGTATCAACTAGAGTTAGTGATTCTGTTAGTGATTTGGATTTGGTCTTGGAGATTGAATCAGTGATTGGTAGTGATTCGGATAGAGATTGTAACTTGGTCTTTGGTGCAGATATGGTATCAACTAGAGTTAGTGATTCTGTTAGTGATTTGGATTGGGTCTTTGGTGCAGATATGGTATCAACTAGAGTTAGTGATTCTGTTAGTGAGACGACATGTGTTATTTTTAATGATACTACATCACTTACTCCTACGGATTGAGATACTACGGATTTACCTGCAGGTTTGATTTCAGCTGCTACTCCAGCCCAACGTCCACTTATGTCCATAGTCCATGTCATACCAGTAGTACCTGGGATTGGAGCATTTTTGTGACTTGCTGCACCTGAAATTGTAGTTCCTTGAATAACATTCCAATCTTGGATCTGTGGTGATTGAGCAGTAAGTACAGTATTAAATTCAACAGATGGAACATCAAAGACCCAACTATTGTCATATCCTGTAGTTACTGAAACACTTACAGGAGCTACAGTACCAGTATTACTTCCCGTATTTGGAAGTGGATTACTTTGATCTACACCGGTAAATGAAGCAGCTCCAACAACAGCATCAGGTGTCTCACTATTGCTGAATGTGACAACAATGTTTGCTGCTCCACTTGTAGGATTAGCCAAGTACCATATCTCTGCAGATTCATGAGCACCATCAGAAGATCTCTTAGCAAAGAATAATGGTGTTCCACCATATGTAACACTTGCAACTGTCGGAGTATTAACTCCAGTATTTGCAAAACTTACTCCAACTACTAGTAACCTGTGATCACCATTACCTACAGTATAAGGTAGATTTACCGTATTTGTTCCAGTCGAATTCTTTGAAGATGATGTATCAAGCTGAATAGTTCCCGCTGGGAATAGTGTTTCACCGCCCTTAGCAGATATTGTATCAACTAACGATAGACTTTCACTAAGTTTTACAATAGACATACGTGCACTAGAAGAATCACTCAGAGCAAGTGACTCTGTTAGAGATGCAGACTTGAGGACCGTACTAGTCAATGATAGAGATTCAGTGAGGGATACACCATAAGCAAGTGCAAACGGTACTGATAGAGAACTTGCAGCATTTGATGTTGCAGTACTATTTGTTATGGAGCCAGTTCCATCAAAGTATAATGTATTGACTCTTGTACTTGTATTTGCTTGTGTAGCATCTACCCAAAACTCGAATACAAGTACATCTCCAACTTGTGTTGTTACAGAAGAACCAGAAAGAGAGTATACTTTGCCGGTTTCAGCTGTTACAAACTCGGTACTTCTTGGAGAGGCAGAGTCGTATATGTATCCAACAACCGAACTAGTACTTGGTCTCCATACATAGATGGAACCTACAACAAATGAGTTTGCAGCAGCATTTGCCTCCGATGTTGCAACAGAAAGTGTCCATGTTCGTACAGGTATAGTTTGTGCATCAAGAGGTGAAGATGTGAATCGTGCTAGATATTCATCTTGATGTCCAGTTTGTCCAAGACTTGTTATGGCCTTTGATGTCTGTGATGTACCTTTTGCAGAAGACATGTAAAGATTTTCAAATCCAGTACCACTGTTAGCTGCAAGTGTTCCAACTGGAAGTGCAATAGATTTTTCTCCATTTGTAGGAGCATTTGATGTTGTTGTAGCATGAAGATAAAGTGTAGTGGGACTTGATTTTGTTGCTGAAACTGTATCAGATAGAGCAAGTGATTCTGTAAGAGGAACTAATTGTGATGCTTGAAGTGTATCACCCAGAGCAAGTGATTCTGTAAGAGGATTTTGTTTAGTATTCAATTCTCCTATAACTTCAGACCAAGCTGCTGTGCTAGAGAAGGTTTCAGCAATAGTAGATGATGAACTTTGGGTAGTAGATATGGAGGTTGCTCCACCAATTTCTACACCAGTACCAGAAGTAGTGGCACCAGACTTCCATTCCTGTGTACCAGTAGTAAATGTTATAGTTCCAACTGCTCCGGTTTTTGTGCTTTCACCTACTACACCCACTACTCTACTACCAGTAAGTGTTGCAGTAGTACTAAGCGTACCAGAAGTTGCGGTAGCAGTTGTAGAGCCTCCAGTGTTTACAGCAGTAGTGAAAGGAGTTGTCTGATCTACATTAGTGTATAGTGCAGCACCAGTTGCTACTCTAGTTACGGTACCGCCACTCCAAGATACACAAATGTTTGTTGCAGTACCACTACCAGTTCCTATTGGCAGATACCACAATTCAGTTTGTTCCCATACAGTTGGTGAAGCAGCATCAGTACCTGTTGCAGATGAAAGCTTAGTCATGGTAGTAGGAGTTCCACCAGCAGGACAAGATGTACCAGTTCCTCCCCATTTAACAGTGAAGGTGGTGGCTGTCACTGCACTTTTTCTTGCAACTACACCAACTACTACCAACATGTCAGGTTTACCATTAGTAGGCGTTAGAGTAAATCTAGCAATTGGTGATGTAGTACCCTGATGTGCAGTTGTACCGGTATTTACTGAGAGTGATTGCGGATCATTTGCCACAAACCATTGTCTTGCTTCTGTAAATGTCTGGTTACCATATGTTATCTGCACTGGACCTAGGGCATACAACTGTGGAAATACCAATGGTACGGCATACGAGTACTGGACAGATGTCTTGGTACCAATCATATTTTTATTCCATGTTAATATTTTGGAATCTCCTATTGTCTGGACACTTGCATCTGTTGTTATGTTCAATACAGATGGAACTGATTCCTTGATTGTAACTCCAGTCTGGTTTACAAATGATGATACGTCTATTTTGACATTGAACATGTTTGGATTATTTACAGGATCAATCTTGCTTTGTGCTGTTCTGATGATATCAAATGGAATATTGTTCTGTGCCAGAAATGATGTGTTAAAGTTAGTTTGGATGGAGTCTGCAGTTGCAGATACGTTAACTGTATAGTTTCCTGGAACGGTAGTAGCATACTGGGCATTGTACAAACCACATTCTGAACCTGCAGATACCCCTACTCCAGATACTAGTGTTGTGATATGAGAACTTGGGTCTGTCACTAGAACTGATAGATTTGCATCACAGACTGGGTGTCCACCACTGTCAAGTACAACCACAGTCATGTTTGCAGTATCACCTGGGCTGTAGATGCTCTTTTGTGTATTCAGGGAAACAAGACCCCATGCGTACTGGTCCTGAGTTGTGTACGTCTTACCGTCTCGTATCATGGTTGTTGTAATGGTATACATTCCAGGCTTGCCGTACTTTTTGGACAATATTTTGATGTCAAACTGTCCTTCCTTCATCTTTTTGAACTGTGATTTGAGTGGAATTATGGTACCGTCTGGTGCTGTTACTGTAACTGATATTGTGGTATTCTTTTCGTTCCATCCATTTTGCTGCATGCTTGCCTTGACTGTTTTCTTGATCTTGTTAATGTCAGAATCCTTGAATATCTTGAACTCAAACTCTGGATTCTCTCCAATTGTATAGCTGCTCTTGAGGTTTGTGATTGTAGGTACAACAGAAAGTGCTGTTGCGTTTATTCCAGTTCCATTTATTCCAGTTCCATTTATTCCAGTTCCGTTTATTCCAGTTCCATTTATTCCAGTTCCATTTATTCCAGTTCCATTGATGCTTGTTGCGTTTATTCCAGTACCGTTTGTTATTCCAGATGTGGAATTGACCAGAGCCAGTATTGAATCAGATATTGATACACTCTCGGCCATTGGCACACTGGCAGATATTGGACCTGATTGCACTCCTTGTGTATCCAATACGTACAACTGCTGTATTTGTGATTGGTCAAGCAATGTACTGTAGAAATTGACATCTTTTATCTGACCTGAGAATCTGTCCTTTGCATAGTCTCGTATAGTATCAATTGTGGCACCAATTACAACATCAGAGTTTGATGCAAGATGGTCTGGTGTAACAGGTGTTAGGTGTCCATCATCTGTTATGGTTAACACTCCAGGAAGGCGCAATGAATTCTGTTGTGTCCCGTTGACATAGATTGCAATGTCAGTGCCGTTGTATGTGGCAGCCAAGTGTGTCCAGTTTTGTATTATTCCAGTAGAGTTTACTGTATTCCATTTTATTCCGTCAAACACTGAAAACTGGGCAATTCCATGTGGTGAGATCATATTATTGATAGTTAGTGCAAATTGGTTGTCCTTGCTGATTACGGTAAACACTGATGACCCTTGGGTATAGTCTGGCTGTACCAGTGCTGATATGGTAAAGTTCTTGACGCTGTTGGTATTGTTTACTTTTTGGGTTATGTATCCAGTTCCTAGTAGACTCTAGTGTACCATTTGCTTGTACTGCCTTTCCTACCTTTCCGTCAAGTGATGTAAAGTTGAATGATTTTGTGGCATTTGGCAGTTCTGGTTGTGTAATTATACCTGAAACTCCAGTATTGTTGGATACAGTATGATTTGTAGTTGCATTTACTGTATCTGCGATGCCAAGGGTTGCTAGTATGGTACCATTTGATGAAGAATCAGTCTGATTTACGTGAGAAATGCTAGAATTTGTCACATTAGAGAGAGATGCTTCGATTACATCCCCTAGTGAGAGTGGATCAGATGCTGTTGCGTTCGATTGTGATGGAATGGTGATGTTTTGTGTATCCATTATACCTGATTGGTTTTGTATTGGAATTAATGGAATGGATGATGTATCATTGTTTGAGATTGTATCATTGCTTGGTGCTCTGCTGCTTGGTATGGTATCACTGCTTGGTACGGTATCATTGCTTGGTACGGTATAGTTACTTGTTGTGCTGTTAGTTGCTGCTGTGCTGTTGCTTGGTGTTGCGCTGTCTGCAAATGCCATACCCCAATAGCTGTGAGATATTGAAAATGGAGTAATTGCAGTGGATGACATTAAAAGTACAATAAAGAAAAGACAGAAAAATTGTCTAGTGTTTTTTATTTTGATACGATCATTTTCTGATCGTATAAGGATGTAACCCGAAAGAGGTAACAACACCACAAGAAGTGTAGGATTGTTTTGAGAAGAAACGGCATCTCCAAATGATGATATGCTGTTTCCAAGATTGTTTGAAATGCTATTGATTACAAGAAGGTCATGATTTGCACCAAGAATGATGATACCAGTTGATTGTGATAACAAATTTTGTAATTCTTTTTCTAGATCATTTGCCTGTTTGTTGTATAGTATGGTATCAACAGACATTTCACGGAATAATTTTGAGGGTGTGTCATGTGTAGTTGATGGTACGCTATCTACAACAATTGATCTTCCGGTAAATCGTATCCTGTCAACATTTGCAAGTTTTTCAATTGATGTGATTGATTGAGAGTTTTCTTTAGATATTATCATTACAGTTTTTTGATCCATATGATCAGTTTGAATTACTAGATCATCTGAAAATGAAACAGTCTTTTTCGAAGTTGAAATGTCTTGTGTCTGATCATTTTGCATTCCTTGACCAGAGTTACCATTTATCTTGAACTTGATAGATTCTGTCAAGCTTATTGTCATGTGTTTTGATGTTGTGTGCGGTGTAGGATAACTTGCATGTCCGGTATAATCATAATCTGCATTATGATAATTTGGAACTGTCAGAATGGAATCTGCATGTGCAAAGGAAACTAGCGAGATTGCAATCATTGCCATAATTATTATTGAGCCTAGCTGTGTTTTCATGGAATTTTCACTGATGGTCCTGAAGTCGACAAGTTTGTTTGGCAGCTAGATTAGTTGCTAAAAAGTTGAAAAATTGAAAAATAGTATAAACTGACGATCTTCCTAGAAATGATGTAGAAAATCCACATCTCATGTACATGTGTAATTATACAGCAATTAGGTTAAGCAGGGCGGAATCCATTCGAAATATGCGATTCCATGACGGAATAATGATATGATTATGCGTCCTTTTTGGATCTGTGTATTTTCTCTGAAAATTGTAACAAAAGTACTTGAAAATGAAATTTTAAAAATAAAAAATAATTTAGAAAATTAATTTATGAATAGTTGTATTCAAATCATATGAACAATATACATTATGTTAAAATTATCGTAAATCAAAAAATATCTTTAAAAAATATAATATTTAATGATCATCATAATTATTAGTTATATTTGATTGAATGTGAATAAATGTAAATATGATTCATCCAAATGCTAATCTTTACAATATTATTATGACAATAAAATTATTACATTATAAAAAAATCTACAGTATAAACAAACAATTTAATAAATTTTCAATATACTAAATTTCATTAAAATACTTTGAATTACATATGATTAGAAATGCACAAGAGCATCTCATCTACTAATGAATGAGTATTTTACTTGAACAATAAATGTAGTCGTTATCATTCCTTGTAAACAATTATAGATATTTGCAATTGTTGTAATTTGATAAATTTTAACATCATGTGTTTGAGAAATTATATGGTAGATGTAATTTTATCATTTATATTTTTTATATTCTATGTCTGTGAAATTGGTTCCATAGATCTTTCACATGGACAATAATGTTAACTAGATTTTGTGTAAAGTTAAAACTCACATGTACAGTTATCTTCATAATTAAGGTGGTAATGTATGATAATTTGTCACTAGTTGTACTTGTTAAGAGGTACAGCGGATAGGATTAGATGATGTATTAATTTTATTACTAATTCATCTATTCTTCCATAACCATACAGATATTGAAGTAGTAACCAGTGTGAAATGATAAATCGTTTGAAATGGTTGTTAGATGAAATCCTTGCTGGATCAAATATGTATCCGTAATCATTGTTGTCAATTATTGCGATTGTTGTGATATTATTCACACAGCCAAAACACCAACACCTTGAGTTTTGTGGCTTCTCACGGTTGTATCAACTGTAATTCCAGCCAGCTACCACATCATTGTATATAGTAATGTAAATTGAGATCACGTAGACGGTGGTAGTAAGAGACTTACCAAGACTCACGTTAATTACTTCGAATGGTTCGCAACAGGCAAACCAATGTTAGAGATTATTCCAGAAGGTAAATCGTTTCCAGCACTGTAAAACTTGAATAATATAGTATGAATATAAGATACGCATCTTTGATATTTGTGTTAATTTCAATTGCACGTACAATGCATGCAACATGAGTACATACTCATTTTGATCTTCACAAGTTACTAGAATTTGTTATTTCGTTATGACATAGTGTGATTCTTCCTGTAAATTCTGGATGAGTATTATCAATTCCAGTATCCAAGATTGCAATTAGAATTTGTGACGAACTGTTTCCTCCAATATTTCTAGCAGTTCATACTTTGTCTGCACGAATATGTTGATCAACAGTTAGATCTAATGTATGAACTGGAAGGTCTTGTTTGACTGTTAAAACTGAAGGATCTTTTTTGAGTGTTTCAATATCAGCAGGTGATAAATCAGTTGCAAGACCATCAATTACCTTCCAAGTTTTTTTGACTGTTCCATGTATTTCTTTGATTTTATCAGTATGAACTTTGTTTACTTTTTCTTTGTACAACACAATTACAGGAATCCTTGTTTCTTGAGCACGTACCACACTGAATGGTAGTGTAAGAATCAACAATGCAATAAAAAGGAAACTGGAATATACCTAATGTTTTCAACGCAAACAGGCATTTTCCTATGTTGAAAAATCTTTAGGGGTTAAATGGTGATGTTGTTATTAGTTTTGAATTTAAATTGTATATTTTTGTAATGTTATTATTAAAAATCTAATTTTCTAATTTTTGGCAGTCTTTAAAATCATGTTGATCATCGGCGTCACTGGAGTTACCATCAGTGTGAATCTGTATGTTTCCTAGGGTCAAAATGCCACTGACTGAATCAATTTGGTTTCCCTTCGAGTCAAATATTGTAATTGAAAAAACATCATTTTTCCCTGGTTCGCCATTATCTGCAATAGATACTTTAAAGACATATCCTGATTTATCTCCAACTGTTCCTGTTCCACTAAATGTTGCAGTCTTACCAGTGGGGTCTACAGACAGAGAAGTAATACTATCACTTTTGAGAGTTATTTTGTTTGGTTTATCTTTGAATTCTAAATTACCACTGAAGGATTTTCCATCTTTAGATTTAGCTACAAATGCAAACTTAGAATCTCCCACTCCTCCACCACCAGTAACTTTACCAATAGTATTACCAGAAGTCACAACTGTAAATGTATCTGGAGTAGATAATGTAGAGGTAAGACCAGAAAGTGTTTCAGTGGCAGTTACAGTATGAGAACCTGTAGTAAGTGCAATAGCTGGAAGCTGCCAGAATCCGCCGTATGATACTATAGCTTTGTAATCAAGACCAGCAGGATTTGAATTAGGACCATCAAGATTAGTCACCGTAAAGTCCAAGGTATTTACTCCAGCATGAAAATGAGCTTGACTATTATCAGTAAAGGATAGCACAGGACCTGCATAGTTGGAAGCAATGTCTGATGCTGGTGTAGCCCCAACAAGATTACCATTTATAGAAATGGAAGCTTTGTTATCTGCAAGGATTTGAGTGCTGATAGATGCTTGGTTAAAGTTATTTGGTAATGTAAAAGTTGTTCGATATATTGTGGTATCAGCAGGATCTACATTATTAGATTTATAATTTATCCATTGAGTTCCCGAGATTAGACCCCAGTTATTAGCTAGAGAAGTAACTACAGCATTGCTTGCAAATGTACCTCCATTTCTTGAGAATGTGTTATCTGTATCTAGGGCACCAATGCTTAGACCGCCTCCACTCTGAAGTACAATAGTTGTAGGATTGGCGATTGTTGTACCAATCAACTTGGTTCCATCATAGACCTTGACAGTTGCCCCAGAGTCTGCAGTACCAGAGATTGTTACTGGAGATGTAACTGTTGAGCTGGATGATGGTGATAGTACTACCGGAGGATTAAGACTTGTAACTGTTGTAACTGTAATTGTAATTGAGTTTGATGGCGGTGATGTTATACTGCCTATTGTAGATGTAGCAGTTATTGTATTGGCACCTGTTGCAAGTGTTGCTGTTATACTCCAGTTACCAGAAGCATCTGCAGTTACAGTACCAAGCAGCGTAGCACCACTGTATACATTAACTATGGAGTTAGGAGTCTGCTGTACCTGTAATTGACTGACTTGGATTGGAGGTTGTTGCAGATGGAGTTGTAATTATTGGTGTATTGACACCAACTGTAATTGTAATTGAGTTTGATGGCGGTGATGTTATACTGCCTATTGTAGATGTAGCAGTTATTGTATTGGCACCTGTTGCAAGTGTTGCTGTTATACTCCAGTTACCAGAAGCATCTGCAGTTACAGTACCAAGCAGCGTAGCACCACTGTATACATTAACTATGGAGTTAGGAGCTGCTGTACCTGTAATTGACTGACTTGGATTGGAGGTTGTTGCAGATGGAGTTGTAATTATTGGTGTATTGACACCAACTGTAATTGTAATTGAGTTTGATGGCGGTGATGTTATACTGCCTATTGTAGATGTAGCAGTTATTGTATTGGCACCTGTTGCAAGTGTTGCTGTTATACTCCAGTTACCAGAAGCATCTGCAGTTACAGTACCAAGCAGCGTAGCACCACTGTATACATTAACTATGGAGTTAGGAGCTGCTGTACCTGTAATTGACTGACTTGGATTGGAGGTTGTTGCAGATGGAGTTGTAATTATTGGTGTATTGACACCAACTGTAATTGTAATTGAGTTTGATGGCGGTGATGTTATACTGCCTATTGTAGATGTAGCAGTTATTGTATTGGCACCTGTTGCAAGTGTTGCTGTTATACTCCAGTTACCAGAAGCATCTGCAGTTACAGTACCAAGCAGCGTAGCACCACTGTATACATTAACTATGGAGTTAGGAGCTGCTGTACCTGTAATTGACTGACTTGGATTGGAGGTTGTTGCAGATGGAGTTGTAATTATTGGTGTATTGACACCAACTGTAATTGTAATTGATGTATTTGCTGTATTACCGGCTTTGTCAGTTGCTGTTGCAGTAATTACATTAGACCCAACAACTAAGCTAGATGCTGAAAATGACCAGTTATTGCCTGATAGTGTTGCAACATTTTGTGCCCCGTTGTTAATTGAAACTGTTACTTGATTGATGCCAGTACCTGGATTGTCAGATGCTGTACCTGTTACTGCTGTTGATAGATTATTCAATAATGCACCGTTAGATGGTGAAGATATGACAACTACAGGTTTGGTGGTGTCAACTGTAATTGTAATTGATGTATTTGCTGTATTACCGGCTTTGTCAGTTGCTGTTGCAATTATAGTATATGTACCATCTGACAAGTTGGGTATTGAAAATGACCAGTTATTGCCTGATAGTGTTGCAACATTTTGTGCCCCGTTGTTAATTGAAACTGTTACTTGATTGATGCCAGTACCTAGATTGTCAGATGCTGTACCTGTTACTGTTATTGTAGATGTATTGAATATGGCATTATTACTTGGTGCTGATATAGCTACTAGCGGGTTAATAGTATCAAGAGTGATTGTAATTGAAGCAGATGCCAAAGATACATGACCCTGAGAATCATTTTCTTTTGCTGTAATAACATTATAACCCTCGAATAATGTAGTTGGTGTACTCCATGTACCGTCTGAATGTACGATAGTAGTTCCAATTATTGTATTACCACTATACACAGTTACAAATGCTCCACTGTTTCCTGTTCCAGAAATTGTTTGTGATGAAATGTTAGTTATTCCAGAGGAAGTTGTAGTTGTAATATTTACACCAAATGGCATAACATGCATTGTTACATTTGCAGAATTGCTATTTAGTGAACCATCATTAGTATGAAATTTGAATATATCATTACCAACATAATTTAGGTTTGGAGTATATGTAAGATTTGGAGCTATGCCACTAAGAGTTCCGTGTGATGGTTGATTATCAACAGAAAATGTAAGTGGATCATTTTCTTGATCTGATCCTGTAAGTATTATGTTTGCAGGATTGTTTTGAAGTGCTGGAAAGTTCAAAATATCAGCTGTTGGAGCAGTATTTATTTTTGTAATAGTTACACTTGCACTGCCTACTATGCCATGAGTATGTCCATCAGTAATTGTATATGTGAAACTATCAGGACCAGAATAACCACTAAATGGTTGATATGTAACAAACTTTTGATCACTTGTTACACTAACTGCACCATGTTGTGGTCCTCCTGCTGTTTCAATTGTTAATGGATCATTTTCAGGATCATGATCATTTGCAAGAACATCAAGCTGAATACTTGGAGTATTTTCAGGTACTGTAAATACATCTGGAACTGTAATTGGTGGTAAATTAGTAACTAAAACAGGATTGACTGTAATTGTTACTGTTCCGACATTACTTGTACCGCCAGAACTTGTTATAGTATACTGGAATGAATCAGTTCCTGAGAAGAGTAGACCTGGTGTATACACTACCTTGCCATCTGAATTCAGCAGTGGGTTTGAAAGTATTCCATGAGCTGGTGGTGTTACAAGATTTACGGTATATGCACGACCTGTGTTGACGTCATTTGATATGATATCTATGATAACTGGGATAGCTTGGTTTGTTGTAGCACTGTCATCATTTACTACAGGAGGACCTGCGGCATATGCATTTAAAGTGCCGACTGGAACAATTAAGGAAAATACCAGAGCGGTCAAAATATATCCTGTAATACCCCTATATTGCATTACTCAGATAATTATTTGAGATCTTATATCTTTAGTTACTAGCTGCTTTAGAAAAAGCATCCAATTTGGTCTTTTTTACGATCATTTAGTTCCAAAATGGATCGTTGCTTATTTGCATGATTTTGATTAGATCAGAGAGAAAATTAATCTGAAGGTTTTAGGTTATTGTAACTGTCCAAGTTACTTGGAGAGAATCAGCTGGAAAGACATTGATTGCAGAATAGGTTTGCCTAGCAAAAAGGTTTGTAGTACTATTTGAAATGCTATCAAAGAGACCAACCTCTTGAATATTAATTCCTGCAGAATTGTTTGTTATTTTATTAGCAGGAAAAGTTGCAGCAATTAGCGCCTGACCATGTATAACACCATTTGTGACCGTACCTAATCTATGACTTCCTGCTTGTTGTAACATGTTAAGCTGGATAGTAGAAGCTGCAGTTCCACTCGTACCAACAGAAACATAAGAAAATGTTCCACCTTGAGCAGAATTAGTACTTAGTGTTGTTCCAAAAATTCTGTTTGCAGTAGAGTTATCACCATTTGTGACTACCAAGTTGTCAGATTGCCTATATGCTTTTACTATATTATCTGATCCATAAAGAGTCAAGACTACATGCCCAAGAATCTTTGTCCCCTCAGAATGAGTTTGTGGTTGAGTATTATTTTGAATCATTGCAAATGAAATAGAACTTAATGATATAACAGATGCAATTACCAAGATTACTACAATGTTTCTGTGTGAGTTTATCAATTGATAAATTAGTGATAAAAATTGTTAATAAGCTTTTAGTGAAGTTTTTGTATCATAAATTTAGGATCATTATCTTTTGATTTTGGAATCATTATCATATCAGAATTATTCAAAATATATGTAATTAGATATAATAATAATTTAAATAAAAAAATTGGCACTTAAAAAAACGGCCCAAGGTTGGATTTATCCTACGTTGATTGTCCACTTGATTGTCAAAGAGTCACCAGTATTCAGTGCGATGCTACTGATTGCCTGATGTGCAAACATGGTATCAGCTGTATCTCTAACAGTTGTAGAGTTGAAGAGACCAGATTCTGTGACCTGTGTTCCTCCTCCACTCAATCCAGTCAAAGGACCAAATGTTGTCTGTATTACAGTAGTAGAGCTTGCTACACCAGTTGCATTAGTGAAGGTAACTGTACCTGATTGTCTGTTAAGTCCGTTTGAATTGCTTACAGGTTCTGAAGTTAATGTAGCATTAGTAGTTCCTACAGTTATTGCGGCAGATCTATTTCCAACTGCAATAGCTGTCCAAGGAGCTGTATTGGTACCCTTACATGTATTTGTTCCAGTAAGTGATCCTCTGCTGCCACTTCCACCAAATAACAATTTGGTTACACAGTCTTTACCTCCATTGACAACAACGTTATCGGTTTGTCTGTATGCTTTGATGTTACCATTTGCATCTGTTGCAATAGTGGTTACGTGACCGGTGATTTTCATTCCGTCACTAGAAGGTGTTGTATCTTGTGCTACAAGCCCAGAAGGCTGTGCAGACAAAATATTAGAACCTACCAAACCACTTGCTACTAGAGCAAAAGTTACTCCAAACAACGCATATGTTGTGTTGCGATTCATTATTGACATTACCTACCAATTACTTATAGGGATAGTGGTCATTTTTCAATTTTGAACATGCCAAAATGGATCATTATGGAGAAGCTAAGTGCATTGATTCAGTCAGTTCAACAGTAATGTGTTTTCCCGCATTCAAAGGTTTTTGCAAAGTTGCATTTGGAAATTGTACACTGGATTGATTCACTGCATTCTCTGTTGCAACAGGGTATGACTGCATACTTATCAGAATAATTATTACAATTACAATACCTATTCCAATTCCTACAAATTTTTTATTCAATTTATAAACCTAGAATGATTTTTGATTTCTCATCATATAAAGATGACTTGATTACTTTAAAGAAAAGTTCAAGTTTCGGCACTATGGAAACACATTAGATTGTCTCACATAAAATTACTTGGTGCAATAACAATTTTGATTGTGCTTGCAATACCTGCTGCTAGTGCAAGTGAGCCAGTGATGATAACTATTTCATCAAGTATGGACAAAGTTATTTTTGATGGAAAATGGACTTTTTATACAGAATGGAAACAATCCAGCCTAAATACGATTTCGTACAATGATGGTACATTAATTCAATTGAGAAGTGCACATCAGGGCAATTTCATTTATGTATTTATTGATGAAGTTTCCAAGACTAAATTCAATAAACATAGTGACATGGCAGTGATTTGTTTTGATAAAAATAACAGTAAGAGTGTAACACCAAATGAAAATGACTATTGTTTTGGAAATTCATTTGATAACAATAATCCTTTCACATTAAGAGGCGGCTCTACATTAGAAGAAACAGGCCATTACATGAAGATTCAGAATCCGGATGGACTTGTTGGAGTTAGTGGTATTTCCGATGAAAATGATCGATATACTGATGTTCCTCATGCAGGTTACGAGTTTAGAATACCAACTGATGTTGTTGGAAGATCAGCAGACTATGGTTTCTACTTGAGGCTATACGATAAAAGCTCAAATCAAGTATACTCTTGGCCACAGGAAGTAACTACTGATGTACCATTCAAAATTCCATCTCCAAAGTATTGGGGCGAAATTATCTCACCAGATAAGACATTGCCTGAGTTTCCGTGGCCTATTTTTATGATGATACTCTCATTTTCTCTAATTGTATTTGTTACCAGAAGACAATTTTTGTTCAAGGACAATTAATTTAAGATTTGACAAAAACAACAGATCCGTTTGAACAACTCAATTACAATATAATCAAATGCAAAAAATGTCCTCGCTTGTATCAATACATACGAGATGTAGCAAAACACAAAGTCAAACGATTTCAAAATGAAAAATATTGGGGAAAACCATTAACCGGTTTTGGTGATACCAATGCAGAACTTTTGTTGATAGGTTTGCACCAGCAGCTCATGGCGGCAATAGAACTGGCAGAATGTTTACAGGTGATAGTTCTGGAGATTGGCTTGCAAGAGTGTTATACAAATATGGTTTCTCAACAAAATCTACTAGCACAAGTAAAGATGATGGTTTTGCGTTGATCAACACATACATTACTGCCACAATAAGATGTGCACCACCAGATAACAAACCACTCAAGGAGGAAAGTGATAACTGTGCAAGTTTTCTTGAAAAAGAACTCACATTATTAAAAAATGTCAGAGTCATCATTTGTTTGGGAAGAATCGCTTTTGATTCATGTTGTAAATTACTCGATATCAAAGGTAAGAAATTTTCCCACGGCGGAACATTCACACATGAAGGTTTTGTGATAATTACATCGTACCACCCAAGTAGACAGAACACTCAGACTGGAAGATTATCTTGGGAACAATGGTCTCATGTATTTTCAGTTGCAAGAAAATATGTAAATAAAAATTGAATAATTTTAAAATATGAATATTGTACAAAGTTTGTTCTGTGTAAGATAAAAAGAAGACGCATTCGCCAGTCTCCCCATCCGAGCTTCCCTACTCGTATGTTGATTGTGACGATACGCCGGAGGGTGATGGAACTGATGGGAATCTGTCGCCAATCTGCTGTTCTGCAACTGCAGATGCTTCTTGCAAAATCCTTTCTGTCTCTTCGTTTGATGCATCAGTGTCAACATTAAAGTCTCCACCTGCTAGTGAATCCATCATCAAACCGTTGAGAGTTTGTGTCATTGCATTAAGTTCAGAATCTGCTTCTGGCATGAACCTTCCAAGTGATGATTTTAGTCCCTTCATTGTGGACATTGCAGGTGCGATTGCTACCATTGCATCACCGAGGTCATGTATTGTGGTTAGACGCAATTGTACTTGCTCTAATGCCATTCTAGCATTTCCTAACATCTTTGACACTTTTCTAATCTCAGCTAGTTCGTTTGACAGAACTCTACTTGTTGCTGCATCGTGATGTTGCATTGCGGCTACGATTCTCTTGAACAACTGAGCATCTCTTTCTCTCAGCTTGCCCAACATAGAATCCATCTTCGATATTTGACCCTGTAACTTGTTCACAGCGCCCTCTATCCTAGGTTTGAGTGCACCCTGTGGTTTTACAGTTTCACGTAATTTTTCGGTTATACCAACAGACTCAGGTCGAGTCCAGGTCTTATCGAAGCCGGTCATGCGGGGTAGTCCTAAAGTTGGTTCTTAATGGCCGGTGTATATTATCCTCAACACTAGGCTAAATTTAGCTAACAAAACGTAAATCAGACTTTATGATTTTACGGTAACATGACAAAGATAGTAGTCTTTGACTCCGGTCTTGGATCCCTGTCAGTGATTAAACCAATACAAAAAAAAATCAAGGCAGAAATAATCTATTTTGCTGATCAGAAAAATTACCCATATGGTACCAAGACTATACCCCAGTTAGACAAAATAATAAAGTCCACAATTTCAAAACTACAAGAAAAATTTGATCCTGACATCATAGTAGTTGGTTCAAACACTCCATCATTATTATTAGACATTGAAAAAAAAGACAAGATAATTGGCGTATTTCCCCCATTAAAGGAAGCTGCATCAAAAACAAAGTCTAAGAAAATTGGAGTGCTTGTAACAAAATCAGTTGCCAGAAATAAAATTGTTGATAGATATATACGAAAAAATGTTCCATCCAAAATTCATGTTACAAAGATTGATGTTACTTTACTTGTAGATCTTGTTGAGTCTGGGAAATTTATTTCTCAGAAACAAGTATCAAAAGATATAATCAAAAAAATTATCGAGCCCTACGTAGAAAATAACATTGATGTGTTTACACTATCAAGCACGCATTTACCGTTTCTGTTGCCAATTTTAAAAGAATTATTTCCTTATATAATATTTTTAGATCCTGCAGATACCATAGCACAACATATTTCAAAAATATTAAAACATGAATCAGAGAAACCTAGATTAAAAATTTATTGCTCAGGCGATACAGAAACGTTTCATAAACAATTAGTAAATATCGGAATTAAGAATAAAATAAACCAATTATGATTTGACTTGGGCTTTTCTGTATCCATGTGTAAATGTCTTGTCATATAGTTTTGAATATTCATACGACTGTGGATTTACAACATCTCCAATTATTATAATTGCAGTTCTTGTTATTTTTTCATCGCGTATTTTTTTTGCAATGTCTTGTAGAGTTCCCGTAATTTTTTTCTCATCACTCCAGCTTGCCCTGTAAACCACACCAACAGGTGTTGATTTTGAATAACCACCTTTGATTGCCTCTTGCACAATTTTTGGTAAGAGATGAATACTGAGATAGAAAATTAGGGTTGCCTTGTGCTTTGCAAGTTCTGATATTTGCTCTCGTTTTGGTACTTTGGTTCTTGACTCTGCTCTTGTTACAATGATAGTTTGTGTAACACCTGGTAGTGTAAGTTCACATCCAAGTGCAGCTGCAGATGCCAAAAATGATGTAATTCCAGGTACCACTTCATAGTCTATTCCTTCTTTTTTGAGATTGTCTGTTTGTTCTCTAATTGCACCGTAAATGCTTGGGTCCCCATCATGCAATCGTACTACAAGTTTTCCTTTCAATGCATTATCTTTTAAAATTTTGAAAATATCTTCTCGTACAAGTTTTGCAGCATCATGGAGTTGTGATTTTTTGCACATCTTGATTATTTCTTGCGGTATGAGCGAACCAGAGTAAACGATGACGTCAGCCTTTTGGATCAGTTTCTTTGCTTTTACCGTTATTAGTTCAGGGTCACCAGGACCGCAGCCAACAAAGTATACCTTATGCACGCTTGACCACCATTATTGAAAAATATTTTGTAGTCATCGTATCTTTAGTGACTTGGCCTAAAGTTAACTTTTTGATTATCTCTTGATCAGTTCCGATATCTTGGCCAATTGCAAAAATTGAACTGTCTGGAAATCCAGCTTCTCGTAGTAATGTTATCACTTGATCAAAATATCTTCCATCTTTAAGAAATATCATCGTATCACAATTTTTTGCAGTCTCTTTGACTCTAGATAAATCATAACAAGAAGGAATTACTGCCATGGTTTCTGCACCTTCAGCAAGACTGATTCCCACTTTGGATGCGAAAGTAAACATAGATACAATTCCAGGTATGACGCTTATCTTTATCTCTGGATATTTTGCATTTAATTCCCTATCAATGTAAATCCATGTACTGTAAAGATATGGATCACCCACTGTAAGATAGACTACTTTTTTTCCAGAAAGAACTTTTTCTGCAATGATTTTAGCATTCTGTAACCAACTGTTTTCAAGAGTATCTTTTTCCTTGACCATTGGAAAGACCAAGTTAACAACTTCTGGTTTATTGGACTTGTCTACTAGTGATTCAATTATAGAATAAACAATACTGGGTTTACCCTCTTTAGAGGTAGGACATACAATAATCTCTGCATTTTGTATTGCTTTGACTGCTTTTACCGTTAAAAGCTCTGGATCGCCAGGACCACAACCAACACAAACAAGTTCAGACATTAATTGAAATCAAAGTTGTACCTAATTAAAGTCTAGATTTTGGTTGCAGATATTATGGTAACAGGATTTCTTGCAAGAAACATGGTACCTGTAGAAGTTTTTCTGCTCTTTGATATGGTTATCTGAATTATATCAACTGATGAAAATGATAGTTTTTCAATGATATTTAACACAGAGTATAGTGTTTCAACAAGAATTGTTCCTATTACTATTCTGCCTCCTTGTTTTAGCTTTGACTCACATAGTTTTACTATTTCAGCAGTCTCCCCGCCAGTACCACCAATGAATATGGCATCAGCGATTGGTAGTTCACTAATTTTTTGTATTGCATTCCCCAAAATGACAGACACGTTTGCAATTTGGAATTTTTCCAAGTTTTTCTTTGTAAGTTCCACTGCGTTGGGATCAATATCTATTGAAAAAACCTTACCAGAAGATCCTACTTGATGTGCAGCTTCTATTGATATTGATCCACTACCACATCCAACATCATATACTGTCTGTCCGGATGAAAGTCTTGCTTTGCTTATTTGAATAACACGAACTTCCTCTTTCGTAATAGGAACATCTTCTACTCTGTCAAATGATTCATCTGGAATTCCAGGGGTTTTATGTTGCCACATTGATTTACTGGAAACTGGTTTAATATTTAGAATTACCTAACTGCTACAATTCCTACTTCTGGATGAATTAGTGTATTTACCAATATCCAACAAAAGATAAACATCAGAAAATAGCTTCCATATCCTGTTGTAATGAGTTTTTTCTTGTCTGCTGCAGCAATAGGAATCCTCATTGATTTTGCCATAACATATGAAACAATGAATAGAATTATCATTATTCCAAAGCCCAATCCTACTCTAGATGATTCAATTGATTGGCTACTTCCGATTAGTGCAGAAAGTGATCCTGCAAGAACTCCCAGACCTACTCGTAACCAGAATAATTTATCTAGTCCACCTTTGACCCTTGACTCTTCAGTTTGACTAGGAGCTGGAGGTGATCCTACTGGATTATCCTTTGTAGTATCATCAACATTGGATTTATCATCTTCTTTTTTCTTTGGATGTCGTACCAACTAAATTTTCAAAATCACTCGGTTTAATCCCGTTTAAAATGTTTGGTTGCAATAGTAAAGGTAAATCAATGGCTAGAAGAGTTGGTAATCATGACACTTGCAGGTATAGAATTACGTTACCTAATTACAGAGATGAATAATCAGGTAAAGGACTATTATGTGAGCAATATTTATGGCATAAGTCGCAGTAGTCTTCTTTTCAAACTACATCATGCAGAAAAACCAGATTTGCTTGTCATGTTCTCTACTTTTGGTTTATGGATAACTGGAATAAAGATAAATCAGATGGAAGAGAATCGACTGGTAAAACGATTAAGAAATGATCTTTTGCGCAGCAAGATAACAGAAATAAAACAGCTTGGAAGCGAACGAATTGTTTATGTAACATTTTCAGGATTTGACCAAGAATTTATTCTAGTTGGAGAGTTCTTCGGAGACGGCAACATCATACTATGTAATAAAGAAATGAAGATCTTATCCTTATTACATTCAATTGATGTGAGACATAGAAAGCTTGCAGTAGGATTGAATTATGCATCTCCTCCGTCTTCCGGATTAAATGTTTTAGATGTTACAAAAGAAAACATTGAAGAGATCAAAACAAGTGCGACTCCAATTGTAAGATGGGTTGGAAGAACATTAGGATTACCAGGAAAATATGCAGAAGAGATTATTCGAGCAAGTAATCTAAACCCAGACAAGCTAGGAAATACATTATCAGACAAAGAAATTGAAGATATTTTCCAGGCAACAAAAGGTCTGATTGATAAAGTCATCACGGGGAATCATGATGCATACATAATACGTGATGTAAAAAATTCAGACGTAATTCCCATCGCCCTTGGAGATATGAATCAGAGAAACAATGCAGTAAAAGTATCCAGTTTCATGGAGGGACTAGATTCGCTTTTTTCAGAAAACCTTCTAGAACATGGTAAATCATCACAATCTATCACTGCAAACCAGAAAATCACCGAGCTTGAGCATAAACTTGAAGAACAAAATAAAGCAATTTTGTTAGTAAAAGAAAGATCAAGTTCAATCTCCGGTGTAGCGAAGGCTCTCCTTGAGATATCATATACCGGCATAACATCCGTTGAAGATCCAATTATCAATCAGACATTAGAAAAATATAGCTCACATACAGCAAGAGAGAGCGGTATTTTTCTGATAGATGTAATTGGAGAGAAAATAAAAGTCGATCCACAATCATCAATTCAGGCAATTGCCTCGTCATTGTTTAACGAATCAAAGAAACAGATGAGGGCAACTGATACAATCAATTTAGAAAAGAAAAAAACTGAGAAAAGCTTGGATCTTGTAAAGAAACAAGCAAGTATTGCACAGGATTCCATTGTATTTGCAGTTCAAAAAAAGAAGGAATGGTTTGAAAGGTATAGATGGTTTATCACCTCAGATGGTCGCCTAGCAATTGGAGGACGTGATTCTTCCTCAAATTCTGCAGTAATCAGAAAACATCTTAACAAGAATGACATGGTATTTCATGCAGAGATTGTAGGATCACCATTTTTTCTTTTAAGAGAAAGTATAGAGCCTGATCTTGCAAGCGTAAAAGAAGTTTCACAAGCTACCGTATGTTTTAGCAGAGCATGGAAAGCAGGCATATATGGATTAAATGCCTATTGGGTTAAACCAGATCAAATCAAAACTGCTGCACCAAGCGGACAGTTCATTGCAAAGGGATCGTTTGTCATAGAAGGGTCTAGGAATTTTGTACAGGTAACTACATTACAGCTAGCAATTGGTCTGTATGAAAAAGATGAAAATCATCTCTTGATGTGTGGAACGCCACAAGCAATCAAGAAAAATTGTATCTATTACATTACAATAGAACCATCCGGGATGGACATGGCAGAGTTTGCAAAGAAAGTAAAACTTGAATTCATGAAATTCAAAGAGAAAGAGGAAATAGTAAAAGCAATCTCAATTGATGACTTTACTAGAGTACTTCCCACAGGAGAGAGTCACATAGTAGAAGCTGGTCATGGAGAGGCATATTATTGAGCACATCCAAACCAAATTTTATTGTAGATTCTATGTTAGGTAATTTGGCAAAAAAATTGAGAATTCTAGGATATGATTCAAAATATTTTCCCTCAATTGAAGATGATAAATTGATTTTAATAGCAAAAAATGAAAAACGCATAATTTTAACAAAAGATGAACAACTTATTAAAAAGGCAGAAAAACAAGAGATTGAATTTATTCTCATCAGAGGAAACGATGAATCAGAACAAATTATACAGATAAATGCAAAACTCAATCTTGGTGTATTTGTAGCAGATACAAATAATTCTAGATGTATTGTATGCAATGGAAATTTGCAATCAGTTGAAAAATATCGCATTATAGGAAAAATTCCAGAAGGTTTACTAGAACGAGAAAAAAAGTTTTGGATGTGCGACTCTTGTAAGAAAATTTACTGGGAGGGAACTCATTTTGAACAACTTCAAGAATTTGTAACGAAACTAAATGATAGAATGAATTGAGCATATCAGATGAAGACGGTCAAATATTGGTAAAAACTGCACGGCTAGTTGTTACGGAATATCTCAAAGAAGGAAAAAAAATAGAATTATCAAAAGAAATCAAATCCAAGTTTGCATACAAGTCAGGGGTATTTGTCACACTAAATAAAAAAGAAAATCTGAGAGGATGTATAGGATTTCCAATGCCTGACGAAATATTGCATCAATCTCTTTTAGATGCAGCAATTGCATCATCCACAGAGGATCCTCGTTTTCCACAGGTAAGATTTGAAGAGCTAAATGAAATTACGTTTGAAGTAACTGTACTTACCCCACCTGTTGAGATCAAGGTCAAGGACACGTCTGAATATCTTACGATGATAAAGGTAAGAAGAGATGGCTTGATTATGAGATGGGAGTTTGGGTCAGGCCTGCTTTTACCTCAGGTTCCTGTTGAACATGGATGGAATACAGAAGAATTTCTAAACCATACCTGCGAAAAGGCCGGAGCTCCTTCTAACTATTGGAAACAAAAAGGTGCAAAGATTTTAAAATTTGAAGGAATTGTTTTCAAAGAAATAGAACCAAATGGTCAAATCAAAAGACTAAAGCTATAGAATTTTCCCTTCAATTGCATCAAGTGTAACTTGATTGTTTTCTTGCAGCAAATCATAATCATGTTTGTCTACAACAACCAACGGAATGTTGGATATTGCACATCCAGATGCTGTTGTCAAATCAGCTTTTAGACAGATCATGGCAAGCGGTGCACAGTTGTTGTATTTCAAAGAGTATAGCGTATATGCACCAACACTGCTTCCCACACCAAAAGGGAATGCGAAAATTTTGTTGGCAATTGATTTTCCAAAAAGATCATGTTTTTTGTCGTGCACTAGACCTGTTTTTTTATCAATTCCTCCAAGAAAGTTTATTGGATTTTTAGCCACAAGTAACGAGCCTTGTGCTTTTCCTCGCACAATTACTTTGACATTCATTTTGTTTCCTCTTCTACAATTCTTTTGAGGCTCTTTAGATTGACATCAACTTTGTTAGAAGTTTTCAAATAATATGCACCTTTTACACTATTTGTAACAACAGAATCTACCTCTTTGTTATCAACCAATGGAGACAAACAAGTACAGCAATCAAACAAGAGTTCTCCTCCTGCTCGCTCTATTTCATTTGCATATCCCAAGTCTCTCATTTGTCCTTTAATTGCACTTGGGCAAAATATCATACAACGTTTTTGAAATGATCTTCCTTTGAGCATCAGAGTCAAGTCGCTAATTTCTTCAAGTCCGAGTTGAGGACTACCAAGTGTTATCAAATCTCCTTTCTCAGAAGTATTTAGTTCATCATGAATTTTTTGCATTTCATTTTTATCAAAATCAATTTTCTCGCCCTCTTCTTCCCCAAATGTAAACATGCCACATGCCCCAGATGTACCCATACCTGCACACAAAGACTTGCAGCTACGTCTGTCGAGATTACTTACACCAGATATAGCAACAGAACTGCCTGCAACTTTGCCTGCAAAATATCCAAGCATTCCATAGGTCAATTCATCATATGGCTCTACCTTCATACGAATTGTCAGGTTTGGCTTTCTGACATCATCGTCTCTTAGATCAGAACATGGACTTTTGCCTGTAAGTGCGCTTGCAAGAGCACTGAATGCCCCTTCTTTGTTTGTCTTTAGTCCAGAGAAAGAGTTTGCATAAATTGCAGCATTACTTTCTGCAAAAGAAACATGAGTTCCTTGTTTTGGAACATCAAAAATTTCATACGGAATACAAGAGTAAGATGGAATTGCTCCCATTTTTTCATATGAGTCTTTGATACTACGTTGATTTTCAATGAATTTGTCATCTAGGTTATATCGTGAAACTGAATCAAAATCAAATCCCATTGGATTTACTGTTGTTTTTACTTTGAATTTGGCATCCTTACTTAGAGATGAAAGAAATTCTTTTCCTGCATCACCTATGGTATTGTAATTTACTCCAGACAAGTGTGCCCATTCGATTGGAATTAATCGATCAGCATTTGACGCTTCACCAATTGCTACAAGGGTTCTATACGCAAGGGCAAGAGTCTCTCCTTGTTTTCCGTCAAGTGCATTCTCTTCTTCTTTTGTTAATTCCAATACACGACTTTGTTATAACAGATATAATACTTGTGTGGTCAACATAAGATCAATTGGAAAAGATTGTAAGAATTTTAGACGGTATGATCTCAACAATGAATTCGGTCAAACCACCTCGTATGACAGCACTCAGAGAACTACGCGAGGCAGAAAATGGAAGCCCTCTAAATATTCTGATAGGAACAATACTTTCTGCCAGAACTAGAGATGAGAGTACAGCAGCTGTAGTTAAAGTACTATTCTCAAAATACAAAACTGCTAATGCACTTGCAAGCGCAAAGTTATCAGATGTTGAAAAAATAATCAAGCGAACTGGTTTCTATCATGTAAAAGCAAAAAGAATAATGGAGGTTGCATCAATTATAGATTCAAAATATTCAGGCAAAGTTCCTAAAACTATGGAAGACTTGTTGAGTCTACCAGGAGTGGGAAGAAAGACTGCGAATTGTGTTCTAGTTTATGCTTTTGATGAACCTGCAATACCTGTTGATATACATGTGCATAGAATTTCCAATAGACTTGGACTAGTACAAACAAAAGTTCCAGAAGAAACCGAGGTTGAATTAATGGAAAAGATTCCACGCGAACATTGGATTAGGATAAATGATACTTTTGTCATGTATGGTCAGAATATTTGCAAACCAATTTCACCAATGTGTTCTGTCTGCAAGATAAAAAAAGACTGTAACTATTACAAGACCGCAAACTAGGGTACTTTATTCTCTGAGATCTTTTTTGCTTCTTCTGAACCTCTATTCTTAGTTTTTAACAATACAATAATCAATACCAAGGTTACTGCAAGTACCATAAATGGCATGTAGAATATTATATTTTGAGAAGGATCTCCAGAAATAATACTAAAGGTTAATGCTCCAGAATCTACTGGGGGAGGATCAGAAGCAGAATTCATTCCAGAAACAGTAAATTCTCTCATTGTAAAACCAGCAACATCCAAGTTGGAAACTGCCTCTTTTTCTCCAACACTAACAGTGAGACCTCCACTACTTGAGTGGGTTGCAGTGATAAGTTTGTCAGGAGTCCAGCCAATCTGTTTTTCATCATGAATCATAAAGTATCCATCTTCTGGAGTATTTACTGCCACCCAGAATCTATAGTCAGGCTGACCTCCCATTCCAATTTCTATAAACTTGGGTACGTTAACATCTTCATACAATCGTATTACTGCATTACCTTCCTGATTTGTATAGTGGAGTTTGTTTTGCATTTCAATTTCCCAATTGGTTACATGCTCGTGATCAAGTTTGAAAAGTGTGGCATTTTTGGCATATACGTTAAACGCACCATATGGAACTTGAAGAGAATCATAGCGCTCAGACTTGTTCATGGTTGCTTCTTGAGCGTAAACAGGCAAAATGGAGCTTGCCAGTAAAAGTACAACTAGCAAGACACGCATAATCTGCAATGATATCATTTCAATAAAAATCTAATCCACAAAAGGATTATCTAATTTTGTTAGTACTTTGAATACCTCTGGCCTCATCATATACTCAGATGGATTTTGCTTATCAAGAATCATTGCTCTAAGTTTAGTTCCACTCAGACTTTCTTGATGTTCTGTACCGTGAGGACAATTTCGCTCGCTTGCAAATGATAAACATTTTCTGCAATAGAAAAACGCTGGAAAGAAAATTGGCTCTATTCCAATGTCAGGATATGAATCAAATATTTTTTGTGAAGCAAATGGATCATAATAGGTACCTACACCTGCATGATCTCGTCCTATTATGATATTAGTGCAACCAAAGTTTTTTCGCATTATAGCATGATGTATTGCTTCTTTTGGTCCTGCATATCTCATTTCTGTATGCAACGTACCAAGATAACATCGGTTTAATGGATAATAATGTGATATTAGAGTTTCATAAGCAGTGACGATTGCTTCATCTTTGTAATCTCCAGATTTTTTCTTTCCTACTAGAGGATTAATAAATAACCCATCATGAGTGTTAAGAGATGCTTTTTGTAACATTTCATGTGCTACGTGTGGAACATTTCTTGTTTGAAATGCCACAATTGTTTTCCATCCAGCCTTTTGGAAAAAATCTCTTGTTTCAATAGGAGTTTTTCGGTATCTTCGGATTGGAGTTTCGTCTGATCTTTTTATATAATCAATTTTTCCACCGACAAGAAATTCTTTCATGCTCATAGTTTTTGCTACACCCGGATGCTTTAGATCAGATGTACCATAGACTTTGTTTGAGACAGTACTTTTATCAAAATTGTAAACATCTTCCACATGCAAGATGGCAAAATTTTTGCCTTCTACACTTAGTGCAACATCTCCTGCACCTTTCATCTTTGCAGCAGTATCTTTGTCTACATCAAGTACGATTGGGATTGTCCACGGTAAACCATTTGCAAGTCTACCCTCAGAAACTACTTTCTCAAAATCTTCTTGTGTTAAAAATCCTTCAAGTGGACTGAAAATTCCATCAGCAATGTTTTCTATATCATTTGCAAGATCAGCGTTGACATTGATTGAAAACAACTGGTTTGGATCTTCTTTTGTAATTCTGTTTACCAGTTTACCACCATGTGGCTTTGCTACACCAATATTTGTCATGTATATCACTTGTTGTGGTCTGCATGCAATCCACATTCCTTTTGAGAATCTGATTCCCACCACCAACGTCCAGCTCGTAGTGGTTCTCCAGATTTGATTGCACGCGTGCATGGTTCACATCCGATACTAGGAAATCCTTTGTCATGTAATTTGTTATATGGAATATCATTTTTTTTGATATAATCCCAAGTTTGTTCCCAAGTCCATTCTATTATGGGATTTATTTTGATGATATTGTTATGTTGTTCATCTAGTTCAAGCTTATTTGCATTTGATCTTACCTCAGTTTGATCTGCTCTCAATCCTGTAATCCATCCATCTAATGTTGAAAGAATTCTATTCAGCGGATGGACTTTTCTTATACCACAACAAAGTTTTCTGTTACCTACACTATCATAAAATAGATTTAATCCATTTAGACGAACCATTTGTTCTACCTCATTCTGGTCTGGAAACATTACTTCTATACTCACATTGTATTTCTTGCGTATTTCATCCATTACATCATATGTTTCCTGATTAAGTCTTCCAGTGTCGAGAGTAAAAATTCTTGATTTCGGGTTTATTTTCATCATCATATCAATTACAACTACATCTTCTGCACCAAAGCTTGATGCCATGGCTAAACTAGGATGAAGATTATCGAATGACCATTTCAGAACTTCTTGAGGAGTTTGCAAACTTTCATTCAACTGCTGGATTTGTACAGCAGTAAACTTGGACATGATAAAATTTGTCATCATTCGTCATATAATTATTTAGGTAAAACATTCATTCTAGAGTTATAAATGAGATAAACGATGAAAATATAATGTCAGAAAAAACTGTACTTGTCATTTTTCCATCTATTTATTCCTTGAACAAAATAAATGATCTTGCAGCAAATGTCTCAAAAATTCTCAGGATAAAAAATCAACATCACAGTGGAGTAAGAAAGAATGAATCACTTGTCATTGTAGAAGCAATTGATCCAGTTCTAAGCTTCATCTGTAGTGAATCTATTATTTGGAATAGACAAGATTGCCATTGCAAAAGAAGTAGATAATAATTTTGATTCTGTTTTGTCAACTATTACAAATACTGCTTTGAGTCTACTCTTAAAGGGAGAAAAATTCTATGTCAAAGTAGAAGGAAAGACAAAAGAATTTCTAGCAAAAGATTTGGAAATTGCAGCAACTGCTATGCTAGTGGAGAAAAGCATGCATCTTGAGGCAAAACCTAGCTCAGAATCAAGTCATGATAGGCTCGTATACGCATATCTTACAGACAAGTATGCTTATGTTTGTATTTTTGTGGATAAAGGATTAAGCGGCATCCCATACAACTCACAAAAAGAAAAAATTCTATGTTGTATTAATGATGAACTTTCTGCAATAGCATGTCTTCAAACCATAAAAATGGGTTTTGGTGCAAAGATCATGGTTTGTTATCGTAATGAATCAGATTTGCTCAAATTAGTAAAGATCATAAACAAAATATTACCAAGAATCATTGAAGAGAATATCACCTTGCACATCTGTAAGATGAATGGATCTTCCGGAACACCAGCTACAATTATTGCAATAACTCAAGTAATGATATCAATAGCATCAAAGGAAAAGATTAGAAGAATTTCTTTAGGAATATCTCCCATGATATTTCCAGCATCATTTTGTGAATACAACTCAGACTTGGTATTTCAGAACAAGATGATTCCATGGTTTTCTCTTTCTGGTATAGACTCGGGAATTTTAGAAAATGCGAAAGAAATAGGATTAGAAAAATATATTATAAATTTGGAAGATCTTTGCAAAAAACATCCCAACTATAAGAAAATCTCCAAGGTCGAAATATCAAGACATGTAAAGAATGCATTAGAAACTCTCAAGTGCATCCAAATTACTGTGGGTCCAAGAAACATACATGATATAATTGATGCAATAAAATCAAATCATTGAGAATTTAAACAGGTCAAATTTACTTGCTGTTATGAAAAAAATAGGCGGATTCATCTATCCGTGGGGAAATGGTCATTTTACAAGAATGATGCATCTTGATAATACAATTCAAGACGTGATGAAAGATGGTGTTGAAATGCATTACACAAGTAGCGGTGAAATTTATCAAAAGCTATTACAGAAATTTTCCCAGAAAAAAGACACAATTCACAATATTGAGATGCCAACACCAATAGACGGTAAAAAGGGTCCCAGTATTGCTTTGTCTTCGCTTAATTTTCTCTTACCAATATCTGGAAGACCTCCGTTACTTTCAGTTGTAACTAACTACTTGAAAAAGGAAGCAAGACTCTACAATAGTCAGAAATTTGATCTGGTCATAAATGATGGAGATGTTGGATCAAATGCAATTGCACTACGAAGAAACATTAAATGTATTTTTATTACAAACCAGTTTAGGCCAAAGCTTTGGGCCTCTAGATTTTATCTTTATCCAGGAGTACTATATGTATCAACAAATATCGAAAAAGCAACAAAGATAGTAGTTGCAGACTCTCCCCCTCCATATACCATATGTGAGTATAATCTCAACTTTCCTGAAAGATTAAAGGAAAAAGTCGTGTATGTAGGCCATTTTTCAAACGGTACTATAACACATTCCAAACCAAAATCTGATGTAGAAAAGCTGAATTGAAAATGTAGATAGCTTTGGATATTGGATGATAACAGGAAACAAATCTACAAAGAAAATAACTCTAGAAAATTACCAAAAGGCTTTTTGCAGTTTGGAGATGAGAACTGAGAGAAGAGTGATTTCACATGCAAGTGCTGATCCATCTCTTGACAAAGTTTTAGGAAATGATGGAAAAACATATTCCATTTCTGAAGCATTAGAAAAAAAGATAGATTGGATTCAGATAGACGTAGGATTTTTGTCAGAGCAGGAAAAAGATACGATTCTTAATTTATGCAAATATGCAGTGATAAATGGCTCACATACAGCAATGGGAGAGATATTAGGAGGAAAAGCAAAACCAATCATAGGAATACCAGTCTATGATGAGCACACCAATCAGATAAAGTGGGCACAAGACAAGAATCTCGGAATCTTGTCTACAAACGTTAAACAGACTATCAAAGCAGTTTCTCTGATACATAACGATTACAACAAATACCAAGAAAATCTTTCAGAATTTTCAAGGAACTATAGTACAGGCGGTACAAAGAATACAGTAAAAATAATCTCCGAGATGTTAGAAAACTAGAAAGAATTATAATTTTTTAATTCTAACACATAGTTCTGGTACGCGGCATTTAGATGGGCGAACTGACCTTTTAGGGATGAAGACATAAGACCGCGTACCAGAAACTGACCAAAAGCTTTTATGGATAACTTTGATGATCGCCGTCGTTGACTGAATGTCCCGAATGCGCAGCCAAAGAAGTGGTAATAGAAATGAAATTTGATGCTAATACTAAACACTTCATTTGCAAAAAGTGCGGTTTGTTTGCTACCAGGGAACAAGTAAGTGATATAAGATACAGATTGAACAAACGTGAAAAAACACGTGAAGACAAGCATGATGAATATCGTGATTGGTGGACAACAAGTAAGAAAGACAAACAGGGCTAGTTACAGTGAGTCATAATGGGAAAAGAAAAAGAAATTCCAAAGTGGATACAAGATGAGATAAAGGATGCCAAATTTGGCAAGCCAGAGTCTTTTACAAGAACTGGCTACATACTTGAAATTTATGAAAAAGATATGAAAATTGATTCCCAACTTTATGAGGCTGTAGAAGATGGGAGAAAGATAATAGAAGGAATGAGTCTGCCAAAGAAGGTAAAGATTGCAGACCTCATGAAAGGAGTAGTCTACGAATTTACAATAAACTCATCAAAGGCTTCGTTAAGCAAAAAAGTTATCGAGTTTCTGAAAAAAGAAATGGATATTGATATGGACGCAATTTATCAGTTTGAACTTGTGAAACTTGAACTAATGGATGTAGACTCTGATTCTTCTGGAGAAGAAGAGTCTGAAGAAGAATAGATTTTTTCAATCTAGTTTAGATTTCATTGATTTTCTAAAAATTCCGCCCACTATAGGATTTACCAAATATGGAAAAGTTTGCTTTAACCATATTGCCAATCTTACTATCTGTGGAACAACAATCTCAAGTCTAGGTGATGATGCAGCTTTTATCACTGCATTTGCCACTGTCTTTGAATCAAGTGACGTAGATGAGTATCGTGGCATCTTGCCAAAAGATTCATGGTTAAAGAAATTAGTTCTGACCATTATTGGACTTACTACAGTTATCCCTACTCCAGTTCCCTTTAGTTCATGAAATAGTGATTCTGAAAATCCTAACATGGCAAATTTTGATGCACAATATGATGCCATTCCTGGAATTCCAATGCTTCCTGCTACAGATGCAACATTAACAATATGACCAGATCGTTGTTCTAGCATTTTTTGTAAAAATATCTTTGTACAGTACATCATTCCAAGAAAATTTGTAGATATCTGTGATTCCATTTCATCAATTTTGGTTTTTTCTACCGTATTGTATATTCCAAAACCAGCATTATTTACAAGTACATCAATTTTACCAAATTTTTCAATTATAATTTTTCCCATCTTATCCACCTGATCTTTGTTAGAAATATCACATGCATAAGCAAAAGCCTCAATTTGGTACTTTGACAATTTTGTAGCTATTTCTTGTAATCGTTGTTCATTTCTAGATACAAGTATCACATTGGCATGTAGTTTTGCAAATTTCTCAGCTGACTGTTCTCCAATCCCACTTGATGCGCCTGTGATAACAACTACTTTACCAGAATAATCCAATAATTAAAAATTAAAAGCTTGAAAATAAAGTGCTTTCTATACAGCCTTTGCTTTCTTTATGCTGGGATAAACCACTTTCATGAGAAAGAGCCAGCTTATCACTAGACCAACGTGATAGGTAGCTATTCTCCACCCAATCACAATATTCCATTGAAGACTGTTTTTGGCAGCCTCAAATGTCAAGTTATTCAGATGTCCCAAATATGCCCAGATTGAAAATTCAGTCAAACCAGAACCGCCAATTGTAATTGGTAGGTTACCTACTGCAATGGATGCCATTGTAGCCATCAAAGAATGGAAAAAGTCAATCACATATCCTGCACCATTTGCAATTATCATAAAAGAAAGACCATAAAGTGACCATGTAAATATAGAAATTATTATTGAAACTGTAAATGCTTTTTTGATTTCTTTAGTGTGAAGAGTCTGTCGGCTCATGTCACAAATTTCTTTCATCCACAGATTGGTTTTATCAATATACTTCAATGAACGCTCTTTTCCTATTTTTGTAACAATTCTGGAAGCCCAGCCAGGTATCTGAAATGTTCTTTTTGATGACAAAAAGAATAGAGTAGACCAAAGTCCTGTTATAGGAATGCTAATTGCAAGTATGGTTATCCCTATAGCATAAGCGCCATATGCAAATGAAATTACTGCTGCAGCGATTGCAAATGCCCCTGAAACTAATACTTCGGTTACAATTTCTATTATTGTTACCCAAGACGCTTTTCCAATTGGAACGCCTTTTTTGCCTAACCACATTATTCTAACCAATTCACCACCTACAAAAGATGGAGTTGTAGATGTTACAAATTCACTACCTATTCGAACAGAGATTGTTCTCCAATTTACATCCACAGGACCCAAGAATTTCTTTACAAGATAATTGAATTTGAGTCCTTGAGTGAAGAGTTTACCGGCCATTGCAATTGATGCACCTAGGAAAGGCAAAAATCCTATTGCGAGGAGATTTTCAAAACTTACATTGAATGTGCTTGCAATGATAAGAAACGGGATTACACTAACAGGAATGGCAAGAAGCTTCCAATTCATTGCCTGCCCTACTCATGGATGGAAATATAAGCTCAACATAAAATAAATTATCAGAAAAATGAAGGCAATTTTCATAGTTGGAACTGCAGGCGCGGGAAAATCTTTGTTAGCTTCTAAAATTCTTGATTATTATTCCAGAAATGGTGCTTTTGTTGGAATGCTAAATCTAGATCCGGGTGTTGAGAATTTACCATACACATGCGATATTGATGTGAGAGATTACATCGATATTGTACAGATCATGAAACAATATGATCTTGGCCCAAATGGAGCTATGATCATGGCAAATGATCTTATCGCGTCAAAAATAGATGATCTACAAAATGAAGTAGATAATGTAAATCCAGATTATCTTATAATAGATACACCTGGTCAAATTGAGCTGTTTGCATATAGAGCCAGTGGTCCATTTCTCATACAAAACTTGAATGCAGAAGAAAAAGTATCGATATTTCTTAATGATGGATCGCTTATGACATCACCGAGCAATTTTGTTTCAATTGCATTACTTGCCACTTCAGTAAAATTACGACTTGGTTTATCACAGATAAATGTTCTAACAAAAACAGATCTTATTGAAGATAAAATTAAAGACATACTAAAATGGTCAACAAACATGACAAGTCTAGAAGATGCGCTTGCAAAAGATTCTGACGGTGAAAATTATACTCTTGCAATCAATATTCTCAGAGGTTTGAATTTGGGAGGGTTTGCTCAAGGAATGATTCCGATTTCTAGTGCTACCGGAGAAGGAATGGTAAACCTTCAAGCTGCACTAAGTCGTGTACTCAATTTGGGTGAAGAGGTAGAGGATTAATGAAAAATGTAACTGTGAGAGCTCCAAGCTCTACAGCTAATTTGGGTCCTGGTTTTGATGTGTTTGGATTAGCCCTTGATGCATATTATGATGAGGTGAGGATAGAAAAACAAGGAATGGGGATAATCATCAAGAGCTCAGATTCTATTCCTCTCGAGCCAGAAAAAAATTCGGCAGGACTTGTTATCAAGGAAATGTCGAGACAATTCAAGATAAAAGATGGACTTTTAATTAAAATCAAGAAAGGAGTTCCAGCAGGATTTGGAATGGGTAGTAGTGCAGCATCTGCAGCAGCTGCAGCAGTTGCCTTTAATGCATTATTTGACCTTGATCTTGATCAGAATACTCTTGTAAAATTTGCAGGAATTGGAGAAAAAGCAAGTGCCGGATCCATTCATTATGATAATGTAAGTGCATCAGTTCTAGGCGGATTTGTAATAGTAAGAACAGATCCACTTGATGTGATAAAAATTGACCCTCCAAAGGATTTGGTGTTATGTGTAGCAATACCAAAAATCAATGTACCAAAGAAAAAAACAGAAGTATCCAGAGGAGTGCTTCCTCAACAGGTAAAATTATCAGATCATGTGAGGAATCTTGCTAATGCATCTGCAATAACTGCAGGATTCATTAACAAAGATGTAGAATTGATAGGTCATTCAATAAAGGACATAATTGTAGAACCTGCTAGAAAACATTTGATCCCAGGCTTTGACAGAGTTAAAACAAATGCACTAAAAGCTGGTGCATTAGGTGTAACAATAAGCGGTGCCGGTCCATCAGTAATTTCATTTACATCAAAACTTGCTGATCATAAGAAGATCTGTAAAGCAATGGAAAAAGGATTTGCATCAGCTGATATAGGATGCACTACGGTAATTTGCAGGCCAAGCAAAGGCGCTTTTGTATTATAGGTTATTTCTTTTCGACAAATTTACGCATTCTTTCCTCTCGGTCCTTGGTTGAAAAGCATACAGCCCATGAATAGATTTCAAGTTTTAATCCAGTATCAAGATTAGTATCAGTTCCTCTGTTTACAAGCATCTTAGAAATTCCTATTGCAAAACTACTGTTTTTAGATATTGCTTTTGCATATGTCCTAGTTTCAGCAAGCAAATTCTCAGAAGGAAATATTTTATTTATCAAACCCATTGAAAATGCCTCTTCTGCAGTAATTCTTCTACCAGAAAATATGAGATCTTTAGATCTGGCTGGACCAATAATTCGCAATAATCTTTGTGTACCTCCCCATCCTGGACAAATTCCTAATGTAACCTCTGGTTGACCAAGTTGTGCGTTAGGTGATGCAAATCGGATATCGCATGAAAGTGCAAGTTCACATCCTCCCCCCAAAGCATATCCATTTACTGCTGCAATGACAGGCTTTTCTAATTTTTCAATTCTGTTCAAAACCTCATGTCCACAAAGTGCATATTTTTCTGCCTCTGTTGGTCCAATGTTACTCATATATTCAATATCTGCACCAGCTGAGAAAGCTTTTGGACCGTCACCAGTAATAATAATGACTTTCGAAGAATCTTTTTCCAAATCATCAAGAAGAGAGATAAATTCATTCATGACATCTAAATTCATTGCGTTTAGTTTGTCTTGTCTGTTGATTGTAATCTGAACAATTTCTTCTTCTCGTTCAACTTTTAGATATTCCATATATGAAAAATATTTTAGCGGAAATTAAACTTTAGAGATATGCTTTAGATAGAAACCGAGTTATAATACCACTTTCACAGTGAAATCATCTTTGAATCCATTTGGATTGATGACATCTATTGGTTCTGCTGTTTGTTGGGGTACTTTCTTTGTTCCAGTCAAAAAGATTAACGTTGCAAACATTTGGCAACTTCAAGGGTCTACTGGAATAGGAGTTCTTCTTTTTGCAATACCAATTGGTTTTTTCTGGGGATTTGGAATTTTACCTAGTGGTCTTCTCAGTGGAATAATTTGGACTGTAGGAAATATTCTAGCACTTTATTCAGTCAAACTCATAGGACTTTCGAGAACATCTCCATTTCTTGCAGGTTTTAATATTCTAGTTTCATTTCTATGGGGAATTTTGTTCTTTGGAGAAAAGTTTAGTTACATGATATTAGCAATTGGGGCAATTGGATTATTGTTGACTGGTTTACCACTTATCGCAAGCGCTACAAAGACCTCAACTGTTCAACGAAAAGGATACCTTATCGCTGTAGCATCAGGCATTATTGGAGGATCTTATGTCATACCAATGCAAGCTACACATACACTACAATCTGGATTCTTTTCATCTAGCTTGTCGATTTTTGCAATAGGGATGCCGTTATTGTTTTTATCACGAAGGTGGATCAAAAAAGAGATCACTGCTGGAATAATTTCAGGAAGTCTATTCAATGTAGGTAGTTTGTTTGTCTTGATGGCCATAGCATCAATAGGAATTACAGTAGCATATCCTATTTCCCAGACAGCCACACTTTTTGCTGTATCTTGGGGAGTTTTGTATTTTAAGGAGATATCTAACAGACGCAATATTCTCAAAGTTATCACTGGATCTATCATGATTTTGTCCGGAGCAGTATTGCTTTCTATTGCTTAGTCAAGCATTTTATTTGGTATGATGGAATTGTTTTCAAATTGAAAGCTGTTATAGTATTCAGTGGAGGTTTGGATTCAGTATGTACTGCAGCCTATCTTCAAAAACAATATGATCTGTATGGAATTACTTTTTCTTATGGACAAAAAGCAAGTAGAGAAGTAAAAATTGCACACCAATTTTCAAAATTATTAAAATTTAGAGAACATAAGACAGTAAATATTGAATTTATGAAAGATCTATATGAAAATACAAATGTCCTAACTAATTCTAAAATGACAATTCCCTCAAAATTTGATTATTCCATAGTTGCTCCAATAAGAAATGCCATTTTTCTGAGCATAGCATCAGCATGGGCATTTTCAAAAAAAGCTGAGGTTGTTGTATACGGTGCTCATATTGGAGACACTAGATATCCAGATTGTAGACCAACGTTTACAAAATTACTTTCACAGGCTTTGAATGAAGGAGAAATTGACGGGATAAATCTAGGCCTTAGAAAGAAAATAAAAATTTGGAGCCCATTTATGGACAATCTTTCAAAAAGTGATCTTCTAGAGAAAGGATACAAAGAGTTAGACAAGCAGATTTTCAAAAGCTGGAGTTGTTATGGAAATGGTAAGATTCATTGTGGAAAATGTGAATCATGTAATAATAGGAAATTGGCTTTTGTTAAATCCAAAATTTTGGACAAGACAAGATATTTAGATCTTTGATAAAATTGGTCGTCGTAATATTATTGGTCTTACAAGTAGATAATATGCAAGAAACACCGCACCAATAATTCCCCAAAAGGCCCACACGGTCATGGAAGCATCAAAACCCATTTTCGTAAAGAAACCCATTGAGTTCAGAGAAATCCCTAATCCAGCACCTAATACAACAAAGAATTCTATAGCATACCACATAAAGGACGGCCATGATTCTTTTGGAATGTGTATGTTATTGTGTGTGCCCACAGTAGTTCTTCATTAACTGTTATTATTTAATTTTTTAGATTAACCAATATTTGGTTTAGATTTTCCATTATATATCAGATTCAAAACATCTGATCTTGATTCTTTTTTATCATAAATTCCTCTTGATGCTATTGTTGTAACTATGGCATCATTTCTAACTCCTCGCATTTTCATACAAAGATGTTCACCCTCTGCAATGACAACAACACCCTTGACTCCTTCAGAGTATAGTTCGTCAGCTATGTTTTTTGTAATTCTTTCTTGTATTTGTAATCTAGCAGAATATTTTTCCACAAGTCGAACCAATTTCGATATTCCAAATACTTTGCCATCTGGTGCATACGCTACACTTACTTTTCCATAAAATGGTAGCATATGATGCTCACACATGGAATAAAATTGGATATCTTTTGCAATTACAATATCAGAATCCTCAGAAAACTTTACTGATAGTTCGGATTCTCCTTCATATCCCTTGAAGATCTCTTCATACATATCCGCTATTCTGCTTGGGGTATCGACTAGACCTTCTCTTGTTGGATCTTCGCCTATCTCTGCAATTATTTCTCGAATTAATTTCTTGATTCTTTCTTTATTCATCAAGGTGCACCTATGAACTTATGAAGCTGTGGTACTATTCTAACTTGATCATCAAAAGCATAAACTGAATCGTAAAAGCTAAATAGCTGTTCCAAACTAGGTTCTGAAATGCCATAGGTAGGCTGTATTATAAATCCTGCAAGTTCTGTTTTTGATATTATTTTGAATATCTGCCTGAGAAGTTTCTTGAATGGACCCAATTGAGTTTTTGAACTTATTACTACTTTTACGTATGTTGTTTTTTTGGATTTTTTCGCTAGCCTCAGACACTCAAGTTCATTTTCTAAAAGTTTGGAATAATGTTTTGAATCAACAAAACCAGATTCCGGGGTTTTAAATTCAATTTTTACAAAATTCATGTAAGGAAGAACTTCTGCAAATTTAGATGAATCATAACAAGATGATTCTAGATAAGTAGAAATTTTTTTGCTTTGAACAAAGTTTGCCAATTCTGCAACAGCTTTTGACTGAGCAAGTGGATCTCCGCCAGTAAAATTAACTTTGTATGTATTTTTCTTGAGATTTTTTTTGATTAATTCTTTTGCCTTGCTGATTGAATATTCTTTTCCAGAATTCATTGGAAGTGCACCCTTGGTATCACAGTAAAAACATTTGAAAGGACATCCTGACAATCTTACAAAGAGAGTCTTTGTGCCATACAAGATTCCTTCCCCTTCAACAGATGTAAATATCTCATAAAGTCTTACGTTCAAGTATTCGATCTGTACTTGTTCATTATTTAATTGGATCTTCTTATGAATAATTTTTTGCCAAAGCGGATATAATAGTAAATACAATAATTCGTAGTGGAAAAACTAATTCTCTTATTTTTACTTGTGGCCTTGCCATTTGTTGTTTATCAAGATGCAAGTGCTTTAACCATAAATGCTATTCCAGAAAAACAAGAATTTGGGGCAAATGAGTGGATAAAGGTCAATGTTACAATTCATGGATACAATGGCGGTCAGGTAAGCTGGATTGCTCACAAACCTGATGGCTCAACAACATCAGGAACACTAGAACAGCAACTAAAGTCAGAAAAGACAGTACACCAAATTATACGAGATGCTAATGACAATGAATTTGGTCTATGGTCAATCAATTACCAATATGCAGGAATTAATCAGACAGTTCACTTCAATGTCAAGTCTCTCGGTTTAACTGTAATAACAGACAAGATAACATATTATGAACCGGACACAATGAACATTAACATTACTTCATCATTCTATAGTCCATATGCCAAATTTGCACATTCTTATTTTTTGGATTTTTATGATCAGGATGGGAATAGTGCTATTGGAGTAACAGAAATTGAGGTAAAGGCAGACCAACCAAGTGTAACATATCATTTACCAATGTTACAATTTGCTAAATACAATTCTCCAGGATTATACCAATTAAAAATTCAATATTTTAATTCTGTAAAATATGTGCCATTTCTTTTAGGTGACATAAACAAACTAATGGAGATCTCAATAGATAATTCGCCCACTTACTATCCAGGAAACCCGGTTACGCTTGATTTGATATTTAGCAAGTTAACATCATCAAGTGGTACTATAAAAATAACAGATCCTTTAGGAAATACAACTAGTAGTCAATTTTATCCACAATCGATACATTATATTCTGCCACTCAACAATTTACCTAAAACAATTGGTACTTACAATTTTGAAATAGATTATGCTGACATAACAAAGAAAGGTTCCTTCAAAATAATTCAAAATCCGCAAGAGTTGCCTAACATCAAGTTAGACATATTTCCAAATAAGCTGAATTATAGACCAGGCGAAATTGCAAACTTTGAGATACATGTATCAAATATTACTGCAGATTCAATAAGTACATGGGTTACAAGTCCCAACGGTAACACAAGTCCAGATATATCATTACCAATAGATACAACTGAAATCATCATACCTCACAAGATTGCTCAAAATGACAGCAAAGGATTATGGGAACTGTATGTGAATTATGATGGAATTATTAAAAATTCAGCCTTTTACGTAGATGGTTCACCAGTTGACAGTGGAAAGATTCTAGATGCAGTTCAATACAGCATTCCTACCTTTATTTCAACAATCAATTCAACAACATTCAAGTCTCCAACTAGTATTGCTATTGATCACGATAATAACATCTACATTGTAGATTCTGGAAATTCTAAAATAAAAAAGTTTGATGATAAAAATAACCTGCTCTTTTCATGGGGTGATACAGGTTCATTAAATGGACAATTCAAGAATCCATCAGGCATATTTGTAAATGAAAACTATGTGTATGTAGCAGACAGTGGGAATTCAAGAATAATCATGTTCAACAAGACTGGAAGTTTTGTTTATTCTTGGGGTACATATGGTAATAATCCAGGTATGTTCCAAATACCAACTGCAATAAATTCAGATGATACTGGCGATCTTGTCATAGGGGATTTAGGACGGGGATCCATTCAACTGTTTGATACAAAAGGAGTCTATGAGGATAAGATAGATTCATCATTTGCAGATGGAGCAAGTTTCTCAGGCATTAAAGCATTAGCGTTTGACTCACAAGATAATTTGTATGCTATTTCAACAGATAGTAAGATACTAAAATATTCCAATATTGGGAAATTTCTAAACTGGTATGGCTCCATAGGAATTGAGGATGGTAGATTTAGCAATCCATCTGCAATAGCTATGGATTCTAAAGATAACATCTATGTGGCAGATACTGACAATCATAGAATTCAAAAATTTGACTCGCATGGAAATTTTCTTTGGAGTTGGAGTATGGAAGAAAATGGACAGGGAGGATTTGAACAGCCTGTTGGTCTTGCAATTGATTCAGCAGACAACATCTATGTTGTAGATAAAAAAGAGAATAGTATACAGAAATTTGCACTATATGGTGGAACGAACAAGAATGTTTTACCAAGCTGGATAAAAAATACAGCCATTTGGTGGGCTGAAGGAGTTTTAGATAAAAAAGATTTTTCTCAGTCAGTTAGATATGTAGTAAGCCAAGGCATAATCAAAACACCGTCAATAAGTCAATCGGACATTGTAAAAATTCCAAATTGGTTAAAGGGAAATGTGAGACAATGGCATTCAGGTCAGATTGATGATAATACTTTTTTGGCGTCTGTTCAATATCTCTTGTCGATTGGGGCTATGAAGATTTAGGATGTAATTGGGGTTATTTTTCTTGAAAAGAATCCAGCTATGAAAATTATTACTCCTAGAATTCCGATAAGACTTCCTACAAATTCCACAGTATCCTTCAGATCGGCTTGTAGTGATGCTAAAATGAAAGCAAGTATAATACCAACTATTATCATGGGGATTCCTACGCCTACAGAAATTTGCTTTGAAGCCATCGCTCTTGGGTCTGGTAAAAATCTATATGAATTTTATGTAAATGCCTAGTAGACTATTAGAGTAACAGTAGGTCGGCACAATTACAGTTTGAGATACATGAAACTATCCATTTTATCAAATCTATCGATTTGTTTTACTTGTAAAGTCTTTTGCTCTATCAGAGGTTCGTTGTTTTGCCACTTCTGCAAGGGAGTCATGAGCGTTATTTAGAAACTGGTTTGCAGATACAATTAATTTTGATGCTTCATCAATTTTTCCAATATCAAGATCTTGTTTTGCCTTCTGGATTAATTGATCAGATTGTGTAAAATTAAAACCAATATGATTAGTTATTGCTATAGATTGAAGTGTTTCATCAAACTTTTCTAATCTTGTAATCTCACTTTGTAATTGTATTACGTCGACATGTTGTTGGTCATTTGTTTCTGTTTCATTAAGGGAATTTATTTTATCATTTGTGATCTTGAAGAAATTCATGGCAGAAAGGAAATGTTGTTTAGCCAATGTGACGTTTTGTGCATTTACTGCTTTGGTTAGAGCATCGGTTTCATTAGAACCTTGATCATATAGAGAAATAATTTCGTTAGGAACATTAGAAATTTGAGATATGCTAATGTTAAGATTGTTTTGTGCCTGTGTAGCAATACTCACTAATGTATCAAGTTGGGGATCTGCATATGATCGGATTGGACCATTCAAGATTAATGTTACAACTAGTACGGCAATGAAAATTGTCAGACTCTTCATTTTTGATCCTCCATTTTACGAAGTTTAATAAGATTTTGTTGATCAACTTTTTCTATTTCAACAATATCCTCTCTTTCGAGACGTTTGACAGCGCGCCACATTGTTGTTCGTGGCATCAAGAATTTCTTACGTAATTCACTTTCGTATACTTGACCTCCCTTTTCAGAAATGAATGCTATGATTTCTTTGTCATCTTGACGTAAATCTGGTTTGAGTTTGTAAATTGTCTCCTTTTCTGATGGAGTATAGTTAGTGTCTTGTGAAATTTCACTAGAAGTTAGGATCTTAGTTGATCTTGCTTTTCTCATGATTATAATTCCAGCTGCTATTGCTGCAATAATTCCGCCAGTCAAAATATAGATTGTTAAATTATTAGATGAACTTGCGGGCGTGTGATTACCAGATGAATTAGTGAGCGGTGTTGAAATGGTAGCTTGTTGTTCTTGCAGAGCAAGATTCTTTGCTGAATTAGCAAGAGATTCTGCATCAGAATATTTGCCTTGATTAAAATCAAGTTGAGCTTCTTGAAGTTTTGTTAAAGCCATAGGAGTTTTCACACCTGTAGAATTCAAAGTATTAATAAAATCTAGAGCGTTTTGAATTGCCAAAGTAGCAGTCTGACTTGTACCCAATACACCAAAGACATAATCGATGTCAGATGATCCACTTGGTAATGATATGAGTGATTGATCATTAACTATTTGCATGTTTAAAGGAGATGCGCTCATTCCAACAATTACCGTATTTTTTGGCAACATTATAGAATAATCAGTAGGAGAATTTACATGAAAAGTCCATGTCCTACCATTCTTTGATATCAAGTCAGGAGTATCATAATCTACCTTTATCGTAGAGGCTCCTAGAGTTGCTACTGTTACAGTATCTGTGTTCATCTTACTTGAAAGCAGTGTTCCGTTTTCATCCTGTGCAACAAGATTTTCAACACTATTACCATACACGTTCAAACTGAAATCAGGTGACTGAGAGTCTACGTCAGTTTGATAGAAAACATGAGTTGTTCCATCTGCATAAATTGTGAAATCAAGAACTTTGGGGCTACCCATAGCGTACTGTACAAAGGAAGAAAGAGTGAGCAAAACAAAGCACACTGCTACAACTGGAGCCTTGACCATTGTTGTGAGAGTATGATTGATCCTTACAAAAAGCATTCTTTCCGGTAATACTTTTTGTGTTTCAATCATCCGGTATTCCTGATGCATTTCTTAATACCTGAGATTAAGTCCCTGCATTACACCCTGGAATCTTTGGAATTCCTGGAAGAATCGGATTCCCTTCTCTGTAACCCTAAAAAGCCTGTTTCTATCTGATTTCATTGATTCTACCAATCCTGCATCTATTAATTTCTGGCATTTCTCAAGCACAGCATAATGCGATAGGTTTGCTCTTCGGGATATAGCGGAGACAATCACTCCCTGTGTTCCTCCATCCATGGTCACACCAAGGATATCGGCTATGATGCCCATTTCGGACCTGTATTGTTGTTTTGACATGAGGTACTATAGTATCGATGTTTTATCAGGGACAGCATGAAATTTCACAGCGGAACGCATAGCGGAACAGCAGTTTCAGACGTTGGAACAATCAATTTCTTAGTTATTGAGAAGCGGGGAAAGAAACCGATTAGGCTAGAATACAAAAATAAAGATCGCTAGATGTACAGACTTGCACTATTGTTAATCAAGTATAGACAAATTAGGCTCTTAGGTGGTAACAGAGTCGATCTGGTTAACTGGACAAATTGTATTCTTCTTGATTTTTCACAATTTTGCAGTTTTCTTTTTGATTAATTCTACAATTTCTAACTTTCGTTTTATGTCCATATCGGGCTCCATTGTAACGTAGACAGTCTTACGTTTTGGATAGATGACAATTTGAGTAATCTTTTGACGCTCAATGTGTACATAATTTACTGGCCCAAGGCTTTTGTCAAATTGTTGTCTGATTTTCCTTCTTGTTGCTACCTGTTTGCAGAAATGCTCTTCTTCCTTTTGTGACTTTAGCGAAGTCTTACCTTCCTTCATTATTGCTTCTGATATGTTTCCTTTTAGATCGATTATTGCAGCAAATCGCATCATTCGATCTAATCCAATGATATCTTCTACTATTGGAAGTAGGTTTACTTTGTCATTCTTCAAGTAACTCGAACCAAAGATTCAGACCTCTAAATATATCTCAATCCCCATTCACCAATTTTGATTGAAATTGTTCAATAGGCTATCAAACTTCGCAAAATTGGCTTTTTTTACTTATTAACTTTTTATATATTAAAAATAACAATAACCCATAAAGCGATATGTTTGACAAATTCCGAAAGAAAAAGGATGAATTTGGATCGGTTTCTTCAGGAACAGAGAACAAGATTGCCGACCAATCAGGCAAGGTTTTCCAATATGAACCAGAAGCAGAGAATGTAAAGACATCCGAAGTCATAGAAGAATCCCGTTTTCGCCCTTCAGAACAAGTAAAAATACCGGAACCTATTCAACAAACTCGTATGAGCACATCAGGTGAAGATATAGGAATCAAGGCATTGATGGACAAGAGAACTAAGTTAGAAGAAGCTATAGACTATGTAGGTTTAATGATCAAGGACCTAAAAGACAAGAGAACTAATCTAGAAAAAAATATCGAGGACGAATCAGTTGATATAAAAAATCTAAAGGAGAAACTTGTCAAAGTAGGTCAATACATAGAAGAAGAAAAACAAGGTATCAAGACATTACAACAGAAAAGAGGCGAAGTGGAAAAGGAAGCAGATGATGTTGCTGTAATGATCACCAACCTACGAGAAAGACTAATCAACATTGATCAGGTGGTAAATGAAGAAGGCAGCAAGATAGCAAAATTCAAAGAAACCAGACCAAAGAATGAGTCTTCTATAACCTAGAATGTAAAACTCTCTTTTACAAGTGTATCCAGATTTTCCTTTATTTCATCATCAGAGGACAATGAACCCAGATCTCTTACCAATACTTCAGTTGCAAGACACTGGTTTTTGGAGTACTGATAGTAGCAATCTAGTTTTTCTTCGTATGTTTTTGCGCTGTAATATGTAGTCCAGAAATTTTCCGTAGAATGTTGAACATATAGAAGGAATTTTTGAATTATTGATTCAATCTTTGGAGAAGGATTGTCTTTTACCAATCCAATTAGAATCTGTTCTAGTTTGCTGTCTAGATTTGATTCATAAATAAGCTGATACACATCCCCATCCTTTTTCATGATTGGATTACGTCGTCATATCATAAAAGCTTATAGAGAAATTTTAGCTATGTTTGAAAAATTATCCAACAACTTTGAAAAATCAAGAAAATTTAGAGATTTAAGATAAAATTATACACAAGCCTTAAATATTTTATTCACGTATTAATACTCCCTATCAAAGGACATCCTCCCAAGATAGGTATCATGCAAGCAATGTGTGAATGTGCAAAGAGTAATCTTTCCACATAAAGCATCCCAAGGTACCCCCGAAGGAAAATGATGACAAAGGTCAGCATGCTTTGAGCGTACCACACCCATAATGTGTGGTCTCCACACTTCTGCATGATAGAATTTTTTCCACAAATAGCAAAGAATAGACAAAACTATGGAAATTTTTCACATGCATTATACAATAATGTCCGATCTCTGATTACTTAGAACGATGCAACTTCAAAGTAAACGATGGATGTGGTATTTGTTACCATCCCAAATTACTTCGCAAGGATTAAGCACTGTGATTCCATTATACGTAATCTTTCTGGGAGGCGATATAGGAGAGGTAGCTATAATATCTGCCCTACAAAATGGCTCAATAGCTATCGGTTCATTAGCATGGGGAAAGATAATTGACAGGTTTCATTCCAAAAGGCCAATACTTGTTATATCATTCTTTTTTGTTTTGCTTTGTAGCCTTGGGATGTATTTTACCAACTCAGTTTACATTCTTTATGGATTAGCAATAATACTTGGGTTTTTCATGGTTGCAAAAAGTCCAGTTACACAGCTTCTTGTAATGGAATCGGTACAGAAAAATCTCTGGAGTTGGCTATTTGCCAGAACATCGATCATCAGTACACTTGGAATGTTAGTTGCTATGATAATTGGAACAATTGGAAGTTTTTATTTTGATCTCAGACCATATTTTTTGGTCTGTGCTGCGTCAAGTGGCATAGCTATGGTTTTGAGTACATCTGTGAAGGATGACGGTGGTATTCATATAGAAAGAAGCAGTATTGCTCACTCCCTTCATGGTCTACGCTATTCAATCAGTCATCACCATTTTGTTTTTCCAAAAATTCTCGAGGTATATGATTTCAGACACATAATTACGTTATTCAAGGGAAGAATAAGCAACGAAATAGGCATATTCTACTTGGCCTCATTTTTCTTCTATTTTGGAAGTAACATGTATTTTACTGCCTGGACACCATTTTTGAAAAATCAAAATTTTTCAAATGCCGATGTCTTCCTAAATTATACAATTCAAATGATAACCATGCTATTGGTATTTTTCATAGCCCCAAAAATAATATCAAAGTTTGGAGAAGAACGATCAACTATTCTAGCACACATACCACGAATTTTAGCAGTCATGACTCCAGCTGTTTCATTATTCTTCATTACAGGAAGTTTAGGGTTTCCAGTTACAATAACGTCTGCTTGTATGATGGTGATTGCATTTTCAATCTTTAGTACATCTAGCTCTGTGATATTTTTCAAAAGCATCCCACAGGGATTTGAGGGAAAATACCTTGGAGTAAACAGTGCAGTAACAGGTATAGGAGTATTTGCAGGCTCTCTTGTTACAGGAGAATTGACAAAATTTCTGGGATATGCTACTATGTTTCTATCTGCTTCTGCAGTACTAGTGGTATCACTAGTATTGTATAAAATATACTTCCGCTACAGACTATCACATAATAGGATAATCTAGACGTAGCGTGTTGAGGAAGTCTGATTGACCTGCAGGCGTCGAAGGTAGTTTATCGTTAATTGCTGCCTCGGCAACTGCAGAAGCCTCTTGGAGAATCTTTTCAGATTCTTCGCTTGTGGCGTTTGAATCAATTCCAAAGTCACCACTATGGAATGTGTCAGTCATAAGACCTCCTAGCATTTCAGTCATTCCAGTTAGCTCACGGTCAGCTTCTGGCATGAATTTGACTAGAGAAGATCGTAGGTTCTTCATCAAGCCTATTGTTGGCATGATGGTTACTACAGTATCTCCTAGGTCGTGGAAAGTGCTTAGTCTAAGCTCGATTTGTTCTAGAGCAATCCTAGCATTTCCTAAAAGTTTTGTTACTTTTCTAACTTCGGCTAATTCTTTTGATAAAACTTTACTTGCAGTCATATCATGGTTCTGTGTTGCAACTACAATTCTTTTGAATAACTTTTCATCTTTTTGTTTTAGTTTAGTAATTAATCCATCTAGTTTTACAATTTGAGTTTGGAGTCTTTTTATTCCAGTCTCTAATCTTGGTTTTAGTGCACCTTTTGGTTTTAGTACATCATTAATCTTTTCACCAAGACTTGGTGTTTGCGGTCTTTGCCAATTGTTTGTAAATGTTGTCATGGTTACCACTGATAAAGTTGGTTTTTAATTTCAGGTGTGAAATACGGTTCACAGTATAGTAAATTTAACTGACAAAATATAGAAAGATCAGGTTAAGCCCGTGCTAAGTCTCCATTTTAATAAAAAACCAAAAACTCGTGGATAACCATGATTGGATACATCCTACGACTAATCCCCGCACAGAGTCCTATTGCATTATTTGAATTGCAGTATTTCTCTGTGGATGGATTTTCTTTAGGTGAATTGCCAGTGCCTGATTCGACTGCTGTAATTCACAACAAAGTGGACATTGTTCCATTTTATTTAATGCGGGTTCTGCAGAACAAATGTATTTAAAGGTTTTGTATGAGTCCGCAAAAATAGTTTTATAAAAAAAATTTTAAAAATAAATTAAAAAAAGTTTGAAAAATAATTTTAAAAATAAATTAAAAAATATTATTTGAGAAGATCAAATTTGATTTCGTCTCATGATCATCAACCAAAAAAAATAAATCAATACAGGAGATTACAATACACTAATTCAAATATTTTGATAATAATGAAAGATAATTTCGAATTTTTATATAATATTATTATAAACTGACAAATTAATGGAATTAATACTTATAGTTAAACCTTTTTATTTATGTTAAGCGAAATTCTTATAAGATATTATATGGCTCGCGAATCTTTCGGTTCTGGCGGACGTTGTCCTCGTTGTGGAAAAGGTCCAATGGTAACTGACAATACTACAGGAGAAATGTTTTGCGGGGGTTGTGGATTTGTACTTACAGAACGTGTAGAAGAATCCGGTCCAGAATGGAGATCATTTTCTAAAGAAGAACATGAAGATCGAAGTAGAACTGGAACTCCAACTTCGCTTGCAATGCATGACATGGGACTTGCAACAATAATTGGTCCTGCTGATAAGGATGCATCAGGAAAACCACTTTCTGCATCAATGAAGAGTACCATAGAAAGACTAAGAACTTGGGATAGTAGAAGTCAGGTTCACGAACCAGTAGACAGAAACTTTAGACAGGCTTTCAGTGAACTTGATAGATTAAAAGATAAACTTGCATTATCTGATGCAGTAATTGAAAAGACCGCTTACATTTATAGAAAAGCACTCGACAAAGGTCTTGTTAGAGGAAGATCAATTCCAGGACTTGTAGCTGCTGCATTATATGCAGCATGTAGAGATACTGAAACTCCAAGGACACTTACTGATGTTGCAAATGGAATCAACATCAAGCGAAAAGATGTTGCAAGATGTTATAGATTGTTGTTGCGAGAACTTGATCTAAAGATGCCAGTTGTTGATCCGATAAAATGTGTTGCAAGAATTGCAAGCAAGGCAGGCTTGAGTGAAAAAACAAAAAGAAGAGCTTTGCAGATTCTAAAAGATGCAGCTGAAATTGAGATTTCAGCTGGAAAAGACCCAATGGGACTTGCAGCTGCTGCATTATACTTGTCATGTGTCATGAATGGAGAAAACAAGACGCAGAAGGATGTTGCTCAAGCTGCTGGTGTAACAGAAGTTACAATCAGAAATAGATACAAGGGATTAAAGGAATCACTCAAACTCTAAATTTTTGTAAAATCATTTCTGCATCAAAATTAATTTTCACTTTTCAGTGGTTGAAAATTTAATGGCGTGGCCCTTATTCGTAGACAGACAGAGATTACCTCTTTTTATCCCACCCAAGTGGGAATCACAATTTCGAGTCTACGGAGCCACGCTCTCTTAAGCAGTAGATTTTGCATCTTTCTGCATTATTTATCATAATACATCATCATATTTATTATTTTATATGTATTTTTACATATTTCTAAAATATTTTAATAAAATATTTCAATAAACCGAGACATAATTTACGATCATCATATTACCATAGTGTGCTTTTTTGAAGATTCATCAAAATGAGTTGTTTTAATCTTCGACAGACTAATTTGATGCAGCATATGATCAGAAATAGATGAAACTTTCTGGTAAAGTTGCAATTGTTACAGGAGGTAGTAGAGGCATTGGAAAAGCTACAGCAATGCTACTTGCACGCCATGGAGCAAATGTAGTGATCACATCAAAAGACAAGTCAAAACTTCAAAGTGCTGCAGACGAGATGGAAAATGTTGTAGCAATATCAGGTGACATTAAAAATAAGACAGATGTAGAAAATGTTGTAAAAAATACTCTAGAGACTTTTGGTAAAATTGACATTTTGATTAACAATGCAGGTATTTTTCCCAAAGTAAAACCTCTGCATGAAATTTCTGAAGAAGAATGGAATGATGTAATAGACGTAAATTTGACTGGACAGTTTCGTTTTACAAAAGCCGTAATACCCCATTTGATGAAAACAGGTGGCTGCATTGTCAATGTTTCATCAGATGCGGGACTAAAATCATTTGAAAATTTTGAAGCAGATGCATATACTGCCTCAAAAGGAGCACTGGTTTTACTTACAAAGGCATGGGCAGTAGAATATGCCAAATATAAGATACGTGTGAATTGCGTATGTCCCGGAATTGTGGAAACTGATATGACAAAGCCATATCTTGGAAATGAAGTTGATAGAGCAATGGCAATAGCAGAACATCCAATAGGAAGAATAGGAATGCCGGAGGACGTTGCAAAGGCAATACTATATCTTGTTTCAGAAGATTCCTCGTGGATTACAGGCGCAATTTTGCCCGTAGATGGTGGAATCATCATTAAATAATTATACTAATAAAATTAATAGAACCTAATTCTAAGGCTATAGCATGACTCCAAAAAAGAAGAGTGCACTCAAAGTAATCATTATGCTTTCAATCATCTGGTTTGCTTCAGCATTACCCGTACCTTTCATATGGTCTAATCCAAGTCCACAACAATCTGAACAGTTCAGAACCTATCTAGAAATAGCAGCCTTGATTTCTGTGCCGTTTATTGCAATGGGTATTGCTTGGACCTTAAAGCCAGAACTTACCACACGTAACTAGCCAAGAAACTCTACTGCTCCCAACCCTTCTGGAGTTGTTTTAATCCACCTAGTTCTTCCAATCCTTTCAACTTCAATGAATTTCCACTCGTTTAGAAGTGGTTGGATGATATTTTTGTCAAGACTTGCAAATCTGGCTTGTTGAAAATTTTCTTCTCTTGCATTTACCATTATGAGTTTTCTTTCGTATGCAATTTTTGCCATCTCCTTTTTAGTTATTTTTCCATTATTTTCTTGTATTATTTTCAAGGCCTGTACCAAGACAGGTTTGGGAGTATGAATTTCATAAGCTGGTAACTTGACAACTGACTTGAGTCCTGATGATAGCTGTGCTCCCTTTACACTAGAATAACTTTCAGGTTCTGCATAGTACGGAGTAAGTTTTGTCTTTCCTTGAAACATCATACATGCCATCATACATGCAATTGCTTGAATTTTTGATCCAGAAGAACAGTTTACAAAAATATCATTTCCTTCTTCTTTTTGTACAATTTCTCGTAATGCCCTCAAGATCTTGAAGAGATCAAATCTGTTGGAGTGCGCTACTTGGACTTCGATCTTTTCTTTTTTTAGCTGAGCTCGAATTTTTTCCATAAATCCTTGAGCTTGATCCTTTGATGGTTCTGCGTGCATCAATAGCCATACTCTATCAGCTTTCATTTGTTTTGCAGGAATTGCAATACGGTCAATTTCAAAGCCTACAGGGGCTACATGTACACGAAGGTTTACTATTTTACTCATGTCAGTATGTATAGTTATCATACTATGGTGATGATATATAATAATTATGTATTCTATGTAAGAACATGCAACAAAAGATCACAGCAGAACAAAGCAGAGTATCTGTTTATCCTAGAATAAGATCAGTTTTTGAAAACTAGTTCTTCATCCAAGATGTAGATTCCAAGTAATCTATGGATTTTATCATCTCGTCAAGCTTTGTAATAACTGCAGTCACTGCTCGAAATTCTTCATACATCATTTTTTCTTCATCGTTAGATAGTACTTGTTTTTCTGCAGTATCAAAGAACTTGTCTTCCTTTGTTAGATGATCATCAAGATAAACTGCATATGCCTTGAGAAATCGTGCAACAGGTTCTCTTTGGTCTTCTCCTGACTTCCACTTTTGTAGGTGCTTTGAAATGTTTGATGCTATTCTTCTTCCAAATTCGTGTTCGATCATAAATACTCGGATCTCTTGTTTTAAGGAATCATAACTTGCAACACATGAAAAATACTGATCTTCTTCTCTTGCATAATGTATTGCATCCAGGAATTCTGACATGATTGAAACCATTATTTGCATATCAGAAAATGGAATGTCATTGTCTTCTTTTAATTCAGTATAACATTTGACGATTATTTTTTCCAGTCTGCGTATTTGCCTATGATCGTTTCGTAATGTCTCGGTTCCGCTCATATCAGGTTTCTGTTGATATCTTATGGGTTTACTGTAAATAGTATTACCTTTTTTGGGTTGTATTGGATTATAGCAAAATGTGGCATCGAAGATCCAACGCCATAATATCCAGCAGGTCCTCCAAGACCCAATCTTATTAGATAATCACTTGCTGGATTGATTTGGATTTCTTTGCTTTCCAATACATGTCCAGAGATTTTGTCCTTTTTTGGTTCAAGTTTAGAGTAAATTTCACGAATTTTACCCGTTTGGTGTACCAGTGCAGCCTCCATGTGTTGATGCCCACACAGTATGATATGATTATGGATATGTTTTCTCACTTCTCCAAAAGCAGATGATGCTTTGTAATGATAACCGTGATAACTAAAGAACTCAAAACCTTCGTCAGTTAGTCGTTGCCAATTTCTTTGATATAGCCAGGCTTCGCTATTGGCATTTTTTGGAGTTATTTTCTTAGGATCCAATGGTCCACCATGAACACAGAAGAGACCATTTTTTGTATCTATGAATTCTTGATTACCAAATGTTCCATCTTTGTTCTGCTTGAAAAATGACAGGTCATCAGCACCAAGTTTTTCATGCGCATCCATACTTTCAAGAGAACTAGCACTTACTTTTTTTCCACTCAGAAACCCTTCATCATGATTTCCTATTACTGAAAATATCGGATAATTTTTTTCAAGTGAACGCAGTCTTGATATGACTTGTTTTGGGTGTACACCACGCTCAAGCAAGTCGCCTAGATTGATGATTCTTGAAAAAGAACCATACTTTTTTACAAATTCATCACTTGATACAGTCTGGATTATCAGATCAAGACCGTTCAGGTCTGCATGGATGTCAGAAAAAACTAGATCCAATGAATGTGTTGTATTTTGGCCTAATTTGAAATTTTTTGTATACAGAATTTATTTGTGAAAATACCTGTGCGTAGATTCATGTGTGACCTGAATTGATATAATGTCATTCTAGGATTTTAGAATAAGAAAGTGAAAGTTTGATCTCAAATAAATAATCTCAAGTCTGGCACATATTATCAAATTCACTTGCATCCTCATTATCCTACCCTATGAGGATGCTAGCCGATTTATTATTCAGAATCAATTTTTTGAACAGATTGTTTGGGAATTTGGAGTTCTCTAAATGTATCAGGATGAATTATTTTGGCCAAAATCTCAAGGCCTGTTACAGTTCTTGGACCTGGCTTACTAAAGTACTCATTTGCATTTACTGCATAAACTTCTCCCCTGTTTACTGCCCTGATCTTTTTCCATTTGTTGTTCTCAGATAATTTTTCATATTCAACAAATGTTCTGGATACATCAAATCCACATGGCATCAGGATTATGATATCAGGATCAAATTGTACCATTTCTTCAATCTGCATTTTTCTTGATCTGTCTCCAGTTGAGCTGATTCCATTTATGCCACCTGCAATCTCCACCATCTGGGGAACCCAATGACCTGCTGAGAAAAATGGATCAAGCCACTCTATGCAGAGCACTTTTGGTCTTGAAACTTTTGGAGTATTTTTTATGTAGTCAATTCTTTTCTGTAATTTTATAACAAAGTTTTTTGCCTTTTCTTGCTCTCCTACTTTATTTCCTACCTCAATAATATTTTCCATTATGTTATCAAGATTTTTTGGATCTAGAACAAGAACCTCTGGTTTTCCTCCAAGTAATGTGACTGCTTTGTTTATTTCTCGTGTATAAGGCGAACACACTTCACAGATTCCCTGAGCTACAATCAGATCAGGATTTGCTTTTTTGAGAACTTGTTCATCGAGTATGTAGATGTCTTTTCCTGCATTTACCAATTCCATTACTTTGCTATCAATTTCATGGCTAGACATTTTTTGCGGGTCAAAAGAGGAATGGATAACTCGTGGTTTTGACTTGGCTTCTATTGGATAATTGCATTCGTGTGTTACTGCCAAGACTTGATCGCCTACTCCCAGTTCATACAATATCTCAGTTGCACTTGGAAGAAAGGAAACTAGTTTCATACAGATACCATCTGCAATATTTGTTTTAAACATGTATCCAAGTTTGCATGATTGTAAATTTCGCCTATTCATTTCCTCAAAACTTAAGAATAGCCAAGGCTCGATTTGGTTGATGACTGACTTTACAGTTATTGGTGGACCGTCTTCAGAGCAATTAGCAAAAAAGGTTGCTTCTAAATTAAAATCAAAATTTATCAGTTGTGACTTGCGGATATTTCCAGACGGGGAAAGCAAGATTACACTCAAGGGAAAACCTGGCGGAAAAATTCTGGTGGTACAATCAATCTATCCTCCAGTTGACTCTAATCTGCTTCGATGCCTTGCAATAACATCACAGGCAAGGGCATTTTCCTCTCAAGTGTATGTTGTGATTCCGTACATGGGATATGCAAGACAAGACAGACAGTTTCTCCCAAGCGAGATTATTACAATGGAACTTGTTTCAAAAATGTTCAAGGCGGTAGGAGCAACCAAGATAATTGTAGTTGACATTCACAGTATTACGGCACTAGAGCATTTCCAGATTTCTGCAAAAAATATCAGTGCAGTAGAAGAGCTTGCAAAACATTTCAAGAAAATGTCTCTTAATTCTCCTCTCGTAGTATCACCAGACAAAGGAGGAGTAGAACGAGCAAGAAACTTTGCAAAATATCTTGGTACTGATTATATTGCACTAGAAAAACACAGAGACAGAAAGACTGGAAATGTTACAATAAAATCCAAAGGACTTGATGGAGTCAAGGGTAGAGACATCATACTAGTTGATGACATGATAAGTACTGGTGGCAGCATTGTAAAAGCTGCAGAATTTTTAAAGAAACAAAAAAGTGGCAAAATCTATGCATGTTGTACACATGCGTTACTAATTGGAGACGCAGAGAAAAATATCATAAAAGCTGGAGTTACAAAAATAATCAGCACAAATACCATACCAGGTAAGACATCAGTCGTTGATGTCTCGTCAATAATTGCAAAGGCAATAACCTGAATGTCAAGCTTTTTTGTATTGCAAAAACAATACGAAGATCTTGCAAGAGATGAGATAATTGCAATATCAAAAAGCTATGACTCAAAATCTAGCATAAAATCAGAGCCAAGACTTGTCATGGTATCATCCTCAAAGGTACCGTGGCAAAAAATAGCAAACAGGGCAACATTTGCAAGATATTCGGGAACTATAGCGGATACATTTGATGATATCACAAAAATCGATCTACAGATACCTATGCCAGAATCATTTGTATGTAGAACAATAAATTTATCATCAAAAAATACTGGCTCGTCTGCACTTGAAAGACAAGCAGGTGGAATACTTTCAAAAAGATGGGGCTCCAAAGTTTCCCTCTCAAATCCTCACGTCATAGTATATCTCATCATTACAGATTCAAAAAAATATCTCGGATATGCAGACTGTTATACCCCATCAGACCATCCAAAAAAACTAGTCAAGCACCCACATGAACTAGATAGGAAACTTGCAAGGTGTATTGTTAATTTGTCAGGATTAAAGGAAAAGGATACCATTTGTGATCCTTTCTGTGGCACAGGCACGATTTTGCTAGAGGCTGAATCCATGGGGATTAATTCTATCGGAATTGATTTTGATAAAATAATGTGCAAGATTACAAGAAAAAATCTTGCCGCAAATGGATTTTCTTCCAAGGTGATAAATTCCGGCTATGAAGGAATACAGGATATCATGGATACAATAGATGGTATTGTCACTGATTTGCCCTATGGGATATCATCAAGGTCATCTGTATCCCCAAAGAAATTGATCAAAGATTTTGTTTCAGTCATACCAAAGAGAAAAAAACTTGTAATGGTATACAAGAAAGGTCTAGAAGTGGATGATATCAGCAAAGCAAAGAAATACGAGATTTACAGACATAAGAGCTTGACAAGAGTGATTGCAGTAAGATGAAGCTGAGTATTTTTGGGGACATCAGCAGCACAACCAACTGCAGAACGTGGTATGACATGCATCTGTCTAGTACTTGACAGAGAGATACTGATGTTTGATGCAGGAGAAGGTGCGCAGATTGCATTTTCAAAGGCAAAGCTCGGCTGGAACAAAAAGATGAAAATATTTGTGACACACTTGCACGGGGACCATTGTGTTGGAATACTTGGCCTGTTGCAGACCATGTCATTGCAGAACAGGACAGAATCTGTTGACATCTATGGTCCAACTGGAATTGAAGAATTTATCGCGGCAAATCTCAAGATATTAAATTTCGGCCTTACATTTCCTGTCAGAATAACTAGAATCAAGGAAGGACTGATCTTTGATGACTCTGGGTTTAGCGTTAATGTATGTGAGGCAGAACATTCCATTCCTGCCTATTCGTATCTATTTACAGAAAAAGACAGGCCTGGCAAGTTTTATCCTGAAAAGGCAAAGGAGCTTGGCATCCCAGAGGGAAAACTTTGGCATGAACTTCAAAGTGGCAATGAGGTTAAAGTTGGAGAGAGACTGGTAAAGCCTTTTGATGTTACAGGTGAAAAGCGCCAAGGCATTAAGATTGGCATATCAGGAGATACAAGACCTACTAACAAGCTTGTCGAGTTTTTCAAGGGTTGCAATTACATGACATTTGATTCCACATACTCTGGTGCATTACAAGACAAGGCAAGAGAAAATTTTCATTCTACATCAAAGGAAGCAGCAGAGCTTGCCAAAAAAGCAGGAGTTGCAAATCTTATCTTGACACATTTTTCTGCAAGATATGAAGATGTTGCCGAGCTTGTCAATGAAGCAAAAACAATTCATGATTCCGTTACTGCTGCAAAGGATCTCTTAGAGATTGATATCAAATAAAATGTGGGATATCATATCTGATAAATTAAGACAAGCAGAAAAAATTGTATTTGTTACAGGTGCTGGAATTTCACAAGAAAGCGGTATCCCTACATTTCGTGGAAAAGATGGTTTTTGGAGAAAATATGATCCAATGAAGCTTGCAACAATAGATGCATTTTATGAAGATCCAAAACTTGTATGGGAGTGGTATGAAGAGAGGAGAAAAAACATACTAGATGCAAATCCAAACCCTGGTCATGTTTCCATTGCAGAACTTGAAAAGCATAAACGGATTTCTGTTCTTACCCAAAACATTGATGGCCTTCACCAGAGGGCCGGAAGCTCACACGTTTACGAATTGCATGGAAGTATCATTACAATCAAGTGTACTGTATGCAATTTTAAAGACCAAATTACAGCAAAATTCTCTGAGCTTCCACCGCTCTGCAAATGTGGAAACATGTTGAGACCTGATGTTGTATGGTTTGGAGAAGCCTTACCGCAAGATGTATGGGGATCCGCAATGGAGGAGGCAAGCTCTTGTGATATCATGATTGTTGTTGGAACCTCACTTGCAGTTTCTCCTGCAAACCTATTGCCTGTCTATGCCAAACAAAGTGGGGCTACAATGGTTGAGGTAAATATCGAGAATACCCCAATGTCGTCAAGCATGGACCTGTCCCTTAGAACATCTGCTGCAAAGGCACTTCCAGGGCTTGTTGATATGATATCATCATCCTAGTATGACATTAGACAGGATTTTTCAGATTAATTTGATTAGTTGTGAGGAAAATGTCTATTATTTCAGGTATGAGAACAATAATTTATACAAAATAAAATATATTTATGAAATAAATCATACTAATTATTAAATAAGAGAATAACGTATAAAGAACAATGCGGAAAGATGCAAATTCTGACAAATGAATTTGCGTGATCCTGTGAAAAATGGTACATAGTCAAGTACAATTCGTTGTACGAAGCGGCAAGAGAATGCTTTTGCCTATACAGGGTCACGCCATTACACCTTTTCCTGTTTTTATAAAATTCTAAATCAAATGAGATGCAATTTTCTTTTTGATTCTATTGTGATAAAATTCCAGTTATGGTAGAGTTTTGCATGTTAGATGGCGCATATGCAGATGCGTGCAATGTTCCGTAAAGTGTATTGTCTATCGTCATTTCTATGATGTGTGGTGTGTTTGGAACATCATTGACTTGAGTTGAAAACTTTGAAGAATAAAATGTTCCAGAAAACAAGACAGTGTCACTATTTTTCATTGTGACTGTAACTGATTTTGTTTGCCCAGATATATCATTAAAATTTAACATTGCATTGTTTCCTTGGTTTACTATGGTCAACTGAACTGTTTGATAGTATGATGGAAGAGCATGCAATGAAGATGTGGTACCGTCATTAGAATAAGGAGAAATTATCAGACCGCTTGGAATATCTACTGCTGGAGAATTTGGTTTTGCTGTGAGTTGTGTTACCTGTACGGGATCACCTACATTTGATTGACAATGATCAAGTTGAATTATTCCAGTTATCTGTTTTACTCCATTTATTGTCTGGGCCAATTCTGGGACAGAGATTTGACATGTATTGTCAGTCTTTTCAAATACCTGTCCAGTATAGTTTTGTCGAGTTACATATTGTGGAGCAAGTTGGTAAACAGAAGTTGAATTGCTATTTTTTGAAACTGCACCCAAGATGGAATTTGCACTTGTCAGTATACCAGAATTGTTTTCAAGCAATTTTGCGCCAAGGCCTACATCTTTGATAGCTAGCTTGGAATCATTGATGACTTGCGTGTTGTTTGTGACTTGATCGATCTTGTCTTTTACAGTACCAATGGATGATGGTACACTCTGAAATAATTTTGATACACTCGGTACAAAGATTACTAGTGCAACTATAATGATTCCAATAATGATCAGTTTTCCTATCAAGTGATTCCTTGTCTTGAGGTTCTCATAAAAAAAGTGCAAACTCATACTAGTTGAGCAAGTGTAGTAAATTTATCCAGTTATTTCTGCAATCTCAGGAGCTAGCCAGTTTACTACCTTTTCAAGGTCCTTGGAATGAAGTATCACCTTGATTGGACCCATGGCAGACTCTTCTGCCTCGTCACATACTGCAATGACATCCACAAAGGCTGCCTGCTTGTTGAGGTAAAACCAGGTAGTGTCTCCTTTGGTATTAAATCGCATCTGCCTTCGGTAAATCTTGCTTGTTCTGTGTTTTTTGATTGTCTCCTGGATCTTTGCAAGCGAACCCAATTGATTTGAGGTTGCCTTGATGCTTCCTTCCTTGTATTGGTAATCTGTTTCCAGTATGACATGTGATACCGCAAGCCTTACCTTGTCTGGATCTTCAGATGGATTTACTGCAGCATAGACTTCAATCTTGCAGGTAACATTTGGAATCTTCAATTCATCCAGCCCTTGATGATTTTGTATGAGGTGTCAACAAGTTCTTGAATTGTCATGTTGTTGTTTGAGATTGTTTCGTCTGCAAGTGCAATTGATTCGCTCATACCCACTCCAATTTCTCTTGAATCCCTTTGTGAAAAATCTTCACGGTCAGATGGGGCATCAGATCTACCCCTTTCTGTTAGAAACTTGTATCTTGTATCACCAGATGCATGAATTGCAAGAACTTTGACGGTGCCAATTTTTTTCAAGACATTTACCTCTGCAAGTGATCGTACTCCATCTACAAGTATAACATCAGACTTGGAGTTTTGAATTCCGTCTTGTATAAGTTCAGCCACTGCACCTGGACCATTTTTTTCTCGCAGCTCAATCATGAGTTTTCCAAGATTAGCCCCTGTTGGATCTATCTGTCTTCTTGTTGCTTCTGCCCTTACAGCATCACCCATTGTAATTTTATCAAAGCCTTTTGATTTCAAGCCCTCTGCTATTGTGGTTTTTCCAGCACCTGGCATTCCTGTAAGACAGACGATTAGTTTCACACTCACAAACTTTACCTTCCAGTCTATGAAGCTACCGGAAATTATTATAGATGCCATAATCTGAATTCCACTAATGCGTGCCTTTGTTGCAGTAGAGATTCAGGATGAGAGCATACTTGATGCAATTGCAAAGATCCAATCTGAATTCAAAATAAGGGCAACTCCAGTAAACAAAAAAAATATGCACTTTACACTGCTTTTTTTGGGAGAGATAACCGAAGATGCTGTAGTAAGTGTAAAAAAGGTGTTAGATACCATTTCATTTAAAAAAATAGATGTAAACTTTACACATCTTGGCGCGTTTCCAAATCCAAGATCTCCGCGAGTTATCTGGATTGGAGTAGATGATACATCATCAAAACAACTAGTAGAGCTTGCATCACAGGTAGAAAAAAAACTAGAGCCTCTTGGATTTAGGTCAGACAAGCCTTTCAAACCACACCTTACAATATTTAGAATAAAGAACAAAGTTGATGGTATCCCAGATATCATGGAAAAATTCAAGAAAATTGATCTGGGAAAATATACCATGACAGAATTAAAGTTCAAGCAAAGCATCTTAACCCCTAGTGGGCCAATATACTCTGATTTACAGGTGATTTTAGTGAAATGAGAAACATTTTGGAGCAGGCAAGAAAGATATCAATTCCCGCACGGCAAGAAGAAGAAAAGATAGGAGTACTTGCAGAAAATCTTCTTGACTTGGTAAAAAAAGAGATTACAAAGTATCAAGAGGTTGCATCTGTTGAGTTAGGAGGATCTTTTGCAAAGGGAACTTGGCTCAAGGGCAATCTTGACCTTGACATCTTTGTCAAGATGAAAAAAGAGACAGACGAAAAACAATTTGAAGAGATTGGTAGAAAGATTGGTTTTGATTCCATGAAAAAATTTCATCCTTATGTTAGATATTCAGAGCATCCATACGTTGAGGCAGTAGTTCAAGGCACCAAGGTAAATGTTGTTCCGTGTTATGATGTGGAAAAAGGCCAATGGAAGAGTGCAGCTGACAGGTCATCATTTCATACTAAATTCATACTTGAAAAATTAGATGCAGAGAGAAAAAATGAGGTAAGACTGCTCAAAAAATTTCTTAAAGGAATTGGAATCTACGGTGCAGAGATAGCAACAGAAGGATTTGGAGGATATGTTTCTGAAGTGTTAATTTATCATTACGGAAGCTTTGTAAAAACTTTGGAGGCTGCTGCAAACTTTTCCCAAGGACAAATAATTGGAAGTCCTACAAAGAAATTTGAGACATCACTAGTATTGATAGACCCAATAGATAGCAACAGAAACCTTGGCACTGCAATCTCTGCTCAAAACTTTGGCAAGTTCATACTTGCCGCAAGGGCTTATCTCAAAAAACCATCACTTGAATTTTTTAATGGTAAAAAATTGTTGCCAAATGTCAATACCCAAAGAAATGTACTAGTTATCAAGTTCAAATACAAACCTAGAAGCCCTGATATCATTTGGGGTCAGGTAAAAAGGGGAGCAACTGCACTTTCTGGCCAACTTGAGCTTGGTGGATTTCAGGTATTGCGCAAGAGTGCAACAACAGATGAAAAGTCTGAAGCTGCAATGCTATTCTTACTGCATTCTACAATAATTGAAAAATTCATGGTAAAAAATGGTCCAGAGGTATTTAGAAAACCAGAATCAGAGAATTTTATTTTAAGAAATTCCAAGAACAAGATAACCTGGGTTGACGATCAAGGAAGAATCTTGTCGTTACAGCAAAGAGAGTTCCATGATGCCAAAAAGTTCCTACAGTCACTTTTGAAGAAAAACCTGTCAAAGGCAGGTATTCCAAGCGGCATAATCTCTGACATGAAATGTGGCTTTGTGATATCAGCAGGTCATCAGGTGACAAGCAAATCCATTAAAAAGGCTCTGGCTGAGTTAACCTCTACCAATGAACTCATCTTTGGTTCCAACAAGTAAGCTTGTCAAAGAACCATACTCTCTGATACTAGGATACCCAAAGGCAACAAAGAGCGAGCTTGCAAAAAGGCTTGTCGAGCTTAAAAAACTTGGAATTACAGGAGTCATGTTTCAGGGTGAGACAATTTTGAACAACATCCATGTGCTTGGCAAAGGCTACGTTGGAGTTGTTGTACTGTCAAGACTTGGCAAAAAAAATGTGGCTCTCAAGATTCGTAGAATAGATTCTAGCAGACAAGAAATGAAAAGCGAAGCAAAACTTCTCAAGATTGCAAACAAGGAAAACATAGGTCCAAAGCTGATAGACAGCAGCAAAAATTTCTTGGTAATGGAATATCTTGAAGGTAAAAAGATAACTGATTGGGTCCAAGATCTAAAGGGTAGAGGAAGTGCTGCAACACTTAGATCTGTTGTAAGACAAGTCTTGGAAGATTGTCATACTTTGGATAGAATTCATCTTGATCACGGAGAGCTAAGCTATATCCATAAGCATGTCATTGTAGGAAAATCTCCATGTCTGATTGATTTTGAAAGCTCAAGCACTAACAGAAAAACTTCTAATGTTACATCTGCCACTCAATCAATATTCATAGGATCTATACTTGCAAGCATGGTCAAAAATATGATCAAGATACCAAGTAAGAAAAAAATGATAGGTCCTCTTAAAAAATACAAACATGATCAATCACGAGAAAATTTTGATGACATACTAAAGATGTTGGGGTTGGACAAGAGTTGAGTCTGCAAGACATCAAGACAAATGCGCTAAAAATTTCACTTGCAGTAATACTTTCTGCTTTTGCAGTAGAATTTTTGATAGGAGTTTCTTCTAACAGTCTTGCCCTTATCACAGACAGTATCCATGCTATACTAGATTCCATTGTAACTATGGTTTTGCTTGTTGCTGCAAAATGGTCTACCAAGCCACCAGACAGAGAACACACCTATGGTCATGGAAAGATTGAGACAATGGGCAGTTTTGTGGCAGGAATCATAATTCTTGTAATTTCACTGTTTTTTGTTTACGAGTCGATATCAAGATTCCAGGAACCAAAACCCCTAGTTTTGCCTGGAATTTTAGCCGTAATTGCAGCCGTGTATACGCTAGGATCAATCTTTTTCAGAGTAACAATCCTGAAAAAGGCTCTCAAAAAAACAGATGGTTCTTCACTTCAGGTAGACTTGTACCATGCCCTCATGGACATGGGTGCCACCTCTGTTGCATTGGTGGGAATTGTATTTGTCATAATGGGATTCTACCAAGGTGATAACATTGCAGCATTAATTCTTGGAGGCTTGCTTGCTGTATTGAGCTTGAAATTGATCCACAAGAGTGGTCTTGAGCTAACTGATGCAGTTCCTGCAAACATGGTCAAAAGAGTACATGACATAGTAAGCAATACCAAAGGAGTTATGAGGACAGAATCTGTACAAATACGCAGATCAGGCAGTGACATATTTACTGAAATTACAATATCGTTGAGTGCTGCATCAAGTTTTGAAGAAGCTCATAAGATTAGTGCTAATGTAGAAAAAAATATTAAAAATGCAATTACAAATTCAAATGTTACTATTCACTTTGAGCCAACATGGAAAGATGTTCCAGCAAATTATGTCATAAATACAGTTGCAGCTTCAGTCAATGGAGTAAAAGAAATCCACAATGTATCATCATTTTCTGCAGAGAACGGAATCTTCATTAGCTTGCATGTAATGGTTGACAGAAACATGTCACTTGAAGATGCACATCATGTATCAGATGAGATAGAATCTCAGATAAAAAAATCTGTCACAAATGTTAATCACATTACTATCCATCTTGAACCATATGTTTCAATTCCAGAGAGCATCCCAGTGGAAGACATAACAATAGAGGAACAAGTTGCTAACATCATACGAGAATATCCCAAGGTAAAAAAAATTGGTCGGGTGATAACATTACATCTGCAAGACATCTTCAAGATAGACATTGATTGCTCATTTGAAAAAGATCTTACAATAGAAGAGGTTCACGATATTGTCTCAGGTATAGAAAGCAAGATTAAAGATCAGATAAAAAATGCCATAATTACCATACATCCAGAACCAAACTAGGAAATGACAATTGCCGATGCAATAACATTTCTTCGAAAGGATCAGGCACTGGCTCTAGTCATAGATATGGTTGGCGAATACAAACTAAAGAAAAGAAATCACCATTTTTCTGTCCTTGTGGAATCAATAATCTCTCAGCAGCTTGCAACTAGTGCTGCAGATGCAATTTTTAAGAGATTCAAGGGCTTATATCCAAAATTTCCAACTGCGTCTGAGATTCTTGCCACAAGAAAATCCAAGCTTCGTCAAGTCGGGCTCTCTGGTATGAAAATTGAATATCTGAAGGACTTGGCAAAACATGTGAATGAAGGAAAATTGAACATGAGATCACTTTCAAGGATGGGCGATGAGGATGTGATATCCCACCTAACTCAGGTCAAGGGAATCGGAAGATGGACAGCAGAGATGTTTCTTATTTTTTCTCTTGGAAGACAAGACATTTTTCCTGTTGGTGATCTTGCTCTGAGAAAAGGAATCCAGTTACTATTTGCATTACCTGAGATTCCAAAACAGATCGAAGCTGAAAAACTTGGACAGAGATGGAAACCATATAGGACTGTGGCTACGTGGTATATTTGGAAGAGCTTACGACAGTTCAACAAGATTTGATGAATAGTTATTCTCATAAGAGATATGGAATATGACTAGAAAATTGTAACATGTCAAAACAAGCGATTAAGTATTGTTCTTTGAATATTTTATAATATCTGAATTAATATGACTATTCTTGAACATTTTCCAGAGGAATTCAAACCAAGAGAAATACAAAAAGAGATCTTAAAGGGAATAGAGGAAAAGATCAAGTCTGGATACAAGACAATCATCTTGTCTGCACCAACAGGAGTTGGAAAATCCCTCATTGCTGCAACACTTGCAAGATACTTTGGTAGCTCTTTTGTAGTTACTGCATCCAAACAATTACAGGATCAATATTCCAAAGACCTGAAATTTCTCATGCCAGTAAAGGGAAAATCAAATTTTGCATGCCTTAAACTGATGGAACAAGAATCAATTGAAAAATCAGATACAAGAAATGCAATTCAGAGAGGCCTCACTTGTGAAAAAGGTCTCTGTGAAGAGACAACAATGAAGAACGGAAAGAAAGTCAAAGAGATTTGCCGGTTCAAGCCAAAGCTAGGAGAACCACAAGACATTACCAAGGAATCGTGTTATTATTATGAACAAAAATATCGTGCACTAACTTCTCCCCATTCTATTTGGAATTATGCTGCATATTTTCAGTTGATGAGGTTCAACAGAAAGGCCTATGAAGAATATGTCAAAAAACCGATAGCAATCTTTGATGAGGCACACAAGGTAGAAGACCAGATAATCCAGTTCATAGGTGTAGACATCTATAACGCGTATTTTACTGAGTGTGGCATAGATGCAAAAAAGTTTGATGATCTTGGAGATATCGATACAATAGCAAAGTTGCTCGATGGTTTGGCAAAATCATATGCAAAGCAGATACTTGATCTGCAGGAAAGCAGAGCATTCATGTTAAATCCAGATTATGCCACTCTTGCAAAATTAGAATCAAGATATGAAAAGATGGCAAATTCCCATGCAGAAATAAATTCAAACAAGGATAATTTTGTGGTAAATGATCCATTCAAAGATGAAAGAGGAAATTTGAGATCAGTTTCTATCAAGCCGCTTGACATTTCAAAATATGTCAAAGCCTTCTTTGATATTGAAAATCAGGTTTTCATGTCTGCAACAATAGACAAGGATAGTTTTTGTGAAAATACAGGACTTGATCCATCAAAGGTTGGATTTGTGGATACGCCAAGATCTCCATTCCCCCCAGACAAGAGAAGAATTAATTTTCTTAATACAAGAAAACTAAGTTATTCTTCAAGTAGAGATGACGAACTTGCTGTTATTAAAAAAATTGATGAAATAATGTCACAACATGGTACAGAGCGAGGTCTGATACTTACATCGTCGGAGAAGAAATGTTTTGACATAAAAAATAATCTCTCTGAAAAAAATAGACTACGAATAAGGGTGTGTCACAGCAGAAATGAGAACGGTATGACTCAAGATGAGGTATTGCAAGAACATTCTTTTGATGAAGACGGTGTATTGTTATCATCATCATTATGGGAAGGAGTTGACTTGAAAGATGACTTGTCAAGATTTCAGATAATAGCAAAGGTACCATATCCAAACCTTAGCGAAAAACGAACCAAGAACAAGATGCAAAAGTTTCCTTTGTGGTACAAATCGCAGACACTTACAAAATTACTGCAGGGCTTTGGTAGATCAATTAGAAGTGAAGAAGATTGGGCCGTTACATATGTTCTTGATTCTGCTGCAAGTGATCTTTTGCTTCAATCAAAATCAATGATTCCAAAATCATACCAGGACGTACTTGGGTTTCCAAGCTATGAGTCAAGTATGAAATCTACAATATAAGAAAAATTTCTAGCTCAAAAAAAACACATATGGGAAATCAATTTGTAATTGCGTGTACTGATTTGTCAGGTAGATCAGTCAAGGTGAAGACAAATCTAGAACCCTCAAATTCAGTTGTTCCTTCTCTTTCCCAATTTACTTTGTAAGATTTGATTAGGTGACCACCCACTATTGAGATTGTTTTCGGTACATTTTCAAAGAGTTTCTCTACCTTTTCTTTATCCTTTGTCATGAGTAGAGATCTTCGTCTTTTCATGAGATACTTGATTGCGACATTCTTGTGCAAGTGACCTTCTACCTCAATCTTCTCGTTGCCAAGGTCAATAGTGAATTTTCGTTTTCCCATGGGCCTGTTACAATCACAATTATACAAAAAATGACTTGACAATTTGACATTAGCAAGTAGATTGTAAATTATGACAAAATTTGCTTTGCATGAGATATGAGAAGAGATGAGACAAGATTTTACTCATATCATGAATTCTATCTTTTACGAGCAATCTTCCAGGCGTTTTGTATGTTTTCCATCCCAATATGAGAATAAAACGAATTTGCTTCCGGGGCAGATAACAAAAGTATCATGACTTCTTTTCCAAGTGTTTTTTGTGCCAATTTGAGTAACTTTTTTCCAATTCCAAGATGTTGATATTTCTTATCAACTGCCAAATCAGATACATAGCAACAGTAGCTAAAGTCAGTTACAGCACGCAATATTCCAACTAGATTCTTGCCATCTTGTGCACATATTGTTAGATTTGCATTTTCAATCATGCGTTTTATTCTTCCAATGTTATTTACAGGTCTTTTAATGCCAGAATTAACAAACAATGTAACTACCTCTCTTGGTTTCAAATCAGGATTTATCAAATATGATATTTTCATGGATTTGTTTGTCTTGATCTATCTATGCAAAATCTAGTCTTAACTATATCCTTGTACATGGTGGGGCCGGCCGGACTTGAACCGGCGACCTCTAGCACCCCAGGCTAGCATCATACCAAGCTAGACTACGGCCCCTCAAGGTGCTGGCTATTGTTGAAATTATTAAGTTGTAGGATTGAATTGATGTCAAGAAATTTGTGTTTGAAAATCTAGAGCCATTTTTTCAGTCTTTCTTGCTCAAACTTTTCTTTCTCTGTAAAGTATTCTGTTGATGAAGATTTTAGTTGAGTCAGAGGATCTGGTGTTGCAAACATGTCAACTTGAATATATCCAGCAGTACCCTTACCAGTTTCTAGAAAACATCCGCCTTTTCCATCAAAGACTGCGTTTTCCAACTCATTTTTTATTTGTGCAATGATATTTCTTGCAACAGTTATTCCTTCGACTTCGGCAAAAATTCCTGCTTTTGGTACAGCAATCTTATCTGTCACCATGATTTGGTTCACATCGCCTATTGCATAGACATGATCATATTTTGTCTTGCAGGTTTTGTCTACTGCCACAAACTTGCCATTTTCTGCAAAACCAGATTCTATCACAACTGAAGGAGCCTTGTGAGGAGGAACAGAAATTAAGATATCAAAATTTGCCTCACCATTTTCAAATTTTATTTTGTTTGGTTCTACTGCAGTGGTTTTGTGATTTCCGTGAAACTCTATCTTTTTTGATTTTAGAATTTGAAATATTTCTTCACTTACTTGTGGACCCCCTGCAGGAAGTGTTATTGGAGTAGGGCTGTAGAAATCCATCTGGACAGAATCACTTGCACCTGTCTCCTCAAGTACAGATCTTATCAGAAGAGCTGCCTCAAATGGTGCAGGAGGACATTTGTATGGGAGACCAGTTATTGCCATTACAATTTTGCCTGACTTGAATTGTCTTAGTGTATCTCTGATTTTTGGAACATCATTAATATCATAAAGTACAAAGCCATTTTCCTTCAAACCCGGAATTTGTTCTGGTGCAAGCTCTACACCTAGTGCTATTATCAGATAGTCATAATGAAATTGTCTATACTTTGTTCGAACAGACTTGTTTACAGGATCTATCTTTAGAATATCTTCATTTACAAATTCAATACCTTTCTTGGTGACATTTTCTAATGATCTCTTGGAAGATTCAAACTCTCTTGTTCCATTGATTATCCATAACTTGACTAGGTCCATCATGAACCAATCTTTTTTATCAATTATTGTGATTCGTGTATCCTGTGTAAGATTATCTCGAAGTTCGTTTGCAGCAGCAAGACCCCCAAAGCCCCCACCTAAAATTACAATGTTTGTTGGTCTCATAGCAAGGCGCAGTCTCTATTTTTCTTGAGTAGTTGGTCTGATTGTAATTTCATTTACACTCATGTGAGATGG
>CAVOVM010000004.1:0-1270608 GCA_963699865.1 uncultured Nitrososphaerota archaeon
TCTTATTTTCCAAGTATTCTATGGCATCACACAAAAAGGAGATTTTCTAGATGGCAGACGCTTGGTCTTTTATCCTAGTATCAATACCTGTAATGCTAGTATTTGGTATGCGTCATGCCTTGGACGTTGACCATATCACAGCAATTGATAATCTAGTCAGAATGCATAACGCTACAAAAAAATCTAGATTGGTAGGAGCAGGATTTAGTTCTGGTCACATGATTTCCGTCTTGGCCGAGATGATTTTTATCATATATGTAGTTGGAAGCCTCACAACTTCAGGCAATCTACAATTTTGGGGCGGTATTATAGGTGCAATTGCTCTTGGTACAATTGGAATAATCAACGTATACGCAATAAGAAAATGGGGAAAAAGTGGTGCCGCAATACTTGCAAGCAAGGTTCTCAACAGAGTTGGAATATTGGGCCCAGTTGGATCTTCTTTTGTTACTGGACTAGTCTTTGGTCTAGGTTTTGATACTGCAACACAGATTTCTGCAATTACAATATCTGCAGTGGCATCAGCTACTGCAGGAATTCAAACAGCATTGATTCTATCAGGATTCTTTGCCCTTGGAATGATTCCAATTGATACACTAGATAGTGTTGTACTTCGCTCCGCATTTTCTAGAATATTTGACACCAAGGGTTTCAGATACATGGCATATGCACTGAGTGGTGTAGCAATAATGGTAGCTTCATTTGAATCGTATTCAACAATAACAAATACAGATGTACTTCCAGAGTGGACAGGTCCAGTCTTGGCAGTATCAATAATTGCAGTCTGTTTTGGATATGGTTTTGCAACAAGGAAAAAACAAAGATTACATCATGATACCAGAACCAATTCTGAAGAAAATAAACTCTAGAATTAGCCTATTCGTCTTTCAATTTCATTTCTGATAAATTTTACAACCTTGTACTTGGTTTTCCATCCTGATTCCTTGAAAGTTTTTGAATCAACAGATATCACATTGTTGTAATCAGGATTTTCTCTGTATCTCTTGATGCCAATGTCATTTGCAATGACAAGATCACAACTTGATTGTGTTATTTTTTTCCTTGCCTTGTTTATCAAATCTTTTCTGGATACATTGGTCTCTGCCTTGAATCCTACAAGAAAGACATCTTTCTGAATTTTTTTGACATCATTTATCATCTTGGGTACTTTTTTTAGTTTTAAAGAAATTCTTGAAAGATCGCTATTGATCTTAGTCTTGTATGGCTTTTCTAGAGTATAGTCGGAGGCTGCAGCTGCAAGTATTACAATATCTAATTTCTGTCTCATCTCTTTTCGCAGAGCATCACTCATTTCATCACTTGTCTTGACACGTATCACCTTGGCACCTTTTGGTGACATCTCTGTACCCGGACCATAAATCAAGGTGACTTTGGCTCCAGATGAGACAAATTCTGATGCAAGCAAGACACCTGTCTTGCCTGTGCTCTGATTTGTAATTACTCTTACCGGGTCGATGTACTCTATTGTAGGTCCTGCAGTGATGAGCACTTTTTTCCCCTTGAGGGTATGTGATAGACCAAACTTTTGTAATATGATATCTAGTATCTCTTCAGGTTCTGCAGCCTTTGCCTTGCCTTCTATAAATTTTGGAGAAATAAAATCAACTTTGTTTTTGAGAAATTCTATATTTTTTACTACAGCGGGATTTTCATACATTGCCTGGTGCATTGCAAGTCCTATAACAATTGGAATCTTGGAGCCTAATCCTACACTTAGTACCGTAGATATTGGAGTGTCGTCAATTCCATTTGCCAATTTTCCAAGTGTATTTGCAGTACATGGGTATACTACAATCAAATCGGATTGTTTGTAATCTGCAACCTTGATGTGTTCCAGATCTCCAGTTAATTTTGTTATTACATTATTTCCTGTTGCCCACTTGAAGTAGCTTGGTTGTATCAAGTCAGTTGCAGCTTTGCTTGCAACGCAAGTAACATCTGCACCATGACGCATGAACAATCTAGCCAATTCAATTGACTTGTATGCAGCAACACTTCCTGATATACATAAAATAATTTTCTTTCCTGCAAGACCAGTGCCGTCAGAGCCAACTATATCTAAAGAGGGATGTTTTTCAACCAATTTCTTTTTCCAACTTTTCAAGTTCTATTTTGTCAATTGAAAAAGAGTGTTCTATACCAGGAAACTTGCCTGACGTTACGTCATCTTTGTAAGATTCTATGGCTTTGACAATTTCAGAAGACAATTCAAGATATCTTTTTGCAAACTTGGGTTTTATTTTTTCATACAATCCCAAAACGTCATGAACTACAAGCACCTGTCCATCACAGTCAGGCCCAGAGCCAATGCCAATTGTGGGTATGGAAATAGAACTTGAAATAATTTTTGATACTTCTCTTGTAACCATCTCAAGTGCAATACTGAACACACCTGCCTCCTCAAGTGCCTTGGCAGAATCAATCAATTTTACAGCGGCATCCTTTGTCTTTGCCTGAACCTTGTAGCCTTCCTGGAGCGTAGTAGTTTGAGGCTGAAACCCAATGTGTCCCATTATCGGTATTCCGATCTCAACAATTGCATGTATAGTATCTTTGATCTCAACTCCGCCCTCTAGTTTTACAGCATCTGCACCTGATTTTATTAATCTCCCAGCATTTTCAATTGCCTTTGACTTGCTTGATTGGTATGACATGAAAGGCATGTCTGCAACAACCAATGCGTTTTGTCGCCCTCTTGCAACTGCCTCTGTAAAAAGACACATCTGGTCCATTGTAACTGGTATGGTATTGTCATATCCTAACATCACCATTCCTGCACTATCTCCAACTAACAACATGTCAACTCCTGCCTTGTCGCAAAGCTGTGATGTAGTGTAATCATATGCTGTGATTACCGTAACTTTCTTGGAATTTTTCATTGATAGTATATCTCTGACAGACTTAGGCATTTGCCATCTTCCTCAAGTTTTTTCTTATGATAAGAACAGATTTTTTCAGGTTCTTTTTATTGTCAAATTTTGGTTTTTCTTCTAGATCTTTTTTTGATAATTTTTTACAAACATAAACCAGTATCTTCATTCCACGGGTTACATTGTCAACTATTGTAATATCTGCAGTCTGGGCAGTACGTGACATTGGGTTCAAGTCAAACGTAATCACGTCTTTTCCAAATTTCTTGAGCGCAAGTGTCCTGTCTCCATCTTCTAATGGAACTAATACTACATCTGCAGCAAATATTCCGCGCTTGTCCACCACTCTTCTTGCACTGTCAAGTTTAGGAATGCGTTTTGAAAATTTAGGATCAATTCCCAATACTTCTTTTGCACCATTTTTTCTTAGGGTATGTGCAATTGCTTTTTTTCGCTTGTCACTTGCATAAAACAGATTTACTTCAATTTTTGCTCCAGTTATTTTGGACAACTCCACAATCTCCTTTGCACAAAGGGCAGCAAAGTTGCCGTTTACAGATATCACAGGTAATTTAGCCACAAGAATGGCCCTTGCTGCAGCTTTGATTGCCTTCTGAGAGGTCTTTGTAGTCCTCTCCCCTATGAGGTAATCAAACATCTCACCTCTCCCATGGGCCAAGAGGCCTTCTTCTACAACCAATCCCTCCCTGAATCCATGAACGAGTCTTTCTCGAATGTAAAGGGATGCGGCCCTTGGATGTGTTTTTGGAATCAACACTAAGAGACTCTAGCTCCACTCTTGTCTATCTCAGTTTTAATTATCATTCCGTCATATTTTTTTAAAATTTGCATCACTTGCAATTCCTTTGTCTTTGGAACAAGCGTGAATATAGTTTCACCAAACATTGCAACACCTGATTTGAATCCATTTCGGGATAAATCATCAATTACCTGCTGCATTTGTTTTGTGATTACATGAACATATTTTGCAAATTCAAGTGACATGTCTAAAAATTCCATCTGGTCCCTTGACTTTAATAATTTTGTAACCATCTTTCCGCCAAGACCATTTATCTTTGAGAGTTCAGTCTTGATGAACTGTTTTGTTGATATTGGAGAAAAACAAATTACAATTGCGGTATGATCCGTGTGGATCTTTTGAAGACTGCCAATTCCTGGAGCACCATGCTTGGTTCTTATCTCAAACCCTCCATGGTATGATGACAATACAGTTCCAAGTCCAGTCTTGCAGTGTATCTCTGCATTATGTGCAATCTGTCCTATTTTTGTCCTGGATAAATTAGTGGCAAGTGCCTTGTTTAGTGCAAATGCCAAACTCAGTGCAACCGCTCCACTGGAACCAAGACCATAACCAACTGGAATGCTGGTGTCATGTTCTATATCTAAAAAATAACTTTTCTTGATAATTTTAAAAAATTCTTTAACAACAAATTCTGAAACTTGTGTATTGTCAGACTGGAATCCTATCACTGAAATTTTAAATCCAGGCTTGTCAGAGCTTGTCACTTTGACCTTTGTTGTAACTCCCTCCTTGATGCAAAATCCTGCACCAATTGACCCCTTGTACTCTGGCTCTTTTGGTCCAACTTCGGCCTTGAAGAATCCAGTAATATGGCCTGGTGCAAAGGCTACTGCCTGCATACTTAGCTTAAACTCATAAGAAAATATAAAAATGATCATTAAATTATATAAATCAGTATAAATTGACTAAATTCATTCGACGCCTACAGAGAATAGGTAGCAGCATCTTGGTCTCACTGCCAATAGAGTGGGTTCAGGCAAACAAGCTTGAAAAAAGTGATGAAGTAGAAATTGAGACAGGTTCCAACAGCGTTTCTATTACTCCTACTGGTGGAAGCAGGCCACCAAATGAGGTTGTCATATCCTATCCAGTATCAAAGCAAGAAAACATTAGCGCCTATGTTACCGGTGCATATCTTCTTGGATATGATATCATCAAGATAAGTGGAAGATCAACCATATCAGTAGATGATAGAGAAAAAATTCGTGGTCTGATGCGAAGACTGGTCGGAATGGAAATAGTAGAAGAGGATGCATCAAATGTAAATGTCCAGTTCCTTCTTGATGCAACAACGCTTAGTCCTGATAAGATACTAAAAAGAATGAGTTCAATTGTACTTGGAATGTTTCGTGATACCATATCATGTCTTACATCAAATGACCGTTCCGTGTTACAAACAATGACAAGTAGAGATGATGAAATCGATAGACAATATTTCTTGCTTGTTAGATTGATTCGAAGTGCAATGGTTGACAAGAAACTTGCAACTGCACTAAACTTGGGAAATATTGACATACTTGATTACAGAGTTGCAGCAAACTTACTAGAGACTGCAGGTGATATCATTACAGATCTTGCACATTCCATCTCTGAATTACCGCATTCTGACCTGAAAAAACTCTACGATGCCGCAAAAGAGATAGAAAATGTACATGAAAAAGCAATCACATCATTCATTGAAAATAATCGCAAGTTAGCAATTGAGGCAATCACACTTCATCGAATATATCAAAAAAAGATCTCAACAGTAGGCTCATCAATTGATCCAAAAAAACAAGGATCAATTCAACTTTTAAACTTGGTATTCACATTTGAAAAACTATCAAGGTGCTGGGCAGATGTTGCAGACTTGGTAAAACCAGTCTATACTTGATATTTTTTACTGATGGCAAAAGTCAAGACAGCGCAGATTGTTTTTGAATCTGTTATTTTTCCAGATGTAATCATCTTGAGAACTTTCTTGAAATCTATCTTTACAACTGACATGATTTCATCCTGGTCAAGTTGCAGGTCTCCAGCTTTTTTTATTCCAGATGCCACATAGCAATGAATTATCTCAGTGTTGTATCCGATAGAAGGATAGTACTTTATCAGCGGAGCCATCTTCTTTGCAGTGTACCCAGTTTCTTCTCGTAGTTCTCGGTGGGCACATTTGAGAGGCTTTTCTCCCTTTTCAAGCGTCCCGGCAGGGATCTCAAGTACATATCCATGAGGAAACCTGTATTGTCTTACAAGCAATATTTTACCATCCTCTATTGCAAGTATTGCAGCTGCACCGGGATGCTCTATTACTTCTCGAGTAACCTTTCTCTTGTTGACGGATAAAGTGTAAAGACTAAGTGAAAGAACTCTGCCCTTGAAGACATTTTTTTTCATTTGGAACAATTATACCAAAATTATATTATGAATGTATCTCAGACATTAGATGCAATTTCTTTGATTTCTTGGCTTGTATGATTGCATCTTTCACCCATGTATTCAATAACGTAATTTTTTTTGGCATGAACAAATCCACTGATTGTATTCCATCAATATCATGTACTTTACCGGAGAGATCATCCATCTTGTAGATGTTATCAGTATACATGAAAAGAACAATCTGATTCATGTGAACAAATGGATTTTGCAAAAATGACTCTGCGAACACCTTGACAAGTTTTACAAGTGTCTTTTTAACATCTGTAACCCCAACTAGAATTGCAAATGGAATAAACTCTCCCATATTTTTTGGATTATAAATTAATGTAAACTGGATGGCTTCATCATTTTGTAATTTTTCTAATGAACGAGTTATTGTCTTTGTTGAAAAGCCAGATTTTTCAGCGATCTCTTCAATTTTTAATCTAGGATCTTTTAATAAAATATCAATAATTTCAATATCTGTTTTTGTCAAATCAGATCGTATCTCAGGATTTTTTGCCTCAAAGACACTGAGAACTCTTACGTCGCGAAGCAAGTTCTTTGCAAGGTTCATCTTTTTTGTAGGATCTTCTTTTACTACAATACTGCATACAGTAATTCCGCCAACGCATGGTACAACAAAAAACGGTTCTCCAACTAATCTTATTTTTTGTATGATATCACCAATCTCTTTTCCAGTGACCACAAAATACAAGACACTATACCCTAATACAGGCGGTTCAATTTTTAGAGCAAACTCCTCGATTATTTTGTTTTCAATCATTTTCCGAATTCTAGATTTTACTGCAACACCTGAAATGCCAATTTCACTTCCTATCTGTCTGTCAGGTTTTCTACAATTATTGAGCAAATGAGAGAGAATTTGTATATCTAATTTGTCCATTTGTTATAGTATTACCTCGTCAATTATATCAAATCGAACATGTATTATATATTATTGTCTAATATGATAAGTATATACCAGTAAAACATTAAATATCAGACTAATTCTTGATCGACTGTGGATTATAGAGCACAAATTGGTATCAGATTCATTACAAGACGTAGGGGTAGTCTTATTGCAGCAAGTCTTGCAGTTGCAATTGCCATACTTGTGGTTCAGGTAAACTCTGTCATATTCCAAGGGCTGTATGATGCCATAGTTCGTGATCAAATCAATTACAGGTTTGGCCATGTGTACATCACAAGACAAGAAGACTTTATCACAAAATCAGATTTTGTTTTGATTAACTGGCTAGAAAGAATTCCATATGTTCAAGCTGCACTCCAAGAATTGATTCAGCAGCATCAATTAATGCAACAATTAATGGACAACTAATTCATGATTATGCAGTTCCAGTAATAGGGGTTGATCCAGTCTTGGATAAAGAAGCATCTACAATGTATCAAACTGTAGGTGCTGGTGGTCAGTATGTGTCATATAGAAATTCAGTTGTACTTGGAGCAATCGTAGATAGAGATCTAGGTTATCCACAAGTAGGTGACACTGTAAAACTAAAATTCAAAGACCAGTTTGGTAATGATATTTTACGAAGATTAACTATAGTTGGAATAACTGCAACTGCAGGTTCAGTGGGTCTTGATAATAGTGTTATAATGAACATAGACACATTACGTGAAATTTTAGATAGGCCACACCAAACACAATCAATTCTTGTTAGACTAAACGATCCAACAAAGGATACGGATGTTAAAGATCTATTTCTTGCTGCATTTCCATCAAGTGCTGATAAATTCAAGGCACAGACAATCGAAGAATCAGCAGAACAAACACTGAGTGGATTTAGGTCTGGTATTGCACTGATTAACCTAGTTGGTTATTTTGGAATGATGTCATCTGCATTTGCAGTTGTTACAATACAAATGATGCAGGTAACAAGCAAAACCAGAGATATTGGTGTAATGAGGGCAATCGGTGCAAAACGAAAAGACGTGCTTTTAGTTTTTATATTTCAAGGAATGGTAATTGGCGCAATTGGTGCAGGGCTTGGTACTGTGATGGGCGTAACATATACAGCATATGCAAAGGAGACCCACATGACATTTCAAGGAAGCTTGCCACTTGAGGTAAAGTACAACTGGACAAGTATACTTCAGACTGATATCATGGCATTCGTACTTGCAGTCATTGCATCAATCTATCCTGCATACAAGGCTACCAAGCTGGAACCCGTGGAGGCAATGAGAGTTGGCTGATTACGTATTAGAGGTAAAAAACATCGACAAGGTGTATGGTCAGGGAGAGACTGAGGTCTATGCTCTTAGAAACTTGTCATTTAGTGTCAAGCGAGGAGAGTTTATGTTAATTGTAGGAAGCTCAGGCTCTGGCAAGTCCACGTTGCTTAACATGATTGGGTTGCTTGACAGGCCAACAAGGGGCAAGGTGATAATTGATGGAATAGATACATCAGAATTAAGTGACAATGAGCTTTCAACATTTAGGAATTCAAAACTTGGTTTCATATTCCAATTTTCAAATCTCTTGTCAGACCTTACTGTCCTCGAAAATGTTACACTGCCAAGAAAGATTCAGGGTACCATACATAATTCTGCAGACGAGGCAAGGACATTACTCAAAACAGTAGGACTAGAAACACAAACTCACAAGTTTGCAAACCAAATTTCTGGTGGACAGGCCCAAAGAGTTGCAATCACAAGAGCATTGATAAACAAACCAGCTGTGGTACTTGCAGACGAGCCTACCGGAAATCTTGACTCGGTATCGGCTGAAACTACAGTACAACTTTTAAAGTCACTCAATAGAAAACTCTATCAGACATTTATCATTGTAACACATGACAGACACCAATTTGGTGAAGTGGATAAAGTAGTAACAATAAAAGATGGCAGAATTTTAAAAGAAGAGATGGAGGCAAATCTAACTTGATTTACAAGAGTATCATGTTACTGGTAATATTACTTGCAGGACAAATGATAATTCCAAGCTACGCACAAGCTCCTGAACAGCTGACCCCAAGTGTATCACCCTTTGAGCATGGATTTAACGACATTAAACTTCTTGATGCATATTTTGGTCCTGCCGGACAAAAAATTGAGGTCGAGCCAGGGGACAAGAATGTTCCACTTACTGTTGTACTATCTGATGTTGGTACAGAGGACATCTCTGGAATTAGCGGACTACTCAGCTTGCCAACAGGATTCTCAGGGGCTCTAGCAACTAATGGACTAATTGAAGCTGATAATACCCAGACAGCCAGTGCAGGCCAATCATTTACGCTTACATTCTTTGTTAACATCGATAATACGATAAACGTTCACGACTATTCGGGAACAGTCAAGATAACATATTCACGAGTACGAGAAAATGGAGAGCGTACTGCATTTTTAGATTTTAATTTCAAGGTCACAGGAAAGAGTGTGGTAAACTTGAAAGCAGCAAACCCATTTCTTGACCCCGCATCAAACAACGACATTACAATCCAGCTTTCAGATGGGGGTACTGCACCGCTAAATGATGTTGATATTGTCATACAAAGAGATCAAAGTACCAGTACAACAACTGATACAAATAATCTACAAGGTATAGTGCTTGACCAGAACCACTGGAAAGTAGGAACAGTTCAGCCGGGATCATCAAATACATTTTCAATCCAGGCATTTATCCCACAAAATGTTGCAGGACAGACTATACATGCACCATTTACAGTATCATACTTTGATGGACAAGGAAACCAAGTTACCACCACAAGAACAGTTGACTTTATTGTGGGACCAACAAGTTCTGTATCGATAATAAAATTGTCATCTCCACAATATCTATTGACTGGAGTGATGCAAAATCTGACACTAGGAATTGAAAACTTGTCTCCATCAAAGATATCTGACATTTCAATTTCAATTACGCCAAATTCTAACAGCCTAAAAATATTGCAAGATAACAAGTGGTCCATACCAGAAATAAAACCACTTGAAAAGACTGATCTAGTCATTCCAGTATATGCAGACCAGAGCATCGAGGGTCAGGCAGTCAACTATGAAGTTGACACCCAGTATACAAAAGATGGAGCTACAGTAATTGAAAAGCAAAACTTTGCAACCTACATCAGGGGAGTAATTGACATCTCACTTCATGATATAGGTGTGACAGATATTGCAGGAAAGAAGATGATAACTGGCAATGTACTCAACCAAGGAAATGTAAAGGCTGTCTTTGGCCAGGTGACTGTAGCATCTGTAGATAATGATATCATAAAATCGTCTAGTCAGTACATTGGAGATATTGATATTGATGCACCAGTACCATTTAACATTCCAATAAATTTTGATACTGTACCAACAGGTGACCAAAAAATCCAGGTGACACTTACTTGGAAGGATACGTTACTGCAACAGCATACAATAACAGAAGTTGATACCATATCCTTTGGAACTCCTCAGGTTCAGTCAAGTAATGGCTCTGGCATTAACCAGCTACAAATAATCATACTTGTGGCAATTGCAGCAGGAATAGGTGGTATTGTATTCAAGGTACGAAAGAAAAAGATTGTACTTGAAAAGAAAATAGAAGAATCAAGCTAAGGGTATATTTACTCGAAAGACATTTTTTTAGACATGATATGGGATGAAATCGAAATCCCAAAAGAAGTTCGCCATTTTATGCTTGAAGGCGCAGAGGAGACAGTACTGGGTCAAAAAAATGGTGCAAAAAAACAGTATCGTTATGGTAATCTACACATCAGAGAATATGATGACAAGTATCTAGTCCACATGGACAAGGTCGATCCAAGAATAGATCCACTTGGTCATCTAGTACAAGATGCTCCAGAAATTCTTGTTGGCATTACAAGCGGCTTGGTTGCAGCAAAAAAAGTTTCATCAAGTGTTTACAAATTACAAAAGAACATGCCTTTTGCAAAGGGCACATCTATCTTTGCAGGCCTGGTAGCATCGGTACTTGCAGGCTATGCAGGATATGCTATTACAAAAAAACTAAAAGAATTCTAGGGAGGGAAGACAGATTACACGAACAAGAACAATTCAAACCTTCATCAAACTTGTACCGCTTGTACTTGCATTACGAAAGGACAGAAGAGAATGGGTAAAAAAACAAGGAAAAAATGTTGATCTCAAAAGGTACCAGAAAAATGCACGAAAGGCACTCAAGACATTTCTGTCTCTTGGTCCGGTGTACATCAAGTTAGGCCAATGGCTTTCATCAAGGGCAGACATTTTGCCACAACCCTATCTTGAGGAATTGGCCAAACTACAAGACGAGGTCCCAGCAGAATCATTTGACAAGGTACAACCAATCATAGAAAAAGATCTTGGGCCAATGGACAAGAATTTTGATTTTGTTGATACTAATGCTATATCTGGCGCATCACTTGGACAGGTCTACAAGGCAAAACTTCGTGGACAAGATGTAATTATCAAAGTCAAGAGACCAGGAATTGAAAAAGTTGTTGAAGAAGACATACATGTTCTCAAAAAAATAATTCCGTTTGCAATGAGGTTTGTTGACCCAAACCTACGATATTCTGCAGAAGCAATGCTTTCACAATTCATTGAGACAATCCATGAGGAGATGGACTATCGAATCGAGTCCCAGAACCTAAAGTCAATCAAGAAAAATATGCAGAGCTACCCAAAACTGATAATTCCTTCCATAATAGATGACCGCTCCAGCAAAAACATACTTACCATGGAATATCTGCCTGGTATAAAAATAACAAACGTCAAGGCACTTGATGAGGCAGGAATTGACAGAGAGCAACTTGTGGTGCGTGCCCATAGAGTCTTTTTTACAATGTTACTAAGACATGATCTGTTCCATGCAGATCCACATCCTGGAAACATTGCAGTGACAAATGACGGTTCCCTAATACTATATGATTTTGGGATGGTCGGAAGACTGGATACTAAAACAAGACTGAAACTAATCAGGCTCTATCTCTCCCTAATTGAACGAGACCCCACAAGGACAGTATCTGCAATGGATGATCTTGGGATGCTCATGCCAGGATATGACCGAACCATAATAGAGAAAGGTCTTGCACTCTCAATCCAGGCATTTCATGGAACCAAGGTAGATAGGATGGAGGTCAAGGCGCTCATGGAGCTTGCAAACAAGACAATGAGTAAATTTCCATTCAAGTTACCAAAACATCTAGCGCTTTACATGAGGATGACATCAATACTTGAGGGAGTATATCTTACCCACAAAGTAAATTTCAGATTCATCAACGTACTACAAAATATTTTAGAAGAAGAAAATATTATACGCGATGCATATGTGGAAGAGCTCAAGATCTCTTTTGGAAGATTTGTAAAATCAATAGATGCTGCAATTGCAGTGGTGCCAGAGATCAGACAATTCATTGAACAAAACAAAAACATGCAGACAAACAAACCAAAACCGCAAACTGTTCTGCTTTCAGGTACTATACTTGCAGCTGCAGTCTTTGTTGGCTCTACTATACTATATTCAACAAATAATGTAATTGGAGAAATCGGAATGATAGGATCTGCTGTTATAATGGCTCTTGCTATTGTATTAAAGGAACGTTAACTATTCTATTGCAATATTTTTGCCAGTCTTTGTAGGTATTGTAAGAGTTAGCACACCATCACGATATTTTGCAGATGCTGCTGGATTCTCGTCATCTTTTACTTCAATTGGCAGTCTTATCTTCTTGTCAATTGAGCGTGGTCTCTGTCTCCAGATTACTGTACCCTCTACTTCGTCCTCTCTTGTTGCTACAATTGAAAGAATGTTACCATTGAGTCTTAGTTTGATCTCTTTTTTGTCAAATCCCGGCATGTCTATTGCTACGATCAGATTGTCATTTTGAAGTATCATATCTACTGGAGGAAGAATAAACTCGTAGAATTCACGTGACTTGTTACCTATCTCTCTCATGACTTCTTTTACCATGTAATGACCAATGCCCATGTAGTATCATTTAGCACTTTTTTGATTATTAAACCTTAGTCAGATTGGCTCTCTGATACCATCAGTACATCTCATCAAAATAACAGAGCCTATCGAATTCACAATTTATCTACTGCTCTATTTAATAGGACTCTGATGATTATTGTCATAGAAGGCTTTGACCAGGCAGGCAAAAAAACCCAATCCAAATTATTGTCTGATTTCTTAAAAACACGGAACAAAAAATCTATAATATTTAGTTTCCCGGACTATACAACTCCAATTGGAAAAGAAATCAAGAGCTTTCTTGGCGGCAAGCGCAAATTTCCACCACAAGTGATACACTGCCTTCTTGCAGCAAACAGGTGGGAACGATCAAAGGACATCAAAGATGCACTTGCAAAAAATCAGGTTGTTATCATGAATCGCTATTACCAATCTAATCTGGTATATGGAACAGTAAATGGACTTGATCTAAAGTGGCTTGAAAACCTTGACCGTGGTCTTCCAAAGGAAAATATTGTAATATTGCTCGATGTAAATATATCAGATTCATTTTCAAGAAAAAAACAGAAACGTGATAGATTTGAAAAAGACAAAACATTTGCACTCAAGATTGCAAACACATACAGAAAACTTGCAAAAAAATACCACTGGAACATAGTAAATGCATCACAAGAAAAATCTATAGTACATCAACAAATAAGAGGTATCGTATCAAAACATATCAAATGAGAAAGACATGACCAAAAAATATCTTCAGATAGTGGACCCGATTCATGATTTCATTACCGTATATCCGCATGAACTGGAATTGATAGACTCTCCAGTATTTCAAAGGCTCCGAAGAATACGACAACTTGCAGGTGCACACCTTGTCTATCCAGGTGCGCAACATTCTAGGTTTGAGCATTCACTTGGAACCATGCACATTGCAGGCCAGGCAGCAAACGTGTTAAGAGACAAGGGATATCTTGATGCAAATGATTCTGAAAATATACGAATGGCTGCACTGTTACATGATGTTGGTCACGGACCATTTTCACATCTATTCGAAGAGGTTTTACAAAAAAAGAAAAAAAATTCTCATGAGGATATTGGGCAAAAGCTCATACTGGAATCAGAAATTGGTGATATAATTAAAAAATCAGGATTTGACAAGATATTTCTTGGCAAGTTGGCATTTGGGAATTCCAAGTACCAATTCATGAACGAAATAATCTCTGGTGGATTGAGTGCCGATATGATGGACTATCTTTTACGTGACGGCTATTTTACAGGTGCAGAGCATGCAAAAGTGGATTTTATGAGAATAATCCATTCACTTGATGTTCACGACAAGAAACTTTCACTTGACAAGTCTGCTCTACACTCTTTTGAGTCCATGATGATATCTAGATACCAAATGTTCAAGGCAGTCTATTTTCACAAAACTGTACGCTCTGCAGAAGTAATGCTGATACAATCTATGATACTTGCAGACAGTGAACTTGGGCTTACTACTGATAACATACAAAACTATGTCCAGATGACAGACGAATTTGTTATAGCCAAGCTTGTATCTCTTGAGTCAAAAAATACAGATCTCAGAAGAGCAAGGCAACTTGCAGTAGAATATCAAGAGAGAAAACTACTCAAGTGTGTTTATGAAAAAATCTTTACTCGACCCAGGATGGGAAAGGTAAACGTAGCAAACCTACAAAACGAAATTGCTAAACGATCCAAGGTAGACGAATCTGAGGTCTTTATTGATATATCCAAGACACCATCAATTCCGCTTGCTCCGTCAAAAAAAGAATCCCAGTCAATCATTCTTACAACAAAGAAAGGAGAGGGACCAAAAGAATCCTACGAGTTGCCAATATCTGAGATTCCATTGGTTTCTGCAATTTCAGGTTTTATGGATATATTACGAGTTTATACACGACAGCAATTTCGGAAAAAGGTTGAAATGGCCGCAAACGTCATTCTTGGTGAAAACAGTCAATGAAAAAAAGAATTGTAGTAAAATTATCAGGAAGCTTATTTGGTCTAGAGGACATGAAAACGCTAAAACAATATGCCGAGTTTTTTGTGAAGATAAGCAAGCTCTGTCAGCCAATAATAATTGCAGGTGGTGGAAAGATTGCACGACATTACATCTCTCATGCAAGATCATCTGGTGCAGACGAATCAACACTTGACGAGCTTGGAATCGAGGTATCTAGGCTTAATGCAAAACTTTTGATCTATGCGTTACAGGAAAAAGCATATCCGCATCCACCCGTCAATCTAAAAGAGGTTGCAAATGCTGCTGATACTGGACTAATTGTAGTAACAGGTGGACTTCATCCAGGACAGAGTACAAATGCTACCGCTGCACTCATTGCAGAAAAGGTGAGGGCTAACATATTTTTCAATGCTACTGATGTTGATGGAGTATACGACTCTGATCCAAACAAAAACAAGAATGCACGCAAGTTCAAAAAGATACCAATAAAGAAATTGCGTTCAATGCTTGTCCACCAAGACTCTATAGCAGGAGGCTATGACTTGATGGATATTGTTGCATTAAAGGTCATAGAACGTTCCAAACTAAAGACAAGAATTCTAAAAGCAGACACAAAGATACTGGAAAAAGCAATCAAAGGAAGTCCAGAGGGTACTGAAATTACACTAGTCTGACTTGCCCGGTATATTCTGGAATATCTGCACTGGTAGCTTTGTTCAAAATTTCTCTAGCATCATTTTCTGAAAGAACTTTGGACTGGGATTTTGCATATCCTTCTTCATCAACTATTACAACAAGCCAACCTTCTCCGGGTTTTTCAATAACTGCTACAAACTCTTTCTCTCCAACTGGTACAAATGTACCTTGAGATTTTTTAACAGTAAGTGTGAGCATGGCAAAGCCTGCATGTGAGAATAATGTCATTTGCGACTTTCTTGATCTTTCTTGGCCTATTCTAATTGCCTGATGATACTGCATGAATTACATCTTCAAACTTTTACTATAAGCGTTTTCAACTCAACATTTAAGAATTGAACAAATAGTAAAGAGATCCTTGGAGAAGAAAATTTTTGCCTTTGTTACAGTAATAGTTATTGTTGCAATAATTGGTGTGGTTGCAATTCTACCAAGCTCAGGAATTCTCAAAAATATGTTTACTCCAAATGCAAATACTCCATCTGCACTGACATCTGTGATGACTGAGGTAAAACCCATTGATATCCAATACAATGGATCATCTTTAACATCAGTTGGAACAAGAAATGCAATGTTAGAAACAAAATTCAATCTAACAAATCCTAATGATAATACTTTGATAGTTGAAATGGTAAGTTATGACATTTATGCAAATAACATAGTTATTGGTCATGGTCAGTATGGAGAACGATATGAGGGAACCTGGGAGAGCTCATCTTATCTCCCATTGACACAGCACAATTCTGAAATCATTTCTATCGATACGCAGCTGGTCAATGATGGAAATAATCCAGAGGTCTGGTCTGCATTACAAAATCATGTTGTAAAGTTTCGATTTAATGGAACTGCGTACTATTCTACACACTCTGCTTTCTCCGGTCAGAGCTATACAAAAGACTTTGATTTCTTACAATAGCTTTAGTGTTTTGTAGGATTGTATCTTGATCTAATGAATTTTACAAGATAAACAAAACCCAATACTATCCATGTAAGTATCATTGCACCCCATACAAGAACCACAATCTTTGGTATGCTAAGATTGAACTGGTATACGTAATTGAGGTATTCTGACGGGATTATCTTATCCAATTGGTATATCGGCAAAAAGTATGGATTGAGATCCTTTATGCCAATTATGGATTTTGCGGCAAGCATTGTGATTACAGCATGCCATCCAAAGAAAAATGTCACAAAGAAAAATATGGTCTTTCTGCCAACTGGTTTTCTATATCCACGTTTTTCAAATTTTTCTAGTCTCTTATTGACTCTAGCAAGTTCTGTCTTTAATTCTTCAACTGATTCGTGTTCTCCTGTTTTTCTCTTTGACGATCCAAGATATGTTGTTATGAGTGAATCAAGATATTTTTTGTCAGAGTTGTAAATTGTCGTGCCATCCTGTAGAGCACCAAGAATATAGTTCAGTCTTCCAGTATCTCCCTTTTTAGCATCTATCAAATGTATCACATAATCAATTAATTCATCTACCATACATCATCATGTTCCAATATTACATGACTTGCCTAAAGTGGCTTTAGATGACATTATCAATATTATCAAGCTCTTTTGGAAAGGGATTTTAATTATTATTGAGGGGATCTCTAACCTATTTTCTTAAAAAGCTCATAATTGGTTCTCTATCAGGATTTGAAAGAGATGAGAATCCCTCCAATAGTTCCCTTTGTACATGCACTGCGTCACTTACTGCCTTTTTGATATAGTCTGAATTAAACGGGACAAGTCTGTCAATTATCCCTTCACTGTATGATTCGATATATTTTCTCAACAACAACAAAACAAAATTTGGTGCAACATCAAGTAATGTTATAATTGCTCTCTTCAGGTCTTTTTCTTTTGCATTGACCTCTTTTTCAAAAAAGTCATTCATGATTCGCATTCTTTCTTTTCCAGTATCAGATACAGAAGCTGCAACAAGCAAACCGCTATCAGTTAATTGGTAATATGGAACTCCTTGTTCTTGCAGTGCCTTTGGCCCACGTTTTATTGGCAGTCTTCCAGCTTCTTTTACCAATTCCAAAGGAAGAAGGATCTCATCTAGATCTCTGAAAATTCCAGAATAGATGTTCTGCCAAGTAGTACCATTTTGTTCTGCAAGTTTGTGTGCAATGGCAGTGCGAGTCTTTCTTGTAGGCAAAGTTTCAGATGCAAGATGGATGATAATTCCACGCTGGCGCATTGCTTCACCTGTAAACTCTTTATTTTTTGTCTTGAATGTTTGAAAAACTGATAGCTTTGGAATCTGTTTTTTTGTTCTAGTCATCTTTGTTCACAAAATGATTCTTGTATGGTGAAGTGATTCTCTTTTATAGTTTGATAATCTAAAATATCCATTTTGTGATATTATCCTATTTTCCTACGATATAAGAATTTGTGACTTGTAATTGCAACAAATTATTTTTCCTCAAACAATGTTAGGCTCATCTAAAGAACTCTACTATCTTTTCGGTATTGCATATAATTGAATTTCCATAAAATGGATTTACATTACCCTTAGTCTACAATAACAATATGCTGATTTCATCTACTGAACTAATGGAACAAATTGAAAAACCAAATCTTGTTCTTGTTGATTGTAGATCATACAAAGATTATTCGGATGGACACATCCCAGGTGCAGTAAATCTAGATTTTTTCTACTATCATTGGTCTGATACCTCAAAAGATGGAATAAAGGCATTTGAAAAACAAATGGAAAACCTTTTGTCTTTTTTAGGTATTACAAAAGACAAGATAGTTGTTTTCTATGATGATATATCTGGGATGAGTGCAGCAAGGGGAGTCTGGTTATTGATGTATTTTTCACATAAAAACACATTCATGTTAGATGGCGGATTTAAAAAATGGAAGAGCTTAGGATTTATTATTGAAACTGCTACAAATGGATTCAAGCCTGAAAAATTTTCAGGCAAGATAAACAAGGAAATAATTGCAGGTTATGAATACATTAGCAAAAATATTGGCAAAACAAAACTTCTTGATGCAAGAAGCAAAGATGAATACTATGGAAACACTATACGTGCAGCAAGAAGTGGACATATTCCAACTGCAATTAACATAGACTGGATACTAAATGTCAATGAAGATGGTACAATGAAATCTCTTGAAGATCTTACCAAGATGTATAACTTTTCAAAAAATGATGAAATTGTAGTATATTGCCAGGGAGGATATCGAGCAGCAAACTCTTTTCTTGCACTAAAAATGCTTGGATTTCAAAATGTCAGGGTCTATCTTGGCTCGTGGGGTGAATGGGGAAATAGATTAGATCTTCCAGTTGAGCTAAACCAAAACTGAGATCTTGACTACAAAATAATGTACGATGATCGCATGTTAGTCAATTCTAAAAAATTTGAAAATACATTTGTAAAAATTAAGTTAATATAACCTCCTCAAATCAGTCTTCGGTGATGGTGCTTAACAAGCGTTCAAAGTTGTCGCTTTTAGTTATAGCTGCGGGATTGACAATTGCACTATCAACGTTTGTGTCAACAACTCCAGCATTTGCTGCCGACAGTTCTACTACTAGTAGCGGATTAACCAAACCACTCTTGGCAATTGCAGCAGCAATTGCAATTGCAGGTGGTCTTATTGGTACTGGTAATGCACAACAAGGTATTGGTGCTGCCGGTATGGGTATTATTGCAGAAAAGCCAGAGAAGTTTGGTCAAGTGCTATTCTTCTTTGTGATTCCAGAAACTTTATGGATCATCGGATTCGTATTGGGAATCATATTGCTACTGGGTATACTATAGTGGTTTTCAGTAATGAGCATTGAAACGTTCATTCAAGAGATAGAGACTAGAAAACGAAAAGAGATTGATGACCTTGAAAAAGATCTTCAAGAAAGCAAGTCTAGACTACAATTGGAAATGAATCATACTTTAAAAGAGATTCAGGAACGTTTTTCAACTGAAGCAAAAGTCAAATCAGAAAGAGAACAAGCAAGAATAATCGAGGCCTCAAAACTTCAGGCAAAGAAGATTATGTTTGATGCCATTAATGCTAACATGCAATCTGCTTTTACCGTAATTCAAAAAGAGATAGAAAATTACACAAATAGTCCGCAGTACAAAAAATCTCTTGAAACTATGGTAAGCAATTCAAAAAAGAAACTTGGTCAAAATATTATAGTTCATTGCCGAGAAGAAGATAAATCAATTCTCAAGGAACTTGGAGTAACCACAAGCAAGTCAATTAAGACTCTTGGTGGGATCATTGCAGAAAACAAAGAAGGAACAAGAGAATTGGACCTTACCTTTGAAGAACTACTTAGAACCAATGAAGACCAAGTTAAGAGCTTCCTCTCGGAGAAAATGTAATGCCGACATCACAATACGCATCATCGTTTGGCAGGCTACAGGCAATCTCACTTAATCTTTTATCAAAAGAAGGAATGCAAAACCTGATGAAGGCAAAAGATGAAGTTGAGATGGTAAAGACACTTGGGTCTACTTGGTATAAACCAGAAATTGAAAAGGCTGCATCGATTTTCAAGGAATCTGAACTGTTAGAAGTTGCACTCAATAGACATCTTGTGTACATCAACAAGACCGCACTGGAAGCAACTCCATTTAATGGCAAATCTGCTATAAGAGCATATCTTTCAAAATGGGATATTTACAATATTGAACTAATTCTTTCTGCAAAGAGCATGGGAAGACCAATTTCAGAGACAGAGTCATTTCTTGTTTCAAGCAGAAATGTTCCTGCAGGAATCTCTGCTGGAAACATTTCTCATGATGAAATGAAGATAATTCTATCACAAACAGGGGTTGATGGTGTTGTAAATCAACTTGTAAAATACAATTATGGAACGGTTTTGATGCAGCACCTTGAAACATATCAAAAGACTGGCAATCTTGGCCCTATGATGTCTGCATTACAAACTTTCTACTATCGTAATTTACTAGAGTCACTGAAGTTTTTTCAGGGTGATGAGGGTCTGATTCGAGATTTCATACGGGCCGAGATAGATAAGAAAAATGTACTCAGCCTTCTCAAGGCCAAGGAATCTGATCTAGATAAGGAAATAGTAAGCAAACACCTGATCGAGGGTGGCAAGATGACCAAAAACGAATTACTAGATGTCTACAATGCAAAAGATGTTTCAGAGATTGTTGGTAGAATAGAAAACAGATTCATGTTAGTTAATGCATTGGCTCAATATAAGAAATCAAATAGTTTGATTGACTTTGAAGTTGCATTGGATAAATTCATAAATTCCGAATATGTCAAAAAATTGAAAAACATTGCACTCTCAATTGGAACTATATTCTATTTTATCATTAATACAGAACATGAACGTGAAAACATCAAAAGAATCGCTTATGGTAAACGCTATAACCTCTCTGCAGATTACATCAACTCGTTATTGTTAATAGAATAAACATGTCACAACAAAAATCCGATACCACTGGGCGTATAGCAGTAGTAGGTGAGCGTGAGCTTGCCATAGGGTACAATCTTCTAGGGATAGAGGACACTTTCATTACAAGTGGAGAAGAGGCAAGCAAGACCATCCAGAATCTATTTTCGTCAGGAAACTATAGTCTAATCATTATAAGCGATGCAGTAAGATCTAGCCTTCCTGCGATCTTTAAAAAGAAGATCGAGGCCTCAATTGAACCCCTAGTAATATTTATGCCTGCTTTAGAAGGTAACATTCAAGAAGAATCTATATCTGTTCTAGCAAAGAGAGTGTTAGGAATAAGTATCCCCTCTAGTTGATGATGATAAATGGCTGATGGAATAATTTCAAGAATTTCGGGTCCAGTAGTGATCGCAAGTGGCCTAGAAGGCGCACAAATGTTTGACGTAGTCCGTATCGGTGATATGGGGCTAGTGGGAGAAATAATTCGTATTGAAGGAACCAAGGCAACAGTTCAAGTTTATGAAGATACAACAGGTCTTCGTCCAGGAGAAAAAGTAATCAATACAAAAAGACCTCTCTCAATGCAGCTTGGACCGGGCTTACTAACATCGATCTATGACGGTATTCAAAGACCACTAGACGTTCTAAGAGAACAAAGTGGTGACTTCATCAGTAGAGGAAAGGTCATCCCTGCACTTGACCAAACCAAAAAATGGGAATTTGTTCCAATAAAGAAGAAAGGAGATCATGTCTCCCCTGGAGAAATAATTGGTGAGGTCCAGGAAACTCCACTTATCATGCACAAGATAATGATTCCTTATAATGTCAAAGGTACACTGACTGATATTTCTGAAGGCAAATACACTGTTAATGATATTGTAGCTTCTGTACAAAATGGAACAAAAACAGACATTGGTCTGTCAAGCTGGTGGACTGTAAGAACTCCAAGACCAGTTCTTCGCAAGCTAGCGCCAGAAGAACCATTGCTTACCGGACAACGAGTACTTGACACATTCTTCCCAGTTGCAAAAGGTGGTACAGCTGCAATTCCTGGTCCATTTGGAAGTGGAAAAACTGTAACTCAACAGCAGCTTGCAAAATGGGCAGACAGTAATGTGATTGTCTATGTAGGTTGTGGAGAAAGAGGAAACGAAATGACTGAAGTTCTTACAACATTCCCAAAACTCGAAGATCCAAAATCAAAGAGACCATTAATGGAGCGTACAATTCTTGTTGCTAATACATCTAACATGCCAGTAGCTGCACGTGAAGCAAGTATCTACACTGGTATCACAATGGGCGAGTACTATCGTGATATGGGATATGGTGTAGCATTGATGGCAGACAGTACCTCAAGATGGGCAGAAGCGCTCAGAGAGATTTCAGGCAGACTTGAAGAAATGCCTGGTGAAGAGGGATATCCAGCTTATCTTGGTAGAAGATTGGCAGAATTCTATGAAAGAGGTGGAAAAGCAGTTGTTATTTCACCTGAAGAGCGTGTTGGCTCTCTTACACTTGTCGGTGCAGTATCACCACCAGGTGGTGATTTTTCAGAACCAGTATCTCAAAACACACTTAGAGTAACCAGAGTCTTTTGGGCACTTGACGCAAGCTTGGCATCAAGAAGACACTTTCCATCAATTAACTGGCTTACTAGTTATTCATTATATGCAGACGGCATGGGAGATTGGTACAAGAATAATGTATCAGCAACATGGATTCCACACAGAAAAGAGGCACTTGAAATTCTTCAAAAAGAATCTGAATTGCAAGAAATTGTCCAACTTGTGGGTTATGATGCACTCCCAGAACCAGAAAAGGGTGTACTGGATACTGCAAGATCAATCAGAGAAGACTATCTACAACAGAGTGCATACGATGATGTAGACACATACACATCAATTAGAAAACAATTCTTAATGCTATCAACAATTCTCGAATTTGGCAAGATGGAAGCAGATGCAATCAAGAAGGGAGTTACATCTGTAAAGGTGGGACAATTAGAATCAAGAAAGATGATATCAAAAATTAAATGGACAAAGGAAGATCAAGTAGAACAACTAGTAAAGGATACAAAGAGCAAAATGCAACAAGAGTTTTCAGCTCTATCAATGGAGGCATCACGATAATGTCCGGAATAGCATTCAAGACACTTTCAAAGATTGCAGGTCCTCTAATGTTCGTAGAGGGTGTAGAAAATGCTGCATATGGTGAAATGGTAGAAATCAAATTACAAAATGGCGAGAGAAGACAAGGCCAAGTTCTTGATACGAGACAAGGTCTTGCAATTGTGCAGGTCTTTGGCGCCACACTGGGACTTAACATTGGTGATACATCTGTAAAGTTCCTAGGAGAGACTGCTCAGCTTGCAGTATCTGATGAAATGCTAGGACGTGTCTTTGATGGTCTAGGAAATCCACGAGACAATGGACCAAAGATTGTTTCTAAAACCAAAGTTGATTTGGTTGGTTCTGGTATAAATCCATACTCAAGAGAAGAACCATCTGAATTCATCCAGACTGGAATGTCAAATATTGATGGAATGAATACACTAGTCAGAGGTCAAAAACTTCCAATATTTTCAGGTGCAGGTCTTCCACACAATTTGCTTGCAGCACAAATTGCAAGACAGGCAAAAGTTCTTGGTGGCTCAGAAAACTTTTCAGTAGTATTTGCAGCAATGGGAATTACAAGTGAAGAAGCAAACTTTTTCGTCAAACAATTCGAAGAAAGTGGTGCGCTTGGAAGAACAGACTCTATTTCTGAACCTTTCATCTGATCCATCAATGGAACGTTTACTCACTCCAAGACTTGCATTGACTACTGCAGAATACCTTGCTTATGAAAGAGACATGCATGTGCTAGTAATCATGACTGATATGACTAACTATTGTGAAGCATTAAGAGAAATTTCTGCTGCAAGAGAAGAGGTTCCTGGAAGAAGAGGTTATCCTGGTTACATGTATACTGACTTGTCATCATTGTATGAAAGAGCAGGAAAGATCAAGGGAAGAAATGGATCTGTAACACAAATTCCAATTCTTACCATGCCTGCAGATGATATCACTCACCCAATTCCAGATCTTACTGGTTATATCACAGAAGGACAAATTGTCATGAGCAGAGACTTGCACAGAGGAGATATACATCCACCTGTAGATGTCTTGACAAGTCTTTCACGTTTGATGAACCAAGGTATCGGAAAGGGTAGTACACGAGAAGATCATAGAAGCCTTGCAGATCAACTCTATTCATCTTATGCACAGGGTAAGGATGCAAGATCATTAGCTGCAATTGTAGGTGAAGAAGCACTCAGTGATCTTGACAGAAAATTCATGAAGGTAGCGAACGACTTTGAAAGAAAGTTTGTAAACCAAGGAATGGATGAGAACCGTTCAATTGAACAAACCTTGGATATTGGTTGGGAATTACTAAGTGAACTATCAGACTCTGAACTTAATCGTATCAAACCAGAATTCATTGAAAAATACAGAAAGAGATCTGGTGCAGGTGCATAAAATTGCCATCAGTAATTAACATTAGACCAACACGTCTTGAATACATTCGTACAAAACGAAGAATCATTGTTGCAAAAAAAGGTCTAAAGTTACTAAAGCTAAAACGACAAGCACTAATTCTGGAGTTTTTTAACACAAGCAAGACCGTAGCTTCACTTAGAAGCGGTCTTCAAGCAGAATTAATAAAAGGATATCAAGCGATTAGAATGGCAGAAATGCTTGCAGGTGCCATGAGGCTAGAAAATGAAGCAATGAAGATTCCACAATTGAACAAATTACAAATTACACCAAAAAACGTTATGGGTGTTAAAATTCCAAAAATTGAAGGCGGAAAAAATGACCAAGCCCTTACAGAACATCTACTAGAACTTCCTCCATCTATCAATGAAGCAATCAAAGCATTTCGTAATGTACACAAGATGGTTCTTGATGTTGCAGAAAAGGAAACTACACTTCGTAAACTATTACTTGAGATTGAAAAAACAAAAAGAAAATCTAACGCTATTGAAAATGTATTCATCCCTAGATTACAGGCTGCTATCAAATTCATCATATTCAGACTAGATGAGATGGAACGAGATACTTTCATGATGCTAAAGACAGTCAAAAGAAAGATGGGAGAAAGGGAACAAGAGGCTTTAAAACAAAAGGAGAAAAAAATACTTGCCTAATTTTGCAAATCAACAACAGCGAAGATTTTTTATGATAATTAGAGCATTCAAGCTAGGTAACATTCTTGGTACTGTAGCCTTGGCACTATATGCAGGCAAGCACTTTTTTGGAGTTTAAAATGTCTACATCAGAAAAATATGTCCACTCACTCAAGCAAATAAAAGAAGTAGAAGACAAATCTCAAAAGGAAATTGATGAGCAGAAGAAAAAGGTAGCAGAGGAATTACGAAATTTTGAAACTCATGCAATACAGTCAATTACTGCAGCAAAAACTGATGGTGAAAAACTAATTGAATCTTCTATAGATCAAGCAAGAAAGAAAGCACACACTGAGACAGAAAAAATCATAGAAGAGGCAAAAAACAAGGCAAAGACTATTTCTTCAAGAATTGATTCTCAAACAGTCAAAGAAATAATTGATATTTTACTAAAAGAGGTATAGAATTTGGTTCTAAAACCAATACCCATGGGAAAAATTGCAGTGCTTGGGCTACGAAAAGAAAAACAGACCGTGGTTTCTATTTTACACGATCTTCATGTTGTGCAGCTTGAATCATTATCAAAAGATGTTGCTGCACTTGTACGAAATGAACGTGACAATGAAACGTTCAGACAAGTTTCAGATCAGCTTTTGAGGATGAAAGCACTGAAAACTGTGTTACCACCGATTGAATCTACACAATGTCAGCGATTCACTTCAATAGAGCAAATAATTCAAGCTGCCAAATCTGTTGACATTGATGACAAAGTTGCTACCTTGGAAAAAGAAAAGGAACATCTTCTAACACAACTAAAGGAAACCGAAAACAACACCAAACTGGTTGAAGAATTTTCATTTTTCCCAGAGGACTTTAATGTTCTTCAATTAAAAATGGCTCACTCTTATTTTGGTAGAGTGGATTCCAAAAATTATACAGCTTTCAAAAAAGCGTTAGATGTCAACAGTCAAGATGTCTTTGTATATCCAAAAGAAGGAAAAGACACTACAAATATTGTTCTAGTTACATTTCCAAACTTTCCACCACATGCACTTGCTACTGTGGTTCAAGAATATGATGTAAAACTTGAAGCAGTTCCTAAACTAGATGGAAAAGCAGATCAGTTAATGCAAAGTCTCAAAGCAAAACATACTGATATTTCTAACAAACTAAAGGAAGTTGAAAGACAACTAGGTGAAATCTCAAAATCTCATTATGTCAACATAGTATGTGTAGAAGAACAACTTGAGATTGAAAACAAAAAGCTCGAAGTAGTTGATAACTTGGGAGTTACATCTGATTCCTTTGCACTTGAAGGCTGGATCCCAAAATCAAAAATCAGTCAACTAAAGAATGTCTTTGAGAGTAATACTAAAGGAACTATGCTATTTGAGCTTGAAACAGACGAGCATCCTCCTACCCAGTTTGATAATCCAAAAAGATTCAAGCTCTTTGAAGCCTTTATCAGATTCTATTCTCTGCCTGAAGGCAAAGAATTTGATCCCACGTTAATCTTTGGTCTACTCTTTCCAATATTTTATGGAATGATGGTAGGAGATGCAGGATATGGACTTGTCATACTTTTAGTTTGTAGATGGGTTATCCGAAGAATCGATGGTGGAAAGAAGGACTTTAACATCATGCCGGGTATGTTACGAAAGTTTGCCTTGAATATACTCAAAAGACAACAAATGTCAAAGTTGGCAAAAGCAATGACACCCGGTGCTGTTATTGCAATAGGATTAGGGTTTGTGTTTAACCTGTACTTTGGATTCCACCTTAACGGTTATCTATTTGGATATCTGAATTCTACACTTGGTTTGCATCTTCCAGCAGATGGAGCATTATTCAACCCCATTACTGGTCTTCGAAAGTTATTGTTAATTAGCGGATACATTGGTCTTGGAATGGTCACATTTGGACTAATTCTTGGTATATTGAATAGTGTACGCGAAGGTTTGAAAAAGCACGCAATTGGTAAAATGGGTTGGTTGCTCTTTGGTTGGGGTGTAGTGCTATTTGGTCTGGCCTTGATGCATCACCAACATGTAAACCCAATCCATAGTACACAAGGAGCCGCCTACATAGGACTGATGATTGGTGGAATAGCATTGATGTTTGTAGGAGAAGGTGCAAGAGCAATTATGGAGTTACCATCCATTGTAAGTCATATCTTGTCATACACAAGAATCATTGGTATTCTGTTAGCATCTGTTATCTTAGCAGATGTGATTGATTTCATATTTACCAAGACATTACACCATTCGATTCCTTACATCATTCTTGGAACAATAATACTCTTCATAGGACATCTATTCAATATCATAATTGGTGTCTTTGAACCGGGTATTCAGGGAGCCAGATTGATCTATGTAGAATTTTTCTCCAAATTCTATCATGGTAATGGAAGAGCTTTCAGGCCATTTGGAAGTTCAAGAAAGTTTACCTATGATCAATATGCAATGCAAACAGAAAAGAAATAAAAATTCTAATAATATTTTAATTCGTTAACATCCAAAGTTCTTGTACAATATCTGCATCTTAGAACAAGTCCTGTTTTATCAACTACATCCATGATGGGTTGTATTTTTTCATCACTATTTGTTATACAGTCTGGATTTGAACATCGAAAAATTCTCTCTATTTGATTTGGTAATGTGACACGTCTCTTCTCGACTAATTTGTAATCCTGGATTATGTTTACTGTTGCCTTTGGAGCAATCAATGCAAGTTTGTTTGTATCTTTATCCTGCAAAAATTTGTTCTCTACTTTTATAATATCTTTTTTTGCAACCTTAGAGCTTGGAACATTGAGTGCAATCGTAATCACATTTCCATCTCCACCATCTATTCCCAATGCATTTAGTACCTTCAAACCTTTTCCAGATTCTATGTGATCAATTACAGTTCCATTTTTGATCCTTCTTACTATAAGATCCGACTCTGACATTGGAATAGTTTGTATACTACTCATATATAATAGTGAATTGCTAATGAGCAATTCTTTTTTCCAAAAAGATATTGTCTCAGTGAGAGATTTTGATAAACAAAAGTTTGAAACCGTTTTTCAAGCAACCGATAAAATAATTGAAATGAATCCAAATGAAAGAAGGGAAATAGTACGTGGAAAGACCCTTGGATACTTGTTTTTTGAACCTAGTACTAGAACTAGATTAAGCTTTGAAGCAGCTATGGCATCAATAGGTGGAACCTCTCTTGGAATAGCTGATGCCTCTTCCTCCTCTGCAAAAAAGGGTGAAAGTCTTGCTGATACTGTAAAAATCATGTCTTTGTACTCTGATGTCTTAATTCTCAGACATCAACTTGACGGTTCTAGCAGATTTGCAGCCGAAATATCAGAAAAACCGCTAATTAATGCAGGAAGTGGTACAGAAGAGCATCCAACACAGGCAATACTTGATCTTTATACTATTAGAAAAGAAAAAAAACGAATTGATGGTCTTAAGATAGGAATTGTTGGTGATCTAAAATATGGTAGGACTGTCTATTCGCTTTTGTATGCACTAAGTAATTACAATGTTGATGTAAAATTAATATCTCCACAATCACTTAAAATCCGAGCTGACTCAACATACGAAATAAGAAAAAAACTACAATACACTGAAACTAGTGATCTAGAAGAAAATATTGATGATCTAGATGTGATATATGTAACAAGAATACAAAAAGAAAGATTTGCTGATATTGAAGAATATGTCAAAGTTAAAGGAAGTTATAAAATTGATCCAGAACTAGTAAAAAAAATAAAAGATGATGCCATCATAATGCATCCTCTACCACGTCTTGATGAAATATCACATGAAATTGATTCTGCAAAACAAGCCAAGTACTTTCAACAAGCACAATATGGAAAAGATACACGTGCGGCACTTCTTGCATTGATTCTAAATGAAAATGGAATAGTATAAGGAAATAAATTTTCACATGGTAACTAGTTTGACATTATCCATTTTCTTGTTTGTCTGAAAGTCTCGTGTCATGATACTAATCTTTTCAGCATCTCCATGCAATAAGAAAAGCTCCATGCATTTGTTACCATCTACTTTACTATGTAGATGAGTGCCGATTAAATCTTCATGATTATGTTTAATTCCTGTCACGATCTGTTCTGATTCCTCATCATGAACAATCATGAGAATAGCATGGATTAGTCCAGATAGCGTACCATGTTGTTTTTCTTCAGCTACTAAATTTCGTATACCAGCTCGAATAATTTCAGACCTCCCGGAAAATCCCATTGTTTTCTGTATCCTGTCTAACTCTGATAGAATCTCATCATTCAGAGATATTGAGACTATGGGCATGGTGTGATTATTATTAAGTATCTTATAAGTTTAGCAACAATAATTATTAAGATTTTATAAATTTATTAATAACTTACGAACAAAACTGCGATGAATAAACTCAAGGTAGCAATAACTGGAGGCATAATTATTGCTACAATTACAATTTTTATTGTATTTGCAAATGAAAATCTTTTGCAGTTAAAACAAAACTCTACACAAAATCCGTCTGATACTAAACTCAAAGTAGTTGCATCTTTTTTTCCGCTCTATGAATTTGCAAGAAATGTGGGCGGTAACAAAACTGATGTGTACAGTTTTCTGCCAATTGGAGAAGAACCGCATGAATGGGAACCAAGTATTCAACAGATTGAAGCACTAAAGGGAACAAACCTTTTCATTTACAATGGGGCTGGCATGGAAGCGTACATTTCTAAATACATGGAATCAGGAGAATTTCAGAATATGACATTTGTAAAGGCTACTGATGGCATTCCCCTATTACAAGCAGATTTCGCCGAAGATGACAAGGAAGTTTTAGCAGAGGGAGGAATGGATCCACATGTGTGGAATGATCCAATATTTGCAGAGCAAGAAGTAAGAAATATCAAAAATGCAATGCAAAAAGCAGATCCTGCAAATTCTCAGTATTATGAAAATAATGCAAATGCATACATTACAAAATTGGCTACATTGGATAACAACATAAAAACTGGACTGTCACACTGCAAAAAAGATACTTTTGTATCATTTCATAACGCCTTTAATTATTTTTCAAACAGATATGGTATACATGATGTATGGATAAGCGGAATGGCACCAGAAGTAGATGTACCTCCACAAGATATCCAAAAAATAATTCAAATCGCAAAGGACAAGGATGTTAAAGTGATATTTTCAGAGGACTTGGTAGACCCAAGACTTGCCAATACATTGGCAAGTGAAGTAGGTGCGCAAGTTTTGATACTGAGTCCTCTTGAGGGTATTAATCAAACTGAACAACAAGAAGGAAAGACATACCTAGATAAATGGTATCAAAACCTACACAATTTGAGAACGGCTTTAGAATGTCAGTAAATGCATTAGACGTAGAAAATGTTTCAGTAAGTCATAACGGAGCTTTGGCAGTAAATAAAATTAGTTTTAGCGTTCAGGAAGGAGATCTCTTGGGCATTGTAGGGCCAAACGGTGCTGGCAAAACTACATTGTTCAGGGCAATTCTTGGGCTACAAAATTATCAAGGAAAAATCAAGTTATTTGGATATGAGGGAAATCAATACACCACATTACTTTCAATGATCGGTTACGTTCCACAAAAAGTAAATTTTGAACCAAACTTTCCTGCAACTGTTTATGATGTAGTTGCAATGGGAATTCTATCAAAAAAGAGGTTGGCTAAAGGTGCTGCATTGATACAGAGTTGTGGTTGTTGTTGGAATAGAATATTTTCAACATCTAGCAAAGACCATGAAAAAATTGAAGAAGCACTAAAAATTGTTGGATTGGAATCATTCAAGGATAGAAGAATCAGCGAATTATCTGGAGGTGAACAACAGCGAGCCTTTATTGCAAAATCTCTTGTCAAAGAACCATTATTGATGATATTGGATGAACCAGTGACTGGGGTAGACATGGATGTACAAAACAAATTCTACTCAGTACTTAGAAAAATAAACAAGGAAAATAAAATAACCATAGTGTGGTCCTCACATGATCTTACTGCAATTTCAGATCTCGCAACTAGAGTAGCATGCATGAACAGAGAATTATTTTTCCATGGTGAAAAAGAAGAATTTTTTGCAAACAAAGACATGCTCAAAACATATTCTGAATCAGCCATGCAACTGCACATGCATAAACATGATATGTGATTTTCATGAATCTTGATATCCTATCCTATGGTTTTATGCAAAGAGCTCTGCTTACTGGTATAGTAGTTTCAATCACTTGTTCTATGATGGGCTTGTTTTTGGTATTGAAGAGATATTCTCTTTTCGGTGATGCGTTATCACATGTAGCATTTGGTGGCATAGCTCTTGGATTCTTTCTCAACATATATCCAATTTGGACCGCATTTGCTGTTTCTGTTTCAACTGCTCTGGGTATTACAAAACTACGAAAGAGTACAAAAATATCCGGAGATGCTGCCATAGCAGTACTGTTATCATCAGGTTTTGCAATGGGAGTATTACTCATTAGTGCATCTCATGGTTTTACTATTGATCTCTTCAGTTTTCTTTTTGGGAGTATCCTATTAACAAGTATACAAGATACGATGTTAATTGTAGCAGTAAGTTGTGGAGTCATTGTAACACTAATTACAATTAGAAAGCCATTGATACATTTCACATTTGATGAGGAACAAGCAAAAGTACATGGAATACCAGTTGAAAAACTAAATTATCTCTTTGTGGCCTTGGCCGCAGTTACTGTAATTGCAACAATGAGACTGGTTGGAATTTTGTTGATATCTGCATTAATAGTGTTGCCAAATATAACCAGCATAATGATGGGAAAAGGATTCAAAAAAACAATGATGATCTCTATCTCTTTATCAGTTTCAGCAGTAATTGCAGGCATAACTATATCATATTATTTCAATCTAGCTCCCGCAGGTACTATAGTTATGTTAATGGTTGCAATGTTTGTAGGTACATTGATAGCAAAACATATTGGTATGTTTTCTACAAATACATTAAATGAAAATAACCTGTCTACAATCAATTGATTTTTTATTGTTATCCAAAAAATATTTTATAAAATAATTTGAAACATGTTTTTATATCGTGAACATGATCTCATGACAATGAAGTCAAAACCATTTGGCGCACTATTTGGTCTCTTGGCTCTAGTTGCTATCTTAGGTGTAGCACCAGCATTTGGACAAACAGCAAATGAAATTGATATGACAAAAGGTGCAGGCGCTGCCGCAACAGCGGATTGTGTAGCTGCAAATAATTGCTTTTCTCCAGGCGCATTGAGTGTAACACCAGGAACAACAGTAACTTGGAAAAATACTGATACCGTAAGTCACTATGTGACAAGCGGTCAACCAGCTGATAACACAACTGGAACTGTGTTTGATAGCGGTAATTTGATCAAACCAGGCGGTACATACCAATTTACTTTTGCAAATGCAGGCACATTCAATTACTTTTGCACTGTCCATCCATGGATGGTAGGTCAAGTGATTGTAGCAGCTAGCACCACAACCAATAGTAACAACACAGGAACATCTGGTGAAAATATGGGCGGAATGACAATGTTAACTTCTAAAGCCTCTGATGCCACAACGGTCACTATAAGTACCGACGGTCCGGTGAGTGGACAACCATTGTCATTAGCAATATCGTTCACAGATGCTAGTGGAAATAAGATACACCATCAGAACTATGCAATTACTGTGATACAAGATGGAAATAATATCCTGTCAAATTCAGCTGGACATACACACACAGGTGACGATACACAAACCAGCAGTACAAATCTTTCATCTGCTGATCCAGTAGACATACAGATAACACTCAATGGCATTGGATTACCTACTGCAGATCCAACTACTTGGACAGGTGTTAAAGGCGAAATGCTCAGCTTTACACACGTTGTACCAGAATTCGGTCCAGTAGCATCAATAGTTCTTGCAATTGCTGTAATGAGCATGGTAGTATTTGCTGCAAAGACTAGAGGAATTCCAAAACTCTAAACTTAACTCTAACTTTCTTTTTTGTTTAATTTTATGTAATGATCTCATCCGGAATGATTCATGATAGTTAATTATCTAACAATATTGAAAGCAAATTCTGCGTATGTTTTAGATAACTATCTGAGAGATTTTTATAGTAGCTCTATATCACACAGAACAATGAAGTCAAAACCATTTGGCGCACTATTTGGTCTCTTGGCTCTAGTTGCTATCTTAGGTGTAGCACCAGCATTTGGACAAACAGCAAATGAAATTGATATGACAAAAGGTGCAGGCGCTGCCGCAACAGCGGATTGTGTAGCTGCAAATAATTGCTTTTCTCCAGGCGCATTGAGTGTAACACCAGGAACAACAGTAACTTGGAAAAATACTGATACCGTAAGTCACTATGTGACAAGCGGTCAACCAGCTGATAACACAACTGGAACTGTGTTTGATAGCGGTAATTTGATCAAACCAGGCGGTACATACCAATTTACTTTTGCAAATGCAGGCACATTCAATTACTTTTGCACTGTCCATCCATGGATGGTAGGTCAAGTGATTGTAGCAGCTAGCACCACACCAGATACTACAACACCAAACGCAACAACTACACCAGATAATGCATCTGTACCAGAATTCGGTCCAGTAGCATCAATAGTTCTTGCAATTGCTGTAATGAGCATGGTAGTATTTGCTGCAAAGACTAGAGGAATTCCAAAACTCTAAACTTAACTCTAACTTTCTTTTTTATTATTTTTCTTTTAGGGATTTACTTGTGGCATTACTGTAGATAATGATATGGCATGATCATCTATCAAGACTCCAACTCCAATTGAGACATCCTTTATGTTGATCACGATTTTTGTCAAGTCATCATCAGAAAGAGTATATTGTTTTGCAAGAACATCTTTTACTTTCTTTTCTGTATCTGATATTTGATTCAGGCCAGACGGAATGGACATATCAAGAGTTTTTTGCATCATGTTGAGCGGAATCTTTCCACTACCATCTTGTATTATGTTGAACGAAATTTTATCCACAATTACTTCATGAGGAAGAGTATCCAACGCATTTGCAGTATAAAATGCCTGGACGTCTAACATGTTAATGTTATTTGAAGAGGGATTTGTCATTGTTACTTCACTGCCAAATGTTGAATCTAATGGGACATTGATGATGGTAAACCCCTCAATGAAATTTTCATTATTGTTTCCAAATGCAGTTCTAATGTCCTGACAAGTTATGCTCTTTGATGTTTCAGAATTCATCTTTAATAATATGGCATTTGAACTTGGACCATTGTTAGGTACAGAATTCCAAAAAACTTGAGTCTGGAATCTTTGTTTGTTAAATAAACTAATGTCTGTATCATAGTGACCAGGTCTTAACGGTCCCTCTCCTGCAAATATTGATCCACACTCAAACTTGGTTGTATAAGTAACACTTCTTGGAGAGGTTGAAGATATGGAGGCATTATTGGTAGGAAGATCAGTAAAAGTCGCTACACCTGATGAATTATTCACTTGAATTATTTTTTGAATTTGGTCAACACCGTATCCTGGTATGGTACTTGTCTGGATTATATTGTAATTTCCATTTTTTATTCCTGACAAAATAATTACACCGTCTTTGTCCTTCTCAGTATCATCTGAAGAATTATCTTTGATTGTATAATTTCCTGTACCAGTAAATGGATTTGGTGATATTACAAATTGACCTCCACCAACTAGCTTGTTATCACTAAGTGAGATTATCGTAAGTGATGAGCTCTGTGCAAATACTACGTCTTTTGAATGATAGAACCCTAAGCTTGATGTAAAATATAAAATCAATATTACAGCTAGTATTGCAACAACAGATGATATCTTTGACCATCTTTTCATTTTATAATTTTGTCTTATCTTGTTAATAATTTTATGTTAAACACGATTGATGCTCAAGAATTAAATAGGTTGAAGGCCATTTTTTAATTGATGCAACTTTATACCAAGAGCATATTATCACTTGTTCTTGGCTTGATAATTTTATCATCTTCAGTTCCATTTATTCCTCAAAAAGCATATGGAGATGGTTTTACTCAAGAAAATGTACAGGCCAGCATTGGAAACAGAGTAATTACAGCTTTCATTAAACTTAATCCTCCGATTATAACATCTGATAATTCAGAAGACAAGTATCTACAGTTTAGATTTTTTGACGCAAATACCAATACCACAATAAATAATGTTTCATTTTTCATCAATGCAACAAAAGGAGACAAAATCTTGATGCATGAATTATTTTACACTCATTCAGGATATCTTACAATAAAATTCCAACCTGGTGGTGAAGATGGAAAATATACTGTGTATGGTGATCCTGATCCAGTATTAGGTGGATTAGGGTCTGAAACTGACGATGTAACAATACTGGGACCAATACTCACAGAAGGTGGTCTATATCATTTTCATATGGAACTTTTAGCTATTGATTATGCTAATACATTAATTGATCAAACAAATCCACCAAAATTTGATTCCTATCTCAGTGTTGGAGATGTATCTACACAAAATGTCACATATCAAAATAATTTGTATAATACTACACTGATTTCATACTATGACAAAACATCGAATTTTAATTTTGACGAATCGGCAAAACAATTTTCTTGGAATATGCCATTTAACTGGGATGTAAGTCGATTCCAAGACAGACCCATATTCATACATGAAGAACTAAGAGTTCCAAAGTCACTTACTGCCTTCTCTGATACACCAACATATGCTGCAAGCGCTGAAGGATTTGGTCTTACTGGAAGCAGAATAATTGTTGATCCATATACAATTGGAGATTACATGATAGTTCATCTATTCCTTAACAAATTTGATTTGGTAAACATGTCAAAAACTGTTCCAAGTGGAACTAGTGATATAGAATTTAAGGTGGCACCAGAAACACCAAACGTACAATCTTCTGCTTCATTGTTGACAGACTTTGGAGGCTGGCACGTAAAACTTGGTTGGAATCCTACAAGCCTATCAGCAGACTCGCAAAATAAACTGAATATTGGTTTCTATGATTCATTTACAGAGCAACAAGTGATAGGTGATGTGAATTATAACATACAACTACTTGACAAAGATCAAAATGTATTATGGTCAAAGAATGATGCCGTTGCACAGAACGGGGCTGATACTCAAACAGTAAACTTACCTGGTAACGGCATATATGGTATAACCATACAGGTAAAATCAATAGTTAATTCCGGTATTCCTGATACAACAAGAATTGGTATAGCTGAGAGGAAATGTTGTGATACCTTCTACCGTAACAGAAGATGATTCATTGACTCAATCAACTAACCAATCTAGCACTCCGACACAGACTCAAACCGAGCAAGGAATTGTAATCCCTTTATGGATAAAAAATAACGCAAAATTCTGGCAACAGGGACAAATTGATGACTCTGTGTTTGTATCGGGAATTCAATATCTTATAAAACAAGGAATAATTCAAATTCCAACAACTACTGCCAATCAACCGACTTCTAGTGTTACTATACCGCCATGGGTAAAAACTAATGCTGGATTGTGGGCAGACGGTCAAATCGATGACCAAACCTTTGCATCAGGAATTCAATATCTGATTCAAATTGGAATAATTGTAGTATAATTCACAAAATACAATTATGGAAATTGAAGTGAACTTATCAACACATGTTACCTATTAGAGATGAAAATCCAAAACCCATAGGGTGGAAACCTTATGTTACTTATAGTATAATTGCAATAAATATTATTGTCTTTTTTTGGGAAATCATTGTAACTCATCAAGTTTGGGAGTTTACAAATCAACAAGCAGAAAATATGTTGTTGAGTTATGGTACAATTCCAAATAATGTTGTAAATGGATTAGCAGATCACAATTACAGTGTATTTGCTTCTGTTTTTAGCTCCATGTTTTTGCATGCAGGAGTAATGCACATTGGAGGCAACATGTTATTTCTCTGGATATTTGGAGACAATATTGAATATAAATTCGGAAGGAGAAATTTTTTGGCATTTTATCTTTTTTGTGGTGTTGTAGCTGACTTTGTTCATATCTTATCAAATCCTTCTAGTCCATTACCTGCACTAGGGGCCTCTGGTGCAATATCTGGTGTACTGGGTGCGTATCTCATCTTGTTTCCAAATGCAAAGGTAGTTACACTAATGTTTCTTGGATTTTTCACCAGACTTGTTAAAATCTCAGCCAAGTGGTGGTTATTGATCTGGTTTCTTTTACAAAATATCGTACCAGCATTTATTGGATCAAGTGGTTCAGGTGTGGCCTTTTTTGCTCATATTGGAGGATTTCTAATGGGATTGTTTGTTGGATATGTATACAAAAAAACTCATAGTTCAGAATTTACTTATGGTACAAGGTATGGATGGAAAGGCAGTGGTACCAAATGGGGAACTTAATCTTCAAAATAATTCTGCAGAAAACACACAATCAAACATTCAAGATAACTTGATTGCCAAAGAATAAATTCTATATATTCATCGATGAAATATGCCTCTCATAACAATTTCAATGTATCCAGGCAGAAACGAAAAACAAAAAGAGGAATTTGCTAAAGCAATTACAAAATCGGCAGTTGAGATTCTCAAGACAAAAGAAAGTCATGTAATTGTGGTTTTCGAAGAGAATCCAAAAGAAAATTGGTATATGGCAGGAAATCCTCTCTAAACACATTTTTATTTTATAATAATTCAGAAAACTCGTGACAAAAATTGCCGTAGTTCAAATGCGTGCTGAACTAGACAAACAAAATAACTTAAAAAAAATTCTAAAGTACATATCACAAGCAGCGCGCCGAGGTTCTAAGATCTGTACCTTTCCAGAATTCATGATGTGTTATACGCCATCATCTCAATCTTCTGCTGATCTTGCTCAAATTGCTGAAAAAATAAATGGTGAATTTGTTTCATCCATATCTGAAGAAGCAAAAAGAAATTCAATACAAGTTATCGGTACCTTGTATGAAAAAAGTCCAAAACCAAACAGAGTGTATGACACATCTTTTTTCATAGGAAAAACTGGTAAAGTCATAACAACATACAGAAAAATTCATCTCTATGATGCACTTGGATTCAAAGAATCTGTAAAACTTTATCCCGGCTCATCAATTACAAAACCTGTAAAAACTAGCGCAGGAAAAATAGGAATGATGATTTGCTATGATCTTAGATTTCCTGAAATGTCTAGAATGTTGGCCTCATCAGGTTCTGAAATTCTTGTAGTTCCATCTGCATGGGTACAAGGTAAAATGAAAGAAGAACACTGGATTACAATAAACAAAACAAGAGCTATTGAGAATGGTTGTTATGTAATTTCTCCAGATCAAGTTGGAAACATTTACTGTGGAAGAAGTATGGTAGTTGATCCTTATGGGAAAGTACTTCTTGATATGAAGAAAAAAGAAGGAATTGGAATTGTTGATATTTCTCTTGATAAAGTAAAACAAGTAAGGCAAAAACTTCCGCTTTTACAAAACAGACGTATTGATATCTACACCGATCTTAAGATTTAGTTCTACTTGCACACCGTATGTTGGAACATTGCCGTACCCACTTTTGTTTTCTAGAATATCTTTGTAAAATAATTGGCCACGAGCAAATCTCGCAAGAAATCTTTGTTGCACAAATCATACCTCTTTGTATTAGTGGCGATGATGCTCTACAGCCATTGTAGTAATTTGAACATCCAATAAATCGTTTTTTTGTTTGACGAGATCTTATTATGAGAAGTTTTCCTATGTGACAATCAGGACATTCTACAAGACCATTAGCAGGTACATTTGTCCCTAAGATGACATATTTTCTCTTTTTTTCTGACCATGAAAGATATCCATTCTTGTCATAGTATTGTCTTATCTCAGTCTGGATATTGCCAATTTTTTTCTTTGTTATCTTGACAACATTTCTAGAATTTACTTGTTTTTTGACAACAGCTAGATGAGTAATTTGGTCTTTCAATGATGATGTCATATTATTTATCGAATTAAAGAAACTACTGAAGAATTTTTATATGGAATCTAGTCAGCGAGATTTGTGGAAAAAGTTTGTCTTATTGGTGCTGGCAGTACAAAATATGGTAAATTAGAAGATAGTATTACTGATATCGCTCTCCAGGCATCAGTTGATGCCATAGAAAGTGCAGGAATAGGTCCAAAGGAGATTCAAGCAGGATACATTTCTAACGTGTTTGGCATTGCAGACAAGCAAGTTCACCTAGGTCCTGTTATAATGAGTAATCTCGGAATTCCAGAAGTTCCATCACTTTCAATTGAATCTGCATGTGGAAGTGGTTCAGTTTCATTTAGAGAAGCATATGCAAATGTTGCTGCAGGATTTTATGATGTTGTCTTGGCAACAGGTGTAGAAAAAGTAACTCACACCGGTACTGAATGGACTACGACTTATTTTTCATATTGTTCTGATTTCTTTTATGAGGGAGGAGCAGGTGCATCATTTCCTGGATTATTTGCATCTATGGCAAGAGCATATCTTGCAGAATACAAAGCCACTGAAGAAGATCTTGCAATGGTTGCAGTAAAGAATCATGATAATGGTATTCTCAATCCAAAAGCACATCTCAGAAAAAAAATCACTATAGATGATGTAATGAAGTCAGCAGTAGTTGCAAGTCCATTAAAATTGTATGACTGCTGTCCATTTTCAGATGGAGCAAGTGCTGTTATAATATGCAGTGAAAAATTTGCAAAGGCGCATACTAAAAATTATGTCGAAGTTATTGGATCAGGTAGGGGTGGATCACCTGCAGCACTACAGGGACGAGATCATATTACTACAATACCGAGTACCAGAATTGCAGCACAAGCCGCATACAAGATGGCAGGTATAACACCAAAAGATGTTGATTTTGCAGAAGTTCATGATTGTTTTACAATTGCTGAGCTAGTTGATACTGAAGACTTGGGATTCTTCGAACAAGGAAAAGCTGTACAAGCAGTTAGAGAAGGACGAACCAAACTTAATGGAGACATATCCATCAATCCATCCGGTGGTCTAAAATCAAAGGGTCATCCAATAGGTGCAACCGGAATCGGCCAAGTAGCAGAAGTTTTTGATCAATTAACTGGAAAAGCAGGAGAAAGAACAGTAAAAGACGCCAAAATCGGATTAACACATAACTTTGGTGCAACAGGCGCCAGTTGTGCCGTACATATATTCAAAAGTGTGTAAATTGCTAACAAAAGAAGAATTCGCTAACAATGCCAAATTAGGTAAGGTTCTGACTAGAAAATGTACAAAATGTGGACATCATCATCTTGTCACTACATACTTCTGTCAAAATTGTGGGAATAAAGGATTTGAGAATACAATAATTGATGGCAAAGGTACTATTGTTACTTATACAATAATCACTGTACCACCAGATGGCTATGAAGAATATGTTCCATATGCATGGGTAGTTATGAAATTAGACGATTCTGAGTTGAGAATCTCTGGTTTTATGGCAAACATACAATCTCCAACAGATCTTCTTCTTGGAACAAGAGCAAGAATTACGGGTTATGATCAACGTGGAATCATAATCGAAAAACAGTAAATCAAATTTATTGAACAGATTAAAAAAATTCAAAAAATCTCTTTTATAATATTCACGTTACATTAATTTGAAATGTCTGTTGATGTTGTTTGTGGAAAATGTGGAGCTAAAATTGCAAATATGCGTATGTTAAAATCAATAAAAGATGTGATGCGACCGTATAACAGTAAATGTCCATCCTGTGGACAGACATTATCTCCATCCGAATTTAGCGTGGATGTGCAGAAGAACTGATCTAAAAAGCTTTACTTGAGATCAATTTAGTCAAAAATCTTAATTACCGATGAACTCTAGACAATTCCATGGAACTAAGTGAGGACTTTAGCGATCCTAAACGTGGCGGAATATTACAATCAGCATCAAAACGTGTAAGAATGATCTTCTCTGTTATGGCAAGTCCAAACAGAATTGATATTTTACGTATACTAAACTCAAAAGGGCCGCTTACTTATTCGGAACTAAAATCTCTTGCAGGCTTCAAATCCAAAAAGGAAAGTGGCAAGTTTGCATATCATTTGAGAAAATTATTGCGACAGTCTCTTGTAGCCTTAAACAAATCTGAAAGGCGATATACCATTACTAATTTGGGTAAACTAGTTCTAAGTCTTGCAAGACAAATTGAAGAACGATCTATCATTGAGAGTGGTAAAATGTATGTTAGGACCTCACATGAGTCTATTGAAGAATTCAATTCTCATAAGATCATTCAATCTCTGGTTAGAGAGGGTAGTCTTCCACTTGAGCTTGCTCAAAAAATAACTGAGGAAGTGGAAAATAGAATATACAAATTCCAAACATCTTATCTTACATCTTCACTCATACGTGAAATGGTCAACTCTGTACTCTTAGAACAAGGCCATGAGGACTATAGGCACAAACTGGCAAGATTTGGGTTACCTGGTTATGATATTCATGAGATGCTAACTAACGTAGATGGCATTCATAACGGAGTTGAAGGTTTGTTATTTAAAACAGGACAGAATGTATTTGGCGAATATCTTGTTTTAAATACTCTACCTAAGGATGTAGCTGATTCTCATCTCTCAGGAGATCTTCATATTACAAATGCTGGATTATGGTCGCTTCTTCCAGATACAATATTTGTGAACATTAAGGAACTTATTGAAGAAGGAGTTGACTTGAGAGGAAAATTCTTGGGTGTAACAAGAACATCATCACCAAGTTCATTAGATGATCTTTTCACTTCTCTATCTCTACTCACATGTCTTCTCATAAAAGAAGCATCACAAGAAGTGGTGATGGACGGATTAGTTGCTATGTTACAAAAATATTCAAAGAATTTGCCTGAAGTTGAAGAAAAACTTGCAAGCTGCTTTGCAAAAATATCTACAGGACCAAAATATGGAAAGAATGGAACACTTGCTTCATTTAGAATTTCCATTGGAACAGAACCAAAGGTAATCGGAACTATTCTACAAGCCTACAGGAAATATGTTAAGTCTACACCGCTTCCTTCTATAGGATTAGTTATTGATTATGAAAAGGCCAAGATAAGTGATTATTCAGAAATCTTGGCAGATGTAATTGCACTAGGTGGACATGTTATGTTTGCTAAAGGATTGGTATCTAACAAAGGATTAGCACGAGAAGATACAAAGAACATAGGAACAACTTCTATCAATCTAGAATCTTTATCGATTAATATGCCTAGACTTGCCTTTGAATCTAACAAAGATGAAACCTATTTCCGAGCAAGACTTGCATTGTTGATGAAACCTGCACTAGCAGCCATGTCTCTGAGAAAGAAGGAAATATCTGATCTAACAAGACGCGGTCTTAACCCAATTCTTGCAAACAATACACAGTACATGCAAAAGGGATCAGTAACTTTAGTTGTTAATCTGATCGGACTCAAGGAAGCAGTTTATGGTATTTTAGGATATGAGAATAACAAGGCTGGACACGAAATATTGGCCAAAGTGATAAACACTGCTATGGAAGTAGCCACAAAGAAAGGAAAAGAGATGGGTGATAATGTTATAGTGACCATGACTGAGAGTGACGCAGCAAGTCGTTTTTCATCTCTTGATGGTGAAAAATACGGTAAAATGTCAATTAATCACCATGTTATGGGCGAATCATACTCGGAAGGAATTATTCTTGATGCCTCTGAAATGGCAGAGATGAATCCAAAGAATGAAAAGATCGTGGAATCAAATTACTTTTCAAAAATACTTAACGGCGGTATCTTGGTTCAATTAAAGATCCCAGATACAATGGATTCTTCAGGAATAAAGAAAGCAATAGAAAAGGCAGGCGATCTATTAGGATCTTTTAGGCCTATCAAAAAAGTACCTATATGTAGTAACTGTGGACTCAAAGAAGAAAAGATCGCTGAAAAGTGTTCAGTGTGTAAATCTCCTTACATATTAGCATAATTTTCATCATAGGAACGACTAACAGTTTAGAGAACAAAAATTTGAATTAATCTAGTGATTCATGTTAAAATTTATTTTGCCTTGAGAGATGATCTAATACTATGGAGATAGTAACGGTGTCAACAAAATTGATCCAAATTTTAGCTTTGGAAAATTATTTTTTGCCGCAGTGTTTAATTAACTCCCATTTGATAGGGTTGAGGGGAGTAATTTGACAGATTTTTCACAAATAGAAAATTCGATCATTCAAGTAAAAAAACGCGACGGTAGAGTATCAGATTTCCAAAGGGATAAAATTTCAAACGCAATATACAAAGCACTTGTTGCTTGCGGCAGATCAGATCATGGACTGGCAGATAAACTAGCAAATCATGTTCTCACAAAACTTGTGAATCGAGGATTCTCTGGTTCAGAGGCTCCAAGTGTAGAGGATGTTCAAGATATGGTCGAGTCTACTCTGATTGAAGAAGGACTTGGCGAGATCGCAAAGGCATACATCCTATACAGACATGAACGACGAAGAGTTCGAGAAGAAAAGATGAAGGTTCTTGAATCCAAGTCTCTTGATGGGGTTGCAAAGAGGTTTGATCTTAATTGCTTACGAGTTTTGGCATCTAGATACCTGCTCAGAAATAACAAAGGTCAGATAACTGAAAGTCCGGGTGAAATGTTTGAGAGAGTTGCTATTTTGGTAGGTATTGCTGATATTATTAGAGATCCATCCGTATTTCAAATTGAAGGTGGAAATACACACAACACAGAGGAGGCAGCAAGATATCTCGACAAACTTGATGACTTTAACTACAAATTCAAGATAGGAAAATACTATCTTAACAAATATCATTTTAGATCCTTGATAAATCACTACATAGACTTGGCAAAACATGGTCAAATGAAAGTTAGTTTTAGAGAATTATTGACCATGTTGGCTGCAAACAAGTTTGAACAATACACTGAACGAATCAAAGAATCTGCTGATCTAATGATTGCACAAGACTTTCTGCCTAATTCTCCAACCATGATGAATGCTGGTGCACGATTGGGCCAACTTTCTGCATGTTTTGTTCTTGCAATGGAAGACGATATGGAAAAGATAATGAAATCATCATCTGACGCCGCATTGATATTCAAATCTGGAGGTGGAGTTGGTATCAATTATTCAGATTTGAGACAAGAGGGAGATATGGTAGCATCAACATCTGGAGTAGCCTCAGGCCCTGTCTCATTCATGAACATCATCAATACTGTTACTGAAGTAGTCAAACAAGGTGGCAAACGAAGGGGTGCAAACATGGGAATCATAGAAGCATGGCATCCAGATATTGAAAAGTTTATCACTGCAAAAACAAAACCAGGTGTTCTTGAGAACTTCAATGTTAGTGTAGGAATTTGGGAAGACTTTTGGGAAGCACTTGTTAATTCATCTGATGGAAAATTTACTCTTAGAAGTCCACGTGAAAGAGATCCTGTACGAGAAATAAATGCACATCATTTGATTGACTTGATTGCACTTTCTGCATGGAAGAGTGGTGAACCAGGATTAATCTTCTTTGATATTATAAACAAATACAATGTTTTTGCAAAAGCAAGAGGTCAACCAATACGAGCAACAAACCCATGTGGAGAACAAAGTCTCTATCCATACGAATCATGTAATCTCGGTTCAATCAATCTATCCAACTATGTCAAGAGAAAAGCCGATGGTCAATACGAATTTGATTGGCAGAGATATGAAGAAACAATAAGGAAAACAACAAGATTCCTTGATAATGTTATAGATGTTAACACATATCCAATTCCTGAAATTGACAAGGCGTCAAAAGATTCTAGAAGAATTGGACTTGGAGTAATGGGTGTTGCAGATCTCTTGTTCAAATTACGAATTCCATACAACTCACAAGAGGGATATGAATTCCAAGAAAAACTTGCTGAAGCATTAACATACTATTCCATGGAAGAAAGCATTGCATTAGCAAAGACACGAGGACCATTCCCACTGTGCTCAAAAACTGAATATCCAGAGGGTAAAATTCCTATTGCTGGATACTATGAGAAACCAAAGAGTGCCCGCACCTATGATTGGGATGCCTTGATTGCCAAGATTCAGAAACATGGCATTAGAAATGTTCTGACAACAACTGTTGCTCCTACTGGTACATTATCAATGATATCTGATTGTTCAAACGGAATGGAACCAATGTTTGCTCTAGTCTTTGAAAAGAGAGTAACAGTGGGTAGATTTTTCTACACCAACAAAATCTTTGAAGCAGTACTAAAAGAACATGGCCTATACAATGATCAAATTCTAGAAAAAATTGCAAATAATTATGGCTCTATAAAGGGAATAGCTGAAATTCCTGAATGGATGCAGAAAATATTTGTTACAGCTATGGATATCCACTGGGCAGATCATCTAATGGCTCAAGGAGTCTGGCAGCGCTGGATCGGTAACGCTATTGCAAAGACAATCAATATGCCAAATGATGTATCATCTGATGATGTAAAAGCTGCATATCTACTAGCACATGATCTTGGTCTGAAAGGAATCACTGTATTCAGAGATGGTTCAAGACATGAACAAGTATTACACATGACAGGAAATAATGTTCAAAAGAACTTCCAAGTAACTCCAAGTGCATTTGTTACAGACTATATCTCAAAGAATGTCACAAATGCATATCTAAAAACTGAGATAGAAAGAGCGCTTCAAATAAAAATTCCAGAAAATGTACAATCTACTCCAGCACCAGCACTTACTCAAGAACAAATGGAAGAAAGACTATGTCCAACATGTAAAAATAACTTGGTATTTGCAGAAGGATGCAGTGTATGCATCGAATGCGGATATAGTGGCTGTACCTCTGGCTAGATTTTTTAAATCAAAACTTTTTTAGTATCTTCAATTCCTGAAAGTATTATTGAATAAGAAAATCATTGGTGTTGCTATTGGCGCAGGAGCTACAATAGCCATCGTGGTGACTCTCTTTGTATTATTGCCACAATTACAAACTGGACCTCCATCTACCATTTTACCAGTAAATTCTATACATAATCCGAAACTTGGTCTTGTTATCATGCCTCCTACACAAAAACCAACTCTTGAACAAATTAGAAGTGCATATGCTCAAGCAGCATCAACAGGAATAGGGAGAAGTAATGTCTATCTCTCTTGGCCTATCATGGAACCAAGTCAGGGTGCCTATAATTGGGGCTATTCAGATATTTTGATGGGATTAAATCGCGAACAAGGCCTTAATGTCACACTTTACTTTTCAGTCATTAATAACCAACTTTTAGGGCCATTTCCAAGTTGGATGGGAAAACCACAACTTAATCAGAAACTTCAAGATCAAACAGTAACAACTCTTGATGCTATACTTTCAAGATATTATATAGTGGATTACGTGATAATTGGAGGAAATGTTGATAACTACTTTAGAGATCATCCAAGTGAAATTCCGCAATATGTGGATTTCTTCAATGGTGTGTACAGCAAATTAAAGATAAAGCACCCAACTGTCAAATTTGGAAATTGGTTTTCGCTAAATGATATATCAAATCACGGTGAAGGCGATATTGTAGGAAAACTAAACCAAGGAGATTTTGTAGCGTACTCATATGCCCCGGTAGATTTGGTATATTATCAAAGTAATGGTACAGACAATGAAGGTGCTAATTTGCAAAAGATGATTGATTTTGCAAAGGGTAAGAAAATAGCATTGATGGAAGTTGGTTGGAGTACTGACAAGTCAATCAATGGAACAGAAGATGATCAACAAAAATTTGTAAAAGTTGTATACAACTTTTACAAAAAGAATCAATCTAATTTTGAGTTTCTCACTTGGTATAGACAGTATGACAGACCAGTTGATACATGTTACAATTCACTAAACCAAGATAGCAGTTCTATATTTGGCAATGATGTAGTCTTGAATAACACTGCTGCATATTTGTGTGGCAGTGGTCTGTTTGATGTGAACCAAAATCCAAAACCTGCCTGGGATGAATTAAAACATCAAATACAATCTATTCCCAACTCTTAATTACAGAATTACGATTTTCTTTCTTATTGAAGTATGCTAAGATTTTTAGTGTATTATTATTAACTGTAAATATTGCTCCTGCATATGCATTATACGAACCTCCTACGAACAAAGAAAGGACCATCTTTGATCAACTACTTGCTCAATTTGAGATAGTTGACTCATCAAAAAAAGATGTATCTGATGTGATTGGTACATTTCAAAAACCTATGGTGAATACTTTTTTTTGTAATTTACATGATACTAATAATCAAATTATAACAACTATCAACACTAAATTAGCAAAATTTGATGAAAATACAACTCATCAAGATCTATTTACTGGTGGTTCTTATACGTGGCATTGTTCTGAAACTATACAAAATGGAAAAATTTCTTTAGATTGTAATAATGAACTTCGGATCAATCCTGAAATATTATCTGATGATACTCAAATAGACTCACAGTTACACAATATTGAAAATTTAGTTATATTGTATCATGAATTACTACATGGTCAACTTATGATTGATGCAATAAAGAGCTCATCAGTATGGCAGCAGGAAACTTGTAACCTACAGCCTGGAGAAAATATAGATTATTCCTTTGCTGATCCTGATCATAAGATAATAAATTATCTGCAAACACAATTTGCATCCGATCTTGTTGAGAAAGCGGGAGGAAAAATGATTACAAAAGAAATCTCTTTTGACGAAACAAACAATGGAATATTTACTGTCAAAGTATTTAGCTTTACTGATTATCCTACATTTGAAAATAGTTCAAAAATTACTTTTAGAACAAATAATATATCTGAAAACTCGTTTTTTCAAGTAGAAAATGACGTATTTCTTAGCGGACACTTGAAAGATATTACAAGACATGGTATTGCATGGTTCTATCTTTTTAACAATGAGAAAACACAGAACATGACGCATGAATCCATACCTGGCTGGATAAAACAAGTCGCAGGTTTGTGGTCCGGTGGCAATGTACCAGATGAGTATTTTTATACTTCAATAGATTATCTGATAAATCATAACCTAATTAATTCAAATAACGAGAAAATCACTATTTCCACAATACCTCATTGGCTACAAAAAAGCACTCACTTGTGGTTCACAGGTGAAATTAATGATAATACATTTGTTAATTCTATTCAATATTTGATCTCATTGGGAATAATTCATTAATGAAATATTAGATGCGGTCGCCGGGATTTGAACCCGGGTAACGGGCTTGGAAGGCCAGTGTACTAACCAAACTATACTACGACCGCTCACTGTGCCAATCTTAGACCTACATAATAATTCTTTTTTCGTATTCATAGAGTATACGTGAAATTATGATGTGAGCTTCAAGTGGATTTTTGTCCACAGATACTGTCCTATCAAAATATTCTCTGGTATTGTCAGAAAATTGACCTTTTGAAAATCCTCCTATTACAAGACAAGTGTTATCTTTTATCTCTTCAGCTAATTTTTGGTAAGAGTTTTTGATCCCTTTACTTGAAAGTGCAATTGTCTGTTCTGGATTAATTTTTTTAATTAGACTACCAAAACTCATATTCTTTAACTCAAGAAGTGTATTGTTGTCTTCTTTGATTTCTTTAGTTGTGTATAGTTTCTCTACAAGTCCTATGAATCTGTGATATGATTTTGGCAATCTTACATTTTGGCCTAGAAAAATAACCTTATCATCAATGGTATGAACGAACACATTCATTTTATTTTCAAAATAGAGAGGAATGCTACAAGCTTCAAGGAGTGAAAAATGCACCAGATCCGGTCTTCCTCTTTTTATCTCATTTTTGATTCCCTTCATTGCAGCAAAATGCCATGATATGTCCAGTAAAATTTCAGATGGTTTTTTGTTAAATTTCTTGGCAGATGCTGTAACCGAATTATGTCTTTGTAACTCTAAAGGTATCAATTCTAATGCAGATTCTGCTATTACAAGCGAGAGCAAGATTGTATTTTAAGGGTAGGAACTATTAAACAACATGAAACCTGCAATTAAGGATCTTCTAATAGAAAGAATGAAAATCCTAATTAAAAATGCCCTATCAAATGTAAGATCTAATCCCGAATTGGCAGAAAGGCAGGCAATACTTGCTAGGAGACTGTGTACAAAATATCGTATTAGAATGCCATATGAGTTAAGAATGAATTATTGTAAAAAATGTAAAAAATTCATTGTACCAGGATTTACGGCAAGAATACGGGTGGGAAGAAGTACTATCAAATCAATACGCATTACCTGTAGTTTTTGTAATCACACATATAGAAAGATAATCAAAAAACAAATTCCAATAGGTCAATGATTTATAAGACGAACTTTGAATTTTGGTTTTTATGGCAAAGGCATACGATGTACCAGCGGATTTACTGATCAGTAAATTATCCGAGACTCTAAAGAATGAAGATATCGTGCAACCAAGCTGGATTCCATTTGTTAAAACTGGTGCTCATGCAGTAAAGCCTCCTCAACAAAGTGATTGGTATTATACAAGATGTGCATCTCTTCTAAGAAAGATTTACTTGCACGGACCTATCGGCATTAATGATTTACGATCAATGTATGGAGGAACAAAACCTGTTGGCTATGGAGGAGCTCATCATAGAGATGCTGGTGGTGCAATAATTAGAACTGCAGTACATAGTTTAGAAAAATTAGGTTATTTGGATAAGGTTGAAGGAAAAGGTAGAACAATATCTCATGAGGGTATGAAGAAACTTGACAGACTATCAACTGAGATCTTGAATGAATTAATTGTAAAGAATCCAAATCTGAAGAAATACTCCTGATAATATCATGAGCTCTCATAATCCAAGTGATGATAGAAATCCAAGCGATGCAGAAGTTTCTGCTTTAAAGGAAAATGCACTAAAAACTCTTCTAACAGCTGAAGCAAGGCTGAGGCTAAACAATGTTAGATTGGTTAAACCTGATCTCGCTGCAATGGTTGAAAACTATCTTCTAGGATTGGCATCACAAGGAAGGCTAAACTCTCAAATCTCTGATGATCAATTAAAGCAAATTTTGCTATCTACACAACAACCCAAACGAGATTTCAAGATTAACCGAAAATAGTTCTAGGGAAAATATATTAGGGGTAAACTGGACGATTACAAATATGAAAGCAGTCGTTTATGACAAGTATGCTCCAAATGATGATTACAAATCAATTCTAAGTGTAAAAGAAATACCTGATCCAAAACCAAAATCAAATGAAGTTGTTTTTCGAGTCAAAGCAGCAGCACTAAACTATAATGATATCTGGGGAATGAGAGGACAACCAGTTGCAGTACCATTACCACATATCTCAGGTTCTGATGCTGCAGGAGAAGTCATTGCAGTAGGTGAAGATGTTGTTAACTTCAAAGTTGGTGATCGAGTTGTTTCACATTCAAACATGTCATGCAGGGTATGCGAAGCATGTACTGACGGACGTGAATATGATTGTCTAAAGAGAACCATATGGGGATTCCAAACTGGACCTACATGGGGTGCATTCTCTGAAATTACACATTTACCTGAAGTTAATGTTGCAAAAATTCCAGAAGGTGTAAGCTTTGATGAAGCTGCAGCAGCTTCTATGACATTACTTACTTCATGGCACATGCTTGTAGGAAGAGCAAAAATTCGTCCTGGTCAAACAGTCCTTATCATGGGTGGAGGTTCTGGTGTAGGAAGTTTTGGAATTCAAATTGCAAAATTATACAATTGTAATGTTATTGCTACGGGAAGTCCAGACAAACTAGACAAACTAAAAGAACTTGGAGCAGATTTTGCAGTTGATCATAGAAAACCAGATTGGAGTAAAGAAGTAAGACAAATTGCAAAACCATTTGGTGGAATTGATATATCATTTGATCACATAGGTCAAACACATTGGAATGATCAACTTACTTTGCTTAAGTACGGTGGAACACTGGTAACATGTGGAGCAACAACAGGGTATGATGCAAAGACAGACTTGAGACATATCTTCTTCAAAGGAACTAACATCTTAGGCTCTACCCAAGGAACAAAAGCAGAATTAGAACAAGGATTGTACTGGATGGGTAAAAAGAAAATTAAAGCCATTATAGATTCAGTGTATAGTTTTGAAAATGCTGCAGAAGCACATACCAAAATGCTCACTGGTAAAGGACTAGTAGGCAAAATCTTACTCAAACCATAACTCTTACTATTTATGGCAAGACTCTTGCGTAGTCTTTTGTTTGTTCCAGGAAATAATAGTCGTTTTCTAGAAAAAGCAAAATCTCTCAATTCTGATATCATATGTTTTGATTTAGAAGATTCTGTTCCTTTGAGAGAAAAAAAATCTGCAAGAAATCTAATAAAAAATGCATTAAAACATAGATCTGAATATAACTCAGAAATTTATGTAAGAACCAATTCTCCTGCATCTGGAATGATATCTGATGACCTGTTAGAAGTTATTCAGAAAGGTGTGAATGGTATAGTGATTCCAAAAGTAAACACGATACACGAGATAAAAAAAATTGAAAAAATAATGACAGGATTAGAAAAAAAGCGTAAACTACAGCCTATAGAGATTATGGCATCAATAGAGGCTGCTGAAGGTGTTGTAAATGCATACTCTATTGCATCATGTAGCAAAAGAGTATCAGCCCTAATCTTTGGCGTATTTGATCTACTAAATGATCTAGGTGTAGAGTATACCAAGAAATCAGAAGGAGCTATATATTCACGAACTAAAATCCCAATAGATGCCAGAGCTGCAGGAAAATATGCAATTGATGCAATTTGGCAAGATCTTGATGATGTTATTGGGTTAAAGCAAGACTCTGTTGTTGCTAAAAGTCTTGGATATGCAGGTAAAAGCATTATTCATCCCAATCAAGTTGATGTTGTACACAAAGTATTCCATGCTACTCCTGCCGAAATTGAATGGGCAACAAAAGTTATCAGAACATATGATCTAGCTAGGAAAAATAAGAAAGGAGCTACCACGGTTGATGGTAAAATGATTGATGAGGTACATTACAAGAGGGCTGTAGCATTATTGAATTCTATAAATAATCAAACATAGTTCCTTTAATCCCAGATCTGCCTACTATCTGATAAACATAAATCATATTGCTATGAATAAGAATTCATTAATTATGTTCACTGGAATAATTGAAGGCTTGGGTAATATTGTCATGTTTGACAAAAAAACAAGCAACAGAAGTGCAGCAAGAATGAAAATTAAACTTGGTAAAATTGCAAAAGGTCTCAAAATAGGAGATAGTGTTGCAATAAATGGTGTATGTCTAACTGCAGTAAATATTTTCAAGGGAATAGCAGAATTTGAAATGATTGGTGAAACAATAAAGAAAACTAGTCTTGGATCTTTGGAACATGGTGATAAAGTCAATATTGAAAGAAGCCTTAAGGTTGGTGAACGACTCGAAGGACACTTTGTACTAGGACATGTTGATAGTATCGGTATTATTTTCAAGATTGAAAAGCAAATCCATCAAGTACAAATCTGGATAAAAATCCCACAAGAATTATCAAAATACATTATCAAAAAAGGTTCGATAACAATTGATGGCATAAGCTTAACAGTTGTAGATTCATTGAAGAATCGTTTCTCTGTTTCAATAATACCGCATACTATGCAAATAACTAATCTACATTACAAAAAAATTGGCGATAAAGTTAATATTGAAACCGACATACTTGGAAAATATATTTTATCTGAAAACTAATCTACTACCATTATTTTGGTAATTACCAATTTTCTAGTAAGGTTTATAACAATAATGAAAAGCTGATCATGTATGTCCTTAGATGAAGCACTCTCATCACTTAGGAGGGGTGATTTCATTTTACTTCATGATGCAGATAAACGTGAAAATGAGGTAGATATGGTAATTGCAGCAGAATTTGTAACCCCAGAACACATTGCACGTATGCGTATGGATGCTGGAGGACTAATTTGTCTGTCAATTAATAATGAACTTGCATCAAATTTGGGATTAGACTATATGCACAAAATTCTTTTTAATTCTCAAAATTTTGATACAGATTTAAAGAAGATGATAATTGGTACTGCTCCTTATGGAGATCGACCCTCATTTTCAATTTCAATTAATCATAAAAATACATTCACAGGAATAACAGATAAAGAAAGAGCATTTACAATTTCTCAGATGGCAGAATTATACAAAAATAAAAACGGTAACAAAAAAGATATTTTTAATTCCAACTTTAAGACGCCTGGTCATGTTCCATTGCTTATTGCCTCTGAAGGATTATTATCAAATAGATTGGGACATACTGAAATGTCTATTTACCTAATGAAACTTGCAGGACTTTCACCAGTTACTGCAATCTGTGAAATGTTAGATTCTCAAACATATACTGCATTGTCTACAGAAAAAGCAAAAAAATATGCCAAAGATAATGGTATACCATATTTTGATGGTACTGAACTTGTTAAACTTGCCAAGGAGAATTAATTTTGAATATAGCAATTGTTGTTGCAGAGTTTAATAGTGAAATTACATCTAAAATGCTTGATCTTGCAATAGAGAAAGCCAAGGTACTAAAGATGAATGTGAGGTATACTAGTCAAGTACCTGGTGTATTTGATATGCCACTCTTGATTGATACTCTATTACAAAAAAAAGATGTTGACGCTGTGGTAACTCTTGGAGCTGTCATCAAAGGACAAACAAAACATGATGAACTCATTTCACATGTAACTGCAAAAGCACTAGTAGATCTCTCGATAAAATATCAAAAACCAGTGACATTAGGAATAACAGGACCAGGAATGAGTGATAGACAAGCACATCAAAGAATACGTCCTGTAGCTGAGAGATCTATTGAGGCTGCAAAGAAATTATTTGAGGAATTGGAAAAAATTAGAAAATGATTCAATTGACAATAATCAAGATTACTGGCTATGGACCATGGACTCTAACCTTGGGCAGTGATCGAGAACATAGACTTCAAATGCTTCAGGCATCTTTGTACAAAGAAATACAAAATTTATTTTCAGAAAAAAACTGTCTTGCATTCCCTAATAGATTTGATGAAATTTTTGTAATAACTAATGGTTTATCGATTGATGATCATGTTGAAATTCAAAAGCAATTAGTAAAATCCTTTGAGCTGGGCTTATCCATGTCTATTGGACAAGGAAATACACCGCTTGAAGCAAGCTCAAATGCTGACAAGGCACGACAATCTAATACAAATTTGAACAAAGATCATAATGTCTTTGGGTTATCATTAAGTAAAGATGTAGATTTAGTTCGGATTGTACATATGGATGTAGACGGCTCTACTTCAGTTTCTGCAAAAAAATCACCCTATGAAGTATCTTCACTTATTATTACATTGTATTCAGAAATGTCAAAATTTTTCCTCCAAAGAAATTCTCTTACATTCTTTATGGGTGGAGATAATTTCATGATAATAAGTTCTGATGTCAACAAAGACGAAATAACAAAGTTTCTTGAAATTATAAAACAAAAGTATGATATTTCGTTTAACTGCGGAATTGGAACTGCAAAAACAGGAAGAGATGCAGCAAAATTGGCTACTCAGTCATTAGATAAGATCCGTGAGCTTAGAGATTCTGGAAAAAAAGATACACGAATTCTTGAGACATCATGCTGATAAGAAATATCAGTCTGCTTTATGGTACAGAACTAGATTATATTCAAAATACCAATGTGAGAATTTCTGGAAAACATATTGAGAAAATAGATACAAAACTCTTGCCTCGTAAGGATGAAGCAGTGTTTGATGGAGAAGGTTTACTGATGATGCCTGGATTGATCAATTCGCATACACATATTGGAGATTCTATAGCAAAAGATATAGGAATAGATTCAGACGTTGAAGAAAAGATACATCCTGTTAGTGGATTTAAACAAAAAATTCTTAAAAATTCAAATAAATCACATCTTACAAGTTTTGTAAAAAACTCATGTATCTCGATGGTTAAAAAAGGAATAACATCATTTGTTGATTTTCGAGAGGGGGATATTGAAGGAGTTACTATATTAAAAAATGCTGCATTAGGTATCTCGATAAGACCTATAATATTAGGAAGAATTGAGTATTATCAGGATTCTAGATCTATTAAGAATGATATTTCTATTCCACAACACAATAAATTATCTCTTCAAAATCTTCTAATGAACTGTGATGGCCTTGGCATTAGTGGTCCAAATGAGTTTAGTGATTCCACATTACAATATTTTGCAAAAACAAAAAAAATTCGTGCCATACACTCAGCTGAGACTGAAGAAAGTAATATAACATCAAGAAAAACATATGGAAAAACTGAGACTCAACGAGCTCTACTTGCAAAACCCAATTTTTTGGTGCATATGACTTATGCTTCAAAAAAAGATCTTATGATGGTTGTCAAAAATGGAGCAAGTATTGTTGTATGCCCTAGAGCAAATGGATCTCTTGCAGAAGGTATTCCTGATGTTGGTCTTATGCTTGATACTAGTTGTAACGTGGCAATTGGAACTGACAATATTATGATAAATTCACCAGATATGTTCAGAGAGATGGATTATCTTTGGAAAGTTTCAATGGGTGTTATGAAAAAAAGACTATTGCCAAAAGATATACTCAAAATGGCTACTACAAATGCTTCAAAATTTTTGGGCAACAAAATTGGGATTATTCAAAATGGTAAAATAGCAGATTGTATATTTATTGAAAAACATTCGATTGATCTTGAACCAATGCATAACCCACATGCCTCAATAGTACAAAGAGCTTCAGAAAATACGATAAAGGCAGTAATGTATGAAGGAGAACTAGTACATGGAAAAATCTAGACCATATGTGATACTTAGTGCTGCCATTAGCATAGATGGAAAGATAGCTACTAGAACTAGAAGATCTAATCTTTCCTCTAAAAAAGATCTGATAAGACTGCATGATCTTCGAAAGAATGTTGATGCAATATTAGTAGGAAAAAATACTGTGAATATAGATAATCCATTACTTACTGTGCGATATGTAAAAGGGAAAAACCCAATTCGTATAATTCTTGATTCAAAAGGTAGTTTGTCAATGAAATCAAAAGTGATCAATACTGCAAAAGAAACTCCTACAATACTTGTTGTATCTGAAAATGCTTCAAAAAATGTGGAACGATTTCTCGTAAAAGGAGTTGAAATAATCAGATGTGGAAAAAACAAAATCAATATAAAAAAATTGTTAAAAATACTTAGAGAAAAAGGAATAAAAAGAATTGTTGTTGAAGGAGGTGGTATTACTAACTGGTATTTTTTTAAAGAAAAACTGATAGATGAAATTATAATTACTGTTACACCATATGTTCTAGGAGGTAGTAATGCAATCTCTCTAGTTGAGGGTATTGGATTTAGTAATGTATCTAACCCATTTAAATTAAAAAAGATCGAGAAACTGCAAAATGAAATAGTTTTACATTATGTATGTTAATGTTTTAGATCATCGCGTAGCTGATCTATTTTTCCTTGTAATGCCTTTTTCAATTTTTCATTTTTTGAAAGATTTACTAATTTTCCACAAGTAGGACACTTGAAAGATAAGTCAAGAGCCTTTTCGAAGGTTAATTTTTGGCAGTCTTCATTTCCACAATGATAAAAATCTGCAGAATTTTCATAATCTACTCTTTGTTGTAATCTTTCTACAATCTTCTTTTTCTGGTTCTCGATAAAATTATCAACTTCATCCTTTCTTGCTCTCCATCTGTAAACGAACCATCCTTTCTTTTCGTCCTTTACTCTTATTCCTGTTATCAGAGCCTTACCGAAGAGATCATACAATACCTTTCTAACTATATTGATTCTGAGTCCTGTAGAACTTGCTATTTCTTCATCTGTGGCATCTTCTGTATTAAGGAGAGAACGGGCAACTTTTAGGTACTCATCTCCACCAATCAAAGCGGCAATTTTTACAAAAGGATCTTCATGCTCGATTGACATCGTACATCTTTCTTCCTAATCTCTATATTTAATCAAATGGTTTTAAACCTGTTTTTATATGATTATCTCAATTACTAGTTTTATCTATTACATTTTTTCCTTTTTTTGTTGGGACTATTTCTCGTTCTGCATCGACATATTTTTTCTGCAGACATTCTCCCTGCGAAATTCTATCAAGTAGTATGGCAAGTGCAGAGATCTCTGAATGTGGTTGATTCCCGATTGCAATGTTATAGTCAGCCATGTCATATGCTTCTCTTGGAACCTTTTCTGCTCCAACTACAATCAAAATTTTTTCTTCTTTTTTTATCTGATCCTGAATATCATTGATGTTTTCACCATACATTGTTAAATGGACTATCTTGAACAAATCTTTCTTTTTTAATTTAATGGTATCTTTCCAATTTTCAATTATGTCTACTTTGAAATCACTTCCCCACATTCTATTTATCTTGGTGATGGTTTGCAAGATCTCTGGATTTGCATCATACATGTATATTTTTGATGCTCCGAATGCTCTAGATACAAGGGTAACATGTGTGGTTACTCTATCATCTCTAACAAGTCGTGTACCTATGCGTAAAACTTCAATCTTCATAATTTGTTCTAATTTCTGGCTTAAACATCTCTTTTTTCTCCTCCGTATTTGGAGCATTATCTAGTGCTTGATATATCAAAGTCTTTAATTGTGTGATATTAAACCCGGTTGAAGATGATATTGCTAAACATTTTTTATTATTTGTTAGGTCGAGTTGACTTGCTCTCTCAGATATTTCCTCTTTTGAAATCAAATCTGATTTATTTAGAACAAAAATCATCTTGTCTTTATTTACTCCAATTTCATCTAAGGTTGAAATACAACTTTTGAATTTTTTTCTTAGTTCCAAGATTGTATCACTAATATCGATGACTACTATTACAACATCTGTATAAACAAGCTCTTCAAGAGTTGACTTGAATGCTTGTACCATGTATGCTGGAAGTCTGCTTATGAAACCAACAGTATCTGAAATCAAAACCTCTGAATTTCTTAGAGTAATCTTTCTTGTGGTTGTAGAAAGAGTAGTGAAAAGTTTTGGACTTTCTTCTTTTTCTTCTCCTGTTAATCTATTGAAAAGTGTAGTTTTTCCTGCTGATGTATATCCAGCAAGAGAAATTGTCTTAAACCCAAATCTTTTTCTTGCTTGTCTGTGAAGTGCACGTTGTGTCGATGATTTTGCTAACTTCGATTTTATACCGTTCATTCTATTTTTAATGTCATTGAAGTAAACATCCACTTCGAATTTTCCTATTCCCATGAATCCAGGCTGTTCTCCCATCTTGGCTAATCTGACTTTTTCTTTGGCTCTTGACATCTCATATCTTAACTGAGCCATCTTAACTTGTAGAGTGGATTCAGAACTCTTTGCTCTTCGTTCAAAGATCTCAAGGATTAGTGCTTCTCTATCCAATATGTTCATTTTAAGAGTAGATGCCAAATTGTAATTCTGACTTGGTTTGAGTATCTCATCGAAGATTATGACATCAGGCTTGATAGTACCAAGCATTTCCTTTAGTTCATCTACCTTACCTTCCCCCAAACCATATTTTGATTTATTTAAAATTCTATGTTGTATAATTTTGCGAACTTCATATCCTGCTGCATCACATAAGCCTAATGCTTCTTTTAGAGAATCCTCATTGTCATATGTTATGAGGATTGCAGAATCTTTCAACGTTTTATTGTAATCCTTCGATATCTTATTGCTTTCGCAGGGTTTTTTCTATTGTAACATCTAGTACTATTTCGGCGATATCACTTGCATACTCTGATATTCTTCGTATGTTTTCACTCATTCTTCTAACTCTATAGATCTCTTCGGCATCCTTCAATGTTTTCAAGCTATCTTGAACCTTCTTTTCATATTTTGAAATTTCTGCTGTTTTTTGTACAGTTCGTTCCGCTTGGTTGGAATCCTTCTTAAATAGAGATAAGCAAGCTTCATCCAATACTGACAGGGTAAACACGTTCATTTCATTTATTGGTTCAAGCACATTTTTCTTAATAGATTTCTTATACTCAAGTAGATCTTTTGCAATGTCTGTTGCATGATCTCCAACACGTTCGATATTTTTTACTATTAGTCTGTAACCCAAACAATGGTAAGGACTTTCTATCCCCATCTCATTTAACATATGTTCATTTTGTATTGCTATCTTGAGTTGTCTCATTATGTAAAAACTGAACCTGTCAACTTCATCGTCACTATTTACAACCTCTTTTGCTAATTCAAAATTTGCTTCTTCCTGAGCAAGCAATGCATCATTTTGCATTGATTTTGCTATGATCAACATTCTTTTTAGTGCTCCATCAACTGAAAGTTCAAACAAATTAATTAGTACTTGAATAGTTATGCCCTCTACAGAGTCTGCTGTAATCTCAGTTCCCATCAAAATACTCTTTACCGCATCTTTAATGGAATTTCTCTGAGATGGCTTTAATCTTCCAACTTTTGATTTTACGTTAATTATGGTAAATCCTAGAAGATAGAGTGAGATCAATTTTCTTACAATTGTAGAGTCTTCATCTTCTGGCTTGATCTCAATTGTTGCTTCTTCTGTACCTACTGATTTATTGTGATGTTTTAACGGTACAATTTGTAAATTGGAAACTCCTTGTCTTATTACTGCTACCTGATCTCCTTGTCTAAGACCCATATCTGTAATCCATTGTTTTGGTAATGAGACAATGTATGAAGACTTACCAGTAAACTGTATCTTTCGCATTTCTTCATTTGTTCCCATATTGCCTGAATGATGAATTATTCTATATAGTTGTTAGGGCTTACTATATAGGTCACTCTTATTGCAAAAATAATTAACGTGGTAAATTAACATAATTTCATGGACGCGATTCTTAAGATCAAATATACTTTGGATGCACTTTTTGGTCAAGGTGTATCAAAATATCTTCCAAAGGGTGTAACGATTACCTATTCAAAGAGAACTGGACGAATAAAACATGTGTATCAAAATGATAATCTGCTTTGTACACTAAGAACGGATGGTGGTCTTGCTATCACTCCTTTTTTTGCTCAAATCCTTTTGAAAAGTAAAAAATTCAAGGAAAGCTGCCTTGAAATTGATGATGATTCTAAGGCATTTGTTCAAGAAGGCAGTTCAGTCTTTTGTAAGCATGTAACTTGGTGTGGAAAGAACATAATGATAGGTGGAGATGTGTCTGTATTACATGATAGCAAAGTCATCGCCGTTGGTAAGGCAGTACTATCTACAAGAATGATAAAGTCATTTAAAAAAGGAGTAGCTGTGAAGATCAGAGATAGTTTAAAAAGTACAAACAGCGGAGTATGAATATATCATGATGCGTGGCGGAAACCGAGAAATGCGAAGGATGTTGGATAAGATGGGTCTTGAAATGAAAGATGTCCAAAATGTTCAAGAGGTCATAATTAAAACAGATACGAAAGAAATCATAATTGCAAAGCCATCTGTTACAGAAATGAAGGCAAAAGATAATTCTATTTTTCAGATAATAGCTGAAAGCTACGAAGAAAGGGAACTTGAGGTGCCTATATTTAGTCAAGAGGATATACTGCTTGTATCTCAACAAGCTAATGTATCTCCTGAAGAGGCAACACAGGCATTAATTGAAGCAAAAGGAGACCTTGCAAGGGCAATACTGCTATTGACAACTAAATAAAATTTGTTAATCAAAAACTATACATAAACAATCTTTAAGTTTTCTAAAAAGTATTGTTTGTCATACTCCATCCTCCACAAAACAATATTGCAGTAGCAACGGTATTAGGCAGATGATATTTTAAATTCATAAACATCTTGCGAAAACTTAAACTAAATTATGATTCTATATTGTCAGAACAAATAACAAATTCAGACAAGAGATTGATCCTTACTACCGTTCATGAATCTTCTAAGATGACATCTAATCCGGTTCCTTTAGATGATGAATTTAATTATCACCCTACTATTATACGGACAAAAATAGTTGAAAAATTATAATCAGGAATTAACAGTAACTCGTTAGTAATAGGAATTGATCCTAGTAACAGATGGGATTATCGATTTTTTATTATGAAAAAGAAATTGAGAGTTCAATTTATACATCGACTGATGATCTGGTGTCACACATTGTCAAAATCTTGGTGGGATAAATGCTCAAAAAGAAATTGTCAAAGTAGGAAATGGTAACATGAAAATTGCCTTACATATAGTGAATTCTCTAAATCTCCGATTCTGTTCACACTTTGAACTTGAATTTGTAGATGAGCACAAGACATTACTGAAAATAAAAAATTTCAACAAAAGAGGGGAGCGTGATAAGATATCTGTAGGTATATTACACAAAGGGAGGTTAGACATCTTATCCTACCTCTTTCAAGAATTGGGTAAAAAGATCAAAATCGATCAAAAACCTCTGGAAGTTGTATTTAAGGTTAAGCTTTTGAGCTAGATGTGAAAGGACGATAGATATTTATAGCGTTTTTCATTTTTTTCTTGAAAACTGTTCGCTTGTGAATATAGATCTAAAATAATAATTTCATAAAAAACGCTTTAAAATTATAGAATTTTTTGATCCATGCTTAAATATTTACTATTACTATATGATAAACAGGTAACTACATATGACATGTAAAGGAATATGCACAAGATACAAAGCACAGAAGCCAGTAGGAACTGGTCGTTACGCATCAGGACAGAAAAGATGCCAAATTTGTGAAATTTTCATAAAATGGGAGGGTCTTTGGTGTCCTTGTTGTGGATACAGACTAAGAACTAAACCACGAAACCTCAAGTACAAAGCAAAACTAAGAGCTAGAGTCGAAGCTGATCAACTAGAAGCTGTTGCTGTAAAGGCTGCAGAAGTAGAAGAGATAGAGCTAGTAGAGCCAATAGCAGTAAAAAAAGCTACAAAGAAGGCTAAAACTGCAAAGGCTGTACAAGTAGAAGAGATAGATCTAGTAGAGCCCATAGCAGTAAAAAAAGCTACAAAGAAGGCTAAAACTGCAAAGGCTAAAACGACAAAAGCTAAGACGGTAAAGGCTATGAAAAAAGTAGCAGTTACGCCGGTAGTAATATAGGCCTAGTAAGCTGAAGTAGACTGTTGACATTCCAAGTCGGTTATAGGAAAAAAACCGTCAAGGTGAATCAACGAGACTTCTTGGTACAGATCGTTCCATATGATAATGGAGATTTTATTTCTATTTCTGAGGGAAAGGAAAGAATAGGAACACTCGTTGTTTCTATTAGTTCTGGTGGTCGTGTAAGTACAGCTGCTGTAATACCATCAAAATCAGATACACTTTTCCTCAAGATGGTTTCAGAGCGTGTATCATCAACAATAAATGGAATCTGCATTTTTTCATTAAATGTTGAAAAAGATTTAGATCTTGATAGTATGAAAGTTCTAATGAATGAATTGATGGAGATTGTCAAACAATGACTTGTGATATGAGAGGCTATCTAGATATTATAGCAAAAGAGGGCGAACTGGCTGTAGTAAAAAAGAAGGTTTCTACAAAATTTGAAATCGCTGCAGTAACTGCCAAAATGGACGGCTCAAAAGCACTGTTATTTGAAAATGTTAAAGATAGCAAGTTTCGTGTGGTTTCAAATTTGGTTGGTACACGCAAAAGATTTGCGCATGCAGTTGGTGCCACTGATACTACTATACATAAAAAAGTAATTTCTGCAATCAAACATGCATCAAAACCAAAAATAATTACAAAAGCAAAATTCTTGGAAAATCAATCACGAGATCTTTTTACTCTACCTATAGTCACTCATTTTGATAAGGAGCCTGGGCCTTTTATCACATCATCAATAATATATACTAAAAATCAGGAGATGGGTACACAAAATTCATCATTTAACAGATTATTGAGAATAGACGAGAAACATTTCTCAATTAGAATGGTGGAAGGAAGACATCTTCATCGAACTTTTGTTTATGCAAAAGAACATGGCGAAGACCTTAAGATTGCTATCTCAGTTGGTGTACATCCTGCAGTTTCAATTGCAGGTGCATATCAAGCTGATTGGGGAAAAGATGAACTCGAGATTGCAAATGAATTACTAGGGAAAAAACTCACTCTTTCCAAGTCGCCTTATTCACAAATGTTGGTTCCATCTGAATCAGAAATAATCATAGAAGGAAGAATTCTCAAGGATAAAACACACAAAGAATGGATGGTAGAAATGCTTCGGACATATGATTTTAAAAGAGCTCAACCTGTTTTTGAGCTTGACAGGATATATTATAGGAATAATCCTATCTTTCATGACATTCTAGCTGGCTTTGGTGAACATCAATTACTGATGGGCATGCCTATTGAAGCTGAAGATAAACAAGGAACTAAAACAAGCTCTACCACAAACTAGGAATGTTGTATTGACTGAAGGTGGTTGTAAATGGTTACACGCTGTAGTTCAAATTTCCAAAAAGCGAGACTCGGATCCCAAAAAAGCAATTGATGCAGCATTTTCTGCTCATCGTTCTCTTAAGAATGTGGTAATAGTTGATGATGACATTGATCCATCAGATCCTGTTGCAGTAGAATATGCAATGGCCACCAGATTTCAAGCAGATAAGAACTTGGTGATAATACAAAATGTAAGAGGTTCTAGCCTAGATCCTTCCAGTGACCAAAAAAATCTTCGTACTGCAAAGATGGGAGTAGATGCAACCAAACCATTTTCAAAAAGGCCAGAAGGATTTGAGATTGCCAAAATCCCAGGCGCAGAAAATTTGTCACTAAAAAAATATCTTAAATAAAATTTAAAGTGTGGAATCAATCATTAATGCAATAAACAATATTGCAAGATATGGACTTGAAAACTTGAATAATGTCCATGATGCTTTCTCTGATGGTTTTACAAGTAGCCATATACTTAGTGCAATCATTATTGCACCTGAAACAATTGCAGTATACAGATATACTTCATGAAATAGGTGTTTTCCAGACATTCCAGTCATGAAAAAGGGAATGACACTAAAAAGAACCATCATGAGGGTGGTTCCAGCAATTACTCGGACTGACGTCTTTTCAGACTCTACAGCAGTCAACATTGGAACATTTACCTTGTTATAATCTTCCTTGACATGAAGTGTGAGACTCCATATGTGCATTGGAATCCAAACAAAGACTAGTCCAGCCATTACTAATCCTAAATCCCATAGGCCTGTGGTTGTAACTGCAACATAACCAATCATTGCAGGTGCTCCTCCTGAAAAACCTCCTAAAACAATATTTGTTCTACTTCTCCTTTTTAGTAATTTACTATAAACTAGAATATTGTCAGCAAGTCCAAAGGCCATGAATATACCTGCCCACATGTTTATGGCAAAAGCGCTGACTAGGGATATTGCTGCAAGAATTAATCCAAAATACAATGCCTTTTCAGCCGGAAAAATTCTTCTGCTTGGGATTGGTCTATCCTTTGTTCTCTCCATTATTGCATCAATGTCTCTGTCATTGTAATTTGTCAATGTATTTGCAGAAGCAGAGCCAGCAATTACGCCTCCTATGACAAGACACCATGTTAATGGAGATATTGGAATATGATACAAATTCGATGCCGTGAAGGCTGCTCCTATCGCAGTAAAAACAAGGAGATACCATATCTTTGGCTTGGTAACCTCATAGTATACCTTAATTCTTGAACTGGCTTTTGTTGTTAGCACACTCTTACTTCCATTTGGATCTTATTACTTATTTATAGGTTGAATAGACTAATCATTTCGCTGGCTTGTAAGGCATAGGCTTTGTAGTCCTTTTCATTTCAATAAAACTCTCAGAACGTTGAACTCCTTGAATTCTCCCAAGTCTTTCAGATATTAATCGATGCATCTCATCAAGGTTTTTAGCATACATGGTTACAATGATATCGAATCTTCCAGTAACCTCTGAAATCTCTCGTACCTCTGGAATCTTCATCAATTCTTCAATCACATTATCTCTCATCTTAGAATCCATGTTTATCCCAGTGAGTGCTTTTACTGTGTAACCTAATTCTCTGTCATTTACTACTATTGTAAAACGCTCGATGAGTTTTCTCTTGATTAGTCTCTTAATTCTGCTGTATACTACCGATGAATTTACGTTAATCTTCTTTGAAATTCGTGGAACTGATATGTTTGCATCTTGTGATAATTCTGATAAAATTATCATATCCAAATCATCAACTTTTGCCATCAAAATACAGATTATTGTGAATAAATGGATCTTATTAAAGTTGTTAGTATAAAATTTCTATAATTCCATGATTTGTTAAATGTAGCCTTTCTTGTATAGCATTTCTGCTAACAAGACTGCACCTTTTGCAGAGCCCATTTTTTCATTGTGTGAGAACAACACATACTTTATGCCATTATCAAACACTGTGTCTTCTCTTAATCTTCCAACTACTGTAGTCATTCCTTCATTAATTTCTCTGTCTAGTCTTGGTTGTGGTCTAGTTGGATCATCATTAACCATCAGGTATTCTTTTGGAGCGGAAGGTAATCCAGTAACGCTTACGTTGTTTGAGAAATCTTGCATGGCTTTCTTGACAGTTTCTGGATCTACATGAGTAGCAGTTTCAACAAAAACAGTTTCGGTATGACCATCCAATACTGGAACTCTTGTACATGTACAACTAACTTTCATCTTTGCTGGATCAATTTTTCCATCTACAAATTTCCCAAGTATTTTACCTGTCTCTAGTCTCACCTTATCTTCTTCTTTTGGTATGAATGGAATTATGTTATCAGTAATATCTAATGCAGAAACACCTGGTGATCTGCCTGCGCCTGACATTGCTTGCATGGATGTCATGATTATTTTTTGAGCACCAAACTGATCTAAAAGAGGTCTCATTGTTATTGCAAGTCCTGTTGTTGTACAATTTGGCAATGGTGCCACAAATCCTTTCCAACCTCGGTTCTTCCTTTGAATGTCTAATAATCCAATGTGATCGTCATTAATACCTGGAATCAAAATAGGAACGTCTGCTTCATATCTATATGCTGCAGAAGTACTGATGACTGGAACATGCTTTGCAAATTTTGTTTCTATATCTCTAGCTGCTTCGCTTTCTACTGAACTAAAAATTAAATCAAAATTTTCTGGATTAATATCATCTACGGCATCTATTACCATGTTTTTTACATATTCTGGAATGGGCTCTCGTAAATGCCATTTCAAAATGCCACTGTTTGGATCTCTGATTGCATCTACAAATTTTTTCTTTGCTGATCGCTCAGATGCAGCTATTTGTTTTACCTCAAACCATGGATGTTTGTTCAATGCTAGGACGAATTCTTGCCCTACTGCACCAGTAACTCCAATGATGGCTGCACGTTTCATAAAGAAAATAGTCATTATACAATTAATATTCTTTTAGAAGCGCAAGCAAAACACAACTAAATACTGTTATTGGTATTTGAAAAATATGCGGATTAAAGTAGAAAAGACCATAGCAAATCACAGAGTGGCTTCTCATGGAGGTGTGTTCGTAAATGGTCTCAAGCATAATTTGCGATTGTTAGATTTTAGCTCAAATGTGAATCCTCTCGGGTTTCCATCAAAAGTCAAAGATGCTTTCAAAAATATGTCTCATGTTTCTATCTATCCAGATCCTAATTCAAGCGAGCTTAGAACTAATCTCCAAAAATATGTCGGGGTTCCAAAAGATCAAATTATAGTAGGAAATGGAGTGACTGAAATAATCTATAATTTTTGTGCCGCATTTTTACGAAAACAAAAAGTGTTAATTCCAATTCCTACATTTAGTGAATATGAATCTGCTGCAAAATTAAACGGAGCTATACCATATTTTTTCAAAACAATGAATCTGAACAAAAGTCTATCAAAATTTCAAGATACAATTTCAAAAAACAATTACATTTTCCTATGCAATCCAAATAATCCTACGGGCGTACTAGTAAAAAAAAGAAACATGTTAAAGATTATAGAATCAGCATATGATAAATCCGCAATGGTTTTTCTTGATGAATGCTTTATAGAATTAGTTCCTAGTGGTGATGAGAGCGTTGTCTCTCACATGAAAGAATTTGATAATATTTTCATACTTAGATCCTTAACAAAATCATTTGGATTGGCAGGATTGAGAATTGGATATGGACTTGGCAATAAAAAAGTGATTGACATACTACAAAAAATAAAGATTCCATGGAATGTTAGTGGGATTGCACAACAGTCCTCAATCAAGGCATTATCTGATAAATCACATTTACCAAAGACACTAAACATTATCAGAAAAGAATCAAAATTTCTTATAGATTCTATATCAAAGATAAAGAGCTTCACTTGTTATAATTCTAATACAAATTTTATCCTAATTAAATCAAAAATAAAATCAAGTCAAATTCAAAATAGATTGTTAAAAAGAAATATTCTCATAAGAGATTGTAGTACATTTCGAGGACTGAATGATAATTTCATAAGAATTGCGGTTAAGACCCACAAAGAAAATCTCCACTTAATTGAGGCATTACGAGAATTATGACCGCAAAAACTTTGATGATACAGGGTACTGCCTCCGGTGCTGGAAAAACAACTCTAGTGACTGCTCTTTGCAGACTCTTTTCTGATGATGGATACAAAGTGGCTCCATTCAAGTCACAAAACATGTCTACGTACTCTTATGTTGGCAAAGGATTTGAGATCTCAAGGGCACAAGCCATTCAAGCAATAGCTGCACGAACAGAGATAATGCCAATAATGAATCCAATTTTATTAAAACCACTTGGAAATTATGAAAGTGAAATTTTTGTAAATGGTATATTGTATGGTAGAATGCATGCTCAAGATTATTACAAAAAATTTGTACTCTCTACAGGACTTGCAAAATCAAAGAATGCACTTGACCAATTGATAGAAACAAATGATATTGTAATATTGGAAGGGGCAGGATCTCCGTCGGAGATAAACTTGCAACGGTATGACATTGCTAATATGAGAATGGCAGAGTATCACAAATCGCCAGTAATTCTGGTAACTGACATAGATAAAGGTGGAAGTTTTGCTAGTATTATAGGAACATTATCACTTCTTGATAAAAAACATCAAAAACTTGTCAAAGGGTTTGTTATAAACAAGTTTAGAGGAGATGCTACTATACTGCACCCCGGTTATTCTATATTGAAAAAGAAAACCATGAAACCAGTAATTGGTACAATTCCTCTAATTGAGTTTGATATTCCAGATGAAGATTCTTTGCACGCAAACCCAAAACAAGTCTCATGGACAAAAAAATATCTAAAAACACTGGATAAAGAAATTAATCATTTAGCTTTAACTGTGAAAGAAAATTTGGATATGAAAAAAATACGAGGTATGTTAAATTGATTCTAATACCAATAATTGCAGTTATGTTTGCACTTACACTCGATTTTCTTTTTGGAGATCCAAAAAATCGCTATCACCCAACTGTTTGGATGGGAAAATTGATTGGCAAATATGTATCAAATACAAAATCACAAAATCCGATAACTGATAAAATTAACGGAATTCTTCTTCTTGTTTTGGCGATAACATTGGTATCCATTTTACTTATCTCATTTTCATCTTCATTAACATATTTGGAAAATCTTGATTCAAATGGGCTTTACAAAATTCTACTAATAGGTGCAAGCATAGTCCTAATTGGAATTCTCCTAAAGACTACTATTGCAATAAAGGGAATGGAAAAACATGCCTCCAAAATTATGGATTCTATATCCAAAAATGACCTAGATGGCGCTAGAGTAAAACTTTCTATGATAGTAAAACGAGATACTAAAAATTTAGATAAACAACATATAATCTCTGCAACGCTTGAAAGCATTAGCGAAAACACTGTTGATGGAATAACCGGTCCACTTTTCTACTTTTCAATTTTTGGTCTGATTGGTGCATTTGTCTATAGAACTGTAAACACAGCAGATTCTATGATCGGATACAAAACCGAAATATTCAGAAACATAGGCTGGTTTGCGGCAAACTGTGACAAAATACTTAACTTTCTTCCCTCTAGACTCACCAGTCTTGTAATGGTATTTTCCTGCATTGTACTAAAAAAAGATTGGAAACACTCAATCCATATTATGAAAAGAGATGGTCCGAAGACTGAGAGTCCAAATGCTGGTTATCCCATGGCTACTCTGGCTGGTGCACTTGGAATAAAATTTGAAAAGATGGAACATTATGTGTTAGGCGATGGTAATTCCGAAATAACTGAAAGACATTTCAAATCTGCAATTTCTATAATGAAGATGACTTCAATATTATTTGTTTTATTTTTTACAGTTCCTATGATTCTATTACTGTCATATCTTGGTTGGTGGTTTAATGTTTAAGGGAATATCATCAGTAGTATCATTTCTAACCGTTATTCCCTCTAAGAATAGTGATCTAGAAACTGTTGCAAAGCACATGTATCTTTTCCCAGTTGTAGGAGCTTTGATTGGTCTAGTCATTGGGGCATCAGGTTATGGACTGTCATTATTTCTCCAACCATTGATTACTGGTTTGATCTTAACTGGAGCACTTGCTATAATCACTGGGATGCATCATACTGATGCACTTTGTGATTTTGCAGACGGAATTATGGCAAAAGGAACAAAAGAAAAAAAACTCCAAGCAATGAGAGATCCAGCAGTTGGTTCTGCTGGAGTGATGACAGTTGTTCTATATGCTGTAGGTATGATACTAGCAATTTCCATGATCAAGGGTTTTGCATTATTTGAGGCAATACTACTAAGTGAGCTCATGGCTAAACTATCTATGGTAATACAAGCGAACCGTGGTCTTTCAGCTTGGCAAGGACTCAGTTCACCATTTACTCAATCTATGAAGGATCCGAGAAAACTTGCGGTAGCTGCATTATTGGCAATAGCACCTGCTGTAATTTTGGCAGGAATTACAGGCATATTTGTAGTAATATCATGTATAGGATTATCTTTTCTATTGCTTATTCTTGCAAACAGGAGCTTTGGAGGAATTTCGGGTGATGTACTTGGTGCAAGCAACGAGTTGGTAAGACTGGCGTCATTATTGATTTTTGCATCGATATGATAGGTCTAGTTATGTGTGGAGGCAAAGGTACTAGAATGAAATCCTATGATGAAAAACTACTTTTATTATACAAAAAACCATTGATAGAACATGTTCTAAATGCTTTAGAGAATTCAAAAATATTTTCAAATATAATCTGTGTTACAAGTAACAACGCTCCAAAGACCCGTGAGTTTGTTTCTAGTCTAGGTTTTGATATATTAGAAACAAATGGAAATGGGTATGTCAATGATCTAGGAGAATCTCTGTCAAAGTTCAACGAATCAATTTTTGTAACTTCTGGTGACATGCCCCTTTTAGATCCTGCAATAATTGAAAAAATTGTACAGCTAGTAAATGTAGAAAATGTATGGACGAGCATATTGGTACGAAAAAATTTTCTTCAATTGCTTGGATTGGAAGCAGAATTTTTTGTTAATTACTGCGGTGAAGAATGCGCTTATACTGGAATTTCTATAGTTGATCCTATCAAAATCAACAACATGCAAACTGTGAAAGAATCCTATGTTATTCTTGATGACAAAAGAATCGCTGTTAACCTGAATACAAAGAAAGATTATGACTTAATCTGTACTGCCTAAAACTTTTCCATTTATTTTTGCAATGGAACCCGTTGGCTCTGCTAAAGTGTTGCCACATGCCTTACAAGTGACTGTTGATGAAACATGAGAGTAAACTACGCTTTCTTCTCCACATTCTTTACACTGTACTCTCTGGAATTTGCTTCCTGGTTTTGGTATCCAAATATGGGCTCTTTTCATTATGCAACTAACTCCAATTTTCTTAATCTTATTCCTGATACGTTCCATTTTTTCTTACATTCTGGACATGTCATAATAGGAGTAATTTTCTTAGTGGTCTTTGCTGGCTTTGCTAACTTGGGGAATTTTTGACCACCATATCCTTTCTTATCCTCAGCGTGTCTTCTTTCACCAATGGCAGAACCTCTCCTCTTTCCCGCCTTGTATATGGAGACCTTGTGTAACGTATGTTTCTTACACTTGGGACAATACCGATTGATCTCCTTTGGCATGTTCATAAAAAATGAGCTGCGTTGACCGTAATTTAAACATCGCTTTAATAGATCATAGATTAAATCATTACTATGAAGGCCAGCTCACTTGCCTCCATGATTTTATCACTCAATGCAGTTGCAATGGGTGAAAGCAAGGCAGATGTTGTCTTGAAAAACTGTAGGCTAGTTAATGTATTCTCAAGGGAAATTATACCTCAAATTCATGTGGCAATCAAAAAAGACAGAATTGCATATGTGGGAAAAGATGCATCTCACACAGTTGGAGAGAATACTGGTGTCATTGATCTACAGGATAGGTACATCACACCCGGATTTGTAGATTCTCATATACACATAGATCAATATGTACTTCCATCAGAACTTGCAAAAAAAGCACTTCTGTCAGGTACTACTACTATGTTTGCAGATCCGATTGACATTGTAAGTGTTTGTGGTTATAGGGGGTTCAAGGAATTTGTTAAAATGACACAAAGTCTTCCAATTCGAATCTACCATGTGATTCCTGGAGGATTACCTGTTGATAGAAAATTCAGTCACGCAAGAACACTGACCAAAAAAGAAGAGATCAAGGGACTAGATATTGAAAATGTGGTTGGATTGGGTGAAGTTTTTTCTTGGACCAAAGTCACAACACGAGATCCTAATACTATGGAAAGCATATCAAATGTTTTAGAAAATAATGGTATCATAAATGGTCACACTGCAGGTGCAAGCGATAAAAAACTAAATGCGTACATAGCTTCTGGAATTTTCTCATGTCATGAACCAATTGATTATGATCAAGTACTAGAACGGCTCAGACTTGGAATGTGGGTCATGATGAGAGAAGGTTCTATCAGACGAGATCTAGATAAAATTCTGCCTAATGTATTATCTCATAAAACATATCTTGATAGATTGATGTTCTGTACAGATGGGCTTAATCCAAAAGATATTGTAGATTACGGCATGATTGATCATTGTATAAGAAAATCTATCTCTATTGGTATGGATCCAATAGATGCTATAACTATTGCATCAAGGAATCCCTTTGAGTATTACGGCATGGGTAGAGATCTTGGTGCAATAGCGCCTGGCAAGTTAGCCGATATTCTAGTTTTTGACGATCTTGAAAAGATAAAACCAAACAAAGTCTTTGTAGGGGGAAAACTGGTGGTCGCTCACAACAGCCTTGTAGTAAATACACCAAAGACCATAATCCCAAACTGGATGAAAAAAACTGTAAAGATAGGAACAAAGTTTGGTGAAAAAGACTTTGCTATAAAAAGCAAAGGGAACACTGCTCAAGCATTGGTTATCAGACTTGATACTGAAATAATAACAAAAATGGATCAGGAAGAGCTTCAGGTTAAAGATGGTAATGTAACAGCATCACACGATAAAGATGTGTGGAAGGTAGCAGCTATTGATAGAACATATGGTACTGGAAAAAAATCTGTAGCATTTTTACGAAATTTTGGTGCTGATATAGGAGCATTTGGATGCACTCAGAGCTTTCATGAAAATGATATGATAGTTATAGGCTCAAATGAAAAAGATATGGCCTTTGTTGCAAATAACCTGACTAAGATGCACGGCGGTATGCTGGTTGTTAAAAATGGTAACATCCTAAGTAAATTTTCATTACCTCTTGCAGGTCTGATCTCCTCATTATCTTTTGAAAAAACATTAGATGAATACTCTAGCATTGATTCTAAATTAGTTGAGACTGGGTGCAAATTCAAAAATCCTCATCTGATACCTCTTTTCTTACCGTTTCTTGCATTACCTGAGATCAGAATCTTGTACACTGGTGTTGTAGACGTTAAAAATAGAAAATACTTGAAGATCTTGAATCGATAAGGTATTAAAAGGGGCAATAGATACACGAATTAAGGAATTAATTTTGGCATCTATTCAACAAACACCACAAGGACCTGTATTGGTATTAAAAGAAAGTGCATTACAACAAAAGGGAAGAGATGCACAAAGAAATAACATTGCTGCAGCAAAGTTAGTTGCAGAACTTGTAAGAACAAGTCTTGGTCCACGTGGAATGGATAAAATGCTTGTTGATTCCTTAGGTGACGTTACAATTACAAATGATGGCGCTACTATTCTAAAAGAAATCGATGTCCAACATCCAGCTGCCAAAATGATGGTTGAAATTTCAAAAACTGTTGATAATGAAGTAGGTGATGGTACAACATCTTCTGTAGTATTTGGTGGTGCTTTGTTAGCAAAAGCCGAAGAGCTTCTAGAAAAAGACGTTCATGCTACAGTGATTATTGAAGGATATCAAGCAGCTGCAGAAAAAGCACTTTCACTTCTCACAGAAATGGCAAAACAAGTAGGTCCAAATGATAAAGAAATCTTATTAAAAATTGCAAAAACAAGTATGCAATCAAAACTAATCTCAGAAGACAGTGACATGTTATCCAAACTTGTAGTTGATTCTATACTACAGGTTGTAGAAAAAGAAGCAGAAGGTAACAAAGTAGATCTTGACAATATCAAAGTAGAAAAGAAAGCAGGCGGTTCTATTAGAAATACCCAATTTATCAAAGGTATAGTACTTGACAAGGAAGTTGTCCATAGTGGCATGCCTACTAAAATAGAAAAGGCAAAGATTGCATTACTCAATTCAGCTCTGGAGATTGAAAAAACGGAGATGAGCGCAGAAATTAGAATTAGCGACCCAACCCAAATGCAGATGTTCCTTGAAGAAGAAAATAGAATGCTCAAATCAATGGTAGACAAGATTCATCAAATTGGCGCAAATGTCCTGATTTGTCAAAAGGGTATGGATGACATTGCACAACATTATCTAGCTAAACAAGGTATACTTTCAGTTCGAAGAGTAAAAGAAAGTGACATGACAAAGCTTGCCAAGGCAACTGGAGGCAGAATCAGTAGTAATATTGATGATATGGTTCCAAAGGACTTGGGTTTAGCAGATCTTGTAGAACAGCGAAAAGTAGAGACAGACAAATGGGTCTTCATCGAAGGTTGTAAGAATCCAAAAGCCATTACATTATTGCTCAGAGGTGGATCTCAAAGAGTTGTGGATGAAGTTGATAGATCAATGCATGACTCCTTGATGGTTGTAAAAGATGTGATAGAAAAGCCAGCAGTTGTGGCTGGAGGTGGTGCACCAGAAGAATTCTTAGCCTCAAATCTAAAGGAGTGGGCAGACAAATTTGAAGGAAGAGAACAACTTGCAATTAAAAAATACGCTGAAGCTCTAGAGGTAATTCCATTAACAATTGCAGAAAATGCAGGAATGGATCCAATCAATACTATGGTTACACTTCGTGCAAAACATAGTCAAGGAAGAAAATGGACCGGTATTGACGCAAGAAACACTAGAGTTGCAGATATGTTCGCAATTGATATCATAGAACCAGTGGCAGTAAAAGAGCAAATAATAAAATCTGCAACTGAAGCAGCATGCATGATACTTAGAATTGATGATGTCATTGCCTCATCCGGTGGCAGAGGTGGCGGAAGAGGCCCGCCAATGGGCTAAGCCTTTTCATGTTAGAAGAGCTACAAAATCTAAAACTAGTTAATTCAGTTGTTGTTCTAAATGATTTTTTTCTAGATCGTATCATCAAGATTCCGAATTTAGATAATCTTTACAAACAAGTTTTAGAAAAAAGTAAATTAGGTGGAAGCATTCGTGGAATTCCACAAACAGATCTAAAGGGCGGTAATGCAACAAATGTTGCATATGCTCTTGCAAGACTTGGTTGCCCAGTATCGTTGATCACAATTGCTGATAAAACTAGCTCGCAGATAATAAAAGAAATTTTTTCTGAATTTGACAAAGTTTCATTGTCTATAATTGATGGAAAACCGGGACGAACGACATCACTTGAATTTAACAATGCTGGAAGTATTGTGAATGTAATGATTTCTGATTTAGGCGATAATGAAAACTTTGGACCTGAAAAACTTGGAACGAAAGAACATGATATGCTTGGAAGTGCTGACGCAGTAATTGTGACAAATTGGGCAAGCAACAAAAAAGGAACAGAATTATCACAGTTTGCATTTTCCAAATCTACATCAGCTTTTCATCTTTTGGATCCAGCTGATATACAGTCACGCTCGGAAGAATTCCAACAGGCACTACCTGAACTTGCGGATCATCTAAATTCTTTATGTGTAAACGAAAACGAGTGTAATATTCTTCTAAAACAATCAGGATTAGATACAATTTCTGAAGAAAAAGAAACTCGAAAACTCATACTAGAGTTGGCCCAGAGATATGCTATTCCTATTGATCTTCATACATCCACAGGATCATACTGGTCAAATGGACAAGAGGTGGAATATGTCAAATCCTTTCAGGTTCAACCCAAATTTGTAACAGGAGCTGGAGATGTTTGGGACGCCGCAAATCTACTTGGATATATTACAAGCCTTACTGCTCTTGAAAGATTACGGTTTGCAAACGGCGCAGCCTCCCTATATGTTGGTAGTCCACTTGGAATCCCACCTACAATGGATGAAGTTTTGTCATTTGTTAGGACTAATAGTACTTAGCCCTCAATTATTTGTGTAAAATTGATGAAATTACCACATCAAACAGTGTTTTTAGATCAAAAAACTGATCTTGATGGTGCTACAAATTGAGAGAAAGGTTTTTTAATAATCTAAAATTTAGAACTGACAAGTTGAATTACAAATTTTTTGTTGCAATACTAGCTGCGATGATTTTCTCTGCAGTGTTACCAGCAGTATCTGCAAATGCACAAACTAGCTCATCAAGTAGTTACAGTGCATCACAATTCCTTCAGCAATGTATTCAGCAATTTCAAGGCACAGATCATGTATACTGTACCAATTTCTATACATCTGACATTGCAAGATCAGGTACATTAAACCAATATTTCCTACAAGGTTCACTCGCAAATAGCATTGTAGTATATGAAAATACTAAAGTCACACTTTCTGGTCTAAAGTCAACAACTCCTGATGTTGGCAAGACATTGACTTATCAATGGAGTCAAGTTTCTGGTGACTCTATAACATTTACTCCAAGTTCTGGTACTCCTGTGATATCTTTCGTAGCTCCTTCAGTACCTGTAAATGAAGTCAAGTCATTAAAATTATCATTAACTGTAAACGATGGATACGGATTAAATGATACCACAACATTCAATGTTGTAGTTTTACACGTTAATCATCCTCCGGTTGTTACAGTAAATCCTGATCAAGTCGTTGATGAAGGAGCTACAGTATCTCTCAAGGCTACTGCAACAGATCAAGACAATGATCCATTAACAATAGCATGGGGTCAATATTCTGGCTCTACTGTACAATTATCATCTACTAGTACTACTGGTACATCATTTGTCGCTCCAGCAGTAGCACCTGGTAAAACTGCAACTTTGTTATTTGTATTTACTGCAGATGATGGAAATGGAGGAAAATCAGCTGCAATGACTAAGGTTACCGTTAAAAGTACTCATCAAGATCCAACTGTAGCATGTCAAGATGCTTCTGTTAATTCTAATTCTCTAGTCAGATTACCAGTATCAGTTGCAAACCCAAGTGGTGATACAATCTCATACTACTGGAGACAAATATCTGGACAACCAGTACAATTGTCTTCCAGCACTGACATGAGCCCAACATTTGTAGCACCAACTCCAAGTGGTACCACTGGTACACTTCAATTTACACTAGATGTATCTGACAACATGGTTGATATTCCATCATGTTCTGTCACTGTAAAAGTTAACAATCTACCAGCAGCAGGACAACCTCCAGTTGCTAATGCAGGTCCAGATCAAACAGTCTCAGCAAATAGCAGAGTTGTATTGGATGGAAGTGCTAGTACCGGTGACAGTATAAAATACAAGTGGGAACAAATCAGCGGTAGTCCAGTCACTCTAATATTGGGCACTACTGCTAATCCAGCATTCTACTCACCATCTGTTGACTATGGCCAACAGAAAGTAGCAGAATTCAAACTCACAGTAAGCAACCCATATGGTACGGATACCAGTACAGTAAAGATTACTATAGTTCAGGACAGTCAACCACCGACTGCCAGAATAAACGTAGTCCCATAATTCTCTCATTTTAAAAAATATCTTTTAAAATAAACTTCCTTAATTTTAGATGGATTTTGTATTTTTATTGAGGCTCTATTGTAGCAGGCGGTTTGCTTGAAATTACATAGTTAACCCAAGCTACATCTTCTACTTCGTTTGTAATTCTATTACTGATTCTTTCAAGTATCTCAGACGGTAGCCTTGTCCAGTCTGCGGTCATGGCATCAATAGAATCAACTATTCTAACAAGAACTACGTGACCATATTTTCGCTCATCACCAACTACTCCTACGGCTCTATCATCTCCAACTGCTGCATATGCTTGCCAAACCTTTCCATGCCATCCTGATAATACAAGCTCATTTTCTACAATCCTGCTTGCATGCTTTGCAATCTGTAATTTCTCTGGAGTAACTTCTCCCATTATTCTCACTGCAAGGCCAGGTCCAGGAAATGGATGACGATAAAGAAGTTTATCCGGAACGCCTAAAATCTTGCCAACTTTTCTTACCTCATCCTTGTACAAGAATCTGAGCGGCTCCAAGACTTGTAAATTCAACCATGAAGGTAATCCTCCTACATTGTGATGAGTTTTGATTACTGCTGCAGGACCTTTTGAAACTCCGCTTTCTATGACATCTGGATAAAGTGTACCTTGGGCTAACCATTTGAAAGGGCCACTCTTCTCAGCAAACTCTGTGAATACTTTGACAAATTCTTCTCCTACGATCTTTCGTTTCTGTTCAGGATCTGTTATTCCCTTAAGTCTTGTAAGGAATCTTTCTTTAGCATTTATTGCTGTGAAATTCATTCCAAAATTATTTTCAAACATGTTTTCTACTTCTACTTCTTCATCAATTCGTAAAAGACCATTATCTACAAAAACACACCTGAGTCTATTTCCTATTGCCTTTTGAATTAACAATGCAGCTACTGTAGAGTCAACACCTCCGCTTATTCCACATAATACGTTGCCATCAATCTTTGAAATTTCTGATACAGTTGATTCTATAAAATTCTCCAAGGTCCAATCTTGTTTTGCTTTACATATGTTTAGGACAAAATTCTTGAGAACTTGAATTCCATTTTCAGTGTGAATTACCTCTGGGTGAAACTGAATACCGTATACCATCTTTTGTTTATTTGCAATTGCTGCTGCAAAAGAATTTTCGGTGTGACCTATTACTGTAAATCCATCTGGTAAGCTTTCAGCAGCATCACCATGACTCATCCATGCTCTTGTTGATTGACCCATGTCTGCTAGCAGATCGGAATTATTGTCTATGCTAAGCAAGGAAGATCCATATTCTTTGTGAGAACTTTTTACCTTGCCCCCGAATTTATTCACAATTAATTGGTGGCCGTAACATATACCAAGTACCGGAAGTCCTATCTCAAATATTCCGTTTGTTGGTTGTGGTGAGTCTTTATTGTATACACTTGCAGGTCCTCCACTGAATACTATTCCCTTTGGATTCATTTGTTGTAGTTCTTCTAATGATATGTCATATGGCACAAGTTCCGAATAGACTGCAAATTCTCTAATTCTTCTACAAATGAGATGGCTATATTGCGAACCAAAATCTAGTACAATTATCTTATCCATGGTATCACTTTTGCGAATTTTCAAGCATTCTTGAAAATGACCAAGTTATTGTATTTATTATCTCGTTTACTCTTTCCTTTTGATGATAATTCTTGATGAGAATTTCTCTGATCCTGTTACCATCTTTATTTACTAAGCATGATATTACAGCATTTTGTGGAATTATGCCATTCTGAGCATCGAGTTTATCTTGATTTTCCATTCCTCCAATTATTCTACCTAGAAAAAATGACTTGAATGGATGAGTTTCCATGTCTAATATGGTATCTTCTGATGGAATGATTACTAATTCATCAGAAGTTACATGTACATTTGCTAAAATTTTATTGTCTTGTGTCTTGATGGGTACGATAGAAGATGTTGATGTTGGTTGACTCGGTGGTATGTTCTGTTTGTTGGATACAAGCGAAGATGCTTTGCTAAAACTTGATTGTTTTACAAGAGAATCAAGAATGCGAAGATTATGCTTAAACTTGTCTACTTCTCTTTCTTTTTTTTCAATTTCTTCAGAGATCCATTCCCTTAATTCTAAAATGTCACGCAGATTTTCCTCTGAATAATCCATGTGTTTTCTATTGTTGAGTGGATATAAATATTAAAACAAATCCTATCATCTGACCAATTTTTGAAGATCTGTCAATTTTATATTTTTGAATCCTGTTATTGGCTGAGATGTTGTATAGAGATCTACATTACTCTTTGAGGCAAGCCATTCTAAGAGTGATTTTGCTTTTCTCATCTTTTTTATCTTTACAGGTCGGTTATACTCACCATCTTTGGAATATTTTCCTACATGTATTCCAAAATCCATCCCAATCAGAATAATCTTAGATGCGCCAAAATGATTGGCAAGAAACACACACCTATCTCCATCTGTGAACCCTCCAAAGTTTTTGATTTTTCCAAATGGTTTGTCCTCTGTAGTTCCTGCGCAGTACCTGAATGAAATTGCATATGGTAGTTTCTTGATATTATCTCCATGTGCATGAACAATCATTATTGATTTTGACTCTGATGACTTTCTGAGAGATTCCATATTTCCATCAAGATCTGTTACTATGATATCTGATATCATGTTATTTTCAAGCATTGCTTGTGTGGCACCATCTGCTACAATCTTTGTGAAACCTTTGAATTTTTTTAGATACACCAAGGAATGACTCAATGATGGTCCTGCTCCGATAACAAAAACAGTTTTGTTTCTAATTTTTCTCTCCAAAACATCCATTTGAAATTTATTTTTTAGAAATGAATTGAGAATCTTGGCTGATTTTATCTCTCTTGATCTATCATAATTGAATTCTTTTAGAATTTCTAGATATTTTTGTTGCCAACCATCTAAAGTCATGTAAGTCTAAATGTATCTGGGTTAATCATAAATCATATGCATCAGCTGGCAAGAGTAAACGTAGGTGATTCTAATCCAATAAGGGTAATGGGAATAATTAATACAAGTCCAGAATCATTTTACAAAAAATCGATATTCACTGATAAAAAAATCATAGAAAAAGCTGCGAAATTAATGGAAAACGAAGGTGCTGATTTTATTGATGTTGGTGGAATGTCTACTGCTCCATATATCCAGACCCTTGTGTCAGAGAACCAAGAGATAAAAAGAATTACGAATGCTATAGGCGCTATCAAAAAAGTCTCAAAATTGCCTATTTCAATTGATACGTGTAGGGCAAAGGTGGCAGAGGCTGCTCTTCAGTTAGGTGCAGAAATAGTCAATGATGTTTCAGGATTAAAGTATGACAAAAACATGGTTAATGTGCTTGAGAAATATTGCCCATCTGTCATTTTATGTGCATTTAGTAACGAACTAGTTGTAGGAAATCAAGTCTTACAGGCAAGAAGATTGATTGCCCAGAGTGTTACACTGGCATTAAAATCAGGAATACCAACAAACAAAATTGTAGTAGATCCAGCTATTGGTTTTTTTAGAAAAAAGGCACGAGGTGTACTGTTTACAAGAATAAATTCTGACTGGTTGCAAAGAGACATACTGATATTAAAAAATCTAAATCGCATAAAACAAGAATACCCAATTCTTATTTCGGTTTCGCGAAAATCATTCATAGGAGAATTGTTAGATGAATCTGATCCTGCAAATAGACTCTATGGATCTCTTGCAGCAGAAACTTATGCTGCTCTAAATGGCGCTGACTTGATAAGAACTCATAATGTCAAGGCCACTCGCAATGTTGTACAGATCGTAAAAAACTTACAAAATTTCAAGAAAGGCTTATAACAGATTTTCATTCTAATCAAGAAGGTTTAGTTGGAAATACGGGAAGGACTAACATTTGACGATGTACTCCTTGTTCCCAAACGATCTGGCATAGTTACTAGATCTCAGACAAATTTACAAACAAAACTTTCCAAAAATATCTCTCTTAATATCCCGATCATTAGTGCAAACATGGATACTGTTACTGAATCTGCTATGGCCGTGGCAATAGCAAGAGAGGGAGGAATTGGAATCATACACAGATTTCTTACCATATCTGAACAAGTAAATGAAGTACTCAAGACTAAACGTTCAGGTAGCATAATAATAGAAAACCCGTATACCATACACCCAGATCAGACTGTGCGTGAAGCTATTGAATCCATGAGAGAAAAAGGAGCTTCGGGATTGCTTGTGACAGATAATCAAGGCCAGTTGGTTGGAATACTAACAAGACGAGATATTGTAATGTTGGAATCTAAAGATGAAAGTAAAAAGGTCACTGAAGTAATGACAAATGATGTTGTTACTGCACAATTTGGAGTGGATATAGTTCAAGCAAAGGACATACTAAGGAAAAATTGCATAGAAAAATTACCACTTTTAGATGAAAGTGGACATGTCAAGGGATTGATCACTAGTAAAGACATTATAAATTCTGATAATTATCCACATGCATCAAAGGACAAAAAGGGAAGACCACTAGTTGGTGCAGCAGTTGGTGTAAAGGGTGATTTTATGGAAAGAACTGAAGCATTGTTAGATGCAGGTGCTGATGTTATAGTAGTAGACATTGCACACGGTCATAGTGAAAATGCACTCAATGCAATTAGGTTGATAAAAAAAGCATTTCCAAACTGTGAATTGATTGCAGGAAATGTGGCTACTGCTCAAGGAACAGAAGATCTAATCAAAGCTGGTGTGGATGCGGTAAAGGTAGGCGTTGGTTCTGGTTCAATATGTATCACTAGAGTAATCACTGGATCTGGTGTGCCACAGCTTACTGCTGTAATAGATTGTGCACAAGTTGGTAAAAAATATGGTATTCCAATAATATCTGATGGCGGTGTAAGAACATCAGGTGATGCTACCAAGGCACTTGCAGCAGGAGCATCTGCTGTAATGGTTGGAAGCTTGTTGGGTGGAACTGATGAAAGCCCAGGTTCATTTATGATGAAAAATGGTAAGAGATACAAGATTTATCGAGGAATGGCATCATTTTATGCAGCTCTTGGAAGGAAAAATAAGGAAACTAGCAATGCCTCGATGGTAGAAGATCTCAATGATTATGTTGCAGAGGGTGTTGAGGCGATGGTTCCATACAAGGGAAGTGTAACTGATATAATAAAACAACTAACAGGCGGAATTCGTTCCGGATTGAGTTATTGTGGTGCAGATAATATTCCACAAATGCAACAAAATGCAGAATTTATAAAAATGTCAACTGCTGGATATGCTGAAAGTCAACCACATGATGTAGAATTGATGTGATTTACTTTAAATATAATCACGAATAATTTTTTGTAATGCTTACAAAAAAATCTGCAGCCGGAATTGGAATAGGTCTAATCGCTGTTGTGCTGGGTTCCTTTTTCATGCTACAAACAATTATGACTAATGTGCATGATGTAAATGATACAGTAGATGTTGGCAAAAATGACATATTTCAGTTTGATGCAGAAAAACATTATCATGAGATTCTTAATGTTACTGGAAATTCATTCTACATACATATGAAGACACCTAGTACAGGTCTGCAAATTGACAAAGGTTTTGAAAAGGAAGTAAGTCTAGACTGGTTTAGTCTTGATAATGGACAACACTTCATAAATATAACAAACACCGGAGGTTCGCTACTTCATGTAATTGGAAAACTACAAGCAGTTACAAATCCATTGGTATTCACATCACATCTCCTAGTTATATCATCGGGAATCCTGATAATTGGAATAAGTGCGGTGTTTTCAATTAGGAAACCAAAAGGGTTCTAGACTAGTTCAGCTCGTGGATAAGAACCTAATATCTTGAGAAATGTTGTGTTTATCTTTATTCTCTCTAGAGTGTCTTGAATATTTCTGTCATCTTGGTGGCCCTCAAAGTCCACGTAAAAATTATACTCCCAAGGAGTATTTTTTGTGGGACGTGATTCAATCTTTGTTAAATTGATGTTATTTGTGTTAAATTTCTCAAGAATGTTGTACAGTGCACCTGGGATGTGTTTTATTGCAAAAATTATTGATGTCTTGTCCTTGGATGTTCTCTCTTTTTTCTTATTTGCCAAGATAAGAAATCTAGTATAGTTGTTTGAGTTGTCCTCTATTCCTTCTCTTATTATTGGAACCTTGTATATCTCGGCTGCCTTTCTGCTTGCAATACAGGCAATGTTGGCCTTGTTTAATTCCAGGAGAATCTTTACACTGCCAGCAGTATCATAAGTCGGTATGGGTTTCAAATGATTCTCTTGAATGAATTTTCTACACTGACCAAGTGCCTGTGGATGGGAATATACTGTGTCAGTTTTTTCTAAACTCTGTAAACCAATAAGACAATGTGATATTCTATGATACATTTCATTTACCACACTGAGCTTAGTGCTAAGTAACAAATCATAGCTCTCACCCACACTTCCTTCAAGTGAGTTTTCTACAGGAAGTATAGTGTAATCTGATCTTCCATTTTCTGTAGAATCCAAGGCCTCATAAAATGTAGGATGTGGTACTGTCTCTATCGATTCTTTGAAAAAACTAACTGCAGCAGCTTGACTATATGCTCCTGACTCTCCTTGGAATGCTACTTTTAACATATTCTTAGTTGGAGTTGAATTTTATAAAATCGCTGTTTCCAAATCTGGTTGACAGCTTTCTCTCTTCTATATATCCACAATCTATGCACTTTATGCTACTACCCATTGAAACAACTTTTGCTCCACACTTGTTACACTGAGTAAACAAAACTCCAAGTTCTGGTTCGCTAATTGTTGCATGTACAACACCATTGAGAAGATTGATTATTTTTGCTGATACTATGTCACCTACTCTTACAAGAATTCTTTTCTTTGCTCCCTTTGCTTGGCAAATGCACTCTAGACCTGAATGTGTAGGTTTTCCATTTATGTATAAAATATTTATTGCAAACATGTTATTCATTAATGCTGAGATATTTCCTGTTATCACATCATTTGTTTTGGCAACTGCTGGTTTTCGCATCTCATTGATTTTTGCTATGCGATTTGCCTTGTCAAATTCTGGGGTGCCTATGACTAATGATCTTATTGACTGACCGTCATCGAAGGTATTATTACCCATTTCAAATTCTTCAATTATTGCAATTTTATCCCCTGGAAGAGTTGGTTTCTGAGACAATGTCTTGATTTGCAATTTGATGATTATAATTGTTTATTCTAATTTTTTCTGTATTTACAGGCAGTGAATTTCTGTTTTCTAGACGTTACTGCTGGTTTCTTTTTGAAATGATCATTTTAAACAAGCTTTATGCTAATACTTGACAATTCTAGGGAATCATAAGATTTCATTGGTGTATATCTATGAAAATTAAAACAGGTATTGTATTATGGCTAGTAATAGTAATAGCAATAGTAGCCATAGTAGGATTTTCAATGTCTCAAGTTGTATCAGATTACTTCAAAAAGACAGTACTTGAACGTGATATTGATGTCAATGCAAAGTTCATTGAACTACAAGCAAGACAGCACTTGATGCCTGAAGATTTTACTGCAAAAGATTTTGCAGATAAAGACACAACGTACAAAAAATTCTTTGATGAAATTAGTACTGATGAAATAGTCAGATTCAAGGTTTGGAGTACTGATAGGACAATAGTATATTCTGATCAAAAAGATGAAGTTGGAAAGACTTTTTCCGATGATGATGAATTAAATGATGCATTAGGTGGAGAAGTACAATCAGAGATTTCAGATTTAGAAAAATCTGAAAACATATCGGAGAAAGATTTTAAACAATTAATTGAGATATACGTTCCAATAAAATCAGATTCTGGTAAAGTTATTGGTGTAATTGAAACATATGCTTCAATGGATCTTGTAAATACCTACATCGGAAATGCTAATCAAAGTATTCTCCTTATTACCATGACTGGCATAAGTTTGGTTAGTTTAACCATCTTCTTAGCATTTAATACTTTTAGGAATAATTTGATCAATCCGATATTGGGTATTCACATTCAAACCAAGAAGATCCAAGAGGGAGATTTTGATATAAAATCTGAATCAAGAGGATATGATGAAGTCAAAAAACTAGGAAATGAGATAGCTGTAATGGCATCTAAATTAAAGGAACAACAAGTAACAATTGTCAAGACTGAGAGACTGTCTGCGATAGGTGAGCTTGCAGCAAGACTAGCACATGATCTGAGAAATCCATTAAGTGTAATAAAAAATTCATTGTTACTAATACGACACAAATATGGTTCTAGTCCAGATTCTATGAAAGATTTTGACCGAATTGATAGGTCTGTATTTAGAATGTCGCATCAAATTGAAAATGTAATGGATTTTGTTACTACTCATGAACTTCAACTGGAAACAAAATCATTAAATGAGATTATTAAAAACGCAGTCGAGAAATCTAACATTCCTGATTCTATCAAAATCAATTTACCAACTAAAGACGTCATACTTGATTGTGATCCTTCAAAATTAGAGATAGTTTTTGATAATATTCTAGTTAATGCAAAACAGGCAATGGATAATTCTGGTACCATTGATATACAAACAAGCCAAGATGAGAATTTGGTTAAAATTGAGATCCAAGATTCTGGTTCAGGAATACCACCGGAAATACTCCCCAATATTTTTGAACCATTATTTACCACAAAACAAGAAGGAACTGGTCTTGGTTTACCGTCCTGTAGAAACATCATAGAACAGCATAGTGGAAAAATATCTGTTAAAACAGAATTGGGTAAAGGTACTGCATTCATAATCACATTACCAATTATGAAATTACAAAAACAGGTACAAACCACTTCCATTTGATTTTGGTTGAAACGCATTGAACTGATGTTACTAAAAATTACAAATTAGATTGAATTCAAAAATTATAATCGTGTTTTAGCTGGGTTGTAATTGTTTATAGCCAGTGTGGGATTTCCAAAAATCCTTCTATGCTTTCTTTTCTTAATATTTTTAGTAATGCATTTGCCTGAGGGGTAGATAAGACAGGTTTATGAAAATGATTGTCAGTTGATATTCTTGGACATGCAACCTGGATAAAAGCATCAATTCCCTTGAGGTTGCGTAATTTGTCATCTGAAATATCTGTTATGGCAAAGAGTTGAACTTTCTTTCCAATGCTTTCTAATTCCTTTTTGAACTTGAGTGCAGTAACTTTTGAAAATTGGCCCTCTTTTAATCCGATAATTATCCCAAATGTTTCTGCTTCTGCAGCCTTGTAAACTGTCAATATTGCTTTTTTCTGCAGTTTTCTTGCAAATTCGGTAACCTCTCTGACCTCATTGAAGTATGGATCGAGTACATATGTTGGTAGATTAGTAGACAAGGCAATTCCTGCTGCATGAAAATTACTCTGCCCTAGAAACACATTTGCCTCAACTATCTTCTTGGTTTCAGTAACTGGATAAAATTCACATCCAAATACCTGTCCATCGTTTAGCTGACCTTTTCCTTTTCCGATTTTTACTGTAATCCCATTTTCTTCAAATATTTTCTTTACCTTGTCAATCTCGTGTAGGTGTTGACTATCTGTAACAAGTGAGACTGTTTTTTCCTTCATCTCTGCTGCACACTTTCTTGCGATGTTCTCAAATGGCATATCATCAAAGGCGTTTATGAGAATTATGTTGTCACCAAAACTCGTTGAGTTGATTGTATGTCCTATGTGAAACAGAATCTCTGCTCCAAGTACTTTGGCACCATTTGAATTAAGATCACAGGTTCCAAAGCAGCTGATCTGCTAGTACATATGCAGGAATTCCAGCTCTTGCCATTATTCTTGAGGCTGTCTCTTGGATCTTTGGTATTATTCCATCAGGACCGTTTAATGCCACTGAAACAGGTTTTCTTTTTTCTATCTCTTCAAAAATCTTTTTCTCATCTATTACTATCAATCGCTATCGACAATTGTTTTTTTAATTTAAATCAAACGAACTGGCCACAATATTTAATATCGCACATTTCAAAGACCAAACTAATGCCTATTGCTTTTGTGCTGATAAATGCAGAATTAGGAGCAGAAACCGAACTACTAAACCAGTTAAAAAATATGCCAAGCGTGAAATACACCTATGTCTTGTATGGTGCATACGATCTGGTGGTAAAAGTAGAGGCACCAGACAATGAGACACTAAAGAAAACCATCTCAAACAACATAAGACAACTCAAAAATGTACGTGCAACTCTTACCATGACTGTAATCGAATGAAAGAAACATCCATTCTTCATATTGGCTTTGATGACACTGATTCCAGAAAAGGAATGTGTACCACTTTTCTTGCATACAAGGTAGTAGAATATCTAAAAAAAGAAAAAGTCGAGTTTCTTGATTATCCGTATTTAATTCGATTTAATCCAAACGTACCATGGAAAACTCGAGGAAATGGAGCTGTTGCATTAAAACTTCAAACTACAAAACCTGAATTGATTAAAAAAAATATCGTCAAGTACATTCAAAAGTATTCTGCTGTGCAAGATGGTGCAAACCCCGGGCTAGTTTTTTATGAACATAAAGACATTCCGGAAAATTTTGCTAAATTTGGAAAGATGGCACTATATCGTCTAGTGAGTAGAAAAGAAGTAAAAAAATTTATACAAGACAATGGACTTGAAACATATCATCTTGGCAATGGTCAGGGACTGATAGGAGCAATAGGGGCAATAGGATATGATTTCAGGGATCATACTTTTGAATTAATTTCATACCGAGATAAAGCAAATTTAGGAAAAAAAAGAGAAATTCTCAAAGATAGTGTACAACAAATGCAACAAATAACATTTCCCAAAACATTCAACAGTTTTGATGAATCAAGGAATCGAATCTTAATTGCACCACATGGTCCTGATCCAGTACTCTTTGGTGTACGTGGCGAAGATCCTGATGCTGTAATAAGAGGTGCATCTCTTGTAAAATCAAAAGAAAAATTCTGTGGTTATATGGTATTTCGCTCAAACCAAGGTACAGGTGATCATCTACAAAATGAATTTGATATAAAAAACCTAAAACCGTTTTCTTCTGGTTATGTAATTGGAAAAGTATCTGAAAAACCTAGTACGATTCTTGGCGGACATGTATTTTTCTCCATATCTAAGAACGAAATTACAATAAAATGTGCTGTGTACAAACCAACCAAACTTGCTACTATTGCAGAAAAATTAATGGAAGGAGACTTGATAAAAATTGGCGGCGGCATAAGAAAATCATCAAAAAAACATAAACAAGTTCTAAATGTAGAATTTCTTGAGATACTTGACCTTCAAAAACATATGATTATGACGAATCCGACTTGTGTGAAATGCAACAAGCGTATGAAATCAAAGGGCAAAAACCAAGGGTATCAATGCTCAAAATGTGGAAATACTGGTTTGACCAAAGTAAAACAAGAAATTCCAAGACAAATCAGAAAACAATTCTATCTACCTATAGTTTCTGCACACAGACATCTTACACGTCCCATGCAAAGAATTGGTAAAATTAACACCAATATGGAATTTCATAATTCCAAAAGATGGTTCTCTAAAGCAAATTGAAATTGTCTTGAAGATAGCGGGGAGTAGATTTGAACTACTGACTTGCGGGTATCTCATCGGTATTGATTATGAGCCCGCCGGGATGACTTAGCCCCTTAGTCTGACTTCCCCACCCCGCTAAGTGGAGAAAAGTCTCAAGGGTGATATATACTCTTTAAAAGAATTTAGAAATAATTAATAGGATTTCCAAAGTCTCTGTATCGTGGATAAAAAAACTAGAATATTCGCAATAGCTGCCGCAGTTGCAGCTTCCATCTTGATTATTACATCACCATCAGGTTCCATTGTAATTCCAAAACCAAATACTAGTTCTTCAGGAACTGATGCGGTACAAATTGTTGCAACAAATTTACAAAAACCATGGGCATTAACATTTGGTGATGGAAAAATCTTTTTTACTGAAAAAGTTGGCAGGTTACGAGTTGTAGACAATGGTACACTTGTAAACGAATCTGTAGCTGATTTTCGAGTTGCTGATATTTCAGATGCAGGTCTTCTTGGAGTAACAACACATCCAGATTTTGTACAAAATCATTTCATGTATGTTTACTATACCTACAAAGAGGGAGACAAGCTCTGGAACAAAGTGCTCAGAATTACAGAATCTAATGATAAAATAATTGATGCAAAGGTGATACTTGATAAAATTCCTGGTGCAGAATTTGATGATGGTGGTGTAATCAAATTTGGCCCTGATAAAAAACTCTACATAGGTACAGGTGACGCAACTGATCAAAATGCTGCCCAAGACTTAACTTCACTTGCTGGAAAAATATTACGATTAAATGATGACGGCTCTATTCCAAGCGATAATCCTATTCAAAATTCACCTATTTACTCACTTGGCCACAGAAATCCACAGGGACTGGCGTGGGATGATCAAAGAAATCTTTACGAGACTGAAGAAGGACCAACAAAAAATGACGAAATCAATCTCATTGAGAAAGATAAAAACTATGGCTGGCCAAACCAAGAATGTTCTGGCTTAGCGCAGTATCAATCTGCTCTTAGTTGTTATAATATTAGCATAGAGCCTTCTGGAATTGCATACTATGGTTCTGGAAAGCTTGATTTCAAAAACAGTCTCATACTATCTACTCTTCGAGGCGATATCTTGTATCAACTTCCTATCTCCAACGGCAATATTACGTCACAAAAGATCATATTAGATGGACTGGGAAGAATCCGTGAGGTTGGAGTAGGACCTGATGACTATCTGTACATACTTACAGCAAATACAGATGGACAAGGATTTCCAGACAGCAAAGACGATAAACTGTTGAGGATTGTTAAATAAATTGACTGATTCACCAATTCCAAAATTTCATGAAAAGACAAGAGACGAAAAACTAAAAGTGCTAGAATCTTTCTCTAATCTTTCAAAAGAAGACATTCAGATTTTAAAAGGCGAAGGAGGAATTAACTTTGATCAGGCCAATAACATGGTTGAAAACGCCATTGGAACCATGTCATATCCACTTGGAATAGCGACAAATTTCAAAATAAATGGAAAGGACTATCTTATTCCAATGGTAATAGAAGAACCATCAGTAATTGCAGCCGCATCAAAAGCAGCTAAAATTGCAAGAAAACATGGAGGATTTACAATGGAAGCCGATGACTCGTACAGTATTGGTCAGATTCAAGTTGTTAATGTTGATGTAAAATCTGGCGCCTCTAAAATAATGGAAAATTCTGAGGAGATTATTGTTCTTGCAAATTCTAAAAGTAAAACTCTTTCAAAAATGGGGAAAGGAGCAAAAACAATTTCATGTAAAGAGATCATAACAGAGTTAGGTTCTATGCTTGTAGTTGAAATTCTAATAGATGTAGGTGATGCAATGGGAGCTAATGTAACCAATACGATGTGTGAAGCAGTTGCACCACTAATTGAGAAAATAACTGAAGGAAGAGTAATTTTGAAAATATTATCTAATTATTCAACAAAAAGATTGGTGAAGGGTAATGCCATATTTGACAAAGAAGACTTGGGTGGAGAAGAAATTGTAAATAACATAATCTGGGCTTATGAGTTTGCTGCAAATGATCCTTACAGAGCTGTTACACACAATAAAGGAATAATGAATGGAATCATAGCTGTTGCAAATTCTACTGGACAAGACACAAGAGCAATTGAAGCTGGAGCGCATGCATATGCATCAAGACACGGTAAATACACATCGCTTACAAAATGGAAAAAGAACAAAGATGGAAATCTAGTTGGGGAGATTGAAGTACCAATGTCTGTAGGAATAGTTGGTGGAATCATAAACATCCATCCTATGATAAAGACATGTGTAAAAATTCTAGGTGTAAAATCAGCCCAAGAATTGTCTTGTATTATTGGAGCTGCGGGCCTTGCACAAAACCTTAGCGCCATAAGGGCATTATCTTCAGAAGGAATTCAAAAAGGACATATGAAATTACATGCACAAAACATAGTCACAAGTGCTGGTGTTCCACAAGAAAAGATGGCTCATGTGATAGCACAAATGACTAGGGAAGGAAATATCTCAGTAACTAGGGCAAAGGAGATTCTAGAGAATCTCTAGGCGACTAAATATATATCCAAAGAAGTTTGTTAGGACTACATTGACTATAGTCAAATTCGCTGTTCCAAAAGGCAGTATCGAAGAAGCGACTTTTAAGATACTTGAAAGATCATGGACACGTGTAGTCAGAAGAGACAGAACCTATCGAGTGATGTTGGATGATCCACAGATTGCAGTCAAGATGTTACGACCTCAAGAAATCCCGAATTTAGTATTTGCAGGTCTGTATGATGTAGGTATAACAGGAAGAGACTGGGTCAAGGAAACAAATTCTGATGTAGAAATACTTCTTGATTTAGAGTATGGGAAAATCAAACTTGTAATTGCAATACCTGATTCTTATAATTTCAAATCACTAGATGATATGATTTTATCTTATGCAAAGAAGAAGAAAATATTACGAATTTCTTCTGAGTATCTAAATACAACAGCCAAATTTATTATGCAGTGTAAAAACTATAAGAAACTCTATGGTTCAAAACAACCAATCATTGTAACTCCGTGGTTAAGTCAAGGTTCTAACAAGAATGTTCAGATCTTCTTATCTTTTGGTGCCACAGAAGCAAAACCTCCGGAAGATGTTGATGCTATAATTGATGTAACAGAGACTGGTACTACTCTGACACAAAATCAATTAAAGATAATTGAAACTGTAATGGAATCATCTGCAGTATTAATTGCAAATAAAATATCGCTCAAAGACAAATCAAAACGAGAGAAAATCTATGATATAGTAACTATGTTGAGAGGTGCAGTAGAAGGAAAAAAACATCTACACATATTCTTAAATGTAAAAGAAGAACACCTTGAGAAACTGTTACATGACCTTCCTTCTCTCAAACGTCCCACAATAAGTCCCCTGAGTGAAAAAGGATGGTATGGTATCAATACAGTAATTCCAAAATCTGAATTCCATAAAATGATTCCAAAATTACGAAAAATCGCTCAAGGTCTAGTAGTACATGAACCAAAACAAATACTGGCACTTGAGGAGATAAAACGCGATGAGGAAAGTTAATGAGAATCATAGATGTCAAAGACATGGGTTCTATTATAGAATCTGCAAGACCCAAAATAAATAACACGATAAGACAACAAGTCTTATCCATCATCTCTGATGTACAAAAGCGAAAAGACAAGGCTCTCAAGGAATACGAAACAAAGTTCACTGGCGTAAAAATTCACTCTTTAAAAATTACACAACAAGAGATCAAATCTGCATACTCAAAGGTAAAAAAAGAACAGATTGCTGGAATAAAACTTGCAAAGACACGATTAGAAAAATCTGAAAATGCACTACGAAAAAAACTACAAGATGTATCTGTAACAATTGATGGAATTATAATCAAAAAAACATTTTTGCCAATTGATACTGTGGGATGTTACATTCCTGGAGGAAAAGCAAGATATCCTAGTACTGTTGTCATGTCTGTTGTTCCAGCAAAGGTTGCAGGTGTCAAGAAAATAATAGCCGTATCTCCTTCTAATGAAAAAGGAGAAATAGATCCATTGACGCTTGTAGCTGGAAATATTTGTGGCGTAAACGAGTTCTATAAAATAGGTGGTGCACAGGCCATTGCAGCCTTGGCATATGGTACCGAGTCAATACCACAAGTAGACAAGATAGTGGGTCCAGGGGGTGCATTTGTTACCCTTGCAAAATCATTACTAAGTGAAGTGGTTTCAATTGACATGGTTGCAGGTCCTACAGAGCTTGCCATACTTGCAGATCTCACTGCAGATGCAGAACTTGTTGCACTTGATTTAATCTCTCAGGCAGAACACAGCCCAGATACTATGTGTTGTCTAATTACAAATTCATCAAAATTAAAAGATTTGGTACTAGAATTATTGCAGAAAAAAATTAGAACAATCAAGAGATCCTCTATTGTAAAAGAAAGTCTACAAAAAAATGGATTTATTGTTATGTGTAATACCGAACAACAAATGATAGATTTTGCAAACAAACTGGCTCCTGAACACCTTGAAATAATCACAAAAAAACCACAGCAAGTAGCGAAGAAGATAAAATCTGCAGGACTTACATTAGTAGGAAAGAATACTCCATCATCAGCAAGCGATTATCTGTTAGGATCAAATCATATACTTCCAACCAATAGATTTGGAAGAACTAGAGGTTCGTTGAGTGTGTTGGATTACATGAAGATACACACCCAAGTAGAATCTTCTGAACCTGCCTTGAAGAAAATTTCAAAATATATGCAAGCTCTAACTGAAGCAGAAGGCTTGCCAAATCACTATGAAGCAGTAAAGGGAAGATTGCCATGAAGCAAGATTGGTTTGAGAAGGAATTGGAAAAATATTCCAAACTTACAGGTTACAAAAAGCCTGAAAAACATTCTAACGTGATAAAGCTTGACTCAAACGAAAATTATGCTGTATCTCAAGAATTCCTTGAAAAAATGATAAACGAAGTCAAAGAAAACATGGATGTACGGGAATATCCTCTAGGGGGAACAGAAAGATTAGTTCAAAATATTTCAAAATATGTCAAGACACCAAAAGAGATGATTGGAGTTGGAAATGGCTCTGATCAAATAATTGATCTTTTTCTGAGTAATTTTGCTTCCAAGAATACTAAAATTCTAACATCGAATCCAACTTTTGGATTCTTTGAAGAAAGATGCAAGTTATACTCTATTCCAACAATAAAAATTCCATTTGACAAAAATATGACTCTTGATCTAGAAAAATTCTTATCACACTCCAAAAAAGCTAGCATTCTTTATCTTGACACTCCAAATAATCCAACTGGATTTCAGTTCGAAAAACGAGATCTTGAAAGATTGATTCGTGAATTCAAAGGTCTTGTAATCATGGATGAGGCATATGCAGAATTTTCTGACTATTCTGTAGTGGATATGACAAAGAAATTCAAAAATCTTGTTGTACTTAGGACTCTATCCAAATCATTTGGATTGGCAGGGCTCAGGGTGGGTTATTTTGTGGCCAATGCGAAAATAGTTGAAACATTCACAAGAGTAATTCAATATCCATACCCATTGAATGCCATAGCAATAGAGGTTGGTATAATGGCCTTACAACAATCAAAATATTTTGAAGATATTACAAACCTTGTAAAGAAAGAACGTTCACGAATTATTTCCAATCTGCGCCAGATGAAAATATTTGAAGTGTTTGACTCAAAAGCAAATTTTGTTCTCTTTGCAGCTGGTGGTTCTAGTCAACGAATCTACAAAGCATTGATTGAACAAGGAATGTCGATTAAGAATATTGGCAAGATTGGCACGTATGAAGGCTGTTTGAGAGTTACAGTAGGTTCACAAGATATGAATTCTAAATTCCTTACTGCCATACGGGATTTACTGAATTGATTTTGAAGGAAATAGAGGAGGGAATTATAATTGACCCTACAAAGATTGCGAAGATAAAAAATCTGGACTCTATAATATTTGATTGTGATGGAGTTCTCATAGATGTATCCAATTCATATGATTTGGCTATAAAAAAAACTGTAGATTTTGTTATCAAAGAAATGACACAAATAAACAAATCTGGATTGATAACAACAAAAATGATAGAGGGCTTTAAAACTAGTGGAGGTTTTAATGATGAAATTGATGTTGCATATGCATTAATACTTGGTATTGTTGCAGCAAAAAAAAGAAACACTCTATTTTCTGATTTTATTTTACAAGTAATTGAAAATGCAGATCAAACTGGAATAAAATCTGTTGAAAAATACCTGGATGCCATAAATGTTGATGTTTCTGATATTCGACAAAAATTAGCATACCCCGGTAAGAAATTTCAAAATCCACTCTCTTCCATATTTGATGAAATATTTTATGGCTCTGAATTATATGAACAATTGTACAAGAGAAAACCACAATTTTTTCATGATCTGGGATTGATTGAAAATGACATTGTACTTTTGAATAAAGATCTTATTGCAAAGTTACATCAAAGGTTTGACAAGAAAATTGCTATTGTAACAGGAAGAGGTAATCTGTCTGCAAAACACTCTCTCAAAGATTTATTCAAAGAGTTTGATCTGAACAATTCACAATTTCTTGAAGATGAACCACGTGAGATGGCAAAACCAAATCCTCAATCTCTCATATCAACAATAAAAGGTATGAATGCAAGTGCTTCACTATATGTGGGTGACTCTATGGAAGACTATATCATGGCACGTAAGGCTGATGAATTTGGAATCCCCACAATATTTTGTGGTGTATATGGCACCAGCAAGGACCCTGAAGCAAAAAAATCTCTATTTGAGAACAATAATGCAGACATTATAGTTAAATCCATAGATCTAATTCCGAAGACATTAAATCTAGTCTAGGCATAAGGCACTTCTCTACTCGGGGATTTTAATGAAATCTAGAAAAGCACACATCAATAGGAAAACTAAGGAAACCGAGGTACTAGTCGAGGTAAATCTGGATGGACGTGGGATAGTTTCTATTAAAACAGGTTTGCCATTTCTTGATCACCTAATTACATCATTGTCAAAACATGCTATGCTTGATCTGAAACTGAATGCAAAATCTATGGATGGAATAGATCATCACCTGATCGAGGATACTGCAATAGCACTAGGAAATGCAATGGATCAATCTCTAGGTAACAGAGCAGGAATTGTAAGATTTGGTTATGCTTCAATACCGATGGATGAGTCTCTTGCAGATGCATCTTTAGATCTTATCAAAAGACAATATCAAAAGATCGACTTGTCTATCACGAGGAATCAAATAGAAGAAATCTCAAAAGAAGATTTAGAACACTTTTTCCGATCACTGGCTCAGAATCTAAACATCTGTATGCATGTATCCGTAAAATATGGGGACAATGATCATCACAAGATTGAAGCTGCGATAAAGGCATTTGCAGTAGCTTGGAGAACAGCTTCAGGTTATGATGTAAAACAAAAAGGAATACCAAGTACAAAGGGTGCTATGTAGTGGTCAAGGTAGCAATATTTGACTATGGCGCAGGAAACATATTCAGTCTCAAATCCTCACTAGAAAAAAATGAAGCACAAGTAGACATCATAACTAACCTTGAAAAAATAAAAAATTATTCTGGATTACTTTTGCCTGGTGTAGGAAACTTTGATCCTGCAATAAAGAGTCTTGATGCTTCAAAAGTTGCATTTCAGGACTTGGTCAAGAATCAGATTCCTGTGTTGGGTATTTGTTTAGGCATGGAAATGTTCTTTGAGAAAAGTGAGGAAGGAAAGCTTGGAGGGCTGGGAGTTTTAGATGGCGAAGTAATACTTCTTCCAAATAAATTCAAAATTCCGCATATGGGTTGGAATAATCTCCAGATAAAAAAACCAAGTATACTGCTAGATGGGGTAAAGGAAGGCTCGTGGGTTTACTTTGTTCATTCCTATAGGGTAAAACCAAAAAATGAAGAAATTATCATGGCAGATTCTGATTATGGGATAAATGTACCTGCCGTAATTGAAAACCAAACATTGTTTGGAACGCAATTTCATCCTGAAAAATCAAGCAAAGTTGGCTCTATCATGATTAAGAACTTTTTACGAGTGTGCAAAAAGTGAAGGTAATTCCTGCTATTGATATCATGGACAACAAAGTAGTGCGTCTAGTAAGGGGAGATCCAAAAAACAAGACTGTATACAGTTCTGATCCTATTGGAATGGCAAAAAAATGGGAAAAAGCTGGTGCCGACATGCTTCATGTGGTAGATTTGGATGCTACCCTTGGGACTGGTTCAAATCTTCAGACAATTCAAAAAATTACTGAATCAGTTTCCATACCTGTAGAGGCTGCTGGAGGTTTACGTACAAAAGAAATGATAGAAAACGCATTACAATTTTCTTCCAAAGTGGTTCTTGGAACTATTGCTTTTAAAAATAAAGAGATCTTAGAAGAGGTTTCAAAGAAATTTGGAAAAGAAAGAATTGTAATATCTGCAGATCAAATGGGAGGTAAAATAGTGATTAGTGGATGGAAAGAAAGTACTGGCATAGAACTTATCCAGGGAATTGAAAATTTTGTGAAACTTGGATATTCTCAATTTCTTATAACCACTGTGGAAAGAGATGGAACATTACATGGCCCCGATCTTGACTCTTTACAAAAAGCGTGTAGCATCCAAAATACAAATGTAATTGCAAGTGGAGGAATATCTAACTTACAAGATATTGTAAATGTAAAAAAATGTGGTGCTGCTGCAGTAATTCTTGGTAAGGCATTATATGATGGAAAGATATCCGTAGAAGAGGTTAAGACACTAGCATGACTTTAACCAAGAGAGTAATTCCTTGTCTTGATGTTGATAATGGTAGAGTAGTAAAGGGAATGCATTTCAAATCAATCAAAGATGCAGGTGATCCTGTTTTACTTGCAGAAAAATATAGTCAAGAAGGAGCTGATGAGCTAGTCTTTCTTGACATAACAGCTTCTGAACAACAACGAGAGACAATCAAAAGTCTTGTACAAAAAGTAGCTCAGGTAATCGATATTCCATTTACTGTAGGAGGTGGAGTAAAGAATTTGCAGGATGCAAGGGATATTCTTCTTAGTGGGGCTGACAAGGTTGCTATTAACACAGGTGCCGTGAAAAATCCAGAAATAATAACAAAATTGATGGAAATTTTTGGTAAACAATGTGTGGTGATAGCGATGGATGTAAGACGTAATTATGAGATAAAAGAAGATAGACACATCTTTACATCTGATTCCAAAAAGTTTTGGTTTGAAGTTTACATTTATGGTGGAAAAACTCCCACTAACCTTGATGCTATAGAATGGGCAAAAGAAGTGGAAAAACGTGGTGCAGGCGAGATCCTGTTAACAAGTATAGACATGGATGGAACAAAGGAAGGGTATGATGTACAACTAATCAAAGAAATAGTCAATGCTGTAAACGTCCCAGTTGTGGCATCAGGAGGATGCGGTATACCGAAACACATGCTTGATGTCTTTCTACAAACCAATGTGGATGCTGCCCTGGCTGCATCAATATTTCATTACAAGACTCATTCTGTAGATAGGGTTAAAGAATATCTCAAAGAAAATGGGGTTCCTGTTAGACTATAACAGAAAAATAGGGCTCAAACAAATGGTGTAGTGATGAATAAGAAAATAAATGATATTGATTTTGCAAAAAGTGATGGTCTTGTACCAGTAATTGTCCAAGATGTACACTCTAAAGAAATCCTAACACTTGCCTATGCCAATAAAGAATCTCTTGAACTCACACAAAAAACTGGCAACTCGTGGTTTTGGAGCAGATCAAGAAACAAGTTATGGATGAAAGGTGAAGAATCAGGAAATGTACAAAAAGTCAAAGAAATCTTGGTAGATTGTGATTCGGATGCAATTGTATATCTAGTGGAGCCAAGTGGACCTGCATGTCACACTGGGGATAGAGTATGTTTCCACAATATTTTAGAAAAATAATTTTAGCACGGATCTAATCCCTTTGGTACTGGTGCTAAGCCGGAACCGTTCTCTTCTCCTGGAATGTACTCATTTATAATTTCGAATGGTATTGATTTGTAGGAAACTCCTTTGAATATTATATTCCAATGGCCCACAAGATCTGTGGCATTACATAATGCCAACTTCCTCTCAGTATCAGGTTTGAAAAACTGTTTAAAGCTAGGCTTCATTGTTCCATTAAATGGTATCTTGCTAAAAGCATCTCCCTTTGGGTCTACGATATCGATCTCCCCCACATCAGTTGGTTGTAAGCCATTTACTATCATGAAAATATTTTCTCCAAGTTTGTATTGGTTCTTATTGATTGAAAATGGACCAGATGCAACCCAGTGCCATTGTTGTAAGTCTAGTTGTTTTTGTTGATAATAAGAGTATGCAACTGCTGCAGCTATAACAACTATTATGATTAACGCAATTATTTTACCAGTATGTTTCTTCTTTTTTCCTCTCTCTTTTATTTTCAATTTTTGAATTTTATTCTTTGTTATCATTAATATTTCTTCTAATTATAAAAAATTCATAAAATCTCTTAATTTACGAAATTTCCAAGTTATGGGCTCTTTTGTCGTTCGATCTTTTCTAAAATTATGGCTAAATTTATATTAATTTTCACTTAATCTTAGTGTTTTAGAAATTAAGTGTCACTTAAATTAATATTAGGATTTTTTATGTACTATTTTACGAAGTTAAAACCATCTTGGGAAAAATAAAGTTTCTACAGTGCAGAGAGTGTAAAAAAGAATATGAACCTACATTCAAGTATATCTGCGAAGACTGTTTTGGTCCTCTTGACGTACATTATGATTTTCCATCAGTAAACAAGAATACCTTTTCAAATCGTGAACATACTTACTGGCGATATCATGAACTCTTGCCAATTGAATCCAAATCTAACATAGTAAGTATTGGGGCTGGAATGACTCCGTTGATCAAGGCAGAAAAACTTGGTAAAGTACTAGGTCTGAACAATCTCTACATAAAAAATGATTCAGTGAATCCAACTTTCTCGTTTAAAGACAGACCTGCAGGTGTAGCTGTATCAAAAGCAAAAGAATTTGGTTTATCTGCTGTGGGGTGCGCATCAACGGGAAACTTGGCATCAGCTACAGCAGCTCATGCAGCAAAAGGTGATTTTCCATGTTACATATTTGCACCAAGCGATATTGAACATGCAAAAATAACACAAGCTCTTTCTTATGGCGCTAATTTTATTTCAGTTGATGGAACTTATGATGATGCAAATAGAATTGCTGCACAAATAGGTGACAGCAAAGGAATAGGAATAGTAAACATAAACATGCGTTCGTACTATGTTGAAGGATCAAAGACACTCGCTTATGAGGTAGCGGAGCAACTTGATTGGAAGGTGCCAGATCAACTTGTTGTACCAGTTGGAAGTGGAGCAATGTTAAATGCTATTTGCAAGGGATTTGAAGAACTTGAAAGTGTTTCATTGATCAATCAAGTCTCTAATATGCACATGATTGCAGCCCAGCCTCGTGGATGTGCGCCAATTGTTGATGCCTTTAAGAAAAATCTTTCGGACGTGACTCCTGTGGAAATTCCAGATACAATAGCAAAAAGTTTAGCCATCGGTGATCCTGGAGATGGTCAGTATGTATTACGACGTCTAAAACAATACAATGGTTTTGCTGAGGAATCAAACAACAAGGAAATATTGGATGCTATACTATTGCTAGCCAAAACTGAAGGTATATTCACAGAACCGGCAGGTGGTGTCTCTGTAGCCGTATTGAAGAAAATGGTTGATGAAGGAAAGATTGACAAGAATGATTGTACTGTATGCTATGTTACGGGTAATGGATTAAAGACAACAGAAGTCATGATGGAGGTACTCCCAAAACCTCAAGTAATGCAAGCTGATGTTGGTAAAATATTGGCATTGGTGAGATAAATGGCAAATATCAAATTCACTATTCCCTCTGTACTGAACAAAGGTGGCGGAGAAAAGAAAATGGACTTGGTAGCAACCACCCTTTCTGAAGCATTTACTATAATTTCAGAACAACTGGGAGATGAATTCAAAAGACGTGTTCTTAATCCAGATGGTTCACCTAGATCACTTATCAACATATACGTAAACGGAAAAAACATGAAATTTTCAGGAGGTATGGGAACCGCACTAAATGATGGAGACGAGATTTATGTTCTGCCTGCAGTAGCAGGCGGTTCTGATCTTTCAAGTAAGGATCTTGAAAGATATTCGAGACAAGTGATGCTAGAAGAGATCGGCTATGAAGGTCAACTCAAACTCAAAAAATCGAAAGTATGTGTTGTTGGAGTAGGTGGATTAGGTAATCCTATAGTGACACGATTGGTTGCCATGGGAATAGGAACGGTAAGAATTGTTGATAGAGATGTAATAGAAATATCAAATCTGCATAGACAAACAATGTTTGATGAATCTGATGTAGGCCAGGTCAAAGTTGAGGTAGCTGCAAAAAAGCTAAAAAAAATGAATTCAGATGTCATAATTGAGGCATTACCTGTTTCTGTAAATGACTATACTGCACTAGATGTAGTGGAGGGATGTGATGTTGTAATTGATGCCCTTGATAGTGTTAATGCCAGATATTCTCTTAACAAGGCCTGTATCAAAAAGAACATTCCGTTTGTGACAGGAGCAGCAGTGGGAGTTTCAGGGCAGGTATTTACCATACTGCCACACCAAACTGCATGTTATCATTGCATATTTCCGTCGCTTGATGAAAATTCAATGCCAACGTGCAGTACAGAGGGAGTTCATCCATCAATACTTTCTATTGTTGGAGGAATCGAGGTTGCAGAAGCAGTCAAAGTTCTCATAGGAAGAACACCCACTTTGATCAACAAATTACTTTACATTGATCTTGATAATCTCGATTTCAATACTGCTGTTTTTAACAAGGTAGATGAATGTCCTGAATGTGGTTCTGGCAAACGTGAGGAATTACCTACTCAAGAGTTTATTGTTGAAGAATTATGTGGACGAAATAGAGGAAAGCGCACATTTTCTATCACACCAACAGCAATGATTGAGATTGATGTTCCAAAAATAACAAGTGTAGCATCTGGAAAAGGCTTTAAAGTACAAAACCAAGGTGAGCTTGGTTTGTCAATTTCTTCCAATGACATATTTGTGAGTTTCTTAAAACGTGGTTCTGCTGTAATTGTTGGTGAAAAAGATGAAAGTTCTGCCATTACATTATACAAAAAACTAGTAAATGCATAACAATTTTTCTGAAAATCTATAAACTCTTTATTATTTGAACTAATTTCAAGTAAGGATCCTCCATAGAATCTAGAATAGTTTTTGCTTTTTGTTTGCTTGATGTATCATCGTTTACCATTTTTTTGATCAGGGTTGAAATTTTCTTTGGATTTGTTTCTCTCTTTACAAGTCCTACTCGTACGAGATATTTCTCAATGTAATTTGGTACTGCATCATATGATATAGTTGGAATCCCCATCAATGCAGCTTCTGCAGTCATGGTACCTCCTGAACCGATGAAAAGATTTGTAATACTAAGAAGAGATTTTCCATCTACAACTTTGTCCATTATGATGACTTTTTTACCAAACTTTTCTTGTAGTCTTTTCTTTTGTGCTGCATATCTTGCCAAGACTATGATGTTGTAGGGATTGTTTACCTTACTTGTTTCATTGATTATGTTGTCGCTTCCAGTCTTTCCTAAAATGTATGCAGCTTCTGACTCTTCTGGCCTGATCACAATTGTTTTTTTAGTCTGATCAACTGATATCCTTTCAATTCTTGATCTTTCTCTTACTATTACTGATGCATCAATGGCCTTGTAGTGAATAATGTCTTTTTTTGAAATTCCATATCTGACAAACTCTTTTTTGGGTATCACCCAAGGAATGAGTAATTTTTGGACTAGTGGTACTGCAAGTCTCATTACTGCCTCAGCATGGGGAGAATCTGAAAATGCAATATGTTTGATTCCTATCCCATAGGAAATTCTTGCAGCCTCGGGGGAACAGAAACTAACTGTCAAATCAGGAGAGAACTTGATTATTTCATCTAAAAGATGATTCATTCTCTGTATGCTTGAGTAGAGTTTTCCCTCTTTGGTAGATCCTCCATGTTTTCCAACTAACTTGAGATCTACATTTTTTATCTTGGCTATCTCTACAACTTCGCGATAATTTCTTGAAGTACATAGTATTTTGTGATTTCTACTCAGTTTACTTACCATTGGGGCAAAGAAAAGTAGCTGTTTAGGCGTCAGAATGTCAAACCAGATTTTCAAACATTTCTGGTATAATTTGAGGGTGGAAAAAGTTTTTCTTAGCCCGTACTCATAGTCCGGATGGTTTGGTTGCAACAAAAATTGTAGTTTATGGCTTGAGCACAGAGGGATACTCAATTGCTTGCCAAATGGCAATAAAGGGAGCTGATGTTTTCATTGTTGATGAATCTGCACACATGGCAATTTCTCTCAAGGCCGAGATTGCAAAGACCTATCCTAATGTTACATCGTTAAAAGAGGACGAACCACTTTTGGGTGTTGAACCCATTGATGTTGCGATATCTCATGCTGAGTATCTCTTCTTTGCTCCAAGAATAAGAAAGACCGGGCAAGAAGCAAAGATGGAAATTCATTCAAAATTCAAAGATGCTACATCATCAATAAAAAAAGGCGGTTCGGTAATTTACAACCTTCCAACTGGTATAGGCGGAAATAATGAAACTATTTCTCTGCTTGAACATGTTTCCGGTCTTGAGATGGGAAAAAGCATATCATATTTTTATTATCCTCTTTCAAAAAATAACACTCCAGAAATTATTGGTTCGTTTAATGCAAAGGATGATGACAAGCTTGCCAAACTGTTGGAATCTGACAAAAAAGGAAAAAAGTTTGTATCCATATCTTCCGCTGAAATTTTGCATGCAATTAAAATTCTTACTCAATTTGCAAGTCTGTCAAGTGTTCTAGAAGTTTCCAAGTTCGCACAGGATTCGCAGACAAGAAACGATCTTGTTCTAACTGAATATAATGATCTATTCCTTGATGATATGACAAATGGACTCTATGATTTAAGATCACTTGGTACATCTGTAGAGGGGGCAGGTACTATGATGTATCTGGTAAATGGAAGTATAAAGGGAATTGAGGGTTATGTCAAGAGATTAATTGATGAAATTCGTTCCACATTAAAGAAAAACGAACTAAAAGCAAGCAGAACCAAAGTGGTTTTGGTATGGACTCAAGACTCTTACGAGATGAGAGGAGATAAAGTAGACATGTTAAATTCTCTTGTTACAAAACTACGTGATTACATCGGTGATGTAGAAATACATCAAGGACAAGAATTGGATATTTTCCATAGCGATAAAACCACAATCATAGTGGCATGTTCAAAATTTGATTATGACAAGATTACTAAAAATGGAAAAGACTCTGATGTTATCGTAATTAAAACAAATCCTCTCTGTGAGATATTATAATAAGGGCATGTTTTAAAAAATAATGTAGTAGAATTGTCTGACACATCCGATGTATCTCAAAATGATTTAACAGAAACCGCAGAACATCATAACAACAACGAAGTGGAATCCAACCAAGAACTTGAAACGATGAAAATTCATCTAGAACATGAAAAAGAAAAGGTTTCTTCTTGTGAAAAAAAAATCCAATATCTTCTTGCAGATTTTGAAAATCTAAAGAAAAGATCAGATGTTGATATTCAAAATCGTGTAAATTCAATAACTGATGGAGTTGTTCTCAAATTTCTTGGAATATATGATGATTTTGTTCGTGCAGTAGATGTTTTATCAAAACAAGAAGCAGATCCTAAAGGCTTGGATGCTATTTTGAAAAACATGGATACATTTCTAACTGAATTTGGAGTAAAGCCCATTGAAGCAATAGGTGAGATCTTTGATCCCAAGTTACATGAGGCAATATCTGTAAAAGAAGATTCAACATTAGATGATAACACAATCACTACAGAATTTCGTAAAGGGTATATTTTGAAAGAGAGAGTTATTAGACCAAGCTTAGTGGAGATATCCAAGAGAAATATAAAAGAGATGAATGTGAATGGCTAAAATTATTGGTATTGATTTAGGAACAAGCAATTCTGCTGCGGCTGTTATGCTGGGTGGAAAACCTACCCTTATTCCTGCGTCCGAGGGAACTACAGTTGGGGGAAAAGCGTTTCCTTCTGTTGTTGGCCTCACAAAAGATGGTCAACTCATAGTTGGTGAACCAGCCAGAAGGCAGGCAGTAACCAATCCAGAAGGTACAGTGGTGGCGGCAAAAAGAAAGATGGGAACAGATCATTTTTTTAAAATCTATGATAAAGAGTACAAACCTCAACAAATCTCTGCATTCATTTTACAAAAAATAAAGCGAGATGCTGAGGCGTTTACTGGGGACAAGGTTGAAAAAGCAGTAATCACAGTACCTGCGTATTTTAATGACAACCAGAGACAAGCAACTAAAGACGCTGGACAAATTGCAGGTCTTGATGTTGTAAGAATAATAAATGAACCAACTGCTGCTGCACTTGCATTTGGTCTAGACAAATTAAAACAAGATATGAAAATTATGGTGTTTGACTTGGGTGGAGGAACACTTGATGTAACCATCATGGAAATGGGCGGTGGTGTATTTGAAGTCATGAGTACTTCTGGAGATACTCAGCTTGGAGGTACAGACATGGATAAAGTTTTGATTGATTATGTTGTTGACAGTTTTAGAAAAACATCTGGAATTGATATCACAAAAGATAATGCAGCTATGGTGAGAGTAAGAGAAGCAGCTGAAAAGGCAAAGATCGAACTTTCATCAATATTTGAAACAGATATCAATTTACCATTCATATCTTATGACCAATCCTCTGGACCAAAGAATCTTGAATTAAAAATAACTCGCGCAAAGTTTGAAGAACTTATCAATCCAATAGTGGAAAGATGCAGACCTTCTGTTACAAAATCCATGGAAGATGCAAAACTTACTCCTACTGATATTAGTAAAATTATCTTGGTTGGAGGCCCCACTAGGATTCCACTGGTCAAAAAATTTGTCGCTAATTTGATGGGGAAAGAACCTGAAGCTGGAATAGATCCGATGGAAGCAGTTGCTTTGGGTGCTGCAGTTCAGGCAGGAATCATTGGCGGTGAAGTTACTAGTGATATTGTACTTCTTGATGTTACTCCTCTTACACTTGGTTTAGAGGTGTTAGGAGGATTACGAGAACCAATAATTGACAGAAATACAACAATTCCTACCTCAAAGAGCAAGGTTTTCACAACTGCCGCAGATAATCAAACTGCTGTGACTATACATGTAGTTCAAGGAGAACGACCGATGGCTGCAGATAATGTATCTCTTGGAAGCTTTAATCTTTCAGGAATTCTTCCTGCTCCAAGGGGTATTCCACAAATTGAGGTTAAATTCGATATTGATGCAAACGGTATACTCAATGTTGCAGCAAAAGATCTAGCTACACAAAAAGAAGCAAAAATAACTATTACTGCAAGTACAAAACTTGCCAAAGAAGATATAGAAAAAATGACAAAGGATGCTGAACTCTTTGCTGATCAAGACAAAAAGAAGAAAGAAGAGGTATTGATCAAAAATGAAGCACAACAATCTATCTATGCAGCTGAGACTTTGATCAGCCAACAGAAGGACAAGATATCACAAGATCAAGGTGTTCAAGTAAGTAATGCAATAAAAGAACTAAAAGATGTTCTTGACAAGAGTGTTGAGGAGATAAAGCCAAAACTTGATTCACTAACCAAGTTGATAAATGATATCAGTACAGAACTTTACAAAAATGCTACACCACCACCTGGTGCAGCTGCACAAGGTGGACCTGAGACAACTACGCAAAGTGGACCTGATACAACTGGACAGGATGCAGGCAACTCATCAAACTGATCTTTATACAAGGGAATATTCCCAAGTTGAATTAGCATGAGTTCTAAACGTGATTATTATGAGGTTTTAGGAGTCTCAAAAAGCTCAAACCCGGATGAGATAAAGTCCCAATATCGAAAACTTGCTCTAAAATTTCACCCTGATAAAAACAAATCACCTGATGCTGCAGAGCACTTTAAGGAAATTTCAGAAGCATATGCAGTATTATCTGACACTGAAAAACGTAAACTCTATGATACACATGGCCATGCTGGCGTAGATGGACGATATAGCACAGATGATATTTTTCAAGGTTCACGATCTAACTTTGACGATATCTTTGGAGGTGCTGGCGGTTTTGAGTCTATTTTCGAATCTATTTTTGGTAGAGGTGGTGGATTTAGATTTGGTGGATTTGATTTTGGAGGATCTGGAAGATCAAGAGGTTCTGATCTTGTGTATGAAACAGCATTGACACTTGAAGACGCATTCAAGGGAAAAAAAGAAGAAATTGATTTACCCAGACTAGTAAACTGTGATACTTGTAATGGATCAGGTTCTGCTCCTGGTACATCTGTGAGGACGTGTACTGTATGTAATGGTCAAGGTCAAACCCGAGTGTCACGAAGTAGCGGATTTTCTACATTTGTAACTGTGCAGCCATGTAATACTTGCAGAGGACAAGGTAAGATAATTGAAAGACCATGTTCAAAATGTAAAGGAGCTGGAAAACAAAAAACAACAAAGAAGTTTTCATTTGAAATTCCTCCTGGAGTAGAGGATGGAGAATACCGAATACCAGGTGAGGGTGAATCAGTTCAAAGTGGTGTAAATGGTGATCTAATTGTTAGAATAAGAGTTCAACCACATGATAAATTCAAAAGAGATGGTGCTGATATTTTCTATGATGCAAATATATCTATGATTGACGCAACATTGGGAAAAAATATTTTGGTTGAAACATTAGAGGGTAAAGAAAAACTTGAGGTGGAATCTGGAAGTCAACCAAATATGATAGTTAAACTGAAAGGAAAAGGACTTCCTCGTCAAAGTGGGAGAGGCAGAGGAGATGAATATGTTCGACTTGTTATCAATATACCCAGCAAAATAGACAAACATCAACGTAAATTACTTGAAGAACTAGAAGACAGTTTTAACAGGAGTTAGTTACATTGAGAATAGGACTTGATGTAGATGGAGTTCTAGCAGATGTAATTACATCATGGTTATCCTATAGTAACAAAATAAGACCAACAATATTGAAATCTCAGATATCTGAGTGGGACTTTTGGCGAGATCATGGTATTGATAAATTTGATTTCTACAATGAACTTTCAATTTGTTGGAAATCTTGGGAAACTCTGCCTCCTACAGAAAATAATCTTGCACATGTTACTGAGCAATTATCTAATCTTGGTACTGTTGATATTGTTACAGCAAGAGAAGAATCTACTCATGATGATGTAAAAAAATGGCTTAAACTACACAAAATAAATTTCAAAAACTATGTTGGTGTATTGGAAGGAGTAGAAAAATCACAATTGGATTATGATGTATTTATTGATGATTCTCCACTTAATGCAAAAAGTATGCTAGATGGAGGAAAATCTGTAATACTCTATTCACAACCTTGGAATGCATCTTTCAATGATAATAGGGCAACAAGGATTCACGAGCTAACAAATGCAGTTCCTATAATTGATAAAATGCTTAATGTGAATAAGTGATTCCGAACTAATTCGTAAATATAAAAAAGAACTTATTGTCGGATCTTAATTCTCACGTTGTTGCGGGGGTCGCCTAGCCTGGTCAACGGCGTAAGGCTCAGAACCTTATCTCTTAGGAGTTCGTGGGTTCAAATCCCACCTCCCGCATCTTTTGTTTATTTTTTATCTATCTTGATCTTTATCTTATCTTCTAATAGTTGATTTAATTTTTGACCGTCTACTTTACCACGTAGTGTTTTCATGGCTAATCCCATTAAAGGTCCCATTGATCTTAATCCTTGGTCTTCAATTATTTTCAAGTTAGATCTTACCAACTCATCTAATATCGTGTGCAATTCTGCATCATCCATGGTATTCAATGCATTAGACTTGATTGACTCTGAAATCGTTTTTGATTTTCCACTCATAATACTCTCAAATATCATTTCAAGTGATTCTTTTGCTATCTTCTCTTCTGTGACTAGCCTAAAGGCCTCAACAATATCTCCAGTCTTTAATAATTCTAAATTCATTCCTCTTCGTTCCAAGTTTGTAATTGTACCACAAAGAGTTGAGGCCACAAAATTTGGAGAAACTCTCTTGTCTTTGCATATTGTCTCAAACAAATCTAGATATTCAGAATCAAATATCTGAGCCGAGAGTTGTTGATTTAGTTCATATTGTTTTTGTAATGTTATGAGATTTTCTTCCCATGATTTTGGAATTTTATTCATTGCTTGTTCTATCTCTGTATTGTTTACGATGATTGGTGGTATGTCTGTCTCTGGATACATTCTGGAAGAACCGGGTCTTGGTCGTAGAAATACTGTTTCGCCTGTGACTGTGGCAGCTCTTGTCTCTGCAGGTATTCCATTTCTTGCATCTTCAATTCGTTTTATGATGGATTCTATAACGATGTCAAGTTTTTTCTCATTTCCAGCTACAATGATGAATGCATCATTAGATTTTATGTCAAGCATGTTTTTTATTTCTTGAATTTCTGATTCTTCAATACCATAGTTTGGTAGTTCATCGGAATGAAATAGTCCACCCAGACCAAAGAATCTGACCAGCTCGCCTAACTGTTTTCCTAATCTTATTCCAGGATATGGTTCCCATCCAAACATTCCAGAATATCCTTTAACTCTCATGGCCTTTATTGAAGAGCCTTCTAAAAGCGATTTCTGGATGATCTTTGACTTACAGCTTTTGAATATGCTTGATACATCCTTTACATCTTGATCTTTAGATATTTTTTCGATTTTTAATGTTCTTAATTTCTCAGCAATGATCTTAAGACCATGCTGTCTTTTTGCCTCATATTCGATGACTTTTTCTAACTGATCTAATTTTTGTACACCTTTTACCTCTATTACTGAACCGCCTCCCTCTATTGACACATTGACATCTTGTCTAATTGATCCAATACCTCTTCCTACTCTTTTTGTTGCACGTAACATTCGACCCAAAGTCAAAGCAATGTTTCTAATCTCTTCGGGTGTACCAGAAACTGGATCCAACGCAATTTCTACTAGTGGTATTCCTAATCTGTCCAAACTGTATTCTCTTGTATCTTTTGAATCTTGAAGCAGTTTTGCAGCATCTTCTTCAAGACAAATGCTCTGGACTCCTACTTTCTTGCCATTGACTTCAAGACTTCCACCCATGGATACCAGCATAGTTCTTTGAAAACCTGAGGTATTAGAGCCATCAATCACAAGTTTTCTCATCACATAGATTTCATTGAAAATGTTTGATTTTAACGCAGATGACATGATCAAAACAGTCTCTTTTGCATTAGGGTCAAGATCATGTGGAGGTTCATCATCTTGTTCTACTAGACAGCTGCTCTCTGGATTTGCAGAATACATGATTGTCTTTTCCTTATTTTTTTCAAAAATAGCGCTAGGATCAAACTCTCCTAACTCACTACTTGTTATCCTCAATTTACGTGAAAATTTAATTGGATATTCATCTGATTCAATGGGCTTACACCGACAAAATAACTTGGCTCCTGTTGCAAGTTGTTGATGAATTTCCAATCCTACGAGAAGTCCTATCTTATCAATTTGGATTTCGGACATTTGTAATTTTATTCTTGTACTTGCTTTAAAGCTTAGTCTGAAAATTCTAGAGCAATATTCTCTTTCATCAGTTTTGTCATTTCATCGGAATTTTTGGAATTGGCCAATGCCCACATTGTTTTCACAAGAGCTGTCTCAGGTATCATGTTTCCAAGTGGAACAACTCCTAGATTCAAAAGATCTCTTCCGCTGTCATAGACAGTCATTCGTACCATTCCATCAATACATTGTGAGGTCATTCCAATGAACAATCCTTTTTTCTTTGCCTTTTCTATTGATGCATACATTGTTTTTCCAACATGGCCAAGCCCAGTTCCTTCAATAACTATTCCTCTATATCCAGAATCTGTGGCATATTCAATGATCTTGGGATCAAGGCCTGGATAATATTTTAGTAACAAGACATGATCGTCAAACTTGATCCTAGGTGTGTATTCTCTTTTTGGGATGTCAAACATCTTGTCTTTTTCAATATTTTTTGATTTGACGATATATGCAGGTGGTCCTCCTATCGTCTTGAACGCGTCTCGTCTACTGGTATGGTTCTTTCTTACACGTGTTGCCCAGTTGCAAGCAATTTCATCATCACTTGAACTATTATGCATTATCACAAAAATTCCAGGAGAATGTATCTCTGTCAAAAATATTGTAGCGGCAATTAGATTCAGTGCGGCATCTGAGGATGGTCTGTCTGATGATCTCTGTGACCCTACTAATGCAACCGGTTTTGGAAATCCTGATAAGGAAAATGCTAATGCCGATGCTGTGTATTGCATAGTGTCTGTACCATGAGCTACTATGATTCCGTCATATTCTGACTTGGAATAAGAATCAAGTTTTTCTGCAATCTTTATCCAGTGTTGGGGAAGTAAATTTTCGGAATATTCTGAAAAAAGTACTTCAGTGTCTATGTTAGCAATGGTTGCAAGTTCAGGAACACTTGCATTAAGTTCTGCAGCAGTAAGAGCAGGAGTGACTGCACCAGTTCTGTAATCTATTCTGCTCGCAATTGTTCCTCCAGTAGACAAGAGGAGAATTTTTGGAAGTTTTGGATTTGACTGTGAATTGTGTGCGACTTCTTTTTTTATTGCAGGTGCAGACTCTATCTCTATTTTTTTTATCTTGTCAAGTTCTAACCCAATGTTATATCCGCTCTTTAGTTTCAAAACAATATGATGATCATCACTGTGTTCATATCTTGGCATTATGACTCCCGAGTAAATTGAATCTGCGTGAATCTTTACATGACTTCCTATCTCTATCTTGTTACTTGTAAGAAATTCTAATCCTTTGCCCTTGTATCCAAATTGTGACATCTAACTAGCACTAGAAAAGTTATTTTATTAAAATTACCTATAGTACGGAACTGCGATCTTTTCGCCTATCTTTAATTCCTTTTGTGTCTTTACTTTTCTTACGGCCTCTTCGAAATGCCTCATGGTTACCTTTGCTTCTGTAGCCTGTTTTTCAGCTTCCTTTTGATCAGGATATTTGTCAAGAAATTCATGTATCACAAGTGATACTGCAGTGTTTGCTATTGATGCTACGTCTGCACCACTCATTCCGTCTGTTGCTTCTGCAATTTTATCGATATCTACAAAGTCTGGATTCTTTATGCTGTTTACCATTGATTCTCTTATTACTGGAATTTCCTTTGTATTTATCGCCAAAATCTTTTTCCTTCCTTCTTTATCTGGTAATGGAACAAGTATTATCTTATCAAATCTGCCAGGTCTTAGCAATGCTGTATCTATCATGTCTGCTCTGTTAGTTGCAGCAAGCACTACAACTCCGTGCAAACTCTCTATTCCATCTAATTCAGTCAAAAGCTGGCTTACTACTCTTTCTGTTACTGCTGTCTCTCCTCCAACTCCACGTATTGGAGCAATGGAGTCAATCTCATCAAAAAATATTACACATGGTGATGCCTGTCTTGCGCGTCTAAATATTTCTCTTATTCCTCGTTCTGATTCTCCCACCCATTTTGATAGTAACTCTGGTCCTCTCACGGAAATAAAATTGGCTTCACTTTCAGTTGCAACAGCTTTTGCCATTAGGGTTTTTCCAGTTCCACTAGGACCGTGTAATAATATTCCTCTTGGCATTCTATGTCCTAACTTTGAATATAGAGTGGGATATTTCATTGGCCATTCTACAGCTTCCTGTCAGCTCACGCTTGACACTTTCTAGTCCACCGACTTCATCCCAACTTACATCTGGATTCTCGATGAATACTTCGCGCATTCCTGATGGTGTAACTTCTTTTATGGCATTCTGAAAGTCATCACCGTTGACTATTAGTTTGTCAAGTGTTTCTGGTGGAAGTTTCTCATCTTCCATGTTAAGTTCTGGAAGTAATCTTCTAAGGCATTTCATTGCAGCTTCCTTACACAAATACTCTAAATCAGCTCCAACATAGCCATGGCTTATTGAAGCAATCTTGTCTACGTTGACATCATCACTTAGTGGCATGTTTCTTGTATGTATCATCAAGATGTCTTTTCTGCCCTTCTTGTCTGGTACCTTGATCTCAATTTCTCTATCAAATCTTCCAGGTCTTCTAAGAGCTGGATCAATTGCATTTGGTCTATTGGTTGCAGATATGACAATTACTTTTCCTCTTGCCTCTAGACCATCCATTAGAGACAGCAACTGGGAGACGACTCTTCTTTCTACCTCTCCAGTGACTTCTTCTCTCTTTGGGGCTATGGAATCAATTTCGTCAATAAATATGATGGATGGCGATTTCTCTTTTGCCTCCTTGAAAATCTCTCTTAGTCTAGCTTCACTTTCACCGTAAAACTTGCTCATTATCTCTGGTCCTGATATACTAATGAAGTGTGCATTGCTTTCATTTGCAACTGCTTTTGCTAACAATGTTTTACCAGTTCCTGGTGGTCCATACAATAACACTCCTTTTGGAGCTTCAATTCCGAGTTTTTCAAAAATTTCTGGATGTCTTAGTGGAAGTTCTATCATTTCACGAACTTTCTTAATTTCATCAGTTAGTCCTCCAATGTCTTCGTAGGTTACTTGTGGTACACCACGAAGGGTCTCACCTTTTTCTGCAATGTGAAATACTGTCTTTTGTGTGACAAGCACCGCATCAGCTGCAGGTGTAACCCCAATGACTTGAAAAGTTAACCTTCCTCCAAAATAAGGTACCATGACATTATCTCCTTTTATCAATGGAACACTTTCTAGCGCATCTGCAAGATATCTTTCATCAATTGGTGGTATTGCTTCCAGTGGGGCGACAACCACCTTTTCAGCAGCCACTGCCTTGATCTTTCTGACAGCTACAGTGTCACCTATTGCAATTCCTGCATTATTTCGAACTAATCCATCTACTCTGATAATCCCCTTTCCTTCATCCGAAGGATACAGTGGTAAGCACTTGGCCACCGTTCTCCTTTTTCCTTTGATTTCAATAACATCACCTGTTGAAGCCCCCAGGGAGTCCATAGAATCATAATCAATACGTGCCACCCCTCTCCCTACGTCACGAGTGTAAGCCTCAAGTACCTTAAGGGAAAGTGTGTTCTGGCTCACAGATTTAGCACCCTCAAACTAATTTTTATACCTTTGTCGTCTTTGATCCGGATCAAAGGATCAGAAGATTAAAATTTACAAGAAAAGGCAAAATCGGTACTTTGGGTAAGCGACCATTAGTAAGAAGACGAGGCAGAGGTGGAATGCAGTTCCGTGCAGCTTCTACTGGCAAGTTACTTCCAGCCAAATATCCTCGATTCCAGTTAGCAGAACAACACGAGGCCAAAGTGGTTGATATTGTTCATGAGACAGGAAGAGATGCGCCTCTAGCCAAAGTTAGATTCGAAACTGGCTTGTTGTCTTTTGTTCCATCCGTTCTTGGTACTAAAATTGGTTCTAAATTTCAATTTGGTTTAAAGTCTGATATCTCTCCAGGTAATGTTATCAGTGTACAGAACATTCCTGACGGTACTGTAGTATGCAATGTAGAGAAGCATTTTGGTGATGGTGGAGCCATAGTAAAATCGGCTGGTACCTATGCAACAATTTTTTCGCATAGCTCTGAAGGTGTAACACTAAAACTTCCATCTGGAAAATTCACAACTCTTAATCCGCAGAACCGAGCAATGATCGGAGTTCTTGCTGGAGGCGGTGTTGGCGATAGACCATTTATGAGAGCAGGACCTGCATGGAGAAGAAAGCGTTCAAAGGGACACAAGTATCCAATAGTAAGAGGTGTTGCACAAGCTGTATATGTTCACCCTCACGGTGGTGGAAGACATCAACACGTTGGAAGAAGTTCCACAGTCTCACGAAACGCTCCACCTGGACGTAAGGTTGGAAGTATCGCAGCTAGAAAGACTGGACGTTCCAGAATGAAAGAACGTGCATAATTCTTCAAGACTAAATACTGGTTTTAAAAAATAAGACTCATGAATTCAAAGAGAGTTCATCTTTTGGTTGAAGGGAGAGTACAAGGTGTTTACTTTCGTCAAGGAATGATGGAGACTGCTGAAAAAAATAATGTTTTGGGTTGGGTCCGAAATCTTCCAGATGATAACGTAGAAGCTATCTTGGAAGGAAATGACTCAAACGTAGATGCTGTAGTAGAGTGGGCTCGTTTTGGTTCAGCTGGAGCAGCTGTAAAAGAATTAACTGTTACTGAAGAAAACTATGTTGGAGAGTTTTCTGATTTTTTGATTCGTTATTAGTGAATACTAGTATATGCATCCAAAAGAAGTTTCTTGATTTCATCAAGATTGTCATTTAGTTTTATTTGCATTTCTTTTTCTGGTTCCTTTCTATCTCTCTTGACCTTGATGATGACTGAGTCTTTCTGTGGTTCTATATCTGCAAAACTTCGAAATTTGATTGATTTTGCAAATACAATCCGGTGCATGCGAATATCTTCAACTACATTTTTTCCAAGAGTCAAACAATAACTACGAAGTTCATCAAATAGAGTTGCTACATCAGAAGGCATAATTGATCTAAATTCATCATAAGTCTTCTTCTTTCCTGAGATTAATTCCTCCATGTTGTTTTTGTTTGATTTAAGAATATTAAGGTAGTAGATCCGCTAGTTCCAGTCTAAACAAGCGGTCTCATCTCAAGTCAAGCAAGATCCGCCACGTAGACGAAGCAGCGTGGATGCTCTACCTTAGGATTGCTCCCTCCCGGACCTCATCCCTTTCGGCAGTTAGAACTTGAGAGTTATCCCTTCGGACAACTTCAGTCCTGTATCCACCCGCTTCGGCGTGATTTCATATCCGCAAGTCAGGCAAGTACCGTCTATCTAGAGATTTATCCAGCAGTTACTGGTCTCTGCATATAGCCGGTTTCAGAGATAGGGCACGGCTAGCGCCCCAACCCTACCTACTACCAAATTTATTGTAATACAAGTTCTTTATTTGCATTAGGATTTAGTTCAATCGTAGATTGGCTAACGTATTACAGACCGAACATATGTCTCCTGTACATTGGCTTCCGCACTTTGAACAAGTTTTCCATTCTGAATTATTGGCATCTTTGAGGGTAGATGAGATCTTTAAAATTGATTTGAACATGTTATTCTTGATTCCATCATGAGTCTTTTCCAAGGAATTTAGAAAATTACGAATTTCTGTTCTAATTCCTTCATTCATGTGGGGACATTCTTCTGACTGGAATGGAATTTCATTTGTGAATGCATAGAAGACAATTTCATTTTCATAGATTTCATAGAATGGTTTTATCTTTCGTATCTTGTTTTCAGAAGTATCAGGATCCATCCAACCAATTTTTTTTGTATCTCCTGAAATAATGTTGATGATAAAAGTCTGTAACATATCATCCAAGTTATGACCTGTTGCTATTACATCAACTTTCAGATCAATGGCACCAAAATCTATTGCTCTTCTTCTTAATACGCCGCATATGGAACACGATGAAGTTTTTTCACTGTTTCTAAGTTCTAATGTTTGTTCTAAAGTTGCACCAAAGAGAGAATTGTATGGATATACTTTATGCTCTACATCAATTTTTTTACAAAACTCTTCTACAATCTTAAGAGCTTCATCTCGGTATCCTGGAATTCCTTCATCAACTGTAATAGCTTTTAGTGTAAAATGATGATCTAAAGAAATTTCTTTCAATACTTGCAACAATGAGAGAGAATCTTTTCCTCCGGATACGGCAACACCTACAACATCGCCAGGTTTTATCATGTTGTACTTTGACATTGTCTTTGTAGTTTTGTGTACAATTGATCTTGAAAAGCAACTGGAACAAAGACTCTCTCCAGAATACTTTCTTGAATAAACGACTGCATTTTCACAACGATCGCATTTCATGGCTAAATCCTCATTTTTTATTGTATAATTTCATACTTGCCGTTTTTTCTTGCCTTGTAAATAATATCTGGTTTTGGAAATATTCCCACCTCGATAACACCTGGAATTCCTATTATTTTTGATGCAAGTTCTTTGGGATTCTGTATTTGGCCAAAATCACAATCCAATATGATGTTTCCATTCTCAGTTACAAATGGATAGCCGCGCTCTAACAGTCTTATATGTGGCTTGCCTCCACATTGTCTTATTTGCTTGTCAGCTATGTTTCTTGCAAATGGGTGTACCTCTACAGGTACACTTCGATCAAGTTTCTTGACAAATTTTGATTCATCAGCAACTATGACAACCTTTTTTGCAATACTTATCAGAATTTTCTCTCGTAAAAGAGCTCCTCCACCACCTTTGATCATGTTTCCTTTTGCATCTATTTGATCCGCACCGTCAAAGACCAAATCGATACGATTAATCTGATCTGCTTCTACAATTGGAATTCCTCCCTTTTCTGCTTCCATCTTGATCTGCAGCGATGTAGGTATTGCCTTGACAAAAAACTTGTTCTTTTTAATGTATTGTGATAATAGTCTCACTATTGCAGTTGCCGCTCTTCCACTTCCAAGGCCTATGACAAAATTGTTTTTGATCATTTTTAATGCCTGTGGTGATAATGCCTCAATGGCATCATCTACTGTCAATTATTCTACCTCTACTTGTTCTAGTTTTGATAATGCCTTCATTATTTCGCTTTTTATCTTATCCAAATCCTTGTCATCATCTTCTAACTTTTCTTCTTCTGGTATCTTGATTGCTGCCGGAAGCTGTATTTTTCTTTCTGGTTCTTGTTGTACTGATTCTGGCTTTGGTATTTCAGGCAAAATATCTTCTGTTATATTTTGTATGTTAGTCTGAGGAACTAGTATTGATTCTTCAATAATTATTGGTTCTATGATTGTTTGAGGAATTTGTGGTTCAACTTGTGTAGGTCTAATGAATTCAGCGGGAAACTGTGGAATCTTGTTTGTGATCTCTGTTAGTGTACTTCAGCTCTACTGTTCTATGTTTTTCATATGTTGGAACTTCAATTGGAGGTAGCCATTCGGGTGTTCTTTCTGGTCTTACTATTTTTTCCTCTCGAACATTCATTTTTTCTTTTTGAATCTCTACTCTCGGTTCTATTTTCTTGATTTGAGGATTTTCTAGTATTGCCTCTGCATTTCTTTCTGCTTGTTTAGGTTGGGTAATAGTACTTACTGTGATCTTTGAAGAAATCTCATGTAGTCTCTGATCCAACTGTGAAAGTTTATTGTCCATTAATGAAATCAAACTATCTCCAATTGGACCCAGATCTGGATACTTGCTTGCAACTTCAAGTTTTTCAATCTTGATGATGACTATTCCGAGCTGATGTTGATAACGAAGCAAAAGTTTGTCTTTTTGTATTCTTGTGACATCTGATTCTTGTTGGTGAAGTCTTGTAATAGTTTTTGATAGTATTTCTTTTTCCATTCTTAGTGAATGTAATTGATTTGTGATTGCAGAATTAATAGTTGGGGTTTGTTTATTGCGTTTTATTTTTGGAACCTTGTCGAGTGCAACTGCGGTGCATGCGCCTGCAAGAGAGCTAAAAACTAGCGCTATTTCTTCCATTTAGGTGTACCATTTGATCCAGTTGTACTTTCTTATTTTAGCCTCAGGAAAACCACAGCTAGCACATCTTTTGTGTCGTATGTGATAAGCATTCTTTCCACATCTTCTACATCTGATGTGTACGTGTTTTCTTGTATAGCCTCCCATTGAGGTAGTACCTTTAGTCATAATACACTCACTTTGGTGGAGGAGATATGATAACTACGTTGTCTCCTCTGACAACTATGGTTCCAAGGCTTTTTGTCTCTCCTTCAGAAGGAATTTCTTCTGAAGATTCAAGTAGCAGGTTCATGTGTTGGTCAAAACCATGAAGGTTACCTCTTATCACTTTACCGCCTTTCAACTTGATAAGTACAACCTTGTTTAGGCTTTCATCAAGTACTTTTACTGCCATATCTACTGACATTTATTTCACTTATTACCCACTCTATGGAGGGTATATATTAAAATTTCATTGGTGAAACTTTCGACCTGTTCCAGTAAGGCAAGTTTGACTTGTTTTTACTAGATTTGCTATTATTTCCTTTAAAATCGCTTTTCCATCCCTCCGTGTGGCTATAGTGGGATCTCCCCATACACCATTCTTTGTTACTGAAATAAATGACTTGTTTGCCTTCTTGTCTAGCCTACTTAATTCGGCCTTTGACAGGTTGCCCGGAATGAATCCTTTTTCAGCCTTGTTCATCTGTACTTTGTTTGATATTGCCAGCATGATGGATGTTTCAACAAATCCTGCATGATCAAATTCCTTTTTCATAAAATGCCAATATGAATAAACAAAGATGCGTTGTTTGATACCTATTTTCTTGGAAATTTTACTCGGTAATTTTTTTAATGCATCTAGATTTCCATGATGACCATTAAGGATAATGACTGTATCAACATGATTTTTTGATAATGAAACACATAACTCAATCAGAATTTTTTCTAAAGTATGACTTGATAGACTCATGTTGAAAAATGGATGATGTTCAAAAGAAACTCCATATTGAAGAGTAGGTAATAACAAAAATCCGTTTTTCTCTGAGACTTGTCTTGCTATGTATGAAACTATGTCCGAATCGGTGGATATGGGAAGATGAGGACCATGTTGTTCAATTGATCCGACTGGAATTAATGCAACTGATCCTCTCCGTGTTAGTTTGAGAATATCCGTATTTGTGAGGTCTCTTATTATCATCTAGATCTTTTGGGTTTGACATGTACCTTGCCCCAATATACCTCCAATCTTCCATCAAGATGCATTTTTACAGCTTCTAGTAATGTACTAGCTTCTAACCTCTGTCCTTTCTTTTTCAACGACTCTAAAGTTTCATCTTCGTCTATGGCAAAAGCATCTTGGAAAATTATGGGGCCTTGATCCAAGTCTTCGATCACATAATGTGCGGTACATCCTACAATTTTTGCCCCCCGTTCATATGCTTGAACATAGGCAAAAGCACCAGGAAATGCAGGTAAAAGTGATGGATGTATGTTGATAACCCTGTTAGGATATCTCCATACAAAGTTAGGGGAAAGTATTCGCATGTATCTTGCAAGTACTATTAGATCGACATCAAATTTTTTTATGATGGAAATTATTTTTTCCTCTGCTTTTGTCTGATCTTTTTCATCTACTACAACAAATGGAATATTTGCCTTTTTTGCTAAAGACGATAAAGTATTTTCAGTGCCTATTAGTACTACGATCTCTCCTTTGATCTTACCCTTTGTTCTTGCATCTAGAATGGCTTGAAGACAATGAGGTTCTTTTGTTACTAACACAGCTACTCTCTTTCTTTTTGATACTTCATAGTGAATATTGACTTCCATTTTGAGATTATTTGCCAATCTCTCGGCTTCTTTACTGAATTTCTTTACATCTAGTTTTTTTGTAAAAGATGCTTCTAGATACATTCCAAAAAGTCCCTTTACCACATTTTGATTAATTTTCTCTATGTTTCCATTATTTTGAAAAATGAAATTAGTAAAACCTGCTACTACACCTTCATGGTCTTTCCCAACTACAACAAGTTCCACAACTGTCTTATCCATTCTAACTGTTAGACATACTGCACTTATTAATACTTAAATAGCCTTTTCGAATATGACGTATTGTAAGAATGCTAGTCCAACTAGATATTGTAATTCTGTAATGTGTTGTTGAATGGGAGATAGAAGTTTTTCAAATTTTAATTTAAATGAGGAAGAATGAATGGATAAACAAAAAACTACTCACAGGGCACATAATAGGGGAAATAGTTATGATCACAATAATCCTATAAAAATTTGTAAAGTGTGTTCTACAATAGGTGACTGGCATTGTTATGAGTGCTCAAATAACTTTTGCAGCGTTCATTTTCGTAATCACAAAGAAATGCAGCTTTGTATAGTTCAATAGGTGCGGGAGGTGGGATTCGAACCCACGAACTCCTGAAAGACAGGGTCCTAAGCCCTGCGCCTTTGACCAGGCTTGGCAACTCCCGCATGCACCATGACTTTTAAGACAAATTTATCTATTGTTGAATGGCCTGTATGGCAAAATTATTTGGAACTAATGGCATCAGGGGGGTATTTGGAGAAGATCTTACTCTTGACTTTATCTCAAAAATTACTCTATCCATTGCAAGTTTTTTCAAAAAAGGACCAATTTTAGTAGGTTATGATGGCAGAGAATCAAGCGTAATAATATCGAAAATAGTTACAGCGGCACTGAGCTCAGCAGGTCTTGATTCTGTACTCTGTGGTTTGGTTCCCACTCCTTGCTTGCAGTTTGCTACAAGACAACTTGGTTATCGTGGTGGAATTATGATAACTGCGTCACATAATCCTCCTCAATATAATGGAATGAAGGTTATTGCAAAAGATGGGATCGAGATCTCAAGAGAAGCCGAGCTTCAAGTGGAAAAAATTTATTTTGCAAAAAAATGGAAGATTTCAAAGAAATTTGGCTCAATAATAAAAGAGTCAAGGGCTATTGACACATATCTTTCTGGAATAAAAAAACAGGTTAATGTAAATAAAATCCGATCACGCAACCTCAAGATAGTACTTGATCTTGGTAATGGTGCTCAAGCAGTAACAGCTCCCGCTTTATGTAAAGACCTTGGATGTGAGATAATCCTAATAAATGAAAAGATAGATGGCAGTTTTCCTGGTAGGGGTTCAGAGCCAACACCTCAAAATTTGAGCAATCTTTCTAACATGATAATCAAATCAAAAGCTGATCTTGGAATAGCATTTGATGGTGATGGTGACAGGAGTATTTTTTGTGATGAAACAGGAAAAATTCTTACAGGTGATAGATCTGCATTACTTTTATCACAATATATTCTCAAGAAACAACCTGGGTCAAAGATAGTTACATCTATCAACTCTACATATGTAATAGAAAAAATCAGCTACAAATTCAGATTCTAAAGTTTTACGAACTAGAGTGGGCAGTGTTGAGGTTTCACGTAAAATGGTAAAAGAAAATGCAATTATTGGTTTTGAAGAAAATGGCGGGTTCATGTATGGTAAACACAATCAGGTTAGAGATGGTTCTATGACTATGGGTATATTGCTTGATCTTCTAGCAAGTAGCAAAAATTCTTTATCGCAAGAAATGAATATGTTACCTCCATCTTTTACAACCAAAGGAAAAATAGAATGCTCAAAAGATAGTTTTAAAAAAATAATTAAACTTCTAAAATCAGAACACTACAAAAAAGATCTTACTGACGGAATTAAATTATCATTAGATGATTCTAGCTGGATTATGGTAAGATTGAGTGGTACTGAACCAATAGCTAGACTCTACGCCGAATCCTATTCCCAATCTAAATTAGATGATATTTTTGAAAAATACCTACAAAAGGTAAATGCTGCACTGACAGATAACACTTTTAAAACCAATTGAAACGACAGAAAGAATGGAAATGATCCCAATGGGTGATACATCTGGCTAAGGCTTATTACGTAAAATTTGAGGTGCCCACTGACTTGGTTAGCCCAATATACGAGGCTGTAAGAGTCGCACATCAAAGTGGCAAAGTAAAGAAAGGTACCAACGAAGTTACAAAAGCAATTGAAAGAGGAATAAGTAAACTGGTGATTATTGCAGAAGATGTAGAACCACCAGAGGTAGTTGCACACCTTCCTATACTGTGTGAAGAACACGGAATTCCATATGGTTTTGTTCCAAGTAGACAAGAACTAGGCAAATCTCTAGGAATTGACGTTACTTCCGCTGCTGCTGCGATATTAGATTCTGGAGATGCTCAACACATTGTAGACCAAATTGTGGCATCGTTATCGCAGATAAAAGGCGGTCAAGCTAGCAAATGAGTACTGAAGTTCCTACCTCTGCCGAAGTTATACAAATAGTGGGAAGAACTGGAATTGCTGGCGAAGTTATCCAAGTTAGAGTAAAAATACTAGATGGTAAGGATAGGGGAAGAATTCTAACAAGAAATGTTAAAGGCTCTGTAAGAATGTCCGATATTCTCATATTACGAGAGACAGAACGTGAAGCGAGAAAGATAAAGTGATAAAAATTGAGTGTTCTAGTCAAGCCTTGTAGTTTTTGTAATAGACCTGTAGCAAAGGGTTCAGGTACTATGCTTGTAAAAAATGATGGTTCTGTGTTTTGGTTTTGTTCTTCAAAATGTAAAAAGAACATGCTAGTCCTAAAACGTGATCCGAGAAGACTCAAGTGGACTAACAAATATGTCAAGGGCGGAATAAAGGTCAAAAAGTAAAATGACTGAACAGACGCTATTCATTGTAAAGCCTGACGGTGTAGAAAGAAAATTAGTTGGTGATATTATATCTAGATTTGAACATAGGGGATTTAATATTTTGAAATTGAAAATGTTTACTTTTACAAAGCAAATGGCAGAAGAATTCTATTCAGTACATAACACAAAGCCATTCTTTGGAGAACTAGTTTCTTTTATTACATCCGGAAGTGTGGTTGCAGCTATTGTAGAAGGAAATAATGCAATTGCAACAACTCGACTAATGGTAGGTTCCACTAAATCATTTGATGCTGCATCTGGAACAATACGAGGAGATTTTGGACTAGGCATATCTGATAATATCATACATGCTTCTGACTCTAAGGAAAGTTTTGAAAAAGAAATAGCTGTGGTATTCAAGTGAAAGCAGTTGCAAATACGACAGCCCATAGTCGCAGTTCTGGGTCACGTAGACTCTGGTAAAACATCTCTACTAGATAAAATACGAGGTACTGGTGTACAAGCAAGAGAAGCTGGGGGTATCACACAGCACATTGGTGCAAGTTTTCTTCCTACTGAAACATTAAAGAAAATTTGTGGACCGCTTTTTGCAAAAATGGGAGGAGGAAATCAAGAAATTCCGGGCTTACTTGTTATTGATACTCCAGGACATGAAATATTTACAAATCTTAGAGCAAGGGGTGGTTCTGCTGCAGATATTGCTATTTTGGTTGTGGATGTAAATAGAGGATTTCAACCCCAAACTAATGAAAGTCTAAAAATCTTACAGAGCAGAAAAGTTCCATTTGTAATAGCTCTGAATAAAGTCGATATGGTTTCTGGGTGGAAAAAAAATCCTACAACAAAATTTATTTCACAATCTGTTAAAGAACAGGACCAATTTGTACAAACAGCACTTGATGAATTATTGTATAACGTAGTAGGTACATTGTCTGTTCTAGGATACAACTCAGAGGCATTTTACAGAGTAAAGGATTTTCTAAAAGAGGTTGCAATAGTTCCAGTCAGTGCCAGAAGTGGAGAAGGAATGCCTGAGTTATTGGCAGTCTTGGTAGGACTCACACAACAATACATGCAAAAAAAATTGGATCAAACTGAGAAACAGACAAGAGGTATAGTTCTTGAGGTCAAAGAAGAGATTGGCCTTGGGATGACTGCAAACATTGTATTAATTGATGGTACTCTGAGAAAAGGTGATTTTATTCTAGTTGCTAAGAGAGATTCGGTAATAGTAACAAAACCCAAGGCAATTCTTCTTCCAAAACCTCTAGATGAAATGCGTGATCCTAGGGATAAATTTATGCCAGTAAATGAGGTGGTTGCAGCAGCTGGTATCAAAATTGCATCACCAGATCTAGAGGGTGCACTTCCTGGAAGTCCTGTCTATGTAACTACTGATGAATCTAAGATTGAAGAATTCAAGAAATTGATCGAATCTGAAATGAAATCCGTATTTATCAAAACTGATACAAAGGGAATAATTCTAAAATGTGATACAATTGGTTCGCTAGAAGCTTTAACTGATATGTTGAAAAGACAAAACGTATCAATATCCATGGCAGACATTGGACCTGTAACAAGGCGAGATGTTATGGAGGCGCTTGCAATAAAAGAACGAGATAGACATTTGGGTGTAATAATAGCATTTAATGTAAAAATTTTACAGGATGCTCAAGAAGAGGCAGAAGCAAGTCACATCAAGATTTTTCATGACCAGGTAATTTACAGCTTAATTGATAACTATGTTAATTGGGTTAGAGATGATACTGCAAATGAAGAGGATGCAATTTTCCAAGAACTTACACAAATATGTAAATTCACATTTCTCAAAGGTTATGTGTTTAGACAGAACAACCCAGCAGTTTTTGGAGTACTAGTAGATGCTGGTATGTTAAAGCAAAAAGTATCTGTCATGAACTCAAATGGAAGAAAAATTGGTGTTGTGCATCAAATTCAAGAAAACGGCAAAAGTGTTGATAGCGCAAAAAAAGGCAAAGAAGTGGCTGTTTCAATTCAAAATGTAACAATAGGCAGACAAATATCAGAAGAAGAAGTTCTTTATTCTTTCCCACCATCTCCTGAAGCAAAATTGTTATTGAAAACATTCTCGCACAAATTAAGTCCTGAGGAGTTTCAAGTTCTCAGAGAAATAATAGAAATCCAAAGAAAAGTTAATCCGCTTTATGCCTATTAGGCATATTTTTGCGCAAGCATATGTAGTCCAGGTTCTCCGACAGCTCCCATTGCCTTGTCAACTGGTTCACCATTACTAAATACGATAAATGTAGGAATTGAATAAACTCCATACCTTTGAGATATGCCTGGAGCATTATCGACATTTACGCGTGCAAATCTAATGGTTTTGTATTTTTTTGCAATTTTTTCAAAAATTGGAGACATAAACTGACATGGACCACACCATGTAGCCCAAAAATCTATGATAACTGGAGTGTCACCAATTATGGCTTTATCAAAATTAGAATCTGTGAGATCAAGGATCTCTAGTTCCTTGTGCGTTTTCATCTCTTCCAACTTTTTTTTCATAATTTTTTCTAATTCTTCGTCTACCAAACCTGATTTGTTGTAGATAAAAGCTATTTAATAATTTAGCCTAGAGATCAAGAATGAACTGCATCAAAACTGGTTTCTCGTCTTTGATCTCCATTAAATGATATGTAGGTGCCTTGATCTCCATTTTGAAATGATGCTTTTCGAAATTAATTTCTTCACCATTAACTTTTGCTAAGAGATGATATCTGTCATTTTTTGTTATTTTTACATGAAATATCTTTCCTACAAATCCATCTGTTACTGTGAGAATAATTATTTCCTCAAGCCAGCTATATAGTAAACTTTTCAGGTCATTTGAATAGAGTTCAATTTCTTTATCTTCTTTGTTCTCAACTGATTTGATATCGACAATTGTATCCACAACTGATATGCCAGCATTTTCAAAGGCCTCATCTATTGTATCTCCGGTTACTTCGATAAAAGCATCTGTCATATGATCTAGATGTCGATAAGCCACGAATTGATAGGTCTCCAGTGCACTATTTATTCTAACGATGATTTTGGTAATCAGAAAGTCTAAATGCATTAGAAAAAGAATGAGTCTTGAAATTGGAATTACCACGCGGTATGCGCGATATTGAGTCAGTGGAATCTTCCACAATTGAATATGTGCGTCGCAAATTCATTGAAACATCAAATTTGTTTGGTTTCCAATTCATGGAGCCATCACCAATTGAGTTGTTATCTGTAATAGAAACAAAAAGTGGTCCATCAATAAAAAATGAAATTTATTATTTTACTGACAAAGGAGACCGTGAAGTAGCATTGCGTTTTGATTTTACAATTGGTCTTACACGTTTTGTCACATCACAAAAATCTATGCGATTACCTGCAAAAATTTCTACATTTGGTGGTGTATGGCGTTATGACGAACCACAAAAAGGTAGGTATAGATTCTTTCACCAGTGGGACATAGAAATCTATGGAGAACCAAATATAGAATCAGATGCTGAAATAATTGATTTTACCTCTAAATTTCTAACTAGACTAGGACTCGAAAATATTGTAATTGATATCTGTGACAGAGAACTTGTCGAGTCATATGTAAAAGATGTTTTCAAGTCTGACTCACCAAATGTAATTGGTGATATTCTAAGGGCTGTTGATAAAATTCAAAAAAAGAGAAAACAAGATATCATAAAAGAATATCAAGAAAAGGGATATTCTGTACCCGAATTGGAACAAATTCTCAAATTTTCTGAGATCAAAGGACTTCCTGATGAAATAGAAAAACAAATTGATACTAGCCACATAAAAAACTGGGACAAGATTCTGAAATTGTTTGATACTCTAAAAAATCGTGGTGTAAATAATGTCAGAATAAATTTTGGCATTGTGAGAGGTCTTGATTACTACTCTGGAATTGTTTTTGAAGTATTTGAGACAGATTTTGATGTAGGTGCATTGGTTGGTGGAGGTAGATATGATACATTGACTAGAGCCTTTGGAAGAAATGATCTTGGTGCTACTGGTGCAGCTGGAGGAGTGGAACGAATTGCACTATTATTAGAAAAACAACAGGTAGATACAAAGAACTCAGAATCTAGAATATCTGTAGTTTTTGTTAATGGTGATATGCAAAAAATTGCAACTGGTATTGCATCACAACTACGCCTAAAGGGTATTCCTACAGATGTAGATCTGTCTGGAAAATCTCTGAAAAAACAGATGGAAATTGCTTCTATTTCAAAGCGTGTCATAATAGTGGCACCAAAAGAGTATGCTGATAACTATGTAATAATTCGAAATATGGAAGATGGTTCTGAAAGACAGATGAAACTTGATGTTATGTTAAATGATGTAAAGTCTAGTCTTCAACTCTAAAGGCCTTGGTCAACATTACAAGTTCAGGACCATTTGTGAGACCCCCCACGACTATTGCATTGTTATTTACCAACACGCCTGATGCTAGATAGGGCGATCCACCGTTGATAGTTGCAGGTTCTAATTCTATGCCTAATACCTGTGATATTGCCTTGATATCTTCCTCTTCTGTAGATGGGTGAATGATTCCTCCTTTGGAATTTGCTACCGTCATTGCGCCAGTCTGCTGATACCCAGCAACTCTTTTTCTTATCACATTGACTTTTAGTACATCTTCAACTTGTTTGATGTATTCTGTTGGAATAAGTGATGACATTACTGCTCCTTTGTCATTTGCACAAATTAGATTTCCTAACGCATTATGTTTTGTGTCAAGTATGTCTACATTAAGTCCAGTTGATTTTTTCAAGTGTGATATCTCTTCTTCATGACAATTACGAGGTAACAATAATCCAGTATTATTTACTACCATCATTGGTCCAAGTAATCTTGTATTTGCAACTGCCGTAAAGACATAATCCGTTTTTAAAAATTCTGCAAGATTTTTTGCTTTTGTAGTGGCAAATCCGTTTGGTATGAAAACAAATTTGTCATTACACTTGGCATAGATACCTACGTTAGGATTACGATATACATCATATTTGAAAATTCCCACTAAACTAGGACGATTTGTGAAAGATATGAATTTATCTTGTATACACTTTAAATAACTAACAATAATCTCAGATATCGTGCCTATAGATCCAAACTTTCCTGCAAATCATCATGCAGTTGAAAAATTCAAAGATCCGCTAAGTGAAAATTATCATCTAGTGTGGGGCCCAGGACGGCTTGCTGAAGCATCCACTGATCCAAAAGTAAAAGCAGATTCTCAAGCTGCAGGTGAAGAAATCAAACCTATGGGTGTACATGGTACATTTGTAGCTGTAGACTGGGATTCTTGTATTGGTGATGGTATCTGTTTGTTAAGTTGTCCTGTCAAGGTTTTTGAATGGTACAAAAATCCTGGTGAGACTGGTAGAAACGACAGAAAAGATTACACTGACAAAGCAAATCCTGTGAAAGAAGCTGATTGTATTTGGTGTATGGCCTGTGTTGAAGTTTGTCCTACAAAAGCAATCAAGGTTGATCAGTTAAATCAAGATATACATGAAAAAGAGATTGCAAAATTTACTTAGTTTTGTCTAGGTTTAAATAACATAGCCTGCGACAAAAAACTATGCCGATACCAGAAGACTTTCCAAAGGGTTACAACCCACTTGGAAAAATAAATCACACCGATGGTGAGCATTTTCACTTCAGATGGGGCCCTGGTAGATTAGCCGAAGCCTCAAAAGATGAAAACTGCATCGAGTCCTTCAAGGCCAGAGGAGAAAAAATCGAACCATTGGGTGTAAGTGGTACTATGGTAGCTGTAGATTGGGATTCATGTGTAGCAGATGGTGCATGCATTGAAGCATGTCCAGTCCAAGTCTTCCAATGGTACAGAACAGAACAAGACATTCCTGCAAATAAGACAATAGGCGCAACATTTGCTGGTACTGGTGAATCTGAAAAAGAACACCGAGCAGACTATACTGACAAGGCTGATCCAATCAGAGAACATGATTGTATTTGGTGCATGGCATGCGTTTCAGTTTGCCCTCCACAAGCCATCAAAGTAGACCAGTCTAACTTGGAACACCATGAAAAAGCAGATGGAACCTTTGTAAAAATGGAATCCGGTTCTGTTAATCCACACGCACACCACTAGAATTTTTCGTCCCTTTTCTTTTTCTTATTATTCCTTCTACATCATATGTATTAGTTCTAAAAACGATAATCTTAAACAAATTTTAACAAGTCCTTACGAAAAAAACTCGCAGAGGTCGCCTAGCCCGGCATGGCGTGGGCCTTGAGAGCCTATGTGCGCAAGCACCCGGGGGTTCAAATCCCTCTCTCTGCGCTATTATTTTTCTATATTTCCAAGTTCTGCCAATAAAGCAGACAGCTGAATCTCTGGATTGGCTCCTATGGTTAATCTATAATCATATTTTGCTATGGCCTCTAACATCTGAGATAAATGACTAGTCTTAATTTTGTAACATTCTTCATTTAAATATTTAACAAAGTCTGACTCTGACATTCCATACACTTTGATAAGTTCAATCATTTTTCCTCTGGCCTCTGCAATTTTTCCGTCAAGTGCAAGTTTTAAAATTACACTTACATCATTTGTCTTGGCAAGTCCTGCAGAAGTTTTTGCATTATCTTCATTTATTATTCCAACACTTGCCGTAGCTTGTAACATGTTTATGGAGTGACGCATATCTCCTTCTGAATTCTGGTATAATGTTTTCAAACCTTCTTGAGTGTACTTTATTTTCTCTTTTTTACAAATTTCTTCTAAATGACTAATTATGTCTTCTTCTGATATTCTTGTAAATCTGAAAACCGCACATCTACTTTGAAGAGGATCGATAATTTTTGATATATTATTTGCAATCATGATGAATCTACAATGTTTTGCAGTATCTTCAATAATTCTTCTTAGGGCAGTTTGAGCATCTGAGGTCATCTCATCAGCTTCATCCAAAATGATAAGTTTGAAAGGAATGCTAGTATCCAAACCTGAGAACCTTGCAAATTTCTTTACTCTTTCCCTAACCATGTTAATGCCACGTTCATCAGAAGCATTCAATTCTAAAGTGTGATCACGCCATGACTCTCCCAAAATCTCTCTTGCAAGGCACAGTGCAGTAGTAGTTTTACCAACACCAGCAGAGCCAGAGAATAATAAATGTGGTATCTCTGATGTATTTTTTAAAAGAGATCGCAGACTACCTACTATTTCTTTTTGATTTATTATTGATGAGATCTTAGTAGGGCGATATTTTTCTACCCACATGGAAGATTCAGTCATAGGGACATACGTCTTTCACTTACTAATAAAATTAAGTTTAAGAAATTATGTAAATTATTGTCATTAATTTAAGGCAATATTGGGTATTACCATTATAACCGATTGTTATTATGGTTGGAAAAGAGCTAAATTGTTAGAATGATAATAACTCAGGACTGCATATTAAATGAGAAAATGCGTATTTCAGTTATGAACAGGAACAAATTTGTACAGATAGAATCTAGATCAAATGATCGAACTAAATGGTTAACAGAATTGATCGATCGATCCCTTTAGCGGCTCAAAGGAGGATCGAGTAAATTGCACATTTCAGAACTTATACAGATACATAGTATAGGATATCGCCTACAAGATGTCAAAGTCAATTTTAATCATGATCTGAAAATAGAGGCACCATTGACATCAGTGGAAGCCAAACAGGGCGAAATAATGAGTATATCCAGATGGATAGCTGAAGTGCTATCTTCAGAAAAATTAGTGGAAGTACAAGATACTGATATGATTGTAGCTCTAAAGCAGGCAGTTATGAAAGAAAATATACAAGGTGATTTTGATCTCTCTACATTAGATCTTGACTTTTACATCAAAGTAAATTCATTCACACGAAGACTTCCACAAGAAGACCGTGATAAAATAGAAAGTATGCTAAATTCTCTTGTTCGTAAACGACAAGGAAAAATAATTAGATTGGCAGATTCATCCAAGATGACTAGTGATTTAGCAAAAAAGTTAACAATAGAAGAAAGAACATTATTTGATTACATTCACAACAACAGTACTGAATTTAAACTTCAGATAATGGATGATAAAAAATGACTGTCCAATCTGAATCAATTTCAAAGAGTAAGCTTCAAGATCAAGTAAAAGATTTTTTGAGTCAATTCAAAGACAAGTCTGATGTTTACAAATATGTTGATGAAATAGATCAAATGATGGCAAAGAAAACACAATACATCGTAGCTGACTACAATGATTTGGTATCATATCCTGAAATTGAGTCTGTATTTACCACTGATCCTGATGAGATATTACGAGCCTTTGGTGGGGCAATAAAAGATATTCTCAAAGAAAGATTCCCACAATATGCAGAAAAAATTCGACATGACATTAGAGTAAGGATCTCAAATTATCCATCACAGAGAAGTCTACGTGAAGTAAACGCAGAGGTTATTGGAAAAGTAATTAGTGTATCTGGAATGGTTGTTCGGTCTTCTGAAATTAAACCCCTTGCAAAAGAACTAGTTTACTTTTGTCCTGATAACCACAAGACTGTGCGAGTTCAAGAAAAAGGTTTGGAGTTCAAAGAGCCGTTAAAATGTGATAATGGTAAGTGTACTCACAGAGATCTCGAGATAAACCCAGAACAAAGCAAGTTTATTGATTTTCAAATGGTGAGATTACAAGAATTACCTGAGGATCTACCTCCAGGTCAATTACCTCATTATCTTGATGTAACAGTCTTGCAAGATTTGGTTGATAACGCAAGACCTGGAGATCGTATCATACTGACAGGAATTGTAAGAATTGAACAAGAACACATACCTTCCATGAGGGGAAAAAGTGGTATTTACAGATTAAGAATTCAAGGAAATAACATCGAGTTTCATCGTGGACGAGGAAACAAATCTTCTAGAAGTACTGAACGAGAAGAGATCTCTCTTGATGAAGAAAGACTAATCAAATCACTTGTTAAAAATTCAGATATCTATGATAGACTTGTTGCCTCGTTTGCACCACATGTGAGTGGACATGATATAATTAAAGAAGCTATTTTGTTGCTAATTGTAGGATCTACTCAAAAAATTCTTGCTGATGGTGCCAAGATTCGTGGTGACATCAATGTTTTTCTGGTAGGTGATCCTGGTACGGCAAAAAGTGAAATGCTAAAATTCTGTGCAAGAATTGCTCCAAGAGGACTTTATACGTCTGGTAGAGGTTCTACTGCGGCAGGACTTACGGCAGCAGTTGTCCGGGATAAAATTGGTATAATGATGCTTGAGGCTGGTGCTGTTGTCCTAGGTGATCAGGGTCTTGTATGCATAGATGAATTTGATAAAATGAAACCAGAAGATAGAAGTGCATTACACGAAACAATGGAGCAACAATCTGTAAGTATTGCAAAAGGTGGAATTGTTGCAACATTGAATGCCAGAACTTCAATTTTGGCTGCTGCAAACCCAATGTTTGGCAAGTATGATCCTTTCAAGAATATAACAGAAAATGTAAACCTTCCAGTCCCGCTTTTAACTAGATTTGATCTTATTTTTGTTGTTAGAGACATTCCATCAAAAGAAAGAGATACAAGAATTGCAAGACACATATTGAATTTACATAGGGTATCAGGAACTGATACCAAGTCGCTAATTGATGTCGACATTCTTACAAAATATCTCTCTTACGCAAAGAGATTTGATCCAAATCTTACACCAGAAGCAGAAGATCTGATCTTGAATTACTATATGACAATGAGAAATGTAGAATCTGAAGGAATGATCACTGTAACACCAAGACAATTGGAGGGACTTGTAAGATTGGCAACAGCAAGAGCTAGACTATTGATGAAAACACAAGTTGATGCAGAAGATGCAGAACGAGCAATCTTCCTTATGCAAAGTATGTTGCAAGATGCTGGAGTTGATGTTAATACAGGAAAAGTCGATCTCGGAGTTCTTCAAGGACGTCCTCACAGTGAGGTCTCAAAAATGCAACTATTCATGGATGTAATGAAATCGCTTGAAGGTGATGAAAAAAGACCTGTTGAAGAAAAAGCATTTGTCAAAGAATTGATCAAGACTGATAAATTTACAGAAGATGAAGCAAGAAAATATATTAAAAAATTGCAAAGAGAGTCAGCTATTTATGAATCCAAACCTGGTCATTATAACCGAGTATGAAAATAGAGCAGTTAGACATTCCTCCTTCTACAATTGAATTTCTACAAAGAAATGGATATGTTAGCTTATACCCGCCTCAAGAAAAGACAGTAAAATCTGGATTGCTTGAAGGAAAAAGCATTCTAGTTTCTGCCCCGACAGCAAGTGGCAAGACACTACTTGCTATTCTTGCAATAATAAAACATCTGGATGAAAAGAGAGGCAAAATAATCTATCTCAGTCCTCTAAAGGCCTTGGCCTCAGAAAAATTCAATGAATTTAAAAAACTTGGTTCAGATGGTCTTGGCGGAAATTTGAAAATCCAAATATCTACTGGCGATTTTGATATGTCTGACAAGAACCTAGGTCAAAATGATATTCTTGTACTGACTAATGAAAAAATGGATTCTATCATAAGACAAGGTGCAGAATGGTTAGATCAAATAAGTCTGGTAATAGCTGATGAAGTACATCTATTGGGTGATGATGATAGAGGTCCAACTCTTGAAATTGTACTTACAAAGCTGAAACTGTTACCTCAAAAACCGCAAATACTTGCTCTCAGTGCTACTGTTACTAATGCTGATGAGATTGCTGATTGGTTAGGGTGTAAACTAGTTCACAGTGAGTGGAGGCCAGTTCCATTGTCAGAAGGAGTCTATGATCAAGGCGTAGTTACCATGCAAGGCCAGAAAAAATTTGAAGTTCAAACAAGCATTAGGGGACCACCTGTTGACTTGGGACTTGATTCTCTAAATAATGGAGGTCAGGCAATTTTATTTGCAGAAACAAGGACACGTTCTGTCTCTCTTGCAACAAAGGCATCAGAAGCTGTGTCAAAGACTCTAAACAATGAAGAAAAAGAAGTATTGGAAAAAATTTCACAAAAAATCTTGGATGATAATGAACATACTGAACTTGTTAAAGTGCTAGCAGGTCTAGTCAAAAATGGGGTGGCGTTTCATCATGCTGGTCTTAATCCAAGCTGCAGAGATCTAATTGAATCTGAATTTAGAAACAAAAGAATAAAGATCTTGGCGTCTACGCCTACCTTGGCTGCAGGGGTTAATCTTCCAGCAAGAAGAGTGGTTATTGCTAATGTATCTCGATATGATGCAAAGTATGGCATAAACAAACCAATCAGTATACTGGAGTATAAACAACTGTGTGGACGTGCAGGCAGACCACAATATGACAAATACGGCGAGGCAATCATTGTAAGTACCTCAAATAGCGATGAAATATTCGACTATTACATTAACGGAACACCAGAACCCATCACTTCAAAACTTACTGGAGACAAGGCATTGCGAATTCATCTTCTCAGTTTCGTATCAACAAATCCTGGTATCAAGGGAGAAGATATTGTAGACTTCTTTTCAATGACCCTTTCAGGTTCGCAAGAAAGAAAAACTACAATAAAATTTCATATTCAGATATCTTTACGATATTTAGAATCAGAAGATCTTGTAAAGCAAAAAGGAAATAGGTATATTGCTACAGAATTTGGCAAAAAAACTTCCACGTTGTACATAGATCCTCTTACAGCAGTTTTGTTTAGAAAATCCTTGGAACTAATTACAACAAAAGGACATGCTCTTGGCCTGTTACACTTGATTACAATTTCAGAAGATTTCTTTCCCAAGTTTTCATTACGAAATAAAGATTATGAGTTTGTGGGTACCTTGATTGAAAATTATTCTGATCAACTAATAGAACCTATATCTGAATATGACTGTAACCGAAGTCTTCTTGCAATACACGCTTGGATCAATGAATCAAGCGAAATATTCCTGTCTGATAATTTTGGTATAGAATCTGGAGATACACACAGAATGGTAGAGACTGCAGACTGGCTAATTCACGCTCTTTATGAGATTGCAAAATTAGAAAAAAAAGACGAGATCTTGGCTGAGATTGATTCCTTAAGGTCTAGGGTGGTATATGGCATAAAAGAAGAACTTGTTGATTTGGTACAAGTAAAAGGAATTGGAAGGGTAAGAGCTAGGGTACTCTTCAAGAATGGCATAAAAGCTGAGAGAGGATCTAGCTTCAACATCTGTTGAAAAACTAGCCAAAATAGACAAGATAGGACCAATTGTTGCAGAAAACATAAAGACATATCTGAAAAAGATAAGATGATGTTGGATAGAACCATTATCGGAATACTGATTTCAGCAGTGGCATTTGTTACCGTTTATGCAATCACTCCAAGTTTGATTAAAGTACTGACAAAAAGAAATATGGTTGTAAAAGACTACAACAAAGAGGTTGCAACAATGGTTGCCCGTCCTGGAGGACCTTCAATTCTCGCAGGGATTCTAGCTTCTGAACTTACACTCTATGCCTTTTTCCCCTCCACCGATATATTGGCAATTATCATTACAACCTCACTTGCGTTTCTTGTTGGTTTTGCTGATGATAGAAAAGTACTTGGAGGGTGGTTCAAGCCGCTTGCTCTTGCAGCTTCTTCATTGCCCATTATTTTACTTGGAGCATATGCTCCCCCGCATCTTATATTTCCACTATTTGGTTCAGTCAAGATCCCAGAACTCTATTTGGGATTGATAGTTATTATAATTCCAGTTATGGGAAATACTGTAAACTCTATTGATGTACTAAATGGTGTTGCAAGCGGATTTATGACAATTGCCAGTTTTGCCCTCACTGTCTGTCTTGTGATTGTACATCATTATGATGTTGCACTGGCAAGTTTACCTCTCGGGTTTGTATCATTGGCATTTTACAAATATCATAAAGTTCCCAGTAAAATATTTCCAGGAGACTCTGGTGCGCTAACTCTGGGGGCAATGTATGGTACATTATCTATCGTAGGTCATGTTGAGATTATTGCTGCAATTGCATTGCTTCCTGCAGTGATAAACTCTTTTCTGTTCCTTTCTAGTGTAAAACGAATAGTTGAACATAGACAAATAAAAGCAAATCCAGTTATTCACACTGAAGATTTCAAATTGATGGCTAGTACTGATAAATCTGCTCCTGTAACCCTTGTCAGATTGATCTTGGCAAATGGGCCGCTTACTGAAAAACAAGTAGGATTTGTAATCTTTAGACTAGCATTATTTTCTGCTGCACTTGCAATAATAACGTCTTTCATGATGGAAATTAAGCTATGATGGGAACTCCAATTTTTTTCTACGTATTTGTAATGTGGTTACTGATTATAGCTGGAGGCGCATTGATTGTCCCAATTATTGCACATATCTCAATACAGGGATTTGGTAATCTAGATAGTGTAATAGATTCTGTCATAAAAGCAGGTATTGCGATAATTCTTGTAATACTCTGGATCTTGATAATGTCAAAAATAAAGAACTGGATATTTCATCAACAAATACGACACTAACTGTTTTCCCACTTTCACTTTTTCTTGTCGTATTCTTCTCTTGAATATTTCACCTTGGCTGGAACTCCAACTACAACACAATTGGGTGGGACATCCTTTGTGACCACTGCTCCCATTGCCACAACACTGTTCTCTCCTATTCTAACTCCAGCCTTTATGACTGCTCTAGAGCCTATGACTGCTCCATCTTCTATGGTGACTCCAATCATTTTCTTACTAGCTGGATAAGGGTCGTTAGTTAAAGATGCGGCTGGACCTATGAAGACATTTTTTCCAATTCTAGAAAGTGGTGGTATGTAGACAAGTCCTTCTATCATGGTATTTTCTCCTATCTTTACATTGTAATCAACATGTGCAAGAGAGCCAATCTTGACATTGTCTCCCACCTCTGTATCATCTCCTACGTATGCAAAATGCCATATCCTGACATTCTTTCCAAGTTTAGCTTTTTCAGAAATAAAATTTGTAACCATTTCTTATCACAAGTGCCATGGAACGCCTTTTGTAACAATCTTGTCAGGAAGGGTATTCTTGTGTTTGTTCAAGAATTCTATATCCTGATTCTTGTCCCTCAATTCATCAGGTAGCATTATGGGAATCTCTTCTATTATTGGATAATATCTAGAACATTTTGAACAAAATATAGTACCTTCTGAAATGATTTCTTCTTTTGCAATCAATTCTACCAACTCAAGTGGAAAATGTTTGTCTATTGGACATGCAAGAATCTCCATTAGTTTTCGGTTCATTTTAAATTCAGATAAACTGGAGTTCCTTTCTGGCTAGATAAAAGTGCCGCTTCCGCAATTTTTGTGGTATTGAGGGCATCTTCTGCTCGTACTCTGATGCTCTCTTTTCCATCAATTGCAGATATGAAATTCTTTATCTCTAAAAGTAAAGGCTCTTCCATTTCCTTTCTTGGTATCTCTGCTCCTGAACTGGTTTCGATCTTTACTTCCTGTGTAATAAAATCAGAAGAAATTATGGCATCACCACATACTGCATTAAATTTTCTTACACGAATTGGAGTGATCCAATTTGATGATATGATTGCAACTCTGTTATCTTTGAAACCGAGCATTATTGTTGCAAAATCTTCATGCTCATGTCTTATTTTTCCAGATCGTGCAAATACTACTTCTGGTACATCGTCAAATAACCACATAGCAGTATCAATGTCATGCACTGAAGTGTCATAGATGATTCCTACGTCTTTTATGTGATTTGGCATTCTATTTTCTCTGTGAAATTCAAGCATTATCAATTCTCCATACTTTTTGGTCTTGACATATTCTTTAACAAGTGAGACAGCGGGATTGAATCTCTCTATGTATCCACTTGTAAGAATTACCTTGTTTTTCTTGGCTAATTTGAGAAGGTCTTCTCCCTCATTGGATAAGTAAGTCATTGGCTTTTCTACAAAAACATTTTTCTTTTGTTCCAAGAGTTTTTTTGCCAACTCAAAGTGAGTTGAAGTAGGTGTACACACAAATGCTGCGTCAAATTTTTCTGAATCCATTAAAGCATCTAGGGATGAATACTGGTTCACAGAGTATTTTTCACTAATCTCTTTTGCACGAGATGCATCCATGTCGCATATGGCTGAAAGAACTCCAAGTTGGGAAAGAATTCTTACGTGATTTTTTCCAAAACCGCCAGTACCTATCTGAACTATCTTCATACTAGTACACCGGTGTTATCCATTTTGAGTATTTCTTATTTTTACCCATTGTGATATCTGAATAGATCTTTCTAATGTCTCCTGTAATCTTTCCTACTTTGCCGTTGCCCACCATTTTGTTGTCTACTGAAATAACTGGAGTTATTTCTGCTGCGGTTCCTGTTAGAAATACTTCATCGGAAAAGTAAATCTCTGTTCTGGGAATCTCACGTTCTATTATTTGATAGCCAAGATCTCTTGCTATTTTGACTACGGAATCTTTTGTTATTCCTTCTAATGCTGATGAGCTAGGTGGAGGTGTTAGTAACTTTTCATCCCTAACAATGAAGATATTTTCGCCAGGCGCCTCACTTATGTTTCCTAGGTGATCTAGCATTATGGCTTCGTCATAGCCATTTCTCTTTGACTCTTGTGTTGCTAGTATGGAATTGAGATAATTTCCACCCATCTTTGCAAGTGGTGGTGTGGAGATATCATGAATTCGTCTCCATGAAGATGTTCCTACCTTTATTCCATTCTTGTTAAACAGTTCTCCAAAAGGAAACATGACTATTACTGCATGTGTTGGGGTGTTTTCAGTTACATGGAGATTGATTCCATGTTTGCCTACAAAATAAAATGGTCTTATGTAGCATGATTCTCTAACATTATTTTTTTTACAAACCTGGATTATAGCATTGGCAATTTCTTTATCTGTAAATCTAAGAGAAATTGAATACACTTTACCAGAATTTCTAAATCTCTTGATATGATCTTGCAACCTAAAAATATTCAAGTTCTTGGAATTCCAGTATCCTCGTAGTCCTTCAAAAACCGAAGTACCATAATGTATGGCATGCGTCATTACTGGAACCTTTGCATCTTCGTCTCGTACTATCTTGCCATCAAACCAGACAAATTCTGGAACAAAAGATTTCATATTGAAAAACCGAATATGTCTATAATTAACCTATTTCTACCAAAATCCTGTGCTGGGAAATTTCATTCCCAATACTCTGTATGTAAGATCCTTGGCATTTGCAAATTTTTTCACAACATCCCAGTTCTCATGTATTATTTGCACTATTTCAGGTTCAACATAGTTTTCCCAATCTGTATCTTTTCCTATCGCTGCATCAAACATCTTTTGTTTTACCGATGATGCAGAAGTTTCCTTTCTTTTGCCTATTCTGGGATTTAGACCGTATATCTTGAGCACAAAACCCTCCGCTTTGTCGCCAGTATATGTAAAATAATCTGTTTTTATTCCGTCAAGAATCTGTTCTTTTATTTTCCATGAGTATGGGGATAACATTGGGGGCATGTATTTTGCAAATGGTGCATAAAATGTATAATTTGGCACAACTGTGATGCTATCACCAAATACTGCATAGAGCATTTTTTTTCTCAACTCATAACTAAAAGGAAAACTCCTACTATTGATTTCCTGACTATTCTTCATGAATGTGACTGGTAGAACTCTCACTTGACCTTCATTTTTTAATTCATTAATAATTTCTACATGGGCCTTGGTAACTGGATTCAAATGTGCAAGATAAATGGCTACTGTCAACTGCATTTCTGTATTTTTGTGTCATATTTCAATCATTTATTTGAAATTATGATAAATTTCTCAAGGATAGGGACGATGGGACTTGAACCCACGACATCCAGCGCCCGAGGCTGGCAGTCTACCAAGTTAACCTACGTCCCTGTAAGACTCGCTATGGTAATAGAATATTATTCTTTCAAAGGAGATTTTGTCTAGCCGTATGATTCGTACTTTATTTCAAAGCTCTTGTCTGCTCTCTTATTTCTCTCTGTGACAAAACCTTTTGGTGTCAAAACATCAAGACAACCGTCTATAGTTCCTTGCCAGCCACAAATGAAAAATACCGTATTATCTTTTGTGATTTTCTCACCAACCATTTTTTCAAGTGGAGACATTTCTCCATCTTTTGACTGTAAGAAACTTTCTACTCTACCTTTATGACCATTCCAAGTTCTGTTAAACCATTCATCTGGTCTACTTATAGTAGATCTATATTTGAAATTCCATTTGTCTTTTCCGCTGTCAAGACTTTCTTCTTCTAGTCTGGTTAATTCCTCTCTGTAACCTAATTCATCAACATAGCTAGCACCATGATATACTACAATCTCTCTCTTACTTCCTATTGCATGAAGATGTTTTGCATAGCTGAGAAATGGTGCAAGACCTGTACCGCCTCCAAGACAAACTATTCTTCTATTGTCTGGTTCACCATCTGGTTTCTTTTCTTCTATGGTGAAAGGACCTGTAGGCTTTAACCAAATTATCTCATCTCCTTCTTTTGCACTAAACAATACTGTAGTAAGACGTCCTGGAAGTGGTTTTCTTACCCATCTGATGTATAATTCAATATATTTTCTGTTCTCTGGATTTGATGCAATTGAGTATGCTCTTCGAATTATCTTATTTTCTGCTGGTACATGTGCTCCAAGTGTAAGAAACTGTCCTGCCTTGTATTGTGGTACTTCTCCACCTTCTTTTGGTATGAATCTGAAAACCGCTAAATCTTCTTTCTGAATTTGTATGTATGAAATTATTGCTTTACTATCTACGACCACGCGAGGATTTTTGATTTAGATAGTTAAATATCTTATGCTGTTATTTCACATCCTAAATTTTTGATTTACACTAAACGTTAATAACCTCTCAAAAAAAGTTAATGCAAATCAGATGCAATATTCTGGTTGAATATGGGCCGGTCGTCTAGCCTAGTAGGATACGCCCTTGGCATGGGTGAGATCGTGGGTTCAAATCCCACCCGGTCCACTTTTTCAAGTTACAGTAATTGAGTATGTTGACATGGGAGCAAGTGGGTTTATGTCGCGTAAATTGTCCCAAACAAATATCTCAATTTTGTAATTTCCTCCCTCACTTGGGGTCCATGATAATGCTGCAGCAAGAGTTTGATTTTTTGCAAGAGATCCTGTTGCATAATTGAGATCAACAATTGCACCATCTGAGTTAATCACTTGAACTATGTATGCCCAATCAATATTTTTTTGACTCAAGTTCTTCAGTGATGTTTGTAAGTTGAGTTGCTGGTCAACCACGGGAGATTTTATTTCCTCACCAAGAGAGTTTAATATCTTAAAGTCTGATGTTGACGTCTCTTCATATCCATATGCAGAACTGGCTCCAACAATTGTCATTGCAAAAATTAGTGATAACAAAAACTTCATTGCCTCGAATTTTTCATTCTTAGATTTAAATTATCCCAAATGGTAGTTAGCGCATGTCAGAAACTAGAGACATTATCTACATCGGAAAAAAGCCACTTATGTCGTATGTTACTTCTGCGCTCATACAGTTGGCAAACCAACCAAGAATATCAATCAAGGCAAGAGGACTTAGTATCGGCCATGCAGTAGATGTTGCTCAAATTATTGCACGAAAAACAGAGAATGCCGGATATGCCGTAGGAAACATCAAGATAGGTTCAGAACAAATGCAATCACAAGATGGACGCTCTAGGAATGTTTCTACTATAGAAATAGAAGTAAAGAGAACAAACTCTTCTTAAGATATACCTTGAACGACTCTTTTCTTTTTTGTCACTTATTTTGTTGAATATTTATTTTCCATTTTTTTAAATCTGGAAAGATCTACAATGTTATTGAACTCATCAAAATTTACAAGAGAGTTTTTTAACTTCATAGTTGTTCCTGTCTTTTTTAATTCTTTTAGAATCTTTAATGTCGCAAATGTGTTTGCATAGAGAACAGATAATGGATATAATATGAGATTGAATCCCATTCTGTGCAACTCTTTGGATGACAGAACAGGAGTTGCTCCTCCTTCTATCATATTTGCAACTAATGGAGCCTTGATTGACTTGCCTATTTTTTTCATTTCTTCAACTGATTTGGGTGCTTCAACAAAAATTGCATCAGCACCAATCTCTTTGTAAAGCAGACCCCTCTCTATTGCAGCATCAAGGCCTTCGGTAGCTCGTGCATCTGTTCTTGCAACAATTATGAAATCCTTATTCTTTCTAGCGTCAACAGCGGCACGAAGTTTTTCAACATATTCTTCTTTTGGAATTACTTCTTTACCAGACATATGTCCACATCTTTTTGGCCATTTCTGATCTTCAAGAAATATGCCTGATGCTCCGACTGATTCCAACTCGTTTACAAGTTTCCATACACTCAATGGGTTACCATATCCTGTATCTGCATCTACTATGACTGGAACAGATACTGACTTGCATATCCTTCTTGCATTTTCAATTGTCTCGGTAGATCCTATGAAACCATAATCTGGCATACCAAGAAGTGCGGCAGATGTACCATATCCAGTCTGAAACATTGCTTCAAAACCTGCTTTTTGTGCTATTCTTGCAGTTATTGCATCATAAACCCCCGGAAAGACAAGAGGCTTTGATTTGTCTAATAATAATTTTCTAATACTTGTCAACTGCAGCTATATTATTTTACAATTATTTATTGCTTAGTCAACCTTTGATATTTTTTCTAGCCATGTCTTTTTCTGATTGAAATATTTTTCAACAACTTGTAAAATATCTTGAAAATCTTCTGAAAGTAAGCTCTAGTAGAGAGGTTCAAAAACTATCTCTAATCTTACATAATAGTAATATATCCTGATTAAAATCCTTCACAAGACATATTTATGAAGCGTGGAAAGGAGAATGTCGAATAATGGTCAACAGCATAGAACTTGATCTCTTGATAGTGGGTTCTGGCCTTGCTGGTCTTAGGGCAGCAATTCAAGCATCAAAAGTAAGTTCAAAGATCAAGATTGGAGTTGTTTCAAAACTTCAAGTCATGCGTTCGCACTCTGTATCTGCAGAAGGTGGCACAGCCGCTGTTTTATATCCTGAAGAAGGTGATTCTCTTGAATCCCATGTATACGATACTGTAAAAGGAAGTGACTTTCTCGGTGATCAAGATGTGATTGAAAGACTTGTTCAAGAAATGCCATCTGAAGTATACCAACTAGAACATTGGGGAATGCCATGGTCAAGAAGGGAAGATGGAAGAATTGGTCAGAGAGCCTTCGGTGGTTATAGCTTTAATCGTGCTACATATGCTCAAGACAAAGTTGGTTTTTACGAGATGCAGACTCTTTATGATACTTGTCAGAAATTTGATAACATTGAATTTTACAATGAATGGTTTGTTTCATCTATAATTCATGATGGTCAGCGCTTCTGTGGTATTACAGCAATAGAACTTTCAAGTGGCAATTTCTATACCTTCAAGGCAAAAGCATTAATCATTGCAACAGGTGGAGCTGGACGAGTCTACAGTTTCTCAACTTATGCACTAGCTTCAACTCCTGATGGATTAGACATGGCCTATCGTGCTGGAATGGCATTAAAAGACATGGAATTTGTTCAATTTCATCCAACTGGAATATTACCATCTGGAATTCTGATTACAGAGGGTGCGCGAGGTGAAGGTGGATATCTGATAAATAAAGACGGTGAACGATTTATGAAAAAATATGCACCAACCAAACTTGAACTTGCTTCAAGAGATGTTGTTTCTCGTGCAATGATGACAGAAATTAATGAAGGTAGAGGTTTCAAAAATGAAACTGGAGTAGAATGCCTAAAATTAGATCTTACACACCTTGGTAAAGAAGTACTCATTGGAAAATTACCTGCAATCCGAGAAATCTCACTAAAATTCTCTGGTGTAGACCCAATCAATGAACCAATTGATGTGAGACCTGTGTGTCATTACATGATGGGCGGAATTCATACAAACATAGATGGTGCAACAGAAATACAAGGTATATGGGCAGCTGGAGAAGTTGCATGCAATAGTGTACATGGAGCAAATAGATTGGGAGCAAACTCAACAGCAGAATGTCTTGTGTGGGGAAAAATCACAGGAGATCTTGCTGCAAAATATGTTCTTGAGGGAAAATCTCAACCGCCTTTCCCAATGCATTTGATTGCTACTGAAGAAAAAAGAATCTACGACGGAATTTTTAGAGGTAGTGGAAGTGCAAATCCATACGAAGTTCGTCAAGAACTAACTGATATAATGAATTCAAAGGCTTATGTTTTTAGGACTGAGAATGATCTAGTGGAAGGATTAAAACAAGTGAGACAACTACAGCGCAAAACTTGGAAACATGTTGATGATAAAGCCAAAGAATACAATACGAATTTCACAAACGTTATGGAACTTGATTCGATGTTCCGTGTTGCTGAAGTTATTCTAATGGGTGCAATTGCAAGAAAGGAATCTAGAGGGGCACATTCAAGAGTTGATTACCCTGATAGGGATGATAAGAACTTTTTACACCATACTCTTGTGTATTATGATACCAAAGAACCAGTTCTAAAAACACATCCTGTAACTATTACTAAATACAAGCCAGTGGAGAGGAAATACTAGTGGCAGAAAGATTGTCAAACCGTGAAGGCATAAAGGGAATGGCAAATCCCACTCGATATGGGATAGAACGTGTTGCATATTGGTTACAGCGACTTACCGGACTTGGATTGCTCGCGTATTTGATAGGTCACATTTATGAAACCAGTACAATTGTCAATGGAAAAATAGCCTGGGACAAGATGTTAGAATTGACACAGACTACACAAGGTCATATCTTACTCACATTAGTGATTGGTATGTGTGTGTTCCATACTGCAAATGGAATTAGAGTCATGCTTGGTCATGGGGGTATAGGAGTTGGAAAACCTGGACAGCCAGAATATCCATACAAGGCAGCATCGCTTAACTATAAACAAAGGCTTTGCATCTGGGTCTCAATTGCTCTTGCAGCTCTAGCCATGATGTATGGTGCATCGGTACTATTGGGTGATTAAGATGAGAGAAAGCATTATCATGAAAATACATTATGGAACTGCATTAGGAGCTGTAGCACTTGTAGCTGTACACATACTGATGAGAATGTCGCAAAAGTTTTCTGATTCGCTACAATATCAAAATGTGATTGCAAATTATCATTTTCTTCCATATGCACTGATGTTAGAAGCTATACTAATTCTGCTTTCAGTGCATGGCTTCAATGGTCTTAGAGTAATCCTCTTGGAATTAAAACAAGGTTCTACATATGAAAAAATGATTAACTATGGATCTCTTGCAGCAATGGCAATATTGATTGCTTATGGCTCAAGAACTATATTAATGGCGGGAATGGGGGTTTCTTAGACATGGCAGTTGTAGAAGTACCAAAACCTTCTGAGGCATCAAATACAAAAACCACTAGTCAGACAAATACTATTACTCTTAGAATTGCTAGGTCTAATCCAGCTGAGGGACAAGAATCATCATTTTCAGAATTTCAAATTCCAGTTCAGAAATGGACTACAGTATTAGAGGCAATATTGTATGCAAAGCAAAACTTTGATCACTCTGTAGCAGTGAGATACTCATGCAGACAAGCATCATGTGGTTCATGTGGAATGAAAATCAATGGAAGGCCAGCACTGGCATGTTACACAAAGATTTCGGAATTGAACTCAAATATTATAACAGTTGAACCCATGAACAACTTTCCAATAATCCGGGATCTTGCAGTTGACTTTAAACAACTAATCTCAAACCATAAAAAAATGAAGCCATTTATCATCAGAGAAGATTCTGAAGTAACCCCAGAATCCAAGGAATTCGTACAAACACCGCAGGATCTTGAAAAATTTCTCCAGTTCTCTTATTGTATCAAATGTGGTTTGTGTAACTCTGCATGTCCAACAATGGCTACGGATACGTCATTTATCGGTCCTCAGGGACTTGCACAAGCCTATAGGTATGTGGCAGATAATAGGGATAAAGGAAAAGATGACAGGCTAAAAATTGTGGATGACTCTCATGGTATATGGAGATGTCACTTTGCTGGATCATGTAGTCAAGTCTGTCCAAAAGGTGTAGACCCTGCATTGGCAATACAATTGCTCAGGGGATATCTTTTGGGATTTAGAAAATAATATTCTAAGGCTTTTTAGGATTCTTACTAGTGTTTACCTGATTGTTTATGGCTTCTGCCATGAAATGATTTGAAACATTTACCTTGACATCATTGATTCCATCTATTTTCAACAAGTTGTCATGTACATCTTGTGCAATCTTGAATCCAAATATGGCTGGACAAAATGGACTGGTCAAATGCAGATCAATTTTAACTTCGGATCCTGCGATGTCAATATTATCAATTAGTTCAAGTTCCATTATTGAGACATTTATTTCTGGATCAACTACTTTTGTTAGTTCATCAAAAATTTGTCTTCTCAGGTCTTGAGGTGCCTGTGACATAAATCAAAAAAGCGTCTATGCTATATATAACCATTCTATTTCGTAAATTGATGTACAGATCTAGATTGGAAGGAAAACTAGATGAAAACACATTAGAATTTCTTTCATCAATTTCAGACGACTTTCAAATTGCATTGTATGATATACTTGGAAGCCAAGCTCATACACTAATGCTATTTCATAATAAAATACTAACAAAAGCAGAAGCAGGAAAGATTCTCGGCGCTCTGGAGAAACTCAAAAAAGAAAACTTTTCTGAAAAATCAGAAGCTGAAGACATTCATGAATTAATTGAGTCTCTAGTAATAAAAAAAGCTGGAAAAGAAGCTGGTGGAAAGATGCATACTGCACGCTCAAGAAATGATCAAGTCACACTTGATATGCGCATGAAGATACGAGATGATGTCAATATCATCTGTTTTTGCTTAAATGAAACTATTTCTACACTGATACAACTGGCAGAAAAACACCAGAATACGATTGTGCCTCTGTATACTCATCTCCAGCAGGCTCAGGTTGGATTGTTTTCTCACGTTCTTTTGGCATATGTCGATGCTCTATTTCGAGATCTTGACAGATTCTATGGCACATATGGTAGAATCAATGAATCTCCTCTTGGTGCAGGTCCTGTTGGAGGTACAAGTATTCCAATTGACCGACAGTCAACTGCAAAAATGCTTGGATTCAAGGGACTAGTTGAGAATTCAATTGATGCAACTTCATCAAGAGACTTTGTTGCAGAATATGTGAGCGACTCTTCTATCATGATGACAAATTTGAGTAGGATGGCAGAAGATTTTATCATATGGTCTACTTCGGAATTTTCTTTTCTTGAATTATCAGACAAGTTTACTTCTACGTCAAGTGTCATGCCACAAAAGAAAAATCCAGATATACTTGAGCTCATCCGTGGAAAAACTGCTCAAGTAATAGGATATCAAATGGCAATATTGTCCAATCTAAAGGGTCTTCCATCTGGATACAATAGGGATCTTCAACAAATCAAAGTCTCAATTTGGCCTACTTCAAAAATAATAATATCATCATTGATTGTCATCAATTCTCTTCTTAAAACCATGACTGTAAATGAGAAAAAACTACGACATGCAATTGATGGTGGATTTTCCATCTCTCTTGATATTGCAGAACATTTAGTCCGAAAAGGAATACCGTTTAGAGTATCGCACAAAATAGTTGGACATCTAGTCCAAATAGCAGCTAATTCAAAAAAATCTCTAACTGAATTATCCCTATCTGAAGTAAAGAAAACAATTCCATCTAACGAAATTGATTCAAAAGATCTCTACAAAATTATTCAGTCAACAACTCCTGAGTCATCTCTTAAAACTAGACGCTCACAAGGATCTTCTGGTACACATGAACAGAAAAGAATGATTGTAGACAGGAAAAGAAAGATCCAGGCATACGAAATAGGTACACGAAAGAGAACAAACGAAGTAAGAGAGGCAATTGGAAATCTAGAAAATGCTGTAAATACTTTGATAAAAAACAAAACCTAAAATATGTCAGAAACACACTAAAATTGAAAGTTTTTACAGAGAAAATTGGTAAATACCTGAATTTAATGTGAGAAACTTGACTTTTATATTGATTTTACTTAACATACGCACTGATATCTGATTTTTACAACTCATCTTTTAGTATGTATCAATTCGTACAACCACAAACGAACAACCCTAACTACACTGCAGGTCAGACATGGGGTGCACTCAAAAAAGCCTGGCGTGGATACAAAATCGCCAAGGCACAGAGTGATAACACCAGAATGGCTGAATATGCAAAAAAGATCAGAACACTCCAGCATGACTTGGGAATCAAGCAAGCAGAGTTTCCAGAACTGAACCTAAGTTAGTTAGAATTTTTCTATTTTTAGGGATATTGAGTATGAAATGATATTTTGTAACAGTTTTACACGTCTCAGAAATAGACCTATGAAATAGCGGGTTCGCGGGGATTCGGACCCCGGACAGCCGGATTAAAAGTCCGGTACTCTACCTGGCTGAGCTACGAACCCATAGCGAAGGGTCATAGTTGTGTATAATTTAGTCTTTTACAAAATTTTTTGAAGAAAAGAAAGCTTTAAACTCAGATTTTCTTTCACAGTATTTTAACGCCCTTGTAGTATAGAGGGGATGTGGTTAATTCCATTCCTCGTAAAGCCCGGTCTAGAATGGGGCCCTGTCACGGCCTCGACGCGTGTTCAAATCCCGCCAAGGGCGCCATAAATTTTTCTCAGGAATAAGACAAATAAGAAATTAAATCTCAGATCTTGGGTGATAAACCCAGTTTTTTCCTTACATCTGCAAGTGTCTCTTCATTTGCAGCAGCTATGAATGAAATTCTCTTGTCATAACTCAAGTTTGAGTCAAGCGGCATGCCATTTTCATCAACTACATATCCGCCAGCTTCTAGTGCTATGAGATATCCTGCAGCAACATCAGTGATTCTTAATTTTCTTCTTAGATCTACAAATACATCAACCAGCCCACGGGCAAATATTGCAAGCTCAAGTGCAACAGCTCCGAAATGTCTTACATGGTTTGATGCTGAAAGAATTGGTGCTAATTGTGGTAGGGCATCTGGTGATATTCCTGAAATGTCAACACCAACAACAAAGTAAATCGGTTTTTCTTTATGAACTTGAATTTTTTTTCCATTCATATATGCGCCCTTGCCTTTTGATGCTGAATACAGATCTCCATTATGTAGGTCCATTACTACTCCATCTGTAACAGAGCTTAGTTTGTCTTCAGGTGTATATGCTAGTGAGCAACAAAAGAATGGTAAACCTCTTACTGCATTGGTTGAGCCGTCAATTGCGTCCATTATGATAAAACCTTTTGGATTTGGTGACAATTTCACAATACCGCATTCTTCTCCAAATACCGTACATTCAAAATTTATCTCACGTAGGTAATCAAGAACGGTCTTTTCTGCTACGATATCAATTCTACGAGAAATGTCTCCACCTGCCCCCATTCCATGGTCTGTACCGGATTCTTTTGTTCCTGCAAGGTGCTTTACATTAGTGTGTACCCTTTTTGCAGCCTCTTCTAAAATGTCAATTACTTCCACAAGTTTTCTTTTCCCAGTCCTAATTTATTTTAAGTAATAAAAAAGAGGCTGAATGCATAAATAGCAAAAAAGTTGTGCCATTGTGTGAGTAGTAAAGACGAGTCAATCTTTAGCAAGGAGGCATTACTGTCCACCAAGCCAGGCAAGGATATTGTCAAACAGGCATTATTCAAAAGCAAAGGATATCGGCTGTTTGACAAATACAAAAAGGAGGCAGAAGAGGAATTTCCAAAATTCACCAAAAGATTTGCCGAAGATTTATTGCGTGAGATAAAATCTGATCCTAACCCATTTGAAACTCAAGAAAAATTTGCTAAAGAGGTTGGCTCTGTTGAGATAATTCTAGAAAAATCGCAGATAGATGAGGTACGAAAGAGACTAGAAAACTATGATACTCTTCTGGATAGGGTATCAAGAATACTTAATTCAAATTTTGTTAAAATGACATTTCCGGTTTTTAGTGCATTGTATGATGCTTCTACTCAATACTTTGGAGATGATAATGACGCCAAGAAAAAAACTGATATCATTGATGGCCATATAATCGCAATTGACCTAAGTGAACCAATGGATAGAATAATGGACAAGGATGAGGATGTAGAATTTTTGGATGATTACAAACTAATGAATCCATATATCTTGAAGCTTGCACGAGACAAGATTTCTGTTGGAGGTAAGGAAGTATTGGACGAATTTGAAAAAGGCTTCAAAGATGCAAGGGTGGGTCAATACATAGATTTTAAATTAAAAATGAATCCTAAAAGCATATCTGAGGAAGAGATGATTCAATGTTACAAAAAATATAGAGCAGTAATGGGAACTGCTGGAAAGAATATGACTCTTGCACGATTTCCACTTGGTGAAATTTTTTATCTTGGAATGGCAAAAGCTGCAGAATCTGTTGGATGTGGAAATGAAATTGAAGATTCTATAAAAAATAAATTTGTTAAAGTTCCATCATGGCCTCTATATTACACATTTCTTACAGGTGACGTTCAAAAAGGATTTGATTTTACCATGAAAAAAAGTGATATCTATCTAGGTGAGGCAAGACTTGCTCTAGAACTATTGCCTGAGAATTTCTCACACAAGGATTTTCTCGAGTTTCTCTTTTTGACTGTAGAACATTACAACTTGTATTGGTTTAACCAACTTTCAAAAGAAAAATTATGGAAAGAATTCCAATCAAAGATTCCTAAGTGATTTGATATGATGTGGTCTGAGAATTATAGGCCCAAGAACCTGCTTGAAATGATTGGAAATGAGGACGCAAAAGAATCCTTTGTAAAGTGGCTTGGAAAATGGATCAAAGGAACAAAACCGCTTCTATTAGTTGGTCCACCTGGCATAGGGAAAACAACTATGGCTGTATTAGGAACAAAGCAGTTTGGTTATGATCTAATCAGTATGAATGCAAGTGATGTAAGGAGCAAACAGAAAATTCAAGAAATTCTTAATCCAATTCTTGGTAACCGTAGCGTGCTTGGAAATCCAATGATCTTCATTGATGAAGTGGATGGAATACATGGAAGATCTGACTTTGGTGGTGTTGATGCACTAGTTGACATACTGAAGGAATCTACCGTGCCTATCATTCTTGCAGCAAATTCTGACTCTTCTGATAAGATGAAAGCCATAAAAAAAGTCACAACTACCGTAAAACTTAGACCTCTTCCTCCTAGACTGATGAGATTGTATATTGAAGAAATCCTGAAACGGGAAGACGCGTCAATAAAAATTGGTAGTATGATAAAGATGATTATTGATTCACGTGGAGATATTAGATCGATTCTAAATTCTGCTCAGGCATTATCTGGAGGATTTGAACCTCACCTTGACAAGTCACATGAAACACATGATGTGGAAGAGTTGGTAAATTTATTTTTCAATGCAAAATCATCTGAAGAAGCTCAAACAATACTTTATTCCTCGAGAATTGATCCTAGGGAAAAGATCAATGCGTTTTACTCAAGCATAATAACAAGTTCTCTTCCCACAATCGTTCTAAAGGAAATGCTAGATGTTTTGTCTGAAGCTGATATGTTATATGGAAAGATAATGAGAAAACAAGAATGGCGACTCTTACGATATTTAGATGGTATTTTATTAAAATTATACAAACAGGGAGTGTCCGTAAAATATTCTAAATTTAATCTTCCATGGCCCACTCTTAATAGAATAAGATGGGATGGTATGGCAATCAAGGGATTTACTGGAAGTCTTGCAAGACAAATGCACGTATCGCGCAGCACATTTTCAACTTTTTATCTTCCATATCTTCTCTATTGTATAAAAAACAAGTCTATTGAAATGGACTTAAACGAAACTGATAATGCAATTGTGCAAAAGGAATTGGTTTTGATAAAATGAGCTGGCGTACGATACCTATGAAATTTCCTGGAACATGTCTTGTTTGTAATAAGAAAATTGAAGTCAATGAAGTAGACTCTGTGGGCAAAGGGACTGGGAGTAAAGCATCAAGCTTGTGCTGAAGTGAAGCAACTAAAATGCATAGTTTGTGGGGGCCCTGCAGGATGTTCTGATTGTGAATTTGCAGATAACTGTGATCTAGACAAGGTCTCTCAAATGTGTATATGCAAGAAATGTAGTGAAGTAAAAGATGCTTTCTCGCTTTATCAAATTTCTGTAGTAAAACGATATCCAATGCTGAATCTTAAACAGTAAACAGAATTCTATTCTGGCTAGAATTCAAGACATATTGTAAAACCTTAAAATCTAACCCTTAAGATTGAAAAACAAATGACAAAGCCTACCACAAAGATAGCCCCCTTAGATCCAGCTTTTCATGGAGAATCTAATTATGAAGTAGGATTGGAGGATCTTCTTGTAGAAAAGAGAAATTTGGTTGCAAAAACAGAGGCAGAACCACAGGCCACAAAGGAAACAATCCAGTCTGCAAGGGAAGAACTTCAAATTATTGAGGGACTATGGGAAAATTACCATATTGGAATGAATGTTTTTCGTAACGCAAAGGGTGGCAGAGACGGTATTAGAGAAGTTAAAACTGATTAAATTAATATAGGTTGTAAATAGCCTCTAATTCGAATCATGCACTCTGAAAAGATAAAAAACTTTTTACATAAAAAGAGACAGGCAGAGCAAAGTGGTGGGGAAGAAAGAATTCAAGGTCAACATGAAAAGGGCAAGCTTACTGCTCGAGAACGAGTTGACTTATTACTTGATGAAGGAAGCTTTACAGAAATAGATGCCATGACAACGCATCATTATTATGAATTTGACATGCAGAACAAAAAATTCTTTGGAGACGGAGTAGTGACAGGATATGGAACTATACATGGAAAGCAAGTTTTTCTTTTTGCTTATGATTTTACAGTTCTTGGTGGAACACTCAGTGAGATGGGAGCCAAGAAAATTACAAAAATTATGGATCATGCAGTCAAAGTTGGATGTCCAGTAATTGGAATAATTGATTCAGGTGGAGCAAGAATTCAAGAGGGGATACTAAGTCTTGATGGTTTTGCTAGCATATTCTATCATAATCAACTTGCATCTGGCGTAGTTCCTCAAATTACTATTAGTGTGGGACCGTCAGCAGGAGGTGCGGTATATTCTCCTGCAATGACAGACTTTGTAATTATGGCTGACAAGATTTCTACCATGTTTGTAACAGGTCCCGAGGTTGTTAAAACAGTTCTTGGAGAAGAAGTATCTTTTGATGAGCTTGGAGGTGCAATGTCACATGGAAGAAACAGCGGCGTTGCACACTTTGTAGGAAAAAACGAATATCATTGCATGGATATTGTAAAGACACTCTTATCATATATCCCTCAAAACAGTACAGAGGAAGCACCTATTGTAGAAACTGGTGATGATCCAAATCGACTAGACAACAATCTCATAAACATAATTCCGGAAAACCCTCTACAGCCATATGACATGAAAGAAATCATATCTTCGATAGTTGATAATCATGTGTTCTTTGAGATACACGAATTATTTGCACCAAATGTTGTGATTGGATTTGCAAGACTTCATGGTAAAACAATAGGAATTGTTGCAAACCAGCCAATGGTACTAGCAGGAGCACTAGATATTGATTCATCTAACAAGGCATCTAGATTCATAAGATTCTGTGATTGTTATGGCATTCCAATTATCACACTAGTCGATACTCCTGGATATATGCCTGGAACACAGCAGGAGCATGCTGGAATTATTCGTCATGGGAGTAAACTCTTGTATGCCTATTGTGAAGCTACAGTACCAAAAATTACATTAATCATCGGGAAAGCCTATGGTGGAGCCTACATTGCAATGGCAAGCAAGAATCTGGGAACTGATGTTAATTATGCATGGCCTACTGCACAGATAGCCGTACTTGGTTCTGAGGCAGCTGTGAGAATTATGAATAGAAAAGAACTTGATTCTGCAAAAGATCCTACAGTGTTAAAAAAACAACTTGTTGATAATTTCACAGAAAAATTTGCTAATCCTTACGTCAGCTGCATCATATGGCACGATTGATTCTGTAATTGATCCTGCTGAAACACGACCAGCTCTAATTCGTGCCTTGGATGCCTTAGCAAATAAAAGGGAAAGAAGAATTCCACGAAAACATGGGAACATTAATCTCTAGAACGATATGATACAGAAAATTTTAATCTCAAACAGGGGCGAAATTGCAATACGCGTAATCAAGACATGTAATGCATTGGGAATAAAATCAGTGGCAGTTTATTCGGATGAGGACGTAAATTCAAAACACGTCAAGATGGCTAGTGAAGCATATCACATAGGTTCTGCATCTCCTGCACAGAGCTATCTGAATATGGAAAAAATAGTGGAAACTGCAATTAGCTCTGGCGCTGATGCGATCCATCCTGGATATGGATTTCTTTCTGAAAATGCAGACTTTGCAGATCTTTGTGAGAAAAAAAATCTCAATTTCATAGGACCTTCTGGCAAATCAATGAGACTCTGTGGTGATAAAATGGAATGCAAAGGTGCCATGATAAAAGCTAAAGTTCCAACTGTACCTGGAAGTCCAGGAATTGTTGAAGAAGTTGAAACGGCATTGAATATTGCACATGACATTGGATATCCTGTTCTACTCAAGTCAGTTTTTGGTGGAGGAGGTAGGGGAATTAGACTGGTACACAATGAACAAGAATTGCGAGAAGCCTTTGATATTGCTTCTGGGGAATCCAAAGCAGCATTTGGGAAATCTGCACTATTTGTAGAAAAGTTTCTTCCAAAAATAAGACACATTGAACTTCAGTTAGCACGTGACAAGCATGGAAACGCAGTACATATCTTTGAACGAGAGTGTTCTATTCAAAGAAGACATCAAAAACTTATTGAAATGTCTCCATCTCCAGTAGTTGATCAAAAGACACGTGATCAAATAGGAGAGCTAGCAGTGAATGCTGCAATTGCGGTTGATTATCATAATGCTGGAACTGCAGAATTTCTAAGATTGGATGATGGAACATTTTACTTTATAGAAATAAATGCAAGATTGCAAGTTGAACATCCCGTAACTGAGTTAGTTTCCGGGCTTGATCTTGTCAAGTTACAGATTGATATTGCAAATGGAAAAGAAATTCCTTTCAAACAAAAAGATCTCAAAGTAAATGGTTGTTCCATAGAATGTAGAATAAATGCAGAAGATACATTCCTTGATTTTGCACCATCAACTGGAAAAATATGGGATGTTAATATTCCATCAGGTCCAGGAGTGCGAGTGGATACATATCTCTACCCTGGTTGTACTGTATCACCTTACTATGATTCACTTATGGGTAAACTCATCACATGGGGACAAAACTTTGAAGAAGCAAGACAAAGAATGACACTAGCACTATCTGATTTCTACATTGAAGGCGTTGAAACTGCTATACCGTTGTACAAGACTATTTTGAACAGCAAGGAATTCATCAATGGTGACTTGTCAACAGACTTTCTTGATAGATTCAAAATACTAGACAGGTTACAAAGTGATTTGAAAAATGAAGCATCACAAAAATCAGAAGCTGCATTAGCTGCAACACTCATACATTCAGAGTTTCTCAAAAACAAAATAAAACCACGCAAAGAGCATAACATTAGATGGAAAACACAAGTGGACAGGCATTGATATGAAATTCATACTAGAGAATACTGGCGAAAACTTGGATGGAGAAATTGTAAAATCCATTAGTAATAATGAGTTTGTACTCAAAATCAAAGGAACAGAACGTGATCTCAAAATCATAACTATGACACATGACAAAGTTGAGTTTATGCTAGACAGTGTTTATCATATTACAAAATATCTTGAAAATAGTACTAACAGAATTACACTTGTAGTCGATGGCGTAAAACTGACATTTAACAAACGTCCAGAGATGGACAAAATTGTTTACAAAAACTCTGGAGCAGATTCTACCTCTGATTCTCAAATAAATCTAAAAAGTCAGATTCCTGGTAGAGTAGTGTCAATAAATGTGACTACTGGAGATAATGTCAAGAAAGGAGATGTAGTTTGTGTTTTAGAATCTATGAAAATGCAAATTTCAATCAAGTCTCATAAAGATGGCGTTGTAAAATCCATAAAAATGAAACAGGGTTCATCAGTTGCAAAAAATGATGTACTTGCAGAGATTGAATAAATATTTTTAAAAATAAATTAAAAGAGATTTCGCTTTATTTCTTGAGAAAGTCTATGATCTCTTGATAGTTTGGTTCTATCAATGGATTGTCTGAAACCCATTTGTAGGCTATGTTTCCACTTTCATCTACTATGAACACAGATCTCTTTGCTGCATCGTATCCCTTTACATGCAACAAGTCAGGCATTAGAATATCATACTCTCTTATTGTCTGACTCTTGTAGTCTCCAAGTATTGGAAAATTAAGATGTTGAGATTCTGCAAATGCTTTATTTGCAAATGGACCATCATTACTAATTCCTATTACTTGAGCACCAAGTTTTGATATCTGATTCCACTCATCTCTAAAAGTACACATTTCCTTTGTACATACCGGAGAACTTGCAGCTACAAAGAATGACAGGACCACTTTTTTTCCTTTAAAGTCGTCTAGGCTTTGCATTTTTAATTCTGTATCTACTAGAGTAAAAGGCGGTGCCTTTTGTCCAACATTTACCATGGAATAGGTTTTGGTATTGTCATATATCAATCATTTTAGAAATTAAGTGGTTGAAATCCGTTAATATGTAAAATTGAAGATATTCTTTAATTTCAACAAAATTGTTGAAAAATTTGTTGGCAATGAAAATTATGATCGTATAATGTGCATAGATTTTTATACTCTCCGACTGGCTTGTTAGCTACTTTGGTAGGAGAAGCTGCTAGTAGTTTCAGCCCAATCTTATTGTTATTCACATTTGCAATTGTAGCAACAGGGCCTACCCTGCTTCTTTCTAGAATGATTGCACCAAGACGTACTCCTAATCCAGTCAAGTTTTTGCCTATGGAGTCTGGTCAGGTCCCACAAGGAGAGGGACGTACCCACTTTATGATGCAGTATTATTCATTTGTCTTGATGTTTGTTGTATTTGATGTTGCATCGATCTTTTTGTATGCCTGGGGAAGTAGCATTCTTGATTTGCCTAAGTCTGCAACGCTTCCAATAATCGGATTTCTCGCAATAATTTTTGCGGCATTTGCCTTTGCATTGTACCAAGCAGGGAGGAAGGACATTTGGTAACTTTTAAATCAAATATCGAAAAGACTCGGAGTAGAGAAGAATAATGCTAAAAGAATTACTTAATCAAGATACTGCTCCACATGCTACCAATGTTCTAGTTGGAAAGCTTGGTGACATCCTTATCAAAGCAGTAGGAAAACCGTTTGATATGGCTATCAACTGGGGAAGGATATACTCATTGTGGCCAGTACACCTTGAGACTGCATGCTGCAGTGTAGAATTCGGTGCAGCCTCTAGTCCAAGATATGATGTTGAAAGATTTGGTATTATTGAGGCATTTGGTTCTCTCAGACAGTGTGATCTCATAGTTGTCATGGGAACAATCACCAGAAAAATGGCTCCTAGATTGAGAATGGTCTATGATCAGATGCCTGATCCAAAATATGTCATAGCAATGGGGGCATGTGCAATTACTGGAGGATTATATTTTGACTCGTATAACGTACTCCCTGGAATTGATGGAATTCTTCCAGTTGATGTTTATGTTCCTGGATGTCCACCAAGACCTGAGACATTAATTCAAGGATGCATGTTACTTCAAGAAAAAATAAAACGGATGAAGGCTAAATAACAATGAGCTCTGAAACTGAAAAGGACGTAGAAGTTAAAGATACTACAGAGGAACATTCTGATAATTCTGAAAATGCTGCTAAATCAGATTCAATGTCAAAAGGTGAAGCAAAAAAGTTTTATGAAGAAAAAGGATTAGATTTATCTCCTGATGTTCCTGTTAAACCAAAACCAATTCCGATATTTGAAAAATCTTTAGCAGATAAAATTACGTCAAAATTTGGAGACAAGATACGTGTAGATTATGTAAGGGCTGACAGAATTAGAATAACTACTAAAAGAGAAGACATAGTAGATGTCGCTAAATTTATACGAGATGAACTAAAGTATGATCATGCAGAATCTGTATCTGGAGTTGATTATCCAGATTCAAGTGAAATTGAAGTTATTTATCATCTAGGATCTTATACTGATGAAAAACTTGGGAGACAAATTTTTGCACTTGCAACTCGAGTTCCAAGAGAAGATGTTCCAAATCCAGGTTCAGACGCAACAAGAACTCCGTCATTGCGTGATGTATTTTATAGTGTAGAATTTCATGAAAGAGAGTGTTTTGAAATGTTTGGCGTTTACTTTGAAGGTCATCCTGATATGCGACGATTACTTTTGCCAGAGGATTGGGCAGATATACCACCATTTAGAAAAGATTTCAAGATAAAGGGAAGATAAAATGACAACACAACTACCTCCAGGAATGCATCTTGAGACAGTGGATGACAAAATAATGACACTTAACGTAGGTCCTCAACATCCGGGTTCTGGACATATGAGATTAATTATCAAAGTTGATGGTGATTACATTGTTTCTTGTGATCCTGATCCAGGTTATGTGCACCGTGGAGAGGAAAAAATGGCTGAATATAGAAATTATATCCAAAATATTCCTCATCTTGAAAGACCAGTAATACACGATTCTTCCAACATCTTGTATCCATATTGTCTTGGAGTGGAAGAATTACTGGGAATTGAAGTTCCAGAACGCGCTAAATACATTCGAGTTATTGCAGCAGAACTGAATCGTTGTATCTATATTTTATACTGGTTAGCTATCTATGGAATATTTTTAGGTCACTCTACTATGTTTATGTGGCCTGCAGGTGACAGAGAACTTTTCATTGATCTTTTAGAAGCAATGTCTGGTGCCAGAGTAACTCATGCATATCTAGTACCTGGTGGAGTACGAAATGATTTACCATCTAACTTTGAGGAAAGATGCTTACGTCAAGTTGCATATTTTGAAAAAAGACTCAAAGAATATGAAGCCATATTCTATCAGAATCCTCTCTTGAAGGCAAGAACAGAGGGAAGTGGAATACTATCAAGAACTGATGCTATCAGACTTGGTACTACTGGTTCTGTACTTAGGGCATCAGGTGTAGATTTTGATGTAAGGAAAAAAGAACCATATGATGTCTATGAAAACCTAGACTTTCAAACAATAGTAATGAAAGAAGGAGATTCGTATGCACGATCTAGAGTACCTTATCTTGAGATGTTTGAAAGCTGTAGAATAATAAAAGATGCATTAAGAAAGATGCCAAAATCAGGTTCTGTGCGCACAAAATTAAAACCAAATCCAAAAGGAGGTAATGATGAAGTTTATCGTAGAGTAGAATCTGGAAGAGGTGCAATTGGATATTACATTGTATCTAACAACCGGCCAGAACCTTATAGAGTGAAGATAAGCGTCGGCTCATTTAGAAATTTGATTTGTATGCCGTATTTGCTAAAAGGAGAAAAACTAGGTAATATGCCCGCGGTATATTGGGGTCTTAATTACTGGCCTGTGGAGGCAGATCGATAAATGTCAACCATTGCACCGCAGTTTAGACTAAGTCGATTCATAGGTTCTTTGTTTGATCTAATATTCTGGGTTATTCTAATCTTCAGTCTAGTTGGGTTGCCAATAGTCTTTATCGTACTATTCTACATCAAGCTGCCAGTAATCAACAACCAATTGATGACACCTTATTTGGCAATGACCTGGATGGCAGATCCATCACGTACTTTACCAATTGTCAAGAACTTTATGCATACTACTATTTTCAAAGTGATGGCATTTCCAGGATTTGGATTTGCTGCACTACTTGCTGCTGCAACAATATTTGTCGAAAGAAAATTCCTCGCAAAAATGCAACTCAGAGTTGGTCCACTCTATTGTGGAAAAATAGAGGGAATATTGCAATTGATGGGTGATGGATTTAAGCTAATGAGCAAAGAGATCATCATCCCTGCAAAAGCTGACAAGCCAATTTTCTGGCTTGGCCCATTATTGTTTGTAGGTGCTGCAGGTGCCTTTGTTTCTCTTATTCCAGTTGCCCCTGGATGGGTAGTTGCAAACCCCAACGTTGGACTTTTGGCAGTATTTGCAGTCATTGGTTTTTTCCCAATAATTGCTGTACTTACTGCGTGGGCTGCAAATAGTAAATGGACATTCATTGGAGGTCTTAGGGCACTTCACCAAATGGTTGCTTTTGAAATTCCATTGATACTTTCACTTCTTGGAGTCGTAATACTATCTGGAAGTCTGAACCTCTCACAGATTGTTGTATCACAAGAACACTTTTGGTGGATAGCTTTTCTTCCAATTGGCGCCATAGTATTTTTCATTACAATATTAGCAGAACTTGAAAGAGTTCCATTTGATCTTCCAGAGGCAGAAAGTGAGATAGTTGCAGGATGGTTAACAGAATTCTCCGGAATGATGTATGGATTAATTCAACTTGGAACCTATTTGAAATTATATGCCTTTGCAGGATTATTTGTAGTATTATTCCTTGGTGGTTGGAATGGTCCAATGGTTTGGCCACCATTCCCACAGGATATTATAACTCAAGGAATTACAATTGGTCCTGTAACTGCCAAGTTCCCTGGATTACCACTCTTTGATCAGGAGATGCTTAATGGCACACTGTGGTTTGTGATCAAGACTGTGGGAGTCATACTCTTAATTCTGTTACCGCGTGGAGTTTTCCCAAGAGTTAGAATAGATATGATATTGCATACTGGTTGGTACAAACTAATTGGTCTTGCATTCATTAACATCTTTATAGCTCTCGGATTGTTATACGCAGGTGTCTTGGGACCGGGAGGATTATTGCAATGAGTAATGTAATTGGAATAATACGCGCATTAAATTCTGGTGTAAAACATCTTGCGGTAAAACGATTTACATTGCGCTATCCTGAACAGAAATTAAAATTTGTAGGTGATGGCTTTCAGTTCAATCCTGAAACTGGAGTTGGAATAGCTGGATTAAGGGGAAGGCACATACTATTCCATGAGCATTGTACCGGTTGTAATCTTTGCTCGGTAGCATGTGAGGGGATAGCAGAGGCCATAAGTATGGTCAAGGTTCATGAAACATGGAAACATAACAAGAAAGCCATAATGCCACAGATAGATTACGGCAAATGTGTATTCTGTGGTCTGTGTGTTGATGCATGTCCATTTTATGCACTCTATATGACCAACGACTATGAGCTTCTTCCTTTACAAAATCTGCTCTAATTTACACCCCTGCCCAACTTGCCATACAGCCAAAGATTTCACAAGATGTTGAAATAAAGATCGACGACAGGGGTGCTTCACATGGTTGACTCTGTATTTCTAGCTCTCTCTGTTCTAACAATTGGCTCTGCAATTGCCGCACTTGAAATACGCTCTTTGATATATGGCTCAATCGCATTGATGCTTACATTATCTGGCGTTGCTGGATTCTTTTTGCTTTTAGATGCACCATTTGTAGCAATGTTCCAACTTTCAGTTTACGTAGGTTCAATTGCAGTTCTTATACTGTTCACAGTCATGTTGGTAAGACGCGAACTTATTTTCAATAAGGTTGAAGACAAACGTAGAAGATATGCTGGTATTGCATTGATGATTGTGCTCATGTTGGGCATAGGAACAATAGTCATTGGTTCTGGTCTGAAGACAATGGATACAAGTTCGGCTGAAGTAGATTACAAAAAGATTGGAGAAGACTTTCTAACATATTATTCGCCTGCATTAATAGTGATGGCACTAATTTTGGCATCATCAATTATCGGGGCAATGACACTAGCAAGAAGAGAGGATGTTATAGATGGCCAACGCGCTGATTGATTTTATTTTAGTTTCAGTGGCATTGCTTGCCATTGGAATCTATGGAATTGCAGTAAAGAGAAATGCAATCCGTATGCTTTTTGGCATAGAGATGATTATCAATTCTGCCAATCTCAACTTGGTGGCATTTTCAAGATACATACCAAATAGTCAAGGACAAACATTTGCTCTCTTTTCGATAGCAATAGCTGCAGCAGAAGTTGCGGTCGGACTGGCACTTGTGATTGTAGCATATAGGATGTACAGAAACATTGACATTGCAGACTTTAGGAGCTTGAAAGGGTAATGCAATTCGTATTATTGCAGGCTCTGTTATTGCCTCTATTGCTCTCTCCAGTTGCATATTATATTGGACGTAAATCTGGGCCTACTGCAGCAGCATTGTTTAGTTTTGGATTGTTGGCGTATTGCACTGTACTAGTTATTGTTCCAGTGCTTTCAGGAAGTTATGAAGAGCATTACAAGTGGACTCAGCTATTTGGAGAATTTGGATTATTGATTGATGGCCTTGCCTCTCCATTTGCAATCATGATATATCTCATATCAACGGTAGTGGCGCTTTTCTCAAAACCGTATATGGTTTCTAGAATTACAATTATGTTTGAAGAACGAATGAATTCTGAAAAACAACTAGTAGGAGGCGGTACTGAAATGGTAGAATCTTCTTCTCTGAAAAGTCACGTTAATCATCAAATTGGAGCATACTATGCGCTCTTCCTTGTGATGGCAATGGGTATGCTTGGAACCGTACTTGCAACCAACTTGATAGAATTTTATGTCTTCTTTGAGGTCATGCTTATTCCAGCATTCTTTATGCTAGCAATTTGGGGATACGAATCAAGACGAAGAGTGGCATTGTTATTCTTTTTCTGGACTCATGTTGGCGCTGTTATTCTTTTACTTGGTTTTCTCTCAATTGGTCTAAGCGTTGGCAGCTTCAATTATGCAGACATCAAAACACATGGTATTCCACCGCATGTTCTTGCACTTGCTGCTGTTGCAATCATAGTTGGACTTGCAGTAAAGATGGCATCATTTGTTGTACACATGTGGTTACCACATGTGTACCGAGCTTCACCAACTCCACTTAATGCATTATCATCTGGGGCCATGTTGGGAGTTGGTGCATATGGATTCTTTAGATTAATAATAATGCTAATGCCTGCTCAGTACGAACACTTTGCTCTGGCCTTGAACATTTGGGGCTTGGTAACTATGATCTATGGTGGAATAATGGCACTGGTGCAAGATGACATTAGAAAATTATTTGCTTATTCTAGTATTAGTCAGATGGGCTATATTTTATTTGGAATTGGCTCTGCTTCTGCACTTGGCCTTTCCGGTTCTGAAATGATGTTTGTATCTCACAGTCTGGGTAAAGTGATTTTGTTCATGATGGTTGGCGCAATAATTTTGCAAGTTGGAACTCGTAGCATAACAAAGATGGGTGGTCTTGCAGGAAAGATGCCTATCACAGCAGTTTGTGCAATGATTGGTGCCCTCACTCTCATGGGTATTCCTCCAACTAGTGGATTTATGGCAGAATGGACAATGTTTTATGGTGCACTCCAAACTGCGATTCAACAAGGCTCAATGATACGAATGATAACATTTGGTCTAGGTTTGGTTGCAACTGTCATCACAATGGCATACGTATTGTGGATGATAAAACGAATCTTCTTTGGAAGACTTCCAGAAAACCTAGAAAAAACAAAAGAAGCTGAATTGGTATGTTACAGGTCCAATGATGGTCTTGGCAGGATTCAGTGTTGTTATTGGAATATATCCAGATGTATTCTTTAATCAAATAATTCCTTTCATGAAGGGATTGGTGGGGGTTTAGAAAATGACTATTTTGCCTTTTGATTTTATTTCTGGATTGGGAGATCTTCGAGTATGGGCAATTTGGATACTACCATTTGTCGCAGCTCTGATAATACCAGCTGTTGGAAAAGCTTCCAAACGCGCAACTGGTTATGTTGCAGTGGCATTTGCTCTTGCAAGTGCAATTTCTGTCATGACTCTTCTTCCATCAGCTCTTAGTAATCATGAGATACACAATCAAATTCCTTGGATCTCATCCCTTGGACTCAAAGCTGGAGTTTTAGCTGATCCACTTGCTGTAATAATGAGTAATGTTGTTGCTTGGATTTCATTTTTGATATTTGTATACAGTACAGGATACATGAAAGGAGACAGGGATCTCACTAGATTCTTCTTCTGGATGGCATTCTTCTTGGGTTCTATGCAGCTTATTGTTTTGTCTGATAACTTTTTGCAACTCTTTTTTGGTTGGGAAGGAGTAGGACTTGCATCATATGCATTGGTAGGATTTTGGTATAAAGACAAAAAGAAGGATCATGTTGGAATAGAAGGACGACATGTACTTGGTCTTATGGACTATTATTCCCCAACCCACTCTGGAATGAAGGCATTCATCATGACCAAGGTTGGTGACATCATGATGCTAGCTGGCATGTTCCTAATCTTTGCATTTGCGGGTACTTTTGGATTTAGAGAATTAACTGAAAATACTAGCTGGGCAACTGCCATGTCTGCACAACACTTGTTGATTCCAGCTGCTGTTTTGTTGTTTGGTGGCGCAATAGGAAAATCTGCACAATTTCCACTAAATGAATGGCTACTTGAGGCAATGACAGGACCTACTGCAGTTTCAGCACTTATTCATGCTGCAACAATGGTAAAGGCCGGTGTATTTTTGGTAGCAAGATTAGCTCCTCTATTCTTTGCATTGGCAGCAATTGGAATCAATATGGATCAATTCTTTGAGGTGATAGCGTGGGTTGGAGCAATAACTGCACTTCTTCTTGCCACACAAGGAATGGTACATCCTGAAATAAAGAAAGTTCTTGCATATTCTACTGGTTCTCAGATAGGCTACATGATGATGGCCCTTGGAGTTGCCGGTCTTTCAAAACAGTTTGTTGATGGTTATACTGCCGGATTCTTCCATCTGATTTCACATGCCATGTTCAAGGCATCGCTGTTCATGGCTGCAGGTTCCATATTGCACATTGTAGGTTCTAGGTTTATGACAGATATGGGAGGTCTAAGAAAATACATGAAAAAGACCTATGTCTTCATGTGGGCAGCTGGTCTTGGTTTGATGGGTGCTCCATTTATCACTACAGGTTTCTGGAGTAAAGATGCAATATTTGCAGCAGTTTATCAATCAGGTAACACTTGGGCCCTTCCACTATTTACAATTGCAGTAGTTACTGCAGTGATAACTGCATTTTATACAACTAGAATGATAGGGCTAGTATTCTTTGGTAACAAAAGTAAGCATATTGAAGAATTGGAAAAAGCAGGACATCATGTACACGAAGCTGGTCCTTCAATGTGGGTTCCATATGGAATACTTGCTGTATTGACAATTGGAGTGGGTGTAATGGGTCTTGCATTTGAACACCAGATACATGATCTCTTTGTTAACTACTTGGGCTCAACCTTTGGAATAAAGTCTGATGTTGGGGCTGTTGTAATGGGATCACAACCACTACTTGGTGGATTACTCGAAGGTGTTAATCCTATAGCTCTCACGGCATCACTAACTGCATTTGCAATTGGATTTGGACTAGGATATGTCTTCTATATCGGAAGATTCGCTGATCCAGTTAAATTTGTAAATTCAAACATATTCTTTTACGCTCTTCACAAATTCTTCCTAAACAGATGGTATCTCAATGCACTGATCTATTGGGGATTTGTGGTAGCTCCACTATACGTTGCAAGGAGTCTCTACAAGTACTTTGAGAACATTGTATTGGAGGGATTCAATGTGGTTCCAGAGAAGGCTATTGCTGGTGGTGCAAGAATAATGCAGGCAACACAGACAGGAGTTTCTCAATCTTATCTTTACATCTTTGGAGTAGGTATACTAATCGTAGTATTCCTGTTGTTAATTTAGGAGATAAAAAATGATAGACTTTACATCAACACCAATCATGTTAACTCTGATACTTGGAGCAGTAGGAGTACTAATTCCTGTAATTAATGTAGCAAGAAAAGAAAAAGGCTCATCTGTTTATGGTGCAATAACTCTTGGTGCATTACTTGCAGCAATTGGATTTGTTATCTATCAAATAATTACAAAACATGTAACACAATCTGCAATTTTCTCATCAAATGTTCTAGTTGATGACAAGTTTGGATCGTTCTTTGCAATTGCAATGTTAATTGTTGGAATAATGACAACAGTTGGCTCGTTTAACTATATGCGTAAAAGAGCTAATCCTGCGGTATACTATTCGTTAATTCTACTTTCATCGGTTGGAATGATACTGATTGCATACTCGACTGATCTTGTGATGTTATTCATAGCATGGGAACTCATGAGTATTCCAACATATGTCTTGGCTGGATATCTCAAGAAAGATCCTTCATCAAATGAAGCTGCAATCAAGTATTTCCTATTTGGTGCATTATCATCTGGAATCATAATTTACGGAATCTCAATTGCATATGGTCTAACTGGTTCTACAAACATAGAGCAAGTAATTGCCGGGTTCTCAAAGCTTGGACCTGACATGATACCGCTTGCAATACTTGCTGTAGGCATGTTCATAGCTGGCTTTGGATTCAAAATAGGTCTAGTTCCATTCCACATGTGGCTGCCTGATGCATACGAAGGTGCTCCTCCAACAATAGCTGCATTACTTGCAGCTGGTACAAAGAAAGCAGGTTTTGCTGCAGCCTTGAGAGTAATAATCATGGGTGCAATAGCGCTCAATCTTCATTGGGCATTTGCACTTGCGGTAATTGCTATTGTGACCATGACTGTAGGAAACTTGGCTGCAATCAAACAAAGGAATCTAACAAGAATGCTGGCTTATTCTAGTATTGGACAAGCAGGATACATTCTGATTGGTCTTAGTGTGGCACCAATTTCACCCATCGGAATCCAGGCCTCACTGTTTCACATCTTGAATCATTCTGTAATGAAAGCATCTACTTTCATTGCTGTTGCAGGTATAGTTACAACTCTTGGTGTTACCCACATTGAAAAGATAAAGGGTCTTGGTAAAAGAATGCCCATTACTGCACTTGGTCTTACAATTTCATTACTTGCACTAGCTGGTGTACCACCACTTAATGGATTTTGGAGTAAACTGATGTTATTTGGATCTGCAATAGATGCTGGTCATACTTTGTGGTGGGCTCCATATCTTGCAGTGGCAGGAGTTCTTAACAGTGCACTTTCACTTGCTTACTATGGTTGGATAATTAGAAAAATGTACTTTGAAGAAGGAGAATCAAACAAGAGACTAAAGGAACCAAGATCAGTAATTGCAGTTATGATATTTTCAATAATCTTCATAGTTGGAATAGGTATCTATCCAGATCCAGTTATAGAATTTGCAAAATCTGCTGTTCCTATTATGAGCGGATTGCCAGCTATACACTGAGCATAGTAAAGTCTAGAAGACTTTCTAATCTTGTTCTTGCAGGACCATCATTAATTTTTCTTAACGCTGTCTTTGCTTTTGTAGAATAATTGTTGAGCATGGCATCCATCCGATCAAATACAATGCGAGGATCAGAACTTTTCTTGATAAGTGTGTTGAATAACTTGTCTTCATTATTCCAGTCTTGTAAATCATCTCTAATTTGATATGCTATTCCCATGTTCTTACCATATTCTGCAAGTGCCAAAATTTGTTCCTCTGTACCTCCACCTAATATGGCACCAATCTTTGCTGCTGCTTCAAATGCAGTAGCGGTCTTGTACTCCATCACCCTGACATAGTCATCAAAAGTAACATCTTCACTTGTCTCTAGCCTTGTTTCAATCATTTCTCCCTCACTCATCATCATTGCAGTAATTGCAAGTTCTCTTCCTATTCTTGCATTATCTAGACGAGATGAAATATTCAAAATCAAGCCCAAGACAAAATCTCCTGTTATGATGCTGGTGTTATATCCGTACTTTATGTGAAAAGGATCTTTTCTTCTTCTTAGAATTTCATTGTCAATGATGTCATCATGAATTACCGATTCAGTGTGCAATAATTCTACAGCGCATGATGCAGAATATGCATTTCCATCACACTTTCCTACACTTTCTGCAGATAAGATGAGAATCAATGGCCTTATTCTCTTACCGCCCTCCAAGGAATACTGCAATGGTTCAAAAAATTCTGATGCGGAGTATAGATCTAATTCTTGTTTGATTGCATCGTCAACCTTGTTTATGTAATTTTCAAAGTCTTTTATGAGCGGATTTATTTCAAAATTCTTTCTATCCAAGAATTTACACTAGCAACCGTAATCATAGTTAGAATATTAATGCTTTTGAAAGGTGGTGCTCCAGCCGGGATTTTCATCATAAAGAATTTGAACCCGGGTCGTAGGATTGAAAGTCCCACATGCTTGACCGGTCTACACCACTGGAGCCCAAATTGCATCCTATTTTATATCCATAAAATCCTTTTGAAGCCATTCCAAAGATTTTTTTATTACTCGAATTTCATAATTATTATGAGTTCTCTTATTGAAAGAATCGACAAGATAATTGATGATCAGAGTTTGTTAAAGCACAAATTCTATGTAATGTGGAACGAAGGCAAATTATCACTAGATTCTCTTAGCGGTTATTCAAAAGAATATTTTCAACTAGTAAAATCAGTTCCCTCATTTGTAGGACAAGTGATGGAGAAAAGTCCATCTGAAATTAAGAACAAAATTGCCACAAATAGAGATGAGGAATCTGAACATGTTGAACCCTGGATAAAATTTGCTGCCTCGTTAGGGGTATCACAAAATGAACTAAAACAATATGCAGGTCTTGACTATACAAAACAAGCCATTTCAAATCTTTCATGTCTGATGAATACCTTTGAGGGTGGAGCTGCTGCAATGTATGCTTTGGAACAAGAAATACCAAAGATTAGCTTATCAAAGATAGATGGATTAAGAAAATTCTATGGTCTTTCTGACGATGACGCGATAGAATACTTTAGACTTCATGCAGAAGCTGACATACGACATGCTGCTCTCTGGAGAAAAATCTTAGAAAAAACTCCTGCATCAAGTGAAGATGAACTAGTAGAAATAACTCGCAAATCATTAGCTGCTCAAAATCTCTTACTTGACAGCTGTTACAATGCTTACTGCTAATCGCTATACTATTTTATAGCGCATGTCAATTTGCTCTTTCGTAGGGCCCATAACTCAGCTTGGTAGAGTAACCGGCTCATAACCGGTGAGCCAAGGGATCGAAGCCCTTTGGGCCCACTACTTGGTTTCTTTTAGTTTTGTAGTATTTAGCTTTTTAGTTACTAGATGCATATGGGATGTAATTTGATCAACATGCATGAAAGTATGAGGAATAAAATTTTTCATTGTCATATACTAATTTTAAAATAAGCAGCAAATTATCTTCATTTGGCCGCAATGAAGAATCAGAGTTATAACTGACACGATGATGTGAAGGCATTTGTCTGAGCTGCCTCTTTTTTAGAAATTATTTGATAAATTTTATACAAAGAATGTCTATCTAAAATTTTATAGCGTATATATAAAGCGCATATTTAAGCAGCGGAATGCCTCAAACAAAACCTATTGTAAGTATAGAAAATGTTGTGGCTTCAGCTTCAGTTGATCAGAAAATTGATCTTAATGTGATAACTCAAACATTTCCTGACGTTGAATATCATCCTGATCAGTTTCCCGGTTTAGTTTTTCGAATAAAATCTCCCAAGACTGCAACATTGATCTTTAGTTCTGGAAAAATGGTTTGCACTGGAGCAAAATCTGAAGAACAATCAATCAAAGCAGTGCGTAGTGTTGTTCAAACATTACGAAAAGGCGGAATCAAGATAAAAAAAGACGCAGTGATTGTAATTCAAAACATGGTTGCTTCTGCTAATCTTGGTGGAAAGATACATTTGGAACAAGCAGCAAGAAGTCTTCCACGAAGTATGTATGAGCCGGAACAATTTCCCGGTCTGATACATAGGATGCTTGATCCAAAAACTGTCATACTGTTGTTTGCATCTGGAAAACTTGTTTGTACTGGAGCAAAAAAAGAATCTGATGTTTACAGATCAGTGCATAATCTACATACCCTTTTGGAAGAAAAAAAATTAATGATCTACGAAAGCTAAGTCTACGTGGATTTGGATGAATCCATTTGTTTTTTTATTCTATTCAGGGTTTGTTCGTCCAAAATATTTTCAGTGTGCAAAATATTGGAAATTGCAAGTATATCTGTTATCTCATATAGTTTTACTTTTTGAGCCTCTAGATTTTCACGTGCTCCTTCGAGTCTATTGACTATCACAAATGCCGAGTCTACTATTATCTTGGCATCTTTTAGAGCTTTAATGGCATTAAGTAACGAGTGACCAGTTGTTCCAACATCATCTACTATGGCTACTCTTGATCCCTCTGGTATTTTTCCCTCTATGAGGCTGCCAGTACCATAATCTTTTGGTTTTTGTCGGATGTAAATTAAGGGTTTTACAGTTTCCATGGCCAAAGCAGATGCTATTACCAGTCCTGATGTTGGAACTGATGCAATATAGTCAAAACTGTCCAGTCCTATTTTTTCTACTATTAAATTCTGAACGGCTTTTACCATTTCTCTGAATTGGTGTGGAAAACTTGGCACTAGTCTAAGATCAATATAGTATGCACTATCTTTTCCACTTGAAAGCTTAAAGTTTCCAAACTTAATTGCGCCGCTCTCTTGCAAGAATATTGCAAATTCTTTGACAAAATCCACTGCAAAATTTATCGAACTAGATTTATTTTAACTGTCCCTTCGGTATGGTATGCCTGAAATTTGGCTTAGCTATGGACCAACTGATGTTGTTCTTGATGTTAGAGCTGAGAATTTAGAAAAACAGATAGAGTCTGGAGTAGCAAACTTGAGCGACTCGGAGATTGCTTTAAAATTGGAATCTCTTGATATGTCAAAACCAACGGAATTTGTTATAATGGAATACTCTAAAACAATTCAAAAAATTATTTCCGTTTTATTGGATGTATACACAAGGAAATCTCTCCCAAAACCAAAATTTTTGGTGGACAGATCAAACTTGAATTTTATAAAAAATATTTTTGCGGATCCCACAATTTCTATATCAGAATTCGATACATCACAATTTTCTAATGCTAATTTGGTTTTTATTGGTGAGATGGAGTTCGATGGACTGTTTGGGTATAACACCATGTCCACTAAATTATTACGAAGATTTGGAAAAGACAATATGCTTGAGGCATATGAAAAAAGAGAAGGAAATCTTCCACTTCCTGGTTATGAATTACCACCTATGCAAGTTGCAAAAAAATTTACTGACGGATTTGAAATATCTTCCATTGAAATTGTAGCAAACCAGACAGGAATAATTGATGTTGCCACAGGTCATCCATCTTCAACTTTCTCACTATCAAAATCTCTGTCCTCTGGTGTAATACATGAGACAGAAAAACATAGGGTGGCAATTGTTAGCACTGGAAAAGAGACCGGTAATGAAACATTGAGTAGATCACTTGTTTCCATTTGGAATTGTTCAGGTGCAATAAAAGAGGACGGACTGGTAATACTTCTTGCAGAATGTAAAACTGGATTAGGTTCTGAAGCAATTCAACAATATATTGAAGGACGAATGAATTTGGACAAACTAAAAAATCCTTCAAGATATGTAGATGGAATGGAAGATTTGTTATTTCTAACAGAAATGCGCAAGAAATTTGGAATAGGCATTGTATCAATTTTACCGTATCTTTATACTAGAGATAAACTTGAAATGATTCCATTTAGTGGCGCAAAAGAAACAATAGATTATGTTCTTAAAACGTACGGTGACAGACAAAAGATTACAATTATTCCTGATGGCTCACATATCTTACTGAGGTAAAATAGAGAATGGTAGAGGCGCACAAAGAAATGCAAGTGCGATAACAAGTCCAAACATTCTTTTTCTTTTTTGTGATAATGGTGATATGTCATCTAGTGGTTTTACATCTTGGCTTCTCATACTAAACATTAACACAAACAATGCCATGATGTAGTAACCTGTTGATGCAAGAATTCCTATGCTTGCATACGTCAAAATTTTATGCCACTTGACACCAAATGTAGCTCTTGCAATGTGACCACCATCAAGTTGCCATGCTGGAAGTAAATTGAGAAATGTTATGAGGAATCCAAACCAAGCCGCCAACAATACTGGTGACATCACAAGTTCTTGATTTGGTACATGTTTGCCAACAAGGAATATTGTAGCATCCATTACTATACTAGAATGCAGATCTACAAGACCAGAGTTTTCCAAGAGTTCATGAGCCTGTGTACTTGGTATGACGGGGGAAAGATATGCACCATATGTGGAAACAATTATTGCTACAACAAAGCCTGCAATGGGACCAGAAATTCCAACATCAAACAGTATGTTTCTGTTTACAATCAAGCCACGAGACATTATGAGTGCTCCAAAAGTTGGTACAAAACCTAGTACGGGAATTCCGGGAATAAAATATGGCCAACTAATCTTAAGTTTGTGTCTCTTCAATGCAATCATGTGACCAAGTTCATGTATGCCAAGTATTCCAATCAATGAAGCAGTGTAGAGAATTGATATGTAAAACGGATTATCTCCTTTCACAATAGAGTTCATACTGATGGCTCGATAGTAACCATCAATCAATACTGTAACTATTGTGGCAATAAATAATACTCTGGGAATCCATGATCGGCGTGACTTTGGAGGTTCAAATCTTGAAATTAATAAGAACATTCTTCCAGAATTTGATTCTAATCTAGCTATCATATTTTTTGATTCCATGTGCTGAACTAGTTGACAGAATTTCTCAGTTACATCACTTCCAGAAATTTCAATTTGTAATATGGTTGGACTTTGATTAAATCCTATTATGGTAAAATATGAAGAAACCGCTGATAAAACTTCATCAAGAGTTGATATGCTTGACTATGTGTCTTTTACTGTAATTATTTCTTTTATTTTTGCTTAAAGTTAAATAATTAATAATTCCAGATCATAATAATGCAGGTAGCATTACGAGAGATTGGAAATTGTGTTATTCGTAGATGTGATCTATCTGACTTGATTCCAACTATGGAGATAAATCTAAAAACACTACCTGAGCACTATTCTGACTATTTCTATGAGAGTCTACTTGCTGAGCTGCCTGAAGCATTTCTAGTGGCTGAAGTGGAAAAGAAACTTGTGGGATACATAATGTGTAAAATTGAATTTGGTTTTTCAAATTTCAAAAAACTTGGCTTTGTAAAAAAAGGTCATGTTGTATCAATTGCAGTATTGACTGAGAATAGAAGAAAAGGCATTGGAGAAGGTCTAGTTCAGGAAGCAATTGCCGGAGTAAAATTGAAAAAATCAGATGAACTGTATCTTGAAGTTAGGTGTAGTAATAGTGATGCAGTAAGGTTGTATGAAAAACTTGGATTTATCATAAAACAACGACTAAAAGCATATTATCGTGACGGCGAGGATGCATATCTCATGGCAATTGAGTTTGCTTACTAGATTAAAATAAATAAGTCACAAAAAGACTCTAGCCGTATGACAAAGCAGCGAACCATTGGAATGATGATATTTTTTTTGGCAATTGTAGGCTTTTTTCTCTATGCGTATCTGTTGATGCTTTCTGAATGGAGTCCTATAGTGTTACAGACTCTCAGTACTAATGGCAGTGGGGGGAATTCTTGGAGTAATTTCTTGGATTGGGTATAATATGGCAACCTCTAGACCATCTCCTTCATCTCTTGTAACTGATGACAAGTAATCACTTGGATATGGTTGCATCTACTACTGCTTGATAAAATCTTGGACCTACTGGCCGTACAATTTTTGCACCCAATATTTCGGATTTTACATTTACAACGCTTAGAAAATGTTGTGGCGCTAACGATGAAACCAAGTCTTTTTTTTCTGCACGTATGTGACAATAGTAATGTATCACAGCCTTTTTCTTTGCAGCCTTGATGGCAGACTCGAGAAACTCATCTGATCTTTCTGGTAGTAACATTAAGATTCTATCTCCAACATCGTGTAATTTTTCTTCTATCACACTTGCTGCATTTCCTTCTATTGACTCTACAGTTCCTTTTAATTTATTCAATAATATGTTCTCAGAACATAATCTTGCTGCATCAGGATTGATGTCTATATTGTATACATGACATTTTTTCTTCTTTGCAGCTACGATGGAAAACATTCCTACTCCTCCAAACATGTTGATTATGGTTTCTCCATCTTTGATTATCTCTGCAATTCTTTCTCGTTCTGTTGAAAGTCTTGGTGAAAAAAAGGCCTTTTCCACATCGATTTTGAATCTGCAACCGTGTTCCTTGTATTCTGTTTCTGTCTTGTCATCTCCTGCAAGAAGTTCCAATTTTCTTATTCTATAGTCTCCTTCAACTGGAGATGATTGACAATAGACTGATTTTGCTGTCTTTACCTTGTCTAAAAGAATTTCACCAATTATTTTTCTCTTGGGTAAAAGTGAATCTGGAACCCTTAGTATGATGATATTTCCTATCTGATCAAATGCACCATAAAGCTCTTCCGCTTCCGCTTCTGAGAGGATTCCAGCTACTGCTTGTTTTAACATCTTTGTCAATTTCTATAGTAGAACTTTCCGGATTGTTTTTGTTCTCTGTCTAGTCTGCTTTCTAATTTATTTACTCTGGGTCTCATACTTGTCTCATCTCTTCTATATGTCATGTCAAGCGATCTCAAGAATTCATTCATTCCATTCACCTTTGGTTTTGGTGTCGTTGCATGACCTTCTCTACCCGGAGTTCCATGGAATATGACAATTGAATCAGAGATCAAATCCATAAGCTGAATATCGTGATCAACTATGATTGCAGATTTTCCATAAGATCTCACAAATCTTTGAATAAGTTTTGCCACTGCTATCCTGTCCTCTACATCTAGAAATGCAGATGGTTCATCAAGTGCATAAACATCAACTTTCTGCAAAAGGCATGCACCAATTGCCACTTTTTGAAGTTCTCCACCAGACAAGTTTTTGACAGACTTGTTGTATAGTTTTTTTATCTTCATCGGGTTTACTATGATTTCCTCTTCTGGGGTTTCTTGTATTGATCCACCATATGCTTTCTCAAGGAGAGAAATTACTTCAATGTCAAAGTCATTTGTCAAATATTGTGGCTTGTATGCAATTTTTACCTTGTTTTCTATGCTTCCAACATCTGGCTTTTCAACTCCTGCTATCATCTTCATCATAGTTGTTTTTCCTAATGCATTTGCACCCACAATGCCCAAAACTTCACTTTTCCTAACCCTGCCTGCCTCAATTGATAAAGAAAAGTTTGCAAATTTTTTCTCTAGATTTGGATAATTTATGATATTTTCAATTGTAACAAATTCATCTGTTGATGTGGATGCATCAAACTTGAATGCTGCATCTCTGAACCTGACATTCTCGTTTGGAAGATACCCATCAAGGAATACATTGATCCCTACTTTGGTAGAAAGCATGTTCGCAACTATGCCGTATGCTGCAGGCTCACCATACAGAATCTCGATAAAATCACTTAGATAATCTAACAATGTTAGGTCGTGTTCTACTACCATCACACTTTTTCCTGCCTTGGCAAGATCTTGAATTACTCTAGCAACTCCAATCCTCTGAAATACATCGTTATATGAAGATGGTTCGTCAAAGAAATAGAAATCTGATTCTCTTGATGCTGCCACTGCAACTGCAATTCTTTGTAATTCTCCTCCACTCAAGTCTGTAATCTTATTTTCCAAAGCATTTTGCAAGCCAAGTTTTTGTATTAATTCTCGTGCCATTCCACGTTCATCATACTTTTCTAAAAGCTCTTTTGCATTTCCATCAAATACCTTTGCTAGGTTGTATACTTGCTGAGGCTTTATGGATGCCTTTAATTCATTATTTGCTATTTTTTCAAAATGCGGTTTAAGTTCAGTGCCTTGAAAGTATTTTAAAATTTGACTCCATTCTGGAGGTGTAGCATAATTTCCCAAATTTGGTCTTAGGTTTCCAGATAATATGCCAACTACAGTACTCTTTCCTATGCCGTTTCTTCCCAGAAGGCCCATTACTTGACCTTTCTTTAAACTTGGGATTCTGTAAAGTCTGAATGCATTTTGACCATACTGGTGAATCTTGTCTGTTTTTAGTTCTTCTGCTAGATTGACAATTGTTATTGCATCAAACGGACAAACCTTGACACAAATTCCACATCCATTACAAATATCTTCATCGATCTGAGCCTTGGCAGTTTCTTCGTTTAGTACTATGCAATCTGAACCCATTTTGTTTACTGGACAATATTTGATACATTCTAAACCACATTTCTTGGTCTGACAATTTTCTTTATCCAATACTGCAACTCGATGAGTCATACGTGCTTTCTTATTTGTTAATTTATATCTCTATCAAGCAAGATTAATACATAACATTAGAAGCCAAAGAAACTAAGCCGGCCACAGCGTTGGGGTCCGACCCGGTCCCATACCGAACCCGGAAGTCAAACCCAATGTCGCTACTGTGTTACTAAGGTGCGAGAGCCCTTGGGAAGCAGTAGTGCTGGCGCCTTTTTACTAGTCTAAAGCCACAGAATTGGGAGATGCATACCATGTAATTTCTATGGGTGTATCTTTGTCAAAACCCCGCTTTTGTACATCATCTGGAAAGTTATCGATGTATTCTGACACCAGATCTCTCACAATTCTATCTATCTCGGTAACTGAAGACACATCTGTAAATAATGATTGTATCTCATTGCATCCTACCACATAGCCATTTGCGTTAGGTGTTATGGTAAAGGTGATTTTGTGTAGTTTTTGATTATCTACCATATGTTGTATATATTTACAAAACCTAAAAAAGATCACGATCAATCACTGATACTATGAGTAACTGCAGTGTATGTGGAGAAAAATTCTCTGACGACATTAGATTCCTAAACCATATGATGGAAAAACATGGATTTCGAAATCCAAATGTTGGAACGCCTGATAGGAATAGTCGTGGATACTAGTTTTTAGAACTTTAGGGTTATTTTTTTGCTGTTAGAAAATAGGCTCTTTGTTCTTGTGAAAAATGCCTTTGGGGTTTTACAATCTTGATTGCAACTAGTAGATGAATCATAGTTTAGATGCTCTCTTGATTTGCCAGTCAAAATATTGAAAAAGAGGGGTAAGATCGCTGCTCTTCCACCATATGCTGTTTTATTTGTCATGAACCAAAACATTTTGGTAGAATCATAATTATGATCAAAAATCTCTGATTTTATTTTTATTCCAATATCCGAATAATGTCCAACGATCAAGATCTTGTCTTTAGCAACGATATGTACAACATTTGCAAATTTGGAACAAAGGTAGCATCTGTCGTCATAAATAACAAGAGGAACGAGATCTCTTATATCCATATTTTTTCTACGTTGACTTTGGATTAATATTTTGTGAAATAACTTTTTATTTACTCCGAATACGATAAAAACATGAAATTGAATTCTAATAGGAATTTTACGATTCAAATTTTGGAATGGACATGGTCCTAAATTATTATCATATTTTCAAAAAAGTAAAGGAAGCACGGAAACTCGTAATTAAAGGAATTATAATTGCTGGTTCTGGTCATCCTGGAGGTTCATTCTCAATGGCAGAAATTCTGGGTTGCATGTATTTCAAATTCCTAAATTATGATCCAAAAAATCCTCTTTGGGAAGACAGGGATAGGCTCGTGTTATCCAAAGGTCATGCCTCACCTGGCTTGTTTTCTAATCTTGCAGTGGCTGGATTTTTTGATAAATCTGAAATGGAGACTTTACGAAAATTTGGAAGCAAATTGCAAGGTCACCCTGATTTTAAATGTCCGGGAGTTGAGTTTTGTGGCGGATCGCTTGGATTAGGATTATCATTTTCTATTGGACTGGCTCTTGCCGCAAGAATTGATGGAAAAAACCATCACATCTACACAGTAATTGGTGATGGTGAATCTGATGAAGGACAAGTTTGGGAAGCTGCTATGACTGCACCGAAATACAAAGTGGATAATCTAACAGTTTTCTTGGATAGAAACTTCATTCAACAAGATGACTATACGGAAAGAATAATGCCTCTGGATGAAGAGCTTGTCGGTGATGATATTTCTGAGATGTGGAAAAATGCTGCAAGATGGAAAGTGGGAGACAAATGGAGATCTTTTGGATGGAATGTTTTGGAAATAGATGGTCATCGTATAGAACAAATCTCTAAAGCAGTAAATTCTGCATTACAAACAAAAGGAACTCCATCAATTATCATATCTCGTACTATCAAAGGTAAATCCGTAGAACACATGGAAGATAATCCAAAATGGCATGGTGTTGCACCGAATCCACAGATGTCTCCAATAATTGATCTGGAATTAGATTGCCAATTTTTGATATCCCCATCTATAATTGCAGGTGACATGACGAATTTGGAAAACGAAGTCAAGAGAGCATCTCTTGCAAGATCGGACTTTGTTCATCTTGATGTAATGGATGGTGTATTTGTACCCAACAAGACATTTGATCATGAAAAAATAAAACAACTACGACCAATCACCACAATTCCTTTTGATACTCATCTCATGATTACAGAACCAATAAAACATGTGAAGAACTATGTCGATGCAGGATCTGACATAATTACAGTACATGCTGAAGTCTGTGACGAATCAAGTTTTGGGGAAATTCATGACATTCTACGCTCAAATTCTGTAAGTGTTGGACTTGCAATTAATCCTGATACTGAATTACCTCAGTGGTCTGAGAAATTTATTCCAGATTTGGATCAGTTAATAATAATGTCAGTGATCCCAGGCAAATCTGGTCAAAAATATATTGAATCTACACATGAAAAAACACAACGAATAGTCAAATTCCTGTCTGAACGAAAATTTGAGGGTCTGATTGAAGCAGACGGAGGAGTGGACTTGACAAATATAGAATCATGTTTCTTGGATGGTGCAAGAGTATTCGTAGGTGGAAGTGCAATAATAGGACAAAAAGATGTTAGGGCTACAATTGTTGAATTTAGAAAGAAGCTAATGCACGCAAGAAGAAAACTCTTGATTAGCAAAGCTCACAGTCTTGGAGGCATTGATCTTGTAAAAAAGTGGATAGATTTACACGAGGTAGGTAAAAAGAAGACTGAACTTTTACAGATAGCTCAGGAGGCAGGTTTTGTATGACAGAATTTGCTGATATGAGAACTGTTTATGGTGAAACACTCATCAAGTTAGGAGAAGAAAATCCTAACATTGTAGTAGTTGGTGCAGACACCACAGACTCACTAAAGACAAGACCATTTGGGAAAAAATTTCCAAATAGGTTTTTCAATGTTGGTATTGCTGAAGCTAACTTGGTTACTATGGCTGCAGGTCTTGCAAATGAAGGCAAGATTCCGTTTGCAAGTACTTATGCTGCATTTCTTCCTGGTAGATGTGTTGACCAGATACGTAATGCAATAGCATATCCCTCAAGAAACGGCAAAAATGGATTAAATGTGAAAATGGTTGTATCTCATGGAGGCCTTAGTGTGGGTCCTGATGGTGGATCTCATCAACAAATTGAAGACATTGCAATAATGCGAGTCATTCCAAATCTTAAGGTCTTTGTTCCATCTGATACTGTATCTGTAGAAAAACTAACTCGACTTTTTGCACAAGTGTATGGTCCATGCTACATGAGACTGGCAAGATCAAAGACACCTGTAATTCATTCAAAAGAACAAGACTTTCAGATAGGTAAGGGAATTGTTCTACGAGATGGATCTGACTGTACAATTGTTGCATGCGGAATAACTGTTAGTATTGCTCTTGAAGCTGCGGACTCTTTGAAACAAGAGGGAATTTCATGTAGAGTCATTGACATGTTTTCAATCAAACCCATAGACTCTGAAATTCTAGAAAAGGCAGCCCGTGAAACAGGAGGAATAGTCACATGTGAAGAACATAATGTGATGGCAGGATTTGGTTCTGCGGTTGCAGAGACAGTCTCTGAAACATATCCGGTTCTTGTAAAACGTGTAGGGGTAAAGGATCAATTTGGCGAATCTGCGAGAGACAATGAAATTCCACTCTTACTTGAAAAACATGGTATTACATCAATTCATATATCTAATACCGTTAAGTCTATTCGGAGTCAAACCAGATGAAGATATTTCTGGATACCGCTAATATTTCAGCAATAAAGATGTACAACGATATGGGTCTTGTAGATGGAATCACTACAAATCCATCTCTGATGGCAAAGGAAGGAGGAGATCCTCAAAAAGTTATGACGGAAATTGTTCAAATTATCAAAGGTGATGTTAGCCTGGAAGTATTGAGCATGGAAACCAATGGCATGTTAGAAGAAGGTAGGCGACTTCGAAAATATGGTAATAATGTGATAGTAAAATGCCCTCTAACCCCTGATGGTCTCAAAGCTTGTAAGATATTGACATCTGAGAATATTCCAGTGAATGTTACACTTTGTTTCTCTGTAAACCAGGCAATACTGGCAGCAAAAGCTGGTGCGAAATATGTGAGTCCATTTATTGGAAGACTTGATGACAACGGACAAGATGGAATGAACCTTATCAAAGAGATACGCCAAGTCTTTGACAATTATAATTTTAATACACAAATTCTTGTTGCAAGTGTAAGACATCCGATGCATGTGGTAGAAGCTGCAAAAATTGGAGCTGATGTTGTAACATTACCACCGGATATACTGGGAAAAATGTTAAAACATCCTTTAACAGATATTGGATTGAAAAACTTTCTTGCAGACTGGGAAAAACTCAAAAAAGAAAATCCAAATATCAAGATCTGATTTCTTTATTTTTTACTAGTGTTTTCCTATCCATTGATATCTGTATTCTTCATCAAATAATTCTGATTTGATGTCATTGTTAGATGGTTCTACACGCATTTTGACTTCAAAAAATCCTAGGCTACCCTTGTATGGGATTGGAACTCTTAGAGGCTGTGGTTTTCTAAGAAGAAATCCATATTTGTGACGTAAAAACTCCTCGGTTGCAAAATGTTTGTTATAATCCTTATTGAGTGCCTTTATCGATTCGTATGATTTTACATCATAAATTTCAGCCTTTCCTATTATCACTCCCGTTCTAAGATTAGACTTGCTAATGCCTAATTTCTCGCATGCACTGTCTTTGACTTTGATTGGTGCATGAATAAGAAATTCGCCTCTAAACTTTGTATTCCATGTTCTCAACTCTATTGTTTTTTTACCATTAATTATCAAATCAGCATATGGTTGTGATACTGATAGGCATTTCATCTCAACTAGTTCCTAGTACATTTAACACTCTTTTTGGAATATCGCTTAGTCTGCTCACTGCAAGAGTACGTTCGTAACCTAGTCTTCTGAGATTATTTGCAATCATTATCGCGTCTCCTGTGTCAGGTCCACATCCTATTGCTACCATCTTTATTCCAATTGACTTGAAATCCCTCATTATGGATCGAACTGCATCAGGATCAGATGGCTCACCATCTGTCAGTGTCAAAAATATATCTGGTTTTTTTGACCGAAGAGATGGTAGTAACATGTTGTACACTTCGGCTAATGGGGTACTACCATTTGCTTTTATCTGCACAAGTCTCTTGGCAGAAATATTATTCCATTTTAAATTTTCTGGCTTTACCAACCAGCAAATGACATGTTTTTGTTCTGTGTTAAATGCATATACAGAAAATTTTACTTTCAAATATTCCAAAACTTCGCATAAGGCAAGTGTTGCCTTTTTGTATTGTATCTCTTGACTTGCTATGCTGGATGAATGATCAAGAAGTATCACAATCTTGGTCTTGATTGCAATTTTTCTATCTGACAGGAAAGGCTTGTGACCTTCCATGTATGCTTCTTCCTCAAATTCGTCTCCAGCAAAAACGTGTTCCTCTTTCCATCCTGATTTCCATTCTTTGAATTTTGCTTTTAGGTGATTTATTAGATCTGTATCAACAATCTTTGTCTCGTCCACATTTGTTGCAGTTGGAATGTTTATTCCTACCACTTCACTGTTTAGTCCTTTATTTTCAGTTCTCTTTGATTCTTCTAATAAAACTTTGAATTCTTCAAAGATCTCACTTCCTTCTGAGATTTTATTTGGATCTAATTCACCAAAGTCATTTTCACGATATTTTGCAATCTTGTTCAAAGTCTTTACAAATTCCTGATCTGAAAGCGCCATTCCAGAACTAATTTTGGGTATTGATATTGGAATAGTTAGAAGTGGATCAATTTCTAGAATCTTGATTATTTCTGGTATCTTTTTTTCAAGCCAATCTGTTTCATATTTTTTTTCAATGGCTTCCTCGACTATTTCAATGGCTAATTTGCTTGCCTTCTGGACTTTCTCAAATGCGCTCGGTGAAAGTTCTCCTTTGATATCTCCTAGCAAAAAATACTGTGAAAAACCTTCTACAATCCTAGTGTTTCCATATAGTGTGTTCAATAATGGTCTGTAAAGCCATGAAACGCCATATCTGAAGATAATTTCACTATCCATCCCCTGCCAAACCGTTCTTGCTATTGTCTCAATTCTTCTTGTTTCAAGGGTGTTGAGAATAAAACCAAATGCATGGTCATTACTGAGAATTTTATTTGAGTATCTAATTCGCATGGCTTCATACCATAATGCTGTTCTGAACTGTCTGTACTTTTGAAAATCTGTCCCTTGATATCTCTCTAATGGAAACATCATTACTTTGTTTTCTCGTAGCTTAGTCTGTACTTCTTTTTGATCCGATATGCTAACCGTGATGGATTCTTTTTCAGACCATCTTCTTACAAGAAATGTAGCTATCTCAAGTAATGTATCACTTCGAAGATGTAATGATTGCATTAATTACCAAACATTGATGTTATGATGTCATTTACTTTTTGAAATTCTACGTTGCCCCATTGTAGATATACATTAGCAAACACTATTTCTGCTGCCTGTCTTGTTTTCATACCGGAATCAAGTATCTTTGTAAATGCTATTGTTTCACGCAAACTTGGGGAATAGTATAACTCTTCAACTGCAGCTGCCTGCCGCAAAATATTTGCCAACTTTATTCCTTGCATAATTTCTTTATCATGAGACCCTGAAGAATGCTGCTTGACTATTTGAAATTCAATCTCCTCTGGCGGGTAATCTAGTCTGAGTCTTATTGGAAATCTACTTAGCAATTGAGGTGGAAGCTCTTTTGTACCTACATGCGATAATGGATTGATTGTAGCAACTACAAACCATCCTTTTGCGGCATTGACTAGTTCTCCACTTGATTCTTTTAGAACTATTTGTCTTCTATCGTCTAATGCTTCATCAAGACGAAGAAGCACATCTGCTTCTGCAGAGTTTATCTCATCAAGATATAACATATTTCCCTCTTTCATGGATTTGACTAAAATTCCTTGTTCAAATCCAATTGCACCATTCTCTAATGTCTTTGCGCCTACCAAGTGACTTTCACGGGTTCGTAAACTAAAATTAATTGATTCAAGCTTAATTCCTCGTTTTGTTGCAAATTCTCTAACTAGCGTTGTTTTACCAGTTCCCTTTGGTCCTATTATGAGTACAAACAAGTTAGCTGCATGAGCCTTGTCTAAAACTTCAAAGGAATTATTCCAGTCTATGTATAATGATGACTCTGCAAGCACATTTGAACAAAATCTCATCCTTAATTTAAAAATGTCTTCTGTTTTGGTATTTAGACTTCAATCTTTGCAAATGATTCATCTAGTATGTGATGCAAAGTTTTCTGCCAAGCATCAAAACCGTCTGGCTTTTTGGGGAAGTTGTAATAATGCTCTGTCAATGTCTTGTTCTGCTGTGCAGTGAATCTTAGTGAGTCTGCCAACTTTTTGTTCAGTGCTCCTCTTATCATCATGCCTAGTTTTCCAACTGTTCCAAAGTCTGGGTGTTCACCCTTGCTAATTGCCTCTACATCTAGCTTTGACAAAAAGTGTTTCATTCCATAGTTTATCTGGTCATTTGTAAGTGTCTGAAGTAGACGTCTGAAAACCTCAAGACCTGCTGTTTTGTATCCATAATCATTTATGAAATCAATATTGTATTGCCAAAGACCTGCTTCACTAACATCATTGGCCTCAATTGCATTTACTGCATTTTTACCTAGTATAGTTGCTGCAACTATTGCTGGACCAATTCCTCCAGCATCAAGTGGTTTTGGCATCCATGCGGAATCTCCGACAAGCATGTATCCATTTGCAACTAAACAATCATTTTGTCTTCTAACAGAAACTTGCCAGTTACCTGTTACATTGTTGGAATCCATTGCATCATCTGATAATTTTGGATTCTTGATTGCTTTGTTTATTTTTACATAATCATTGATCAGTTTTGTAACATCGTCATGTGTACCCAATCGTTGATTTCTTTTTATCAGTTCTTTTTGTTGAACTCCTAATCCTATGTTGACCTTGTTTTTTCCTTTTGGAAACACCCATCCGTATCCTCCAGGAGCTATATCTTGATCAAGATGGATGATGCAATAGTCTGGATCAAAATCTTTCTTGTCATCTACACCTTGTTCAAAATTCATGATGTGTCTTCCAGTGGATTCTAAATCATCACGGTCTATCTTTCGTTCAATCTTTGAACTTATAGACAAACCATTTCTTAACATGGAGGTAACACCTGTAGCATCAACCACTACCTTTGCAGTTTTTTTGAATGGTTCATTTGTAATTAGATTTGTTCCTTCAATTCCTATGACAGTTCCATTGTCATATAGCAAGCCCCTGAGTGCTACAGAATATTGGATGTTTATTCCTGCCTTTTTTGCATCACGAAGCTGACGTTGGGGAAGCTGTTGCCTGTTGAGCATGTATCCATCACCGTCAAAAGGAATTGATGTTTCTCTGTCCGGGGAAAATGCCATTACTCCTTTTACTGGATGTTCAATCTCAGGGTTACCCCATGCAATTTTGATTCTCTCAGTCATGTAGTCTACAGTATTCTTTCCAACTGCATCTCCACAAACCCAACCGTTGATTGTTTTCTTACCTATGGTAAGTTCTGGGTTTCTATCTATTACTAGAATTGATAATCTTTGTTTAGAGTAATATGAGGCTGACTGGGCAGCAATCATTCCTGCAAGTCCTCCTCCAGCTACTATGATATCGTAATCTGTTTTCACAGCGAAAAAACAGGATCCACTCTATTTAAAAGAACCGTATGCAAATAGATCAAAAGGTATTTTGGGTCGGTTCGTCGCGGCTTCCTCACAGCAGATGCTCAGACTGGAGCGGCAAAAATATTACCTCATTCCCTTTTCTATTTGGTTGCTAAATATTATTAAATCATGCTTCTGGCTTGCAAATTTTATTCAAACTGTAAGTAGTTCTATGTATTTTTTTGAAATTTGGTCTTTTTTGTAGACTGGCATTTTTATCTTGATCTTTATTGCATTATTTTGTTGTAGGCTGATTTCTTTTCGTACAATCTCGTTTTTGCCTATTCGTAAAAAAAGTGAAGTGTCCTCAAAATACATCTCAATATTTTCTATCAATTCGTCCATCTGCGTCTTTGAGATCTTGGATGCTAGTTTTTTGATAAATTCCTCTGCACGTTTTTTTGTAAGCGTTATCTTGGCAAGCAATATTGTATTACCATAGTGACCAAGAGTTCTTTCCATAGTAAACTCATCCGCGTTTATCTGAAATAACTCAAAGATCGGATCAAAGATTTTCTTACTATCCTCTGTGGCATGTAAAATTAACTCAGTAGTCACTTCGAACTGGTGTGCCATGTTGTATGATATGTATGAGATGGATTATATCTATTAGGCTTGTAACAGAGCAATTTCGCCCTCTGCAGTTCTAATGAGCTTTGCCTTTTCAATTCCAACGTGTCTGACATGAACTATTTTCTTGACAGCTGCCATGATGTCAGAATTTATTTTTCCAAATACTGTAGCCTGAATGAATTGATCTATTGTCATTTCTGGGATGGTTTTTGACATTATATCTTGAGCAACTAATCTGATTGCATGTTTTCTTGAAGTATTCAATTTTTTCTGTGTCAGTGCAACTATTTTTATTCTAAAAATGTATCCATCTTTGGTCTTGACATCTGCAATAAAACTAATCAATGATGAACCTCTTCTTACAAGACTTCTTAGGAATTCCTTTGCATACTCAAATCTCTTAAAAATTGTAGTTGCAGTTTCTCCATCTATCTTGTGAACCTGGAAATACAATTTGAATTGGTGTTGGGACGGATCTCCTTTTAGTATGTCGTGTAATGTGACCTCTATTACTCTGCCTATGGCACTATCGTCATCAGTGACTGGAATGTAGGCAATTGGTTTTTTATCAAATGAAGCAGGAAGCAGTACTGTAACCCACTTTTTTTCTCTCCACTTGTCTTTTACTCTTGCAGACTTTTGACGTGCCAACTATGATGAACTTCTGAGGCCAAAATATAAGTTGTACGACATTTTAGATGAGATCAGAGCCTACATATTTTTGCAATACCCTTGGAACTGTAATATGTCCATCTTTGGTCTGGAAATTTTCTATTATTGCAACCATTGTTCTTGTTGTTGCTACTAGAGTACTGTTCAAAGAATGTAGATATTGTGGTTGTTCATCCGTTCTGTCTCTAAATCTTATCTTTAACCTTCTTGCTTGAAAATCAAGACAATTAGAACAGGATACTATCTCTCTGTAGTTTTTCTGTCCTGTCATCCATGCTTCTAAATCATAGGTCTTGGCAGAAACCTTACCCAAATCTCCACTTGATAGTAGCATTATTCTATATGGTATCTCTATTTTTTGATAAAATTCTTCTGCAATTGCAAGCATTCTCTCATGCTCGCGCCATGAATCTTCAGGTCTTGTAAATGCGAACTGTTCTACTTTTTCAAATTGATGTACTCGAAATATTCCCTTTTGGTCTCTACCGTGGGCTCCTGCTTCTTTCCTAAAACACGTACTAACTCCTGCGTATCGTAGGGGCAATTTTTTACCATCGATTATCTCATCAGAATGCATTGATGCTACTGCGTGTTCACTTGTTCCTATGAGGTAAAGATCTTCGCCCTCAATCTTGTAAATTACATCCTCAAAATCCTCGGCAATTATGGCACCTTCCATAGCGCCTCTGTTTATCAAAAATGGTGTTTGTATAGGTATGTAGTTTTTCTCAGACAAAAAGTCAAGTGCAAATTGTAATAATGCTTGGTTTAGTCTAACCAGTTTATTTTTGAGATAGTAAAATCTTGCTCCTGACACCTTAGCAGCTCTCTCTAAATCCACAAGATCTAGACTCTGTGTCAAATCTATGTGATCCTTTACCTCGAAATCAAAAACAGGTATGCTACCCCATTTTTTTATTTCCTTATTTGCTGCCTCATCTTTTCCGATAGGGACTGACTCATGCATCATGTTGGGTAATGTTAGGGACAGTTTTGTGAATTTTTCTTCTATCTTTATCTGGTCTTCTTCTAATTTTTTAAGATTGTCTGAAACTGTCTGCATCTGGTCTATGAGACTAGATGCATCTTCCCGTGCCTTCTTTTTTCTTGCAATTTCTAATGATACTTCGTTTCTTTTTTTTCGAAACTCATCAGTTTTTATAATTAATTCTCTTCTGTCCTTATCTAATGAAATTAGATCGTCAAGAGGAAATTTGACAGCTCTTGCTTCCAACATATTCCTGATCTTGTCTGGATTGTCTCGAAGAAGTTTTGGGTCAAGCATTAGCTAGTCACTTTGAGTATAACTTGAGTTTGTTCAAGAACTTCATCAATAGTAGAAATCAATGTTCGTATATTTCCTTTACCCTTAAATGTGAAAATCAGAGATGACTTGTCTTTTTCAATTTTAAAAGAAAGATTTTCTGGAAAATCTACATTATCTGGCTCCAAAGATTTTCTTATGGATTCTGCCTTTTTATCTGAAAGATTATTCAGAAACACTTGAACTTTACATTCTAGAGACATTTTTTTCCAAGTAATCTAGGAATTCATCCAATTTGTCTTTTGTAATTCTTGCTCCTGCAGCTGCAGCATGACCTCCTCCCACGCCTGACACTTTTGCAGCACATTCTCGCATTAATAATCCCAAATTTACTTCAGATTTACAGCCTGTGGATTTACGTGAAGAGAACTTTATTGTTCCCTCTTCACCGTTTGTTCTAAGTATGATTATCTTTCCAGTGTTTTTCTGTGATCCTCCAAGAAGTGATGATACAGCACCTGTCATATTTTCAGGTACTAGACCTTCTCCGTTTACCATCAAGTAATGACCATTATCGGTTATTCTCCATCTTTCACTAGAAAGTGTATTCATATAGGTTCTCAAGAACGTCCTATATTCTACTAGGATATTTTCGCCCTCTTGCAGCATCTTGGTTCTATCTCCCATGCAAATTGCTATTCCGACCCCTGCCTTGCGAATTCTACCACAAGAGTTTAACATCGTTGAAAACTCTCTTGCATCACGAAGGAAACTTCTCTTATCTTCACCAGATAATGTGTACGTGTATCCTACAAGCTCATCTAGTATGTCGCTTGCATTTTTAGTCGAAATGTACTTTGATATTGTTTGAAGGAGTGTTCGTTTTTCATCTTCTGTTAATTCTGCAGGAACCCGCCATCTACTACCATCCTTTAATTTTATTCCAGAGGAATTTAAAAGTGAAAGACATGCATCACGATTCCATGTCAGACCCTCTATGAAAGGCTGTGAGGTAAATGCAAGTGCATCCGGTAATGGTCTTGTCTCTCTCCCAACCAGCAAAATATCTAAATCAATCTCCACCTGATTATTCTTTTTTGCGGCAGCTGCAATTTCCAAATTTATTCCTGTAAATGATTTCTTTTCACCCTGATCCTGACGATCTCCTAATGCTGCAACCACTGCAATCCATGCTAAATCTGTGTTTTCTTTGTGGAGCGCTTTTGAAACAAGATATGCCATACCTCCTGCAGAAACATCTTTTCCTCCATCAACATCATATTTCCAGGAATTGATAACTTTTTGATTGTCAAATTCTTCCTGTGGTATCTGATGATGATCAACTACTATCCAATCTTCGCCTAATGCCTCATCAATATCCTTTGCAAATCCTCCGCCAAGATCTGTGATTATGTGAAATTGTCTTGAATCGCTTTTCATTTTTTCAATAATATTCTTACTGAATTCATTGACAGTACGTACGGTACATTTTGCACCTGACCTGATCAAAGATTTTGTAACAATGCTACCAGAAGTTATTCCATCGCAGTCAAGATGGGTGATTACTGAAATATTCTTACCTGTTTTGATGCAATCAGAAACTTTGTCATGAAAATAAGATAATGCTTGATCTAACTTTGCCATTACTCGAGTTGAGCAATGACTGCCTTATATTTCCAGGTTTTGGGTATTGTACCGATCTTCTTGTAGTAAGAAGATAACCTGTGAACCTTTGCCTCTAGGAGTTCAAGCGATCTGACATTTCTTTTATCAGATTTATGATCCTTCAAATGTTTCTGTAAACCAAGTGCCTTGGTTACCAAGTTATTCAAGTCTTCAGGCATTTCTGTTTTTATTCCCTTTTGTTCAAGGATCTCTGTAATTGATTTTTTGACGATTTGTCTTGTAATTGGTATTGCATACTGATCACGTAATTTTATTCCAATCTTGCTTGGAGGAAGACCTTCTTTTGCATACTTGACAATCAATTCTTCAATCTCGGCTGGACTCTGTTTTACCCATGTAGGTGCACTAGGAGTGATTGGTCTTGTCGAATGTGACTTGCCGTGTCGGTGTGAATGAAGTCGACCCACGAACCGCTTGTTTTTTAAGGAAACATAAATGTTACTTGACTCCTTTCAGGTATTAATTACATAAAAGTTAAATATCTACGAAATCGAATCTCAATTAGGTATTCATATGAAAACACCAATAATTGTTGGAACTGTACTGTTGGCTCTGTTTGCAGCCTCTACATTTGCTCCATTTGCCGCAGCTCAATACACACCAGGTGGTGGTCTTGGGCTCGAACAGGAGTTGGCACTAGCAAGAGCTAAGGTACAGGCAGTACAAAATAATCCGCACGCAGGTTCAGGTACTCCATATCTTGATGCAAACGGTGTAGTAGGTGCATCAATCATATCAGGTGGAATATTCGGTGGAATCTTCATTGCTTTTGTCGTAAGAGCAAAGCAAGCGGAAAAAGCAAAGAGAGCATAGTTCTTCTCTTTTTTCTTATTTTATTAATCTCGTATTAGATCTCTATTTTTCATCTTCTACAGAAATGTATATATCGCACCTAAATTGTTTGGAATCATGATGAGCACGATATTCACTATGCTCGTAGGTATGCTGTCAAACTTTGCAGGTCAAATAGGTCCAAACTATGACCCGCTATTCTATGATGTGATGGTCTACATATTCGCAACCATCATGTTCACAGTATTCCTTCTCGGAGTAATTGCATTCTGGCTCAGAGTGCACGGTCTCGGTGGCGACACCAGAGAAAGATGGGTTGCAGAACTCAACAAGCACTTTGAAAGAGAAGGCATTGGTCTGATACCAGACAACGGTAAATACTGGTAAAAACACCAAAAACTCTTTTTCTTATTTTTAATTTCTTTCCTACCGTTGGGTACTTTCAAATAATTTTGATGTTGGATTATTCAAAGTTAAACTTGAACTATTTCACGTTTTAGCTTTTGGGCTGCGGCGTAAAGGTTGGCGCTCCTGCATTCTTTGTAACAAATTCCGCTTTGTAATGAATCCCATTTTGTACTATTGTGTGAATAAAGTCAGATGATTCTACCTCATTTGCATATATTTTTGATTTAGTTTCATCCATGTCTCTTATAGGAAAGCCTGATATCCACAAGAACTGGCCTACCTCGAATGGATATTTCTTTGTCCACTGACCGCTAATAGTTCCATCATCTAGAAAAGTCATGGATCTCTCACAATCTTTTGGTATGTCTGTACTTACATCAATTGGTTTGACCCATTTTTTACCGTCGACCTGGATATCTAATGTGGCAGATAAGTGATATGTAATATCCAATCCATTGACACATTTGTGGTAAAGTGGATCTTGTGCTTTGACCTGTGAAATGAGCGTGGTACTAGCCAAGACAACTGTAACTCCTACAGCTGCTGAAATTGCAAGAAATCTGAGCATTTTTTTACGTTTTCTCGGATCTCCCATTCCTGGCCAGAACATGACTTTATTGTGTTTGCTAGATGTATATAGATTAAGATATTTTTTATGAGACTGTTGGGTGTTACACTTGTTGTCAGTTCGATAGGATTGTCAGTAATACCAATGTCTAAAATTCTGCTATTTACTACATGTAGCGATCTATTCGTCTACTGACATTCTTTGTATTTTATGGATTGGGGATGAAATCTATAAATAAAATGTTTGAAAATTTTATTAATTAAAAATGGACGATGTAAATTTGGTTTCACGAAATTCACTACATTGTTGTCAAAACAATAGAATTGGCAATTAAGTAACACATACAAAATATATCAAAAACGTAATCTCGTCTTTTTGTAATTAAATTAAATATGTAAAAGAAATTTAGAGTGAGGAATCGCCGCGTTTCTTGGTTCCTATATCCACTGCCTCTTCTACATTGAAGATGAAGATCTTTCCTTCTCCAGCTGCTCCTGTACCTGCATGGGTAGTTATCGCATCTATTACTTTAGGTAACTGACTCTCAGTAACAACTACGTAGATGAAGGAGTTATCGTTGTGTGTAGCTTCTACACGTCCTCCTCTGCCAGAAGACACCATTTCTCTTGGTCTGGCGCCTCTGCCCTTGACATTGAAATACGTAAATCCGCTTATGTCAAGTGCGGTTAGAGCATTGAAGACTGCGTCCAATTTTTCATGTGGAAATACAGCCTCGATTTTTTTAAGGGTCATGATTCATTGCACATATGAAATGGTTTTATTAAAATCATTGCTTAAAATATTATAAAATAAAGAATAATATCATAAAACAATTGTTTTAGGATAAAATACCTTTTATAGATGAAATCCCACTCTTCAAAAGAATGACAGAATCCAAAGCTCAGCTACAAAAAAGCGAAAATCATTGGAAAAGTTCAAGACAAAATTAAGGAAGGAATCGAAAACTATCGTGCAGCAACGGATGCACCACCGCGAGTAGATGTTTACGATGTCATTGAGCAAGTCTTTGCAGCAATTAATCCACAAGTAGCTGACGAAGGTAAGATCACAGTAGATGAGGTAAGCGGATGTTTAAGAAATGCATACCTTGATCGAAAGGATCCGTCTGAAAGCAACCACAAACAGATGGTGTCAAAGATAATGCAAAAGAGCGCATTTAGCATCATGGAAAAACCAATTGATGGTCAACTTGATGCAGGTTCTAACGTAAAGATTGTCGGTAGAGCTGACCGAGTTGAAGATGAGGTAGTGATGCTCTTTAGAAGTTCAGAAAAGTTACCTGAAATGCCATATCCGGCAGATTTCATACACCTGAACTCCTATTTGTTCATGTTTGACAAACCAGAGGGTGTGATTGTCTACTTCGATAGAGAAGGAAACGAAATGGAATTCAATGTTCCAAAAAGTGAGAGGCTCTTAAATGAAACAAAGCGTAGAGCTAAAATTCTCAATACTTTGCTGACAAACAATATTGCTCCAGCAATCGAACCATCTGAAAAATGCATGGAATGTCCTCACAATGAGAAATGTTACTATGCAAATGAAGACAAACAGAAATGGGGATTCTGGGCTCGTGGCAAGTGGCGTGAACTCAAACCAAAACCCTTCCTATAATTACACACTTTTTTCATTTTAATTTTATAATTGGTATCTAGAATGATCTCTATTTATTTTAGAGATTCTGATTCTTCTGGATTTAGATAAACTTTGGTCTTGTATGGTTTTTCAGAATCTTTGTGGAAATAAAAAATTTTGATACCATGTTCAAAAGGTTTCATCTCTATTTTATCTGTAGATTGAATTGTATTATCTTCTTGTCTGAGATATTGGTATAGCTCTTCTTTATTCATCTTCATTATTTCGCTGATCCGCTTTCTATTTCCCATTTGTTTCAAAATATTCTGAACTTATTTGACATCTTAACTTTTCTTATTGTGATATCTTATTCGCAATTTAATCATTAAATACAATACCTGCTGGAATTGAGCATGATTGATTCTAAAATTAACTGGTTTGAAGATTTTTTAGGTTTAGGATATCACGTATTTGATGTACGGCCTACCGTATATCTAATATTTGATAATAAAAGAAAACTTGTCAATACCTGGAATCAGATGATAAAATATTGGCCAGATGATGAGATCAAAATGAGGTTCTTTGAGGGTGATACCAATTATGAATTTGTATTATATTGTAAATCTCGCATTTTACAAACAACAAATGTCTTTTTAAAATCACTAAAAATCTCGGATCACTACACACAATTTATGGACGAGTATATTGGCTCTGCATCATTACAGCTTGCCAACTATTCCCCTAAGAATAAAACATATGAACTTGAAATATTCAAATTCAAAAAGAAGGTGACTGATTTGAAATTCCTAAAAAAACAAGATATTGATGATGATTTTATTATTTCACAGGCATTAGAAAGACTACGTACTACTGATAATCATTAGTGCTGTAATCTACTGTTTTTTCAGTTTTGATACTATCAAACCAATCCATAAACTCCAGTCCAAATTTTTAAAAACAAGGGGCTGTCTGTACGGATAATTTGTTACTGTTTTGGTAATTCCAAAATCGTATTTTTTTTCTTTTCCTTTTTCTGTAAATGTAATTCTCAAGAAATCTACTTTTCTTGCTGTTGTGTTTCTAACATCTGTTATGAAATCTAGAGGTATTATCCAGGATTTTGGATTCTCAGTTAGATCTTCATCAAGATCTGATTCATTATAGTTTGAAATCTTTCCTATGCTTGCTTTATCATCTGCAAAATATCGCTCCTTTTCTTTTGTAGTGATCCATATGTAGCGTGGAACAAAAATTACATTTTTGTTTGTAAGCACAAGAATGCCTTCCTTATTTTTGTGAAAAAAACCTGATAATCCTAATGCTATTCCCCAAATCTGAGGGAGCGATGAAATAATGCATTCGTCTTCTTTCAGGTTCTCTCTCATTATTTGTTCAGCATATTTTGTGAATAAATCAATCTATCTAAATGAATAAAATTACAAAAATGTGGTAAAGGGATTTACTCTAGGCGTGTTCGTGACCTTGACCTTCGTATCTAAAGCCATAGGTTCCCCAAGTCTTTCCTTTCTTTGCTAAATTATACCTGTGAGCTCTTTCACCGAAGTAAATTGCTATTGTCATTGCAAGAGTTACTCCTGTTGCAATGAAAATTTCTATTCCTGCTTCAGTCATGCGTGCATTAATCTGCAAGTTGTATAATAATTTTATTTAGAATTTTTTCTAATTTTATGATACCAAAATTTTACAAAACAGGCTATTCTTTTGACATAATATCATAAAAAAACAATTTTAGGATAAAATGCCTTTTATAGATGCGAAACATCTCTATCGAAAGATGCTGGAGACAATTTCTAAATCGCCAATGCAGATAGTAACAAAACACAAATGGCCGGTAGTTTTTGTGCTCGCAGGCTTAATAGTCGGGTTATCCGGGTTCACGGCAATACAGGATGCACACGCTCAATTTGGTCCGTTAGGAAATCTAGCAGATCCTAGCAAGACAAATGAGATTCACTGTGCTGTGTCGATGACACCTCCAGGTAACGGAACATTCGGTGGAAGTAATGCCCCATGTATAGACACAGGAGATACAACCTTCATGTACGCAGCAGCAGTCTTCGTCATGATAATGACTCCTGGTGGTGTGGGATTCTTGTATGGAGGTCTTACAAGAAGAAAGCACTCTCTAACAGTCATGTTACAGGCATTCATGGTCTACGCAATTGTCAGTGTTCAATGGGTAATCTTTGGATACTCGATAATGTTTGGTCCTTCTGCTGATCCTGTTGGATTTGCCGGAAACTTTGACTGGATAGGCTTGAATAACGTATCGCACAATGCACCAGCCGATGTATACGCTCCAACTATTCCTCACCTAGCCTTTGTGATGTTCCAGCTCATGTTCGCTGCCATCACTCCATCACTAGCCATTGCTGGTTATGCTGATAGAGTAAAGATGAGTGCATTCTTGATACATATTGTATTGTGGACTACATTCATCTATGATATAGCGGGACATGCAAACTGGTCTCTTGGAAGTCAAGGTACCGCAGTTGGCTGGTTAGCCAAGATGGGTGCAGAAGACTTTGCAGGAGGAACAGTCATTCACATCACCTCAGGATTTGCTGGTTTAGCTACCGCAATGTTCTTGGGACGAAGAATAGGATATGGCAAAGCACCATTTGAACCACACTCAATTCCGCTTATAATTTTGGGTGCATCATTACTTTGGTTCGGATGGTTTGGTTTCAACCCTGGTAGTGCAGGATTTGCTGGTTTCCTTGAAACACAAGCATTCCAGAACACCAACATTGCAACTGCGGTTGCAGCAATATGGTGGATGTTCTTAAGCTGGGCACATACAGGAAAGACTAGTGCCATAGGTGCAGTCAACGGAGCTGTTGCTGGACTTGTAGCAATTACGCCCGCCTCTGGTTTCATTGGAACATGGGCATCAATAATAGTAGGATTTGCATGTGCAACAGTATGCTTCTACTGTGTACTTATCAAGAACAGAGCAAGAATAGATGATGCGCTCGATACTTGGGGTGTACACGGAATGGGCGGTGTTGTTGGTGCATTACTAACAGGTGCGTTCAGTGAAGTCAGAATCAATCCATATGGTCACAACGGCCTCTTCTTTGGAAACCCAATGCAGTTTGTAATTAACAGCATGGGTGCAGGATTTGGTGCAGCTTGGTCATTTGGTCTAACTTACATCATTTGGAGAATCCAAGATGCAATTTGGCCAGGTGGTGTTAGAGTTACACCAAAAGAGGAAGAAATAGGACTGGATATATCTCAAGTAGGCGAAAGAGCATACTCTGGATTTGCAGAGTAAAAACATTCCCATCTTTTTCATTTTTATATTTTGTACCGGTTAATTGATTTTTTTTCAAATTAGGAAACGGTAAATAGTGTGTAAATTTACCGAACTTTATCATGGTTGACAAATGGCTAGTTTTTGTTGTATTGGAATTTGTTAGTGCAGTTATAGGATTTGGTTTTTGGTATTTAGTTGATCATCATTTCATATTTTTATTGGTAGGCGGATTTTTCTTTACACTTGGTACATTTGGAGCCACACGTTGGGGATTTGACAAATGGAAAAGCAAGAACAAACCAAGAAAACGTGAAAAGAAATGATGATTTTATTTTCCTAATATTCTAATTTTTCATTTTTATCTAATGGTATCTTTATATCAATCACAAATAGCACACTACCTGTAGGTATTCTTGTCATCACAAAAGCCAAAATTCAGTAAGAAAAAACGTCTTGTAATCTTTGCAATTATAACAATAATTGGAATATCATTTGCATATTACAATGCACAGATAAACTCTGGATATCACCATGTCAAGGTATGGGACTTTGACTCGTATCAAAATGGGACTGTTCCTCAAGGGTTTGCCTCGTCATCAACAGATCAACAAACTTCTTGGATGATAAAATCAGAACCTAGCGCTACTTCAAAACCAAATGTATTAGAAAAAATACCGATCAATGATACTAATGATTATCACTTGCAATTAATTCCCGATTCCCCCTCTGTGGATACTGAAAATGTTACAATGAAATTCAAAATTGTATCTGGTGAGAATGCCAAGTCTGCAGGCATGATTCTTAGATTTATTGATTCAAAACACTATTTTGTACTGATGGCAGACTCTGCACAAAACCGACTCTCTTTGTGCAAGGATACGCCTGACTTTCTAATATGTACTTATGATAAGCAAGTTACTATTACTCCTGGCGAGTGGCATACTATGGAAGCACTAGTTTCTTCACAGGGCATAGCTGCATTTCTTGATGGTCAACTCATCATACGAGCAAACGATCACAACTATCAGTCTGGAGGAGTTGGAATGTGGACCAAGAAAGATACTGGCGCATTTTTTGATGATTTCAGAATAGAGTACTAGTTTTACAGTTTATGGGTATTTGCTGGTTTATGCATTACATCACTGATTCTACAAGAGAACACATGTGTCAAGAAACTATCAATGGAATAAACAAGAATCTAATTGAATTTAAAATAGAACGAATTAAAAACCTAATCAGACTTGTAATAAAAAAATCCCAAGTCCAAAATAATGTTTGTTATTGGAATTACAATTCTAACTGAATTGTTACTCTAGTAATTGGTTTAAAGAAACAGATCTAAACCCAGAAATTACAAGTGAACTCAAATGATGGTAACTTGACACAAAATAACCCTGATAAAAAATTCATAAAAACTCAGCTGATACTTGCTGTTATACCTGTATTTGTGACTCAACTATTTGCATTTTATAGAATTCAAAAACTAGTCTACGGAATAATTATTGAAGTGATTATCTACTTTGTAGATTGGCTAATCCAGAGTAGTATATCATGGCCATTTGGAATGATAATATTTCTACCAATATCTATTCTGATTCCTGTTTACTTTGTAAGAAAGTGGACTTTGGAATTTAATAAAACTAAACATCGCTTCTAATTTTTTAAAAATAGTTTAGACTGGGAGACTTAGAAAATGAAAAGAGAGGGGGTGATTGTTTTAAATCACTTGCCAAGGTCTTGTTGCGAAAGTGACCACATATCCAACACCAATGACTATCGATTGATAGATGACGTTTGTGTATGGAATTGGTTTTACGATTGGATCGCCTGTTACCACGACTGTTTGTCCTGGACCTAGACCTGGACCGATGCTTGCTACGTTAAGCTGCGTATGCATGTGATATACTGCTGGTTCAAGTGCCTCGATGGTTAACTTGTAAGGGATCACTGCGTTTGCTGGTATTGTAATTACGTTACCAGGTGGATCTCTTGCTATAATCTCCCATCTGTTACCAGCGTTGGATGAGTCACCATATACTGTGTACCAGCCTCGCAAGTCTCTGTTTACAAGACTTACAAATTTACCAGATACTGTTAAAGTCTCTCCTGTATGAACAGATTGTTTTGACCATGTCTCACCATCTATTCTTACGAAACGACTTTGTAACTGTGCCTGGACACCATGTGCCTCAGCATGTTGGAACATTTGTGCTAATGATGGTCCAACTGCTCCAAGTGCGACTATCACACCTATTGCAGCTACAATAAACTTCTTATCGACCATATTGCTTAACTAAAGCAACTGAGAAACTACAACGATATATGTTTTGCCCTGTTGAATTCAATTAGTGGCTGATTCTATGTTATACTTTCATGTTAATCATGGATTCAATGCTTTTTTAAGCGTTATTATTGGCTAATTGTAAGTTTGTTTTGATTATTATTAATATAGTTTATAGTTAAATAATGTAAAAATTATATATAAAATTATAGGAATTACAACTCATCTTTTAAATAACCGCCAACCGTTTCAACCCACATGGCACAAATGCCCGCACTTATTCCAAAAGAAGTTGAAATCCAGAGACTGAAGAAGATCTGGCTTATCATCATCGCATTGGGATCTATTGCAGCATCAGTAGAGGTAGATAACTTCGTAGACGGATCTTTACACCAGACATCTATCAGAGATAGTGCCTTCACACCAGCACACTGGTGGTTATACAGCCATTTCATTGCTCTTCCATTAGGTTGGGGAATGGTAGCTGTTTATGACAGAAAGGTACCAATTCTGAGAGGTCCAAACAACTCAATGAACACAGGTCTTAAGATGACCATCCTTGGTTACTTGGCAACAATGTTTACCATCGGTGTTAATGAGATGTGGCACTTCTGGTATGTAGAGGAGATCTTCGCAGTTCCAAACCACTGGATGTTTAACATGGGTGTCGTCGTTGCTTTCATGGGCGCACTTGCTTATGTAGTAAGAGTATACGCACGACTTGTCGAACTTGGAGCAGAAACACCAGGTGAGAACCCATATGTTGCAGAAATGTACAAGATGGCTCTAGAAGGCAAATTGTACAGCAGATCAATCCCATAAACGCGCACAAGCGCTTTTTCTTATTTTTCTTCGATCAACTTAACATAAGTTCTACCTCATCTTGGGAAAAGACTTAAAAGCATACATTTTACACTAAAACCAAATGACCTTACCAAAAGGATTCGGTACAGGTGGCGGAGCTTCCAGTTCCGACGTCAGTAAGATGATTGGCAGACGTGTCGAAGACATGGTTGGACTCATCACTGGTGCATTCGTTGCACTCTGGGCAGGAACATGGGGAGGAGTTGCCGTTGCATGCGTATATTACCCATGGGCATATCCACCGCCAAGCGCACACTTTGCGTTAACTGTACTTACAATCATAGAAGTTATAGGGTACTTGTTCTGTGTTAAAGTGGTAACAGAGGGTACTTCTAAGGCGAAGACATACAATGGTCTAATAGCTGGTGTACTAGCAGCAATTGCTATCGCAACAATTGTGACTGACAGTGTCTTCTTCGGATAGGAAAATTCCTTTTCATCTTTTCTTTTATTATTTTTCTATAAAGCTATCTTAACTTGGGTTATTCTTTGTTGATCTCGTATCTCATAAAATTTTATATACATCACTTCCTGCATACAATTCAATGGTCTGGCTAAGACGATGTACTCACTACTTATTCATAGTAGTGGTAGCAGTCAACTCAACCTTGTTGACAATCAACGCAGGAGACTACATATTCTACACTGATTGGGCATGGACATCTTATGTGATATTTACACTATCACAATCATTGATGCTCGCAGTCGGTGCAGCATATTACCTTACGTTCACTGGAGTTCCAGGAACGGCAACCTATTATGCACTAATTATGACGGTGTATACTTGGATTGCAAAAGGTGCGTGGTTCTCCTTAGGATATCCATACAGCTTCATCGTTGTGCCAATGTGGATTCCATCAGCAATATTGATGGATCTGGCATATTGGGCAACAAAGAGAAACAAACACTCTTTGATCCTAATCGGTGGTGTACTCTGTGGCATGTCAATGTCGTTGTTCAACATGATCAATCTAATCACAATAGATGATCCTCTTGAGATGGCTTTCAAATACCCGAGAACCACATTGCCTCCATACATGACTCCAATAGAACCCCAAGTCGGAAAGTTCTATGACAGTCCGGTCGCTTTAGGTGCAGGTGCTAGTGCAGTTTTGACAGTAACAATGACTGCATTAGGATGCAAACTAACAACATGGACCTACAGATGGATGGCAGCTTGGTCTAAGTGGGACTAAACTCCCTTTCTCCTTTTACTTTTATTATTAAATTAGCTACCAAGCTACCTTGAACTTTATTTTAGATTAAAAAAAGTTACACAACGTGTGATCTTTTGTTATCTCTTAAAACTAAACCTTATTTTGAAATTAGTTGATATTGAAACAAGAATATCAACTGATTTCAGATCCAAAACCATTTGTCAAATGGGCAGGAGGCAAAAGACAACTCTTACCTGTCATTACAAGTCACATTCCTAGTAAATTTGAGAGATATTTTGAGCCATTTCTGGGAGGCGGCGCAGTCTTCTTTTCTCTTGTATCTAAAGAAAAGAAAGCAAAAAAGTGGTTCATCTCTGACCTCAATTCTGATCTAGCGTTATCATATGTTACAATCAGAGATAGAGTAAAGGAACTTGTCTTGTCATTAGAAAATCATGCTGCAAACTATTCCAAAAATCAAAGCTCATATTATTACAAGATACGAGAAGCCAATCCAAAAAATGAAATTGATAGAGTTTCACGATTGATGTTTCTCAACAAGACGTGCTTTAACGGATTGTATAGAGTAAACAGCAAAGGAAAGTTTAACGTTCCTGTCGGGAGATATGTAAATCCTAACATTGTAAACAAGGAAAACCTCTTTGAGGTTAGCAGAGTATTGCAATCAAAAGACATTTCAATCAAATGCCAAGATTTTGAAGATGCACTAAAAGGAATAGGACATGAAGATTTTGTTTATTTGGATCCGCCATATCAGCCAGTAAGTACAACTGCTAGCTTTACAAGCTACACTGATAGTAATTTTGATTTCAGCGACCAAGAAAGGCTTTATGCCAAATTCAAGGCACTTGATAAAAAAGGCGCCAAGGTATTACTGTCAAATTCCAGATCTAATGAAATAATTGAACTCTTTGACGAGTTCTCAGATGGAATAATAGAGATAAACGCAAATAGATTCATCAATTCTGTGTCACAAAAGAGAACTGGACACACTGAACTATTGATTAAAAACTATTAGGGTCATCAAATATGGAATTTCAATAAGATAAAATCAAAGATACTTTTACTCTTGATTGTCTTGAATTCTGGGAAAAAAGGGCAGATCCTACAAATGGCAAAAAATGTGAGTGTTGAACTCTTGGAAGAAACAAGGTCATTAAATGACATTCTGGAAACCTGTAAGGATGCCTGCAAAATGATTGGAATATCTGATGGAAACATGTGGTTAGACCTTGAGATTAATGGCTATCTGGTAAGATACAAAACAAGAGACGATCTCTATCAAAATCTTCCTTCATACAGAAGGACTGCTTGGAAGTTTTATGATCTATATGGGAATTCAATTAATCTGCCTCCTGAAATGATGCACCTATTTGGAAAATCTACCGTATATCACTCTGTAAAGGACTTGGAAAATCAAGGTTCGATAGTTGTTGAAAGCAAGTTTCTGGATGTATTCAACAAGTTCATAGCAGAACATGGCATGGATCAAGCATCAAAAAGCTTGAGAATCCATGAAGCAAGAATCTCAAAAGATGAAATCAAACATGTTCTTGAAGGAATAAAGGAGAAAATCCAAGAATTACTTGATATGATAATTTCCTTGTTGGAAGTAGAATGAAAAATAACGTCTTGATTTGTATTGAAATCCACGTCAATGAAAAGTTAATCTGTTAGTCTCACAATATATTCTCATCAAAAATAATATATCGATAATATGCTGTGATTCGTTTCTTTTGATTCATAGTATGATCTGTTCAAAAAAGCCATCTAGTGGAATAACTGGAGGAAATTTTAGAACATGACTGGTTTTGGTTCCATAGGGGGATTGATGATGGGTATTCTTGGGCTTGCAATTACGGCCTATGGATTGGATGTGCATGGGTCTTATTCAAGTCAGGCGTTTTCACTTGGAGTTGTATGTATAGTAGCCGGAGGTCTTATTGTGTGGATGAGTAATAGAAAACAACCCAATCCGATCCTAGCACAAAAATATGAGATAGAATCACAAAAAACAGACTCGGATCCAAACCAGATAAAATATAGAAATCTCTATGAAGGTTCACCTGTTTTGCAAAGGACAGTAAACACTGCTGGAATAATATTGGAATGCAATCAGGCATATGTCAAAAACTTTGGATATTCAAAAGGAGATGTTCTTGGTAAATCGCTCTTTGATCATACTGCAGAAAAAAGTATGGAAGACATGAAAAAAACCTTTGAAACTTGGAAGAAATCAGGCAGAGTAGAAAACATAGAGATATGGCTAAAAAGAAAAGATGGCTCGGTTTTTCCTGGATTGATTAGTGCTAATAACATCTATGATGACAAAGGCAAACTAATAGGAAGTAACACTGCAATAAGAGATGTATCTGAAATCTATCAAGCTCATAGAGTCTTGGGAGAGCATGAGATACAAAAGATCCAACTCGAGGAACTACAAAAAATTGATGCTACAAAAGAAGAATTTTACATGATGGTTGCAAAAGAATGCCAAATTCCTATAGCGCCAATCAGAAAATATTCTAAAATTCTAAGTGATGTATCCATTGGAAGTCTGAATAAAAAACAGTCTGAGGCAGTAAGTGAAATCTATGACAATGCGGCAAAGCTAGAACAATTGATGCATGACATCATTGACGTGCAAAAACTCAACAGCAATACAATGGAATTCAAGAAGGAAAAATTCACAGTTGATGATTTTATGAACGAGGTGACAGAATCATGTATGCCCATGATGGGCGACAAGAAGATCGAGTTTGTAAATTCTACTAGTACAAAAAAATCCACAACAAGTGACAAAACCAGATTGAATGAGATTTTTTATAATTTGATACAAAATGCAGTTGATTTTGTGCCTACAATTGGAGGAAGAATTGAGATTAAAGCCAAAGAAGAGGGAGATTCTATCCTATTTTATGTAAAAGACAATGGATCTGGAATATTGGAAAAAAGAAAAGATAACGTCTTTAAAAAATTCTATCAAGTAGATATTTCTTTTAAGAGAAAGTATGGGGGAAGCGGATTTGGGTTGGTGATTTGCAAAGGCATTGTTGAAAATTTGGGAGGAAAAATTTGGTTTGAAAGTAAAGAAGGAGAAGGCACTACATTTTATTTCTCAATTCCTAAATAGTATGTCTTGAAAATCATTAAGCTTCGAACGGGATTCGATCCCGCGACCTTTACCTTACCAAGGTAACGCTCTACCAGGCTGAGCTATCGAAGCATATCAAGCTCGCTCTTCTGAATCCTTATTAATCTTACTTGGGTTCTGGAAATTTTTTTCATAAAACGTTTAATTTCTCCAACATATCGCTAATAAAACGCAGGAGTCGCCGAGCCTGGCCAAAGAAGGTTTAATGGCCTTTGGACGCGCGGGACTTAAGATCATACAAATGGGTGATCCCGTCTCTTAGGGGTTCGTGGGTTCAAATCCCACCTCCTGCACCTTTTATCTTTGGTGCTTTATTCCTCTAGCGTTTAGAACTTCGTAAATTTCTGGAAGAGAAAATACAAATCCAACATGAACACAATTTTTCTCTTCACATAACAAACAGTAAAGTTCGTTGTTCTGAACAGCTACCTCTGCTATTCTGTTCTTGATGTTGTCTTTTACAACAACTCTGTCATCATCAACAGATATTTTTTCAAGTTTGGGAGCATATCTTGCAAAGGTATCATCCTTTTGCATGAGATCTTCCATCATGTATGTAATGTATCCTGCAAAACTGTTAACACCCTTCATTGCAAGTTCGTGCTTGCTTTTCTTGTAAGTATCGTGGAATCTATTGTATACTTCCTCTGAAATTGTTATTGATTTGAAACCTGCTTTTGGCATATTACTTACCTATACCGTACTTTAAAGTACAGATATTTAACACTTTTGGATGTAAACATGCGACCAAATGTTGATTTCATATCAATTGCGCAATTACAAAAAAACCAAATGTTTCAAAATAATGTATTGTGCTATGTTGAAAACTTGAAAAGATATTTTATTCGTTCAAATTCTGAACTATGAAATCTAAAAAAATATTGATCAATCTTTTAAGTATTTAGTATCAATTCTGCGTTTTTCTTATTTACTTTTTTAACTATTGTATTGATAGTGCGCTAGTAGTATACCACATACCTTGCTCACCTAACTTGGACCAACCAGACCATACCAAAATACCGGTCAGCAAGGACCTCATCAATGGTCCTTGTTGATTTTATTAATGCTATATACCAGAAAACTACACAAAGTTTGTGGCACGAGAATATGGTGTAAATACAATACGCGAAAAATTGATTGATGCTCTTCGTCCTGCAAAGACTGGATTGACAGGAATCGAAATTGCTGAAAAACTACAAATCAATCGTGTAACCATATCAAAATACCTCAAAATCTTTGCTGGGGAGGGTCTGATAAAACAAAAAAACATGGGTAGTGTCAATTTGTGGTTCATTGAGGAAGGTGTAGATAAACTCAGTTTTCCTGCAGACTTTTTTCAAGTTCAAAACAAGTATCTGGAATATGTCATGTCAGGGTTAACCAGAGAATCTCATACCCTGCTTCGAACTGCACTCCATTCCGGTGCTACTCCTACAAAAATAGTAAGTGAAGTGATAATTCCGGCAATTGAGGCAGTTGAGAGTTCATACAATGATGGGAAAATGGGAAGATCTGAAAAAAATTCACTTGATGAGATAATCTCAACTTCAATCTCACTGATTGGCCTTTTAGACGAGGAAATTAATCCAAAAAAGAATATCGTTATTTTGGCCACTGATTATCATAATGCACTTCTTGCACAAGCTGCTTCTGCTGCACTTCGTGCTGATAAATGGAGAGTTTCTTTACTTGGTGACATGTCTTCTGCAATAGATGTAATGTTTGATATTGACTTGCAAAGATTTCTCAGTAAAATATGGTCTAAACGAGATGGAATGATGATTATCATAATATTTTCCTCAAAAGAAGGTGAAATCAAATTCTTTTCAAAGGCAGTTGATACAAGTACAGAAAAATTTGGAAAGAATCTTCGTCTTGCATTATGTACAACAATCATGAAAAAGACCAAGACTGGTGTAGATTTTGTATCTGATGATGTGGAGACCTTGTTACAGTGGTGTCAAACTGTGTTTGAAAGTTACCAAAATCAGTGATGAATTATTTCTAAAATCTTAAAGGGGAGCTTGGCAAAGTCAATATCCTTTTCAACTGAAATCAAAAGGATATTGTCATTTACTGGAAAACTCATGATGATCAACATATCCCTGTATGACATGGCAAATTTTACAGGACCTAGAACCTTGTCAAATTCCTTTCTCATCTTTGCCCTTAAAACCAGTTCCATGTACAACATTTCGTCATCTCTGGAATCTTCCAAAGACTTGAACCCGGGTTTCATCCCTCCTGCAACAAGTCTACCATTTTCGTTAATCAGACCTGCGAATCTTATTCGCGAGTCTAAATCTAAGACTTGTTTGCAAAGTTCATCTTTGTCCATGTTATACTCTTTCCCTGTCTGGAAGATATGCTGGTAACTTAAATCTTGACAACAAAAGTGTAACAAGTTCTTCCTATTTATTGAAATCTGTCATGGTGTAGTTGAAAACAATGGGCCGAATGGGATTTGAACCCACGACCTTTCGATATCTGAATAATTTTATCAGTCGAACGCTCCAGCCAAGCTGAGCTATCGGCCCGAAATTTTTTTTACCGACTGTCATTTAAGTCTGCTGGCTTTTCCACTTGATAGAGCAGCCCATGGATGGGTCAAAATCTTTCTCTATTTTCTTTTTGGAGAGAACCATTTCTATGTTTGATATCATTGTCTTTTCTGTGGGTTTATCTTCTGGCTTCATTGCGTTGTCAATTCTTCCGTGAAAAACTAGTTTTCCTTCGCTGTCAAAAAGAAATGGATCTGGGGTACATACTGCACCATACTTTTTTGCAATTTCCTGAGTCTCATCAACCAAATAAGTAAATTCCAAACCTTTCTCTTTTGCAAATATCTTCATACTGTCAAAACTGTCATCTGGATATTTGGTAGCATCATTGCTGTTTATTCCAATCATTGCAATTTCTCTCTTGAATTTCTCATAGATTTCATTCATTGCGTCTACCTTGGCCTGAACATACGGGCAGTGATTGCACATGAAAATTATCAATTTTGCTTTATAGTCTTTGTATTCTGAAAGAGAATGTTTCTTATCATCAATTCCTAATAGATCAAAATCTGGAGCTTTGTCTCCTGTTTTTAGGACAACCTCTGACTTTAGCAATACCATGAACATCTCAAAGAATAATATCCATAAAATCTTTGCCACCTAAAGGCAACAATTAAAATCTATGCGGTTTCCAATTTCTGTAATGGGCTGGTAGTTCAGCGGTAGAATACTCGCCTTGCACGCGAGGGGTCAGGGGTTCAAATCCCCTCCAGTCCATCCCTACTGTTAATTCAAACAGGTCACTTTCCTATATTTTACTGAATTAATTGTTAAACACTTTACGGAGAACTATCAAATATGATTCTCATGTCCGGATGGAAAATACTTCAAAATTATGAGTGACGTTTAAGTGGTTAGATTTGTATCTAATTGGAGATATGAAACACCAATCAATGTTATTTAGAATTAAAACAAATGTTTTGTACATATTAGCAATGTATACGTCTAGGCTTTCAGCATATTTGCCAACATATCTGATAAGGTTTGTTCATTAAGTCATTCCAGACAAAAAACAGATCAAATTATGCCCATGAACACTATGGAACCAAAATTGATCATGTGCAGTTGTTAACACAATATCTGCCAAAAATAGAATATCATAGAGAATAATAAAATAAAAATAAAAAGAAACTTTTGGAACTATTGTGTTCCAGAAGATGGAGCAGTGCTATTGGATGGAGCGTGTTTGCCCCAACCTTGTCCGCCATGCTTGAAACCGCCTTTCATTGGAGCGTGTCCCATCATCATACCAAAACCGCCAAACTTGAAGGCGTGTCCTTGTGATTGGTATAGGATGGTACCATTTGCTGGGTCTACAATTACAGAGTATGACAAGTTCTTGCTGTCTACTACTCTAAAGCTGTATACCAAGAATCCTTGCATTCCAATTAGGTTTCCACTAACTACCTTGCCACCAGTTATTCCTGGTGCAACTGCTGCTGTATTTGCTGCAGTAGAGAAAGTTACGGTTACCTTTGTGAGGCTTTCGTTATCCAATGGTATTGTACCTAGGATTTTTGGTTTCTGAATTTGTGTTTGATTAGAACCAGTGTCTGCGTATACTGCAGATAATCCTCCGGCTGACGCAATGACTGCTACACCGAGTATTATTGCAAGCAGACCTTTGTTTCTGATCAGGTCGTTTGTATTCATGGCTCCACTACTTGAAAGTAAATATAAAGAATTGTGGCACATTGTGCAGTAACAAGGTTATCTGTACCGTACAGGGTTTTTACATGTTTTTGGAGTTTCATGTTTAAAAGAGAGATTGACATCTTGTGGATTTGAAATGTGATGTGGACTAGTGTTTTGCTTTGATTATTTGCAAAATATACGATTAGAATTCTTTATACTATGGAAAAAAGGAGTATTCCTTGATGCCATTTGATATAGATCAAACTATGCTTGTTTACCTTGGCATGATCACGGCTGGAATATTCATTTTTCCATTTTGGTCTGATACTCCACTATATCTTTACCAGGTCATAGGTACCGCACTTTGTGCCGCAGGTGGATTCTTGGTCTATCGTAAATCAAGAAAACGCTAGTGAGTATTTTGAAACTTTGATTGTGATCTTAATTTTTCTGTTAACTTGCTAAATATTTCATTATGGCTTACGTCTGTAAAATTGACGGCTCCACCTTCACGTATGATCTGTTTCTCAAACTTTTCTTTTATGGCAAATGTAATGGATGAATAATGAATTCTGCCCTTGAGTTTCTCCTGTACTATGGTATCTGTATCTGGAAATGTTGCAAAATGAAATGATACACCCTTTGCCCAGAAAATGGTCGGTATGCCTCCTCCTGCTGACCTTGCGCTAGCAATTATCTGCGTTACCCAGTCTTCAAATCTTAATTCTAGTACCTCATGAATTACAAGTTGATTCCATGGTTCAATTATTATCTCCAAGTCTTGATCACAAATCGCGCTCAAGTTTTATTTAAAGAGCCATGGATCCACTCAAGAATTTGGGCGATCTGGATTGAGACCACCGTCTGAAAGATGGATTTAAATACTATGCAAGTTTTTTGGTGATTAGGTAATTTAGATATGCAAGATTGGAGTCAAGCGGGCGTATACATACCATTGATGGTAGGATTGATACCAGGATTCATTTACTGGTGTGTAATTACCGCAAAGAAACACAAGTAGATTAACCAAAATCTTTTATCTTCTTTTTATAATTTTCATCGTCTAACGCAAGTTTAGTAGAACCTTCTAAACTATGTTGTATAGATTATGATATGATGTATATGATTAATGCCCGTTTGGAACTAGAATCAACATGAAAACCTTGCTGCTCTCAAGTTTCTTGATTATCGTATTATTTACAACAAATCTTGTTTGGGCTGATCTCCCACCTTCCACAAGTCTTGGTGTTGAAGTACTCCAGACCGAATACTCTACCAAGACAAGTGATGGTACTACTGTAGTGTACGGCGAGGTCCAAAATAACCTCAATTCTCCTGTCAATGCAGTTACAATTGGAGTTACATTCATGGATAGTAACTCTAATTCGATAGAATACCGAACTGGTATGACTCTTTTACAGGTAATCCAGCCTGGAGAAAAAGCTCCTTTCATGATATCATCTACAAAAGCAGATCCATCTATCACTCAAATCCAAGTAAAAATTGCAGGATTCCAGTCATCACCTGCAAAGCAACAAGTCTTACAAATTTCTCCTGGTTCTCTTCAAGTCTCTGACAAGTTACTCGTTTCTGGTAATGTAACAGATAATGGAGCACAACAATCTACTAACACAAAACTCTACTTGATATCATATGACGCATTTCAACGAATAGTTGCTATAGGAATATCTGATCCAATTACTATTAGTCCTGGAAAAGATTCTCAATTCAGTATCACTTCGGATTATAATACTAGAGCACAATCATACGTGATAGTTGCAGAATCTGATAATTATCAATCAACACATGTTCCTGTAAATGGTGTTCAATCTACTCTACCTGTAATTGTAAGTAATACTGTGATAACTGATCCTAACGGTACTTCGTATTCTACAATACCAGTAAATGCTTCTGTAAAAATAGCAAGTGATACAAAATATCTTCTCAATTCTACCCAATCATTCATCTATTATGTTCAAGTCAAACAATTCAATGGACAGGTGGCATTCATTGGAGAATACAAAGGAGTATTTCTTGGTCCAGGGATTCAAAATGTATCCGTTGACTGGAAACCAAATTTAGCAGGATCCTATTTTGTTGAGACGTATGTGTGGAATTATGATTCTGTTCCTCTCTCTTCATCAGTACCATCAATCAATCTAGTACTTGTTAAATGATAAAGGTCACAAGTACACGATATTAGTTATGACCAGATTCAAACTTGTGGCTTTGGGCGGTACATTTGATATTATTCATAGGGGACATTTGGAACTTTTAAGAAATGGATTTTCAATCTCATCCAAAGTTATCATAGGTCTGACAAGTGATGAACTTGCAAGGAAAAAAGGAAAGACTCCAATCCATGATTATTTTACACGACACAAAGCACTAGAAGATGTTATCAAAGAAAATTTTCCAAATTCTCAATATACAATAAGCAAACTTGACAATGATTTTGGTCCTGCAGTATTGGAACAAGAGGTAGAAGCATTAGTAGTAAGTGAAGAGACCTCATCAAAAGGAAAAGATCTAAACATTCTACGGGCAGAAAGAAATTCTCCTCCTGTTACAATCATTGTTGTTCCCATGGCTCTTGCCCGAGATGGTACGCGTATCTCTACGACACGAATCAAAAACTCTGAGATTGATGCTGACGGAAATATACTTTGTTGACAAACAACTTTTCAATCTTTGAGTAGGTTCCCTAAAACTCTAAAATTTCTAGTAAGACATTGAAAGAATTAACAGATAAGATGTTTAACAAAATGTCTTCTGATATTACAGGTCTCAAGGAAGGCCTTGATCCTGAAAATATAGCACTCTGGTACAATAAAGTCATTGGGGAAGCAAAGGAGATGGCTCCACCGTGGCTTGTAGATAAAATTGGTGTAAAACAAGATCCGATTCTTTATTTGAAATTCAATCTTAACATATCAAAACGAGCCGTTCGCTATCTTATGATGGCAATAGCAAGTAACCTCGATGATATGCCATATACAACTAGACTATACTTTCTCAAAGTGCAGGAACTAGTTACTCAGGAAATGGACAAATCTCTTGTCTGAAATTATTCTTTTGTTATTTCAATAATATCTTCATGAACTTTGGTCTCTCTGATTTTGTTTACATCATCAATTACTGATTGGATAAAATCTGCAAAAGATTCTGCTTGAAACTTGTCTTTGAAAAGTATGCTGTGGGCAGATTTATCTTTTAGAGATATCACTATCTCATTTTCAATTATCTCTAAAATTCCATTAATGAAGATCTCGTTATCATCTTTTATGTATATTAGACTGGCAAGTTTTTGTGCTTCATAACTATCTGCACATGTTATGTCTATTTTCATATTGACTAGTCAAACATGAACTTGTCTACTTGGTTTTTTGCTTTTTCTCTTTGTTTCTTGAACTCTGATAGGAAAGGTTTGGTAGCATCTTTTAGATTGCCCTTGCATTCTCCACATAGTAACTGTCCGCTCTTGCACTTTCTTGCTCTTTCATCGGATTCTTTTTCAGTGTCAAAAAAATACCTTAGATACCAAAATACTGGACATATGCTAAAGTTTGCACCAAGTTTTCGTTGAAGTTCAACAGTGGGCTGGCCACCAGTAAATGTACTTGAGATCTTTTTGTCTATTGTACTATCGTCATCTGTAGTAAATATTGCAGTCTCGGGAATTGAAGAAGACATTTTTCCTTGCATGCCAAGCCCAGGCAAAAACTTGGAATGGATTTGAGCAGGTTTTGGATATCCTAATTTTTCAGCAATGTCTCTTGTTACTCTCCAATAAGGATCCTGGTCTATTGCAGCAGGTATGAGAACAGGGGTGGGACGTCCCTCAATTATTGATGGTAAAAAACACGGCGCTGCTTGTATTGGTGGAAATCCAATCATACCTATGTTAGTAGAATTTTCAAATCCAAAAACAGCCTTAACCGTTGAATATGTAATTCTTTTTGCTATCTCAAGTGATATGGGATAAATCCGCTTGATGTCTTTTGTATCAATTAGGATCTTTGTCTTTTTTGGATCAAATCCAATAGCAATTATATCTAGAATATTTTCTTGTGTAAACTTTGATACTTCATCCATTGTTTTTCCATCACTGTAAAGAAACTTTTCATCATCAGTCAACTGAAATATTAAATTAACGTCAAATTTTTCTTGAAGATATTTTGTAAATATCCATGGGAGAAGGTGTCCCATGTGAATTTTTCCAGATGGTCCTCTTCCAGTATAAAGATAAAACTTGTTTCCTTTTTCATATTCTGTCAAAATCTTGTCTAAATCTCTATGGCTAAAAAAGTAGCCTAACTTTAACATGGGATGTACTTCGCCAGTTATTTTTTCTATACGTGCTTCTAATTCTGGCGAAATTTTTTCTGTGCCAAACTTCTGCATGAGTTTATCATAGTCAATATCTCCTTCTACGCTCCAAGGAGTTACTGTAAACTCTTCAGATGACATTCACGATTCAGTTAGGTTAAGGTTTAAAAAGTCTTTTTGGCTTTTTGTGATAATGTCACAAGTTCTGCATCCGATTGAACAAAAAATTCTCAAGACCTTGATAGAAAAGAAAAACTTGACACCGGAGGAACTTGCTAATATCACAAAACTTTCACTAGATCAGATAAGGCGTGGTATTGAATGGCTCAAATTCAAAAATCTAGCTAATGTCACTGAATCCGAGAAAACTGTTGTAACACTAGGTAAGAGAGGTAGTGAAGCACTTGAAAAGGGATTACCAGAAAGACAACTTGTAAACCATCTAAAATCACTAGATGGATATTCTTGTGAACTTGATGGCGCAAAAAATTATCTAAAAAATGAATTTGGTCCTGCTATTGCAAATGCAAAGAAAAATGGCTGGATTGAAATTCATGAGAATAGACTTATGCTAAAGGGGTATCATGATGTTACATCTGAAGAGAAAATTATCAAAATCATATCATCTAAAACTCCTGCAGGAGTATCTACAGATGAACTAGAAGATAAAAGTGCACTAGAGTCTCTGAAAAAAAGACCGGAGTTTATTGTTCTTACTTCAAAAAAATCTGTCTTGGTTGGTCTTACAGAACAAGGACTGGAAACAGCAAAAAGTGTACCTGATGAAATTGATCTTACAAGTATCTCTGAAACTGCATCTGTATCTGATTCCAAAGTAAAAGTTGAGAGTTCTGAAACAGTTAGAACTATTCCACCTAGAGCAATAGATGTACAAGCCTCTGCCCCAACTGTATTTGCTGCACGAAGTCATCCATTAAGAGATGTTATAGATGAAGTGCGTGAGATATTTGTTGGACTGGGATTTTCTGAAATAATTGGAAATAACATCCAGTCTAGTTTTTGGAACTTTGATGCATTGTTTACTCCACAAGATCATCCTGCAAGAGAAATGCAAGATACATTTTATCTAAAAGATGTTGCTGTAGGTACAATTGCAAAACCAGATCAAATAAAAAAGATTGCACAAGAACACAAGAGAGGCTGGAATTATGAATGGCAAAACCAAGAAGCAAAAAGGCTTGTACTACGAACACATACTACATGTGTAACAATTCGTGCTCTTGCAGACCAAAAATATGATGAGGCAAGACTATTCTCAATAGGTAAAGTATTTCGAAATGAAAAACTAAGTTACAAACATCTTGCAGAATTCCATCAAGTTGAAGGAGTTGTAACAGGCAAAAATGTTACACTAAAAGACCTAATGGGATTACAGACTGAATTCTATCACAAGATGGGAATAAAGAAGATAAAATTTTGGCCTACATTTTTCCCGTATACTGAACCATCATTACAATCCATGATATACAATGAAAAACTTGGAAAATGGGTAGAGTTGTTTGGAATGGGTATGTTCAGACCGGAGGTAACAAAACCGTTAGGAATCAAGAATCCAGTGCTTGCTTGGGGTGGAGGGATAGAGAGAATTGCGATGCTCAAGTTTGGTCTTACTGATGTACGTGACTTGTATGAAAACAAGTTTAGTTGGTTAAGGAGTGTGCCAAAATGCCCGTAGTCACGTTATATTTTGACAGAATAAACAAGATTCTAGGAAAGAAAATTCCAAAATCAAAGATTGTGGACACTTTGCCATTTATTGGATTAGACATTGAAGAAGAAACAAACGATCACATCAATGTGGAATATAGTCCAAACAGGCCTGACTATTCAACTGATTATGGTATCATTACAGGTCTTCAAGGATTACTTGGAATAAAACTTGGAATGCCAAGTTTGAAAATCAAGAGTGGAAATGATATGATAAAAGCTGATGCGTCTGTTTCCAAGGTGCGACCATATGTTACAGCAATTGAGGCAAGAAATGGTGTTCTAAATGATGAAACAATAAGGCAAATAATTACAATGCAAGAAGATCTTCACAACGGACTAGGAAGAAGAAGAAAAAAAGTATCAATTGGAATTCATGATATTGATAAAATAAAATTTCCACTATACTACAAGACTGTAGCAAAAAACCACAGTTTTGTCTCTCTTGAATCTGATGGATCCATGACAGTCAAAGAAATGCTTGAAAAAACAGAAACAGGAAAAAAATACGGACATATATTGACTGGAAAGGATAAAGTTCCAATCATAATTGATTCTGCAGGAAATACACTCTCTTTTCCACCGATAATTAATGGAAAACTTACAGAAATTAATAACAAGACTCGAAATTTACTTGTAGAAGTCACTGCAACTGATAAAAATTCTGCAGAAGGAGTACTTGCAGTTCTTGCAAATGCTTTGCAGATGGCTGGCTTTCAACTCTTTTCAGTAAAAATAGTAGGAGCAAATAATTCTACTCCGTCATTAAAATCGCGAGATCTGATACTTGAACCAGAACTGGTAAACAAGACACTAGGAATTGACATATCTGATTCGCTCATCATAAAATCTCTGAAAAAAAGTAGACTAGATGCAAGAATGAAAGGAAAGAAAATTGTTTGTACAATTCCAAGATATAGAACAGATATTTTTGGAGTGATGGATCTAGTGGAAGAAGTTGCACTAGGATATGGAATCCAAAATCTAGTACCCACAATGCCGGAATCTGTCTCAGCAGGAGAAAGAAATGGTATCACAAAATCGCTTGAAACTATTCGCTCACTCATGGTTGGTCTTGGATATACTGAAGTGATGAATTTTGAGCTTACTGGAAAAGAAATACTGTATGAAAAAACTAATCGTGATTCATCTAAAATAATATCTGTCGCAGACTCGAAAAGTCAAGAACACATAATTCTTCGTGATATACTCCTTCCTGGAATGATGGAGGTCCTATCAAAAAATATTCATGAATCATATCCTCAAAAGATCTTTGAAATTGGAACAGTATTTGAAAAGGGCTCTCCAATTGTGGAAGCGATTCATCTTGCATGCCTTGATGCACACAAGGATGCAAACTTTACAGAAGTAAAATCTGTTCTTCAAACTCTTCTCAAAATTGGTTTTGATCTAACCTGTGAAACTGTTACACAAAAAGAGTCCATGTTTGTTGATGGACGAACTGGAAAAATTGTGATATCTGGCAAGAAACTTGGAACTATAGGAGAAGTTGATCCTAAAATTGCTGATAATTTCAAGCTAAGAACTTTGGTATCTGGATTTGAAATGAATCTCACTGGATTAATATTTGACTAAAAAATAATCATATCGCCCCTTAATGCACGCAGACGGACTGGGATGACAAAATATGATTTTTGGTCCACCCAGCCGTGCTACAGGGCACCCCGGTAATAGAACAAGATGAGGATTAAGGCTAAACGTACCAATGACTCTATGTGAGTCAGAACCGGGGAACATTCTTTTTTCCTAAATTCTCTAAAAATGTCTACAATCAAAAGAATTCTGCAGATTTTATGCAGAAAAGCGGTTCTATTTCAAACAATGGCATAATTTTCGATTTACTCAAGAAAACAGATCTATTGATATATTTGCGTTGTATAGGTATACTATGGCAACAGCATATGTGCTAATAAATTGTGAACTTGGCTCTGAAGAATCTATCATCTCACAGCTAAAAGCAATTAGCGGAGTCAAAGAAGTTCACGGTACCTTTGGGGCGTACGATATACTGGCCAAGATTGAATCTCCAACAGTAGAAGCATTAAGAGAAATAATCACTTGGAAAATTCGTAAAATAGAGAAGATTCGTTCAACTCTGACCCTGATGGGAATAGAAGGTCAAAGCTAAGTCTCTGTGGAGAAATTTTACCTATATTTTTGAACCCTACACCATGTAGGGTATCACCCCTAATTTTCCATACAAAGAACTTTTAATCGTGTCGTGATTTTTTCATTACGTGCTTCTTCATTTTATCTTCCTAGTAAAAGAAGAGGATCTTGACAATAGAAAATGGGAATTTGAATACATTACAAGGATGGCACATTTTTACAAGGTTTGGATTGAAAAGACTTTCTCACAAAACGTTGACATTCAAGTCGATGAGATGATTGTAAGGTCTGGAGGACGATTAAGAATTATTGATACTCCTACATTACTTGATGATCATGCTGATAGGGGACGAGATATCTTTCATTTTTACCTGACATATTCAAGACCGCTCTGGACTGATTGTACGTGTGAAGGATACTTTGCAGAGAATTTTGGTATGGTTCTATGGAGTAAGAGTCCACAAAAAGATGACTTGACATTTCTAATGGAAACTAATTGTCCAAAGGTCTCTCATGAACTTGCTCATGAATTTCTAAGGAAAAAAGGATACAAAAACTATAAGGAACTAGTACATGAAATTTGGGACAAACATCTCTTTGCATCGTTGCCTTTTGAGCATTATGATGTGGATAACAACCAGACGGAAAAAGATGCTCTCTTTGCAACTATGGATACTTCCAGTTTACGATTATAGAACAATCTTAGTTTTTGCTGATGATGCCCTAAAAGACTATAAGTAAGTGCCTTGGAGTTTTTTTTATGCCAGAATTCGTTTGCCCAGATTGCAGTACAAAACTATTTCATGAAAATGAAACTACACTAACTGTGGAAAAACAAGTACACCTAAAATTCTGTCCTGCTAAAAAGAAACACTAGCACTTTGTGACAGAATATATTCTGTCTTGAAAACTAGCTGTTTTGAAATCTATCTTATTTTGTGGATCCTTCTTTCTTGTTGTACTTAGTTTTTCTAATGTAACAAGTGCTTCTCCGTCAAAACCGACGGATGATCCGAAAACTCCTTCTGAGAGCTGATTTCCATGCTCTCCTTTTTTGATATCATCAACCATTTCATAAAACTTTATGGCTTCTCTTTTTGTTGTTGGGCCACCTGAAGATTTGTTGTAACCAACTGCAATGTACATACCATTGTTTTTTACTGCGATGGGTACCTTGTAGACCTTACCAGATTGACCTGGAATTTTTTCATTTAACAAAATTTCACACTTGTGGAACATGCTTGAAATGTATGCAAAAAAGCGGTAGTTGGCATATGTGCCAGCAGAATCTTCATGACAATCAACAAAAACCTTGTGCAAAAGTTCAAGAGCAGAATCATTCATGCTTTGCAAACGTTCTTCGATTCTACCTTTTCTGACCAGATCTGATTTACAGTCTGCGGCAATTTTTTCTAAAATGAAAGGTGGCAGGTTATAGTTTTTTAGGGTTGAAACAAAAGTTCCAGTTTTGGAGGCTCCAAATGTTGGAAAATTACCTCTACTCAATTTAGTCTACCTCTATGTATTTTTGATATTGTAAAACTCAAACCCCACTCTCCCTAGCATCATTACTAAGTGTCTTTTTCCTTATAACTGTTAGGTCAAATGGAAATCAGATGGTGGGGCCGACCGGAATTGAACCGGCGACACACGGGTCACTACACTCCAAACTGTACATCATCCTTGCGTCAGTGAAGCTTGTGAAACCACTGGAGCCCTTAGCGGTGATCATGTGATCTAAACTGTCGCCATACCAGGCTAGGCTACGACCCCACATGATGAACATAAATGCACTTGAATTTTAATTTACTTGACTTCTGAAGATTTATTGGTACCATTGTAACTCTTTTTGAGCGTTGGACTGGAAGAAAACTGTCAATTGTGATTTTCATCGTTTGATCAATGGTGTATGTTATCCAGATCTGAGTAATTTTGGGAGTAAAGCTTGGTTCGTCCTATAATCATACTATTGGGAGCAATTCCTGTTCTTGCAGCTCTTTTCATTGTAGTTCCAACCCTTCTTCGACCTGAAATTCCAAATGTTGCAGTCACTCCTGATGATGTGATATCAATCGAATACAGTAAAGAACACCTCAAAAAAATATCATTTGGTCTAACACAAAGCATTGGTGCTGATACGGCAGAAGTTCTAACAATCGATAATGATGGTAAAACTACCTATAGTCTTACAAAAAATGGTTATTCTGAACCTGATAAACAATATCAACTGCCAAAAGATGAAGTCAAGCGACTAACTGCATTGATAAAAGAGACTGGATTTATGGAAATCCCTACAACATCGTATCCTGCAAAAAGTGATCTAAACGAGTATGAAAAATTTGGGTTACAAGTCACACTAAATGACAAGTCAATCAGTATACAGTGGCCTGACCAAAATTCTACTCAGGAATTTGTTCCTCCTTTGATAAATGAGGTTCAAAGCAGTTTGGATGCCGTGATTGCAGAAATAACAAAATAAATAGCCTAAGAAGGGATCAAATCGCATGATTCCACTTTCTGGTGATTTGGGAAATGCCAAAGGAATAGTCAGGGAAAAGATAGGATCATTTGGTACCACTCGAGGAACTTCTACCCTAAAGCGTGGTTTTGCCCATATGCTCAAAAATGGAGTTGTGATGGATGTTACTACAGTTGAACAAGCCCAGATTGCAGAAGATGCTGGTGCAGTTGCAGTAATGGTTTTGGATAAACTTCCATCTGATGTTAGAAAAGCTGGCGGTGTTGCAAGAACTGCAAGTATTAGAATTATTCAAGAGATTATGGATTCTGTAACAATTCCTGTCATGGCAAAATGTAGGATAGGTCATGTATACGAAGCAATGGTTCTGCAAGAAACAAATGTAGATATGATAGATGAATCCGAAGTTTTAACCCCTGCAGATGAAAATCATCACATCTGGAAATGGGATTTCACAAGTCCATTTGTAAATGGTGCACGAAATCTTGGTGAAGCTCTTCGAAGAATAGAAGAAGGTGCGGCAATGATCAGAACAAAAGGAGAACCTGGCACTGGTAATGTTGCAGAAGCTGTTATTCATATTAAAAATGTAAACACCGAATTAAGACGCATAAAATCAATCTATGATGCTGGTGATGAACAAGACTTGATCAGTGTTGCAAGAGAATTGAAAGTTTCCTATTCTGTTGTGGAAGAGACTGCAAGTTTGGGTAGATTGCCAGTTGTTAACTTTGCAGCAGGAGGAATCTCAACTCCTGCTGATGCTGCATATTTGATGACTTTGGGTTGTGATGGAGTGTTTGTAGGATCTGGAATATTCAAGGCCGATGATGCAAAAGAGAGAGCACAAGCAATAGTCTTGGCAACAACCTTCTGGGAAGATCCTGATAAAGTAAAAGAGGCACAAAAAATGATTGATGAGAGACAGTCCATGTTGGGACTAGATACAAAGAATCTTGAGCTTAGAATGCAAGAACGTGGTAGTACAGCATGAGCGGTATCAACATAGGAGTTTTGGCAGTACAGGGAGATGTTACGGAGAATATGCTGGCCACAAAGATGGCAATTGAAGAATTAGGCCTGGAAGGTATTGTGACTGAAGTTAAAACTCCTGAACAAATTTCTGATCTTGATGGACTAGTGATACCTGGTGGAGAAAGTACTGTGATAGGTACACTTTCTCTAGTAAATGGTGCTTTGAAAAAAATTAAAGAAAAAATTGCAAGTGGAATGCCTGTATTTGGAATATGTGCAGGCATGATATTGCTTTCAAAAAAGGCAAAAGATAGAGTAGTTGGTGAAATGGATCAACCATTATTGGATTTTCTTGACGTCAAAATAGAACGAAATACCTTTGGCAGACAAAAAGATTCATTTGAATCTGAAATATCACTGGATAAAATTGGTATCACAAAGTTCCCAGGTGTGTTTATTCGTGCACCCTCTATAATAGAAGCAGGAAAGGATGTGGAAATATTGTCAAAGTTTAATGAAAAAATAATTGCAGTAAAACAAGGAAAGATTATAGGCACTGCATTTCATCCTGAGCTTACAGGCGATATCTCTCTTCACAAATACTTTGTAAGTCTGATTAAAAAGAATAATTAGAATACCGTTTATATTAAATTCCGGTTAGTTGTATGTTATAATGGAAATAGAGACAACTCCAGAACTTGTTTCAAAAGTTTACAAAAAAATTGAAGATAATATTTCAAAATATAGAAAACTAGTCAACAGACCGCTTACTCTGACTGAAAAAATTCTCGTTGGACATCTTGATGATATAGAAAGTGCAAAAGATCTAGAACCTGGCAAAAGCTATTCGCTTCTAAGACCAGACAGAGTTGCATTACAAGATGTTACTGGACAAATGGTAATTCTGCAATTCATGCAATCAGGTCTCAAGCGAAGTACACTTCCAACAACCGTTCACTGTGATCATCTCATTAGAGCTAAAGTCAGTGGAGACGTAGACATTAAAGTTGCACTAGATGAAAATAGTGAGGTATACAAATTTCTTGAATCATCCTCAAGAAAATATGGAATAGGATTTTGGAAACCTGGTGCAGGAATTATTCATCAAGTTGTACTAGAAAATTATGCCTTCCCCGGTGGGCTAATGATTGGAACTGATTCTCATACGCCAAATGCGGGAGGTCTGGGTATGCTTGCTGTCGGAGTGGGAGGACTTGATGCAACAGAAGTAATGGCAGGATTCCCATGGGAACTCTTGTATCCTAAACGAATTGGTATACATCTCAAAGGAGAACTAAATGGATGGGTTGCACCAAAAGATGTCATACTGTATGTGGCATGGAAGCTTACAGTATCTGGTGGAACAAATGCTATAGTGGAATATTTTGGTCCTGGTACCAAATCAATTAGTTGCACTGGAAAAGCTACAATAACAAACATGGGTGCAGAAATTGGTGCAACATGTTCTGTATTTCCATATGATGACAGGATGGAAGTTTATCTCAAGTCAACTAATCGTGCACAAATTGCAGATCTTGCAAACAATCACAAAGATATTCTTGTTGCAGATCCCGAAGTTGAACAAAATCCAGAAAAATATTTTGATAAAGTAATAGAGATTGATCTATCTTCACTAGAACCATACATTGCAGGTCCTCACACACCAGATCTTGCAAGACCAATATCTGCACTTGCAGAAGATGTGATGAAAAACAAGTATCTTGATAGTATCTCAGTAGCTCTTATCGGCAGTTGTACAAATTCATCTTATGAAGACATGACAAGAGCTGCATCTATTGCAGAGCAAGCAAAGTCTCATGGAATGAATGTAAAAATTCCTCTTCTTGTAACTCCTGGTTCTGAACAAATTAGAGCAACAATTGAACGAGATGGACAGATGCACACTCTAAATGAGATTGGCGCAACCGTACTATCTAATGCCTGTGGGCCATGCATAGGACAATGGAATAGACCTGAGATAAAACCTGGAGAACCAAATACTATCGTTACTTCATTTAATAGAAATTTCCCTGGCCGCAACGATGGTAGAAGAGAGACTATGGCCTTTATGGGGAGTCCTGAGTTGATTGTCAGCTCTTGCTCTTGGTGGTAGATTATCGTTCAATCCTCTAAAAGATACTCTAATGGGATCTGATGGAAAAGAGTTCAAGCTAGAACCTCCAAAAAAAGCACCAGAGGTACCAACCAAAGGATTTTCAAATATTGGACAAATCTATGTTCCGCCTGCTGCAAATCCAGATGATATTGAAGTTATCATAAATCCTTCAAGCGGAAGATTGCAAAAACTAGAACCATTTCTGAAATGGGATGGTAAAGATTTTGTGGACTTGCCACTCTTACTAAAGGCAAAGGGTAAATGTACAACGGATCATATCTCTCCAGCTGGTGCATGGTTATCATTGCGTGGACATATTGACAAAATTAGTGACAACATATTCCTTGGTGCAGTAAATGCATTTACAAATGATGTTGGCAAGGGAAAGAACCAACTAAATGCAAACACAGAATCATTTCCAGTTATTGCAAGACAATACAAAGAGAAAGGTCTCAAGTGGATTGTAGTAGGCGACAACAACTATGGGGAAGGAAGTAGTAGAGAACATGCTGCCATGTCTCCTCGGTATCTTGGATGTGCAGCAGTTATTGTACGAAGTTTTGCACGTATACATGAAACAAATCTAAAAAAACAAGGAGTGCTTGCTCTCACTTTTGTTAATTCATCTGATTATGATAAAGTCCAAGAGGATGATAAAATAAGCATACTTGATCTAGCTCAAATGCAGCCTGGAAAAAATATCAAATGTGTATTAAACCATAAAGATGGAACAAAAGATGAAATCGCACTCAAACATTCCTACAATGACTTTCAGATAAAATGGTTTCAAGCCGGTTCTGCTTTGAATATATTGCGTGAAAGAGAAGCACAGGCCAACTAAAGAACTAATAGTTTGGATGACGCTATTTTCTATCAATGAGTCATACCTTTGATCCCAACGAACTCTACAATAGGGTAGTTCACTATTATATTGACAAAAAGGGTTATTCAAAAGAAAAGGCAAATCAAATTGCTCGTAAGGTTGTAGAGAGAGAAAAAAGTAGGTATACGTGTAAAAATACTAATTGTGGTCATGGACTTGATGATCACATAAGACACAGTGAAACTTGTCTTGTTATTGATTGTGAATGTAGAAAATTTGTCAGTTAGATACTCGCAACAAAATTTTTCCAAACTGGTTACTTTTTTCCATTTTTTGGTGTGCAAGTTTGGCATTCTTTAGATCAAATATGCTATCAATCACGGGCTTGATTTTTTTTAATTTCATAAACTTGTGTAACGCAACAAGCTGTGACCTTGATCCTAGATATGCACCAATTATTTGAGCCTCTTTGCTGTAAAATGATCTAATGTTTACCGCTGCTTCTCCTCCTGTTGTGGTACCACATGCAACCATCCTTCCCTTTATTTTGAGAACCTCAAGGCTTGTAGGCCATGTTTTTGCTCCAACGTGATCAATTACGGCATCTACTCCTGCCTGATCTGTAAATTTTAAAACCTCAGATGTTACATCTTTGGAATTTCTATCTATGATACAGTCTGCCCCAAGTTTTTTTGCAAATGCCATTTTGTTCTTGTCAGATACGATGGTAATGACCTTCAAACCTTTTGCTTTTGCAAGCAAGATTGCAGCAGAGCCAACTCCGCTGTTTGCACCCCAGATCAAAACAATGTCATCTTTTTTACATTTTGATTTCTCTAACATGTTCCAAGCTGTGAGGTAAGAGACGTTAATTGATGCAGCCTCTTGGTCTGAGAACCAATCTGGTTTTTTTATTATATTCTTTTTTGGAACCTGGATAATTTCTGCATAGCCACCCATGTATCTTCCAAATCCTCCAATGATCCCAAAAGATACTCGTGCAACATTACTGTCAATTGCAGGATATACTATGACCTTGTCACCTTTCTTGAGATTTCCAAATCCCTCCATCAGCGTTCCACTGATATCGCAACCAAGAATGTGTGGAAATGATACTGTTTTACCAGAAATTCCGTTTCTTACCCAAATATCCAAATGATTTACTGCACAATAATTTACTTTGATTAGAGCATGTCCCTTTTGAGGAATGGGATCTGGAATTTCTTCATACGATAAAACTTCTGACCCTCCATGCTTTTTGATGATTACAGCCTTCAACTCTTTGTGAAAGATAAAATTATTATTTAAAGAACGTCTCAAACGTACATCTAATCGTGCAAGAGAAAACTTGTTAAGCCATGATAATCGTCAAATTGTAATTGACAAAACCAAAAATTCTTGTATTTGCCGGAAGTACCCGTACTGATTCATTTAATAAAAAACTAGTCAAAATTGCAGCAACTGGTGCAATGGAAAATGGTGCGGATGTAACTGTAATTGATCTTCGAGATTATGCAATGCCTCTTTACGATGGAGATTTGGAACAACAACAAGGACTTCCACCTAATGCACGCAAGCTCAAGGACTTGATGTTATTACATCAGGGGTTTCTGATTTCATCACCTGAGTACAACAGCACCATCTCAGGTGTTCTAAAAAATACGATTGATTGGGTATCTCGACCTGTTGAAGGTGAGGAACCTTTAGCTTGTTTCAAGGGTAGAATTGCAGGAATAATGAGCGCATCTCCTGGAGCCCTTGGAGGTCTTCGTGGATTGGTTCACGTGCGTGCCATTCTTGAAAATATCAGTGTCATTGTAATTCCAGATCAAATTGCCGTAGCAAAAGCTCATGAAGTATTCAACATCGATGGAACACTAAAAGAGAAGAAACAAGAGGATCAAGTAAAAAAAATTGGTGCCAATGTTGCCAAGTTATTAATAAAATTGGCCTGACGAAATAAAATTTTTAATCAAATCCCTGTGTATTATTTACAGAAAAACTTGGACTCTATTTTGCACTTTGATCCATTTGGATCATTCCAAAAATATTTCCCTCTGTATCCATGCATGTTGCAAAATACCCAACGCTTGGAATTGGCATTTTTGGTATTAGCACTTGGCCACCACTTGATTGGATCTTACTTGTGTACTCGTCAAGAGAGGGAACTTCAATTGTATTTGTCATACCTATCTGTCCAGGCATTCTTCTTGCCATGCCTCCATTAATTCCTGGCTTGCTATTGTCTCCAGTTTTTATCATCCAATATTCCATTGGGCCATCCCACTTGTCAAATTCCCATTCAAATACTTCTTGATAGAATTTTTGAGCTCTTTCTGGGTTGTCAGAAGGAATATCAAAATGTGTAATTCGTGGCATGTGTAAAAGATGTACTGTATCTTATTTAAGTTCTAATTTGAAAACTTCTATCTAGATGATATTGTGCATGGCTTTGAGATCTTTTGCAAAGAGTTCCAAGCTAGTTGGAATTGCAATCTCTAGATTATCTTTTAGTGATAGGTTCATACTTTTTTTCTTGTTCCACACTTCGGAATTGAATTCCGTTATTTCTTTTGTATGTTTTGTCCAATCTTCATAGTTTTCAGGCTCTACAAATTTTTCATGGTGTATGGTATTTTTAGAATAAAGGTTTTGCCATAGATAGTCTGTGATAAATGGTGTAATCGGTGCAAGCAGTGTCAAGACTGAAGATAATACCTTGTGAAGTGTATAGATTGCTCCATCTCTTTCTTCTTCTGTAAATCCTGAACTGTATGCTCTTCCCTTTACCATTTCAATATAATGGGCGGCAAAAAGATTCCAGATGAATTCTCTTAATGCTGTAGCAGGTATAAAGAAATTGTATTCATCATATCCTTTCTTGCATTCTGCAATTACTTTGTCAAGCTCAGAGAGTATCCATTTGTCGGAAGGACTTAGTTTTCCAGATTTTATCACTGGAAATCCAGAAAGAAATCTTGAGACATTCCAAAGTTTGCTTAGGAATTTTCTAGTCGTTTCTATTTTTTGCTCAGAACATCTAAAGTCATATCCTAGATTAATTTCACTTGCACTCCAGAATCGAAATGTGTCTGCACCAAATTTTTGTATTATTGGCAGTGGATCAATAACATTGCCCTTGCTTTTACTCATCTTTGTACCATGTTCGTCTACACCATATCCCATTATCCATGCATCACTCCATGGAGTCTTGCCAGTAAGTTGTTCGCATCGTAATATGGTATAGTATAACCACGTACGAACGATATCTTTTGACTGTGGTCTTATGGTGGTAGGGTATGTTTTTTTGAAAAATTCTTCATCTTGCTTGTATTTGGTAATATACAATGGTGACACACTAGAGTCCATCCAAGTATCAAAAGTACGCTGTTCACCTACAAATTCTGTGAAACCACACTTGACACAGTTTGATATTGGACTGGGGTCTTTCCATGGTCTATAATATTTTCCAGGTTCTGGCACATGTGGTTCGTTGCATTTTTTACAATACCAGATAGGTATCTCTGTACCATAGAATCTTCTTCTTGAGATTGGCCAGTCAATTGATATTGATTCAAGCCAATTCATCAAGATCTGCTTGTGCATTGCAGGATGGAAATTAATCTTTGAACCAAGTTCTCTTATCTTGTCAACCGAATCTTTTTGTTTTAGATAATATTCTTCCATAGAAATAATTTCAATTGCGGTCTTGCTTCTCTCAGATATTGGAGTTCGATGGTTGATGTTATCTATTTTTTCTATTAGACCTTGATTTTGCAAATCTTCAATTATTTTTTCTCTTGCTTGTTTTACCTTTAAGCCAGCATATGGTCCTGCAACCTCTTTCATTCTACCATTCATTCCTACTGCAGCAATCTCTTCTAGCTTGAGATCTCTAAATAATGCAACATCGTTTTGATCACCATAGCTACAGACCATCACTGCTCCAGAACCAAATTCTTTTTCAGCAGAAGGATGTGGCTTGATCTCTACTTCCCTGTTTATCAAAGGGATGATAACTTTTTTTCCAATAATATCTGTATATCGTTCATCTTCTGGATTGACAATAACTGTTTGACATGCACATAGAAGCTCTGGTCTAGTACTTGCAATGATTATGGTTTTCTCTAACTCCTTTACCTTGAATTTCATGTGAACTAGTTTAGTGGGAATATCTTCGTAGATGATCTCAGCATCTGCTATGGTGGTACCTGTTACCCAATCATAGTTGTTGGGTCTGTTTGCAAGATAGATCTGTTCCCTTTTCCACATGTCGATGAATGTCGATTGGGTTAGAGTACGATATTTTTCAGAATCTGTTCTGTAATATTCTGCAAAATTGCCACTAAGGCCAAGACTCTTCATAATTTGTATCATCTCTGCCTCCAAATCATCTAGTGCTGTTGCACAAAGTTTGAGAAATTCTCCCCTTTCTGTCTCATGCATTCTGATTCCATGTTTCTTCTCAGTGTACATCTCAACAGGTAGACCATTTCTGTCAATTCCTATTGGAAATAGAACTTTTTTTCCAAGCATTCTTGCAGTTCTTGCAATCATATCTATCTGGGCATAGTGTGATGCAGCACCAATGTGCCATGGTCTTCCGGATGGATAAGGCGGAGGAGTATCAATTACAAATACATCTCCCTCTGGTTTGAAATCGTAAATGTGGGACTCTTCCCATTGTTTTAGAATTTGTTTTTCAATCTCAGGATTCCATGCAGTTTCCTTGATAGTTGGTTCCATGTCTAGATCTTTGAAATTTGTGATATAATGTGGGCTCCCTTGTTGTAGCCTTCATACACATAGACTCCTACAGCTTCAATATTTTTTGGCATTTTTGGAACAAGTAGCTTGATTAGTTCTGTGGACAAGTTTTCAACAGTTGCCTCACCCTTCAATAGATAAGTTGTATTCTTTGGTACTTGAAGATTAAATCTTCCCTTTGGACCGTCAAATCCAATGTTGTAGTGTTGGTCGTCTTCTTTAACTAGATATTTTTCATTAATAAAAAATTTATGATCGAAAACTGCGATGACTTCCTTGATTATCTTCTTTGCTTCTCCAAAGTCCATCAACAAGTTGTTCTTCATTTCTCCTACTAGTTCTACTGTAACTGATGATGTATGACCGTGTAAGATTGAACATTTCTCAACTAGAGGCAATATGTGCGCATAATCAAACGCAAATGAAGGATCTTCCATGAATATGGAACCTGTCTGTACTTCCTGAGTTTTGTAGAGAATGATATCTTGCAGCTCTGATAGTCTTGCCGCAAATTTTGGATGTCCCAATGCAATTATCTTAACATCTGATAATTCTGCCTTGAGTTCTTTGTATTTTGCAATATCCATTTCCGTATCTATTACTTCAATCAGACCCTTGTCTGTCTTAAAATCCACGTTTATCTTATTTCCGTTTTTTAGAGTTATGGCATAATCATATTGATATTCCATTTGTAAAAATTCTAGCATTTGTGCTATTGAGAGTTCAGTTCTACTTCTCAAAAGATTTCCTTTACTGTCAATATACTTGAAATCTGAATCCAAAACTGTAGAACCTGTTGTCATTTGAAAAATTCTGCTCAATCCGTATATAAATTCTGTACAGATGTTGTGGCAGTATTCAGTTTAGTGAATTTAGAGTTCTTGCAAGGGATACATCATTTTGTGTTATCCCACCAGCATCATGAGTCACCAAGTCTACTGTAATCTTGTTGTATACGTTGAACCATTCTGGATGGTGATTCATCTTTTCAATATGTATTGCTGCCTTACACATAAAACCAAAAGCTTCGATAAAATCATCAAATACAAAGTCCTTGTGTAGTTTTCCGTTTACTATGCTCCATCCCTGCAATCCTTGCAACTCTGTCTTGATTTGCTCTTCAGTTAGTCTAAACATTCTCTTACAATTTTTTACAGAATCCTATATTTAACTCTCAAAGTGAGTCTATTGTGAAAATGATACCTGTAATGTCAGAACTTGAAAGAGAATTACATACACAAATGGTTCAAGCAATTGAAGGCATCAAGGACTCTGGAAAAATGGGAATATCGTTTTCTGGTGGAGTTGATAGTTGTCTTTTGGCAAAAATTTATCAAGACTTGGGTTATGATGTGTTGCTTTTTACAATGGGGTTTGAGGATTCACATGACGTAGAATTTTCAAAAAGAATGGCAAAAGCGCTTGATATGAAGCATGAAGTGGAAATAATCTCTGAAACAACATTTTCAAATGTGGCTAAAAAGATATGGGATGAAATCAATGTAGATAACTTGTCTTGGAATGAAAATTGTATTGCATTTTATTATGTAGCAAAACTTGCACAAAAACACAAAGTTACAAAGGTGATAACTGCAAATGGTATTGATGAGCTCTTCTGTGGGTATAATGCATACAGGGATTCAATTTTAGAGGGACAAGATGCAGTGCTTGAGATGATAGAAGACAAAATACTTAATGAAACAAGAATGATGAAAGCAGTAAACCAAATTGCATCTGAATTTGGTATCAATATTGTCCAACCGTTTTTATCAAAAGAGTTTATAGAATTTGCAAAAACTGTTCCATTGGAATATAAAATAAAAGACAAGGATGATTTGGTCAGAAAACATCTTGTCAGAAAACTTGCAATATCAATTGGAGTTCCAGAAGAGTCTGCATTAAAGCTCAAAAAAGCAATGCAGTATGGCTCTCTAATTCACAAAAATCTATTAAAAGTCAAGAAAACTTGGAACATGAATTTTTGACCTTGCTTGACACATTCTTGATTATGTCAAATGATGCACCAAGATGATTTTCAGGAATGAATATCTTGTCTATCTCTTCATCAGTTAGATGGGTCGAGAATGCCTCATCGTTTTTTACTGCATCTCTAAAATCTGTTCCATTTTCTGAAGATGCAAATGCTACTCGTTGTATGTCTCTATATGCCTCAAATCTTGGAACTTTTTTCTGTATTAATGCATCAAGAATAAATTCTGCAAATATCTGACCTCTTGTTATTTCGAGATTTTGTCTTATCCTATCCTCATTTACAAATAAGGAACTGATTATCCTTGTCATGGTTTCAAGCATTTCATCAAGCAAAATGGAACTTGTTGGAATGATGAATCTCTCATTTGCAGAGTTTGACAAGTCTCTTTCATGCCATAATGATATGTTTTCAAAAGCTACTGGTATCTGACTGCGCAATAATCTTGAAAGCGATGTTACGCGTTCACTCTTTACAGGATTTCTTTTTACTGGAACTGCACTACTTCCCATCTGACCTTTCTTAAAAGATTCAGCAACCTCGCCAATCTCAGTTCTCTGGAGATTGCGGATCTCTACAGCAATTTTTTCAAGTGTAGATCCAATCAAAGCCATGTAAAAGATAAATTCTGCATATCTTTCACGTGCAACTACTTGGGTTGTAACTTCAGCAGGATACAATTCAAGCTTTTGTGCCACTCTTTTTTGTACCTCCAAAGCTTTTGCACCCATCAGAGAACCCGTTCCTACAACACCGAGTGTTTTACAAATCAATATTCTTTTCTTAATCTCTTCAATTCTTTCTACATGTTTTGACATTTCAAGTGACCAGTTTGCAAATTTTAAACCAAATGAAATTATGCTTGCGTGTTGGCCGTGAGTTCTGCCTACTGCTGGCAATCCCCTGTATTTTATTGCCTGGTTTGCTAAAATGATGGCTAGTTTTGCAACCTTTGGCTCTATGATTCGTAAAGTATCGCGAATTTGCAATGAATTGCTTGTATCTACTAGATCATTACTTGTCAAACCATAATGTATCCAGGGTTTTGCAGAAGGTTTACAAATTTCACTGAGAGCTTCTACTAACGCTGCTGTATCATGATCACTTTTTGCTTCTAACTGTTTTACTCTTTTTATTGAAATCTTGCCAGATCTTGCCATCTTTGATATGTTCAAAGCTGCATCCTTTGGAATCATCTTTATCTCTGACTGCGCTAAGGCAACTGCTGCTTCGATATCTAGTTGGTACATTATCTTTTTCTGATCGTCAAAAATCTCCTTCATTTCATCAGTACCATAACGGCCACTATCTATTGGAAGAATTGGCATGTTTGGGATTAGTTGATCAAGGAAAATAAATCTACTTGTATGAGTCTGGATTGAAATCGACACTTTTTTCTATACTCGTGAATAAATCAAATCTATGGATTCTGATAAAAAATTAGAAAAAAATAACCTGGAAAACAAAGTCAGTGACGATAAAGAAGATGATACTGTTTTACTTGATGGAAAGACGTTACATGACTTGTATCGACATACTACCAAGCTGATTAAATGAATGATTATAGATCAGATACTCATGATTTAAATTGTGTCCAAATACCTTTTTTCGCAGAAAGGGATGTCGTCACTAATTCCAAAGAAAATACGTGAAATGGAATATCGTATTGAGGCTGATCCATCAAGAGGTATGAAAGTTCCAGTAACAATTTATGCTGATGAAAAATTATTGCAAAAAATGCTTACCGACAGAACAATCCAACAAGCAGTAAACGTATCCACAATACCTGGAGTACTCAAACACGTTGTAGTTCTTCCTGATGGCCATGAGGGTTATGGTTTTCCTGTTGGTGGAGTAGCTGCTATGGATGCGGAAGAAGGCATGATAAGCCCAGGCGGTGTAGGATATGATATCAATTGTGGTGTGAGACTGATCAAAACAAACCTGATGGAAAAAGATGTCAGGCCACGACTCAGGGATCTTGTTACTGAATTATTTACATCCATTCCATCTGGAGTGGGCTCAAAAGGTGCTGTAAGGTTATCTTCATCTGATCTTGACGAAGTTCTTGTAAAAGGAGTGCAATGGGCAGTTGATCACGGATATGGTTCAAATGATGATGCTGATGTGTGTGAAGAAAATGGACAGATAAAAAATGCTGATCCTGAAAAGATATCTCCCACTGCACGTAAAAGAGGTGCACCACAACTTGGAAGTCTTGGTTCCGGAAATCATTTTCTTGAGGTTCAACGTGTTGATCAAATTCATGACAAAGAAGCTGCTAAAAAGATGGGAATTTTTAATGAAGGACAAATTACTGTATTGATTCATTGTGGTTCACGGGGTTTTGGACATCAAGTGTGTAGTGATTATCTGAGAGTATCTGAACAAGCGCTCTCAAAATATAAAATAAATCTAGTAGACAGAGAACTTGCATGTGTTCCAAACTCTTCAGAAGAGGGAGAGTCATATAGAAAAGCAATGTTTGCTGCATTAAATTATGCATGGAGTAACAGACAGATGATAACACACTGGACGAGAAAAGCCTTTGAAAGAGTTTTCAAACAATCTGAATCTGATCTTGATATGAAACTAATCTATGATGTTGCTCATAACATTGCCAAAGTTGAAAAACACAAAATCGATGGTGAGATACGATCAGTTGTGGTTCATAGAAAAGGTGCAACAAGAGCATTCCCACAAGGAAGAGATGAAATCCCAAGAAAGTATCGCGACATAGGTCAGCCTGTGTTTATACCTGGTTCTATGGGTACTGGTAGCTGGATTTTGTTGGGAAAACCAGGATCTATGGACTTGAGCTTTGGTTCTACTGCACACGGAGCAGGAAGAATGATGTCAAGGTCTGCAGCAAGAAGAAGTTTCACAGAAGATCAAGTACAAAAATCATTGAGTGATAAAGGAATTTTCATAAAAGCTCTGACACGAGAAGGCGTGGTAGAAGAGACGCCTGAGGCATACAAGGATGTTGATGCCGTGGCAAATGTATCTCATGAACTTGGAATAGCTACGAAAGTAGCAAAGCTTGTTCCAATTGGGGTAATCAAGGGTTGACTGAAGAAGACAAAGAACTAGAACTTCTCAAGGCAAAAAGAATGCTTGAGATGCAAAAAAATATCTCACAAAGACAACGAATTGAAGAGGTAAAGCCTGAATCAAAGACACCAAAGGTTTCTCCTAGAGGCCTTGTTCTTAAACAACTTGGATATAGGGGAGAAGAGGTGCTTCAGAATGCAGAATCTCAATTTCCCGATGAGACCAAAATGATACTAGAAAAACTTGCAGAGCTTATCCAAGCAGGGGAAGTCACTGAAATCATTGATGGGGGAAAATTATTGACATTGTTCAGATCCGTTGGAATTAATGTACGAATACAAACTACAATAAGTGTTGAACAAGATGGAAAGATGGTATCTTGGTCAGACAAGCTAAAAGGTCAAACCAAATCAATATCAGAACCTGAATCTGAATCCATATCTTCTGATATCTCTCCCAGTGAAAATGTCTGACACTTATCATGTGTAAACAATTTCAAACATCGTGGGCATCTCAAGTAAGTTTATTATTTGTACGTCATGGTGGATGATTGTTTATGCACGGTAGAGCTACTATTCTTGAGATTGCAACAACTAGATATGAAATTGACCTAGAGATTGTTACTACGGCAATGAACGAATTACAGACTCTCTGTGGAGTCACAGAAGGTTTTCTGATAAGCAAACCAATGGAAAGATTTGGTTGGGCCTTTTTCAAAGTGTTGATAAAGATAGAACTTTTCTCTGGGATGGAATTGAAACTGGGAGATCAAATTGCAAAAACCAAAGGAAAAAAACCTGAACATAAATTTGTCACCTTTATGACAAAATTCTTTGAAAACAAAAACGCCCAAGTAAAAGTAAAGCTTGTAGATGCTTAGACTCTTCTTCCTCTTTTACCACCCTTCTTTCTAGTGGTATCATGAGGAATTGGGGTTACATCATCAATTCTTCCAATCTTGAATCCGCCTCTTGCCAGTGCTCTAATTGCTGCTTGTGCACCTGGGCCTGGAACACGTGAACCGACTCCACCTACTGCTCTTACTCTAATATGAAGACCTGTGAAGCCCTTGTCATGTGCTGCCTCTACTACTGCTGCAGTAGATTTCATTGCTGCATAAGGAGATGATTCGTATCTGTCTGCGTTAACATGTCGTCCACCAGAACTGATTGCCACAGTTTCTGCACCTGAAACATCTGTGATGTGCACTATGGTATTGTTAAAACTACTGAAAATGTGAGCTATGCCCCATTTTTCCTTAGCTTCTTGTGTAGACAACATTTCAAGACTCTTTAACGGGTTTAAAAAACATTAGGAAATTGACAGACACGGGTTTAATAGCAGTTTATCGTATTATGTATATGGATAAGGGATTAGTAGTCTATGAAAAATATTGTAGATCTGAGGCTACTAAGGAACATTACCGATATTGGTTTAATGACTTTTTGGATTGGTGTAAGACAAATGTCGAACCCCTGATTACTGGAGAGGGTCTTTTACAATTGAAAGAGACTGCCTTGCAGGAGATAGTAGAAGATTATGTCATGGAGAAACGAAAAGGGTTGTCTCCTAATACTTTGCCGTTACCTATTGCAAGTTTGAGGTTATTCTTTGATATGCAGGACAAAGTCTTGAATTGGAAACGTATTAAAAAAATGATACCGACACAGGTAAAGAAGGCTGGATATTCTGCTTACCAAAATGATGACCTTAAGAGCATGCTTGTTAGTGCAGGAAGCAAGAGAAACAGGGCGTTAATTCATTTCTTGGCATCAACAGGGTGCAGGATCGGAGCGATACCAGACTTGAAAATAAAACACTTATCCAATATGTCGGATGGTTGTACATCAGACTTTATTCTACGAGACATCTAATGAAGAATATTTCGGGTTTTTAGAACCGCTGGCTAGCAAGAGTTTGTATGAATATTTGGATGAAAGAAGAAATGACGGAGAACACATAAATGAAAATAGCCCAATATTTAGGGCGGAATACCGTATTGGTATTCAACCAGTAAAGCCTCTAACTTTGCGAGGCATTGAGGCTGTGTTGGAAAGATTGGTGAAAGAAGCTGGAAATAGAAAGAAGATAAGCAAAACAAGATGCAACATAATGTCGGCACATGGATTTAGAAAGAGATATGCAAGTATCATAAAATTGAATAATAAAATCTCATGGGCTGTAAGTGAACGATTACTTGGACATAAGTCATATCTCGACCCATCTTATTTTGTACCAACGAAAGAGAATCTATTTGAGGAATTTAAGAAAGTGATGATAGATTTGACAATTGATGATAGCGAGAGAGAGCGACTTAGAAGGATTGAGGCAGAGAATAAAGTAAGTATACTAGAAACTGAAAAGGATAAAACAATAGCAGATTTAGTTGCAAGACTATCAAACGTTGAAAGGCTTATCAAAAGAGTCTGAGATTATCTATTACGATATTAAATCTGTGCGTAATTTTTTTTAAGAAAGTCTCTCAATTCATTTATTTTTGAACTTACTGGGAACTCTGTCATAATGACGTGATTTTTTAGTGAGATATGTGTTGAGTTTTTTATTTAATAAACGTAAATCGACATCAGATAAATTTTTTGTACTTAGTTCTAACATATGTTTTATTTCAATTTCTAAATATTTTATATTAGTATGAATTGTTTCTAAGTTATCAGATTTTGTATATTCACCTGTCCAAGACATTAAGAGCGATTTATTAAGAATATGGAAATAGTATAGAATATCTGAAAAATACTCGTCTACTGATTTTGGTTCAGTTATAGCATCAAATTTTTTAATTGAAGATTCGGTAAATGAATAAGTTTCATCTTCATCATTTTTTTCGATGATTGTATTTTTAATTAAATATTTGAGTACCTTCAAAGTTTGAACATCATAGACTTTAATCGAAAAGTCGGAGAAATTGGTAGAGTAAAAATCATTAAGCATTCTTGTTAAAGTGGAAGCGGTCAGATGTGGAATTTCTCTTCTACCCTCGATGAATTTAGGTTCTAAACAAGTTATGAGATGCAAACTCAGGAAATAATAATCTAATTTTTTATTTGGCATAATCTATCAATTATGCTACTTCATCATTTTGTTTCTTACTAGTGTTATCGGTAGATTGTCTGTATTGTTGCATACCGGTAGTGTATTTTTCCATTTCGTATTCAAAATATGATCTTATATCTTCTATAATGCTAAGACAAATAGGTTGAGGCTGGCTAAATAGTGAATCAATTAACATATGTAGATAATTGGTGAGATTCTCTTTATCATGTAAGGTAGTTTCTAGTTCTTTTTTTAGATTGAGTTCTGATTGATGCGCTGTATTTTGAGTAATTGTCCTTCTAACTAATAATTCATATAAATAAACAGAATTGATTTCATTAAAATTTGCTATTATCTCATTAGCGATGTTTTCCTGCGTTATTATTGGATGTTCTCTAAAAATATTGAGCGTTTTTAGATACTTATCAGTTAACGTCCAAGTCTCATCATTGTTTTGTTGAATTTTTCCTTGTGAATTGAAGAGGTCTATTACTCTTTTCATTTGAGGATCGTCAATTAGTTTTTGGTTATTTTCTTTTCTATATCGGTTGATAATTGTTTTTATTTCGCTTTGTGAATATTGTTGATATTCAGTTTTACCATTAACTTGTCGTGGTGAAAGAATTTGTATAATCTGATATTCTATGGAAAAATAATCATAAGTCTTATTGGGCATATTTTATACTATAACTTTGTAATATTTGGCTGTTTACTGACGCATAAAGTTCAACTTTATGCTTCTGATTTCATTTTAAATAAAAATCTATGATGAGGAAGAACATGAAATGCAAAATTTGCGGAAAAGAAGATGAGGAACATGATAGAGACTCGGCAAAGTCTTGCATAGAGAGATTGGTGAAGAAGGAATGACGGAGAACAGAAAGGAGCGCCCTAAGTATCTAGGATACGTGAAAGACAAAGAGGGTAACATAACAGGTTACATAGCAATTTGGCGCAATAAAAATTTTGCCGAAACAAATAGTGCAGATCGTGGTGAACCAAATGGATGTTAGAATACATACCATCATCATACTTTGCATGTCCCTAGTTTTTTTGAATATGATGAACATGGCAAACGCCTATGTGGAGAATGTGCAACTGCAAGACCAAGATGGAAAAACTGTTAGTGTCGGATTGGAAAATCCTAGTGTCACTACATTAAGGTCGGGTTGGTTTTCAGGCTCTATCCAAACTAGTAATGTTCAGGTCGTAGAGAGCAACGGAATTCAGAACTTTGTATCCCAAATAAAACCAACACAAGTGGGTTCTGAAGTAGACTTTGCTGGAAAATTGGATAATACAGGTACAATCAAACTTGTAGACAATTCTGGGCAAAGTTGGTCTCTGATCCTAGAGCCACAAGTTGAAGCACAGACTAGCCAAGATGCAAACAACAGTCCAATAAACATGCCAAATGTTCCGTATTACGTCTACGGGCTAGTGGTTTTGCTTGGCGTAGGAATAGTCCTGTTAGTCAAAAGGAGGGGAAAAATTGGTGAAATTACGAGAGTCTAATTTTTTCACCGAGCCTCTCCAACAGGCTACAACTGGGTTTGTGGCTATTGGTGATACGGCTTGTAAACAAGCTGAACAGATGGCTAGGATATATCACGACCACAAAGCAACTGGGCAAATAGGTGTAATTGCATTGATAAAAGTCTCGACCGAAGTCTATGACGATGCAAAGAGGATAGGAAAACAATTTCCCAGAAACCAGAGACACAAAGTAGTAGGATGTTGTGTAAAAAATACAACTCTGATTAGAGAATTAGAAAAATCAGAAGAGTTTGCCAAGAGCAAGAAAGGTATCTGGAATCCAAAACTAAAAGAAGCTGTAGACAAGATCGTAGACCTTCTTGAAACACACCAAGTCAGCACAGTAGTTGTCTATCTAGGGTCTGGTGGACATGCAGTGATAGGACGTGAACTTATCACTATGCTAAAAGCAAAATACACTGGTGTTCACTTTGTGACGGTTTTATGCAAACCGTACCATGACAAACTATGCGAACCAATATACGAAAACAATCAAGAATTTGTAGTAAGAAGTGGAACTCTAAGCATAGTCTTTGACAGCGAATTAATCGAAAATTCGTTTGATGCAAGAGACCATGCCAATAATAAAAATCTGTTTGCACTTCTCAATGAGAAAAAAACAGCTACAAACAAGTCTGCACCAGATATGCTTGGTCTGATGGAGACTCACAAGCACTATGCTCTAAAGACAATAGTACGAAGTAACCCACTTTATTGCAAGCAGGGTCTATTGTGGGATACTAGAAAAAATCACAGAGATGTTACAACAGATGCACTAGTAAGAGGCATAGAAGAAATTGGAGTCAACCAAAGTTGCTTGTATGCAATCTCTGGAAACACAACCGATGGACAAATCAAAAATGCAATTGTGCAGATAGGCAAGGGTCGTAGTGACTTTGACCTAAATTACAGGTTACTGCCAACTGACAACAAGGACACTCTCTTAATTGGGAAGTTAGAGCCATGCTAACTACTCCCTTTTTAGTTATTTCCATACATAAGATAGTAATTAGACGATTTTATGTTTTTTATTCCGAGAAGAGTATATTATCTGCTCATAGCGTGTGCGGTAATCGCAGTTTTACTAGCGGTATTGATACACAACTGGTATCTTCTTGCAGGAGCGATTAGTTTGGGTCTTTTAGAGTTTCTAAGATTGGCAAAAAAAGTTCGTGTCGATGCTAGAATTATTGCAGTTCTTTTGAGAAAAAGGTCTGATGAACTCAAAGGATTCGTATTGCCAACAAAAGAGTATGTTAGTGAAAAAGCATACGATCTGATTGCAGAAATTGAAACACAGGCATTGAAAAACTTGGGTATTTTCGGACAGGGTGGTAGTGGCAAGTCAACATTACTTTCTTGGTTTGTATGGACGTATTCAAATCCTGATGAAATGACTCGCTATGGCATAAAACCTGTAACGATTTTTGCATTTAATTATCATAGATTTCAAAAAGGAAAAGGAGACTTTGAAGGACTAGGTTTCAGACATGTTGATATTTCAAAGAACTTGCCACACGTATTCAATCCCGAATACAAGGAATATCTAATTAGAGCATTTACAGTCGTGTTTGTTTCTGTCATAAACAATCAGGGAATCATGACATCAATGTTGTCTGACATATTCAGAGAAATTTTAGATGTTGCACCGTGTAAAAGTTGGAATGATTTTTCCATAAATTCTAAAAAGGTCGAATCAAAAAGCAGAGGACTCAAGGCAGAGATTTGCACAATAATTGCAAGCAAGATAAGTGTTCTAAATGTGGGAAGAGTAAACCAGATTGATTTTGATTTTGACCACTCTGTGGTTTTGGACTATTCATTATTGCCTGATCCTTTGAGCCAAAATCTGTATAGTGAATTTTATGCCAACTTGATTTATAGAAAGGCTGAGGAAGCAAGCATCGCAGGAAAACCACATAGTATAATGTTGGCAATTGACGAGTGCAAAAGACTACTCAAATATAGTGAGGCGTCAATCACAGCAGACCTTCTCACAAACGCAAGAAAACACATGCGTATTGCTATTGCTACTCAAAACTTTACAGACGTTCATGTAGGTCTGAGGCATTTTCAACATTTCCAGTTCAGAACACTAAATGACGAGGATATTAACGCCATCTCAAACATTGATGCGTTACATGCTGATGCTCTAAGACAATTAGATGAACAAGAGTTCATTTGGGTCAATGATGGAAGCACAGACCCTATTCCAATATTCAAGTTAGATGTTACCAGAATTGAGGAATTTAGAGCGACTCACCCACAAGAATACGAGTCTATTGAGGATTCGGTAAAAACACAACAGGACGTTGAACCCGAAGGTTCAGAATACTTGGAAGATAAAATCATTGATGTTCTTAAAAAAAGTCAAGTGGCAATGTATGGGTATCAAATAGGAAAAGAAGTTGGTTTCTCGCCCAAAGATGCAATCAACGTAAGACAGCCGTTAAGACAACTTGTCAGCATTGAAGATGACAGAGTAAGAACTATCTTGATACAACTTAGGAAACAAGAAGTTGATTATTTCTATTTGCCTGAATCAGAGCAAGTTCATAATCTTATGACAAAAGAAACAAAGAAAAAGTTTGGAAATTGGAAAATTAATTTTGAGGCAACACACGGAACTGGAAAAAGTGATTTCATAATATCAAGAGAGGATGGAAAGATACTTGGAATAGAATGTGAAACTACATTAAAACGAGATACGGCGGATCTGCAAGATAGAATTACAGAAAATCTTGCAAGTGATACTGATACAATAATTGTGCTTCCAAATGAAAAGGCAAAACAAATCTATGCTAAATTGTTTACATGCAAAGTTTGTCTTATCCCAGAACTTGAGGAGGTATTGAAGAATTGGACAAGATAAAAGTTCCAAGAGATTGGAGTGGAATCATCTATGGTTTTTTCTCTCATTTATTTCACTTTACTTCTAGTAAAGCATGGGTTTACCTAAGTCTGATTTTTGCATTTGGAGTAATGTCTTTTTTAGGAATTAAAGGAAAAGATGTATCAAACTTTGGTTGGCTGTTTGGAATACTGATTTTATTGTTTATTGGTCTACCAATATTTTTCAGATTAAAATATTTCAAAGATATTCCAAAAGGCTGGACACGCCCTCAAGTTGAAAAAATGCAAGAGATAGAGAGCAAGGGCGAGAAAATTGTAGATAGTTTTAGCAGGAAATATTGGTTGACTGTTCTGGGAATATGTGCATTAATTATTGGATCGGGAATTGCGTTTAATGACTCTGGTATTGATGCTCTAGTTCCTGCAACTTTGACAATTTCATTTCTTGTCTATGTGGTGGCACTGATTTGTAGAGGACAACAGAACGTGAGTAAGACATCGATGGAAAATAAAATGGCAGTTGAAAAGGCTAGTTATGAATCAAAGTATGGAGACGTTAATAGTAAGGCTGTTAAAAAAACTGGAATTGCGTTTTTATTCATAATTGCTATTTGGTTTCTACTTACTGGAATAAGATTGCCTAAATTGAATCAGACCGAGTTGATACTTTCAATAATTGGTATAGTATCATTTTTTATTTTCTTGGCATTGTGGCGTTCAAGTAAAAACGAGGAATTAGGTAATAATGAAAAAGTGATGGAAAGGTTACGTAAGAAATACGGTAGTAAAGTAAACGACTCTTAGGTATTGGTTCTAAAAGACTTGCGATGCTAATACTATTGGTGTGAAATATGAACTACGAAAGAGTTTACAGGAGAACACAGATTGGAGAAAAGCAATACGAAGTATTTGCTACGATGGGAAAAGTAAAACGACAGGTTGGAACTATACAGACGACTGTTACCGCAGAAAAGGAAACAAGTGATGCGGTCTATATTCGTGAGGAAAACGGAATTTCAAGCGTTGAAGTTTGGACTGGTGAAATTACTCCTACATTAAAGAAGTATGTACGTCAGCAGTTCGCGATCTTGTCTATGGACTTGGGAATACATGCAATACATGAGTTTTACGACCAAGCATGTAAGGTCTATCAAGGAACTGAGGACGTTGCCACCATATCGGAAAAAATGGTAGACTTTGCAAAACAGGCAAAGTTGGAAGGACAAAAGCCTTTGAGCAATGCGACATAAACAAGTAATTGTAGTATTGCAGGTCGTCGCATTGGCGACCGCTTTCTTTTTTATCAGTGGATTGTTTGCCTCTGCGTTATACCTACTTGGAGAGGTATCTTTTGCAGAGGTTCTTGAATACTTGGAAATACTTGCAGGATCGGAGAGTGTAAGCATACCTGTATTTTTAGAAGGTCTGTTTTACTATACCTTCAAGAAAAATAGGCGAAAACATGATTGACGAAATACTAAACTTCTTACTAGGTCTCATAGATGACACCTGGAATAATGACGAAGATGCTATTGAGAAAATCAGGATTATTGAAAAAGAGAAGGTGAAAAAACTCAAACGAGAATAAATTTAAACAAGTTGAAGTATTGTGTTATAATGTCTAAGGGAAATTATTTCAAAGATTGCAAAAACTGTGGGACAAGAATTGATTTGGGATCTGAAAACCCTGTTAAGTCATATTCTGTTGTTGTTGAAGGAAAACCGATGTTAAAAATTCACTGTTCTGTTTGTAAAAAGGATGTTTATTACGATTTTAAGGAATTGAAGATTTAGTTTTTTCTTAATTTTGTGAGAATTATTAAACAACCTACAAAGACTGTTAGTGTTATGATACCACTTAAGTGATTTAGATTATACAGCAATTCAACAATACTGAGCACTAACAAAAGGATGCCCGCAATAGTCATCCATGAAATTGCGTTTGCGTATGGTGTGGCTTTTGCATATTTTCCCGTTGCAACTCCGAGTCTGCCAATTGTGGCAATAAGAAAAAGCATACTTGCCACACTAAGAGCCGTCAAAAGAAGAACATCATGCGCATAATTACTTTGCATCAAGAAAAAGAGTGAGGCAAAACTTGTGCCTGTTAGAAATGTTGTTGCAGCGAATATTGAATCGTTGGAGTTCTCTACTGCCATGCTGATTAGAGATTATGTTTCTAAATAGATTTTACTTTGTAAATATTAGGTGTGTGGGCTTACTCTTTATTCGACCCACACAGAGAGTAACTACTTCCTTTTTAGCGGTCTTAGATTCTCTCTCCGATGATATTTTTCACCCACCGCCAAGAGCCATTTCCTAAGAGTTACCTGACCTATGCATTCCTTTATTGTCTGCATGGACGTTCCGCTCTTAAGACCTGCTTCTACCAATTCCGCTACATCTTCGTAGGTTTCGTTATCCATTGTTTCATCTTGTGTCCGTTTGGACTGGAATAATATGCACGATCTTTAACTTAAAGTTATTCAGATTGGGAAAATTTACGGGTTGGAATTTAACAAGAAATATTTCTTTGCATGTCAGATTGAGTTGAATATAAACTCAAAACTCCTGCTTGGCAAGTACCTGATGTAATACCTAATCCAGCAGAATAATGCAATACAATATTGTAGTTGTGATTGTTGTTTAGAGAAATACTATACGACCCACCATCAACATTTACAGATTGTGCTTGTTGTGTATTTTCATCAATAAAATCTACAAAGACAGGTTTAGTTCCCACTCCTGTGGTTTGTGCAGTGCCACTGACACTTACTATTGTAATTACATTTTGTTGAATTTGTGAGGCATGCGGAATTATAACTAATGCTACTATGATTATCGCTACTGCTACACCTATGCCTATTCCAACTCCTTTTGACACCATAAGTGAGATTTCAAATACTTACTTTTATTATTTGCCTATTTGGAGAAAACTAACGTTATGCCTTGTTGCATATCATTATGGATAGCCATGAGTACCAAGTGCATCCTTACGATCGTCTTGACTTAATTGGGATTTTGGCTTCTTTTCCTCTTTAAATTGTGTAGTTACAAGTACGGAAAGGACAGGTATGTAAAGACCCAATAGTTGTAGAATGGCATACGGGGCGTCAGAGTTTGTTTGGGTGTAACAGACTGGTAACGCTTGATCTATTATAGTAGCATTTAGGAATTTTTTATTGTTTGAATCTATGCTGAGAGAAGAATTTAGGCTCTTTATTATGCAGTTGTCAGCTTGATGTGTAGCTGTATAAAGTTGATTACTTGAATAAGCTAATAGTGCGAACCCGATAGTAAGACAGCATACATTGATGACATTTTTTTCTAAGTTGTTCAAGATACTTGTCATCTGTTTTTATTCTAATATTGTTTTAGTTACGCTTCGTCTCAATTCACCCCGTCCTATCGGACACCCCTCTTGAGACTTCGCTTTTTGTCTAACAACGGCTCGCTCACTCATCCTCTGGCTACGACAATCGCTTTGCTCATGTCTGCCAGCCCTGTGGGACGGACTCATTGAGCTAGAGGTAAAATTTTGTACTCTCCACAACAAATTCACCCAGCAGACACACCCGCTTCGCTCGTCTTGCATCCCTCTTTGTTGCTCCAAGTCCAAAACCCTCGCTTTGCTCGGACGGCACGGTTTCACTCGTGCCGTTTTCCCTCTCACTCACTTCGGACGGCTGCCGTTGGCAGCCTCTCGCTTCGCTCGCCTCGTTCGCTCGCCGTTAGGGACTCCGTCATCTGTTGATGACTCCGCACTCCTTCAACTTCGTTGATAGTCGTTTGGCAGGGGTGGATAATGATTGATGGAAAGAAGTTATAGGATTGATTGATTGCTGAAAATAAGATGAATTGGAATTATAGAAAAGGATTTGGTATTGGGCTAGGTATTGGAATTGTACTTGTTGTAATCTATTTTGGATTTAATAAAAACGACTCGGTTGCTTTTGTGATAGGGACGGCACTGAATAATGCGGTAATAGGAACTGGAATTTCTCTCCCACTCTTACGACTTTGGAAAAGATTTCAAATTGGATATGCAAAAGAAGGGGGTTTTGCAGGGGCGTCCGTTGTGCTCATCATAGTTGACGTAATACTGCGTGGCGTGCCTTTTTCTGCACCACCTTCAACAGGTTTTGTTTTTGGAGGTTTCACACTGTGGTCAGCACCAGAAGCATTTGCAGGTAAAGAGGCTTTGATTAATTGGGCTGCGATTGGTACATTGATAGCGCTCGTTATAGCACCTGTCAAATATTTTAACGATGTAAGAATAAGAGAAAAAGAACGACGTCAGAAAGAGAAAGATGAACTTTCTCGTATTACACGAAATTTGTATGGTGAACTAAATGATGGCAAAGAGGGATTGGATGAGAAAATATATCAAAATGATCTAAAGGTGATGAAAATGCAAGGCAAGAATGATGTGTATTTTATGAATAGATTTCTAAACCATGATATTTATGATAGCCTCGTAAATTCAGGACAAATAAATTTTCTAACGTATGAACTACAACAAGAAATGCAAAATATATTCAATATGATAAAGAATCACAATTATTACTTAAGATTGACTTCAGAATTAAAAGATAAAGAAAAGGAGATTTCCGAATCTTCGTATTCATATTATGAAACACTTGATAATTATGAAAAAATATTGCTAAAGAGCATTCCAGATATGATGGATAGATTAAAAAAATATTTTGGGTTTGACCCTATACGAAATAATTAATCTGTTTTAGGTCTGCCTTTTGCAGAAGTAATAGAAGCACCTGTTGGATTTGGAGCCTGTTGACTACCAATAAATGCCCTTTCTGGTGCACTCGTTGATTCTTGTGCTTTTGATGGTGCCTGAATATTCTTCTTTATGTTTGTGGATTTGTCGTCTGTCATGGTTCTGATTAGGGCATTTGTGCTTATAAAACCTGTTATGCTTTGGATTTAGACCCGTGCTTTACAGTTGACTAAAAAACATTAGGATCTAAGGTGTGTCCAGCCGCATCTCTTAATGACTCTGGACTTGTCATTGTCAACTGACACCACATTCTTTCCATTGGATACATGGCCTATTTCATATAATGAAATCTTCATTTTCTTTGCCACATTCCTAACCTTATTCAAATCTCTTGGATTCACTGTGAATACGATTTCATATTCCTCGCCACCACAAAACACCAGATTCTTTAGATTTATTTTATTTTGACTAGCAAATTTGATCACATTATTTTCAGTGGGTAGACTAGTTATCACAAATTTTTTCCTACTTTGTTTGCTCATATCGTTTAGTGTTATTGCAAGTCCGTCACTAGAATCCATTGACGATGAAAAATATTTGGCTGCCTTTAAACCAAAATCTAATCTGGGATTTGGCCTAAAGATTGCTTTTTTGAATCTTTTTACAGCCTGACGTTCTGCCTTGTAGCCATTTAGAACAATTTTCAAACCTGCTGAAGAATAGCCAAAAGGCCCAGATGTCATTATTATGTCTCCTGTTCTTGCCCCTCCACGTGATGGCATTTTCTTGCTACCTGCACCAAACATGGATACCTCGATTATCATCTCTTTTCCCTCGTTGGTATCTCCACCTACTATGTGCAATCCAAATTCTTTGGATGATTTCAGAAAACCGTTTGCCAACTCATTGATCATTTTTCGAGTAAAACCATGTGGTATTGCTAATGCAATAGTTGCAAATATGGGCTTGATTCCCTTGCATGCAAAATCGCTCACACATGAAACCAAGCTTTTTCTTGCCACCTCTCCAAGCTTCATACCTGTAGGAACATCAGTGCTCTGCACCAGCATGTCTGATTTTACAACAAATTTGGCATTTTTTATCTTCAATACTTCTACATCTTCGGCTTGAAATCTCGACTTTTTCCCAAATCTACTTTGAAATGTCTTTATGATTTTTGTCTCATCTGGATTCTTCATAGCTTTGTTTAACCAACTTGGTGATCTGTTTCTCTATTTCTTTGGCTTTATTCAAATCATTTGACTCTGCAGAGACTCTGATAATGTGTTCAGTATTTGATTGTCTTATCAAGACCCAGCTGTCTTCGTCTATTATTGATTTTATTCCATCAATCGTTATGATCTGACTTGATTGTTTTCTCATCTTTTTCAAAAGGATTCCAAGTGTTTTTTTATGAAGTTTGGAATCTACACTAACTTTAGTTCGTACTTGATGATATCCTTCCATGAATTTGGTTATGTCATCGAACTGTTTTGTTCCAACCATTGATGCAATAAGACCACTTGTAAGAAGACCATCTCTACACATGTTAAACTCTGGCAAAATAAATCCGGCACTACTTCCTTCTCCACCAGCTTGTGACTTGGTTTTTAACATCAAGTCCACAACATTTGCTTCTCCTACTTTTGATCTGTTTACTTGACCACTTTCTTGTTTGATAAATTTCTCAATTGCAATACTTGTGTCTATGCTAAGGACAAATTTCTTGTATCCTTTCTCAAGTGCTCCTGCTACCCCTAGGCCTAGTGTTACATCAGGAGATTGTTTTTTACCATTTCTTACTACCACTAGTCTGTCTCCATCAAGATCAAAAGCAAAACCAATGTTTGTTTTTTTTGATGCTTGAACAAGTCCTGACAATTGATCGTTTGTGGGATCTGGACCTCGAGTTGATTTACCTGGCGTACCATTGATGATACTCACTTTACAACCCAGTTTTCTTAGCAACTTGGGGGCAACATCAAATGCTGCTCCTCCGCCTACATCTATTGCTATTTTTGATGATTTTTTTATACCTCCAATTACTTTTACAGCTTCATCGATATAGATTGAATCAACTTGTGTTTCGGTACCGATCTTCTCTCTTTGAAACTGGTCTTTTTTTTCCAAGTATTCTAGTTCTGATTCATTGATGCCTCTTCCATCTAGGATGAACTTGAGACCATTCCATTCCAATGGGTTGTGTGAAGAAGTAACTATCAAGCCGCTTCCATATTTTCTTGCTTCTCTGAAAACAACGGGTGTAGGAGATATACCTAGATTGTAAACTGATATGCCTCTTTCTAAAAGTGATGCAATTACAACATTGGTTACGATCTCACCTGATGGTCTTGTGTCTCTGCCTATCACACATTTTTTTGACTTGACAAGCCGTGAAAAATTTCTACAATAATAAATTATGTCCTCAAGATTGAGGTCACTACCAAAAATTCCTCTAACTCCTGAAATTGATACTTTCAATGAATCAAAAACGCAAAGGCTTTTTATAAACTCTGATTACATTGCGAACCACTGCCTCGATAGCTCAGCCTGGTAGAGCGAACGCCTCGTAAGCGTTAGGCCGCGGGATCGAATCCCGTTCGAGGCTTTATTCTGTTACAAAAATGTTATACTGTCTAAAGTCTGTTTTCGTCGTTTCTTTCGTCAAGGGATTCTATATCTAATTCCAGTTCTTTTGCAAGTCCTTTCCACCATACTAATGTCTCTCCCACAATTACTCCCCTTTTGATAAACCAAACTACACCTTTATAGATCTGTCGGTTCTTTGGCGTGATCCAAAAATTGATCATCGGATCTAAATTGTTTATTATGAGTTTGCCAAAAGATTTGTTTACAAAGTTATGTAAGATCAAAATTGGATTCTTTCATGAAAAATTACAAATGAAATTCTTTAAAATTTTTATAAAATAATGTATCTAATTTCTGATCTAAAATAATGAAAAATTGGTTTAGAGATCTAAACCAAAAGAGTCTGCGAGATTCTGGAATCTTTCGTATGTTTCCAGATATTGCTTACCTTTTGAGGTTATTACAAATGTGTTCTTGCCGTCATATTCTATCTTATTCATTAGGCCTGCACCGGTGAGGTTGTCTATGAATTTTGAAAGTCTCGAATGTGATAAGTTTGCCTTGGTTAGAAGTGATGTTACATTAATGCCGTTCATACCGCTTTCCTCTGTCACAGTAAGCAAATCTCTTACTATCTGCATGCTTGTTCTATATACTACCATTGTTAGAAAGTATAGGGTTTGGTGATATAAGGGTATTACTATTTATTCTCTTTGGAAACCTTATAGGGATCAGATCTTGTTTTGATGAAAGGAAATTTATCCTTTTTCAGCGTATGAGAGGTATTGGATTTTTCCTGTGTGGAAGGATGTTCTCAGTGTTGCATTGAACGAGAGTATTATCCTACGATACCATTTGGCAAGATTGGTGTACTTGTCATGCCAGAAGAAACGGAGAAAATAGTGTCACTAGCAGATAAAAATGATATCAAGGTAACAATTCTGCCAAGAATAGGTGTATCTGAAACAGAATCTAAGGAGCCACAAACAATACTGGCATATCAGATGATGGGAAAGGACTTGGATGGTAATACTTGTCCATTCCTTGATACAAAATCAAGTAAAAGATCTCCCCATGGTGGATATCCATGTAAAATATATGAAAACCGGCCTCTTGCATGTAGGGCATACCCTGTAATCCAGTCTTCACCAATCGGTCTTGATCCAAAATGCAAATTTTGTGAAAGTTGTGGGACACCATCTGGGAATGTAAATTCTGAATTGGAATCTTTAATTCTGATACAAAAAAAGATGGATACCAAAGCACCGTACATTTGGCGCTATGCTACTGGTATAGGTGAATTACAAGATAAGGATATTATCAATACTGGCTGGTTTCTAGTTTGACTTGTTTACTCTTTCATGGGTACCAGGATAATGTTCTCCAATTTTTTGCGAGTAACACTTGCTGCACAATTGACCTTTTATGTTCCAAGACTCCATTGGGACATAAACATGATCCAAAGGGCCTTTGCACATAGCACATTGTTGTGTTTCTACCATGTAGATAACACTCGATTTAGTTCAATATAAAAATCATGTTCGTAAAAACCATATTAAATACTAGCAGAATGTAGAATAAAACAGCGGTAGGATAGATGGCTAATGTGGACCTCCTGCAAGAGAACCTATCAGTCATCATTCTGCCGCATCTAAGTTAATTTTCTAAAAAAGATCTTGGACTACTTTCTGAATGCTGATTATTTCTTCTTCCTCTTGCTTTATTTTCTTCTCTATTACACGAACCATGGAATCTTGCCATACGTGATGAGAGAAGAAATTGTGATATGTATTTGCAGCAGTCATTTCGTCATCAACCACTGTATCTTCTAGGAACTTGGTAGCAATGGTGTCTGTAAGTTTGAGTATGCGTTGATTTCAGCTTTACACTCTTGAATATGGGCTCTAGCTTGGATATGTCTTCTTTAAAATCATCTTTTGTAAGCAAGATCTTTTCATGAAGGATCTTAAAGTATACTGCCACAAAGAACAAAGTTGCATATCTTTTTGTCTTGTGGCCTCCTTTCTTTCCATAGTTGAGGTTCTTCTTTGCATATTCCTTTACACAGTATGGATAGAGAAGAAGTCTATAATCGTCCTTTAATTTTTCATTAAAGACTTCATCATACTTGCTACCTCTTGGAAGGAACTGTGCAGGAGAACTGTATGCCTCAGTTGGTCTCTGTTCTATTCCTGCAACAAACGCCTGTATGGCATCTTTTGCCACTATTACTTTTTTATGGTTGTCAGGCAAATACTTGTTGTAAATTGCATCTCCAACAAACTCACTTTGATGAGACTTTGTCTTGGTATCAAACGAGCCCCCCTGAATCTCATAAAAATAATGAATATTTTCCATTTGTGATTTTAATGATTTGTGGAAATCCATCAAGGACACCAAATCTTTTCCTCTTACTGCATTCTGGGAATTTCTATATTTTGTAATGTTATTTTGGTCAAGTTCATCTGCAGCCTTTATGATTGTAACCGTTATACTTCCATCCAAATTATGGGTACGTCTTGCATGATCTAATACTGAGTTTGATGTCTGTGCTCCGTTTACTATCTGAGGAGAATGCAATATTATGGAGTTGTCCTCCAACTCCTCAAAGTCGCTTACAACTATTGTTATTCCATTGTTATAATAAAAGAACTTGTGAGGTACTTCTTGCAAAGTTTCTCGCAACCCCTTGTTTACTGTAGTCTTGAACTGCATCCATTGTCTTATGTTTGATTCAAAGACATAGTCCTTGTTCTTTGTGACAAAATTGGTAAGCTCTCTTAGTTTTAAAATTCCAAGAAGCGTATTCTGGTATCGTAATTTGGTTTCAAGTTTGATGGATGCTTTTTTACCTGCCGCTGGTTTTTTTATTCTGTCCCAAAGTTTCTGTATTATCACATCAGCATCGTATATCTCAACTGTATCAAAATTCTCATCCTCTACTTTCTGGTCTGTTACATAGATGCATTCTATCTTAAGATTTTTCTCCTGAATTTTTGTCACTAGGTGGGCAAGTTCTGGACGCATTTTAGAAATGTCTCTTCCTTGGAGTCTCTTGACATCTTCCTTGAACTTTGCAATGGCTTCAATTGAATGAGATGTTCCATATTTTGACTGGAACAAATAGATCTTGTCTTCAGAAAAGTCTACTGGTAGATATGCATCTATTCCAAGATCATTTGCTCCATCTACTATTGCATCAGTTGCATCGTCTTCAGTTGCTTCAAAGACTCTGGTCAGAACCCACTGCAAGAAATTATGACCTTTTTCAACTTCGTTTTGTGCACTTTCTGCATATTCCTTTATGCTATCCTTGACATTTTGTGAAAATCCATCTAATGGTTGACCATTGGTATATTGATACGAAACAGGTTTTGCGCCTGGAATGTATTCTAGTAATCCATTACTTCTTTCAGCCAAATTCACTATGTCTACAAATCGGCCTATTTAGAAAAGCAGGTTATTATGATATAATTATGACTCTGACTCACTCAAATCATAATGACTGGAACTATCAAAATAGAAGACAAAAACCTAGTCTTTGAAATTCATGGAATTGATATCATATTAGCAATAAGAAAAAGCATAACCATTCCACTAACTCACATATCATCCGTATCTACTGATGAGGTATCTTGGGAGCCATTTCAACAACTAAAGATTGCAGGAGCATCTCTTCCAGGTGTTATAAAAGACGGAATGTTTCTCTCAAAAGATGGCCTGCTGTTTTTTGAAATGCATGATCCGAAAAAATGCATAACGGTATCTCTGAATAACGAAAAATACAAAAAAATCATTTTTGAAGTACAAGATAAAGAATCTGCAGCAAAAATCATTCGTGATGCCATGTCTAATAATATGGAATAAAATCAAAGGTGAGGAAGGGATTTGAACCCCTATAGATTCGCTTTGCAGGCGAACGCATAGCCACTCTGCCACCTCACCGCGATCAAAATGTCTTTACTTGAACAATTAAATCTTTTAGATTAAAATTTTGAAAATTGCTTTGCAGCCAGTCTAATGTCTTCTGATTTTATCGTTTTTCTACCTGCATGTGTTGACATCTCTACTGCATTTTTTGCAATTGAAATGCCAATTTCTTCCAGTATTCTTCTAAGTTCATTGGCAGATTCATCACTTACTCTTTCCGCACCTGCTTTTTTCAAAATTCTGTACATTACAGAAAGTCCAAATTCAGATGTTACCATGCGATAAATCCAAAAACCCTTGATAAAAGACTTTGAGTGGAAAAAAACTATGCAAGGATCGATTTATACACACTATTTTGTGCTCAAATATGTAACAAATGACTTGGCTGACTGATGTTCATATCCATCTATCAGACAACGAATATTCTGATGACATGGAATACATACTCACTACAATGAATGCCATGAAAATTAGAGTCTGTTGTGTATCCATGGATAATCATAGTTCGAAAGCCACTCTTGATTTGAGTAAGCGCAGTTCACTTGTTTTACCCTTTATTGGAATTCATCCTGAAAAAGCAAATGATGACCTACATGCAATGGAAGAACTGATTACTCAAAACTCTGATAAAATATCTGGTATAGGTGAGATTGGTCTTGACAAGACATATGTCGCAGACGAGGCTGGATTTTCAAGACAAGTACTGGTATTTCAAAAAATGCTTTCACTTGCAGAGAAGTTAGGCAAACCAATATCTGTTCACTCAAGAAGAACTTTGGATGAAATATTTTCTATACTTCCTTCTTATTCTCTAAAAGGCGTTTTACTTCATTGGTTTTCTGGTAGCAAAAAACAATTACAAAAAGCAATGGAACTAGATTGCTTTGTATCGTATGGACCTGCAATGGTGTACGCTGATGACAAACAAGTTCTTCTCTCACAAACCCGTCAGGACAAAATATTGTTAGAAACTGATGGGCCTGTGAAATTCTCCAAGTGCTTTGGCATGAAAACTGCACAAATAGCATTTCTACCAAGTGTTCTTTTCTGTGCAGCCAATGTTCTAAACAAATCATATGATGAAATGCTGCTTGTTACAGAAAGGAATGTCAATTCGTATCTTGGTGTATAGGTATAAAAAACCCCTTTAGCTCATTCAATTTGTGAATAGAATCAGACGTATTTCCACGGAACTTATGTCTACTTATAAAGGAAAATTTGATATTGATTTTGCACACAACAAAAAGGTTCTAAATGAAATTGCAATTGTACAATCTAAAGGTCTAAAGAACGAAATTGCTGGTTACATCTCTTCGTATCTCAGACGTGAACTAGAGGACCAAAAAGAAAAAGAATCTGAAGTAGTTGCTCAAGATGAGTCAGTTGATGAGACTGAAGAGATTGAAGAGCAAATACTCAACTAGATACATTACAAAAATTCGATCTAGTCTAAACATATTTTTGATGGTATCATGATAATAGTCAAGCTTCTGGGTGGTGCAAGAAAATCGTTTTCGTCTGATAAACTTGAAATTCAAAGTAACGATGTTACAATATCTGCTCTATTGGATAGTCTCAAAGTATCTATTCCTACAAACTTGCCCCAACTTGATCAAGATAATATTTTAGTTGCAGTAAATGGTGTGGATTCGTCTGCTTTGCAAGGGAAGAATACTTTGTTAAAAAATGGAGATGTTGTAAGCATAATCCCAGTAGTCCATGGTGGAAGATCAAAAAGAGTGCAATTTGATTTGATGAACACTACAGTAGAACTTGTACTGCTCAAAAAGACTGTAAAAGAACCAATCAAGTTTCTTGAATCCATTCGGGAGAAATATCATAATCTTATCATCCAAGGAATTCAGGTGCCATATGTCTTGAATGTGGGGCATGTTAAAAAGATCGTAGCAATTTCTTTATCTGCTCAAAGAGCAGATACTTTACTTTCAAATAAAATTGAGACTGATATCCTCATGCGATTTGCATGTACTAGACAAATTAGTGATGCGATATCAAAAGTAGGTGTAAAACCAAATATTGGTACCATATTGGTGATGCTTGGGAAAAAACCATTACTTGAAAAACTATTCAGTGAAATTGAAGATCTTGTAGAGAATAATGTATTTTCAAAAGATAATTCCAAATTTATACAAAAAGAATTTGGAATAACACAGAAAGAACTCGACTGTGTTATTTCTAAAACACCATTGGAAGACTTGCTTGCAGAAAGATCTGCAACACTATTCCATTGAATCTCGCTTGAGCTTTAACGTGCTTACAATATCATCTTCTTTTAGTATTGAAATGCCTACGATGCCGCCCATTATCTGAATCATGACATTCCAGTCATAAGACTCTAGAGATACCTTGTTTGGAATTATATCTGCAATTGAATTTATCAATTCTTTTGAGGATATATCCGATCCTCGTTTTTCAATTGTAATTCTATAGGTATCTGTATCTCTCATGACTTTGATTTGGTCTTTTACACCCTCTGTAATGTTTTCAAGACTAGCTGAAGTGGAATATCTGACTGGTATGAATCTGTGACAATATCTCATCCGCCACGGTTCATCTAAAATTATTTTTTTTATGTTATCTATAACAACAAATGGATCAATACAAGTGTCAACCCAAATTATTCCGGAGAAACTTGATTTTCCTATTCTGGAAGAGTCGTCTCCAAGTTGCTCAATAATTTCAGAAAGCTCATCACATGCTTCTTCCTCCATATGTCTACTACATGTTGCAATTAAATTCAAACTAATGACTCCATTTTTATTTTACCTTCTCTTACTATTTTCAATTCGTTATTTACAACTTCAACTATGGTGGACTCGTACGAATTAGTAATTTGTCCTCCGTCCAGTAATACGTCATAACCTGAGAATTTACTTACCACTTCTTTAGAATCGCTAAACGATGATTCTCCCGAAAAATTTGCGCTAGTACCTACAAGCAGTCGACACTTTTCTAAAAGAGCGAGAACGCAAGGATGGTTGGGAACTCTCACTGCAATCTTGCCTTTTAGATCAAGGGTCCCTTCAATTTTCTTGTCTTTGATTTGAAGGATCAATGTAACTGGACCCGGCCAAAACCTATCTGCTATTTTTTCAGAAATTTCATCGAAAAACGCTATGTTCACAATGTCTTTTTTTGAGTATGCCAAAACAGGAAGTTGTTTTATTTTCTCTCTGCCCTTTATTTTATAGATCTTGTTGACAGCATCTTGGTTGTGTGGATCACAACCTATTCCATATACCGTATCAGTAGGAAATACCACTGTACCTCCCTTCTGTATGGTTTCATAAGCCTCTTTTATCCCGATGTCGTTGCACGGTAAAATCACAATTTTTCTTGCTGTTTAATAGTAAATTATCTCTTTTTATGAAAATGATATAAGATTGATACACGTACTATAGTACCATGGATGAGATACCACAATGTCAGTGTCCTCCAGGTGGAGAAACCTACGTAAATGAAGACGGAATGAAAATCTGTGTTTCGTGCAGTGGCTGGGTAGGACCAACTAACTAATTTCGTGATGATATCATTGGGACTGTGTAAGTCTTTTATAGGAAAATATTTTCTGTGATTGATATGTCCGATGACTTTGAGAATGATTTTGAAGATGAATTTAACGATGATCCTGAAGATGATGATGTAGAAGACGACGATGATGATATTGCTACCGATGAGACTGATGGCTAAATTCTCAGGCCAAACGAATCTGCAAATTCTCTAAACCCACGATATGCCTGAAGGAACTCTCTTCCCCTCTCACTAATTCTGTACTTGCAGGCTCTCTCAGAACTTGTCTGTTCCAAAAGGCCTTGAGAAACAAGAGTTTCTAAAATTTTTGACAGTCTGGCGTATGAAACATTTGCCTTTCGAATTAAGTATGTTACACTAGCTCCTGACTCATCAGGAATCTCGTCTCTTGTGGTAGAAAGTATATCTCCAATTATGCTCATGTGAGTTCTATATGTTATTGCCAAATCTTGGTCCTCCTCTCAATGGAACCTGAGAAATTGGAACAAAGAGTGCTCCTAATCCAACTATCTTTGTAGAGACTGAGACAAAATACAGCACTGATTTTGGAAATACAATTGAGTACCATCCCAAAAACTCGCCCAGTGCAAGTAATCCTAGGCCTGCAGCTACGAAAATAGTATTCCTATTTCTATTTTCCATATATGACATAATAGTCTCAATTGTCCCATATACCAATAGGATAAAAGAAATTGACCTTATAATATGCTCAATTGAATTCGCTGGAATGATGAAAAGCGGTGCTATAATGGACTTGAAATATCTCGACTTTGGAAAAAATGATTTTATTCCATGAGAGAATGCTATGAAAAAATATCCTACAGTTTGAATTGCTATACCTAGTGTTTGAATCCATGTATCTATCTTGACATAACCCAAGACAAGAGATTCTAACAGGTATCCAAACCCGACAACTCCAAATCCTATACTGATTGAAAAAAAAGAAATATTCAATCTAAAGAGTGTTGGACTACCAGTATTTCTAAATCCAATATATGCAAAAATTCCTAAGATCAACCCAACTACAAAACCTAAAAGATTAAGTGTAGATTCTGCAAAAGTTATAAATTCCAACTAGTATTGCTGCCTTTTGAAATTACATAAGTCTTGTAGTGGATTTTTTTCTACCAATCATCAAGAGTTCCGGATGTAGTACCGCTAGTGTCTTTGGCATAATCTCCCAAAACATCTGAATATCTTGCATCTTTGTAAGCTATAAGTTTCACATATTCACCATATGATATGTCAAGTGAGCAGTTTGAACATTTGACATATGAAAAATCGTCTCCTAATTCTGCTATCTTGTCACACTTGGGGCACTTTATTTTCATGATATCTATGTATCACTTGCAAGACTATATCTCTTCTTAAGGAATGATCTAGACTATGGATTTTTTATCAACTTGAATGCTTAATTGGTTTAAAGTTGAATATTTTTTGTGGGATATTCTAAAAAATGAGATTTGGCGAAGAACCTTAATAGAGATTTTATAAATTTTTTAAGCATGATTTCAAAGAGAATTATTCTCCTGTTCGTGTCAACAGTTGTAGTAGTTGGAATTTGGCTTGCGGTGTATATTCCTGAATCTCAAAAAATACACCATGATTTTCAGATTTATCTAGAACAAGAGGGAAAAGATCAGATTGCAAGTAAAGTTGGGGGAAATCTTTCACAACAGTTTAACTTGAAGGAATCCCTAATTCAAAAAGTGACTGACACTAATGGAGACTATGTAACAATTTCGTCCATTGTGAGTGGAATAAACCAAGATACTGAAAAGGAAGTATTTCATTCTGAACAATTATACCAAGTTAATGCATACAGCCTGACCTACAAAGACATGCCTGGAAAACAATTCTGGTTCAAACCTGGAGTACAAAAACAAAATTATAATTTCTTACATCCATTGATTTTTGCAGATGCGCCACTTGTTTATCAGGGAACAGACATAATCAATGGACTTGATGTCTATGTTTTCAAATCTGAAACACGTGATGTAGACATTAGTGATACTTTTCCGCAATATGCAAATGTGAAAATATTGTCTAACACAAATTCAACTTTCTGGGTTGAACCAATAACTGGAGATCTGGTCAAGTTTGAAAAAAACTGGGAAGATTATCAGGTACAAGACAATAAGACGATTGCTGTTAATGAGAATGGATGGAAGAAAACTACTGATTATTCTTCATTTATTTTGTCACAGACAGCTGAAATCTAAAATTCTTGATTTTAATTATAATGTCAAAATTATGCCGGTACTTTTAGCTTCATTAACTATAGGAATAAACTTGATTTTAATTTTGAGAAACAAACTAAAGAAATCAAATGAAACTGTGTTAAAAACTGAAAAGATGATTGCTGTAGGAAATTTAGCTGCAAGAATATCACATGATCTAAGAAATACACTTACAGTGATAAAAAGCGAGGTTTCTTTGATATCTTTTCAAGACTTCAAAGATGAAAACATGGATAAAAGATTGCAACACTTGATGCGCGCAATTGACAAAATGGATCACCAAATTGGAGGAGTTTTGGATTTTGTAAGAGAACGACCATTGAAAATCACGAAATTTTCATCAAATACACTGATACAACATGCTCTTGAAAATATCACTGTTCCAGATAATATCAAAATTGAAACTCCGGTACATGATGTATCAATTACAGGAGACATTGCTCAGCTGGAAGTTGTTTTATCTAATATTATTATTAATGCAATCCAAGCAATAGACGATTCTGGCAAAGTTACCATATCTGTGGAAGACAAATTAGACACATGTGTAATTAGTATAACTGATTCAGGGCCTGGAATATCTGAAAAGCACATGACCAAAATATTTGAGCCGTTGTATACAACAAAACAACGTGGAACTGGACTTGGTTTGGCTAGTTGCAATACGATAATCAAAAGTCATGGAGGGCAAATTAAGGTAAAGAATAATCCTACTACCTTTACTATTGAATTACCTAAAACAAAACTACCGTAAAATTCAATGTTTACTGAAATCTGTTAATCTTAGATGTTGGGCTATAATTTTTCAAATTTGATTCTGATCTGTAATTTGTACGTGTAAGCCTCTTAAAGAATTAAATTGCTACATTTTTGTTGTTTTATTATGGTAAGAACATGTACCAAATGTAAAAAGGAAATTCCAGATGGCATTGAACTTGATCCATTTGCTTCTGCATATCCATGCTGTAATGAGTGCTGGGCTGAATGGAAGCAATATAGAGTCATGGTCATGAATGAAATGAAATTAGATATGTCAATGCCAGATCATAGAAAAGTAGTAAAGAAATATGAGAAAGTGTTTGTGGGTGTTCTGACTCCTGAAGGAGATGTTGTCAATTTCGCAGATGAGAGTCAGAGAAAACCAGAAAAACCAACTTAGGTACTTATCTCATTTTTTACCATTTCTGGAATTATCATGTAAAGTTTCTTTTTGTCTTTTTCATCAAAGGCTTTGATTATTTTCTTGATGGTGGCAGAAAGCATAGATTGTTGTTCTATTGATAATGACCTGTAGATCTCAAAAATTCCATCTAGGTTGAAGACAATTAGTTTTTCTGGATGGTTTACAATCTCGGTGATATAACTTGAAAACATGACTGTCCTGTGCTCTTCAGGCAAGTTACAAAGAATTTCAAGCCACGTCTTAAACAAGGTGGAAAATTTGTCAAATTGTATTGTAGGTCCTGCTTGTAATGCATTGTTTATGATCTCTTTCTGGTCTTCCGGGGTCATTGAAAAAAATTCTGACAGTCTCTTGTGCAATATTGGCTTTCTTAGAAATTCTGGAAGACCTGCCAAGTTTACTATAATGTTTCCAGCGTAATTTGGAGAGGTCATGTGAATCTAGGAATTGGATCTATTCTAAAACCGTATTGTTAAGATTTGGCTTAAATATGTCTGATTGTGCTCACCATGTGTATGCCTTCTACAGTTATCGTTGGTGGTTTTTATGGTGATGAGGGAAAAGGTAAAATTGTTTCCTATCTTGCAATGAAAGACAATCCCACAGTAGCTGTTCGTGGTGGTGTAGGACCTAATGCAGGCCACACAATTGAACATGAAAATAAAAAATACAAAGTTAGAATGTTGCCAAGCGCTTTTCTAAATCCTGGTACTAGGTTGCTCATAGGGCCAGGAGTAGTAGTAAGTCCTGAAGTACTTCTAAAAGAAATAGAAGAATTTGGTACTCATGATAGATCATTTGTGGATTTTCAATGTGGTATAATTGAAGAATCACATAGAACAACAGACTCTGGAGGACGACTAAAACAGTCTATAGGTAGTACTGGAACTGGTACTGGACCGGCTAATGCTGATAGAGCAATGCGTACACTAAAACTTGCAAAAGATATCGAGTCTCTTACTTTGTATCTTGATGACATTCCTAATCAAGTAAATTTTGCACTTGACAGAAAAGAGAATGTAATTGTAGAGGGAACTCAAGGGACCTTTCTCTCATTATGGCATGGAACTTATCCTTATGTTACATCCAAGGATGTCACTGCATCTGCAATTTGTTCAGATGTTGGAATAGGACCAAAGAGTGTTGATGAGGTACTTGTTGTTTTCAAATCTTTTGTTACTAGGGTTGGAGAAGGTCCGTTAAAAAATGAAATCAGTCCAGAAAAAGCAATCGCAAAAGGATGGCAGGAAGTAGGAACGGTAACTGGAAGACAAAGACGTGCAGCTGATTTTGATTTTGATCTTGCAAGAAGATCAATCATGCTAAATAGTGCAACCCAACTGGGAATTACTAAACTCGATGTAGTCTTTCCTGAATGTGCACACATGCAGTCATTTTCCGATCTGAGTTCCCCTGCCAAATATTTTATCACAAATATTGAGGAACAACTCAAAGTGCCTGTGACATTAATTGGCACTGGACCTGATGTAAACGACATTATTGACAGAAGACAGTAGAGAAAAGAAAACTGTAAACGACTACTTTTAATGTGGATAGTTTTTGAGAAATCTTATGGTAAAACTTCCTTTTTATGTTGAAGTATCAGACATGACTGAATTTTCAAGAATGATATGTGCCTTAGAAAGGGTTCCACGTACAGCATTTTCTTTTGAACTTGATGGAAAACGCATAATCTCAGTTCAGATGGATCTTCTCAAGGAAAGGTCTGTTAATTATTATGTCCAAACCGAGAAGAATGGACATTATCTTTCATATGGATTCAAGGCAGGAAAAGAAGACTATGATGTTGTCAACACTGTCTCAAATCCGATGTATATCTACTCACCAATCGTGAAAGTAAAATCACTTCCTGAAACGCTCAAACCTGAAACTGCATCGCCTCCAGAGGTTGTATACCAATCAATCGAGCTTGAAGATCTTACAAGTTTGATCAAACTAAGCTATGGATTTGAAGAATCCCCATTTCCACTATTTGCTTTTCCAGATGGTGATAAATGGAATATGGGTGTATTCATGAATTTCAATGAATCTGACGAAACTTCGTATTTTTGTCATGTCCAACTTGACTCAGAACCAACAAAACCATTTCTAAAATATTCTAGTAAGGATGGTGCAGAACCATCTTTTGTTAACAATGTAAATGACCATGGATACTCGTACCTCAAAGTGATAAAACTCAAAGGTAAGCATCCTCTAGTCAAACTATGAGTAATTTTAGAAAAAGAATGCAGGATTCTTCGTCTAAAAGTTCTGTAATACTAGCAAATGATCTTGATGGCACAAATCTGGAATTACTTGAAAAACATACTCTGAAAAATATTAAAACACTTGGCAAACATTTGTGTGCCATAAAATTTAATTTTCATCTCTTGTTGCCTCTGGGTGAAAAAAACATCAAGAGAATAAACAAGATTGCACATGATTTTGGGCTACAAACAATTGCTGACATCAAACTAAATGACATTGGAAATACTAACATGGTAACTATACAACGACTCTGGCACAGTGGATTTGATGCTGTAATAGCCAATCCTATAATGGGTCAGGAAAATTTACTACAACTTGTAAAAAATGCTCACGGTGATAGTCACGGTGTGATAACTCTTGTACACATGAGTCATCCTGGAGCAAAACTTGGCTATGGTTTGAGAATACAAGATCCATCTAGTGGAAAAATATCAAACGTTCATGATCTTTTCTTAAAATGGTCTTATTTGTCACATGTTGATGGGATAGTTGTTGGAGCTACAGTGCCAAAACTTATAGAACTATCGGCAAAGAAAGCAAAGGGAAAATTCGAAATTTATTCACCTGGTGTTGGAACTCAGGGTGGAGATCCAAATGATGCTATGGATGCAGGTGCCAATTATCTGATTGTTGGAAGAACAATACTAAATTCAAAAAACCCTCAACTTGAAGCACAAAAACTCCAAGAGTTAACCCTTAGATCATAGATCTTTAATTTTTTTGAATAAATTTTGAGCCGTCTTGTATGTCAATTTCTCAAGGGCGTCACTGAAGTTTAACCATGTATAGTCGCGATGTTCAAATGATAAAATTACTTGATCTGTTTTTGTATTTGATAAAAAGAAAACAACTTCCTTGTGTATGACTTGACCATCTCGTTGGTAATGGTATTCTACCTTGTCTTCAAATCCGTCCACAAAAGTAATGTCTACTATTCCAGTCTCTTCTCTTATTTCTCTTAGAACAGTTTGCTTGAAAGTTTCGCCTTTCTCAATATTTCCTTTGACAAAGTCCCAATGGCCAGAGGGGTAGTTTAACAACAAATACAGTTTACCATTGGGTGTTTGGCGATAAATAACAGACCCTGCAGATCTTTCTTCTAACATTTACAAAAAGAGTTTCTTACATCCTGTATTTCTATTTTCCAAGCCTGCGGCCTCTCTTCTGAAAAGTCCTAATTGCACGCATGAGATCTATTTTTCTAAATTCTGGCCAATATACGTCCATAAAGACAAGCTCACTGTAGGCACTTTGCCAAAGTAGAAAACCACTCAATCGCTTTTCCCCCGATGTCCTCAATATCATATCTGGGGATGATTGTGGAAGGTGTGAGGTATACAGACTAGATTCGATCACTTCCTTGTCTATCTGGTTGATATCTAGAGAACCATCCTTGATTCTAGAGCCGATCTTTTTGATTGCATCAACAAGTTCGTCCTGTCCTCCGTAGGCAATTGCAATGTTTAGGTAATGGTCGTCGTAATCCTTTGTAGCTTCCTCAAGCTGGCTTAAAATCTCCTTTAGAAAATCTGGCAACAATTCTATGCTGCCAATGGCCTTTACCTTCATGCGGTTCTTGTGTATTCTCGGATCGTTGTATAATTTATGTAATCTTTTATTTATCAAATCATACAGATAATCTAATTCGTCATCTTTTCTGTTAAGATTTTCTGCCGATAAAACATACAATGTAATTATTTTGATATTTAGCTCTTCACACCAATCTAGTAATTTTTCTACTGCGTCAGCGCCTCTGAAATGACCGTCTATCTTCATGATCAAATTACGTTTTGCCCATCTCCTGTTGCCATCAAGTATTATGGCAATGTGTTTTGGCATTTCTCCACTTTGAATGTCATTTTCTAATCTTCTGGAGTAGAGTCTGTACAAACCACCCAAGTTGAGAACTTTATCTTTTATTCTGATAATACTTCGCCACCCTTCTTCTTTCTATATTTATGGAAGAGTAAGGATGCTGATATCAGTATTACTGCAAGACCGGTTAGTAATGGTGGAATGAGAGTGAATGGACTTTCTCCTTTTACCATGATTGTGGTAAATTGTGAAACAACTGGATAGAGTGTAACTAGTACAATAAGTCTGAGTATGTCGGTAATTGATCTGATGCTTCCCTTGAACCAACTACTTAACAATGAACCCCCGAAAATACATCCTATTCCCATCCAAAGGAAAGGCAACATTCCTGATATGAAGAGTCCAGTTGTTTGTTGATTCAAAACTAATTTCAAAATACTGTCAGGTTTTGTTGTGATACCAGGTACTGCAGCACCAATACCAGCTGTAAATGATGCAAGAATCATTACAATTCCTGCCACCAGGGTAAATGTTCGTATGAATCCTCCTGGTGTAGGTTTGTTCCAATTTGTCCAAGCTCTGTCAATATCAAAGGCTCTTATCAGAAATGCTCCTCCCAAAATACTTACTAGAACTGCAAATATTTCTCGGGTTAATCCAAGAACCGTTGCTACTCCACCTATTAACAAAAGCATTCCGGGAACGCCCAAAAAGAACTTGGAATATTTTGAATCAAATGCAATTGTCTTGAGATATCTTCCCAAGACTGCATAAGAATATTCAACTGATCTACTTGCACGCATTACCACTCTTTTTACAGATACTATGGGCAAAACATTTTGAATTATTGGTATTACACTTTCATCATCTTCTCCATCTGATACTATGACAGCACCATTTGCAGAAAATTTCATTGTAATTGCCTTAACTTGGGCAACAATTTTTTCATCCCCTTGCACACCTTTGTTCTGTGTACCTGAAACAAGTGCAACCTCTGCTTGATATCCCTTACTTGTCAAATCCTCAAATGTCTTAACAGCAGCAAAAATTGAATTAGAATCTGCGTCTTCTGGATCTTCTAATGCAAGTCTCTGAGCAGCTTCTATGCATGCGTTACGTCCAATCACTGGAGTAACAACACCTGCCTTGCTTCCAATGTCATCATCTCTGTCAACACAAATAACCAAGAGCCGGCTAGTCTTTGTCTCAGTTGCTCTACTTTGCAAACTATCTTCTTTTATTGACATGGTATAGTCGAAAATAGCATTTCCTATTAATTAATGTAGTTTCTACCAATCTTGCAAATACTCAAAATGTTGAACTCTAATTGTCCGCTTTTTGGCATTCTATGGACGAGTCTGATTTGACTCTGTTGCTAAAGAGTCTGACTCTTTCTTGAGAGAGTTAAGTTTTGACATCTCATCACTGATATCACTTGAGGGTGCTTCTCCCTTGATCTTGTTTGCAAGAGATATTGTCTCAGCTAGGTAATCGTTATACTTTTTGAGAGATTCATAGTATGCACCATAACTCTGTTTCCATTCTGCGGGTGGATTACTCTCTACCATCTCGGTTATCAATGAAGTGATCTGGGATGATGAGATTTGGGCTTGGCTTGTAAAGTTGTCAGGGGACACGGTCTTGTCTAATAATCCACTTAGATTTGATTCTGTATCTGTAATGATGAGAGAATGTCTCTCTTTCACACTATCTAACTCACTTTTGTAATCTGAAACCATCACAGAAGATCCGTGGTTTTGTGGAAGGAACCATACTACAAAACTCGCACCTGAAATGGCTATTAGTATGATGGCCGTGATAATGAGTCCTTTCTTAGTTGCCATTCGAATGTGTCTTTTTGTGGCTTTTAAAAGCATAACTACATTCAACAATTTGATCATTCTTGTGACCAATTTGTTAATTTCATGGTGTTGGATCCTTTCCTCGTAAGAAATATCATAAAAATACCTATTTTAATATAAAAAATGGATCTGTGATCTGAATTAGACCATGTAAAAATTTAACACCCTCTAGTGTATAGTGAAATAATTTTTACAGCGTCTTGCTATATACCACTTCATTCGTAAGAAGTTGAAATGACTCAAGCATACTGCGTAAAATGCAGAAAAAAAGTCGACATCTCAAATCCAAAGGAAGTTAAGTTAAAGAACGGACGACCTGCGGTAAAGGGCACGTGCCCAAAATGTGGTACTAATGTCTTCCGAATAGGAAAGCCTTAGTACAATTTTCTTCTTTTTCCAAGTACAATTCCAAGAGCACATTGCACTGCAATTAAGACGTCTTGATTGGTTTGAGTTTTGGTAATTTTATAATGAATGTGGTTCCCTTTCCAATCTGAGTCCTTATGTCAATTGCTCCATTGTGTTTTTCTACGATACTCTTGCAGCTAACCAACCCCAAACCTGTTCCAATCTGTCTTGTTGTAAATAGGGGCTCAAACATTTTTTCTATCAAGTGTTTTGGTATGCCAGGACCAGTGTCTTCTACTTCTATTGTGACAAAATCTTTCATATCGTTGATTTTTACATGTATGTTACCTTTTTTCTCCATAGATTGAACTGCATTTAGTATTAGATTGGTAAATACGATCTCAATTTTTGCTCCATCGCATACTATGGTACAATCCTCTTTTGGAACGCTTAACACAACTTCTCCAAAATCTATCTTAGAGATTGCAGATTCTACAATATTGCATAATGAATGAGTCTGAAGATCCAATGGTCTTGGTAAGACGTAATCTAGAACTTCTTCTAACTGATGAGATATTCTGGCAATGGCACGCTCCATCATTAATATGTGATTCTTATTTTTTTCATTAAGATCGTTATTTTGCATCTTCATTAGTTCTAAGCTGTTTCTGATTATTGATATGGGATTTCTAAAATCATGCGATATTCTAGCTGAGAGATCTCCAATGACATTAAGATTTTTTAGTTTATGTTCTTCAATCTCTTTTTTTGCATTATGGATTTCAGTCATGTCTTTTATTGTCGTATTGCTTCCTACTAGCATACCATCATTACCATAAAGATTGGTAGCACTGAGCAAAACTGGAAATATTGTTTGGTCTTTTCGTCTCAGCCATATTTCTCTACTTGATACAACCCCTGCAGTTTTCCATGTGTAATATGCGTCTTGTAATAGTTTTTGGCTATTTTCTGCCACATGTTCAAAAATTGTTTTTCCAACGATTTCTTCTTTTGTATATCCTAATTTGTTTGCGTAAGTCTTATTGCAATCTAAAATTATGCCATCAATATTGATTGTTCTATAAAGATCTGGTGAGTTGTCATACAGGTTTCTGTACTTTTCTGACATTTTTTCATAGCGCTCCAACAGGATGTTGAGATCCTCTTCTTTGTAATCATATGATTCATTTTCATTTTTTGTCACAGAGTATACTCCTAGTCATTCACATTTAAGGAATTGAGATGAAAGTCTTATTGGTTACAAGGACTTGGTCAGTGACTCTATATTTTTTAATTATTGAAGATGTTGTAACTCTAATTTACTAAAGTACATAACAAAGAATATGCCAATTCATTTCTTAGTGTATGTACCTGTATTGAATCTCTAAATGTTTTATCTAAACTTCTCAATTCTAGATATAATCTGAAAATCTGCATATAATCCAAACTTGCCTTGTCTGGCATCATTCCTATTGGATTTAGATGTCTATCGATAAACTTCCACATTTCTGAAAGTGATGGTGTGTTTTGGTTTTCTATTACTGACATGTCATTCAACTCAGTATTGTTATACCTGTTATCTTTTTGACGTCTTCTGAATTCATCTTATTTGCAGACAAGAATATGGCAAGTTTTGTAGCATCTTGACCGCCCTCTGACACCTTCAATAGGTTTACTGTACCTATCTCTTCTACAATTTGAGCCTCACTTGGGGTTATAGATCTGGATTCTTTTTTATGTGAATGACAATCAATTTTTCTTGCAAGTAGTGATTCTATCTCGGGAAGATCAATGTTTTTTAATTGATTTTCCAAGTCTGCTGTATCAGTAAATTCAATCATTAGTTCTCCAATCGACATGTTTATCTTTATTTTAGCCATGATGCAACAAAGTCATCTATTCTCAATCAGGAGGATCTCCTATTTTTTTGGTATTTGGCTATGAGAGAATTTAGAAATGTACTATTATCAATGGATGAATCATTCTTTTTTGCATCTCTGATGGCCTTTACAAATTTCTGAAAAGCCTCAGATTTTACTGTGATTGTTTTGTATTCTTTTCGCGGCAATTGATTATTCTGTCCGGGACATACGGATAAGTTCTTGGTAGAATTATTACGCTACTAGATAGTGTAGTTATCCATATAATGGAATTTTATACTTGACGATCACCTTAAATGGGGAAAGTACGGTACTATGATATGGCTCTCATTGAGGCACACAAAAGCCTGTTCTATGAGGAATGTTCAAGATTGACTAGACTTGTCTTTGATTGTCTGCAAAAACTAGAAAAAAATCCGACTGATCTAGATGCTATAGAAAGGATGGTCAACGCTGCTGATGTAATTAGGGGCGGAGCAAAGTTCCTTGAAGATGTAGATCTTGAACTAAACTCCAAAATGTTAATTGAATTATTTAAGGGGACGCAAGATGCTAGGGATAGGAAAAAAGAGCTTGAAATGATGCTGGGCGTATTTAGAGGGCTAGAAAACAAAACTCATTCTGAACAAGTCTTGCCTCTGCTCTAATACTTCACAAAAATCTAGAGACTGTGTATAATTGCCACAAAAATTTATAAAAATATATTATATTTTTCAATAAAAAACAGAATTAACAATTTTAGGAGAGCCTTCATGACTAACTGTGTATATCAAGCGTCAAATTTACCATGTAAATCCATATAGGTAGCGATTCTCATACTGGAATAGTTGACTAAAGCCGAATATGAAAAATTGCTAAAGAACATTCAGGATAAAGTGTCTCAAACCAAAACTGGTTCTACATCAAGATTTGAACTTCCCAAAGTGGATATCATGTGGCAAGGAAATAGAACATTTTTCAGAAATTTTTCAGAATTTCCAAAAATACTACGAAGAGATCCTGAAAAGCTTTTACAATATCTATCAAAAGAGTTTGCAACTCCTGCACAGTTTGGAGGCGATAAGGCAGTCTTTGTAGGCAAAAAAGATCCTCATGAATTTTCAGCCCTTTTGAATAGGTATCTCAAGGAATATGTGGAATGTCCAACTTGCAAAAGTCCAGATACTAGAGTTGAAAAAGAAAACAGAGTGACCCTTCTCAAATGTGAAGCATGTGGAGCCAGATCTCCTCTAAAGGGTCAATATGCGTAAATGAATTTTGCAGTTAAGATAGTGAATCAAAGAGGTAATAGGATGCTAAACATCTGTGATGCCGAATTAGTTGGTAGAACAATTAGGCAATCTGATCTAGAGATAAAAATTACCAAGAGTTACTATGGAGATCAAGTAATTGATGAAAAAGAGGCAGAATCTCTTCTACGAACTTCTTCAATAATCAACATGGCTGGTAAAAAAACAATTGATCTTTCGATAAAAATAGGAGTCGGATCTCCAAAAGGCGTAAAAGAAATTGAAGGAGTTCCGTTTCTTATAATTTTCAAATTTTGAAAATACAACGATTATATACATACTGAATGCATTGTTGTCTGAGAATTTTGGGTAAGCGAAAAGTACTAAACGAAAGTGAATTGAAGGAAATGCAGTTACCTGGAGAAGGTGAACTGTTGGGGAGAGTTGTAAAACTTTTGGGCAGTGATCATATACTTGTAAGATGTACTGATGACAAGACAAGAATGGGCAGAATTAGAGGAAAATTAAAAAGAAAAATTTGGATACGAGATAATGATGTTGTAACAATTGCCCCTTGGGATTTCAGGTCTGAGGATCGTGGAGACATTACTTGGAGATATACTCTATCACAAGTTGAGATGTTAAAACAAAAGGGACTATTACCACAAGATTTCTGACAGCAACCAATTTTACAAGGTTTGTATTACAAACTGTATTGTTAGCAGGAGAAAGATTAGTGTGAGTGAAGATTCTGTAGATGAGTTAAATGAAGTCCTTGAGGATGATAACCTGGATTCGCTGGAATCAAATGATGAATCTGAAGATTCAACTCCTGAAGAATCTGATTTGGAATTACAAGACAAACTTGCAAAAAAGATGAATCTCAGACTTGTGGGAATGGCAAGGGCAAGAAAAACTGAGAAAGGCATATTTGATAAAGACAAAGTGCTTGAAGCAGTATTTGACAAATCAACTGTAATGCTTCTCTCACGTATGATAAACAACGGTATCATCTCATATGTCAACGGAGCAGTAGGTGCAGGAAAAGAATCTCAAATGTATTGGGCAGTTGATCCTTTCGGCCAAGATCTTGCTGTGAAAATTTATCTTGTTACAACATCTAATTTTAAGAAACGTGCTCCTTATCTTATAGGCGATCCACGATTTACGCGAATAAAAAAAGGAACCAGATCTCTTGTAGAGTTATGGGCAAAAAAAGAATTTCGTAATTTGAGCAAATCTTTTAACACTGGAATATCATGTCCAGAGCCAATAACAGTAGTAAAAAATATTCTAATAATGAAATTTATAGGATCTAATGGCGTTCCATCACCTACGTTAGTTGAGTCTGAAGTAGATTACACTGATTATGAAAAGACAATAGAAATCATTTCGGATCTATATCAAAAAGCAGAACTTGTTCATGCTGATCTTTCAGAGTATAATATTTTTAAGACTGAGACAGGGCCAGTGGTTTTTGATTTTGGTTCGGCAGTAGATATAAGACATCCTAAAACAAAAGAATTTCTTGAAAGAGATATTAGTAATATTACCAGATTCTTTGTTAAGAGAGGACTTACAGTGGACAATCCAATTGATGTATTTGAGAGGGTTACAAAATGATCTTTGAGAAAATCATATTAATTCCAGTTGATCGTGTTGGAGTATTGATTGGAAAATCTGGAAAAGTAAAAGCCAAAATAGAAAAAATTTGCTCTGTTTCATTGATCATTGACGGTCAAACAGGCGAGACAGTCATAAAGGGAGTGGGTGACGTTGAAAATATAATGCCATTTAAAGCTGAAGAAATTGTAATGGCTGTAGGTCGTGGGTTCTCAGCAGAAAATGCAATGCGTCTTGTTCAAGAAGAAACCTCATTGCATGTCATGGATCTGCGCCAGTTTGCTGGCAAGTCCCCTGCTCAAATTGAGCGAATAAAGAGCAGAATAATAGGCGAAGGTGGACGTGTTAGGAAAAATATTGAGGACCTAAGTGGTGCTAAAGTATCTGTTTATGGTAGAACTGTTGCTATTATTGGAGATGGAACACAGCTGAAAATCTGCCGTGACTGCAATAACGTCTATTTCAAGTGGTAGCACTCACGGTAAAGTTTACAATGATCTGCAAGAATCACGACGCAGACAAAAATTAGAAAAACTCCAACTTTGGGAGGGTGGAAACATACTTGAGTAAAGAAGTCTTTAGCCAAATATCACCAAGTGAGTTCTTTTACAGAAACAGAGACCTTGCAGGATTTAGCAATCCGACCAGATCACTTTACACTTCGGTCAGAGAATTTGTAGAAAACGCACTTGATGCATGTGACCACAGAAAAATACTTCCTGATATTCATCTCTCGATAAAAGCTGTGGATCCTGAACAAGCAGATCCTAAACACTATATCTTGACTGTAAAAGATAATGGTCCGGGAATTGATCCTGAACACATTCCACTTGCTTTTGGTACTGTTCTTTATGGTTCCAAGTTTGGTCTCAAACAAGCAAGAGGAATGTTTGGTCTTGGTGCTACAATGGCTATACTCTATGGTCAAATTACCACAAACAAACCTGTAACTGTAAAGAGTTGTTCTGATGGAAAATCACTTGATGAGTTTGTAATGTTACTTGACATTCAGAAAAATAAACCAGTCATCCAAAAACATACAACAAAAGAAGGATCAAAAACAGGTCTTACAGTAAGTATTGTTCTTGAAGGAGATTACTCAAAGGCAGGATCAAAAATCAGAGATTATGTATACCAAACTTCTTTGATCACACCTTATGCATCAATAACATTTGAAGATCCGTCTGGAGAAAAATTCCATTATGCAAGAATTGTAAAAGATATGCCACGTCCTCCTACTGTTATCAAACCTCATCCACACGGTATTGATGTAGAGACCATTAGAAGAATGATTACTGATACACATTATCAGATTCCAAATATTGATAACAAAATGATTGATAAAGTCAAAAAAGAACTTGGATTAAAGAAAAATTTCTCTCCAAAAGAGATTCTAGAGCGTGCACAGAAACGTTGGTCTGACATATCAAAACCTGTAAGAACGGTAATCTCAGTAATGTCATTTCTTAATATTGATTTTGAAGGGCTACAAAAAATCAGGATCGACGACATCGATGTGGCCAATAAAACTATCACATATTGGGACTTTGGTGAATCACAGTCTCATTCAGTAGAATTGAGTCCTGAAAGCCCGTATTACAAACAACTTGCAAGTACTGTTCAAGGCGATACGCTTCTAACATTCTTGACAAAACGATTCCAACGGGTTGGACCAACAACTGCTGAAAAATTCTGTGAGTTTGCCAAGTTCAAGCCAGACAAAAGAATAGGCAGCATGACAAACGAGGAACTGGTAAAACTAGCCGATGCTCTTCAAAAATTCGAAGAATTCCTTTCGCCCGACCCTCACTGCTTGGCGCCTCTCGGCGAGGAACCGCTCTCAAAAGGAATAATGAAGTTTTTCAACCCCGAGTTTGCAGCAGTTTGGCAACGTAATGCGTCTGCATATTCTGGATTTCCGTTCGTAGTAGAAATGGGTATTGCCTATGGTGGAGATATTCCAACAAACGGACTCAAAGTTTACCGTTTTGCAAATCGTATACCGCTCTTGTATGATGAGGGAAGTGATGTGGTACTCAAGATAGTTAACGAAACAGAATGGGCTCGTTATAAAATAAAAGGAGAACCGCCACTTGTCATAGTGTCTCATATTTGCTCCACTAGAATTCCTTACAAGACTGTGGGAAAAGAAAATGTGGCAGACAGACCTGAGATTGAAAGAGAATTAAAAAATGCGTTACAATACTTGGCAAGAAAGTTAGCTGTTCACATGTCCCGACAAGGAGCTGCAGACATGGCAAAAAAGAGAGCGAATCTTTATTCAAAATATGTACCACTCATTGCACAATTTGCTACTGAACTTGCTGGCAAGAAAAAAGAACCAAATTATAACCAACTAGTAAGGATGGGAAGTGAGATTGAAGAACAAGTCTAGCGCAAAGACGGCAGAAACAAGAAAGAAAAGATTACTGTCACTGCTGGAACAACAAGGTCTTAGCATATATGAAAATCTAGACAAAGGAAAATTTCCACAATTTGTTATACCAAGTAGATCTGTAAGCAATATTGTCTATGATAAAAAAATAAGACAATACATCTTGGGTAGTGCAAGCGCTGTTCGCAGCTCACGAAACATGTCACAATTACGTTCTTACACACAACTTGCATGGCTTGCTTTCTTTGTAAACAGACTGGTACGAGAGGGAAAATCATCCACATTAAGAGACATTTACTATTCATCGCAGGCATTTAGCATTGATTTTGAGGATCAACCGGAATCTGACAATATCATAGTAGATCTTGAGGCTGTACTGACAAGCCCACGTGAAGAATTTCACATATTTCCTGAGGAGAGAAGCAGTGTATTTGGTGACTTGACAATAGAGTATACTGTTCCAGGATATGAAGGCAAGAGAATGAATCTATCTGATCATCCTGATGGATATTTGATAGGACCAAGTTTGAGTAGTGCTGAACTTGTTGATACTAGTGCTGAACTTGTCATTGCCATAGAAAAGGGTGGTCTTTTTACAAGATTTGTTGAAGAAAAAGTTCATAAAAAATTCAAAGCTCTAATTGTTGACACTGCAGGTCAAGCTCCTAGATCAACAAGAAATCTTTTGAGGCGGTTGAATAAGGAAATGGGATTACCTGTTGTTATACTGGCTGACGGTGATGTGTATGGCGAACACATTGCAATGGTAATAAAATCTGGCTCTGCAAATGCAGCTCACTTGAGGGAATTGACTGTACCAGATGCCAAGTGGTTGGGTGTATGGGCAACTGATATTGAAAAATACAAACTTCCTACAATCCCTATGACTGAATCTGACATAAAGAGAATCTATGACCTTCAAAAAGATCCTCGATATCAGGAAGGAAACTGGAAAAAACAACTAGAAGTCTTTCTTAAACTAAAGAGAAAGGCAGAGCTTGAGGCATTCTCAAAGTATGGTCTTACTAATATTACAGACAAGTATCTCCCAGCAAAACTAGAAGAATCAAAGAGTTTCTAATTTTTTAATTCGTAATGTGAGGACACCATTTCTGTACTTGAAATCGTGAATTCCCATGTCTGGTGTTGTCTCAATGGGAACTTCTTTTGAAAAATGTCCAGAGCCTCGAACATATAGAATTTTATCAATCAATCTAACAGTAACTTGGTCTTCTGGACCTGGCACTTCTGCTACAAATATTATTTCTTTTTCTCCCTTTATGAGATCATAGACCCAATTCTTTGTGTCTGCTTCTTTTGGTGTATACTGTGGAGTGCTACTATCTACTGTCATTTTCTTTAGTACTCTGACCCAGTAGATCATAATTATCGCAGTTATCCCAATAAGTATGAAATTGACATATCCTTGTGAAGATCTCAATGAAAGCATGTAAACTACTCCCAAGAACAGCAAAACCATTAAGGGAATTATAAGATCAAATGATTTGTCATTAGAGTATCTGCTTTTGTAGCTTGCCAAAGATATTCTGTATGATTTAACTATGCTCCAAATATAAACACTCGTAGAATTTTGTTCAAAAGCAAATGTACAACTATTTTATAATTGCGTAATGAAAATAATTGAACTCAGGTAGTTTCCCATCTTTTAAACAGATTATGCTCAATTCCAAATTGATCCAAGCATTTTCCTACTACATGATTCAAAATGTCGTCAATGTTCTTTGGTTTATTGTAAAATCCTGGCATAGCAGGCAATATGACTACTCCAATTCTTGAAAGCTTGAGCATATTTTCAAGATGAATGCTGGTAAGTGGAGTCTCTCTTGGAACTAGAATTAATTTGCGAGATTCTTTCATGGTAACTCCTGCAGCTCTTGCAACTAGAGTCTCTTCATATCCGTTGGCAATGCTTGAAAGTGTTTTCATGGTACAGGGGATGACTATCATACCATCTGTCTTGTGTGTTCCACTTGAAACACTTGCAGCCATGTTTGAATCATCTGAATAGTGTCCTACCAATGATTTTACATATTTCAAATCATAATCAGTTTCTAATACGAGGCATTTCTTTGCCCATTCTGTCATGATAAGATGAACATCAACATTACATTGTTTGAGAACCTCTAACATTCTTACACCATATAGAATTCCTGAGCTTCCAGTTAATCCTATGATTAATCTCATGAGACGATTGACTCGGTTCCATATTTATTTTCAGCTGTAATTTTAGCATGTTTAATTATGGCATTAAGAGTCTCAATATTTGTGAGTGTCAATATTGATACTGTTGAAGAAAATATTGTCGCAGAGCTTAGATTGTCTCCTATACAATCCAAGGTTTACGTGTTGGTTGTAAAAAAAGGTAAAATGTCTGCCAAAGATATGGCAAATGATCTTAACATATCTGAAGATGAGGCACATCAAGTAGCAACAAGCCTTATTCAAAATGGAGGTTTTATTGATATCACAAAGACAGAGTTTGAATCAATGCATCCCCGATTTGCTGTTGTCAATATGTATAGAAGAATGTGCGAAAGGGAAAATATTTCATTTAAGAAGAATCTCTTGGTAGATAACATCTCAATTATTTTAGAAAAACCATATGATGATGCAAGAACTAAATATAACCGATAATGGAAGGAGGAAATATGTCTACAGATGAAGAATCTTCTTGTAATCATGAAATAGTATACTTTGGAGTAACCAATGTAAATTATGAAAGAAGAACAATAGGCTCAGTTGACACATGGAGATGTGCCAAGTGCAAGAAAATTTTCTGTGAAGAAAAACAGCTTGGAATAGAAAGCATCGTAGACTATGTTGGAATGCCAAAGATATCTCCTGATCAAAAATGGGCTGTACTTTTGTGTAATCTTAAAAAACACAAGGATAAATGGAAACTAGTCAAGATAAAACAAAATGATGAAATTCAACACGAATGTGTTGATGAGAAAGTGATAAAACTTAAGGTGAATGATTTTAAGGTTGACGATGATAAGCACTGGAGTTTTCTTATCGAAACTTCAATTAACAAAGCAGTAGAGATCTAAATCTTACATGGACATTCAAGTTCATATCAATAATGTTCGTGGAAGTCAAATAGCTGCCAAGATAACTGGTACTTTTACTATTGATGGTCATCCGTTCAAGTTTAACGCAATAGCTTTTGGTAGAATTGGCGGTCATAACATTGGCGCCAAAATATCAAAGATGGTGGAAAAGAGCCTTGTGAAACTTGGTTACGATGTGGATGAAGTGATAAACGAACTTCAGCAAAAACTTGTTCGCGGTGATATTACTCTTCCAGAAGGACTGACAAAAGAATCCTTTGCAGATGGCTAGAATTGGGCTTCTTCAAATGCCTTGTGGCATAAGCAACCGCGTTGTTCTGGTATGGAATCAAAAAGCAATGACAGTATGTTCCTTGTTGTTCCTACATTTTTAGACAAGGTCTCTATGACTTCCTTTGCAGTAACTGGTTTGTCTGCCCATACATCATAATCTGTTACTGTGGAAATTGATACGTAACACATTTGGGCTTCTCTTGCAAGTTGGCATTCTGGAACCAGTGTCATTCCTATGATATCTGCACCAATTACATTTTTGTAGAATTTTGATTCTGCTCTTGTTGAGAATCTAGGTCCCTCGATGCAAATGTATGTGGCATCTTTGTGAATGTGCAAATTCATTTTCTTTGCTACATTGGAAACAACATTTTGAAGTTCAGGACAAAATGGATCAGCTACTGATATGTGAATGACTTTACTTTCTTCATAAAGTGTATATTTTCTTGATTTTGTGAAATCTATGAATTGTGATGGAAGTACTACATCTCCAGGTTTTAATTCCTCTCTAAGACTTCCGACTGCTGACGGTGCGATAATCCTCTTGATTCCCATTTCTTTGAATGCCCAGATATTTGCTCTAAAGTTTATCAAGTGAGGTGGAATGGTGTGCTTTTTACCGTGTCTTGGCATGAATGCAACTTTTCTTCCCTTGTAAACTCCAACTGTTATGGAATCTGAAGTTTTACCAAATGGAGTGTCTATTGTGATTTCTTTGCTTTCTGTAAGGAGACCTGAATCATATATTCCAGTTCCTCCAAAGATACCTATCTCTGCTTGCTCTGTCAATATTTCACCAATGCGTTGTATTTGTAACCCTTGATTGCCTTTGATCCTTTCAGATCAGTTAATTCTATCATGAAAGCAAAACCTGATACGTTGCCACCTACTTTTTCAACCAAGTTTGCAGCTGCTTTTGCAGTGCCTCCAGTTGCAAGCAAATCATCACAAATGTACACTTTTTGACCTTTCTTTACTGCCTTGGTTTGAATCTCCATTGTTGCAGTTCCATATTCAATGCTGTATGATGCTTTGTAAGTAGGACCTGGTAATTTTCCTTGCTTTCTGATCATTATCATTCCTTTGTTGTATTTGAGAGCTAATGCACAAGCCAGTGGAAAACCTCTTGCTTCTATTCCTGCAAATACGTCTACATCATTTGGATGTATTATCTTTGTAAATTCGTCTATGACAAGCGATAAAGCTGCTGGGTCTCTTAAGAGTGGACTAATATCTCTGAATAAAATTCCTTTTTTTGGAAAGTCTGGTATTTCATCTATTTTGTTCTTTAGATTCACAAATCGTTCTCAAGTAGTGGATATAAAAAATATTACTAATTGGTTCCCTACTGAATTGTTATGCTGATTGTTGCTTTACCTGTGACCGAAGATGCTTCTACGGTGTATATTCCTGGATTGACATCGCGTGGAACTTGCCAAGCTGTGCTATAGTCACCTCTATTTGTTGCAGAAGTGAACAATTTGTCGACAGTAGTACTGTTACTGTTTATGGTAATATCCACTGATGCAGTAACACCTGCACTGCTTCCAGATATTGTAACAATATCTCCTCTTGTGTATGCACCTGAAGATCTATCTAGGGCAATTGTAATTGCTTGTTTTGATGACTTGACAATTAATGGTATGGATGAGTGATTAACTCCGCTGATGGCATCCAGTTTCCATGTTCCTGGGATTGAAATGGATGGAAGACTGAAATCAAATGAAGAAAAGTGACCCGTCTTGTCTGAGAATGTTTGTATGGTTTTTACTATTTGTCCAGTAGGGTCAGTCAAGGAAAGTTGGAGAAGACTGTTTGAATTGGCAGTAGTTCCAATAATTATGATGTTGTCACCTGGCAAGTATGAATCCTTTACGATACTAAGTGAAATCTTTCCAGTGTTAGTTGAAAGTCCTACTGCAAATGGTTTTTCTACTTTTTCTTCTGCGTGGGAAACTACGGCAGCATAAATTCCTGGTGTATATGCTGTCAAATTAAATGAGTATGTTGTTTGTCCACCTGATCCTAGGTTGATGATATCTGCAAACTTTTGTGTGTTCGAAGGATCTACAATGATGAGATTCAAAGTTGAGGATGGAGGACCTGTAATACTAGCAACTGGATTGTCTGAACTCTGATAGCTAAGCTTGTCTAATGTCACAGTTATGGGCTGAGCTACATCTTGACCTACTCCAAAGAAAACAGTAACAAGATCAGTACCTTGTGTTACAGTTACCTGATAGGTTCCTTTTATGGCGGAATTATCTAACTGATATGACATGTAGATAGTGCCTGACGATGTCACATTTGCATCCTTTGAGTAAATGGCTTGGTTGGTAGGATCTGTTATTACAAAATGTACAAGTTGATTTGAGATTGAGGTACCATTTATGGCAACTACCTGACCAGGTTCATATCTTGTAGAAGATAATGCAACTGAAATATTGTGAGTTGTGACAATGTTGTATTGTTTAGTTACCTCAGTCTTTCCATCTGATGCTATAACTGAATATTTACCAAAGTCTCTGTCAATTGGTACTACATCTTTCATTGCATAATTTCCACTTTTATCTGATTCAACTACTGAAGTTGTTATCGGATTTCCTTTTGTATCTAGCAGGGTTATGGTAATGGTGCTTTCAGGATTATCTGTACCGCTAATTGTTTTTGTGTCTCCTCTATGATAAATGGGATCAATGTTTAGTGTTAGAGGGGTGTTTAACACTGGACCACCATTACGAGTTGATGGTGCCTTGATATTTGTAGAAAATGACTTTTGATTATTCTGCTGATCCTTTATGATAAAATTAGTGCCTCCAGGTTGTTCTGACGCTGGTAAGAGTACTGTTGTTACAAAGTTTCCTTTAGAATCTGATGAAAATGAGTCTATCTTGTCATTGCCTACATACAAATCAAGATTGGCTAGTGATGAAAAACTAAAACCAATTACACGAATGTGAGAATTTGGTGATGGGCTAGCAGGGATTATTCTAAATGTTGACGTATCCAGTATGCCTTTTGACTGCGGTGTTGTTTGAGTGGTATCTCCTGATTTACCATCATTCTGATTGTCGGTAGAATCTTTGCCAGGTTGAGTAGTATCTCCTGGTTTGGTAGTCTGTTGAACTCCAATCTGACCTGATTCTCCATCCGATGTTTTCCAAGTCATGGTTGGTGTTTGCTGATCTGTTTTGATTTCAAAAGATGTTGTAGTTCCTGGTGCAAGTGGTTCTATTGCACTAAATGCCAAAGTAGTTGGTGAAGTCTTTGTACCTACCCAACCATTTTGTATATTGAACGACTTGAATGTACCTTCTCCATTTATTTGTAAAGTGAGTGAAACAATATTTCCTGTATTGTTTGCACTATTGCTAACTGAAACTACAGTCTGTCCTCCTGTATTTGTTGCAGTTACAGTTACAAATTCTGAATCTGCATAAGCTGGGTATATTGCATATGTTGTAAGTATGCTGCCCAGAAGTAGAGCAAGAACAATGACTGATTTTAATAACACGTTACTCATAGACTCACAACACCTGTAAATTAAATCTTAATAAGAAATTCTATTTTATCATCCTGCATTCTAGTATAATTTATGAGTAAAGTACAAATGCTGATATTTTTTGTCTCATCGATTACTGGTTGCAGATGACTGGACTCCCAAGTTTTGATTTTGTCTTATTCTCTCTGCAATCAATCTGTACAATGATCTGAATTGGTCCTTTGTCTTGTCTGATAAAAAGTCTGTTTCGCCCAATACTATTTTCTCACAAATATATCTGCAAATATCTTCTCTGTCAAATTTCTCCCAGCCAAGATGTTGATTCTCTTTCCAAATCTCATTTAGATTATCTATTATGCTCTTCTTGCCCTTGCTTGCTACTTGATCCTTGGTTAGTGTAACATAACCCTCTTTTCTTAATCTGACTTCGTAAGTTTGGTTTACCGCATAAAGATAGTCATCTTCCATCAAAAGATCTTCAATGAATAATTTGGGTTGTCCTGAAAGTTCAAAAAAGACCATCTGAACTGATTTGAATTCATTGGATTGCAACTCTGAGGAAATCTTCCTTGATTCTTCCGTATTGTCTAGTAAAATGAAAGTGTCATACCCATGATTTTTATAAAATATTGCAAGTGACATGACTGAATTTTTGTTGTATGCCGCAACTATGTTAAGTGGATTCATGGAAAGATTTGGATCTTTTAGGAATCTGTCAAACGCATTTAGATACATGCAATCTGACATGGTTTCAACTATTATTACAGGTCTAGAATTGAAACCTATTTGTTTGTCCACTATGGATTCAACAAGACCTCTTGACAGGCCATACAATATTGGAATAAGAGTTTGATCATCTGCATTCCAATAATCATAATAGATCTTACTTAGGTGTCTTCTTTTATCTAACTCTACTACCAACAAATTTCCTTGAGTGTAATCAAATATCATGAAAGGTGAGTGAGTTGCATAAAGTATTTGATTGGAACCTGCAAGGCCTTTTAACAAATCTGAAATTCCTCTTTGTTGTGCAGGATGTAGGTTTCTGGCAGGCTCGTCAAGCAACAGTATTGCTTCTTTTAGTTCTGCCTTTTGTGTCTCAGCTGCAAAGTTTACAATAAATGAAAAAGTCCACTTGAATCCTTCTGCTCTTCTATTGAGTAATCCTGTATTTGTCACGGTACCGTCTTTGTGTACGTCTGATATTACCACACTCAATACATTGCCAGGATTCCATCTCAGCTCGACATGGATGGGGTCTCCCTTCCACGCAGGATTAAGCTTCTCACTTAGTCTTCTGCTTGAAATGTGTAATAATTTTATTAATCTTGATGGGCTGTTTTGAGCTTCTTCTAACTTCTGGGCGTCAAGCTCTGCTAGATAAAATAAATTGTTTACAGTCTCTGCCTTGTCAAACTCTTCTACATACTCTAATCCCTTTGCTCTAATTCCTTTTGTTTCCCTGATAAATTCTTCAAGATCAATATTTCCAAGTATCTTTTTGTAGTCTGAAAAATAAACAAATCTTGGATGTAGCTTATCCTCGATGAAGTTGTCTAAGGCAGAACGTTCGTTTGTTCCTATTAGCATGTTATCAAATGTAGTTTCTAGATCTTGGTAGATCTCTTTCCATTCTGAAATTATTTGTGGTTCTTGTGATGCAATAAGGTAGATATTGTTGTTAAATTCTGCCATCATATCCATGAAAACTTCTCGAGTTCGTGGAGGTGGGGCACTTAGAAACTTGGTGTCAACCCTGATTCGTATGGGGTTTGGCATGGCTCCCACAAAGGACTTGATTCTTTCTACAAAATTTTCCCAAGAGTTGAGTCTTTTGCTTGCCTCTCCGCTGATTTTTACGTCTCCAAAGTCATATTGTACTCTGGGATGTTTGTTTGATCTGTAGATTTTCATCTTTCTTATGTCTTGTAGATTTGAAAATTTCTCTCGAATTAGTGCAGTCTCTTTCTCACTTAGAACAAACTCTCCTTCTGCTAGTCTTACCTCTGACTTGAGTTCCTCAGTCATTTCATCACACAAATCTAATTCAGAAAGTTTTGTATCCTTGTTAAGTAACGTAAGAGCTTCCAAAATAGTAGTTTTACCACTTTCATTTCTTCCAACAAATGCTGCAAGATCTCCAACTTTGATTTCTCCAGAATCATGAATGCAACGATAACCTTGAACTCTAAATTTTCTAAGTCGCATCTAGCGGCTATTGGCTTGGCTGTGATTTAACTTATTCGTCAAATTTGTTATTTCATTCTTTTTCGACCAAATAGATATATGGGAACCAGAGCGGTTATACTATAATTGGCAGTGAAAAAAATTGCTTATCTTGTTTTTGTCTTTCCTATAATTGTGTCACTGATTTTTGGAGGATATGTGTTGTCTGATGTTTTAGGACAGCCTGGTAGACAATTAAACATGTGGCAATACAAAGTTACATCAAATATTGGACAACAACAAGGAGATAAACAAATCAGACTGGTAAATCTTGTCAGCAACTACACCGTATCAAAACCATTGAACTTTAGCGTCATGGTAAACGACACTTCATTTGATTGCGGTGATTTGTATATGACAATATATGATCCAAATACATCTCCAAAACAGGTACTTGTCCAACACGCTTACTTTACACAATGCTTTGGACAAACCCATTCTCTTCTGCCAATTCAAGATACCTTTTCGTCTGTGATTGACAAACCAGGAATATATCAGATAGTTGCAGCAATGAAAGACAAGACCAATCAAAACAGCATTAGTGTAACAGCCAACATTAGGGTACAATAAGAAAATTATATGTTATTATATTGCACGAGTGCTTGTAATATGTGGGGAGTAACGTTATACTTTAGTGATTAATCATGGCTAAAAAAGAAAAAAAACCAATTAAAAAGGCTGAGGATAAGAAGGAAGTAGCCAAGGCAGAAAAGAAAAAAGAATTGCCAAAGGTTGGAAAGAAAGCAGAAACTGCCAAGCCAGAAAAGAAAAAGTCTAAAGACGACAAGAAAAAGGAGGCTGAACTATCCGAAGAAGAGCTTGAAGCAATTGATGAAAAAGAGATCGAAAATTTCCAGATAGAAGGTCTTGACATGGAAAAATTAAAGACAACTGTCTTGGGCTTGGTTGCAAAACGAGGCGATAACGGCATGTTCCAAAGTGAACTTTGGAAAAAACTTAAACTTTCAAGTCGAGATGGTTCAAGACTTGCACTAAAGCTTGAAAGACAACACTTGGTAAAAAGAGAAAAAATTCTTGAAAATGGACGTTGGACTTACAAATTAAAGATTGCACATGTGCCGGTAACAACACAATCAATAGAATCAGCTCCTTGTTTGATTTGTCCTGTGGAATCAAAGTGTACTCTTGAAGGAGAAATCAGTCCGAGAACTTGTCCTTTGATTGAACAATGGGTCTTGACCGAACTTTCTACAAAGAAGGCAAAGAAATGAAACTAATAGATGCAAGACGTGACTTGTATAGAAAACTTGCACACAAGGAAGGATATCGAAGTAGAGCTGCATACAAACTAAAAGAACTAAACACATCATACAGAATAATAGGTCCTGGATTTTTTGTCTTGGATCTTGGATGCTCTCCTGGTGGCTGGAGCCAAGTTGCACATGAACTTTCAGGAAATAGGGGACAAGTCATGGGCATTGACAAATCATATGTTGAAGAAATTCCAGAAGTTCATTTTATCAGGGGAGATATTGAAGATGAATCTATTGTAGAACAAGTTTTTGATTATTTTGGAGGCAAAGTAAATGCTGTTATCTGTGACTTGTCTCCTACAGTTACTGGAATGTGGGATGTAGACCATGCAAGACAAATCTCACTCAATTATGCTGCAAGCAAGATAGTGGATCATGTGTTGGCAAAAAAAGGCAATGCACTCTTCAAGGTCTTTGATGGTCAATATTCTATTGAATTTAGAGATTATATCCGAAAAAAGTTTGCCAAAGTACAATTGAGAAAACCTCAAGCAAGTAGAAAATCAAGCAGTGAACTGTACTATGTCTGCTTGGGATATCTTGGCAATTAAACTAGGGATAAAATTTCATCTATAGTGGCATCTGTCTTGAATCCTGTTGGATTCATACTTGTTCTTGTGGCTCTTTTGCCTGTTTCTTTGATCTTTTCTATTATCTTGACAAGGGATGGTGGGGCAGATTGTTTTCTATGTCCAATCTCGTCCAGAGTGAAATAGGCTGGTGGCATGTCTATCTCTTCTTGACACTTTTCAAGAAATACTCTACACGATTTGTCTACCGTCAAGTCTTTCTCTTCTGATACCATTGAATCAACAAAATCCTTGTCATGGAGATTTTCTATCCAGAGTGGGCCTGCAAGTTTTGCCTTTGAATTGCACATGTTGCATGTGTATTCTACATCATGTACAACTTTTCTGTTTCCACAATTATCACAATGTAAAATATATCCCATGCACTTTTTGGTATTTGTTCTAACAAGTATTTTGACATAGGCCTTGTAGTAATGCATGTTATGCTGGACAAATAATGGTGATATCATAATGTCCATTCTTCCTGCCACCATATTCATACATCCTAGGATTAATCGTAGAGTCTATCTCGTTTCCGTATATTGTTCTAACCGGAGTTCCATAATACTTGCGTTGACATGCCTCTGGAAATATTCCGTGTAATACAGTCATGTCAGTAGCTGTTACTGATAAGAGCCCTCCGTGAAATGTGGCCCTTATTGCACAATCAAGATAACGAGATGGTGAACCAAATGGATCGACATCTACAATTGCACCGCGTCCCTCTCTTGTTGAGTGAAGACTCAGAAACCTACATGCTTCATTTTCAGAAAAATCACATTTTGTAACTTGGTTTAATTTTGCAATACTTTTTCCAATCTCTAAAGCTTGCTGGTTAACATCATTTACTATTACCTTTTCTATTGATTTTATTTCGTTTGCAACCCTGATGCTTCTTGCTCCAATTCCTGCAAGTGGATCTAGAAAGATCTTTGGACCTTTGAAGTTTTTAAGAAATGCTGAATATGCTATTATGGAAAAATCTCTACTTATTCTTGCCCTCGGATTGAAAAATGCAGGCTCCTTTGGAGGTGTTTTTTCTGACAGCGACTCTCTTGGTACCAAAAGCTTTGTACTCCCTTCTGTTATCTCTGCAAGTTCTGATTCCAATAGGTTGCCTTGCCAAAATTGATTTAATAAATTGAAATGTACCTGTTGAATTTTGATAAGACGCCAGAACTGGTCACTAGTTTTTCCTCAAATGAGGAGAAAGTCCTTTGCCTCAAAAAAGCCTGAAAGTTCCTTTGAGAGCTGGTCTGAGAATACCCCTAGAATCTCAAAATCACTCGGTGAGAGGGATTTCTCACTGAACATAGCTAAAACTGCTACAACCATGCCCTTGTACAATATTGGATATCCTGCAAATGATTTGAGTTTCTCTTTTTTTGCCCAATCATGGTATTTTATTCTGGGGTCGTGTACAACATCATTTGAAACCACGGGCTTTTTTGTCTTTACAATTGAACCAATTTTTAAAGAATTTTGAGATACTCTAGAAAACTCGCCATCTATGTTCTTGTATTTACCTGCACTGTATTTTAGAATCAATGTTTTTGATTTCTTGTCATAAAACCAGATTCGTGCAAACTTGGCATTAAAATATTTTACGAGACTCTCAACTATGGACTGAAGTCGATCATTTAGGTTGTCATGTTTTTTGATAGAATTCAATATGGTATACACCTGAAGCTTTTTTTCATTAGTTGCATGTTCATCAAATAGAACGTAGGGGGAAGATTTTGTAGCCTTTGATTCATAGGAACGAAAATCAGATATCACATCTGCAAATCTGTTTAGAAAATTGTTTGTTTCAAGGTCGTATTGCTCTATTGATGAGAAAACAAAGTGACAAATCCAATCAAAGTCTCCACTCAATCTTGCTGAATAGATGCAAAAGGGAGACTCATTTAGGTACCTTGTTAATCTGTCAATACCATCTGAGATATTTTTTGAAAATTTGAATTTGACAAATATTGTCCTATTGACTTTTTCTGATACTAAATTTGGATTTAAAATAACGGAATATCCTAGAATTGACTTGTTCTTGTCTAGTCTTCCAAGTCTTTGTCGCACAGCTCTATCGGTAATTGTAAAGCCCATGCCTTGAAGTGTACCTGCTATCTCTTGTGAAGAAACTCTTGCATTTCTTCCCAAATGTGAAAGTATTACCTTGTCTATCTCATCAAGCATGATCTTATCTTGATATGTCTCACTAATATTAATTTCCGATTCGGAAATTCTAACGCATATGTGATGATATTATGCTATAATTTACTTCCGAACTGGAAATCTTTTATGATAATCCATTCCATTCTGATTATAACAGTAAACCACGTAGGTATACCATGAATAAAAGACAAATCAACAAATTTGCTATACTAGTGATCTTGATGATCGCAGTACCAGAAGCTGTTGGCCATACTCTCTTTGAGCGAGCTCATTCTCCTGACTCGTCTGTGGATGCTGCAATTGCATTCACGGATAATCTACGTGATAATTCTAACAAGAATGGAGTGTGTCACCTTGCACTTGAAAGTGATCAGTCTGATGCTAATATCGCACGAGCAGTTGGTCTACAAGGAAAATATGGCGATCTTTCATGTTAGTTTTTACAATATTTTTTCATGCGTAATGAAACGATCACCCGACTCCTAAAATGATTTAATACATCTGTCACAGGAACAAATTAAATATGCTAGTCTGCGGAGTCGACGACGCAGGTCGAGGTTCAGTCCTAGGTCCACTTGTAATAGCTGGAATCTCTATTGAACGAAAGAACATCAAACAACTTGTTAAGATTGGTGTCAAAGATTCAAAACAACTCAGTCCTCAATCGCGAGAAAAATTATACGGACAGATACTATCCATTGTAGATGGTTATTTTGTTGCAAAAATTCCTCCAAAAACAATAGACAAGAGCGTCAGCAAAAACCTGTTAAACCGACTTGAGGCAGACTATATGGCCAAAGTTATAAAAAAACTAGAGGCAGGATCATCATATGTTGATTCATGTGATGTAAATCCAAAACGATTTGGACTCTATATTTCAAATATTGCCAAGACCGGAAAAATCATCTCAAGTCATCATGCTGACAGAAAATACCCTGTGGTTTCTGCAGCCTCAATCATTGCTAAAGTAAATAGGGATAGGGCTATAGAAAAACTACGAAAAAACCATGATTTGGGAAGTGGATATCCATCTGACCCTAAAACTATGAAATTCATAAAAGAATGGATATCTCAAAACGGAACCGTGCCTGTATTTGTCAGAAAGAGCTGGAAACCAGTAAAAATTTTGTTAAATGCCTTATCCTAGATATTTTGCTACAATCATGCCATGGTCTCCTTCGTAGGGTTCCAAGTTTATCTCTTGGACTATCTCAAAGTTATCAGCTAATTTTTTTGCCTCTGAGCGCATTACCTGTACTGGCTCTCTTGTGACATCAATACTTCTTGTTTTTATTACTAGCATAATGTACCCGCCTTTTTTTAGATATGTTTTGCAATTTAGTATTGCAATCTCTGTCTGGTCTGGCTGGGCAATGTCTACATAGACAACATCAACAGGGCCATACACTGAAAAATATTCTTTGGGACTTCGGGCATCCTGTAAAATTGGAACAATATTTGATCTAAACGAAGCTACTCTTTCCAAAAAATCTCTTGCAACTCTGCTTGAATGTTCTACTGCAAAAACAATTCCATTTGGACCTACAATATCTGATACATGGCTTGCAGTTGTTCCAGTTGATACTCCAAGATAGAGAACGGTAGATTTTCTGACAATGGGCAACATTTCAAGACCATTCATTATGGCAGCACCAAGTTTACTGCGATAAGGATCCCATGCTCTAAACTCTTCGTCATCTATCTTGACTAGCTTTTCTCTATAAACTTGATTTCCGGGCACGAGATTTATCGTTGCAAGTCTCTTTTCCCCTTCAATTTTTACCCAAAAAATATTATCTTCTTCGTTTTCCAAACTTCTTTCTCTTGCTCTTTTGCCAGTCGTTTCTCTTTTCTCCACCACCGCCTCTTCCTCCGCCAAATCTTCTGTCTCCTCCACCACCAAATCTTCTATCCAGTTGTTCATCATTTCTGCGTGGCTGGAATGCTGGCCTCTCGGGTTGGTCCTTGTATTTTACTCCTATTTCTGTAACACGTATGTTGAGTTTTTCAAGTAATGTGTCATTTCTTCCAGCACCAAAAACATCCACTCTTGCACCAATTGCAGCTTTTGCTGCTATTGCCCTTGCAATTTTGCCTCTCTGCCATCGTGGAGCTGCATGAACTAGTTGATGCTGAAATAGTAAACCATGTTTTGGTGGCTGTGCGCCAGTCTTGAGAGCTCGAAATAGAGCCTTCTCGGCGCCTAGAATTTGAATGGTACTTGCAGGCATTGTTGCAAGTCTTTTTAGACTTCCAGCCTTGGCAAGTATCCTTGCTCCTACTGCAGTGCCAAGTATGACTGAAATGTTTGGTGCGATTAGCTGCATTTGTGCTTCAATGTGTTTTTCTAATGATTGTCTTAGATCAAAAAGATCCAAGATCTGTTTTGCAATACTTTGAACTATGACAAAATTCTCATCTGAGATTTGACCACCTCTGCTCTTTTTTTGCAATAGTGATAACATCTCAGCTTTCTCTTCTGGAAAGCCTGCTTCAAGATATGTATTCTGGGTAAGGTTCTCTCTTCTTCCCGCCATTACAATTTTTGAATATCCACTGATGGTGTCTATCATGTTGTCAAGCTCTGGAAAATGTAATCCGTACCATTCTCTTAATCTAGAACTTAGCAAATTGATCATCTTGTCTGTCTCATCTAGCGCATTGATTGACTGGATTATGTGCAAGTCTGGACTTTCAGAAATTTCTGTAACTCTTGATGATGAAAGGCTTAGTGCAAAGTCTCGTAGTTTTCCTCTGGCATCTCCTTCATTTGTAGCAAATCCTGAATCTACAAGGACTCGTAATTTTGATGACTGGATAGTCTCTATATTTTTTTCTTCCATAATGTCTGCCTCTATAGATTTTTTTCTCAAAAGTTTCAAAAGGGAAGAATCGTTTACGGCAACAATACTTCCCAAATTGGCAAGAAAATGTTCTAGTTCATTGAGGCTGGCTTGTTCTTTTTTTATCTCTACATATTGTACAGATGGATCTGAAAATGGAAATGATTTTACACATTTGTTATCATCAAAAACTGCAATACCCAACTCTGTTAAAATGACAGAATGCATAGAGTGCATTTCCATGGCTTACTAAAAAATGTAACATTATAGATCCAGAACTATATCAAACGTTATAAGACAACTATTTTTTATTATTAGAAGTGAGTCCTGACATCTCAACCAATGTAGGCCCAATTGTACTTGAGAGGCCCACTATGCTTGCGTCTGGCATTCTTGGTATATCACTTGACGTTTTTGGCCGTCTATATAAAGAAGGGGCGGGAGCACTTGTTACAAAATCATTGAGCAAGGAACCATGGGATGGATATCCAAATCCAACTATTATTGGGCTAAAACATGGATATCTAAATGCGGTTGGACTGTCAAACCCTGGCGCACCATATTTTGCAAAAATGCTATCTCAGAATCAAACTGTTCCAATAATTGTTAGCCTTGTTGGCTCTATTCCGGAGGACTTTACATTCATGATAAAACAATTTGAAAATGTAAAAATTCTTGGATACGAGCTTAACCTGTCATGCCCTCATGTTGAAAAAGTTGGGCTCGAAGTAGGAGATGATCCTGAACTTGTTCACACTATAGTCAAGTCTGTAAAAAAAGAGTCAAAGGTACCAGTACTTGCAAAAGTTGGTCTTGGCTCTTCTGATTATCTGGAAACTGTACGAACTGCATGCGAAAGTGGAATTGATGGTATCACTGCAATAAACACATTACGTGCAATGGCAATTGACGTGGAAACAGCAAGGCCTATTCTGAGCCACAAGATTGGGGGATTATCTGGGCCTCCAATCAAGCCTGTTGCAGTAAGATGTGTCTATGAAATTTCATCCAAGTTTGATATCCCAGTTATTGGTTGTGGGGGAATCTCAAGTTGGGAGGATGCAGTGGAATTTTTACTTGCAGGGTCAAGTGCTGTACAGATTGGTAGTGCTGTTGGAGAAAAATGGACTGGAGTCTTCCCTGAGATAAACAATGGAATATCAAAATATATGGAAAAAAAGAACTTTAAAAAACTAAGTGAGATGGTTGGACTTGCAAAAAAGTTTTGATACTCCAAAGATTGTGACAATAGAAAAAGTGGTTGATGAAACTCCCACTGTACGAACTTTATTTTTCTCTGATGATGTCATGTCAACAGTTCTTCCAGGACAGTTTGCAATGGTGTGGATACCTGGAATAAATGAAATCCCGATGAGTGTAATGATATCTCAAGAAAATGGCAAGGCTGCATTTACCGTACGAAAACATGGACTTGCCACAACAGAGTTGTTCTCAAAAAAAGTTGGAGACCAAATAGGTATTCGAGGACCATATGGAAATTCATTTACAATAAAACAAGGCAAGCTACTTTTAGTGGGTGGAGGAACTGGGCTTGTTCCTCTAATAAGACTGGTGACATTTCTCAAGAAAACAGATGATGTTACAATTGTCATGGGTGCAAAGACAAAACATGAAGTCTTTTTTGAGGGACTTGCAAACAAACTGCTTGAAGGTACTCCGCACAAAGTTATCGCTGTTACAGAAGATGGAAGCTATGGGGAAAAAGGCCTTGTTACAGATGTGATGGAAAAGTTGTTCCTTGAAAACAAATTTGATGCAGTGTATACCTGCGGTCCTGAAAAAATGATGCACAAAGTTGTACAGATTACATCTTCAAACAAGACACATGTTGAGGCAAGCATTGAAAGAATGATGAAATGTGGAGTTGGAATTTGTGGTAGTTGCTGCTTTGGTGATGTGATGGCATGCAAAGATGGTACTGTCTTTGATGGGCCAACTCTACTTGCAAACAAAGAGTTTGGATACACTCACCGGAGTAAATCAGGCATACTTGATAATTATTAGAATATGGAAATTCCGGAAAACTTAAAATGCTATAAAAATCCATCCAAATTGAAAATTGACTAAGATTGTGTTAACTGCAGATCGTACATTGATGTCTCCATATCGTGGGATATCCTTGGCGACTTTCTTTGGTTGTGCTCCAGCAGTGGATCCGCATAGACCAAAAAACAGTTTCTGGTATTATATTCTAAAAGATCAGGTAACTCCAAAAGTTCTCTTTGACTTTATCTGCAATCCTATAGGTCAAAAAAACGGTGTTGCAAATTATGCTCCATATGGATTAAGAAAAGTAGAAGCTGCTCTTCTTCGAGATGGATACAAGAGAGAAGAAGTTGTTGTAGCACATCCTGACCATGTAGACAAATTCATTGGTCCTGAAACCGAGGTGGTTGGAACCTATGAAATGGATCCTCTTGGAATGGGTCCTGTAACTATGACATTTACCTATGGCAGAAAACAGACATCATATGATGAATTTTACAATCGCGATTTACACATGAAGATAAATGCTGCAAAGAAGAAAAACGGAAGTCATGCCAAAGTAATTGCTGGCGCTTCTGGAACTTGGCAGTACAACTATGATCCAAAGAAGATCCAAGAATATGGATTGTATGCAGTATTAGAAGGAGAACTTGGTGGCATTGCACCAGAAATTGATGGACATGCAGGTGAATTCTTCAACAAACTAATTGCTGGAGACTTTGAGAACATGAATCCATTTGTCAAGAGCGATTTCAAAGTTGAAGTTAAAGAATTTGGAAAAGATGAAGAAAAATTCCATGGCAGATTCATTCACTATTGGGATGAGCCAGATGTTGAGAGTATACCAAACATTGTAGAGCCAAGCATGCACGGAATGGTAGAGGTTATGAGAGGATGTGGAAGAGGTTGCAAGTTTTGTGATGTTACACTAAGACCATTGAGATACTATTCGCCTGAAAAAGTAAAACAAGAGATTGAGGTAAACATAAAGAAAGGAGGACAGCGCAACGCATGGCTTCACAGTGACGATATCTTCGTCTATGGTCTTGATCCAAGAAAGACAAAGAACATGGCTCCAAACAGAGATGCGTTGGAAGACCTCTTCAAGGCTGTCATGTCATGTGGAATTGAACACACCAATCCAACTCACGGTACCTTGGCTGGTGCGATTGCTGATGAAAAACTACTTCCAAGTCTATCCAAGATAATTAAATCAGGTCCTAACAACAAGACTGGAGTTCAGTGTGGGTTTGAAACAGGAAGCTTGCGATTGATTGGAAAATATGCTGACAGAAAACTTGCTCCATACAAGCCAGAGGAATGGCACTGGGTTGTAAAAGAAGGAGTAAAAACACTAAACGAGAATCATTGGATTCCAGCATTTACACTAATCATGGGTCTTGATAACGCAGAAACAGAAGAAGATGGATGGGATACAATACGACTCATCAACGAACTAGAACTAGAACAGCCAGAATCTCAGTTTACTGTGACTCCACTTACATTTGTCCCAATTGGATTGCTTGAAAAATCAGAGTTCTTTGATATTGGAAATGAATTGACTGCACCACAACTTGGTGTTATGTACAAGACATGGCAACACAATTTCAAGTATGGAATCCAGAAATTCATGGACAAGACTGGAAGCAACAATACTCTCAAGAAAAAGGCATTTACAGGTCTTGCAAGAGCATTGGGTGGTGTTCCATTGACTGCAATGGAAAAATATGCAAGAAGAAAAGGTCCAGAACACGAGCGAGTAATTGAAACCATCAAGACAAAATACTGGTAAATTTTTTATTAAAACCAAATACATAAATTGAATTAAAATGAAAGTTGATTCGTGCCAACTCACGGATCGCTTACTAAAGCCGGAAAAGTAAGAGGACAAACACCTAAAGTTCCATCACGGGAAAGACATGGAACAATATCCAGTACACGAAACAAGGATAATTTTAGAAAAAGATTTGTTCTAAAAAGAGTCCCAGGTCAAAACAAACCAGGCCAACGAAGAAGAAAGTAGAATTTTACAAGTTATCTGTATTTACTAATGCCACAATTGATTTTCTGTATTTCATATATTTTGGAATCTTGTTGATGATACCTTTGGATGTAAAATCACAACCTGTCTTTGTAAATAAAAAAATATCAGATTCCAGCGGTTGCCCTTTTGGGGTTTACCCAAAAGAACCACCGCCAGTATAGAATCTGCAGTATTTACTATGTGTTATACGTTGAAAAGAACTTGTTCGTTCATTTTGAACTGGCAAATACACCTTGATGATATGCCAAAGATTCTGTTGTATTTGTTATAAAATAAACACAATGAAACCGTGGATATTAGGGACTTGTGTCGTAGTGATGGTGTGATCGTGCACTAGGAAGACACATCCACGGTTCCATCCATAATTGGTTTTTGTCGTATAAAAGACTCGATTAACTATGTTACTGGAATTATAAAGAAAAACATTATCTAATTTTTTTGCATTGGTATAGTAAAAACAAAGGGATCGATCTAATGCAAAACACTAGTCAACAAACCGTGCAATCGACTATTTTTATTCAATGCCTCGTAAAGTTCGTGAATGATTAAAACAAATCCATCTTTGGATGAGATGGAAAAATATTATGGATATTATCATGAACAAATTAAAAGAGCAAGAAAACTAACAGATAATTTTTCTGCTGATGACTCAACAGATCCTCATATACCGGTCATTTTTAATGCATTGAGCTTTATACTTGCATTCATAGATAGTGAAGCCGGAATGACTATCGCAAGTATAAAAATGATCAAAAAAATATCTGAAATGATTGATCAGAGGGCAACACAAGAACAAATGCAAGAACAGATACGAATTATTGAAAAAAAGGTAGTCACTACATTGGTTCCCATGGATGAGTTGATAAAAAAAGCAAAGGCACTGCAAGATGCGGATCCATGCTACATTGGATAAGTAGTGAATTATTATCTAAATCTTAGAACACATGTGAGGTTGAATGAAATGATGTCATTTCAAGAATCATGGTTAGATATTCTGAGCAATACTCTGTGAATAACTCTAATACAGAACACTAGTAGTATCTAAGAAATGGAAAAACATGTCTGCCCTCTCTGCAAAAAAGAATCTGAGTGCCTTAATCCTGCTTGCGATGATCGTACTTTACGCTTTGAATGGTGTAATGTGTGTAGAATCAAGATTACTAGATATCTGACAGGGTGGAATGTCATGCCAATAATCTAAGTGCGATTTAATTTAATAATTTCAAGATATTCTGTGGAATAGGCAATTGCTTCTCTACAATTTGATGGAATTGCTCACCAAGTTAACCGAATCTATTTTAACTTCACAGTGACATTGAAAATTTATGATTAGATTTAAGGGGATAGATTGTGTAGAAAAAACTGGCACTTTGATTACTGGCATATACGGGACAATAGATCCACAGTCATCTGATGGGATGCCCGAAAAAACCAAACTTCGTGCAATTGAAGAAGCCAAAGGTCCAGCTTGGTATAAACAAGAATTAATTCAATTACTCACGCTAAATGACATCAAATGTTTTTACATTCCAGATCCTACTCACCCACAAAAGAATTTGTTAGACCATTTTCATACTTGCAATAAATAATCATGTCCTGACACTTGACACGAAGGAAAATTGCCGCGAGAGAAGGTCATGAGAGGAATCAAGAAGGATGATTCAGTAATGTTTGATGGTTATCAGTTGTATCATAATTATCTAAGACCACATATGGGTTTAGAAGGTAAAACACCAGCAGACAAGTGCGGTATTGACATTCAGGGTAATAACAAGTGGAAAACTTTGATTCAAAACTCTAGCAGAAAACCTTAAGATCAAGTAAAACCAGAAGATGAAAAGATCGCTAAATCTTTTCTATCGGGTTACAGCCCGAGTTTTTTATCTTCTGGTAGCTATATAGCTGAGATCACAGATCTCATTAGAGCATATAGACTAATTGGTAATTTTGTCTTAGAACCTTGTCAATTTTAGCTATCATTATACTCATAACATTACAATTTTTTTGATAGCGGTTATCAAAAATGATCGATCTTTTTATTGTCAACAAAATTGATCCAAAGTTTAAGTTTAGAAAAATCATTTTTACTAATAATACTCTTATATCACAAACTCATATTATCTGGCTATGATGCGATCAGTTTTACCTTTCCCAGACTTTCAAAATATGTTTAATGACTTGCCACATGATCTTGCGTGGTTAGGTTTTGCCAAAGCATTTGATTATCTATTCAAAAATCGTAAAACCATATTCCGAATTAAAAATTTCCATAAAAACTATAACTGGTTCAGAATAGGCTGTCATATTATTTCTTTTCTAATTAATGCGAATTTTTCCATTTTATTTTCGAAATTAAAACTTAAACCTCTTGAAAAAATATGTAATGCAATTATAACGCATGATTTCAAAGTGGGTTTATCAATATTTCAGAAAATTGAACCAGAATTGACTATCAAAATTGCCGAATTTGTGACAAGGATGCAAACCGATTATAAAATATACAAAACTACTGGAATCAAAAGCGAGTTTTTGATGAAATATCTACCTAATGCCACACCCTGAAAATGTCCCGACAAAAAACAGGGAGAATTATGTCCCATCAACGAAACAGAACCCAAAAGCAGGTTCTGTACAATCAATGGCTCATTTTTCTCCCTGTAAATTGTCGGCTCATTTCCGCATTTTGAATTAGAGTAATCCACTTGTTATCGCCCTCTATCTTGATACCACATGCTTCGCTTGGTGTTTTACCTTCTAATCCCATGTGAGGACGGATGTAATTATGAAATATTTGATAACCGTTGATCAAAGCTGAGTCGTCTTTCTTCAATCCTCTAGCTACCTTCTCTCTGTCTCTAAATTCACCGTTGAGTCTTTCCATCTTATTGTTATTCATATCACCAGACATTCTGATGTGTTTGATGTGAATTGATCTTGGGTTCTTTTGTGTCCAAAATTCTTTTCTAAATGCTTCATCATAAGATGGCAATCCGTCAGTTATCATTACTTTAGGACTAGTCTTTGTAATTTCTTTTGCTTGCTTGAATAGACCACTTGCATCATGTCCTTCCTTCTTGTCTGATACTTCCTTTGCTATCCAGTATCTAGTTTCATCGTCCATTAGTGCGAATAGGTATTTCTTGTCACCCTTGACTTTTACCCATACTTCATCAGCTCGCCATGTATCGCCTACTTGTGGAGTTATCTTTTCAAGATACTTTTCCATTAGTCCTGTGTATTTGCTTATCCAGTTGTAAACGGTCATGTGAGAAATTTTGATTCCTTGTAATCTAAGGAATTTCTGAACGCTTCGTAGTGATTCACCTGTAAAGTAAAGTTGCATTGCTGATGTTATTGCCTGTGGAGTTGCGTGCATTTTCTCAAATCCAAGATTGAAACTAAACCATTTCTTACAGTTGTTACAATAGTATCTCTGAATATCTCCGACCTTATTGTGTCTGATTCCATGTTTAACAAAATTCTCAGACACACAATCAGGGCATGTTTTCACATTGACTTGTGGAATAGTCAACGATCTTTCTTTTCTCACTTGCTCTCGAAGCCTGATTGAAAACTCTACTGCGTGAATATGCTTACAGCAAATCTTTCTAAATGTGTGATCAGGACATGTGCAAATCCAACCGCTTTCAGTAGAGATTACATCGTATTCTCTCTTGGTTGTCTGAGATTTTACATGGTAAGTGTAATCGTTGATTCTTAGAATCTGTTGATTAGGATTAAGTGCTATTTCCTTCCCGCTTTCCTGTCTATTGCATTTGTCTTGTGATTTCATTAGATAACTATTGATATATACAATACCTATACTAATAAATATATCGATAGTTATCAATAGATATATGGCAATGAAGCGAATTTTGGTATCCGTACCTGAAGAAATGGAACGAGTTCTTGAGAAGGAACGTAAAGAGAGGATGTTAGAAACTATACCCGAAGTAATACGAGTTATTCTTAGTGAATATCTACGAAAATAGCTAATTGCTATTATCAATATCACGAACTACTTCCTCTTCTAATTTTTCCTTAAATTCACGTAACTTGTCTTGTTCTGAATCTGTAATGGTGTTAATTTTTCCTAATTGATTGATAATATCCTCACTCGTTCCGATTTTAATTAGTATTTTTTTAACTACCTCAACATCGATTTTTTCTTTATCCTTGGTTGCCATTATTGGACTAAGACTACCATAACTCAAAAGCCAGTAATCATCATCTGAGAAGCTTTTTTTGAGAGTCAAACGACTAAATGCCGAATCGTTCTCATCTTTCGAATTATGTGATAGATATTTGTATAGTAATTCTTCTATCCTTTCCAGAATGTATACATCATTGAATAAATTTTTTTCCTTTGCTTTACCTTCCTCTAAGAAATCTGGAAATTGTTGATTAAACTCTTTTTCAAATTGTATGCCTAAGTTACTTCTAAGTTTTACACTATCGGTATTATGTTCATCAACTATTTTTTTTATTCCTTCCCATTGTCGATATACTTTAGGATACGAAGATTTGAGATATTTTTCTCCAATATTTAGATCGTTTATGACACTTTTTATTGGACTATAGTCTCTAGTGTTGTCACTTTCTAACATCCAGTGAAGAAACGCACCACTACTTTTAGGTGCAAAAGCATTTTCATCGGTAGGTATTCTGAAGGTTAATTCGCCATACCAATCATGCATAAATTCAGCACGTGTTAATTTTCTAAAAATATTGTTGTTGAGTTTTTTAACATCGTAATTTCCTCTTTTTTCTAATCTTTCATCAAAATCTGTTATTGCAACACCTGCTTTTTGTAAAACAGGTTTGAATCCCCAAAAACCTACACTTATAGCTATTACTGTTAATGCAACCGCTATCTCTGTTTCATACAATTCCCATTCGAACTCCTTTTCCAAGGAAAGAAGATATACGGAAAATAATATGACACCCATTACAATTGAAGCAAGAGTGAACTGAAGTCTCATTTCTGAGATTCGTGAGGCAAAATATTGATTTAAGGCTGATCCAAATGAGCCGATCTTTACGCCTTTTTGCCTGAGCCGATAACTTTACAGAACCCAAAAGCAGGTTCTGTCCATTCTTCGGCACATCGACTAAATTTTTCTTCGTGTAAAAGGTCGGCTCATTACCACCAATATTCTTCATACTGGTCTCTATCGTCATTATCTGCATACATTCGTCCACACGCAAATACACCCACTAATAGGCAACCAAAAATCACCCAGATGAAAAATGTATTACCTTGTAAATATCCGAATTTGTATAATCCCAAAATTAATGCAGTTGAGCCGAATACTTTTGAACCAAAAAGCTGTTTTATTCCTCCCAACCCTTCCACTTTAGTTAATGCAATACCCAGAAGTAACCATAGACCCAATAAACCAAAATCTGCGGGATTAATACTAATTGTAAATAACATTACAAACCATGTTGAGACATTTGCGTATATGCTACTTCTACTAACATACCATTTTTCTACAACAATCCCAAACCCGATTGTAAATACTGCTATGAGTAGTTCTCCTTGTTCAGGTGTTAGAATTGGCATTTGTTAAAATCATACTCGCTTTCCTTAAAAACTTAGATCAGCGAATACAATTATCAAGAATAAATATTGAAGATAAAAATTTCAAACGGTACATTCTAAAAAAATACAAATTAAAAGAATGTAATTGTTGTAAGGGCAAAGGATTTGTTAGTGAGGATCAATCCTTATGAGCTTCGATCTCTATTCTTGTTCCTTTAATGATAAACTTAACACAATCAGGCTTTTTCAAATGCTCAATCACTGGCTTGGGTATGTAACATTGTATTCCTCTTGTTTCATGGTACGTCACGCTGACCACAAATTCTTTAGCGTCTTTTTGCCATTTGGGCATACCTTAGTTGTATTTATCCACGTTAATAAGGTTTCCACGTGGACAAACAATATCTTAATATATCCACGTGTATATTATATCAACGTGGATAACACAATAAACAACAGACAAGTGAAAGGACAAGAGATCGCTCTTAATCCTAATCAACAAATCCTTAGAATCAATGATTACACTTATCATGTAAAATCACAGACAACTAAAAGAGAATATGATGTAATCTCAACAGAGCAAGGTTGGCTCTGTACTTGTCCTGATCACTCATTCAGAAAAGTTTGTTGCAAACATATTCACGCAGTAGAGTTTAGCTTAAAGCTAAGACAGCAAGTAAGGGAAAAGAACAAGCTAGTAATCGAGCAAATCGACTGTTCAAAATGTATTCAATGCCAGTCTGCAAACATAGTCAAGCATGGAATTAGGCACAACAAGACAGGCGACATTCAAAGATTTTCCTGCAAAGACTGTGGTAAATGGTTCATCTTCAACATAGGCTTTGAGCGAATGGGAACAAATCCAAAGGCTATCACTTCAGCTATGCAACTCTATTTCACTGGTGAATCGTTAAGAAACGTTCAGCAATTCTTGAAGCTTCAAGGTGTAGATGTATCACATCAAACAGTCTACAACTGGATTAAGAAATACACAAGTCTAATGGAAAAATATCTCGAAAAGATTACTCCACAAGTTGGCGATACTTGGAGAGCAGATGAAGTGTGGGTAAAAGTTCGTGGTGAGTTAAAATATGTTTTCGCTTTAATGGATGACGAAACTAGATTTTGGATTGCTCAAGAAGTGGCAGATTCAAAAGAACAGCATGATGCAAGTACGCTATTTGCAAAAGGCAAACTAGTGACACAGACAAAACCAAAGGTCTTGATTACTGACGGCTTGCCTTCCTATGCCGAAGCATATCGAAAAGAGTTTTGGGAAATAAACCGTCAAACAAGACCAATTCACATCAAGCACATTCACTTGCAAGGCGACATGAACAATAACAAGATGGAAAGAATGAACGGTGAGTTTAGAGATAGAGAGAAGATCGTGAGAGGAATCAAGGTAAAAGACTCTGTTCTCATAGGTGGCTATCAAATGTATCACAACTACCTTAGACCTCATATGGGGTTGAATGGTCAAACCCCAGCAGACAAATGCGGTATTGATATTCAGGGTAATAACAAATGGCTAACTCTCATTCAAAATGCGAGTGTGAAAGAAAAGTGATACATCAATGTCCTTTATGTAAAATCAAAATGGATTGTTTTGATTCTGATTGTATTGAATTATTCTTTGAATTTTGTGATGATTGTAGATGCAGAATTGTAAGATATTGGAAGCCTCAAGACATCAGTATGTGATTTTGATTAATTTTTCTTTATCTATTGTTGTTTCTTTTTTGGTCTAAATCTTGCTTTTATGACTCCAAAATCAATATCTACCCATTCAAGTTCAAATGGAGAGTTTTCCACAATTTTCTTAAAAATATTCTTACTCTTTTCAAGACTAGAAATGATTCTCTTTAATTTTGTTTGTTTCTGTTTTAAAACTGGGTAAATTTCTACTTCTTTTGATAATCCAGTTACATCTATCCATGTTGGTGATGTGGTAGTAAAATTAGATCCCCCTTTTGGTTTTAAACTTGCAACACTACCTTCCTTTGTACGAACTTGTAATCTACCGTTCATTGTTCTAAGATCCGTGTTTCCAACAGTTAGGATAATCTCGTCGTTGTTTGACATTGGTATGTATTGATTTTGGCTTGAAGCAATGATTGCTTTTCTAATAGTTACCTTTTTCTTTTTTCTATTGTTTTGATTTATTTCTGCAATATCTGTCAACTAAGATTTATGATATCTGAACAAGAATAAAAGCACTATTTTCAATTCCGACAATGTCGGAATTGATGTGGTTCATCAACCGAAGGGAACAGAAAGAAAAATCAAGAAAATCAACCGATTAGGTAACAGTTCCCAAAAGCAGGCTCTGTTCCCTCTTCGGTAGTGTTTACGGTGTTCCCTCTCGGTTGATAGGCGTTTTTTGAGCCTATAGAGAAACCCATCCAACCCCTTAGCCATGATTACCTTATCTCCATTTTTGCCAGTGTGTTCATACCAATAATCGACTTCAATATCCTTAATTCCCTTCAAATTGGGCGTGCATACGTGGTTTTGATACTCTTCATCAATTAGTGATTTTTGACATCGTTCGCATTTGATTATGTTACTCATTAAGAAGTATCCTTCAATGGAAAGTATCTTGCTATTTTTTCATTGAGTTCTTTGTATCTTCCTTGAAGTTCAGAATATTCTGCAATTTTTGATTGTAACTCTGCAAAGATTTCTGCATTATCTTGTTTTAATTTTTCATTTTCTTCCAATGATTCATTATATTTTCGGAAAATGCCTTCACTAGGTTTTACTGATCTTGTCATATACGCCTGATTTATCCAAGTCAAACAATCATTGATCATCATACTACTAACATTGTCATCAGAAAATACATTAGACCGAAATGTAGCAAGACATCTTGCCAATTCGTCTGATAATGAAGTACGGTCTTTTGTTCTATTACCATATATGATACTAGATGTAGGAATACCAAATTTTGCGTCTGTTGCATTTTGAGTAAACTCTAAATCACCATCCTCTATTTTTTGAATAAAAATTTTAACTCTGTTTACCGCTTCTTCATTAATCATTGTTTTTTACCTCGTGGTTGTTTACTATACTTGTAACCTGTCTTAGCAACTTTTTTGTTGATGATTTCAGATTTAGTTACTACTACAATTTTCTTTCCGTCTTTGATTTCCATTCGCCAATCAATTTTATCACCAACTAGAATGTCAAGATATGCAACTATTCCTTCGGGTATTGTTGCTCTAAGTGAATTAGTACCGATCTTTGCTATGCCGACAGAACTTTGTAAACTCATGTTTATTCTAAAGGAGAATTTTGTTATTAAACTTGTCTATCGTATGAATGGTAGACACAACGGCATACCATTTATATGATAGTGTAACGGTAGATAGGACGGTAGATATGAATAATACACGTAAAGAAAAAGGCAAAGAAATAGCCTCACGACACGACCTCATACGTATTTCTGATAATTTTTACCACGTAAAATCTCAAACAACCAAAAGAGAATACAACGTAGTAAAGACAAACAATTCTTGGCAATGTGACTGTCCTGATCATATCTTCAGACATGTATGTTGCAAACATATTCACGCAGTAGAATTTTCATTAAAGATACGTGAAGAAGTCAGAGAACAAAAGAAAGTAACAATTCAACCAGTAATAATTTCAAATTGCTTATTCTGCAAATCCGATAAAATCAAAAAGTTTGGAATTAGACACAACAAGTCGGGCGACATTCAAAGACTAGTTTGTGGTAACTGCAAGAAAACATTCAGTATCAATCTAGGCTTTTCAAAGATGCAAAACAAGCCCGAAGTAATTACTTCCGCATTACAACTCTACTTTACTGGCGAATCATTAAGATCAATTCAAAAGTTTCTGAAATTGCAAGGTGTTGTAGTAGTTCACAAAACTATCTACATGTGGATTAAGAAATACACAAAACTCATGCAGAATTATTTGTCAAAGATAACTCCACAAGTAGGCGATACTTGGAGAGCAGACGAAGTGTGGGTAAAAGTACGTGGAGAATTGAAGTATGTCTTTGCCTTGATGGATGACGAAACTAGATTTTGGATTGCTCAAGAAGTGGCAGATTCAAAGGAACAGCATGATGCAAGTACACTATTTGCAAAAGGCAAGTTAGTTACACAGACAAAGCCAAAGGTCTTGATTACTGATGGCTTGCCTTCTTACGCTGAAGCATACCGAAAAGAGTTTTGGGAAATAAACCGTCAAACAAGACCAATTCACATCAAGCACATTCACTTGCAAGGCGACATGAACAATAACAAGATGGAGAGGCTAAACGGTGAGTTTCGTGATCGTGAAAAAGTCGTGAGAGGAATTAAAGTCAAAGACTCTGTTCTCATAGGCGGTTATCAGATGTACCACAATTACTTACGCCCACACATGGGATTGAATGGTCAAACTCCTGCTGATAAGTGCGGTATTGATATTCAGGGTAATAACAAGTGGCTAACTCTCATTCAAAATGCGAGCAAGAAAGAAACATGATGGAACATGTTTGTCCTAATTGTAAGAGAGAATGGAAAGATGTTACAGATGATGTTGATTATAGAGATGTTTGGTGTAATGATTGTAGAGCAAGGATTTCTCAATATCTATTAGGATGAGATGTTTGATCTAGTATGTGTGTATGTACGTGTGTATGTATATAAATAAATAAATAAATAAATAAATTAAGTTATTATGTAATGGTACATTTCTAGACATGAATTTTCGATGTATATAATAGGATATTAGTATATTAGTATATTATGACAAAACCAACATGGGGGCCTCGTCACAATGAGGTAATGCAAAAGTACCAAGAAGCAAAAGCTACAGGTAAGATAAAGAAATTTGTAGTAGTAACTAAGAATTAATTTTATTGTCACTTCCAACCTTTCACTGGCAAATATCTATTACAGAAGAGTATTTTCATCAAGTTAGCATATTAGATCTTGGCATTCAAAATAATATCCAAAATCAATGGATAGAAGTATCTAAACACAGAGATCCTAGAGAAGTTGGAAGTTGGGATAGTTGTGGAGCTGATATTGAAGTATGTCCTTTGATTCTTGTAATTTTTGTAGGAATACCTTTTGAATTTATGTATGAAATTGATACTACAAATCAAGAATTAGTGTTAGTTGATTGTTACCCATTGGAAATATTCCATCCTAATTCAGAATAATTTTATCATATCTTTTTATTTTAATTTCAAGCTGAGCTATGCTTCAATCACATTTGTTAAATCAGAATTATTCTAGAATGATACTATGACATACAAATGCAAAGAATGTGATTTAATTTTCTATTCGAGAGAAGGACTAGAAGTACATGTCATACATGTCCATGACAGACCGCAATCAAAGGGATTAGATATTTTCAGATAGTTTTGTGCCTATTTTACAGTTCTATACATTTGTCAAGTGGAGTATTTTTGAACCTAGACTTATGCTCTCTCATTCAAACATTAATTATATTGTGTGTATCTTTGATCAGTATGAAAAGTAATGTTATATCCATAAACATGACTGATTACGCCTCATTTTACTTTTCTATACAAATGTAAAGTAGATACAAAAATCGATCGTTTTACCAAACAGCAATTTTATTAATAGTTTCAAATCTAATTGTTTAGAATCATAATGACAAAAATCAGAAATAAAAAAGCAATGATTGTTGCTGTTGCAGTACCATTTGCTATTGCATTTGGTTTGTTTCTTTGGTGGTTGAAAACCCCCCTCAATTAATTATACATCATCAACCGAAGGGAACACAGAGAAAAATCAAGAAAATCAACCGATTAGGTAACAGTTCCCAAAAGCAGTACCTTTATTAGGTACTAGTACCGTACTATACGGTAAGATGGACGATTTAAGATTAGAAAATCTAGATGGGGTAGGCCCAGTAACTTCCAAGAAGCTAAGTGATGCAGGAATTCATAACATAATGGATCTTGTGATAAGAGGACCAGTGGACATATCAGAAATTACTGGTATGGATCTTGATGCTGCTATAAATTTAGTAAACAAAGCAAGACAACAGCTAATTGACAATGGTCAAATTGCTAAAGAGTTTGTCACCGCAACTGAGATCTACAAAAGAAGACAGGACATTGGAAAGATCACAACTGGAACTAACGCACTTGATACTTTATTTGATGGGGGAATTGAGACACAAGCCGTAACCGAGGTTTATGGTGAATTTGGTGCTGGCAAGACACAACTTTGTCACACAGTATGTGTAACTGTTCAAAAGCCAAAAGAAGAGGGTGGATTAGATGGTGGCGTATTGTATATTGATACGGAACACACATTCAGACCAGAAAGAATTGTTTCAATTGCCAAAGCAAAGGGTCTTGATCCTGAAAAGGTTCTTGACAGAATTATAGTGGCAAGAGCATACAATAGTGCTCATCAAGAGTTGATCTTGCAAGAAGCAGGACCTGTAATTGAAGAACACAAAATAAAACTAATCGTTGTAGACTCTGCAGTAGGACTTTTCAGAGCAGAATTCCTTGGTAGGGGCACCCTCTCTGTAAGACAACAGAGATTGAACAAATTCATGCACCTGCTTTCAAGAACTGCTGAAACATACAATGTAGCAGCAATAGCGACAAACCAAGTTCAATCATCGCCTGACCAATTCTTTGGTGATCCAACAAGACCTGTTGGAGGAAACGTTGTGGCACATGCCTCAACATACCGTGTTTACCTCAAGAAATCTGGTAAAAAGAGAATTGCCAGAATGGTTGACAGTCCTCATCATCCCGAACAAGAGGCTCTCTACACACTAACCGAAGGTGGTGTTGCAGACCCTGAGGATGAGACCAAAAAGAAAAAGAAAGAAGAGCCTGAAGAATAGGCCTCTTATCCTGTTTCCTGGGATGGAAGATCATCTTCCATACCTCTATTTTTTTCCTTTATATCCAGTAAGTGTTAAATTATGGTCATCTCAAGTCTTAGCGATTAATGGCTACTAAGAAATCAAAGGGTCGTTCACACGGCTTTATGCATAAATCACGATCCGTCATGACTAAGGACGAAGTTCGAGGAGTGTCTTTCTTACTTAGAGAGTATGCCGTAGGTGACAAAGTTCTAGTAATCATAGATCCTTCACAGCACAAAGCATTACCCCATAGACGATATCATGGAAAAGTGGGAACCGTAACAGAAACTGGTAGAAGAGTAGTGAAATTAACAGTCAAGCTTGGAAACAGGCCAAAAACCTTAATCACTAGATTAGATCATATCAAACCATTCGGTGTTGCTGCTTAGATGGAAGAAGTAAAAAAGAAACAAGGCATTTCTATTCCTGAAGTAAAAGAAATTATGGAGAAAGTTGATACTGAATCAATGGACCAAATTCAAAGATGGACATATGATTATGTTACCAAATTTTCAAAAATTGACGCAAAGGCTGCAAAGAAACTCAAGCAGCAACTTGTAAAAGAATGCGGTATACAAGAAGAAGAAGCAGTAGAAATTGTAAATAATCTCCCAAGTACTGAAGCTGAATTGCGAGCATTTACTTTTGGTTGGAAGAAACTAATTCTTGCTGAAACGCTCGACAAGATGCTAAAGATAATCAAGGAGAACTCTTAAGTTTAGGAGTACGGTTTATTTTGGAACATTCTCAAACTAGGAAGTATGAGGAATACGCATACGTATTAGATTTTGTAACAAGAGGTAAATCAACTACTGTACGAGGACGAGATGGAATTATTGTTACAGCTATTGGAGAGGAGAGATTAACCATACTTGAACTTCTTGCCATGCCAAACTCTACTTTTGAGATTGGAGAACGAGTCTACATTGGAAAAGAAGGTAGAACAAAAATTCTTTCAGTGCTTGGCAGACTAGAGCATGAACAGATAACATCCTCTGCACAAAGTGAGTGAAATGCTGTGATAGAAAAAATTGTCATGCAAAACGAAAAAAGATTTGTAGATTATCTCAACAATGCACAACCACTTACTCCGAGAATTCATGCACTTGAACTGATACCGGGAATTGGAAAAACCTACATGAAAACAATGCTAGAAGAAAGGGAAAAGAAAAAGTTTACTGACTTTAAAGACCTACAGGAAAGAGTTGGACTAAAAGAGCCAGCAAAACAGATTGCAAAGAGAATCATCGAAGAGATAACCGGAGAAACAAGGATGAGTCTCTTTGTTAGAAAATGATCAAACGCAGGTTACTTGGGCAGCATTTCTTAATAACACAATCAATTGCAAAATCAATAGTTGATTCTGCTGGTATAACAAACGATGACATTGTCCTTGAGATAGGCACAGGTAAAGGTATCCTGACACCACTTCTCTGCCAAGATGCAAAACAGGTAATCTCTGTGGAAAAGGACCAGGTTCTATATTCTCAAGCAAGTGACGCTTTTTCTCATGTGCCAAACCTGGTCTTGGAAAAAGGGGATGCATTCAAGAAAAGTATAGAGTTTACCATTCTTGTCTCAAATCTTCCATATTCTGAAAGTCGGACTGCCATAGAATGGCTTGTTCAAAGAAAGTTCAAGCGTGCTGTTATAATGGTCCAAAAAGAGTTTGCTCAAAAACTGGCCAAAAAAGACGGCAAGGAGAGAAGGGCCATATCCGTTCTTGCAAGCTATTGCCTTGAGATTGAAAACATCATGGATGTAAAAAACACAAACTTTAGGCCACCGCCAAAGGTTGACTCTATCGTGGTATCCATTATACCAAAGCATGTACTCTCAGCTCAAACAGTACATGCTGTAAACAAGTTATTTTCATTTAAAAGAAAGACTATACGTAACATTGGAAAAAAAATGGGAATAGAGATTGATTCTGATAAAAGACTTGAAGAGATGCCTGATGGTGAGATAATAGAAATTGCAAAAAGAATCACAAAATAATTACTATGTACCGGCTGAGGATTCTATCTTTTTTGCTGATTATCTAAAAAATGAAAAAGGCAAGTCTGCACTTGACATTGGAACAGGCTCTGGAATTCTTGCAGAGGTTTTATCCAAAAATTTTCCACTTGTTGTTGCAACTGACATTAACATTGTTGCTCTAGTCAAGGCTCATGAAACAATCAATAATTGCATCTGTTGCAATGCAGCTGACGCACTACGTATCCATTTTGATCTGATTGTGTGCAATTTACCATATTTACCGTCTGATGAATTACTTGATCCTGCAGTGGATGGCCTACGTGATGGTACAGAGATTCCTGGTATGATAATACAATCTGCCAGCCAGAGAATTGAAAAAAATGGCAAGATGGTATTTCTAACCTCTTCTCTTGCAAAGTATGAAACACTGGTGGAACTATCAGAGTCACTTGGGTTTAGTGTTACAATTGCTACAAAAAAGAAATTATTCTATGAAGAATTAATCATAATAGAATGCACAAAGAATTAACCCTAATATGATTTTCTTACAAAAAATGCATCTAGTTTATTTGTAAAGGAAAGAAATTGTCATTGTTGAAATTTTACTATATCATTTATGCTGTTACAATAACTGGCGTTTTTTGTTTCATGTGGTTTCCAAGCGCTCAAGCCTATAACGCACAGGTGACTATTGTAAATGGAACTATCAACCACTGCAGACCTGATCTCTCATGCTACTATCCATTTCAGGTAAATGTCTCTGTTGGAGATACGGTTACTTGGACAAATCAAGATAACCGTACCCATACTGTTACTACTGGAACATCAAACTATGGTCCACAGGGTATCTTTGACAGCGGAATCATACAGCCTGGACATTCCTTTACTCAATTCTTTGGCTCTGTTGGCAAGTACCAATATTATGACAAGACTGACACATGGCCATCTGGACTGGTTGTGGTATCAAATGGATTTTCACATGCAGAACTTTCCTGGGTTGCTGATTCCCTTCAAGTTGCAAAACAAAACTATACTTCAAATGGTATTGTAATAACAAAACAGATTCAAAATACGGGAAATGCTGATGCTCATTCAATAATATTTACGCTAAAAATAACAAACCAGTCCTCACTTTTTTACAATAATTTTGTTAAACTGGATGTTCCTGCAAAACAAACCATTCCGGTGGCATTTGTGTGGAACAATGCTGTAAATGGACAATATCAATTATTTTTTGATGCAAACTCTGCTAATACAGCAGGTGATATGGATGCAAATGATGACAGGTCGCTTGATCTGATATCTGTGCCACCATCATCTTCTTCTCCAGTTCAGGATCAGCCTCTTCCAATCACTCATCAAAACTTTACAATTAATGATAACACTGCAAGTGTGCCAGAGTTTGGTTCTGTATCTTTTTTTATTTTAATTGTATCACTAGTGTCTGTGGTGGTACTTGTAAAATCTAGTGCTAAATTATTTTTGTAGTTTCTGTTTTGCAATCTCTATTATTGCATCTGTCATTTGTGTTGTAGTTGCATTTCCACCAATGTCAAATGTAACATACTTGCCTTCGTTGATTACCTGATCTGTTGCAGCAAATATTGCATCTCTTATGTGAGTCTCCCCCAAGTATTCTACCATCCATGCTCCTGATAGTATGGCGGCAGTTGGATTTACCTTGTTTAGTCCCTTGAATGAAGGCGCACTGCCATGGGCAGCTTCGAACATGGCAAATTTGTCTCCCATGTTTGCAGAATAAACCAATCCAATGGAGCCAATTATGCCTGATGCCAACTCTGATATTATATCCATAAACAAGTTGGTGCTTATCAAGACTGAGCCATTGAATTGCTCTGGTTTTATGACTAGTTGCTGGGTCATGTTGTCTATGTATAATTCCTCAACGGATATTCCGGGATTTGCCTTGGAGACCTTTTCTACTTCCTCCCAAAATATGCCATCAGTAATTTTGAGAATGTTTCTCTTTGTTATTGCAACCATTTTGTTCATATGATATTTTTTTGCCCATGCTAGTGCAGAATTGATAAAACGACTGCTTCCTTGTCTTGTAATCTTTCTAATTGCAATTGCAGCATCATCTGATACCTTGAATTCAATTCCAGTGTAGAGTCCCTCTGTTGCTTCTCTAAAGCACACAAAGTCTAGTGTTTTATCTGGAGTTATTCTCTTGTATGTCTTGATTGGTCTAATGTTTGCATATAGATCAAATTTTTGTCGTAGTGTGACTGCAACACTTCTTGGAGAATTTGGCTTGGGGATTGTAGTTGTAGGTCCCTTAAAGCCAGCATCAGAGTTTTCCAGAATATTCATTGTTGCATCTGGAATGTATGTTTCTCCTCCATGCTTTTCCCATTGTTCGGATCCTGCTTCACATAGTATCAATTCAGTTTGAGTGTTACATGCTTTCAATACCTTTAACATTGAATCAACAATTTCTGGACCAATGCCATCACCCCTGATTATTGCAGCCTTTTTTCCCAAATCAGGCGAAATTGTAGTATGAGCATATTTAACTCTAACTAGAAAATTATTTCTAAAATTCATTCTATAATGCTAAAGCTTAAACTCCTCATTGATTGGGGATCTTGTTAGTGAAAATAGTACAGATCTCTGACATTCATGTTGGATCTCAATTCAAAGAAGAAATTTTTGACCTTGCAGTTGAAGAGATAAACCAACTCAAGCCGTCTGTTATTGTAGCTACAGGTGATCTCACAAATGAGGGGCTACTCAAAGAATATGAAAAATGCAAGGCCAAGTTTTCCCAGTTTGACACTGAAAAGATAATTGCAATGAGTGGAAATCATGACTATCGAAACACCGGATATCTTCTCTTCAAAAAGTTCTTTCCTTTTGATTCTGTAAATGAACTAGATGATGATACAGTACTTGTAACGCTTGGTACTGCAAGACCTGACCGAGACGAGGGAGAAATAGGATATAGGCAAAACCTGTGGCTTGAGAGAACCATGAAAAAATATGCAAACAAGACCAAGATACTTGCAATGCATCATCATCTGATTGGTGTTCCTGATACTGGAACTGACAAAGTAACTGTAATAGATTCTGGAGATGCACTGCGTACTGCACTTGCAAGCAAGATAGACCTTGTAATATGTGGCCACAAACATAGGCCATGGTTTTGGAACTTTGGAAATTTATCAATAGCAAATGCTGGAACTGTATCTTCTGAAAGAATGCGAGGACTGTTTGAAAACACTTACAATATTATTACTATTGAGAAAGGCAAAATCAAAGTGGACTTGAAGATTGTAGGGGGAGAAAAAATCCATCTCAAGGATCTTGTGGAAAACTACAAACGTTTTGGCGAAGAATAGGAAAATTCATTCTAGATCTGGTTCCAAAGTTATAATAACAGTTTAAATTTCAGCAACATCTGTGCGGGGGTCGCCTAGCCTGGTAGGGCGTGGGATTGCTAATCCCATGTCCGTAAGGACCCGTGGGTTCGAATCCCACTCCCCGCGCTTTTTGCGATCTACGCTTAAACTTAATAAACCGAATTTTGCGATCAACTCAATGGTAAGGAGAAAAACAGTAAAACCAAGATCAAGCGGTCCAAAAAACGTTACAACAGGCCTTTGTCCTAAATGCGGTACAATAGGAAAAATTTTGATAATAGGATTGATTGGAAGCGAGAAAGGCAAGTGTCAATCCTGTAATGGCGAATTCACCCTGTAGAAAATACTGACAAAATCCTCAACAAAATAAACCATAAATTTTTAAGGTCATATCTAGTGAAGATTAAACATATGGCAGGCGAAGACGAGTCAATTTATGAAAGAGTAGCTAGACTTGAAGATGAAGTTGCCAGCCTAAGAAATGAAGTTGATATTCTCAAAGGAACAATTCGAAACAAGGTTGTACGATATGAACACAAGCTGATCAAAAAAGGAAAAGACGTACAATCAATTATTGACTAGATTTCTCTTTGATGTTTTTTATCATTTCTAATACATCGTCAACATCATCTGCTTCTGGTGCAAGCTCAAGATACTTGTTCAATGATACTAACGCAAGATCATTTTGAAGCAGTCTTGTTTGGATAATTCCTCTGTCCCTGATATCTTCAGCAGAGTTGGGGTCAAGACCTAATATCATGTTGATACAGTGCATTGCTTTTTCATAACTGAAAGATTCAGTGTAAGAGCCCTTTAGGTTTCGAAGAATTCTTATCAAAATCTTTTCAGGCTCTATGTCGTTTAGATATTCTGGTTCAAACGCTACTCCTTCACCATATGTGGCATCAAGTATGTCCTGGAGGTCTTCAATATCTAATAGACTGCCACCATTGAATGGATCCAAAACAAGCTCCTCTGAATATTTTACAAGAAAATGGCCTGGAAATCCAACAGGGTGGAGCTCAAGTCCTATTGCCTTTGCAAGACTCGATGTAAATAATTGATAATGTGATTGGTATTCCGGTACGCTTGTCAATTACTACATTTAGAAAGTTATTTCTTGGATTGTAATAGTCATCACTATTTCCTTCAAATTCCAAGACATCGAACATGTATTCGTTAAGCATAGAAACAAGGTAGATGGGGTTTTTGACATCTGATATGTGCTCACATAACCCTTGCTCAAATGATTTCAATTTTTGTATGTATTCTGCAATGTCCAAGTTGGGAAATTCTAGGACCTGAGATAGTTTTAGGCACTTTTCAATTAGCGTATATTGTGGACTTTTTGCATAAGAGATCCACTCTACTGCAAATGGATCAAATTCATTCATTTTCTATTTAGATAACTTTCCGGATTTTTGAGTTCCCGAGTTGTTGGAGGATTTGCAATCAATGTCTTGTATGTATCCTTGCCTAGTTTTGCAAAAATATGTTCTGTAAAATCAGTTCCCATGCTCTTTCTAATTTGATATGTTGAGATATCACTATTTGCAAATGTAACTAGATAATTCTTAAAGTCTTGATCATCTCTTAGAATGTTTTTTACTGCAAACTCTGCCATTCCTTCCATTGTTGTAAATGCTGCATGATGTGCCTGTATTGGTTTTAACCATCTCTGGTAAATGTCAAGAAGTTGTGGAATCATTTCCAGGATTTTGGGATCTACTGTTACCTTTGTAAATGTCATTACGTCTGGACCCAAGACTTGAACTATGAAATTGTCAGGATTTAATATGAAAAATAAATTTGCCCTCTTTGCAACTGGATATTCGTCTGGAACTTCTGGTAATTGCAAGTAATTGTAAAGATTCTTTGTTGTGGTGTCATCAAGGCCTAGAATTATTTTTGCAAGTTCTTCATTGATTGCATTTACTTCAGATACTGCATTTTTGTTAATGTTATACAGATTGTTTTGTATCGAGTGGATTTGCTCCTCTAGAATGGTCATCTTCAAGGCTCCCATATATCCAGAGTTTACCTGATCAAATCTTGATTCATAGGGTTCACCTTGCTTGTATAGTATAATCTGGGGGTAACTAGATAAAATGAACTTGTTTAGGTATATTGCAGATTCGTAAAAATCACCATATGTAGTAGATATCTGTGAGATGTACCCTTTTGCATATGTGGAATAAACTAGATATCTAAAGGTCTGATTTTCTGCAAGTGCTGTAATCTTTGTTACATCTTCATGTGCAATTGCAGTAAAAAGTTCGTCTACAAACTCTGCAGATTCTCTTGTGGGATACACCTTGCGCCCTTTGAGGTGCTTGAACTCTACAAGTTCTGGAAACTCTACTCTTACTTGTGACACTGGAATTCCGGTAAATTCTGTTATCTTTTCTGACATGTCTACAAATAGTCTGTTGCAAATTGATTCAATGCCTTCGAACTTTATTTTTCCAGTAAATGCCTGACTAGATTTTGCCTCTGAGTTTGTTATCTCTTTTTCCTCGTTTATTTCAACTGATATCTGATCTAAAAGGGCATATGCAAACTCTTCAAATTCTGTCATTATGAAATTGGATTAAACCTGCCAATTTAACATTAACTTTAGATCTGTTTTTCTATGCTCGATTGTATTTTTGTTAGAATTTACTTCACAGCAGAATGTCTATTTTGATCCAGTGGAATTCATGCTTGGCTGTACTGGCATGGATGGATAACTCCACGAGGTTTGATTTGCAGATACTGATTTTGCTAGATAGTTTACAACTATCTGATGCATTATGATGATTCCATGTTGCGCACCTGTGGCTTTGCCAGGGCCCTGACGTTGTGATGATGATACAGCTGATGTCCATTTGGTATTCTCTCCTGGTTGGCATACGTGATTACCACAGACTTGATTTGGATTTGATCTTGATGTGATACGACCATGTTCACCTGTACCCACAGTCAATGCACTAGCCTCTTGTGCAACTGTCATGGATAAAGCAAGAGAAAACAAAACTGCAAAAACTAGAATTTTTTTAGACATTTTTAGTATTTGAATCGTCTTGGAATAAAAGGTATTCGCCTCTTTATGAAAAAAATGTGCGTCCAAGGGAGTAAAATTGGCATAAATGTCTAATTGCTGATTTTATCTTCAAATTATTCTGAGAATCTGAGTGCAAACATGTTCTTGTCATACTTGACGTTGATTTTTTTGTGGAACAACTCTTCGAAGATAAGCTCCAAGATTGTCTTATTGTATAGCGACCAGTTTTGACCAATATCATGTTTCATAACAAAAGTGTGGGTTCCATTATCAGACATGTGACTCACCTGAACAGACGAGTTGATCATTTGCATCTCAAACCATAACATGAAGGAAATTGCATCCGTCTCTCCTTTCATGAACATTGCAATATCGCGCATTTCATCTTTCCCAATAGATGCAATTTCTATTATTTTCTTTTTACTCAAACCCTCAAAAATTTTTGTAAAAACAGATTTGTTGAGATTAACCAAACTTATTCTTGATTGATAAATGTCCCACTCTAGAAATCGTTTCAAGGCTTGTGTTGCAAGTGTATTGGTATTTACTTGATGATTTTTGGCCTCTTTATGTAATCTGTCTATAAGATCTGAATCAAATCTGAATGTGATGGTAGATGTTTTTTTCTTGTTATTGTATGTCTCTTCCATACCATGTAATTAATTTCTAAATATTTAAGAAATGTTCATAATAGAAAAATCATTTTCTCATCCTTGTGTAACAATCGTCTTACATTGTATACAGACATGATTTATTCCGGAATCACTAATACTATAACATGGTAGACATCAAAGTCAGAATACAGATTGGTGCACCGTTAGAAAAGGTGTACGACGTGGTATCAAAAGTTGATGATGATCCCATGTTCTGGAATCTGACTAAAAAAATTAGAAACATCTCAAAGAAAGGAAATGAGATTGTTCGAGAAGTTGTAATCGGTAAGGTAGACAAGTGTCTACAAAAGATTACACTTGTGCCCAAAGGGGAATTACATGTACTTTGGACCAAGGGAGTAATAACTGGAACAAAGAATCTTCTTTTGAGTCCATTGGGAAACGCAACTCTTTTGGAAATCAGCATGAGCTACAAAATATCTGGGCCCGCTGGCTTGTTCTCAAGAAGAATTGAGGAAGAGCTACAAGTTGAGGCAGAGATGGCAGCTGATCTGATAAAAGAAAAAGCAGAGGGAAGACCTCATAGTATTCCAATGGAAGAGCGAAAATCATGGGCTGATCTTATACGTGGATAAGGTCAACCCATTTTACAAATTTTTGTTTAAAATGAATGTAAAAATCTCTTGCTACACATTAATGAAATGTTGAGATACAAAAAAGTGTATACCGGAAATGGGTTTAGCTGAAATTAGTTCTATACATCATTCATTTAAGATGTTAAAGCACCGTGTACTATATCGATTTCACCGGTCATCCAAGGGTGGACTTTACAGTAGTATGATATGTCTGCTTCTTGCGTGAACAAGAAAGTGTAATTCTTGCCTGACAGTATTGCCCCAGAGCCAAAATCTCCACTGTAACCGTCTTTGAATGGTTTTACGGGTGTCACATAGTGGGCAGCATCGTCATTGTTCTGCCATATTATGCGGTTATCAACTCCTAGTTGAATTGATTGTTTTTTTGGAAGAAAGTTTTGGGTTTGAGTTTGGTCTACTGAGCCTTTTACAATTGAAATGGCCGTTGTTTGTTCGGGATTTTTTATCTTGTCAGAAATTAACGGAATTGCATTTAGTTCAGGTATGAAATAAATCTGATAGTAAGAAACTCCTATTGCCGCACCTACCATTACTGCAATCAGTCCTATACCATATGCGTGACTTGATGTTGAAGACTCAATTAGTCATTTTTGTCATCCTAAATATTAAAATCTGATGCATCTTTCTTCTAGTTTGAGAATCACAAAACCCATTATCGACTAGGTTTGATTTATTGTCTATTATGTTGAACATATCAATAACTTTTCTCTGAAATGGTCATTTAGAGTTTTAAATTAAATATAAAATTTATAATCGTGAATTCGAATAATAAAAAATAGGAAGACAATTCCATTGCTTCATTACGTTTGATAAATATTCAGATTACAACCAAATAGTTCTCTACAAATTGAAGTTTTTCTCAGCTGAACAAAATTATTTCCTATCCATAATATTTTGGAACAATCTTGTCATTGATTATCCTATAATATGACGATTCACGCTCAAGAATATTGTTACATGAAGAAATAAAATCGGACTTTGGCTTTAAAGTCATAGAACTATGGTTTTGGATTACAAATTCTATGAAATCATACACTTCATTCCATTTTAAATCCATGTATGCATTTCTCAACTCATTTATTGCATTTCCTATATACCCGTACAAAATATACTCAGATGGATATTTAAAAAATTCTAGCCATAGTTTTTCTGTGAATAAATAAAACTCCTTATTTTCCCGTATCGGAATAACATAAGGATTATCAACATTAGGAAAAAAATACAATACCGAGATGTTCCACAATCCATTTTTCAGATCATTATTCATTGAACGTGTCTGAATCTGTTTTTCTTCATCTTCAATACCCATCCTATGTGAGAAAGTACCGGATTCATTAACAATAGCAGGTTCGATTCTACCTATGGGAGACTTGGGGGTTTTCTTTTTTCTTATGTTTGTGATCTCAAAGAGTTTTTTTAATTTTGGAATGATGATTTCATAGTAATAAGTAATAATATTCATTAAGTCTAAACTCGATTATAATATCGTGAACCATCTTTTAATCATATCGTATTGTGACATCTTCTTTCTGCATTTCCAATAGGCCACTAATGTAAAAATACTAGATTACTGTATAATGCGATTTGTTTTAAATTTAATATTCAAATCAATTTTTATGATTTTTAAATAAATCACTTGATTAAATGTATAAAGCTAAATGTTCCTAACATAGCACTAAATCCTATGAAGATTAGAATAGTTATGATGAGATATTTTCTTGCCTTGTTCTTTTCATAATATTTTCTAGGTGTGACTCCTCTTAGAAAGAAAACAACAATGCTGCCAAGTATCAATCCAATTATGTTGGAAGCAGTAAGTAGTAAAGATCCACTGAAAATATCCCAGTTCCATAATGCTATTCCAATTCCAGTGACAGTGGCAGGTGGTACTAATGCTGCGGCTATTGCGACACCTACTAAAATACCTGGAATGCTTGAAACCATTGCAACTCCACCTGCTATACCTAGCAGTATGGCTATTACAACATCTGTGGGTGCCGCCATGGTTCTAGATGTAATCTCATGAGTTATGGTCACATTGGATATGTGAGATAGTATCACGGTAAGTATAGTTCCAGTTATGATTACAGCTAGTATGAGTAGTACACCTGAGAATGCAGAATGTAACATCTTCATTGGTCTTCCTACTGCAGCATTGAACGAGAATGCTGTAATCGGACCCAGTAGTGGGGATATTAGCATGGCTCCAATAATTACAGCAGGACTGTTAGAATACAACCCCCCCAATGCCACTATTGATGCAATCACGATCATGATTAGAAGATCTTTTCTAAATTTTATGAAAGGCTCTGTTATTGGAATTAATTTTTCGTATAGTGGAACCTCTTTTGGTTTTTGGGCCTTTTCGTTTAATTTGTCTAAGTATCTGGATACAGTCGCATCTGTTTTTTGTGTTGTAAGATAAATGTCTTTTTGAGTTGTATCTAATATCGCAGAAAGTTTTTCAATTATGTTGTGAGATATGTTGTCTGGAACTATTATCACATATCGAACTATCTCTCTTTCTAATGAGGTTCCAATAATTTTTTGATATGGAACTTCGAAGGAATCAATAACATATTCTATGCTTTTACATTGCTGTACAAAAGATGTCAATTCTATACGTTCCATCTGACATTCATGTTATGACCCTGATTTTATGGTTTTCTTAAATTATCGTCAGGATTAAAAGTCTGTTTCAGAAAAATCAAGGTCAATCCAAAAGTATGGTCATATCATGATTTTACAAACAAAAATCCACATCCTGTATTTTTGACCCAATTGTCCTAAAATTGAATCATGTTTAATTTCATGTAAATTAATTATTATTCAGAAAACTCAAATGAGATCATTGTCTTGTCGATTTTCACATTAATTTTTTTATTAAAGATTTCCTCAAAGATCAATTCAAGAATTGTCTTATGATATAAAGACCAGTTTTTTCCCAATTCATGTTTCATAACGTATCTATGAAAACCACTCTCTTCATGAATGTGGCTCACTTGAACTGACGAGTTTGTCATTCGTATCTCAAACCATGGCAAAAATGATTGGATGTCCATTGTACCTTTCATAAATAATACTATGTTCTTTACTTCATCTTTACCAACACGTGTAGCTACATCTATTATTTCACTTTGGCTTAATTTTCCAAAAACATGAACAAAGACCTGTTTGTTTATAGTCACAAATCCAATTGTTGACTCATGTATGCCCCAGTCTAAAAATTGTTTTAATGCTTGATTTACAAGCGTATTAGTACTTACTTGTTTATTGCTAGATACATGATGTAATCGCTGGATAGTATTTTCATCTAGTCTAAAGGTAATAGTGGAAGTTTTCTTTGTACTTTGACTCACTCTTTTTAGTATGAATTGTCGAGCTTTTAAGATTTGTACAACCTACATTTTCTATTATTTGCTAACTAATACTTCCTAATCATTTTGTTGAAATTGTGATTCTATTGGTTCCAAAAAGAATTTTCTTAGATCATAGTATCGTGTTCTTATGGTAGTAGAGGTGACACCAGATGCCTTTGTTATTTCAGCCTGTGTCTTTTGTTCTGCGTTTAGGACACAAGCTAAATAGAGTGATGCAGCAGCTAATGCTTTTGGGTTTTTTCCATGTGCCATACCTACTTTTTCAATAGTACAAAGTATTTCCAATGCGTTTCTTCTTGATTTTTCGCTAATTCTTGTCTCATTTGCAATTCTCGTCAGAAACTCTTTAGAATTAAACGGGGATATTTGCAGATCCAATTTTTCAACCAAACTTCTATACGTCCTTGCAATGTCCTTTTTTCCAATATTGCTTGCAAGTGCTATCTCAAGAATAGTCCTAGGCACCATACCTTGTTTACAAGATGCATAAACACATGCACACATGATATTTTTTGATTTTCTTCCAACAGTTAATTTTATTTTGACAGACTTTTCGGTATAGTTGTGCAGAGTTTTCTGCCACTGAATTTGGTATCCCAAGTTTTGCTTGTAGCATGTTAAGAAATAAAAGAGCGGATCGCAATGTCTTGTTTTTTGAAGCTATTGTATTTCTGGTGTTGAGTATCTTTAGACGATAAAATTCATTCTTGATAGTACCAGAAAGAGATTTTCCCATGAAATCTTTATTGGACATGATGGTAGTCATGTTCATGTCAAACATTGTAAAAGAGTTGGCTGAACCTGAACTTTTTTTTGTCATGAACTCCATAGGATCAGACCAATGCAATGGATTTACCTCTACAGATTTTTCTTCCAAAACTTGACCGCATAAACTACAGAGAACCTCGCCTGAAATATTATCGGTTATGATTGACGATCCTTGACAATTGTGAATGATACCTTTGGGAGAATTTTCATTTATTGTTCTGAATGTGTTTGTGGCAACAATACCAAATTCTGGTTTTGCAAGAATTTGTTTATGTTTGTTCATGTAATAATGTCCGACCGCTGTCTTTCTTCCATCTGGAAAGGCAGAATTTTCTCAACATCCTCTTTTATTAGTTGTAATGCCAGTTCAGATTCATTTCGTAGTTCTTCTGAGATGCCACGAGAACGGAGTTGTGCAATACCTTTGAGGGTATAATTTATCTCAACTTCCAATAGGGTCTGATTTCCAATTTGGGTTATCATGATGTCTTTTATTCCCATTAGAGTTCCTCTAGTCCACTTACTATGAATCCCCTCCATTGGAAAGAGAATGATTTTTTGATAACACTTGTCAGAATTACTCAATGTTACCTCACGAGTAAACGTATTTCCATTTCGTGATATATTCAGTATTCGTGTCATTCCTTTCCAAAAATGGGAATCTTTTTCAATTATTGATATGACATTCCAAACTTTTCTAATGGGAGAATTTATCATTATTTTTGAAGTGATGCAAATCATACAACAATATGCCAAACTTGGATTAAATTCTAGTTAGTATACACTGCAATCCATGTAATTGAAATACAATGATTACAAAAACAGCACGTGCAAGAAACGTTTGTATTCATAAACTGTGATCTAGGAAAAGAACAACAAATAGTCAAATCTTTAGAAGCATTACAAGGTATCTCGGAAATTCAGGTTACAAATGGTGCATATGATATTGTGGCAAAAATTCAAACAAAGACAGAAAGAGAATTAACCAAAACAGTACGCATGAAAATAATGTGTCTAGAGCAAGTTCAGAGGGTACTTACGCTGCAAATAGGGAAACAATAACATCTCGAATCTTAGTCTATCATCGATTGATAAATTGATGTTCGGCAATTAGATGGGTTTTCAACATTTAATCATGGCATTTTAAGAAATATCGCCCATTCCAAATTGTGATTTTATTTTTTCTCTCTCTTTGTCGAGTTTCGAGATTTCTTCTGATTCTTTTTTTTCATCTCCATGATAAATAGTTCTGATCGACCATGGTATTCTAATATCATATTTTTTGAATTCTTCATACATTATCATACGCATGTCAGTCTCTACTTTAGAATGTGAACCATAATCTCTTGCATATACCCACAAAGAAAAATCTAACGATGACTCGTTAAAATTATCAAATCTTACCATGGGTTGTTCAATATCTTCCAAGATGTTCTTATCGCATCCACAACTTGGTTTATTTTCCTCTAGGTACGGACAATTTTTGTGTATAACCAGATGTTTTCTGTTTGCATCTTTAGATTGTATCATTGTGTATTTCCCAACTTTAATCAAGATCGAGGCCACTTGTTTAGGATCATTAAGATATGAAACACCGACTTTTACTATGGATGGAACATATGAAAATTCTTTTGTAAAATTGAGGATTTGCTCATTCATTAGATGATTTGTAGGAATTATGGATAGTGATTCATTGAGTGGATGTCGTATGTATGTGACTCCCGGAGTTATACTGTGAACATACCCATTAAACCCAGTATTTAGTTGAATCCTATCTCCTTCTTGTATTGTCTTATTCTTCCGAATTATCAGATATGCGAAATAATTTTCCATAGTTTGCTTGAGTGCCAGGCCTACTCCAACTCCAAGTCCACCGGTGGCAGTAGCAATTACAACCAAATCTACACCCCACCATGATACTATGCCCAAAATAGTCACAATAAAAATCACTACTGGAAGAATTTGAGTAACAGATCTAGGCATTGATTTTTGTTTCTGTTCAAAATATCCTGGAGGTTTTCCACCAGGTATGATGTATTCATAGTCAGAAAGTCGTTTAACTTCCATCCACTCATCTACGGAATAAATTTCACGCGGTTTCATTTTTAGACTAAGTATTCGTCCTGAAGCATTATTTCCGCTCAAACAAAGATTCAAGTATCGTTCATATTTTTCACGTTCAACTTCCTTCCATTTTTTGAATGGATCTTTTATCACCGTTTGATAGCTGCCGATGGTCATTCCGTTTATTCTGTGATTTTCTAAATGCAAACGACCTTCTTCAGTATCTAGATATTTTTGAAACTCTCCTTTGGCAAATTCCTGAGGAATTTCTGTTGGAGGCATCCATTTAAAAAATTTATGAAAAAGATCTGTATTTTCACAAGTACCATATCGTTTTCCACTACAAACATCACACTTACCACATGGATCATCTGTAAAACCATGTTTTGCTTTCCAGTTTTCAAAATCTTCTTTTTCCTTTCTGTCTGAATCACGTTTTCGTATTATGGTGGGAACCAGTTGTGATATTGTATATCCTATAATTAGCATGTTGACAGAGTTCATGATCTTTACAAAAGATTCTTTCACTACGTAAGTAACAGACGCTGAAACCTCAGATTCGCCGAATAAATCATAAATTTGGATATAAAAATTGGCTGTAGATATCAGTACTAACGCAAAAAATGGAAGTATTGCTTTACGTATAAAACGTGAGAGATGCGGTCTTGTATGACTGAATTGTAGTCTGTGAATCCAATTCTCGAATTTAAAATAAATTAAAAAAATTGCTACTAAACCAGCTATTAAGATGATTAACTGAATTCGAAGGTCATTATTTGATAATATCAAGGAAGATAGACTCTGAATTTGTCCAAAGGAAGTAATATCAACCACTGAATTTATTTTGTTTTATATTTATTTAAATGTGTAAGAAAATCTATTTCTATTTTTTATGATTCAAATATGTGAAATTAGTTTGCAGGAAAAAATATTTTCATCATTGTTAAGTGTTTTCATGAAAACAAAATAAAAAATATTTTTGCGAACGAAATAAATATGATGAATTACATTATGATATATGGGGCTACAGAAATATGATAATTCTTGGAGTGAATTTGATTCTCCAATATATAGGACGTATACATTAACTAATTTCCGTGACATTCCACAAATAAAAAAACTACCGTATGAAAAACAATTTGAGATTGAAGTTGTAGGAAATGTACTGCCATTTAAGACTAATAATTACGTAATAGAGCAACTCATAAACTGGAAAGCAATACCAAATGACCCCATTTTCATCCTAAATTTTCCACAGAAAGATATGCTAAAACCAAAACATTATTTTACAATGGCAAAAGCTTTGAAAAAAAACCTTGAGAAAAAAGAAATACAAAAAATTGCTAACAGAATAAGATTACAATTAAATCCACATCCTGCTGGTCAAATGGAACACAATGTACCGCAACTAAAAGATGGGACCAAACTTCACGGAATGCAACATAAGTACAGGGAAACTGTCCTTTTCTTCCCAAGTCACAGCCAAACATGTCATGCATACTGTAGCTTTTGCTTTAGGTGGCCACAATTTGTTGATATGGAAGAGTTCAAGTTTGCCATGCGAGAGACTGATCTTTTAATTCAATACTTGAAAGAACATCCTGAAGTTACAGATATTCTCTTCACCGGAGGAGATCCAATGATCATGAACTCAAAACTGTTATCACAATACATTGATCCTATACTTGACGCTAATCTGTCAAATCTACAGACCATTCGCATAGGTTCAAAAGCATTATCTTATTGGCCTTACAAATTCACATCAGATAACGATTCGCAAGAGATTCTCAACTTGTTCAATAGAGTGATAAAAAAAGGAATTCATCTTTCATTTATGGCTCACTTTAATCATCCAGTTGAACTTTCAACAGATGTTGTAAAATCTGCAATCCATTCAATTCAAAAAACAGGCGCACAAATTAGAACTCAATCTCCAGTTCTAAGACACATCAATGATGATCCAAATCTTTGGGCAGAAATGTGGAGAAAACAAGTCTCTTTAGGACTAATTCCATACTACATGTTTGTTGTAAGAGATACGGGTGCACAGCATTATTTTGGAATTCCATTAATACGAGCACAGGAGATATTTCGCGACGCCTATCAACAAGTAGGTGGGCTTTGTAGAACAGTTAGAGGACCAAGTATGTCTTCCACTCCAGGTAAGATACAAATTTTGGGGGTTACTAAGGTAGGAACGATAAAAGCAATTGTTATGAGGTTTTTGCAAGGAAGAGATCCTAAATGGGTACAGCGACCTTTTCTTGCAAAATACAATAGAAAAGCAATTTGGATTGATGATCTGGAACCGTTCTCAGGTAAGACATTTTTCTTTGAAAAAGGATTAGAAAAAATCTTGAAAAAGGATTCAAAAGTCATTGGAAAAGATGATGTCATAACAATTGGTGGACCTCCATAACATCATACAAAAAATATTGATATGTCAGAAAGCAATTTCATTAAGAGTTTACAAGACCAGAAAATTGATTTTGTAGACTTTTGGTTCGTAGATATTTTTGGTGAACTCCATAGTGTAGGAATACCATCGTATTCTCTAACAGAGGATCATTTCAATAATGGTCTTGAAAAACTTGACGCAAGTTCGATTCGAGGGTTCAAATCTGTGAATATGTCTGACATGGTTCTACTGCCAGATATTTCCACTTTCAAGATATTACCGCCTGCCTACGATGATGATAAAAGAAAAAATGCAAGAATTTTTGTTGATCTCTACGAGGTTTCGAATTCTTCTCATATACGATATAACAAAGATTCTCGAGGAATTGCAATCAAAGCGGTGAAAGAACTGGAAAATTTTGGGTTGACAAAAGCACTATGGGGCCCTGAGCTTGAATTTTTCATATTTGACAAAATTAGTATATTTCCATCCTCCATGGGCGCAACGCAGTCTTATGGCGGTTCAGGGTATTCAATAGAATCAAGCGAAGCTCCGTGGACTAGAGGAAATGCTAGCAGGATAGATCTAAAGGGAGGATACTATCCAGCACAACCAAGAGACACTCTACACAGTATTAGAAAAGATATCTGTGATGACATGTACAAATATTTTCAAATAAAAGTTGAGGCACAACATCATGAAGTTGCTACTTCAGGTCAATGTGAAATAAACCTGTTACATGACGAAACAATTATTGCAGCAGATAATGTTGTTACTGTAAAAAATCTTGTCAAGGTGAAATCAAAGAAAAATGGAAAAGTTGCAACATTTATGCCAAAGCCAATCTATGGTGACAACGCATCTGCAATGCATATGCATCAGAGTGTATGGAATAAAGAAAAAAACATGATGTATGATCCCGATGACAAAGTAGCTGAGATCAGCCAATTGTGTAGATATTATATTGGAGGTTTACTTGATCATGCGGATGCATTATGCGCAATATCAAATCCTACTACCAATTCATACAAGCGACTTGTACCAGATTTTGAAGCACCCGTAAACGTATGTTGGGGAATAAGCAATAGATCATCTGCAATAAGAATTCCAATGTACTCCAAAGGGAACGAAAAAAGTAAACGAATAGAATATCGAGTTCCCGATCCTACTGCTAACATCTATCTTCTTGAGGCCGCACTGCTTTTAGCAGGTCTTGATGGAATAAAAAATAAAAAAGATCCAGGTGATCATATTGAAGAAAATGTTTATAGATTAACTCCAGAACAAAAAAGAAATTACAAAATAAGATCACTTCCAAGTACACTGAAGGATGCCTTGGAATCGTTAAAGAGTGATCAGAAATTCCTAGAACATGTATTTACAAAGGATTTCCTTGACACGTACATATCAATGAAACACAAAGAATATGATGCATTTGTACAAACCCCAACACCATGGGAAGTCTCAATGTACATCGATGCGTGATTAAACATCTGAAGCAGGAGGATCGCTGGGTTGGAGTTTTTTTGCACCTCCAAGACCTATGGTAATAATGAGCACCGCAGAAATTATTATTACAAAAATTGTGCCTGTCTATATCTACAATCAAACTAGAAGTTGGTCACCTAAGATAAGGACAATTATCACATGAGCAAGAACTGTATCGATTGTAACACGTGACCACATAAACGGAACAAGTTGACATTTTCTTATGTGGATCTTTTCTTATGATCTTGAATATGTCGCTTGTTGGGAATCATGGCTAAGGTCCTTTTGAGTCGGAAATCTTCTGACTCGCACATCCTGTAATATGCACGTTAGAGTATTAAACAAAAAGGTGTATACCGGGGGTGGGTTTCGAACCCACGACCTCCAGATTATGAGTAATACCCTTTTGTGTGGACTGGCACTCTAGGCCAGGCTGAGCTACCCCGGCATAAATAACGCCTAAATTCTTGATGCAATTAAATGTAACTTGCTTAAACTTGCACAATCTCTTTCCAATCAGTGTCCACTTTTGACACCCATTGGAATTTCTTTTGCAATGCAGATGTGTAAAGTTTTTCCCATTCTAGTCCTACCTCATCAGACCATGCCTTGACTACTCTTGGGTCGATGTAATTTCTAAGTGAGGTTCCTAAATTGTAATCTCGAGTTTTTTCTGTAAGTTCTAATGCGAGTTTTAATTTTTCTTCACGGTGTTTTAGAGTTTCAATTTGTTTCTCAGTCTTGGGTTTTGTCTCTTTTAGTTTCTTGATTGATTCACGTTTTTTCTGTAATGTCTCATCAAAGTTCTTTGGTATGGTTCTCTTGTGGTTGCATGTCACAGCTGCCTCCAAGTTGGCTAGTTTTGCGTGGTATATCTTGATGTTTTCTGATTTTGATTTTAGATTGTCAACTTTTTTGAGATAATTTGTAACTACCTGTGTAGCAAGATATGTTCTGAATACTTTGGCAGTAAGGTCTTTTACTATGCCACTAAGAAACTCGTTAACATGTCTTGATGTGATTCCATCAAATATGAGATCGTCTTTTTTCTTTTTCTCTGTTAGTTTTTTGAGATTTTCATAAAAGACCTTGTCCTGTTCTGTGACTGGAAGTGGCTTTTGCCATCTTACACTATCTTTTCCTAAAAAGTCAAACTCTATGACTCCAAGTTTTAGGTTTATGTGTTCTACTCTTAGTGTGGTGGCACCTACGGTATCTGCCTCATCTGGATCTTTTTCATCACCTACTCTCATTGCAGTCTTGTAAATCAAATAGCAAACAGTTGCAACTCTTCGCACCTTTTCATCTTTATCTGACATTTTCTTAATCACAGAACCTAATACTTTGTCTATCTCTGCAGCCAATTTTGTAGCCTTGTCATATTTCATCTTGTCACGTCCTTGTTTGAGATCTGATGTATCCGAAAGCCACACATACTTTCTCTTGTCAGTAAGTACATCCATCCAGCTTGCAAGCCACATAAAATCTTGCTCGTGAATTATCTTGCCCCATTTACCAGGGGGTACTTTGGAATCTTTTCCAAGATTTAGTGTCACATCTTTTTCTGTAACTCTTGGTTTCCACTTGCCTCTTAGTGGATGGTCACCCCTTCCAATGAACAAGCCGGGAGGTTCTGCCATCCAGTTACCTACATCTACTTCTTTTCCATCAATTATTGCCTTGCCGTATATTGCCTTCATTTTTTCTTTGATCTCTTTTCTCGTAGATGCAATCTTTTTCTTCTCCTCCTTGGTCATGGTCAACTTGGAGTCTTTTTCCATGTCTACAATCTTGAATGCTTGTGAAAAGTCAATATCTGCAAGTGTGATGTTTTTGAAATTTGCAGGAAGTACTTTTACAAAATAAGACAGAAAATTCTTTTGAAAGACTTGATCCTTGACATAGGGAGTATCTTTCTTTTTTGCCCACTGGTAGGCCATCTCTTCAGCATCAATGTTTAACGAAACTTTTTCCCCCTTGATCTTAATTGTAATGCCTTTTGATTCATAGGGCGGAAGAAACGCAATGCCATTGTGTTGAAGGGTTTTCCATTTCATTTTCTATTATCACTAAATTTTTGATTAAATATGTTGACTTTGACAAAAATTGACTTTACGTCGTATATCAATCTAACCAAAATAATCATGCTGGATTAATGGAATTTTATGATATGATGTTTTCATATTGGTAAAATAGTACTAAAAAACGCGTATTTTAACTGAAAAGCTCTTTTTTTATGTAATTTTCAAATTCAATGTCAGTCTTGTCTTTTTTTGCCTCTAGGAACATTATTGCATCATTACCAACCGGATATCTAGGCAATGGATTCTCAGATGAAATTGCCTTGATTATGGTTTTGGCGACCTCTTGTGGGGGAGTTCCCATCTCTGACATCATCAATAAGCCATTCATCACTTTTTCAGTGATGTCACTATAAGGCGAGTCTGGCTTGGTCACCTTTTTCAGAGTTGTAAACAAGTTTGTCTTGATTACTCCTGGTTCTATGATTATTGTTTTAATTCCAAACGGGACTAGTTCATATCGCATTGATTCACTTAGGCCCTCTAATGCAAATTTGGTACTAATGTATCCAGGAGTTACTGGAAAACCTATTCTTCCTGCAACTGAGCTTATGTTTACTATTGTTCCTGATTTTTGACTGCGCATTGTAGGCAGTACTGCTTGAATTGTACGCACAACTCCAAAAAAGTTTGTTTCAAACTGATCTTTTAGATCTTTAATCGTTAAATCCTCCAAACACCCTACCAAGAAATAGCCTGCATTGTTTACTAGGACATCAATTCTCTTTTTTTCACTTAGTATAACGTCAATTGCTTTTTTGACTGTATTTTCATTATTGACATCAAGTTCTATTACGCTGATCTTAAGATTCTCTTTTTTTGCAATGTCTGAAATCTTGTCGCCTTTTTTGACATCCCGCATTGTTGCATAGGTATGATATCCTGCACGTGCCAGCTCAAGTGCTGTCTCAAAACCTATTCCGCTTGCACTTCCAGTTACTATTGCAACTTTATCCATGCTATGACTTTTGTTGATGAGATTAATAATTTGTTCTAATTTTATGTCTGCAACTCTACTATCTAGATTTAGGACTGTATTATGTTACAAAATTATGTCTTATCTAAGAATCATATGTGTGAAATTTGGAAAAAACTTGATCCTAATTGTTGCTCTTAGGTAATTATTGTCCAAGTCACACTTATTGTATCTCCTGCTGCAAGTGTTACTGGAGAGATTGTAGTTTCTGCAATTATCAAATTACCAGTTACTGCAGTAGAAGTACCACTAAATAATGCCAAGGCATTGACTGTCAAAGTACCACCGCTTTGATTAGTGAAAACTGGTGTTGTTTCAGAAAATTGACATGTACTTGAACCTCCTGTGGTGTCTGTTATGATGGAACATGTAGTAGGCTTGGTTGTCTGTGCAGTAAAGACAGAGTTGGTACCGTTTATTATTGCACCTGCTGCTCTTAACTGATTTGTAACAGTACCGAGTGTTATTACTGAACCTCCTGCTTGGTATTGACCGCTGGCACCAAATACTGTATTGCATCTGGCATTAACTAAAAATCCTGTTAGTGCACCGCCACCACTTGGTGCAGTACAGTCTGAGCCTTGAGGTTCATTTGTATTTCGAGTTCCATTGATGAATTCAACCCAATATGTTGGTGCTGCTACTACAAAAGTTGTTGCAGGTGCAGTGATTTCAGCAAGACATCTTCCTTGTTGCACACAGAAAAATACTGCGCCAGCTCCTGTAACAATATTGTTAACAGTTTGTTCTGATTTCAAATTACCGTTCTTATCATGCACATACACTGTAACCAAATCTTTTGCAATCGGTGCATCTGATAATGCATTTGAAGAATGAAGTGAACTGGAAACATCTTCATGAGTTTGTGGAAAAATTGAACTTATTGAAAAACCTGCAACACCTGCTATTACTGTTGATGATCCTATTATTATGGCAAGCAAGTGTGTTGATATGGTCATGTTTTAATTCCCTAGATCTCCTTATTAACAATATCTGAAAAATTTGGTATGATTATGATTCTAGTCTGACATTTTTCTACATTACGGTACAATGAAGTCATTGTAATTTTCCTAACCGTGTTTTTCTCCAATTGCAAAAGTATCATTAACATTTACCTGAAAGTGATGTGCGTTGATAGGCTGGACAGATTGAATACTTTTGACAGATTGAGTAGATTCAGATACATAAAAAAAACCGATACCTGATGCAATTAAAATTATCACAACTATGATAACCAGTGATAATGTTTTGGATTTTTCCATATCAATTTGTTTTTGTTCTACGATATTAGCTTTATTGATCTTTATCAAATTTTATGTTGTTTTACTGATGTTTACGGTGTTACATATTTTGATAATCTGCAAATTATTTTGTGTAAAACACATGTCATGTTAAACTGATCTAATTTTGATTTAACAATTGATTTCAACAATGACTTGTAAACAACAAATTGGGGAAATTTCTATCTTGCAAGCATTTTCAATTTTGTTCCAAATTGGAATCAGAATACTTGTGTTATTTCCGCCTTGTTTAAGGGATTTATTCATTCAAAAATAGTGAATGTCAAGTAGAGCAAGATCTAGCGATACAAAACCATTGGCAACTAAATTGTTACCATGTGTTATAGCTGTTTTTACAATATCTTTACTATTGTCCTCTATTGTTTCTCTTGCATATGCCGATCAAAATGCATTAAATCAAGATCCATCAATACTTGATAGTAAAAAAATTAATGGCGATGGAATTAACAGTGATCAAAATAAACCTGACACAATTCAGATTTCTGAAAATGCTGCTGTTACAGTTCATCACAAGTATGTCAATCCACAAGATAATACTGTAACTGAAAAAGTTGTAGTCTATACTAGTCTAAATCAAAACTCTATAGCTATTATCAAACAAAATTCTGATGTCAAGACAACAATGGATAGGATATGGAATCTTGACAGGATTAGATTTAATGGCCGATCAATTATTTCAGAAAATACTTTATGGAATCAAGAAATATCAACGGAAAAATTATCTGGTTTAATGAAATCTGAGTCAGAAGTTTATTTTCCACTTCATACTACAATACAAAATAATTTTGTTACCCACAACAAAGTTTTATCCACTGATCTGTTTACAAAAGAATTCACACAAGATCTACAACATGACACCAAGTCATTATTTCTAATCTCTGATGATGTGAATGAAAATTTACTAGTTTTCATTCATGATTTATCCAATACACAAAACTCAATAATGTTTTTGTTGCTGGTGCCTTTTTCAGGTTATATTTTAGTCCGAGCAGAAGGAGGAAAATTTCAATTTAATAAAAAAAGAATTGCATCTTTTTGTTTTATTACATTGATTGTTGTTTCATCATTTACAACGCCATTGCTTACATCTGAAAACTATTGGGGCATGGCATTTGCAGATAACTCTTCTACCGAAAATTATGTTAATTCAACTCAAAGTAATAATTCAAATTCATCTCTCTCATTGAATTCAAATGTTGATCCAGTAAACTCAACTATTCCAAATCCAGTAAACTCAACTATTCCAAATCCAGTAAACTCAACTATTCCAAATCCAGTAAACTCAACTATTCCAAATCCAGTAAACTCAACTATTCCAAATCCAGTAAACTCAACTATTCCAAATCCAGTAAACTCAACTATTCCAAATCCAGTAAACTCAACTATTCCAAATCCAGTAAACTCAACTATTCCAAATCCAGTAAACTCAACTATTCCAAATCCAGTAAACTCAACTATTCCAAATCCAGTAAACTCAACTATTCCAAATCCAGTAAACTCAACTATTCCAAATCCAGTAAACTCAACTATTCCAAATCCAGTAAACTCAACTATTCCAAATCCAGTAAACTCAACTATTCCAAATCCAGTAAACTCAACTATTCCAAATCCAGTAAACTCAACTATTCCAAATCCAGTAAACTCAACTATTCCAAATCCAGTAAACTCAACTATTCCAAATCCAGTAAACTCAACTATTCCAAATCCAGTAAACTCAACTATTCCAAATCCAGTAAACTCAACTATTCCAAATCCAGTAAACTCAACTATTCCAAATCCAGTAAACTCAACTATTCCAAATCCAGTAAACTCAACTATTCCAAATCCAGTAAACTCAACTATTCCAAATCCAGTACTCAACTCCACAATCACCTATCCTGTGACTATTCGTAATGCTACACAATCTTGGCAATTTGATGCGCCTTTGCAAAACCTAACAATGATGGGAAAAACAAAGATTGAAAATGATTCCAATATCACATCGCTCAAACTAGTTGGAACAGGATACGTTGTAACTAAGAATAACTCTACTAGAAATCTTTCATCTCTTACTATATCTGCATGGGTAAAGCCTGACTATAGTCATGGATCTCCAATATTTACCATTGTGAGCAAGGAAAACCAATTTTCTCTTTCTGTAAATAATATAGTGCCACCTATACACACTGCAACATTTTCAATCTTTGATGGCATACGATGGCAGACAGTCAATTCCACTGTACAACTCGGGGAAAATTGGACACACTTGATTGCTACGTTTAATGGAACTACAATTGGTATCTATGTGAATGGAACGCTCCAATCAACTCTTGTGATTTCTGGAGTATCGACTATTGCTGTCAACGGTATGTTGACAACAAAGACAGTAGATCAATTATCGTCCAATTCTGACATTGTAGTGGGTGCATCACTGAATACTTTGAGAGGAGTCGCTAGTGACCAGTTTTCAGGTTCAATTGAGAATGTGAATCTGTATGATTCACAATTAAGTCCGTCTGAGATTGCAAAAATATATCATGACAATCCACTTTCAGGCTCGTTTGATATTCCATCATTACCACCAACATCTCATCTTGATGCTAATCTTACAATGTTTGGCAATACAACCTCACTGAATATCCCACTTAACAACACCTCCTTAAACAATACATCATTTCTGAACAATACTTTGTTGCTTAACAATACAACAACTATTGCCAACTTTACATTAATGCATGCTCCAATTCAAATCAATAAACCAGTAATATGGACACAAAATGTAACATTATCAAACCAAACTGATAGAGTGGCAGTAGAACTTCCACAAGATGCACAGGTAATCAACATAAATATTGCAAACAATACAAACTCATCTACCATATATGCAGTCACAAATGTGACAACTTATTCACATATGCCATACTTGAGATCATCAACTGGACTCATAAATAATACTGATATCAAAACTACATATCTCTCCAAACTAGAATTTGTAAATGATACGAACAATACAATGAAGACTCACTTTGAAAAGACGAGACACGGTGTCATGACTGTGGCATTATTAGATAATATTCCAGGTTCTGTACAAAATAACAAACCAACAAAATTACTTGTGGTTAATGATACTGCAAAACGCTACAACATTAGATTTGAAACTCCCGCTCCATATGTAGTGGAAACAAATCAATCCACTTCTCAGTTATACCACAAGACGGTAATTGTAGAACATAATTCCACATTGCATTATACCAATGTACAATCTTACTCTAATGTACCAGAAAATTTGGTTTCAAAAGGAGTTCATTTTAAACTATTTTGGATGATGAATGGTTCAAAGATTGATGTGACAAATGATCCTAGATTTGTAGTACAATTTGTAGATACAAACAACAATGGAATAGTCGATCAAATGAAATGGATTGTTCCAAAATTATCTGCACAAGAGTTCTCAATAGAGGGTATCATTGACATATCTAATGCGCAGCTTCTAGACTCTAGTAGAAACTTTGTTCGAGATGTGTATCCACAAGTTCAAGCAAGGGATGGTAATTGGACTGGTGATGTACCTGTTGGAAATTATGTTAGGGTCACATTTGGAAAGAATCTGACAAACATTAACGATATTACAATATTTGCAAAAAGCAACTATTCAAATGCAAGCATAGAAGTATATGAAAAAGATTCAAACCGACTTTTAGATCATTTTGGAATTATATCACAAGATGGCAAATACAAAATACTGTTGACCAACTTTAATGAATCTCAGGATACGTTTGATCTAAAAATTATTGGTAATCCAGTAAATTTTGATTATATTGTTGATCCATCTTTCACTGCAACTCCATCTGATACTTTTGCAATAAGCGAATCAGCCACAATGCCTCAAAAAATAACAACTGATACCTTACCATTAAGCGATAAAGCATCACCAAGTAGATCTGCAAAAGATACTTTTGCAATAAGCGAATCAGCTACAATGCCTCAAAAAACAACTACTGATACCTTACCATTAAGCGAATCAGCCACAATGCCTCAAAAAACAACTACTGATACCTTACCATTAAGCGAATCAGCCACAATGCCTCAAAAAATAACAACTGATACCTTACCATTAAGCGATAAAGCATCACCAAGTAGATCTACAAAAGATACTTTTGCAATAAGTGAATCAGCATCTGTGTCTACCAATATTTTACATTCTGTTTTAGTGACAGATACCTTACCACTTAGTGATAACGTATCACCAAATGTAGCAATAACAGATACTTTTGCAATAAGTGACTTAGGTTCTACATCTAACAGTGAATTTCATTCTGTTTTAGTGACAGATACCTTACCACTTAGTGATAAAACATCACCAAATATTGCAGTGACAGATACCTTACCACTTAGTGATAACGTATCACCAAATGTAGCAATAACAGATACTTTTGCAATAAGTGACTTAGGTTCTACATCTAACAGTGAATTTCATTCTGTTTTAGTGACAGATACCTTACCACTTAGTGATAACGTATCACCAAATGTAGCAGTAACAGATACTTTTGCAATAAGTGAATCAGCATCTGTGTCTACCAATATTTTACATTCTGTTTTAGTGACAGATACCTTACCACTTAGTGATAACGTATCACCAAATGTAGCAGTAACAGATACTTTTGCAATAAGTGAATCAGCATCTGTGTCTACCAATATTTTACATTCTGTTTTAGTGACAGATACCTTACCACTTAGTGATAACGTATCACCAAATGTAGCAATAACAGATACTTTTGCAATAAGTGACTTAGGTTCTACATCTAACAGTGAATTTCATTCTGTTTTAGTGACAGATACCTTACCACTTAGTGATAAAACATCACCAAATATTGCAGTGACAGATACCTTACCACTTAGTGATAACGTATCACCAAATGTAGCAATAACAGATACTTTTGCAATAAGTGACTTAGGTTCTACATCTAACAGTGAATTTCATTCTGTTTTAGTGACAGATACCTTACCACTTAGTGATAACGTATCACCAAATGTAGCAGTAACAGATACTTTTGCAATAGATGAATTAATCGTTGAGCATGGTGTATTCTTCAACTCACTATCTGAATCAATGCCAGTTACTGATACTCTTTCAGTATCCAAGACATCACTAGTATCACTAACCGAACCACTATTGCTATCCAACACCATATCTACACCCACAACCAAAACCTCCTCACTAACCGACTCATTACCAATCACTGATACCGTATCTACACCCAGGACAAAGTTACAATCACTAACAGATGGACTTGCTCTAAGTGATATGGTATCCAAACAGGATCTCAAAATCATATCTGATGGTATCTCTCTGAGCAGCTCCTCTACTGGAACATCTAATCTTCAAAGCAACCAAAACCTAGTTGAGGCTGGCCAAAAATCCATAACAATTGACCCAGTCAAACCAGAACTACTTGTAGTAAGCAACGACATATCGCTTTCAAATGTAGTGATACCATCAACTGTTCCAAATCCAGTAATCAACTATACCGCAATACAGCAGACTAGTGGTAGTACAACATCAGTACTGGTTACAAACCCACTTACAATTACCAGAGACACTAGTGGAACCATTCCAACAGTCAAGATTACAATCCCTGGCAACACTACCATAACAGGTAACACATTCTGGAATGGAGGATTAGTACTTCCAACCATACAAAGCTCATCTACAATATCATTGCCTGAGACAGCAAACCAAGTAAATACACCACAAACCATAATCAAGATAGGCTCTGATGTACCGATTTCATTTAACAAGCCAGTAAGGCTCTTGTTTGCAGGACAAGCAGGTCTACGTGTAGGATTCTTCCATTCTAGTCCTACAGTAACAGAAATCACTGCTACATGTACCTCTGATAGTTTATCCGGTATTCCGTCTGGTTCCAATGAATGCAAGATTAACGTTGGTCATGATCTTGTTGTATTGACAAATCACTTTACAGGCTTTGCCACATGGAGTTCTAGTTCTGTATCAAGTGGAACAAGTGTATCCAGTACAGGAACTAGTTCTGGAGGCGGTGGAGGAGGAATAGGTGTTGGTCCAAGTATATCATCATCTGTAACATCATCAAGTAATGCTGGAGGAGTAGGACCATATCTTGAGATACAAAAAGTATCTTATGACATCTGTGACAAGCAAATTGTACAAATTCTGGTGGGAACTGATTCCAATGATACCAACCCAATGGTAATAGTTAGAACCTCACTTACTGGAACAGTTGATGCAAAGCTTGCATCAGACCAGCCATATGCACAAGAAAATGTCAACGGTACCATACGAAAATTGGTCTATGAGGCCTACATTTCTCCAAAGGAGAAATCCTTTGAGGTTGTCGCATTACAATCAGTTGGACATAACGTCTTTTCTGTAGGAAAGACCATACAAATCACTGGCTGCAATGAATCTGTAGATTTCACACAAATCCAGTCCTTGTCACAATTGAGTGTGGTGGATACAAGTGAGCCTAGAATATTTGATGTCAAATTACAGATAGGAAATGGGGCAAAACAACTTGCATCAGACTCTACAACCCAGTTCGTATCTGGTAAACCTATCTCGGTATATGCTATAGTGAATACGTCAACCAAATTAGTTGTTTCTGAATTAAGATTTACAACAATTGGAAGCAATGATTCTGCCCAATATCATGCACTAACAATGAATGTTACTCCGTTGCAAATATCAAACAGTACCTATTTGTTATCTGTTACAATTCCATCTGAATTTTTGCAATCTCCGGGTATGAAATATTGGGTTCATGTAGAAAATAGTGTGAATAGAGAGGCTGATTCAGATGTGGCCACGGTAGGGGTGAAACCAAATCATTCCATCAATGCTACAATAGAGTTAGATCTTCCACAAAACAAGGCAGCAGGAATTGTGACATTCTCATCATATGTTACAAATAATGGAAATTCAATGTATGGAATTGTCTCACTTGTAGTGGATAACAAAACTGTCTATGATTCACCTCCTCAGCTTTTCAGTACTGGACAAACACAAGTAGATCTAAAATGGAATGCTGCTGTAATGGGTCTAGTATCAAGTCATCAGGTACATGCGGTGGCAAAGTTTTATGATACATCTTTTGAAACTACATCTAAGACATTTGATGTCTTCCGTTCTGTCCAGACAGTACCGTTATCACAGCCAATTGTACTAGGATCAATCAAAAACAGTGATGGAATTATAGTGGCAAATCCAACTGTACTATATTCCTCATTTGACAATTCTGGTAACATGACATACAAAGTAACAGCTCCTGATGGAACATGTGTCATAGGAACATCTGATAACTGTCTTGTCACACAATCTGTTTCTGGATCAAGCAATTCAAAGAGTATTGTGATAGGAGACCAGATATACAGAATACGATATTCTGGACCAACTAGCCAACTTGAAAGATTCTCAATCACATCAGTAGATCCAATCACAGGACAATGGAAAATAGAAATAGATTCACAAGATGGATTGGTGCCACAGTATAATGTCATGGATAATGCATTCCTGAAGATAAAATATGATTCACAATAAAGTGATGTAGAAATTTTTTATTTAGAATTTAATTCTAATCTCTCTAGACTAGAGGCTTGTCCCCTTCTACAGGTTCTGTAACCTCTGTTATTTCACCGTCTGCTATTCTCTGTAGAATCTCTTTTGCTGACAACTTGTGGAGATATTCGTTATTGTTTCCACATCTGTATGAAAAAGTACAGCGTGGACAACCTGCTTCACTCTTGCAAGGACACTCTGTTACTATATTCAGACTTCGCTCAAAGGCCTTTTCAAGTCTGTCATATAGAGCTCTACTTGCACCATTTCCACCTATTGCAGAATCATATACAAAGACCAAGCCAGATGTACCAAGAGATATACCGCCCAAATCTTGTGAGACACCTCCTGTTATCATGTTACTGCCCTCTATCACAACATGTTCTGTAGCATGATATCCACTTGCTTCTACATATTCCTCATTTTCTGCTTTGCCGATTTCATCTAATGGTCTTGGAGCCTTGAATACAATTCCCTTTGTGACAAAATCATAATCAAGTGGTTTTTCCAAAATTATTTTTTGTCCCTGTCCTACTTCTTGACCCAATTCCAAGTTGACATAACCATAGACTCGCTTCTGAATGTGTAACTTGCAAAATGCAACTTCAATTCCATTTGCAAGTCTTTTCTCAAAAATTGTTTCTATTGTTGGCCATTCTTCTGTAAGTGCCTTGGTGTAGTATGGATGATTCCTTGGAAGATATTCTAATTTTGCAGTCATCTTCTCTGGGTATCCTATCTCTTTGACTTTGTATCTTATTCCAGCCAAAAAATAAACTGCTTGCGGGTGAAGTTCTTCTAATGCAATTGGCAATACTCTTTCTCCAACTTTTTTTCCATTTAGGAAAATGTCAATTGATCTTCCTATCCCTCTTATGCTGTAATCTGTTAAAATTGATTGTATCTGATCATAATTTGGGACATATCTATTTTCAATCAAGACAAGATTACCCGCACCAACATGTCTTTCAATGACATCCTTGTGTTCTGGTAGTTCGTGTTTTGCAATTGGCTTGTCACAGGCCATAGCTATGACCTGAAACTCTTCGACAAAGGGATTTTTTGGATCAATGTAAATTTGCTCTACATCCTCAAAATAATCTGCTGGATGATTCTTGTAATATTGTGAGATTGGGTCATTGCCTAGCACTAGAAATGCATACCCTCCCTGGCCTTTTCTTGCAGCTCTTCCTATTCTCTGTGTGAGTCTGTTTACTGGAATTGTAGATGATATGACTCCATCCACATTACCTACATCAATTCCAAGCTCAAGTGTAGGAGTTGCAGAGATTGCAAGTAGCTTGTCAGTCTTGAACAAGTTCTCAACTGATCTTCTATAGTTTGCCATGAGGCCTGCCCTGTGAACCTTGATGTCTATTTTTTGTCTTCTTGCCTGCAGTGCCAAAAGCTCAGAATTAAGATGTGAATTGCTAAACACTAGCGTTTTGTGTTGTTTTGATGTCAATTTCTTTAGTATGTCAATCATTAGCGCACGCTGGGTCATAAGAGATGGAAATAGCATTGAAAATTCTGTCTTGCCTTTCTTGCCAGAGCCTGAAACTTGAATCATTTTTACTCCAAATAACATTTGGCAAAATTGTAATGCATTTTCTAGTGTTGCAGATGCCGCAATCATTTGCATCTTTGGCGCAATTCGTTTCAATCTTTTTATGATGTAATGAACGTTAGAACCAAAGATTCCAGAGTATACATGAGCTTCATCGACTGCAAGAAATCTAGTTGTATTAAACAGTGCAGCAAACCTAGTTCTATGCCACAAGTGATAATGTAATACATCAAAGTTAGTTATGATAACCTGGGGAGGGTTTGCAAGAGTTTCTCCACGCTCTTCTTGTTTTGTGTCTCCGTCAAATACTGCACATCTTATGCCCATCTTGTCTGCAATTTCTTTTATCTTTGGATATTGGTCACGAGAAAGAGATTTGGTTGGATAGACAAAAATTGCTTGTATTGCAGAAACAAGATTTTTTGAATTGCCTATTCTTTCAATGATTGGCACCACAAATGATTCTGTTTTTCCAGATGCAGTGGGTGCAGTGATTACAATGTTATCACCAGAGACGATGTGATGTATGGCTTCTTCTTGAAATTTGTAGAATTTCTTTATGCCTTTTGATTCCAAGACATCAATTATGCGCTGATCAAGACCTGAATCTGATACGGTGGAACCCATTTCAGGCTCTGGTTCTTCTATTATCTTAAAGTGTGAGACATAATGCCTCTTTGAGAAAAGAACCAGCCTTGTAATTTCTGCAATCTTGGCATCTCCTATCATCTTGTTTATCTCATCTTCTGTTTGCAAGATACCTTCTTTTTCTAGGGTTGATTCTGACTGGCTCTTGGTTGGTATCTCATCATTGTCAAATTTTATCAAAAACTCTAGAAATGCTTCATCTAAATTCTTCTTGGAATCTATTATGTCCTCGATTTTGCATTTGGGACAGCTAAAATGTATTTTTTGATTAAACGTACGTTGAACATCTATCTTTGATTTACACTTGGGACAATAATGCACTAGAACAGGGAATAATTCTGGCTGATTTAATTTTTGGTTATGGTATTGTATCAATCACAAGTAAACTATTCCAGTAGAGTTTGTCCAAAACCATGATGACATATAATATAGTATTATTTCTAGACTGACGTGGGTCTTGGAAGTTATTGGGGAGAAGTCCTTGATGTATTGGAAAAAATAATTCCTGTATATGATAAAGTCAACTCTATGATTTCACTTGGAAGAGACTCTGAGTTTCGTCAAAGAGGAATTACAAATAGAGTTCATCCAGGAGACTGTATCCTTGATGCAGGTTCTGGGTTTGGTAACATGTCAAAGACAGCATCCAAGATCTGTAATGGGGATCTCAACATCACATTGTATGATCCACTACGATCGATGCTCAAAAACACCAGTAGATTATTTTCTGCAACACCTGTATTAACATGTGGAGTCTTTGAGCACATTCCATTTCGTGATGGACAGTTTGATGCAGTACTTACTGGATATTCTCTAAGAGATGCAATAAATCTCAGAATTGCAATATCTGAGATACACCGAGTCCTCAAAAAAGATGGAAGATTTGTCATAGTTGATCTAGGCAAGCCTGATGGTATCATACTTCGCGCAGGAGTGTCGTTTTACCTCAGAGCAATACTTCCTATATTGGCAGTCATTGGTGGGGGAAGACTTGGCCTAAAATTTGCCACTCTGTATGGCACGTACAAACTATGGCCTAAAAACAAGAAACTAGAGTCGCTTCTGCTTGAAAAGTTCTCAAGAGTAGAGTTTGAAAAAGGCATGCTTGGGGGCGCAATCATGGTTGCAGCATTCAAGTAATGATGAACAAAGTAACTCTTGTCTATATCGTTGCACTAACTGTTGGATTCTCATATGGGATGCACAACCCTATCGTTCCACTATTTTCAAAAGATCTTGGCGCATCATATGCTGACCTTGGAGTAATTGGATTTGCAAACTTTATTCCATACATGTTCATTCCGCTTTTTGTTGGATTGTTACTTGACAGATTTAACAAAGGTCTTCTTCTATCTCTTGGACTAGCACTTGATTCGGTATCAATTTACTTGCTGTCTGTTGCCGATTCAATCCCGCAGGTAATATTGTTTAGAACCATGGTTGGAGTTGCACATTCATTTTTCTGGCCTCCATGTGAATCTGTAATATCTCAATCTGTCAGTCCACAAGATCGCGTGAAAGCAATTTCTAGATTAATGGCTTTTTTTGTAGCAGGACTTATGATTGGACCTCTTGTTGGTTCATTTTTGCTTGACCACTTTGATGTATCTTATAGGATACTCTTCCAGATTGCAGCATTTGCGATTTCAACTTCGCTAGTTTCATCATTGATGTTGTCAAAGGGTGGAAAAGTAACTCGCAGTGGAACGATATCAATTGCATCTGCAAAACATTTGCTAAAATTTCCTACAGTTATTGCAATACTTTTGTTTTCTAGTGTAAGCTTTGGAGTATTTTTGGCAATACTTCCTGCATTTATGAGTGAACGGTCAATCTCTGAATCAAACATAGAACTACTATTTTTTGTATTTGGAATATCACGTCTTGTCTCATTGGTATCATCAAACTTTCTCATGAAGAAATTTTTCATCAGCCTTGTTCTTGTTATTGTATCAATATCTGTTGGAATGTTGATGCTCTTCTATTCTCATACCATGATTGAATTTGGTCTGGCGGTACTTGTACTTGGGTTTGGGTTTAGTGTGTATTTTCCACTGACATTTGAGATTATTATGAGAAAAACAAAAGAAAATGCAGGGGCATTGATTGGCGCATATGAAGCAACTTTTGGAATTGGCTGGGGTTTTGGACCCTTGATAATTGGTCTAGTTGCAAATTCTTTTGGAAGCTCAATTCCTTACCTTATCTTGTTTGTATCAGGATTGTTTGTGACAGGATTTGTATTTCTCAAGAAAAACCAAATCGTACTAGTCTAAAGCTTTAATTTCGGAAACAAGACAAATCATTTCATGTTTAATTTTGCGCTAAACATCATAGGCAATGATTGGATAATGATTGCCTTGGCAGCTTTGGTATTGTTGCTTGGAACCAAAAGATTACCAGATGCAACAAAAAAACTTGCACGAGTCATGGCGCAATATGATAAAACAAAAAACATGGTTCAAGAAGAAATCAAGAAAGCCAAAGGTGAGTTTGACCTTAATATTTCAGGACCTGTCATGTCTGAGAGACAAAAACTTGAAACACTTGCCAAGTCATTGGGTGTAAGTACAGAAGGCAAGACTGATGATGATCTACGTAATTTGGTAAACTCTAAACTTGGTGGATCTGCAAAATCAAACCAGGATACTACAAAACAATAAGCAAAAACCTCAACAAATTTAAATACAATATCCAGTGAGACATAACGGTTAAGATTGACTAAAATCGATCCTTGGCAAAATGCTCTCAAGCAACTTGCAGATGCCGCAAAAATTTTGAAACTTGATGCAGGCATTCACGAGATGCTGGCAAGTCCTAAAAAAATTCTCATAGTTTCACTACCTGTTAAAATGGATGATGGTAGAATCAAGATATTCACAGGATATAGATCACAACATAATGACTTTAGAGGTCCACACAAGGGAGGAATAAGATATCATCCTGATGTTACAATAGAAGAAGTAAAGGCGCTTTCAATGTGGATGACTTGGAAGTGTGCTATTGTAGATGTTCCATTTGGAGGCGGAAAAGGAGGAATCATCTGTGATCCAAAAAGACTTTCGGCTGGAGAAAAAGAGAGATTGACAAGAAGATATGCATATGCTATATCTGAAATCATTGGACCTGGAAAAGACATACCAGCTCCTGATGTGTATACTACTGGAAAAGAAATGGCACAGATAATGGATGTGTATAGTGCTCTACATGGACAGTCAGAACCTGCTGTTATCACTGGAAAACCAATTCCGACTGGAGGCTCTCTTGCAAGAAACGTAGCCACTGGTCTTGGTGTTGCTTATTGTATACGAGAAGGTGCAAAGAAGATTGGACTTAATCTCAAGGGCGCAAAAGTTGTCATACAAGGTTATGGTAATGCTGGAACGTTTGTAGCAGAATATGTTGAAAAGATGGGTGCAAAAATTATTGGAGTAAGTGATTCTAAAGGTTCTATAATTAATCTAAAAGGAATTGACTCAAAGAAGGTACTTGAATACAAGAATAAACATGGAAGCGTTGTTGGTTATCCTGGAAGCAAAAAAGTATCAACAGAAGAATTGCTTACCACTCCATGTGATGTTCTAGTACCTGCAGCACTTGAGAATCAGATAACTCCTCAAATTGCAAGAAATGTTAAATGCAAAATACTTGCAGAAGCCGCAAACGGTCCTACCACTCCTGAAGCAGATGATGTTTTATTCAACAAGAAAATTATGGTCATTCCAGATATCTTGGCAAACTCTGGTGGTGTGTGTATATCATACCTAGAGTGGGTGCAAAACTTGCAAAGATACTATTGGACATTTGATGAGGTTGCAAGTAAGATGGAACACCACATTGTACGTGGTTTCAGTGATACATATGCTCTTTCAAAGAAACACAATGTAGACCTGAGAAAAGCAAGCATGGTTCTTGCAGTTGGCAGAGTGCTAGACGCATTTGAAGCACGCGGCCTCTGGCCATAGAAATACCTAATACTTGATATCGTGATAATATTTCATGAGCAAGGCTTTTGTCGCAATACACTGTGAAACTGGAAAAGAAAGCCCCGTAATTAGAAAACTTATGGAAATCAAAGGCATATCCGAAGTTACTGGGACTCTGGGATTGTACGATATAATAATTAAAATCGAGGCAGCGGATTCCATGATTCTAGAAAAAATAATAACAAAGGAAGTAAGAAAGATTCCACATGTCTTGACTACTATGACCCTGATGGTAATCTAAAACTCTACACTTCAAATTTATGCATCTAATCTAGTTTACACTAGCTACTAGAAAATAAAAAGTAAAAAAGTTCGAATCTAGGATGTGCTAAATGAACTTCCACAAGAGCATGACTTGGTTACATTTGGATTATTGATTTTAAATCCTGCACCCATTAGGCTCTCAATGTAGTCAATATTTGCACCCTTGAGGTAGTCGACACTATAACTGTCAATTACCATCTTGACACCATTTTCTTCTAGTACAAGATCGTCTTCTTCAGATGCCTTTTCAAATCCCATTCCATAGGATAATCCTGAACATCCTCCACCTTGTACGTAGACTCGCAGAAATTGTGGCTTTTCGGCTTCTTCTGCCATGAAAGCAATTACTTTTTCTGCGGCTTTTGGTGTAATTGTGACCAATTTTGTGGTCTGTGTATTACTCATGAACCTAATTCGTCCTTTAAATTATAATAATCTTTTCATACCTGACATAATAGGAATCAAAGATTAGGTGAAGCTTATTTTTTTGACTTGTTTACAAAAGCGGTCATTCTTTCTGCTCTGTCAGGGTGAGTAAAGCACAAGCCCCATGTGTATAGTTCAAGAGCAAGACCTGTATCAATGTCTGAATTTCTTCCCTTGTTTATTGCAATTTTTGACATTCTTACTGCCATTGCAGAATTTTGAGCAATCATCTTTGCAATATTGTTAGTCTCTTCCATTAGTTTTGCAAGCTCTACTACTTTGTTTACCAAGCCCATTTCTTTTGCCTCATCTGACTTTACAATTCTTCCAGTAAAGATCAAATCTTTTGCTTGAGAAATTCCAATTGTTCTTTGTAATCTCTGTGTTCCACCCCAACCAGGACATACACCTATTGTTACTTCTGGCTGTCCCATCCTTGCGGTGTCTGCAGCTATTCTGATGTCACATGCAAGTGCAAGTTCACATCCGCCACCAAGTGCAAATCCGTTGATTGCTGCAATTGTTGGCTTGCTACAGTTTTCTACTGTATATGTTAACAGATGGCCAAGTTTTGCATAAGTTTCTGATTCTATTGGTGTGATTGTTGACATGTATGCAATATCTGCACCTGCAGAGAATGCCTTGTCTCCCTCTCCTGTAATTACTACAACCTTTACAGTATCATCCTTTTCAATTTCTTTGAATTCTTTGATGATATCATTTGCAACATCCATGTTCATGGCATTAAGCTTGTCAGGTCTGTTAATCTTGATTGTGCAAATTCCTTCTGATTTTGAGACGTTAACTAGAGACATGCCAAAACTCCAAACTATGTGGAAATTAAACCTTATTGGGTTTAATCTTTCCCCACTGGTGCAGTGCCGATGCTGCTGCAACCCAGTTTCGGATGTCGTCGTACACTGGAACATTGTGCTTTTCAATTAATCCTGAGACCTTTGCTGTGTATGGACCACCGTTTCCACCAACAAGCAATGGCTTTTTGCCTTGTTTTGAGAACTCTCCCAAATAATCGATTATTGTTTCTTCAAGTGGATCGTCTTGAAAGACAAACCATGGCATTACAATGTCGATGTTTGGATCGTCCATGAATTTTTGTATGGAGTATCTATAGTCATCAGCATTTGCTCCTCCTGTTACATCTGCAGGATTTCCGTTTCCAATTACATATGTGGCAGGGTAATGCTCTTTCATATCCTTGAGTGTTGCTTCGGTTACTTTGCCAAGCTCTAGTCCATATTTTTCAAATTGGTCTATTGCACCAATCATTGGTCCTGCACCGTTGCTGACAAGAGCAACTCTTGGACCTTTAGCTGCTGGTTGCCATGCTAGTGCTTTTGCAGCTGAAGCAAGTTCTTGATAACTTTCTACTGAAACGATTCCTGCTTGTTTGAATGCTCCTTGGATTATTGCATTAGAGCCTCCAAGTGAACCTGTATGTGATGCAGCTTGTTTTGCTCCAAGTGCAGTTCTTCCACTCTTCCAAATTAGAATTGGTTTGTGCATTTCTTTCATTACGCGTTTTGCAGTCTCGATGAATTTTCTACCGTCACCAAAACCTTCGACATATAATGCAATTACTTTGGTTTGAGGATCATTTGCCAAGTACCAGATCATGTCTGCTTCATCCACATCTGATCTGTTGCCATAACTTACCATCTTTGATAGTCCAAACGAGTCTGCAGTTTCAAGGAAACTGATTCCCATTGTACCACTCTGTGATAACAATGCGACTGGTCCAAGTTTTGCACGAACCATTCTTTCTTGGCCTTGGAATGCACAGTCTAGTCTGTTTGCTGCATTGAACATACCAATACAGTTTGGACCAATTATTCTGATCTTGTGCTGTTCTGAAAGACTCTTGATTTGAGATTCAAAGTCTGCTCTCTCTCCTCCAAGTTCTTTTCCACCTCCTGATACAATTACCATGTTGTGGATTCCTTTCTTGGCACATGCCTCAAGAACTGGAGGTGTAATGGACAAGTCGACACATACTACGACCAAGTCAACCTTGTCTGGTATTGCTTCAATTGATGGATAGCATTTTAGTCCCAAAATTTCTTCTGCCTTTGGATTAATTGGGTACACTTTGCCCTTGTAGTCATGTTTTGCAATGCTGTCAAGAACAGAGTTTCCTACTTTTCCAGGAGTTGCAGATGCGCCAACTAAAGCAACTGATTGTGGAGTAAAGAATGTCTCCATGAATTCGATGTTTGGTTTTGCTGTTGAGATTGCATCTTTTTTAATCTCTTTTCTCAAGATTATTTTTGCGTCAACTACATAGTATGACTTTGGATAAACTACTATTGGGTTGAAATCTATGCTGTCAAAGTATTTTGCATTGTCTACTCCAACCTTGCTGATTTGCACTATTGCTTTTGCAAGCATGTTCAAATCAATTGACTTGGTGCCTCTGTACCCTTGAAGGATTTTTGCGCCCTTTAATTCTGTCAACATTGATTTTGCATCCTCTACTGTGATTGGTAGCATTCTAAATGCAACATCTTTGAATATCTCAGTTAGTACACCGCCCAATCCGACCATAATTACTGGACCAAACTGTGGGTCATTTTGGAGTCCTATGATAAGTTCAACTCCTTGTGGGACCATTTTCTCAAGTAAAATTCCTTTTACGTGGACTCCTTTCTTCTTTGAGAGTCTTGGATACATTTCAAGAAATGTTTTCTTTACTTCTTTCTCATTTTGTAGTCCAACCTTTACTCCGCCTACGTCACTCTTGTGAAGAATCTGTGGTGAGACTACTTTCATAACTAGTGGAAAACCTAATTTCTTTGCAGCTTTTACGGCATCTTTTGCATTGGTTACAAGTGCATAGCCTGGAACTTTAATTCCATATTTTTTCAATACTGATTTTGATAGATCTTCGGTGATTACCTTATGATCTGTTGCAAATGTTTCTTCAAAAATCTTTGTTACTGGATTCAAAAGGATCTCTCCTCTTTATCTGCAGATCGCAATGATGAGATCTGTGTGTTTTTATGTATCATGACGAAATTCCAAGGTCTAAGTGTTTTATATTAAACTTTTGTCACAATGTGGGAAAATGCTGGAAGTTTGCTTTCTATGGAGAAGTGTTACGGAGAAAATCCACGACAGTTTTTTAAAGTTTGAATGGTGAAGAATGATGGATTTTGAAGAGTTTGTATCTTGCAGTAGAAAGTTGGAAGAATCTTGTCCTTATTACAATAATGTTTGTACTTATCATTCAAATAAATCATGTGTTGGCAGATCCTGTATGTAGTGGAGGACCGGGTATGTGTGGTCCACAACCAACTCCGCAGGAAAAACAAGCTAGAACATACCTTAATTTTCCATTTGATGTAGCAACTGATAATTTAGGCAATATCTATGTGGCAGATTCGGGAAATGACAGAATAGTAAAGTTTGATCCTAACGGAAATTATGTGATGCAATTTGGTATCTCTGGAAAAAACTATGGACAATTCATGGATCCACGAGGTGTGGCGATAGATAATGCAGGCAACATATACGTTGCTGATACTGCAAATGATAGGATACAAAAATTTGATTCTAGTGGCAAGTTTCTTTTCAAGTTTGGTTCATTTGGTTCTGATGATGCACAATTTCATGGACCGTATAGTATAGCAGTGGATAAATCAGGTTTTGTCTATGTTGCAGATGTTGGGAATGCGAGAATAGAAAAGTTTGATTCGTCAGGGAATTTCGTACTAGAGTTTGGCACAAGGGGGCAAGACAACGGTGAATTTGATGGAATTGAAAGAATAACTGTAAATGATTCTGGATATTTGTACATCACAAGTGTCTATCAAGGAGTACAGGTATTTGATGAAAATGGTAACTATGTGAAAGCAATTCCGCTTAAACGTACTCTTTCTGGTAATAATGCACCTGATGCAGAGGGAATATCTTTAGATAAAAATGGTGAAATCTATGTAGCGGGATATAACCAAGCTAGAATACAGAAGTTTGATCCGCAGGGAAACTTTGAATACGAATTTGGTTCATTCGGTTCAGGGCTGGGACAGTTTAACCATCCGGGAAATGTTGCAGTAGACAATTCTGGAAATATTCTAATTGCAGATTCTGACAATAACAGGATAGAAAGATTGAATCCGTCAGGAAAATTCATTTCATATGTACAAAATTGGAATTTAACATCAACACAAATTTCTCAGCAAAATGTACCCGAATTTCCATTTGCAATCCCGGTTTTATTGATAGGTATTACATCATTAATTGTCTTTTATAGGATAAAGATTGGAAAGTTTAAGAGAGTTTAAAACTGCATTAAACTTTTGTCAAAATGTGGGAAACAATATCTTAAACCGAGTCAGTCAAACTTTAATGGTTTAGAAGAATGAAGAAACCAGACATTACTCAAAACAAATCGCCTTCTCAGCTCATCACCGAGAGAATCGCAGAGCTAGATGACTGGCGCGGGGAGATGCTTGCTCACGTCCGCAAGCTGATCAAGGAGGCTGACCCTACGATAACTGAAGAATGGAAGTGGCGAGGGGTTCCAGTCTGGTCTGACTGTGGAATAGTCTGCACAGGCGAGTCCTACAAGACTCTCGTAAAGCTCACTTTTCTGAAGGGTGCTTCCATCAATGACCCAAAAGGCATCTTCAATTCCAGCCTAGATGGGAACACAAGGCGCGCAATCGATCTGCATGAAGGCGACAAGATCAATGAATCTGCCTTCAAGGAGATAATCCGTGCTGCAGTCAAGCTGAACTCAAAGGAAAAGAAGTAGGGTTAAAGATTAAACTCTGACTTGAAGTTTTTATAAAATACTCTTAGATTTTCTCTGACAATTCCAATCTTTTGTGGTATCTGTTCTTCAATCATGTCTGGATGGATGTAAGTTGTATTGCTTAGTTCCTCCTTTGACTTTTCTAGCCATAGTCTTATGGTTGACTCGTCTACCTCAAGATGAAATTGTATTCCGACTGCACTTTCTATCTTTATTGCTTGATTTTGATAATCCTTTGAATGTGCTAGTCTGACTGCATTCTTTGGTAGATCAAAGGTATCACCATGCCAGTGAAAAACAAGAGATGGGCTCTTTATTCCGTCGAAGAGTTTTGACTGGGAAATATTATCAAACTCAATATCCTCATAGAATCCTATTTCTTTTCTTGGTCCGCGGTATACTCTGGCATCAAATGCTTTAGCAATAAGCTGTGACCCAAGACATATGCCTAAAACTGGAACCTCTCTTTTTACAGCATTGCGAATCAATTCCATCTCATGTTTTAGATATGGAAGATTGTCATTTGCACTCTCAGGTGCACCAAGAACTATCATTCCATCATATGCAGTCTCTGGAATCTTTTCATTTTTTGCAAGGATTGTCTTTGTACTAAAACCATCATCCTTGAGTAGGTCTCCTAAGGTTCCAATACCTTCTATCTTTGTATTTTGGATTATGAGAAATTCTGACATGGGGTCTGAAAATTGCTTAATAGTGTAGCTTGTAAATAAGTTTGTGAATTTTGAATTAGACGAAATTTACAAAATACAAGGTTTTGTAAAATCGCTCAACTCTGCATATCACAGCATAATTGTTGTAGAAGGAAAACGTGACGAGGAAGCCCTCAAAAAATTGGGATTTTCTGGAAAGATATGTCAATTTCACAGCTTCAAAGGTCTCATAAAATTTGCCGACAGTATGCCCAAGTACAAAAAGCTCATACTGTTATTAGATTCTGATCCAAAGGGACGTTATTTTACAAAGAGGATAATATCTCAGCTTCAACATAGGATGACAATTGATCTATCATATAGAAAACAGCTTACCATTATCACAAAAGGCAAGATAAGAAATGTGGAAGATCTATCGATGTATGCCTTTGAGGGCTAGTGCGAAGGAATCCAGAATAAGCACTTATATCATACTATTAGGAAAAATGATTGATCAACAATTAAGAGGATAATGATTTGCCATATACAGGAATTGTCAAGTATCACGTTAAGCTCAGCTTCGACGTCGATGGACTCGTTGAAAAAGCAGATATCATAGGTGCGATTTTCGGCCAGACAGAAGGTCTGCTTGGCCCAGAAATGAACCTGAATGAACTCCAGAAGGTGTCGAAGGTAGGACGAATAGAAGTCAATACCACGGCCTCGTCTACTCAAACAAAAGGCGATGCTCTAATTCCTATGAGTACTGATATCAACACAGCTGCTCTTATCGCAGCTGCCATAGAAAGTATCGATAAAGTAGGTCCATTTCAAGCCAAATTCAAACTAGATGCAATTGATGATGTACGCACTGCCAAGAAAAAGGAGATTGTAGACAGAGCAAAGGATATCGTCCAAAAGTGGTCTACAAAAACAATCAGTGAAGGTGAAGAGATGCTAAAAGACGTATCAGATATTGGTTCTGCTGGAAAACTTGCAGCATTTGGAAAAGAGAAACTCGCATGTGGTTCAGGAGTATTTGACTCTCCATGGATAATTCTAGTTGAAGGTAGAGCAGATGTGATAAATCTATTACGAGCAGGTTTTGATAATGCACTTGCAATTGAAGGCGCAAGAATTGATGAATCTATCAAATCATTATGCGATTCAAAATCCAAAGTAGTTGCATTCCTTGACGGTGATAGAGCAGGCGGATTCATACTAAAAGAGCTAAAGTCTCTTGTTACTGTAGATGTAGTACACAGAGCACCAGATGGTGTTGAAGTTGAAGAACTGACTCCTCTACAGATTGCTGATATTCTAAAAGACACTGCGGAAGACATGAAAAAAGAGACTGCAAAGCCAGTACTCAAGGATACCAAGGATGAACCAATTGCTAATCTTGTAAAGAAGATATACTCACAACTCAATGAATCATTGGAAGCAATAGCTCTTGATGATGGTACCAACACACTCTTCAAGGTGCCAGTAAGTGAGGTTGTCGGAAAACTTGCTCCAGGATCCGGTATCAAATATTTGATACTTGATGGAATCATAACACAAAGACTAGTAGACTCTGCAAAACAAGCTGGAATTGGGTATTTGATTGGTCACAGAATGGCTAATCTAAAGTCCACTGATGGATTGATACTCAAAACATTTACAGAGCTTGGTGTTGCATAAAATTAATGCCAGAACTAAAGATTCAACATATTCTCACACTTGCAGAACTTTTTACCAAAGGCGCACGCTATAATTTTGTCCCAATAACTACATCTTCTCTTGGAAAAAGCATCAACAAATCACAACAGGCCGCATCAAAACATCTCATGGAATTGGAAGCAAATGGATATGTGGAAAGACTCCGAAACGGACAAAAAGTTTCTGTGAGAATAACAACAAAAGGTCACTCTGAAATGATAAAGATATCCTCTGTTCTAAAATCAAGCCTAGAGTCAATTCCTGCACATTTGGAATTCAAGGGAACCATAATCTCTGGAATGGGCGAGGGGGCATATTACATGTCAATGAAGGGATACACAAAACAATTCAAGACAAAACTTGGCTATGTTCCATTTCCTGGGACATTGAATGTAAAACTAAAGGACAAGGAATCAATTGAGGCCAAGCGATCACTTGATGCATATCCTGCAATAATGGTTAATGGTTTCTCAGACGGCAAGAGGACATATGGATGGGTAAAATGTTATCCTGCAAAAATAAATGGCATCAATGCAGCACTGATTTTGCTTGAACGCACTCATCACGATGATTCCATAATTGAGCTGATCTCAGAGGAGAACATCAAAAAGGTAACAAAACTTTCAACTGGTTCAAAAGTTACAATACGTGTTCCAATAAGTGTAAAACCTACTCATTAAATTCCGTAAATTGACTTGCCATAGTCATTTTCTATCTTTGAACTCTTGATGTCTGGTATTGGGGATTGAAGTCTTGCAATTGATACATCAATTCCAATCTTTTTGCATCCATCTATTATGAACTTCTCTTGGTGTATTTGATCATAGCCTAGTGCAATGATGTTTGGCCTGATAATCTCAACTGACTTGAATATGTCTCCCTCGTATCCAACTATGGCATAATCTACCATTGAAAGTGATCTTACCAAGTCCTTGCGAAGTTCCATGTTGTGAAGTGGAATTCGATTCTTCATTTTTTGTGCAGTCTTGTCAGTTGCAATTACTACCACTAGCACATTACCAAGGGCCTTTGCTGCCCTTAGTGTATGAATATGTCCTGGATGAATGATATCAAAAACTCCTCCTGCCAGTACAATTCGTATCGAGTTTCTTCCAAGTTCAGTAAGGGTTTTTTTATCATTTTCAATAAACCCATTTTTTACAAGATCTTCTATTCTTTCTTGGATGTATTCTGGACTGAGAGCAAGTTTTTTTCGTATGATATCAGTAGCGGTGTCGCCTGAAAGTGACGCCACAAAAAATGCAGTAATTATCTCTTTATCAAATACATCCAAATCTTTTCACTAGAGCGAAACTATTACAATTTGATTTATCTATAAACTCTGTGTCCATGGATCGATTCCTCTTGAGAGGCGTAATGCATCCATGAGACCTTCTGCATATCCGATACTAAGTACTGCAAGTTCTTCCTGTCCATCCTTTTGGAACTTTTCTGCATCATCAATATACAATTGTGCATTTTCTATCACTGGACCAAGACTTGAATCGTTTTTGAATATTTTTACGACTTCCTCTAATGCCTTTCTTGCCTTTGGGATATACTTTGAAAGCATCTGGTCTGATATTTTCTGAATCTTTGATGAATTGTCAAATGGTTCGTCAAGACATTGAGAAAATATCTTGATTGCATCACTTTCTGTAAAGTGCAATCTTCCTGGAATGATGATTGTGTGTGGTGGCTTGCCAAAGTCTGTCTTGACAAGTGTTGATATTTTGCCTGAAATTATTTTTTGATTCTTTGCACCAATCCTTGATGCAACTATTGCAAACGTAGATTGGTCTATGACATTTCGTTTTTGACCGTTTTCTGTTTCAAGCAAATTGACTAGCGCGTCTTTTGGCTCCATGAAGAAATTCGAACTTTTGTCAAATTCTAATATCAGTAAACTATGGCTCCCCTTTACCATGTTCTCATAAATTGTATAGTATACTGTATTCAACGATAGTATCTCTCTCATGATTGTCACAGGTCTTCCAATTTTGTAATGGTGTAAACCGCATTCTCCAATCAAAGATGTGATTGCTGATGCACCGTGAATTGTATTTGTTTTAATCTTGTCCTTCTCTGCCCTTGTACGTAATTCTAGGTGGGTTGTTGCCACATATGGATCCCCATAGGCAAGAAGTACGACATTTTTCTTTTTGGCAAGTGCCAAGATTGCCTTACCATCTTCGACCATCCACCTTGGTGCAATAGTCAGTTTACCTTTGACCAGTTTTTTTATCTTGGCTAATTCGGTTTTTCCAATGGGGCTAGTGAAATTTTCAAAAAATGTCATGTCTGCCTTTTTTAAAACTTGAATGGCATTCATACTTGTACCATCAAGCCCTGAAATGCCAAGACCTACAAACCATAACATTGTAAAAAACTCTGACTACTCTATATTTTGAGCTTCGTTTTAGGACTTGACTGATGGATTTTTGAATTCATGTAATCTTCTCAAATGAGACAACATTCTCTTGAAAACCTCAATGCTTCTTAGAAATTCATCAGTTGATACTCTTTCATCAATTGTATGTGATGCATGTGGGTCACCTGGTCCATATGTGACAACTGGAATGTTTAGCGAGTTTCCTATTATGTTCATGTCTCCTGTACCTGTCTTTCGAATTAATTGTGGTCTTGCTTTTTCTACATCCATTATTCCTAATGTTAATGCCCTTACAAGTGGGGAACTATGTGGTGCCTCAAAAGGTTCAGTTTCATCTATTACAGAATAAAATGCATTGACTCCTTGTTTTTTTGCAATCTCTTCAACTGTTGTCGCAATTCTCTCTCCAACCATTTTACAATTCATGTTTACTGGAATTCTAATGTCCATTATTGCATCGCACTCTAGTGGCGTTACGTTGTGACTGGTACCACCCTTGATTTCAGTCAAAGATGATGTGAGCATCATGCTTTTTGCTATGCCGTCTTGATTTTGCTCTAGTGATTTTTTTAGTGCATTAGTAAATACGTATGATTCTTCAATTGCATTCTTTGCAAGCCATGGTGCACTTGCATGTGCACTGTCGCCTACATTTACTCTAAGGTTTATTGCAATTCTTCCCTTGTATGCAATTGTAATATTTTTAATTCCACTTGGCTCTCCAAATATTGCATAATCAATCTCTGGCTTTTGTTTTACCAGGCTCTTGATTCCAGTGGCATTTCCTTCTTCATCTACAACTGCTGCAAACGTTATTGTTCCATTGTTGTTACCTTGTACTGATGCTGCTGCAAGAAGCATTGAAATCAAAGGCGCCTTGGCATCCGATGCACCTCTTCCATAAATGAATCCGTTCTCGTTTCTTACCTTTATCTTTCCTGGAACTGTATCCATGTGTCCACACAACATTATTCTTGGATATCCGGAACCCTTTGTAGCGATAAGATTTCCAACATCGTCTATGTGTATATCTTCAAATCCGAAATCATCACACTTGTCTGCTAGAAATTCTGCAAGTGGTTTTTCTGAAAGAGATGGTGTGTAAAGCCTTAGAGCCTTCTCTAGCACTTTTACTGAATACCTTGGTGTACTAGTTACTGAGGAGTCCAATTCTTATTTTCCTAGGTTTACTGCGTAATCAATCATCATTGCTGGTATATTTACGCCAGTAACTCTGACAGTATTTTTGTATTCCGTTGTATTGTTTACCTCGTGTACCACAAGACCATTTTCCTTACTTTCCATTAGATCTACTCCTACAATTTGTCCCTGGACTGCCTCTTTTGCCTTGATGCAAATATCTTCTAGTTCTTTTGTGACTTTGAGTTCCTCTGCCCTGCCGCCTAGTGCCATGTTTGTCTTCCATTGGTCTTCTCCTGAATAGCGATAAATTGCAGCAACAACTTTGTCTCCTATTACAATTGCTCTGATATCCCGTGGAGGTCTGTTAACAAATTCTTCCAAATAGTATACTTGGTAAATTGGGTACATACTCTCTCTGCTTTCTATTATTGCCTCTGCTGATTCCTTGTCTTTTAACATGGCAATCATTCTTCCCCAACTTCCTACCGTTGGTTTTATCACCATTGGATATCCCTTTTTGTCAAGAAGTTCGAGTGCGGATTCTTGTGAAAATGCAACTGCGCTAAATGGAGTTGGTATTCCTTTTTTCAGTAAAAGCATATGAGTAAATAATTTATTTCCTGCAAAGATGCTGGTGTTCAAGGAATTGATAACATTGACTCCTTTTCCTTCTAATGCTGCAGTAGAGTGAAGACTACGGTAGTAACTTACACATCTTTGTATTACGGTGCCATAATCTTCCTGACTTTTATCTAAATTAATGGATAAATTCTTACAGTCTACCATCTTTGTATCGATGCCTTTTTCTTTGGCAGCATCAAAGAGCGCTTTTTCTTCCCACCTGATGGTATCGTAGAGAATCGATAAACCTGAGCTCACTGGCCCCAGTCCTCACCAACAGATTGTGCTGGTTTTAGATCAAAGCCGGAGGATCCTTTAACAAGTTCAAAACTTGCGCCGCAATCAGGACAGGTTACTATTTCTCCTTCCATCGAGTCTTGTGGAGAGTTGATGTTTGCATCACATTCTAAGCATTTCATATTATTTTCCTGTTTTTACCTTCACTTCTGTGTCATTAATTATCTTTTGTTCAAGTCTGTCATCAAGTGGTATTTCAAGCAAGTCTCCCATCCTTAGATTCTTCAGGCCAGCTGCTACTGCCTTTGCATGGTCTTCATTTTGTTCAAGGCCCAATAATGACATCAAGTATGCGGCACCGTTCTTTCCTGCAAGTTCTCCAAATACGATTCTTCTTCTGTTTCCTACTATCTTTGGTTCAATTGGCTCGTATGCGGCAGGGTTTCGCAAAATGGCTGCTAGGTGTGTTCCAGCCTTGTGTTTGTAAGCAGTAGGTCCTACAATTGGCTTTGAATCATAGGGTATGATTTTGGTATATTGTTCAATTAACCTTGATAGGTCCATGAGCATGTCAAGTCTGAAATTATTTGGAGAATTGTATAGATATGTCAACGCAACTGCTGTTTCTGCAAGTGCAGGTATTCCAGTTCTTTCTCCTATGCCATCAATTGTTGTATGAATTTGGTCTGCACCACCATCACATCCTGCTAACGCATTTGCAAGAGCAAGTCCAATGTCATTGTGGCAGTGTACATCAAGTGGTGTTTTTATTTCATCACGAATTGATTTTACAAAATTATACATTCCGTTTGGTCTCATTATTCCAACTGTATCTGGCAAACTAATCCTGTCAACACCTGCATCAGATATTGCCTTACAGACTTGCATTAGAAATTCTGGGTCTGCTCTGCTACCGTCCTCAACTGTAAATCTCATCTTCAGACCATGTGATTTGGCATATTCTACTGTTTCAACTGATCTTCGTAATGCTTCTTCTCTTGTTATTCTTAGTTTGTCTTTCATGTGAATTTCAGAAATACCGAGATAAGTTGCCATCCATGTTGCATCACAATCTATTGCAACATCGACATCTTCTTTTAATGCTCTAACGTGTGCAACAATGTCTGCCTTTAGTCCTTGTTTGATGATTGTCTTTGTTGCTTCCTTGTGATCAGGTGATACTACAGGTGATATCTCAATTTGGTCTACTCCAAAATAATCAAGCATCCATGCAATCTGGATTCTTTGCTTGTTTGAAAAAGTAACACCAGGATGTTGTTCTCCTTCTCTTAGTGTACTGTCAAGTATTCTAATTTTCTTTGGTTTGACACCCATTTTATTATATTCATATGCATGATAGTTTGCGTCGTCCATTTCTTGTTTTTTTATTTGAGTTTTACAAATATAAACATATTCGTACAGAAATCGTCTAGTTTTGTTGTTTTCAATACGATTTTAGGCGGTTTTCGGAATTCTATAACGATATTCGTTTTATGTGACAGTACGTAATATTATGACTGTATTTGTGTCAAACACACCTGGAACCTTTCGCAATTCATCGATGCATACATTGATGTCTGTAATTGTGGGTGCCTTGATTATTGTGGCAATGTCGTATTGACCTGTTATTTCAAATACTGTATGAACTCCCCGTAGTTTAGAAAGTTTTGCAGATACTTTTGATGTATCGGTTGATGAATCTACTGAGATCAAAATTATGGCACTAGTAGAGTTTGCATCTCCTGTTTCAATTGTAAATTTTTTAATTGTTCCTCCATCTGTAAGATTTTTCACTCTTCGTCTTACTGCTGACTCTGACAGTCCAAGTTTTTCACCAATTTCTACAAATGACTGTCTTGAGTCTTTTTTTAATATTTCAATTATTGTCTCGTCTGTTTTATCTCTAGACACTTCTTCGCTGCTCCTCTTTTGTTAGTATCACATCTAGAGTTTCTAAAGCTTTGTTTATGTCAGACTCTGATATGACTAGCGGTGGCAATAATCGTAGTATGTTCTTGCCAGAATAAAGTAAGAGTAGATTGTTTGCAATTCCATCAAATAATATGTCCTTTACTTCAAACTTCATCTCAACACCAATCATCAGACCCTTACCTCTTATCTCTCTGATTATCTTGTGTTTTTCTTTTAGTCTCTCTAATCCTTCCCTGAATATTTTTCCGTTCTTTTCTGCATTCTCAACTAGCTTGTCTTCTACAAGTGCGTCTATTGCTCCAATTCCTGCTGCACATGACAACGGGTTACCGCCAAACGTTGAGGATTGTTCTCCCTTGTTAATTGAGGCCAAGATGTCTGGTCTGACTAGAGTTGCACCCATTGGTACACCTCCTGCAATACCTTTTGCAAGACACATGATGTCTGGTACTGTATCCCAGTGTTCACTTGCCCACATCTTTCCAGTTCTTCCAAGGCCTGACTGGATCTCATCAAATACTAGAATGACTCCCTTTTCATCACATAATTTTCTGACTTGTTGTAAAAATCCATCTGGTGCAACATTGATTCCACTCTCTCCCTGGATTGGTTCCATGATTACCATTGCTGTATCAGAATCTACTGTATTTCGTAATGCTTCGATATCGCCAAATGATGAAAAACTTACAGAATCTACAAGTGGCTCAAACGCCTTGCGATACTTTTGATTGAATGTAACTGATAATGCACCAAGTGATTTTCCGTGGTAAGAACCGTTCATTGCGACCATTTTTTTCTTTCCTGTAAACTTGCGTGCAAACTTTATTGCAGCTTCTACTGCTTCTGTTCCACTGTTGTTTAGGTAGACCTGGCTTAGGCTCTTTGGAGAAATTTTAATCAGTTTTTCAAGAAATTCTTCTCGTGTCTTGTTGTAAAGTGAACTGTGTACTGTGATTATCTTATCAAGTTGATTTTTTATTTCCTTTACTACTCTAGGATTACAGTGTCCTACTAACGCAACACCATAGCCTCCCATACAGTCGATGTATTCTTTTCCGCTTGTATCCCATACACGAGCTCCTAGTCCGCGCTCTATTGTTACAGGAAATCTCTGATAGATATTTCCCATGAATTGGTCTTCTGTCATTTTGATATCACCGTACAATTGTCATGAGAAATTGCCGCAGATATTGGGTTTTCCTTTTTACCGTTTGCTACTAGTGCCTCCTTGACGCCCATTTCTAGTGCTTCTGTTGCAGCAAGAATCTTCTTTTCCATGCCAAATCCAATCTTTGGTAAAATCGCTTTTGCCTCTGCTAGAGATAATTTTTGGACTAGTTTTTCTTCCATGAGTAAACCGTCTACATTTGTGAGAAATAATATCTTGTCAGACTGCATCTTGCCTGCTACGTATGCGGCAGCTCTGTCTCCATCAACGTTGAGAAAGTCACATTCTTCGCTGATTGCAATAGGTGATATCACTGGAACATATCCTTGGTCTAAAATGGACTTGATCAATCCTGTATTGATATCTTTTATCTTTCCAGTATAACCGCCATCTATTACCATCTTACGACCCTTTTCGTTCATGACAATTAGTTTCTTTTTTCGCTCTGCTTGAATTATCTTGCCATCTACTCCTGATAGACCAACTGCATTGATTCCATGTTTTTGGAGCATGCCTACTATCATCTTATTTATTTTTCCTGACATGACCATTGTAAATATCTCTGCAGTTTCCTTGTCGGTAAATCTGCTCTTAACTCCTCCTGGGGATACAATAAATTTTTGTTCTTTTCCTAATGCTTCAGAAATTCTTGTTACTTCTTTTCCTCCACCATGTACCAAAATGAGTTTCTCTTTCTCTGAGACTTTTTTTATGTCTGATATTGTAGTAGGATGAAGACCATCTACAACACTTCCTCCTATTTTTATTGTAATCATTTTTTACACAGGAGTTAGCGGAGTGGACGCGATTCCTTCCGTCTCATTGAATCCTGCCATGACATTCATGTTTTGGATGGCAGAGCCTGCTGCACCTTTCATGAGGTTGTCTGATGCTGAGAGAACTACAATTCTGTTATTGTCTTCATCAATGTCAAATCCTACATCACAAAAGTTTGAACCTACAACAAATTTTGGATCTGGGAATTTGTAAAATCCTTTCTTGTCACGAATTAGTCTGATGAATTTTTCATTCTGGTATTGTTCACGATACATCTTCCACAACTCCATCTCAGTTACTGGTTGTTTGAGAAAGACATGATTTGTACAAAGAATTCCTCTTACAATATCTACTGCATGTGGACTCATTGATACCTTGATCTTGGTTCCTGCTGCTTGACTTCAGCTCTTGCTCTATCTCTCCGGTATGTCGGTGCTTTGCTGGTTTGTATGGTCTGATTACACCTGACCTCATTGCATGATGAGTACCTGAGAGGGTTCCTGCACCTGCACCAGATGAACCAATCTTTGAATCAACTATGATGTGCTCTGTATCAATTATGTTCTTTTTTATCAATGGGTATAATCCAAGAATTGATGTTACTGCCATGCATCCAGGACATGATACTATCTGTGATTTTTTTATCTCTTCTCTATGAAGTTCTGGAACTCCAAAGACTGATTTTTCTAGCAATTCTGGATGTGGATGTTGCCAACCATACCACTTGTCATAATCTGCAGGATTGTGCAATCTATAATCTGCACTAAGATCAATTACTTTCATTCCTCTGTCGTAAAGTGCTTTTACAATATCCACTGCAGTTCCATGTGGTACTGCGGTAAATACAAGATCACACTTGTCTGTTAATTTATCATAATCAAGTTCTGAAAATGTCAAGTCTGTAAATCCCTTCAAGCTTGGATGGATTCTGGAAATGTATTCTCCAACATATTGTCTTGAAGTTACCATGGAAATTTCTGCGTGTGGATGACTTACTAGTAGTCTGAGAATTTCTCCACCAACATACCCTGATGCTCCTACTACACCTACTTTCATCGATACTCTCCTACCATAATATAGTATAATTTAAACTCTAAAATTTTTTCCAACTTTTAGAATTTATCGCTTGGCATAACTTACTGCATAGTCGATCATTTCTTTTGGTATGTCTCTTTTAGCAACTTTTGCAAGTCCCTTGAATTCTACTGTATTGTTTACTTCGTGCACCACAAATCCGCGTTTTTCGTCTTCCATGACGTCAATTCCCAAGATTCCGCCTCCTACTGCCTTTGATGCCTTCATGCAAATGTCTTCCAACTCCTTTGTAATTTCACATGCAATTGGTTCTGCACCAAGTGCAATGTTTGTCTTAAAACCGCCTGTGGATGTTCTGTACATTGCTGCGATCAACTGGTCTCCTACTGATATAGCCCGTATGTCTCGTGGAGGACGTTCCACAACTTCTTGTAGATAGTAAATCCTGTCAAGTGGCCCGTCATTTAGTTCTCTGACCTCAATTATTGCATCTGCTGTCTCTCTGTTTCTTAGTGGTACTATGCCTCTTCCCCAACTTCCTATGATTGGCTTTATCACTAGGGGATAGCCGTCTTTTTCTAGCGTCTCTATTGCAGATTCCGATGAAAATGTAAAGTATGTTTTTGGAGTAGGTACGTTATGCTTTTTCAACAATAATGAAGTCAACATCTTGTTTCCACAATTGTTTGCAACTTCTGTTCTGTTAATTACTGGAATATCTAAAAATTCAAGGGCTGCTGTAAAATGAAGACCACGAAAGTAACTGACACATCTTTCTAAAACAACATCTCCGAAATCATAGTTGTCTTTTTTACTTTCAGTGGTAAATTGAGTGGTTTTAGCGTCGATCATCTTCGTATCGTGTCCAAGCTCGATTGCTTTTTGCTCGAGCATCTTCTCTTCTAGTCTGACTCTATCGAACACGATTCGAACTTTGGGCATTTACTCTCCCCAATCTTCGCCAACTTTCTCAGCATGCTTTAATTCACATACGGCGCCATTCTTGGAAGCAATCTCAAAATCTGCCCCACAATCAGGACATGAGACTATCTCTCCAACACTTGCGTCATCTGGAATTTTTATTATTGCATCACATTCTGGACAATTCATTTTTGATCATTCACCTCTTTTTTAGTAATTTATTAGCTTCTGTTGATTGAAGTCCCCATAACTCAACGAATCCTTTTCCAAGAGTCTGATCAAAAGTTGAACCTGCTCCATATGTTGCCAGATCATGGCTGTACAATGAATATTCTGATTTTCTTCCAACAACTCTAAGACTTCCTTTGAACATTTTGAGCTTGACAGTTCCGTTAACCCTCTTCTGTGTAGCATTGATAAACATATCTAAATCTGATTTTAGTGGATCTTGCCAGAGTCCAGAATATGCAAGCCATGACCATTCTGTATCCACCATTGTCTTGAACCTCAACTCGTGTTTTGTCAAAACCATTTTTTCAAGATCAGTGTGTGCCTCAATGATGCATGTGGCTCCAGGTGTCTCATAGACTTCTCTTGATTTTATGCCTACAACTCTGTCTTCAATATGATCTACAATTCCAATTCCGTTTGCGCCTGCTTTTTTGTTGATGTACTTGATTAATTCAATTGATTTCATACGTTTTCCGTCTGCTGAAACTGGTATGCCATTTTCAAATTTTATTTCAAGATACTGTGGTTTTTCTGGCAAGTTTTTTGTCTTGACCCAGATGAATGCATCATCTGGAGGCTCTGAGAATGCATCTTCCATGTTTCCACCTTCTATTGCTCTTCCCCACAAGTTTTGATCAATACTGAATTTTTTTGCAGTAGCATCAATTGGGATGTTGTGTTTTTGTGCATATTTCAATTCTACATCTCGGGTAAGATTGAGATCACGTATTGGTGCAATGATTGGAAGATTAGAGTTTGAATGATATGTAACATCAAATCGTACTTGATCGTTTCCTTTTCCTGTGCACCCATGTGCAAGTGCTGATGCATTTTCTTTTACTGCCACTTCAACTACTTTTTGTGCAATCAATGGACGTGCAAGAGCAGTTGCAAGACAATATTTTTTTTGATATAGCGCGTTTGCTTTGATTGCTGGAAAAATGAAACTGTCGACAAACTCTTGTCGCGCATCAATATTGTAATGCTTTAAAACTCCAAGGCTTTTTGCCTTGGCTGAAATCTTTTTCAGGTTGTCCTCTTGGCCTACGTCAACTGTGACTGTTATGACGTCAAGCTTGTGTTTTTCTTGAAGATATTTTATTACAACCGAAGTATCAAGTCCACCAGAGAAAGCTAGAACTGCTTTTCCTTTCATCATTGAGGTTTTCTGTGATCAGAATTTAGCATTTATCTTTTATGATCATAGTATAGATCTAGTTTTTATTTTAAAAAAATAATAAAATTGGTTTTCTAATTTGTGAGATAAAGCAAGTTAGTCCAAGCTAAAATTCGATCACTATTTAAGATAAATATTATAACGACGTTATATGATGATCATTCCCAGTTCGGGTCACAAGTTACTTGGGAGAATAGTATCATGACAAAACTTCAAGCCAAAAATATTGTAAAACACTTTGATCATAATGGAAATTCTATTGTTGCATTAGATGGTGTAAATCTAAATGTCGAAGAAGGTGATTTCGTATGTATTGTTGGGCCATCTGGATGTGGAAAATCAACTTTTTTGAATATTGTAGCAGGTCTTGAAAAACCAGACTCGGGAGAAATTCTACTAAATGGCAAGCCAATCTCTGATCCTGGACCTGATAGAACAATGGTCTTCCAAGAGGGTGCGCTTTTTCCATGGCTCAAAGTCATTGACAATGTAGAATTTGGACTAAAGATGGCAGGAATTCCAACAGACGAACGCAGAGAAATATCTCAAAGATATCTTGACATGATGCAGCTTACAAAATTTGCAGACTCGTACATATATCAATTATCAACAGGAATGAAACAAAGAGTTGCAATAGCACGTGCACTTGCAATGGATCCTGAAATTCTTTTGATGGATGAACCCTTCGCGGCACTTGATTCTCAGACAAGAGATCTATTGCTTGTGGAACTACAATTGATCTGGGAGCGGACAAAAAAGACAATCATATTTGTCACACATAACATTTCTGAATCTGTAATACTTGGCAACAAAGTCGAAGTATTCAAAAACAGACCATCTAAAATTAAAAAGGAAATACTAATTGATTATAGACGACCAAGACTTGCAGAAGATGAAAATCTTCAAAAATACTATCATCAAATTCTTGATGAACTAAAAAGCGAAGTCATTGCACGAACAAAGGATGAGATTCAATGAGCAATAATACCATACAAAAACACAAACGAAATTTTGATGATGCTGCAAATGCTTCATTATTCATTGCCGCATTCATTGGTGTGTGGCAATTGGTATTCACTCTTGGAATATTTCCACAGATATCTCTGCCTTCGCCAACAATGGTCGCAGAAACATTTGCCAAAATAATGTGGAATGGTTCACTGTTCTTGAGTGTTGGTGTAACACTAGGCAGATTGCTTGCTGCTTTTGCAGTATCAATTACCCTTGGAACACTTGTTGGGTTTATGATGATAAAATTCAAGAGCTTTGGCAAAACCCTGAATTCTTTCTCAGCGGGATTGTTGGCATTTCCAAGCATTGCATGGGTTCCATTCTCAATCTTACTCATAGGATTCAACGAATTTGGTATAATGTTTGTAGTTGTAATGAGTTCTGTATTTTCAATCATGATATCTACATACAGCAGCATCAGGAACATTCCTCCAATTTACCTTGATGCTGCAAAAAACATGGGTGCAACAGGGTTCTCGCTATTTAGACATGTTACAATTCCTGCAGCTACACCTTCACTGATAATTGGTTTGAGACAAGCTTGGTCGTTTTCCTGGCATGCAGTAATTGGTGCTGAGATACTAATGTCAATTGTAGGACTAGGGCATATTCTTTCAGTTGGTAGAGAATTCTTGGATATGAGCCAGGTAATTGCAAGCATGATTACAATATTTACAATTGGATTGTTAGTTGACAGATTCTTGTTACACAAATTAGAAGATAAAATCCGAGGCAAGTGGGGCCTGGACCATCATAGATAATTTAGGTATTGAAAATGGTTCATCACATGAATGCTGGAATAAAGTTTGGAATTGCAGGAGCAATAATTGGAATTGTAATTGTACTCAGTCTTGTATCACATCCTTTGCTGGTACAATCCCAGTCTTCGTCCGAAACTAAAAGTCAAGTCCTGCGAATAGGATATTTCTCAAATATCAATCACGCTCAGGCAGTGATAGGAGTCGGTAATGGAGATTTTCAAAACGTACTTGGAGATGTCAAGATTGAATCACAGGTATTCAATGCAGGGCCTGATGAAGTAGAGGCACTGTTTGCAAATAGAATTGATGTTGCATATGTTGGCCCCAATCCTGCAATCAATGGATATCTCAAAAGTGATGGCCAAGGAATCAGAATAATTGCGGGTGCATCAAGTGGCGGTGCTACATTTGTGATAAGAAATGATTCTGGAATTGAAACTGCACATGACTTTGCAGGCAAGAAATTTGCCTCTCCACAACTTGGCAATACACAAGATGTTGCATTACGCTCTTACCTGTTAAAGAATGGATACAAGACTTCGGAAAATGGAGGAAATGTGACAATACTTCCTGCCAAGACTTCGGACATTGTTACAATGATGTTAAAAAAAGACATTGATGGAGCATGGGTGCCAGAACCATGGGGAACCATACTTGTCAAACAAGCAAATGGGAAAACATTCCTTGATGAGAGAGACTTGTGGCCAAATGGCAAGTTTACAACTGCTCTAATTGTTACAAGAACTGACTATCTACAGAGTCATCCTGATGTTATTCAAAAACTATTGGAAGCCCATGTAAAAGAGACAGTGTGGATTAACAATAACAAAGATGCAGCCATTCAAGATTTTAATGCTCAATTGCAGAAACTGACTGGTAAAACCATTCCAAACGATGTCATCTCTGAGGCATTTTCAAAAATGGATATAACGTATGACCCTATCACGTCTTCTGTTACAAAATCTGCCTCTGATGCATTTGACTTGGGATTCTTGGGAGATAAAAAACCAGACCTTTCAAACATATTTGATCTTACAATACTAAACAAAGTACTGCAAGAACAAAACTTGCCAGTTATACCCTAGTCTTTTTTCTTCTTCCAAATTGTTATGCTTATTGCAACTGCTGCAATTGGTATTATTATTAAAATATAATTTCCAAAGTTGTCTGTGATGGATACATCGGAATGGTCAAATCCTGAAATTGATAGATATGATGTAGATCTTGGATGTAGTGTCAATGCTACATGCCAGTATCCGTCCGAGTCTTTACTTTGCACAAACTCTACTGGCTTGCCGTTTGACAACACAGAAAATTTTTCTGCACCTGTCTCTTGTGGAAACATAAAGTTCACAAACCCTGAATCTGGAAATGGATACCTGACAGTTGCAACAACACTGTGTGTAGCATTATCAAATTTAGTATCAGTAACAGAGCCCGAAGTCAAGTATACAAAATTGTATGGCTTGCCGTCTTTGATGACTGATACTGGTATTGTTGGGTCCGCACCCACTGTAAAGCAACTGTAAAAACTCACCATTGAAGCATGTTGGGGATCTGGATGCATGGAAAATGCAATCTTTTGCCCTGGGTCTATCTTGTCGATTGTCTCAATACTCTTTCCAACATCTAAAAACTTGCCATCTTTTCCATATATTGCAGCATATACCTTTACTCCATAAGCTGTAGAAGTGTCATTATTTACAATAAAACCTGTTTCATGACCGTCTACATGTTTTTGTAATGTCCTGTCATAGATTACCTCAATATCTGTAAAATTATGATCTGTAGAAATGAAATTGACCTGAGGTTTTTCCAAGGTGGCATTTTTTCCTTCAACCTGCAATATCTTGAAATTAAATGGAATATCTTTTTGAGAGTTTACAGTTGACAAAACATATTTTTCTGATAACATTTTGTCATTGTCTTTTACATTAATTGTGACTGTTGGAATTATTGCCTTGGCTTCGGTATTTTTTACTGCACCAATTACAGTATAGGTTCCATTTACATCATAAAATCCCTTGAATTCATTATCTGGAATCCATACGTTAGCAGATGCAGAATGGGCAGAAACGAATCCCAAACCCAGCATTATTGCAAATATGGAAAATATGACAAACAATTGCATCTGACGACGCTCTGCTGGGGGCCGATCTTTAATTTTAATCTAGATGCTGATTTCCATGTCTGTTACTTGTGATATGAAAATTTTTGTTTACTTGATTATCGTAGTCTGTGCAAGAGGTCTAATGCACCTGCAAAGTCATTTGGAGAGCTAATCAGTACATTTCCTGCAATTTTGTCTATTTGTTTTACAAATCCTACCAAATCTTTGCTGTATTCTGACCAATCGAGATTTAGCATTTGAGCTGATTTTGAGTTCTTTTCAGATGACAACAACACACATGGAATTATTTTGAATCCTTGTGGTTTTAGCGTGTCAACCATTCTTGTGACTTGATCAATGGAACTTATGACTTGGGTGATAAACCCCTTTGGCTGGGCCTCAATTTTTTTGTGCATCTTTTCAAAATCTGGATTATTTGAGATTGAAAGAAACATGTCAATTCTTTTTCCAAAGCCCTGTTCATTGAACTGTTTTACTATATCGCTTGGAATTAGTCCTGAATCTTTTGGACCTAATGGTGGAGCGTCTCCCTTGAGTACAAGAACTCCATTTAGGTTCAGTAAAATGGCATCACATATGGTTTGGGTAATTGAGGTAAGATTTCTGTCGCGAACACGTATACTTGCAGTGATTCTTATCTTGTTGTTAGAATTTCGTATGAAAAATCCAGCTGTAATTGGAGAAACCCTGGGAATTCCAAGAACCGAATCTGTGAGATGAATTCCGTCGCTTGCCTGACCAATCTTTGTAGCTCTCTCCTTTAGTCTCTCAACAGATTCTGAGAGCTGGTCATGTGATAGTATGGTATCTTGGATAACCTTTGGAGGATTGATTTCATAAATTATGGTCATAATTGACTGTCCTGACTACTTGATTATAACCTTTGAAGGAGAATTATATCATATCAAAACAAAACAGAATTAAATTGATGATAACCTCTCTGAATTGTACTTGGCTGAAAAAACTCCTCTAGATATTTTGATGAAAAATAAAGTTGTTCTCTTTGATGGTGCAATGGGTACTGAAATCCAAAAACTAAATCCTAAACCAGAAGATTTTCCAGATGGCAAGGATGGATTCAATGATGGACTATCGTTTACAAGACCTGAATGGATAAAACAGATCCATCGTTCATACCTTCAAGCCGGAGCAGACTGTATCGAGACTAATACATTTGGATCAAACAAGCTAAAGTTAGACGAATACGGATATGGAGACCAGACACTAGACTTTAACAAAAAAATAGCACAACTTGCAGTTGGTGTAACACAGGAATTTACAGACAAACCACGATATGTAATAGGAACTATGGGTCCGACTGGTTTTCTTCCAAGCTCAAACGATCCATCTCTTGGTCAGATAAAACTTGATGAAATTCGAGATGCATTTGAGATCCAAGTAGAGGGACTTGTTCTTGGTGGAGTAGATGCCTTGTTAATTGAAACAAGCCAGGATATCTTGGAGGTAAAGCTTGCAATTGAGGCATGTCATATTGCATTTAAAAAAATTGGCAAGAAAGTTCCAATAATTGCAAATGTAACACTAGACAAGTATGGAAAAATGCTTCTTGGCACAAACATCCAAGCTGCATATACCACGGTATCTGAAATGGGAATTGATGCATTTGGGCTTAACTGTTCCACTGGTCCTGTTGAGATGATTCCAAGTGTACAATGGCTAAACGAACAAGATTCTCTACCATTGCTTGTTGTACCGAATGCTGGGATGCCAGAAAATCAAGGAGGCAGAGCAGTCTACAAGATGGAGCCAAAAGACATGGCAACTGTGATGACTGACTTTTTGAACCAGTATCCAAATGTGAGAATAATTGGAGGATGTTGTGGCACAAATGTTGACCACATTTCATTTCTGCGTAAAGTAATTGACGAAAAGGCCGCAGAGAATAACCGCTAGGTATTTAGAAAAAGTACTAGAGAACGATGTTGTTGAAGATTCCACGAGTAAGTTCTGCATTAAAAGCCGTTGAACTGGCGCAAAATCCTGCTCCCCTGATAATTGGAGAGCGATTAAACGCTCAAGGATCTAAAAAAGCAAAAGAATGCGTTCTAAACGATAACTTTGAAGAACTAGTAAAACTTGCACGAGACCAAGTAGAAGATGGAGCACACTGTCTTGATGTTTGTGTTGCAACAACAGAACGCTCAGATGAACTTGAGTTCATGAAAAAACTTGTAAAATTATTGAGCCTGGAAATTGATGCGCCATTGGTAATTGATTCCACCGAACCCAAAGTGATTGAGTCTGCATTGGAGCAAATTCCTGGAAAACCCATCATCAATTCAATAAATTTAGAGGGTGATGGAAGTAGGTTTCATCTGCTTGCTCCTTTGATGGTAAAATACGGAGTTCCTGCAGTTGCAATGTGTATTGGGCCAAAAGGGATGGCAAAAACTCCTCAGGAAAAACTAGAGACTGCAGAACTCTTGGTTGAGACTGGAAAAAAATATGGTCTGACTGAAGAACATTTTATTTTTGATGTACTTACATTTACCTTGGCCACTGGAGAGGCTGAATTTTTAGATGCTGGGAAAAATACACTGGAAGGTATTCGCCTTGTCAAGGAAAAATTTCCAAATTCGTTTACAACTCTTGGACTAAGCAACGTCAGTTTTGGTCTTTCTCCTCGTGCAAGAAAAACTCTCAATGCCGTATTTTTGTATCATGCAGTAAAATATGGATTAGACACTGTTATCATCAATCCAAAGGATGTCATACCTTACACTGAGATTGATGACAAGGAAAAGAAACTTGCAGAAGATCTGATATTTAACAAACACCAAAATGCACTTGCAGATTTTATCACATACTTTGAAAATACAAAAGGAACGGTCCAAGCCTCTGCTAAGAAAGTCGATGTGGACCCAACTTGGCCTGCCGGAAAGAGGGCAAACTTTAGGATTGTAAACAGGCTCCGTGATGGAATAGAAAACGATGTAGTAAATGCGATTGCAGAAAAAATCACTGCCAAATTTGGTCTCACGGACAAAAACGGCAGACTTGAAATTAATGCACCAAAGGACTTGACTCACAACGCTGCCATTGTGACACTAAATGAGGATCTCTTGCCAGCCATGAAGGAAGTTGGCGACAAGTTTGGCTCTGGCGAACTAATCTTACCATTTGTGCTCAAGTCTGCAGAATGTATGAAAGCATCTGTTGTAGAGCTTGAAAAATACTTGCTAAAAGAAGAGGGATCAAGCAAAGGAAAATTGGTTCTTGGAACTGTATATGGTGATGTACATGATATTGGAAAAAATCTTGTAAAGACTATCTTTGAAAATAATGGATATACCGTATATGATCTTGGAAAACAGGTGCCAATGCAAAAATTCATTGAAAAAATTGAAGAAGTAAATGCTGATGCTATAGGACTTTCTGCACTGTTGGTATCAACATCAAAACAGATGCAGTATTTTGTGGAACATGCAAGAAAGAACAACATGAAAATTTCTGTTCTCTGTGGAGGTGCTGCAATCAACACAAATTACATAAACCGTGTTGCAAAAGAGGGAGGAATTTACACGCCTGGTGTCTTTTACTGCAAGACTATGTTTGATGGATTAAAAATTATGGATACTCTAGTTTCACCAGAAAAACAAAAATTTGTGCAAGACTGGCACGACAAAATTGAGAAATGGAAAGAACCTGTTTTTGAAAAAACTGAGGTGCCAGAGTTTGCCCATAGTGGGATTGTTCCTGTAACACCACCTGTAGGTGTACAATTAAACCATGTAATACGATTAGAATCAAAAGACATCGACCTTAACGAAGTCTGGAAATATTTGAACAAAAAATCATTGTTTGTATTATCTTGGGGAGTTAGAGGACAGTCTGCCAAAGACTCTGAACAAGAGCATGAGGTATTGTTCCAAGAATGGAAAAAGAAGATACTTGATGAAAAATTGTTTGAGCCAAGTGCAGTATATGGATACTTTGCCTGTCACAACAAAGACGGAAAGATGATTGTAGATCATCCTAACGGAGAACAACTAGTATTTGATTTTCCTCGTTCTTCAAAATCAAAACATCTCTGTCTTACTGACTATTTTGGAAAAGATGATGTTGTTGCATTTCAGGCAGTTACTGTGGGAACCAAGGTATCTGACTTGATAGACAAATGGAACAAAGAAGACAGGTATACTGATGCCTATTACTTGCATGGAATTGCAGTAGAGACAGCCGAAGCAATGGCTGAATGGATAAACCACAAAATTAGAGAAGAACTCAAGATTGGAGAAAAACGAGGACTGCGTTACAGTTGGGGATATCCAAGCTGCCCTGATGTATCCCAGCATCATATTGTATGGACACTTTTAGAGCCGCAAAAATCTGGCATGACTCTTACAGAGGCAGGCCAGATAATTCCTGAACAGTCAACTGCAGCCATTGTAGTTCATCATCCTGAAGCAGAATACTTTGTTCTCTAGTGATATGGTACCATGAAATGGTAAAAGACAATAATGAATTATGATAATGATGAAACATTGAATGTTGTAAATCTGAAACAGATACTGTCTAGTGGTATACAGGCAGAACCGCAAGATGATTCCAAAAGCAAGCTTGCAGCAGTCATGATAATTATTTTTAAAAGTGAATCTATGGTACTGATGACCGAACGATCTAAAACAATGAATCATCATGCAGGCGAGATATCATTTCCTGGTGGAACTTGGGAACAAAAAGATGGAGATTTACTTGCAACTGCAATACGTGAAACAAGGGAAGAACTGGGACTAGAAATTTCAAAATCCATGGTAATTGGACAACTCAGGCCAGTAACAACCCTGAACTCTGGCTTTAAGATAATTCCATTTATCACAATATTGGATACATTACCAAAAATTTTGCCAAGTTCTGAAATTGCCTCAATTCTTCAAATACCCTTGCTTCCACTTTTACAAACGATTGAAAATGACAAGGACCCATTGCACCGCTCTATACTGGAAATGTACACTTTCAAGTTTGACAATCACTTGATCTGGGGTGCATCTGCAAGAATGCTAAAACAAATTCATGACAAGATTTTCTCCTAGATCCCTCTATGTATCTGAGATTCATTTAAAAAGAGGCTAAAATGTCAAATTTTTATGGCTGCCCGCAAGTCAACTCCAAGAAAGAACAGGTTGATGAAAAAGATAAAACAAAATTCATCCGTACCAGCTTGGATAATTGTTAGGACAAAACGAAGAGTGAGAACTAATCCTAAGAAGAGACAGTGGCGCAGAACAGATGTGAGTGTAGGATAAAATGTCTACTGAATCCATCGAAAGAATTTACACTATTAACCTTGGCAAGGTGCTCTTGTCCCCAAATAACCAAAGAGCAAAGAGGGCAATCAACATGATAAGAGAATTTGCTACAAAGCATATGAAGTCAGAAAATATAAAAATTGAAGAAGAAGTTAGTCACTTGGTTTGGGCACGAGGAATAAGACATCCTCCAAGAAAAATCCGTGTCAAGATTACAAAAGATGATGGTAACGTTATTGTCTCAAAGTACCAAGAAGAAAAGGTTGTAGAAGAAACCTCGAAAAAATCAGACAAAAAGTCTGATGGTAAAAAGAAAGGAGATAAGAAATCTAGCGACAAGCCAAAGAAAGGAGAAAAGAAAGTAGCGGAAAAGAAGACAGAAGAAAAGCCAAAACTAGAGGAAAAGAAATCAGAAGAGAAACCAAAGATGGAAGAAAAGCCAAAACTAGAGGAAAAGAAATCAGAAGAGAAACCAAAGATGGAAGAAAAGAAAGTAGTAGAGGAAAAGAAGACAGAAGAGAAACCAAAGATGGAAGAAAAGAAAACTGAATCAAAGGCCGACAAAAAGCCAAAGAAAGAATAAATTCTAAATTTTAATTTACTGTATTTGTATTATGGTATGATTATTTTGTCTGAATCTTATTCTATTTGATCTAAATCAAGATCAATTTTCACACTTGCCTCAGGCTCGTCCCAATCAAGTACATTGTCTTTTGGTATGAAACCAAGTGGGTCATATCTGTCAAAGCGTGTTTCACCTTCAACTGAAGTAAGCAGAACAACCTTGGAGTTTTCTCCTGCTGTAACTGACATGCTTACTCTAGTACTGTCATCTCCAAAAATTCCACTAATTGTATTTACCATTGAATTCAAAATTCCAACTGGGACTTTATTTCCGCCTACTACGTACATTAGTGCACTCTTGATACTGTTTGGTGGTGCATCTTCGTATAGCATCTTGATTGAATCTCTAAGAGAAGTCTCCACATCTGAAATATCCTTGCTAGTTGAAAGTATGCTGGTTTCAAGTGGTAGTGATGAATTCTTTAGAGTTGATACTACATGTAGCAAGGCAGAATTTGTGATTCCATTGCATGCGTCTGGAGTAAGGTCTGGATTGCTCTCAAGCAATGCGTCATTATCTATTATTACTGTACAATCTGAATTTGTCTTTAGTCTCTTAAGGGAAACCCCGGAAAAGAATATCCTGTCTTTTTCAAACTTGAATGGCATGATTCCAAAGGAGAGTGTGCTCTTTCCTGATTCTTTGCTAATCTGAGATACTACGGGTGCAAGTGCGGCGCCTGATTTTCCTGCTAGGTTGGCAATGACCATTACTGTTGAGTATCCTCTAATTTTCTCTTCAATAGAATCTCTTGCGTTAAATGATACTCCTCTTATGAGATACGCAGACGGATTCAAAATAGGACTGGTATTAATCAAAATCTTTGAGACATCATGGTTTAGATCTCTTGAATCATGGCTTATCAGGAGACAATCATAGCCTAGTTTCTCCTTGATGTTAACAGCAAGCTTGCATCCTGCGCCTCCCAAGCCTATAATTAAAACTGGATCTTTCATTTGAAACTCCATGACTCCCTTTTGCTTACAAAATTGATTAAAAAACTTTGTTGCTTAGTTTTGATCTAAGCTCGGATCTAAAATATTTAGCTCACTATGATGCCATACAGACCATTTGGCGCTGCACTTTCTATCTTGACAATGGCCTTTTTTCCTAGTTTGACCTTGTCATCTGTAACTACCTGCTTGTATGCAAAATTTCTTCCCTTTGTTGTTCCATCTGATACCTCATCAAACAAAACTTCTCCCTTCCATCCTATCCACTCTTCATTTCTTTGCACAGAGATCTTTTTTGCCATGTCAAAGACTATCTTACTTCTACGCTTTACCTCAGCAACATCGATCTGCTCCATCTGAGCAGCCTTGGTACCAGATCTTGCACTATACCTTGAGAGGTTTACAATGTCTGGTCTTGTCTCATCTATCAAATCAACTGTTCTGACAAAGTCTTCTTCTGTCTCTGTAGGAAAACCTACAATGATATCAGTAGCAATGGTAAATCTGTCAAATTTCTCTCTAAATGCGGAATTTACATCATAGAATATCTTTGACGTGTGTAGCCTTTTCATGTCTTTTAGGACTTTGTCGCTGCCGCTCTGGACTGGAATGTGGAGAAACTTGAAGACTTTATCATTCGCAAAACTCTCCAAGAGATTACCCTTGATGCGTGGAAGGTACATTGGATTCATCATTCCCACACGTACCATGAAATCGTGCTCAATACTTGAGACATTTTGTACAAGTTCTGGTAGGCTTGAACCAATATCAAAGCCATAACAGCCATTATCAGTTGATGTGAGCCATACTTCTACACAACCATCTTCAATTTCATGTCGTACCTGTCTTACAATGTCTCCAACTCTGTAGCTTTGCAAATCTCCTTTGGCTATCTTTGTCTGACAAAATGTACATTCGCTCATGCAGCCACTTGCAATCTCTATGATTCCAACTGCTGGATTGAGTCTGACCTTTGGAAGTCCTACCTTACTGACATCGGTATCTGCAAGCTCTACTTTTCTTATCCCGTTTAATGCGGAACTTATTACATCCAAAGTCTTTCCAAGGGAATTTGGTCCAAGCAAACTTGCTTTTGGACTAAACTTTTCTACAGTTGACTGCTCTGCTTTAGGGAGGCAACCTGCTACCACAAGTGGTTTTGATTTTAGTTTTTTTATTCTATGTACCATCTTGTGTGCTGTAACATCTTTTACAGAACAAGTAACTATAACACTAAGATCGGAATCATTTTCATTTTCTGCAAGAGCATGTCCTCCATTTACAATTAGACCTGATATCATTTCAGAATCTGCAAAACTTGCAGAGCAGCCATATGCCTCTACCCAGATCTTTGCCATTGTTTATCCAAGCAAAGCCTTTACTTCTTTTTCAGTCAGTAATCCCTTTGCGATTACAAGTTGTCTAATTGTTTTCCCTGTCTTGAGGGATTCCTTGAATAAATCTGCAGAGACCTGATATCCGATCTTTGGAGTAAGAAGCGTTACTATGACTGGACTATTTTCTATGTACTGGCTAAGCTTTGTCTTGTTTGCAGTCAATCCATCGATTAAATTCTTTGAAAATATTGGAACAAAGTTTCTTAACATGTCCATGGAATCAAGAACTGACTTTAGCATAACTGGAAGCATTACATTGAGTTCAAACTGCCCTGCCTGTGCTGCAAGTGCAACAGTAGAGTCCTTTCCAATTATATCAAAACATATCATGTTCATACATTCAGCAAGTGATGGGTTTACTTTGCCTGGCATGATTGAAGATCCTGCATGGACTGCGGGAATTCCAATCTCCGCTAAACCTGCAACAGGTCCTGATGCCATCAACCTGATATCATTTGATATTCTTCCAAGTTCTAATGCAAGATTTCTAAGAGTTGATGAAACTCTTGCAACTGCAAATCTACTTTCAAGTCCAAATTGCATATCTTGTTCTGGCTTGAGTGGAAGTTTTGATATTTTACCAAGCTCTGATATTGCAAGTAATCTGTATCCCTTTGGAGTATTTGCACCAGAGCCTACTGCTGTTCCTCCGAGTGCTACGTGTTCTAGATCTTTTTTTGATTCAAAGATTGCATCGCGGGCCTTTGCAATTGCTGTTGCATATGCTGCAAACTCACTTCCAAGAGTTACAGGGAGTGCATCCATCAGATGGGTCCTTCCAATTTTTTGATAACTTGAAAATTCTTTTGCTTTTTTGATTAATGCTTTTACTAGTTCATCAATTGCTGGTATTACTTGGTTTACATTAAATAATATTGCAACATGCATTGCAGTTGGAAATGTATCATTGCTTGACTGTGACATGTTGACATGATCATTTGGATGTAGGGCTTCATAATTTCCTTTTTGTTTTCCAATTACTTCAAGTGCAATATTTGCTAACACTTCATTTGTGTTCATGTTAAATGCTGTTCCTGCACCAGAATTGATTGCCTCTACAACAAACTGATCAAGATATTTTCCTGATAACACTTGATCACAGGCCTTGATTATTGCATTTCCTCGTTTGGTGTCAAGTGCTTTTACTTTCATGTTTGCAATTGCAGCTGATCTTTTGATCATGACAAATGCCATGATGAGATATGGATGAGATCTCTGTCCACTTACATGATATTGTTTTATTGCTCTTGCTGTAAATGCACCATAGTATGCTTCTGCTGGAATCTCTACTTTGCCCAAAGAATCAGAATCGGTTCTAAACTTCACGCCCAAACTAAAATTAATTTTCCTAATATGCATTCGCATTTTTTAGAATTAAGAGTAGGCTTGAAATCGCAAAATTCTGTGAATTTCTTAAGAAAATTCCCAATAAGTTAATATATTTAGATTTAAACATTCGAAACGATGAACAGACGATACAGTATGATGTCTATTGCCGCAGTAGTGGCAGTAGCAGGATTATTGTTCGCAAGCACATATTCACAGACTCAGATGACTGCATCAAGTCAGAGTGTTCCTAGTGCATCGGCACAGACCTCGATTAAAACAGTCGATGATATGGGCGGTGTCCAGTTCCAAATGCCAAGTGCATTTGCACAGATACCAGCAGATCAAGTTGATAGCTTGGCTGCTCAGGGACGTCATGTAGTAGATGTAAAGTTGGTAGCTCAAAGCACTACTTTGCCTATTATGGGCGGTGGAAAATATTACGCATTGACCTTTAACGGCCAAGTCCCAGGACCAACTGTAAGAGTTACACAAGGCGATATCGTCAGAGTAACACTCACAATACCATCGAATGAGTCCACACCACATTCCATTGATATGCACGCAGGTCAACTGAGTGCAACAAACTTTGGAGCTGTCAAGGTTGGACAATCTAGCACTTATGCATACATCGCTGAGACTCCTGGTGCATTCAAGTATCACTGTGAAGGTGTCAATCTAGCATCGATGGACCAACATGTAATGTCCGGCATGTACGGAGTAACAATCGTTGATCCATTGAGTGGTTACAATCCATTGATAGTAGACAAGACTGATACCCAAGGCGGTAAAGTCGTAGTCGTACATCAACGCTATGAAGCAGCTGCAAAAGAATTTGTCTTAGAGTACAATCAATTGTACTTGAACGCAGATGGCAGCTATGACCAAACAGCAATGTTCCTTCATAATACAACACAAACTGTTGTAAACGGAATGGCATTTGGCTACACTCCAAACTCAGATATTAACAAGCTGATAAAGGGTGATCCAACAAAGAATGTCTTCCCAGTGCAACCTTGGAATGATCCATCCCTAAAACAATATCAAGGACATCCATTATTTGTCGATCTTGATACACACTACAGAATATTTGTAGTCAATCAAGGAGACATGCCAGTATTCTTCCACATGGTGGGAGGACAGCTGAGCTCGTGTGGTACAAGGAAATCATGTCCAAGCTCAAGGAGCTCAGACTTGGTTAATCGGCGGCTCACAGGATGCAATCATTGATGTTGTCTTTAACAGTCCAGGTGCATATGTAGCAGTCAATCACGACTATGCAGCAATCTTTACAGGTGCGGCTACAGTATTCGTTGCAGGTGACCCATTCAACTTGGGATACAAAGCAGGCGATATGCCAAACCCATCTGACGCAGTACCTCCAGTAGGCCCAGATTCAATTCCACAAAAGGAATTAGTCCATTGTCTATGTACTGACGATCAAGCAGCTGCAATTGCGCAATCAATGAGCGGGTAAACCCCCAAATCTTTCTCTTTTTGTTTTTAATTTTACATTATACTTGTTATTTTGTACCGATCATTATCATCTGCTTGAGTGAATCTTCATGATGATATCTACTAGATGATGCCACTGACATTTCTGGTACAACCATATTTTTCATATAATTTGTGTATGAAAAAAAATGATCTTGGGAATGATTATATTCTGTTACAGGCGGCCTTCTTTCATGTCTATGAATCAATCTGTCTTAATCTGTGATCAAGTGGCGCCAATTCTAAATGATATTTTACAAAAAAATGGATTAAAAATAACATATGAACCAGAAATTACGCCAGATCAAATAAAAGAAAAAATTTCTAATTTTGATATCGTTATAGTACGAAGCAGAACAAAGATAACAAAAGAAATGATTGACCGTGCTACCCAGTGCAAAATAATTGCACGTGTGGGGGTAGGTCTTGATAATATTGATGTTGATGCAGCCAAGGCAAAGGACATACGAGTTATCAATGCAGTAGAGGGTGCAATGAATGCCGTTGCAGAACTTGTTTTGGGATTGATGCTTTCAATGGCAAGAGAAATACCACGGGCAGACCGGGAAATACGAAACGGCAAATGGCTCAAAAAAGAACTCATGGGAAGTGAGCTTTCTGGAAAATATCTTGGCATAGTTGGTCTAGGAAACATTGGAAAAAGACTTGCAAAACTTGCAAGGGGTTTGAACATGAATATCATTGGATTTGATGTGATGCCAATTGCAGATGATTTTGCACGTGATGTGGGGCTGATAAAAGCGGACATTGACACTCTACTTTCAAGTGCTGATTACATTTCATTTCATGTACCACTAACTGAGAATACACATCACTTGGTAAATGCCAAAAGACTTGCTACTATGAAAAAGACTGCATATATCATAAACACATCAAGGGGTGAAATCATTGATGAAGATGCATTGCATGATGCACTCACCGAAGGAAAGATTGCAGGTGCTGCACTTGATGTCTTTGAAAAAGAACCTGCAATTGGAAATAGATTAACATTGCTTCCAAATGTTGTATGTACACCACATGTTGGTGCTCAAACAAAAGAAGCACAGACACTTGCAGCAAATGTCATAGGCGAAAAAATAATCATGATTCTTCGTGGCGTTATCTAGTTAACCAGAACAAATTACGTCATAAAATCTAGACTTGGAGAATTCCTTTCTGGATGAGATATTCTATTGACACACCAAATTCACTGTCTGAAATGGAATCATCTGACCACCACTTGACATTGTTTTTGAACCATTGTGGGATGTATACTTGACCCGTGGAATTGTTGTAATTTGGAACATTGAGTATGTTGTTGTTTATCAATTCACGAATTATTCCTGCATATACCTTGTTAGTAGGAGATCCTTGCTCCAATGTTTTTACAAGTGCTTTGAATTCTGTAGGTATGACAATTTTACCAGAATCTATTAGGTCAAAAGAAACACTTGCAGTAGAATTGGAATATTCTGCATCGATGCGATAGGTTCCAGGATTGAATGTTGTCTTGTAAAAGGGAAATGGCGAAGTAATTGTACTGTTTAGTTTGTCTATTGGCAAGTCAATCGGTGCGCTTGTCTTGTTTGAGCTGTCTGTGATATGTATGGTTATGTTATTACTAGTAAGTTCTGAGACCTGAAAGTTGATTGAAAGCAAGTCACCATATTCGTAAACATGTTTACTTGTGGATATCTCAAGGGACGGAACTGCAAAACTGTACTGTGTACCAAGTGTTAATGCTCCGATCATGGCAAGTGTCAAAATCTGTCTTGACCCTTTCATAAAAACTAGGAAAAATTAATTTCATAAATAGGCTTCCTTGATATTTGATTTATTTTGCAAGCAAAACCTTGCCTAATTTTCTAACAGAATATAAAGGGTAAATTTGTAGTGCCGAGTATGCCTAGCCAACAGGATCAAATCTGGATTAAGATGTGGAAAGAAAACTCTCCAGAGCTTAGGGCTAAAGCCATACAATGGAGAAAAGAAAATGCTCTCATGCGCATAGAAAGACCAAGCAGGATCCAAAGAGCACGAAGACTAGGATACAAGGCAAAACAAGGAATTGTTGTAGTCAGAATGCGTGTAGGCAAAGGTAACATGCGCAAGAAACGACCAGTTGCAGGAAGAAGACCAAAACACTTGGGTGTACTTCGAATCAAGCCTGCACTTAGCATGCAAAGAGTTGCAGAACGCAGAGTCTTGGAAAGATTTCCAAACATGGATCTTCTTGGCTCGTATTATGTTCATCAAGACGGTTTGTATCTTTGGTATGAAATAATACTTGCAGATATTGCACATCCAAGAATCACAAAAGATAAAGAGATTCGTGGCAAGCTCGCTACTCTGAAAAATTGAGATCTCAAATTTTCTTATCATGTATAATTTTGCTAGGTATGTTGTCAGTACCAGCTTTTGCTCAAGTCACATCTCCAAAAAACCTTGATCATCCTGGAATAAAATGGGACTGGAAGATTAAAGCAGAAAATTACACCTTTGATGTTACCACAGTATCAAATTATGACTTGCAAAATGTAACATTTGACAAAATGAACAAGGAACTTGTCTTTCTAGGTAACAGTACACATGACGGAAACATTGCTGAAATTGAGATACCTACCAATCTGATAGGTGGAACTCTTACAGTAACACAGGATGGAAAACAAATCCCAGCTATAGTAATTCCTGGATCTGACAGCTCTACAATAATGCTGAAATTTAATCAGACTGGCGTAACCAACACCAATGTAATTGGAACAACATATCTTCCAGAGTTTTCAAATGTTGCTTTGCTTGTAATGGTGTTGTCAGTTACGATGGTATTGTTAATGCCAAAGATCAGAAAATTCTAAAACCCATTGTTATAGTCTTCCCACATGTTTGCTCTTGTGGTAAGCTTGTTCATCTGATAGAATATTCCTCCAACAATTCCTGCTTGGTAAAATGCGTATAGGTAAACTTGAGAGTGTGTTGGGTCTGAATGTGTAAAGGTTAGTGCAAGCATGGAAAAGAAGATGTATGTTCCTACAAATGTGAATATTTTACTGAATATTCCATCCATTCCAACTATTCTCTTTGTTGCAGCTGCCATTATCGTTATGCTTGATATTATCAAAAATGTCAGTCCTCCATTTGCTTGAATGAACTCTTTTGCCCATGGAATCAAGCCGTCTGTAAAGATTGACTTGTGTGATGGTTGTGCTCCTCCATGAAGTGCAAAAGAGACTGCGGTAAAGATTGATCCCATGATGAATAAAAACAAGAATGCCTTGAAGAAGGCCCGTTTTAGTGGACTGAGAGATTCTGAAGGCTGCATCACCCTGTCAGTCATTTTTAGGCCATATAGAAAACCAATCCCAAAGGTTGGTGCAAACATCAAGTCGATAATCAAAGGACTCTGTCTTATCAGCTTGTCAATATCTGGTCCAAATATGAGATACGAGACAAGAGCTAGTACTGCTGCTCCTACAAATACTGCGATATCTATTGAACTTCTGTTCTTCTTAAACTCCAATAGATCTGTTCCCCATTCATCCAATTTGATTTTACTGTAAAATTATGAATTAAAGAAGGAAATCGAAAGGATTTTGCCTTTTTTATCAACTCATTTTGCCTTTTGTTCAATCCTGTTCATCTTGTACTGAAACAAAAACTGTAATCTTGCTAATTGGATTATAGTTTTCGCATCTAAGCTACTTTTCTACCTTCAAGGAATTTCACAGTTGGGCCTACTTTATCGTTCATGTATTCAAATCCGAAATGGATTGTAAACGGCTAATGGATTGCCGTTGATGCTGCATTGATCTTTGCTGCAGGTCTTGGAATCAGCTTACGACGCCCAAGGTCATAGTGGATCTGACCCTCAGCTAATTGACGAATCTTTTTTGTAATCAGATTGTCCATCTGAGATTCAGTATCGGCTTCAGCTTCTACTACAATGTCGTAATCTCCGTATACTACTTTTGCATCCTTTACTTTGTCTATTTTCTTCAATTTTTCAACAATCTCATTTTCTGCACCAAGCTCGCAACCGATCAAAACGTATGCTTTTTCCATGATATCAAATCATAACACAAGCTTAAATCCTTATTCAATACATTTGATACATTCATTCCTAACTTCTGTCATGGTTTTCACTTGGATTTTTCGATAGTTGATTATTGGCCATGGAATTAAATGGCGGTCCTTTAAAATAATACTTCATGGGATTATTTGGAAAGTCAAAGCCCAAAGATGATACAATTGAACAAATGAGAGTATTGCTTGATAACTTTCAGTTTGCCGACTTGCAACTCTTTTGCACTGAAATACTTGGAACCAAGCCGGCAATTGACCAAGAGCATCTATCCAGTACTGAGATACTTGATTTTGTATGGGACCAGTATCACAAGAAAAAAATACAATTTTCTCAAATGAAGGAATTTGCGCTAAAACACCAAATCGTTGAAGAAAGCTTTTTTGAATAAATTTCTACATTCGTATGTCTAACGTATTTAGAATATTTGTCGTAAGGTCATAGATTCGTATTAGGTGATTGTTGGTATCTGCAATGTACAGCTTGTCCTGGTACCATTTTACATCGCTTGGCTCGTATAGTCCTAGTGTATCACAGTTTGGATCATCCAGTCTACACGTTGTACTCATACCTTGTTTTCCAATTAATGTCTCAACTGAATCCTTGTCTTGATCAATCATTCTAATTGAAGAATTGTACGTATCGGCAACAAATATCTTGTTTGTAGTTGCACATAATCCAAGTGGGTGCTGGAATAATACCTGTTCAATTTTTCCATCTTTGTATCCAAATACAAATAATCCATGACCTGCAATAGTTCTGACATATTCTGTATTGAGATCTATCTCTCGAATAGATGATGTTTCACTGTCTGCAAAGTATACTATGTTATCATGAATGAAAATTCCACTTGGTTGTGCAAGATGTGCTTGCATTCTGTTACCATCTGTGATATCTTCCTGACCGTTTCCTGCAAAAGGTTTTGCCAGATCTGTATTGATATCATATGTCCATATCTGATGATTTCCTGCCATTGCAATAAAGACCAGGTTATCTTTTACTGCAATATCCCATGGGGATGAAATTGCAATTTCTTTTCCTCTACCTCCAGCTGATCTCCAGGGACCTTGTTTGCCTGTTCCAACAAGTGTAGTGACTTGATTATTTTGCAAATCTATTTTTCGTAATGCGTGATTTTCTGTGTCTGCAACAAAGATGAGATCATCTTTCCAAGACACTCCCTGAGGTCTGAAAAATGTTGCGTCAGAAAATTTACCATCTGTCATACCTGTCTTACCACTTCCAATGGTATGCAATATCTTGCCTGAAAGATCAGTGACAATGACTCGATTGTGGTTCGAGTCGGATATTGCAATCTTATCTTTTGATATTGATATCTTGCCTGGAAAAGACAATGTTGCACTGCTCTTTTTGATGGTTTTTACAATCTTGATTGGCTCTCTTGCCAGTGTGTGAGTTTTTCCATGTTTTTCTAAAAGAACATCAATGGTATCTTCTATCATCTCTTTTTGTCCCTCTCCTGACTGTTTGTACACTAGGGTTCCATTGGGATCAATTATGGCAATTGTAGGCCAGCCGTTGATTCCAAACTTGTTCCAGACAGTCATTTTCTGGTCCACAAGTACTGGATGTGATATCTCGTACCTTGCTACTGCCTGTTCAATATTTTTCCTGTCTTGCTCATTGAAGAACTTTGCAGAATGTACTCCTATGAATACAACTGGCATGTCTTTGTATTTTTCTTCAAGCTCTGCAAGTGTGGGTAATGTGTGCATACAATTTATGCAACAATATGTCCAAAAATCTAATACTATTACATGACCCTTGAGCTTTTCAATTGAGAGCGGATCTTTTGTGTTAACCCAATCAAACTCTTGGGGAAACTCTGGCGCCTTGGCAACCTTGGGAAATATGTCATCAAACACGATGATATCAATTTGAGATTTTGATTATTTAATAGCTTTTCAATATATTGTCATATCTTGATACGACAGTCTTAATAGTCCACTGCATCTCTCCGTTAACATTGGACTTTTTTAAAAAGAAATTCAAATGTGAACAATGTGATACAAAGTTTACAGTTTATGAAGATCTGATAAAACATGCTCGCCATGATCATCATCATGACATTGTCAAATGCGATACATGTGGAAAAGAGTTTATTCACGAAGCAGATAGACTTCACCATTCAAGAGAAGAACACCAGAAGAAAATGGAGGGACGCATTCACAAAAGTGATCACAAACATGAAGACAAGTCTCCTTCTACACAAGATGAAGTTGATGCTCACACGAGAAATTTTGGGGATAAATTATAACCCAAATTATGTGTACTTTTTATTCTGTCTGAAGTGTAAGCACGCTGGTAACTGGTCTTAAGCCTAGAATTTTTGAACGTATGATTTTGTTTAATTCTACTTTTGTTTTAGATTCTATTTTTGCCACTATGTCATATACTCCATGTGTTGCCTGTACTTCTGTGACTTCGTGTAATTTCTGCAATGATTTGACAATCTGCTGTTCTTTTCCAAGATCACAGTTTATGAGAACAAATGTTTTTTGCACATTGTTATTTTTATGATTGTAGTATTTGAGTAACATAGATTGCAGTGTGTACTAACTAGACTTTAACCCAAGTTCACTATGTCGATGTATGATTCGTATTGTATCTAAAATAATGATAAATTCCTCTGCTAAAAAAGTCTGGAGTGTAATATCTGCAATTGAAAGAGATCCATATTTCTGGAAAGGAATGACAAGAGTACGAAATACCTCACATGGTAGAAATGTGTTTACTAGAGAAGTGACATTGAGTAATTCGGATAAATGCTATCAAAAAGTTGTTCTTTTTCCTATAGAAGGTATTCATATCAAGTGGACCAAAGGTTCCATAATTGGCATAAAAGATATCTTGGTAACGCAAATTGGAAATCAAACACTTTTGGAAGTTGAGATGAATTATGCCATGCACGGAATTGCACAACTCCGTTCCAGGAATATTTCAGAGGAATTGAGAAATGAGGCTGAATTGGCATTGCAGTTGATAAAAGAAAACATTGAGCAAATTGAACCCTTTCAGATCAAAGACAGAAAACAATGGGCAGATTTGATCCATGAGTAAATGTAAACAATACTGGTAAATCAGATTCTGAATGTTTCTGTAATTGGTTTACAGAAAATAATAAAACTTTTCAAAAATGTATTGCACCTAATTGAAAATAGTAATCAACGGTGACCGATGCGATATTGTTTTATAAAATTAGCGTGTTTTATGCCGTAATTCTATACAAATCTTAAAAGCTAACAATGTTTACTACAAGGAGTTGAGTTCTGGAAAAAAAACAGCAACTATTACGTTTCGTCTTGATGAACATACCATCAAAAGATTACGTAACGAGTCTGGAAATAGACAAGTGAGTACTAACACACTTGTAAATCAGGCACTGCGACAGTTTCTAGATTGGGGCATGTACGAATCCACCGTTGGATTTGTAATCATAAACAAGCAAGTTTTTGTCCACATTTTTGGTAAACTCAGCCAAAAGGAAATAATCGATATTGCAACACGTGTTGGCAAAGATGAGGTAAAAAATATGGCACTATTTATGAAAGGAAAAATTGATGTGCAGTCATTTTTATCGTGGTTTGAATTACGTATGATAAACTCATCTGTCCAAGTAAGTCATATTCATGAAGATGATGGTTTTCATAGATATGTCATGAAGCATGAATTGGGAAAGAACTGGTCTGTTTACCACAAGGCTATTCTTGAATTAATATTTGAGGAAGTATTCAATAAAAAAATTAATGTACGAATTGACAAGACAATGATCTCATTTGAATTCTCTGAATGAGAAAATTACTTTTATCTGATTATACGCCTTGTGATTTATTTTGTATTTCCTTTATTCCGGTATATTTTTACAAATATGGCAACACCTGCCATTATTGCAGCAGCTGTAATTGATAATGCAATTATGATGTCATTCCAAATAGGATCATTTTGAATAACAGGCTGCAATGTGGAATTGCTTTGCACTGGTTTGATTGTTGAAGAATTTTGTTGAATAGATACTGGAACATTATTTTGTTGAACTGGTGACAAAGCATTGGTTTGTTCTTTGATCTTGGTAGTATTGGTATGTGGTTGAACTTCTGGCTGTGATACATTTTGATTTGTAGTGTTTTTTTGTATGGTGTTTGTAGTATTGACTGTAAAGTTTTGGTATATTGGTAATTTATCATCTGGACCTGATCCGCCCATCTGATGTGGTAGTTTTCCTATCACTGCAAGTGCTTGTCTTATCTGTTCATCAGTCCAACTTCGTGCCTTGAGTTCTGCATAAAACTTGGCTTGACTGATTGTTCCATTTTGATATTCTTTTAAAATGGCATCGCCATTATCTGCAACTGTGGCAGCTGTTGGGGATATCTCAGGCGTAACTAGGAACGGAATCGTATTTGTGGTATAGTTTTGCTCTGAATCACTCTCAAGTATCCATCCAATCTTGATTTGGTACGTACCAGTTGGTTCATCTTTTGTGTTGCAGAGGGTGGAAAACCTCTCTAATGTTTTGCCGTTTACTACTACATCACATACTGAATTTTCATAACCATTGAGAAAGATGGGCTTTGAATTGTTTGTACTAGGCAAGGAAAATGTAATTGTTCTATCAGCAAAATCGTGGTTTAGTGCATCATCATGTGTATAAATTGGAAAACAATCTTGTCCTCCACAATGACTTGTCAAAGTGGTACCAAAGGGTTGTGAAAATGGAAGATAAATGTAAAGATCCGAATATGGATAACTTGTTTTTGATATGTCTGGGATGTGAGACACTGTGATGGTTATCTTTGTTCCAGGAGGTCCAGAGTTTGGAGATATGGTTACATCTGGACTACCAAGTGTACCAAGATTTGTTGCCCATACTACACTGCATAATGGTATGGCTCCAAGTCCTATCAAAAGTAATAATGTACTTTTCAATTATGCAGAACGCTCTGATTAATAACTAATAAGACTTGAGTTGAATTTGTCAGTAATGTCTACTGTATCATAATTCTAGATGAATGTTCTATGAAATGTATTTTTGAATTTGAAAAACCAAATACTGTTCAATATGTTCTTTTTAGATTCATTCTTTTTGTATGAGAATTAAAATCCAGCAGCTATTGGGTCTGCTGGCTTGATTATCTCACGTAATAGTATGGTTGCATACGAGCCTCTTGAGAGTGTAAACTCTACATATGGTTCTTTTATTGCAAAGTCACTACATGATATGACAGCTTGTCTGAATCCTCCTTCTGTACTTGCTTCTTGCATCTCTTTTACAAAAAATTCTTTTGGAGTTATCTGCTCCTCTACAAGTATTTTAGATATGAAACTGTCAAATCGATTCTTTTTTGAGTACGAGTAGCCCACTAGAGGCACTGCTAGTCTCTGATTTGGGTCATTTTGATATCTTCCGAGGTTGTCGTCTTTATCAAAACACACATCTCCTTGTTGGGGTTGCATCATGTCCTCCCCAAATTCATATGCCTTTGATATTGTTTGGTTGCATACAAATGACTGGAATGCTCCAACAAAAAATCTCCGCAATTGTATTGGTATTGCACGAAGCGCCTTGAGGGGGTCACCGTGATTTATCATCTCATCAAGTACGATTTTTTCAATATCCATCTGTGGGGGAACTTGATCAAATACTTTGGCATAGTTTGACTTGTCCTTGAGCATTTCACGTATCTTGTTGTTATGTGGCAAATCATACTCTGAGGTAAAAGAGAGCAGCGTCTCTACTGCATAATCAAAATTTTTCTGTAGAATTGCTTTTCCTATGAGATGTGATACTGGTCTCTTGCTTCCAAATCTTTGGTATCCGAAAAAATTTAGAATCTTGTCATGGTCTGTAAACTTGGTAACTCTTGAAAAATCTGCGTCCTCTATTTTTATCTTGAAATTGTTTCCAACCATGTCTTTTTTTGTAAGGGGTTTTGGAACAAGACCAATTTTTTCAAGCGTGTATCTGTTTGTAATTAGGGAATCAGTAGATCTTCCTGTTGTCATGTCGCATACATATTGCTCTGTAGTAGCGTTTGCATCTTTGAGACCTAGAGCCTTGAGTCTTAGACCATATTTTGTAAAAATGTCTGATAGTGCATGGTTTGTGTCTATACCTTGTTTTTTTAGCTTGTACACTGCATAACTTCCTGAAGATGAAATCTTGTCAAGTGACTTGGTTCGCAATATTTCAGATACAAAAAACTGTTCTGGAGATGACTTGATCCTACCTCCGGTGGATTCTGTCTTTGTACAATAAGTAGAAATTCCAATCAGTTTGTCTAGGTTAGGAACCACTTCTTACTCTAGTATGACAGTGATGTATTTTGATACTGTAACATCCTGATATCTTGCACCTACCAATACATGATAAGTTCCTGGCATGGCAAAATTATCTGCAGATATTCCAATCTTGACCGTTTGTGGTGTATCTACTGTGACTCGAGTTTGTTGTGGTGTAACTACAATGGTTTGAGGTCCTGCAGTACTTGATGTGATGATGGACACTGGAGAGCCAAGTTGTTCTTGTGGATTGATGTTGAATGAAACTGTAGTATTTTCTCCATGATGTACTGTGATTGAAGAATCAGATGTAGTTACATTGATTGGTAGTGCAACACTAGGATCCAAAACTCCGATATTGTCTTCAACCCATTCTGTAAACCAGACCTTGTTGTGGTCTAATGTAAAGTCCAGTATTTGAGCTACTCCGCAGTCTGGTACCACTCCACAATCTGACCAGTTAGGATTCTTGGATGGGATTACATATTCTACAAGGGATTGTGCTACTGGGTCATACACTCCCAAACTGTTTGCAACTTGTTCGTTGAACCATAATCTTCCATTGTCATCAAAGTGATCCCAATATGGTCTTGATATTGGTGTCTTGATAAGTCCTGATGCATTACCATATGATGATACTGGTGGAGGCGAAGTTGTGTGCTTTGTGAATTTTTTACTTGCAGGATCAAAATCAAAAAAGTAACTACTTGCAGTGTCCATTATCCATAATTTTCCTGCAGAATCAATTGTTATTCCATTTGGTGCTTGGATGTCTATGGGCAAAGGATATTGTGTAGAGTTTCCTGTTTTTTGGTCATAGCTTACAAGGTTTCCTCCCTGTTGATATATCCAAACTGTATACCATAATTTTCCTGAAGGATCTGTAATCATTGAACTTGTAAAGTTGTCATTGCTAGGAGATGTAATACTGGCCATGCTAATGTTTGAACTTGTATTTTCTGTAGAAAATACTCCAATCTTTCTTCCAGTAAAGTCATTGATGTATGCATTTTTACCATCTATTAGTAACATTTGTGGGAAAGAACCGTCTGCTGTATTGCTCTTGGGGAATGAAAATCTTTGATAACTCTTGTCTACTGGATTGAATTTCCAGATCAAACTGTGCTGCGAGTCTGTAATCCAGATATTTCCGTCTTGTGCAGTGCCAAGTCCCCACATCATGGATTTTTCTCCACTCTGCCATTGTGGATTGGTAAACTCTTGGAATGATTTTGAAGATGGGTCAAACTTGCCCAAGTTTCCAGTGTTTGATTCTGTAAACCATACACTACCAGACGAGTCTACCATGATTGCAAGTGGCTGAGTACATGCTGTGGGTACCTTGAATTCTGTTATGTACTTGCTTGATTTGGCTGGACCTGTTTCACAGAATGTAGGTCTATCCTTGTCTTTGTAGTTGTCCTGAGGTGTATGTGTGATTGTTGTATCTGTAGCAGTATTGACCTGGCTTGCTACTCTACCGCCTCCTAGAAATGCAACACTAACTGTAGAAACGATGAAAATTGCCATGAATGATATCGCAAGAAGCTTTTTTGTATTCTTGTTCATAAAATCTTGGCTGTTTTTACCTTGTTATATCTTATACGTAAAACTTTGTGAATGAATGTTCTTGAAAGTTATTTTCTTTTGATTGATAAGGTCTTTTGAACTTCATTTATGCTACTTAGGAATTTTTGTTTGGCTTCATACTCATCTGTTACCTTGATTGTTATCTCTGCAGCTGCAAACATTACGTCCTTGACAAGTATTGGAGGGGATAGTCCTAAAAGCTCACCTAGTATGGCAAGTATGTTGTTAAAAACAGCATTATTTTTGTAGTGAAATATCGTGTTACCGTCTGCAACCTTTGGGTTTGGCTCTAGTGGGATGACTAGTTCATGTGAAGTAAATTCTGTTATGAATGATGCAATGTCTTCTTTTACTTTTGTACTAAGATCTTCTTTTTGTGCAATTAGTTTCTCTTTTGCCTTTTCCAAATCTGCAGATGCATCATAGTAATCCTGACCTATCATTTTTGCAAACGTGGATTCAGTTGGACTCTTCAGTGGAATCTCATGAATTCTAAAATTTACTGTTGCAAGCTCATCCTCTGTATCTTTTAGCTGTGATCTATTTTCTCTGATGCGTGATGCAACCTGCTCTAGAAAGGCAAAGTCAGACATTTCTCAGCTAAACTCATGGACTACGTCCATAAGGCTTGCCTTGAATTCTTCAGTAGACAATCCCCACTTGCCATATTCGTCTTTGAATGCATCCCATGAAGCTTCTGCTTCACTAGCAATCTCCAAGATCTTTGCTCCGATTGCTTTTGTATTGACAAGTATCGTAACATTTGCTTGCTCGGTTTCTAAGATTGGAATCTTGATGAATATCATTCTTGATTCCTCAATGTGGAATCTGTCCTTTATGATGTTCTTTAGAACATCTCTTTCTTTTGCTTCAAAGTCTCCTTTTACTTTTACAAGTACACAACAGGAATCCTTAGGTCCTCCCTTGTCTCTTATGTCATTTTCATCAATATCAAACAGTACTGCATCTTCTTTCTTGTTGATGTGTTCCACAATTCCATCCATTGTGTTGTGTTTGGTACTTGTCATCAAATCAGAACTCCATTGCCTCTCTTCAGGAATGATTGGAATTACCCAGGTAACTGCAAATCTTGGTCTCTTTGTTGCAAGCCACGTTCTATAGTTTGACATGTCCCATTCTGTCTCTCTTGCAAACGATGCAATAAACATGGAAATTGCGTTTGCCGCAATCAAGTTCATTCCTCTGTAATCCTTCCAACCTACTTCCTGTTCCTTTGGAAGGTCATCTATGATTGAAGACATTTTTTCTATTCTCTTTTCATGTTTGTGTGCAAGTTCTCTTAGTCTTTTATTTGAAAATAATATTGAACAATCGCTGTATTTTATCTGGTGTTCGAGATTCATTACGATATTAATTGCAGATGCCTCTAGAATTACTGGGTCCCATCCAAATTCTGGTAATAATCCAAATGATGCAATTGTTGCATGCTCCTTTGTGTCCTTTTTGATGTATTGCATGAAAGCACTTGCAAATGAAGCTCCTGTACCGCCTCCCATTGCAAATGGTATTGTGAAACCTCTTACTGGTTCTGGAGAAAGACTTGCAAGCTGTTTTTGCATGTCATACTTTGTACTTACTTCTTTGATGAATCTTGTACGGCCTTCTGCCCAGTTTCTGGCAGCTCCACCTGCACCAGAAATTACATGCTTGTCCCTTAGAGCAAACAAATCTGGATATGATTGTAAAATCAAATTGGCAGCTCTTGGGTCTAGATCAATTAAGAGTGCTCTTGGAATAAGTGGAATCTCATTTCCACCATATGCATTTGGAAATCGTAGAATTGTACTTCCGTATCTTTTGAGTATACGGGACTCGTCCTTTTCACCCTTTAAGACTGGTTTTAGTGGATCTGCTCCAACATCAATCAATAGTCTTCGATATGCTTCTGCACCAAGACCAATTCCACAATGACCAAAACATGTCATTATAACTGGTGCTGGGGGTAGTGGGTCAAATTTTGACAAGTCTAATCACTGTTTGAAACTGGAACTTGTCTCTTTAATGGTATAGTCCAAGATTGTACAGTCCATGCTTGATTGTTGTAGACATGATGATGTTGTTTTTGTTCCAATTTTAATCCTGAAAAACAGTTGAATCTTTTTGAATTTAAGATTTAAGAATGATTTATTCTTCTTCTGTCAAGGCTTGTTTGAGTGCCCGAAATTCTTCAATTGATATCTGTCCTTCTGCAAGTCTGATTCGGAGTAGTTCTACCGATGTATCTTTTTTGGGTTTTGCAATAATTTGGGGCTGTTCTGCTTCTTTACCATTGGGTGACTCTATCAAATTTTGGATGTATCTGTAATCTGACATGACAATTGGCTCCTCGCTCTTTAATGTCTCAATTATTTCTCGCAGTCTTTTTTGATTTCCTTTACCTGCTGCAAGCAAACCCCTGATTGTTTTTATCATATCTTCTGACATTTTATTTCACTATGGTCTTGAATCTAGGATCCCCTTTTATCTTATCGAATGACGAGTCCTTGATGGCCCAATTCTTTATTGTTTTACCATAATGGGATATTGCCTGTGCCAAAAGAATGAGAGCATCATCATTTTGTCCAATTTGTGCTTTACTTCTTGCCTTTGCATAAATTATTGTACCATTTTTTGGAAACTCTTTTAGTATTTTATCAAAGATTGCGATTGCTTCCTCATGTCTGCCAAGTTCTGATAATTCTGTTGCCTTGTAAAATACTGCCTCATTATTTTCTGGCTCCTTTTCTAAAATTTTATCAAAGTATGATAATGCTTCATCATGTTTTTTTTGTTTACCTAGTACCAATCCCTTGTAGTGCATTGCTTGCATGTTTTCAGGTTCTTTGTCAAGTACTTTGTTTAAACAATCTACTGCATCATCATATTTTTCAAGTCTGATTGATGTAATTCCTTTGTTGTATAAAGCTGGGATGTATACTGGATCAGTCCCCAATGCCTTGTCATAGTATGAAACAGCTTTTTCAAACTGTTGCAACTCTGCAAAATGGTTTCCTAGGTTGTTTAATGCATCAATGTGGTTGGGATCATGCTCAATTATTTTCTCAAAACACGATATTGCATCCTTGTTTTTCTTTATCTTCAAAAGAGACATTCCTTTGTTGTATAGTGCATCTACATTTTTTGGATCTTGTTTTAGTGCCTTGTCAAAAAATGATATTGCATCTTTATGTTTTTCAAGCTTGGCATAGCTTATTCCCTCCAAAACTGTTTTTTCTGCTTGACTTTTTTCACTCATTTTTATACACTAGGAAATATTTCGGATGTCTTGTTTAATGCTTTTTGATGAAATCATGTGAAATGGATAAATTCTTGACTTGCAAAACGAGTCCACTCGTAATTATGATGAACCTGTTGGCTCTTGCACTGCTTGAGGAAATGCCTTTTTGATGTATCTTGAAAGAACCGGATACTGGATTATCAGAGAAGATAGCACCACTCCGAAAGTGATTACCTTTAGTGTCTCTTTGATATCACTTTCAGGAAGGGTTGCAACTAGTGCTACTGAGAGCGCTCCTCTCATACCGCCAATCATGACAACATGTCTCCATGTGCCAATTGTTTTTTCTTTTGTAAATCGGTGTGTTGCTGCAAGTATTGGATATGTGGATGCTGCTCTTGCTGCTAGTACGATAATGACTGCAAGTGCAATTAGAGGAATATTTTGACCTATTCTAACAAGGTCCATGTTCAATCCTAGATACAAAAATGCAACAGAGTTTGCAAAAAATGCTATCATTTCCCAAAAGTTAGTTGTGTATGCTCTAACCTTTTCACTTATGATGTGAGGTTTTCTCATGATAACTCCAAACCATAATCCTGCAGCCGCTGCTGCAACCAGACCTGAAAGACCAAGTGAGTTTGCAATTACAACTGCACCAAAAAGAACTGCTACTGAAAGCGCTGTCTCAGAAAACGGCTCTTCTAATAATCGGTGTAAAAATTGTGAACCTGCTGCAAGACCAATTCCTATACCAATACCACCAAAAAATACTAGTGCAAAATGTCCAATTGTTTCTAAAATGTTGACATTGATTTCTGTCGGAATGCTTGGAGAAAGTAATGACCCTTGTGCAACTGACACTGCAATAATTGAAGAAAATATGATTGCGCCAGCTGCATCATTGAAACTAGCTTCTGATTCCATTAGTGTTGCAAGTTGGATTGGAATTTTCATTCTCTTGAAAACTTCAATTACAATTGCGGCATCAGTGGGAGCAATTAATGCAGCAAACGCAAAAGCAACAATTGTTGGAAGGCCTGCAAGATATGAGAGCAAAAATCCGCCAACTATGGTGGCAACTCCGACTCCTACCGTAGATAATAGCAGTGATGATATTCTGACTGTTTTAAATTGCTCACGATCTATTCTCATCATTGCTTCAAAAATTAGAGGCGGAATTACAAAGTATAGAATTAGTTTTGGATCTACTTTGAATCCTGCAATGTTTGGAATTCCATAGCCGGTAAAATCCACGACTGATATTGAAATTCCAATTCCAACCAGAATCATGGTATATGGAACTCTTATCTTTGTTGCAATCAGAGAAGCAAGAAATATTGTCAAAAGAAATACTGGGATGACATATTCATTTGATAAGAGGTGACCCAAACTTAATTCTGGCATCTTTAGACTTTTGCTGTCAAATTATAAAAGTCGTTGCTAAATCTGGTGTGATTTTTGATTATTTTCTTCTGTCCATCATTTTCTGTCGGTTCTTTCTTAGAATTCGAAATCCCAAAAATATTCCAAGTGATATGTTCACCATTCCAAGTGCAGTCAAAATGAAGTTTGGATTGGTAAATACGACCAGTCCCATGAATAGGCCCCAAAATCCTGCAATGAAAAACATGACTGTTATGATTACTAGCCTGCGATTAGAGGGATTACTCATTAGCGATTTTGATTTTATGACACTATTAAACATTGAGAGAATTGTACTCTAAATTACAAAAATGTAGAAAATCTATCTAGAAAAATTCTTTTCTTACACTTTGAATAAATCTTGCATGAATTCTTATTCTCTCCAAAGTTTGTGCAAGCTTCATCTCAGTTCCAGGAACATGATGTTTTGCAAAAAAGTTTTTGATCTCTTTTTCTTTTGCAAAATCTGCTTCAATTGAGGTGCTACCAATTATTCTATTGAGAAGTGGATTTCCTACTCCAAATCTTGATACAATTCCTTTCCAGTTTTGTTTTATCCATGGCAAGACAAGTTCTTTTCCTTGTGGATTTGTTACCATTCTTGCAATTGGTTGGAATATGTTCTGTGTTCTGACCTCTTTTGAGAGTGTAAACACGAGTGTCTTTGATAATAATTTTTTATCTTGAAAGTTTGCAAGTGAGCTAAGCAGTCTGACCATTTCTTCTTGTGTTGGTGCCTTGCGATATAGTCCAAGCATTTTTTGATATGTGGATGAATCTCCTGTCCATGCTATTATGGAATATACTGGACCACGAAGATCTGGATTTAGATTTCCAGTCTTTAACAAATTGGCAAATCTTGATTTTGCTTCTGTAACTATGTCTTGATCTTCCAGTCTTCCAAGTGAACTGATTACCTGTGAACGTAAGAGTGAATTTGTTGGCTTTTCTCCATTGAGTGGATTCCATCCAAGTTTTGCAAATACCTTGTTAAAGAAATCAAGATTGAATTCTTTTATCTCATTCCAAAACTTTTCTTTTGATAGTATTATGTAGAAAAAGTTCAAGCTGCCTATTATGTCAGATAATACAACATAATCGTCTTCATCTTCATAATGTCTAACAAAGTCAAGATAGTCTCTAAATGACATTTGATTTGATACACACAGTGCAAAGAGGTCATGATGAATGCTCCAACGGTCTACATTTGATATTGTCTTTTCTTCAACTTGCTTTGCTAGTGAATCAAGAGCCTCTTTGTCATATTTTACTCGATAAAATCCCTTTTGACCATCATTTACCTTGAACCAGTCATCCTTGTATGGTATAGTTACTGGTCCTTTCATGAGTTTGGTAGTTACCTTGTTTCCAGTTCTCACAGACAGCGGAATAATCCAGTTTCCTTGCTTTGGCTTGCTATTGTTTTCCAAAAGGAATCTGCTCTGAGATAATCTTAATTTTGAATCTTTTACTGTAGCCGTAATCACTGGATATCCTATTTGTCTTACCCATGTATTCATCATCTGTCGTACTGGTTGTCTTGATATTGATCCAAGTGAGTTCCAAAGATCTTCTGTTGTTGCATTTGCATATTCATGTTTTTTCAGATAACTGTGTAGTCCTTTTCTAAAATTGTCATCACCGATAAAATTCTCTAACATCATAAGTACGCAGCCTCCCTTGTTGTAACTTATTTCGTCAAATATTTGTCGTACATCTGCAGGACTTTTTACTGGTACATCAATTGGATGTGATGATTTTAGTGAATCAAGACTCAAACCTCCTGTCATTTCTGAAATTAGGAATTGGTCCCAGAAATCCCACTCGGGATATAATGAATCGACAGCCTTTGTTGCCATGAATGTAGCAAAACTCTCATTGAGCCATAGATCATTCCACCACTTCATGGTGACCAAGTTGCCAAACCACTGGTGTGCTATCTCATGTGCAATTACTTCAGCAATGTGTTGTTTTGTTTCAGTAGATGATGTTTTTGGATCATAAAGTAGTATGGTCTCTCTGAATGTGATTGCTCCCCAGTTTTCCATTGCACCTGACGCAAAGTCCGGTATTGCAATCATGTCAAGCTTGGGTAATGGATATGCAATCTTGAAATATTTTTCAAAGTATGACAAGAATTGTTTTGTAAACTCTAGTGAAAGTTTCCCTTGGTGTTTCTTTCCTTGAGTGGTTATTACTCTGATCAAAGTTTTGCCTGATTTGGTTGAGATGGATTCAAACTCTCCAACTGCAAGATAGAGTAGGTATGTAGACATGATTGGAGTTGTATCAAACTTGTACAGGACTTTTTGGTTTACTGCTTTCTTTGATATTATTGGCATGTTTGAGATTGCAGTATGGGCCTTGTCTACTAACAGTGAGACATCAAATGTTGCCTTGGCTTCTGGTTCATCCCAGCATGGAAATGCTCTTCTTGCATCGGCTGCCTCAAACTGAGTAGTTGCAAGGTGCTTTTCTTTTCCATTGTACTTGTATTTACTTCTGTAAAACCCAACAAGCTTGTCATTTAACTGTCCTATGAAATCAATTGAAAGTACTGCCTTGCCAGATATTTTTTGAGAAAATGTAAGTGTGAGTTCTTCTGTCTTTTCATCAAGTCTTGTCTTTGGTTTAATCTCTGTTCCATTCCATGATATCTTGCACTGTTTTATTGCAAGTTCTGCAGCGTGTAATACGATTTTGTTTGTAGGTTTTGATATCTTGATTGATACTTGTTCTCTTCCTCTGAATGTAAATTTCTTAAAGTCTGGCTCAAATTCTAGATTATAATTTATTGGAAAGACGTCTTTCACTAGATTTTTGTTCTAATATACACGTAATATACTTTCTAATGCAGAATCTGGGCCAGCCAATGTATGAAATGCACGCCAAAAAATACTATTGCAACTGCTTTTACAGTCTTACCTGTTGCCATTGCAATAGAATATTTTATGATGTTGTATTTTTTGGTTCCAGCTATTATTGATACAACATCACCAAGTATTGGAATCCACGGGGAGACGAAAATTATTGTAAACCAACCATATTTTGCCATCATGTTGATGCTTTTTTCTTCGTGTTTTTTTTCTGGAGCCTTTCTAAGTTTTTTCAACAGCCTTCCATTGTATCCGATATAATATGCAATATAGCCACCAATTATAGAGCCAACTACCAACACCAAAAATACATCAAGTATGTTTGTTCCATTAAACAATAAAGCTGAGATGGTAAGCTCTGTTGGAATTGGGATGAAACTTGAAAACATTCCATTGAAAAAAAGTCCCAATAAACCATATTTTATGAAAATTGCATTATGAAATAGGAAATGCAGAATCTCATTTGGCATTGCCTAAATTCGAATCTCAGCTCATTTTAAATGAATTGCCATATTTTACATCGTGATCATAAATTGCATTGCCAATTTTTTTGAGAAGTTTTGTTTTGGATTTTTGTGCTTTCTTGTCATGACTGTAATCTTTTTTCTCTATTAGATCATGTAAGCGTTCAAGCTCTACTCTTGATAATGCATTAACTCCTCTTGTAAATATAATATCTAATAGTTGAAGTCTTTCCAAGTCATCGTTGCTGTCTTCCACAATTATCGTATCTTTATCTTTAATATTTGTCTTACATGAAGAGAAGACATGTTATATCGTGTATCGGTGTCATTTCACAAAGATTATTTCAAGATAAAAAATGATTTAATTGAAATTGGCATAATGGAAAAACCTGTAAAAGGCAAGGCAAATGCCGCTATAGTAAAACAGGTTGCAAAACATCTTGGCATATCAAAATCTCAAGTGAGAATAGTTGCAGGGGAGAAATCTCAAGACAAGATAATTGAAGTGGTACAATAATCTACCAAACCCTAAAAAACAAGTCAAATTCAGTTTACCATGTGAACACGTATGCAATTTTGATGATTTTTGCTGTTGTAATGATATCCTTGATGGTACATCCTGGGTATTCTCAACTTACCAAGTCTAGTGCCACACTTGAAAATGGTATCTGGTATACTACAGTTGGAAAACAAGTACAGGTTACTACTGATGTTACAAATGGACAAGACAGGGCACAGCCGTTTGCGTACCTCGTACAGATTGAAAACCAAGATGGAGTTGTGTGTTCTTTATCGTGGATTACTGGAACACTTGATGCAGGTCAGTCTCTTAGCCCATCTCAATCTTGGATACCTACTACCTCTGGAACGTATACTGCACAGATCTTTGTATGGGAGAGTGTAGGAAATCCTGATGCACTATCTCCTCCGCTTGCAATGAAAATTATTGTGGCATAGATTAGCATCAGTTATAATTTAGAAATTTACAGTCTAATGTGTGGATATTAGGAGAAGACTTCCGGTTTATCTCATGATCGGAATGGCGTTTGCCTTTACACTTTACTTTTTTGCCTCTCCATTTCTTTATCCGTCAGATCAAGGCGGTCAGGTACCTGTCATTAACCAAAATCCTGATTCTGTTTCAACACTGGCAAATGATGTTGATGCATGTATATCAACCCCAACTTCAGATTGTGACCAAGAAATGATGCAAATCAAAAACTACTGTACTAGCAACAGGGGCCAAAACATTCCTATTTGCTCTGATGTTAGAGTACAGGAATACATTGACAGCAGGGGACTTGAGCGTCCGGTCATAAACACTGGAAATTAATTTGCTATTTCTGAGCTTCTTGCATGAATCTTTCCATGTTCTGCTTTACTAATGGAATTATCTTTTTTGTTATTATCTGATGAAAGTCGTCAGCATCAGGATCAAATGATAACAACAGTACATGGGCAAGTCTTCGGTTTTCATCGGCAATTGGTATTGTGGCCCTGATTATTTTTGTATAGTGTGAACTTGCATACGAAATCTTTCCAAGTAGGTATTCCCATCTGAGTCTGGTGTACTGTCTTGTGGATGCAGTTATTGCATATTGAGCCCTCTCTTCTGGTTTCATTACTGGTGCAAGCCCTGCTCTCTCAGATGTACCCTCTAATGTTCCGTCTCCATCTGCAATTCCTGCAAATCTTATCTTTACATCCAGTGCAACTACATTTTTGCAGAAATCCTCAAAAAATGCCATTGAATATGGTGTATCAGTTATGCTATATTTGCTTTCTGGGAAATTTCTCTTCACATATTGTCATGTTTTATGCTAGCAGGTTTTGCCTTTTGAAAGATAAAGTTACATAGTAACATAAATCCAATCCATATTCCAATCATGAGTACTGGTGTATAGTGTCCTATGCATTGATTGCAGATGAACTTGCTCACAAGAAATACAATGACACCACCAAAAAGAGTACCTGTTGCATAATCCAATAACCGCCACCAAAAATATTTCATTTGTTCTGTATCGATGTTCCTAAAATATAAGATTGATTTTATCTGTCTGCTAGGAAAAATATCTCTTGATATTTTCTACTTCGATCTTTATCCATTCACAAAAGATCTCCCAAACAGCATTTGGTGTGGTATCATACTGGAAGAAAGTAAACATCACTGCAGTAGAATTGTTGGGTAAAGAAATTATTCTCATGTATGCAGGTGTCATACCCTCTTCCACAGGTCCCGCATAGATGTCAATCAAGCCTGCTTTTTTATCAGTATCAAACCTGATGAATACTTCACCGATTGGTGTTAGGGCCTTGTATTTACCATCAACTTGTGTCAGTTTCTTGATAAACTTTGTAGCCCACTTTGGAACATTTTCAATATTTGATAGAAATTCGAATACCTTGTCAGCCGATACGCTTACCACGCAAGTTTCAGTTACAGAATTCAATGTTTTGTCTCACGATCTCTAATAATTAAACGATATTCTGTCTACACAGAAAAGAATGACTCATAAATCTGACTTGATTTATTACAATGACATGTCTCTAAAACCAAAAAGTGCTGAAGAATCTAAAGCAGAGATGACTGTGAGAATGTTTCCATCTGATGCAAACCCTGCGGGAAATGTATTTGGTGGAGAAATATTAAAGCAGATTGACTTGATAGCAGGTCTTGTAGCACAGAGACACTGCAAGAAAAATGCAGTAACTGCATCAATTGACAGAGTCAACTTTCTAAAACCTGTTCTAGTTGGAAATGCACTAATACTAAATGCCAAACTAAATTATGTATCTCATTCTTCAATGGAAATTGAAATAAAAGTAGAGGCAGAAAATCTGCTTACTGGAACTAGAACTCTTACAAATACTGCATATGTTACTTCTGTGGCATTAGATGAATCTGGCAAGCCAACTGATGTACCCCCACTCTTGATTGTAACAGAAGATGACAAGAGGAGATTTACAGAGGGAGAACAAAGAATGCTGCAGAGAAAAAGAGAAAGAAAGCACTAGTTGCTTACAGTTATCATCTTAAAAATAAAAACCAGAGGGCGTGACTGGATGTCTGATTCCCTCTGAGAAAACCATTCCGGATACATCTTGAAAAAAATAAACTGTACACAATTAGTTTTCTAAATTTAATTCTCTGTATTGCATATATCCATCGCTAAAGATTACAGCTTAATTTTCACAAGTCAAGCTGAATTGGTAACATGTATGTTATCGAGTATTTTTATTGATATTAGTAGAAATGGCTTTATCATATGATATCAGGCATTCCAGTATTAGCCTAAAAATAAAATTCGTATTGTATCTTGTAATGATTGCTAGTGCATTCGCATTTTTCTTGTCAGGTTCAACTGCAGCAGCTGCTCCTCTCTCACCTCCAACAGAAGCGCAGATTGTGGTAAAAATAGACAAGGACCGATATGATCTGGGTGATGTCATGGTTGTCTCAGGCGAAGTCCAAAGTGTTGTAGTTAATACACCATTAACAATTCAGATACTTGATTCTAACAATAACTTGATTCACGTAGAGCAGATAACCGTGGCAACAGACGGGAGATTTTCATTGCCCATAAAAATCGAAGGTCCCTTGTGGAGTGTGCCAGGAAAATACTATCTTGTAGTACAATATGGATTCAAACACATTTCTACCATGGTAGATTTTCAATTCGAACAAGTCAATGTTCCTACAGATGGCATGTTTAATGTACAGGATCTTTCTAGCGGACAAAACTTTGATCTTAATTATACCATTACCGGAGGTCAAGTCAAAAGCATGGCTATTGATCAACAAGACTTGGCACTTGTTGTAAAAATAGATTCAACAAGTTCTGGTTCACTACACCTAAAGATACCACGATTACTACTTGATGCTAAAAAATCAAGCAATGCTGATGAATCATTTCTAGTCTTTGTCGACGATGATGAGATAACATCATTTCAGGAACCAGTCTCTGACTATCAGTATAGAGTACTAGATATTCCGATTACAAGTGGTGACTCTAAAATTGAAATTATTGGAACTATAGTAATTCCAGAATTTGAAAATATATCTGGTATTGTGTTGGTCTTGGCAGTTGGATTAGTAACAATATCTACAGTATTGTTAAGAACAAGAATGAATCAAAATCTATTGCATTTGTAAAATACTTGATTCTATTTGAAACAGAAACGTTAGTGTTTTTCATGATCTTCTATTGTATATAATGCGGCACTTTTTGCAGCCATCTCTGCGATTTTTTTATTCTGCGAACTTCCTATTATTATCACATCATTTTGTTCAGGTGATAGTTTTTTCATAATGAGTGAATGTATCTTTTGATCATTTCGCATCAAGTCCTCACCGGTTCCTGGCAAAACAAGCCTCTCATTTCTGCAGATGAGAGTCGTTGCTCCAACCGCGCCTGCCTTTATTGCAGCATCGCGTTGCTCTATTCCGTTCTTTATGTTGTGTGACATGCCTTTTAGAAGTACGGCATGATTGAATTTTCCCAAGGCAACTGAGCACTTTGTAATGTCTGTCTCTTTTGGAATTATTGCCTGCAATTTGGTGTAAATCGACTCTCCCTTGTTTGTAAGCCACATACCTGCATTGGAATTTTCAACAAGGCCATGCATCTTTAGATGCTTTACTAGAGTTTTGATGGAACCTTCTCCCAGTCCTAATTCTTGCATCATGGTCGATCTACTTGTCCTGTTGTTGTCTGCCATCATCTGCATTGTCTTGAATACATGCACCAGATCAAAACTAAGCATTCTACTTGGAGCATGTCTTTGTGCTACCTTTGAGAGCAGATGTATTACTTGATGCATGTTATAGTGAGATCTATTATTCTATTATTAGATTTTAGTATCCAAGTCGGATAAACTATCCAATTGTTTAAATAATCATATTATGACACGAAAATAGAAATGGTTAACACGTCACAAATCACAAAGACAACTCACGCAGTTCCAATCATTGCCGCAATAGCTCTATTTGCAATATTTGGAATGGGGTACTTTGTAGTGGGCTTTGACCAGGGACAAATCTTTAGCATATTTGAAGGACAGTCTGCATATGCACAAATGAATGGTGTTGGATTTATGCATGAATATACTCATGACATGAGACACGCATCTGGTTTTCCATGCCACTAGTTTTTTAGAGAATTTTTTATTTCTGATATTTTAGCTATATTTTTTACTCAAAATAAAACTCAGCAAGTTTTTTGCAATAACATTAGGTTCTAGCTTATTCAAAATGAAAGAACACGGACATAATATCTGGTACTACGTATGATATCTATTCAACTAAAAGGGGACTCAGATCTTCCATTGGTGGTCTGACCGACCCCTTTTAATTTAGAGAAAATGAAATGTGTCGTGTTTTATTCTATGGAAAGCAGTCAAATGAGCCTGGAGGCGGATTCTTTATCATTTTCTGAAAGTCCTCTGCAGCATATTTCTGATCCACTGTATATGGAATAAATCCTAAGATTGGTGCACTTACTGAAGTTATTATGGTAGCCTTGGATGGATCAAATGTAGCATTTTCTTGTCCAATCTTGGTCACAGCATCCTTGTTTATGGCAAATATTCCATTTAGTGTAGCAGCTGATTTTGGAGACAACATGGAACCTCCAACTGTGGCTTTTTCTATGACATCTGAATTGTAAAACGCATCTATCTCATACTTGGTAAATGTGGCAGGAAAGTATGATGGATTGCATGCATCGGTTTGTATGCTGAGTTCCGTATCTGAGATTGCTACTTGCTGGCCATGATGAGGGCGAAATTGTAAATTGTTTACTGCGTAAATGTCAAGTCCTGCATATGCAACAACTATGATTGCTGCAATAATTCCTATTGTGGCATAGTTTTTGGCAGACATTCTCTTAACTGATCTTGTCTCTGGTTGTGTTGGAGTATCTGGATTTGAAACTGTATTGTCAGATACATTTTCTGGTTTGGAATCTGTAATGATATCACTTGAAACTTGATTAGATTGAGGTTGTGTCTCTGTCAAATTTTCTATATATTGATGATCTTCAAAAGAGACTGGTTCGCCATTTTTAATTGCAGTGAGAATATTTTGTAGTCTTTCAGCATCTCCTTTATGTGATTTTATAAATTCCTCAATCTTATTGGCAAGATCTTCTGACATTCTTTCAAAAGCGATTTATTCTTAATTTAAAGCAATGTCTCAGTAAGAAATCTGACTGGAAAATTCCGAACCAGTAGGTTCTTGAACTCCTAGAAAGTAATTGCTAGTATCTTATCTTGATCTCTTCAGCAATCTCTAGGAACTTTCGCATTTCTTGATGAAATTTGATTCCTTTTTCGGTAATGACAAAATTACGACTTTTCTTGTCTACTCTAGATTCCATTAATCCAAAGTCTATTAGCTTTTGACATTTTTCCATTGCTGTATAGTGTGATAGATTGGCTCTTCGTGCAATTGAGGATATTATTGTACCCTGCATACCACAGTCCATTGTGACTTCCAATATCTCTGACACTACTCCGATCTCTGATCGGTATTGTTGTTTCATGCTTACGGCCATTCTAGATTGTCGCTCCTGAAATTACTGTGAAACTTGTTTTCATGTATTGTATAATGGAAGAAGGTCTATATAATCATTAGGAAACTAATGATTAGGAACCAAATGAAAAAGTTTGACTATGAAAATAGTTTTGGATTTGTTGTATATTCTGCATCAAAGGTCATGCAGAAAGCATTTGATCTGGAACTACGAAATAAAATAGGAATAAACTTGGTCCAGTCAAAGGTCATATTTACACTAAATATGCAGTCTGGTCAAACCCAACGAGAGATTGCTGACAGGATTGGAATTGAAAGTCCAACACTTGTACCAATAATTGATAAACTAGAAGAAGATGGATACGTGAAAAGAAAATCCGATGATAGCGATAGGCGGATAAAGAGAATCTATGTTACCTCAAAGACTGATTCCCTGTGGGATTCCATGATGGAGTGTATTACACAAATAAGAAAAGTAGCAACAAAAGATCTTTCAGAACAAGAGATAAAGTCTGCACTTGGTACGGTAAAAAAAATAACTGAAAACCTGACTGGTTACCTTGGTGAGTCTTGAGCATAATTGTTTTCATAAATGTGCTAGTTACCAAGTGTTCTCTTGATGTGTCTGGTTGTCATATACGTTTGTAGGTGTGTTGTCAACAGATAGTGTTATCATCCGTGAACCAGTACTACATGATAAATACATCTTACAACCAAACAGCCAACTCAGTTTCTGAGAATCCTGCCTTCTTCTGTGTTAATTTCAAACCTTGGAACATGTGTTGATGTCCTCCTCTGTTTTCTGTGTCATACATGACCATTTTTTGCACGTATGATTTGTGTTACAAGGTTTGGAACAATATTTGTTAAAATAGATGTTTTTTGGTAATATTTCATTGTTGACTAGGAGAAAGACAGCACCTGATAAAATTTCAAGCATTGCAGAAATTCTAGGGCTTTTGGACGAGACACATCGTGGAAAGGACTGGGTGTTAGAGCAGATAAAAAAATCCCGCATCAAAGCACCATTCAAGCATACTATGAACAGTTTTGAGATTTTAAAATCATGTCCAGCAGATTTTGTTTCCAACATATTGCGTATCTTAAAGGGCGATGATTTTGAAAACTTTGGAGATGTAAAAGATCCTACAAAGACATATCACTGGTTTTTTTGCGATATTGTGGCAGGTTCCAATCCCACAGTGCCAACAAAAGATCAGGTAAGAAAGGTAATTGCACTGAATGAGATTGTTGCAAGAGCAGAGGAGTTTAAGAACAACATTTCTGCGGTAATTCTTTCAACAGGAGACGGCATGGCAATTGGTTTTTCTGACAGCCCTGAAAAACCCCTGAAACTTGCAATTGAGGTGCACAAGGCATTAAACAAGTATAACCTACAGCGAAGGGGAAAAGAAAAATTGCTAATTAGGATAGGAATCGATACAGGTCCGGTCTATCTTATCAAGGACATAACAGGCCATGCAAATGTCTGGGGACCTGGGATCATAGTAACAAGACGCGTGATGGATCTTGCAACAGACATGCAAATTTTAGCATCGTCAAGAATTTCAGAGGACATACGAAGACTGTCACCAGAGTACAAGTCAATCATGCATCCAATAGGGGATTATTCCATAAAACACGGCGAACAATTGAACCTATACAACATCTATGGCGAAGGTTTTGGAAACAAAATTGCCCCACGCAAATCCAAAGTTCCAAAGGGCAACCAAGAGCGAGAAATAAAGACCGTGAACAATTTCATATTCAACAAAATTGAGATAGATTTGAAAGTGTTAGATGCAAAGACAATGCTCACACGTCACACATGGATCTGGAATGTTGTAAACATTGCCAAGGAACCAAAAGAGCAGGTGTTTTACTATCTGGATGGAGATGTACCAAAAGAATTTTCAGACATGAATGTCACAGTAAAAGATGAAAGGGGAAACAAGCTTGACATACAAAGTCTAAACGTGAACAAACCGTATCACAAAGAATTCAATGTCAAGCTAAACCGCCCGTTAAAGCCGAAACAGAAAAAGATACTAAAACTTGAATATGACTGGGAAGAGCCAGAAAGAACATTCTTTTACAGGTTTGCATCGGATTGCAAGAAATTTGTATATAATTTTGCTATATCCAAAGGAACGGAATTAAAAACACGTGTTCTTAAGGTTGACACAGAAACAGGATACAAGATACATGCCACACCCACACCAGTTGTAAAATATTCTGGGAACAAGGTCAATGTAGTATGGTCCAAGGCAAATCTGCATGCATATGATGCATACCAATTTGACTGGTAGTGTTTTTGTTTACCAAAAAATATTCTATTTTGTCATGTTCTTGTCATGCATGTATCGTAGTGCGGCCAAGAATTCCTTTACAGATGTTTTTTCATCCACAACCAATCTAGCGGTCTTCATGAACCAAGACGGAATGTGGTTTCCATGCAGTCCAATCTTGTCTAGAAACTCCGAGTCCGATATTGGAGTTGACGAATATCCGCCCCAGTCTTTGATTGCAGGCATCATATCTTCCAAGTTTGCATGTGCAACAGTGTTGTCTTTTTGAGGTATATTTGTAATACCAGATGATTGGTTCAAAGTTTGGCCAGACATGTTTGTAACATTAGGCAGGGTAACCACTTGTAGTGCATCAAGAATTCTAGTATTAGCAGACGAGTGGTTTTTATCCCATATGAGAAAGTCAATGTCGGATTTGTTCATGGGCTTTGCAAAAGTAATCTTGTAGTCTATCAAATTTTTGAGATTAGATTTAGTTATATTGAATTTTACATTATCAAAAAATCTATGCGGGTCTACTATTTGCAGAGGCTCTCCCTTTTCATATATTACATATGTATCACTTTTGTATAGGTCATCGGAGTCATGAGGCAGGTTCATGTAAAATGCAGCATGGATAATTTCATTGCTTGACATGAAATTAAGCAACATGTCTACAGGAATGTGGATGTTTTTTTTCTCGGTAACTATGGTATTTGTAGTTCCTCCAAGAGCATACCCATTACCATCAATTGATAAAGGAAAATCAAATGACTTGTCCCTTATCGGAGGTATTGGTTTGAACGGATCATGATGTAAAACTAGATCCAGTATGTAATCTGGCAACAAACCTTGCATAGATGCAAGTCTTGTCAGATCAAGTGATGGTGATACGGACGAGCCTCCATGTACGGATGCAGCAATTATGTCAAGCACAAGACCAGGTCTTATCAGCCCTCCTCCTCCTCCTCCACCCCCACTACCTGGTTGAATGAATGTAGTTCCAGTAGAACCAAGATATGTTGCAGTTACAGTATCGTTTATTGCAGAAGAAAGTGCCCCTATGCCAGAATTAGGATTCGGTATTATCAAACCACGTGCAGTCTCTCCAAGATATGTGACCCCAATTATGTCACCGTTTGATACCTTGAGGGTATTTGCAACTGAGGGACCTGTTGTTGTAAAATTAAGTTTTCCCGCAAAAGAACCTGTGTTTGGTCCAGTTTCAGTAAGTACGATATCAAGCCCTGCAGAATCTGTGGTAGAGCCTACATTTACCGACAGTGTATCTATTACACCGTTTATTGCCTGCCCGGTATTGTTTTCATCTTGTGTTATTTTTACAGTATCTGTTGTATGAAACAGAGCAGTCCCAGTGGTAAATATCAAACCAGTGTTTTGGAATATGCCCGTACCATTACCTGTTTCAGTAAGTTTTAGAGATATACCTGATGGCATGGTAGTAGACTTTACAGTTATTGGAATTATCTGCACAGCAGAAGAATTTGTTATCGAATTTTTGTCATCCACTGTAATTACTGAAACATGACTCAATGTGTTTGTGGAAAAATCAAATGAGATAGTTCTTGAGAAGATGGTGGCGGTATCTGACTGGCCATTAAAACTTGCAGTAATTGTATTTCCTGCATTTGCTTTTAGTGAGGTGCCGGAAGATGTAGCACTAGTAAATGTAAACTGACCCCTAAATATTCCAGTATTTGTACCTGTTTCTACGAGAGGTACGGTTATTCCGTTAGAATCAGAGGTGGATTTTACAGTTGCGTGTATTGTTTGCACAGTCAAAGAATTTGTGTTTGATGAAGGAGATGTCATATCGAGTGTTACAGTATCTTGTAGCTTGTACTGTGTCTTGTCAAAAGAGACCTGTACCAAACTAGGAGATGCATGTACAAACAATATGTTTGCAAGAGTAGAATTGCTCTCACTCCATACTACAAACGGAGTTGTACCAAATGCACCAACCTGTGGCGTGTCAGAAAAATCTGTAGTGTTGCTGATGTTTGTTGGGTTTCCAGGAGATCCAGATGTGCCACCGTTGAATGTTGTACCGTTGTCAGAGCTTGCGCTAAAAAATATTTCATTATTTCCAGGAGTTGCGTCACGCCATATTACATACACATTAGAGCCAGAGACAAACAACTGTGGTACTGTTGAAGCCCCTGTGTTACTTAGGCTCAGGTTTACTGGTGCTCCAGGGGATCCTAGTGTGCCACCGTTGAATGTTGTACCGTTGTCAGAGCTCTTCTCAAAATAGATGTCATTAAAGCCGGTTGTGGCATCCTGCCATACTACATACACATTAGAGCCAGAGACAGACAACTGTGGTACTGTTGAAGCCCCTGTGTTACTTAGGCTCAGGTTTACTGGTGCTCCAGGGGATCCTAGTGTGCCACCGTTGAATGTTGTACCGTTGTCAGAGCTCTTCTCAAAATAGATATCGCCAGGACCTGTTGTCTTGTCAAACCATACCACATACACATTTGAACCAGACGTAACTATTTGTGGCACTTGGGATATTCCAAAATTATTGCTCAGGTTTACTGGTGCACCTGGTGTGCCACCGTTGAATGTAATACCACTGTCAGAGCTCTTCTCAAAATAGATATCGCCAGAGCCGGTTGTAGAATCAGACCATATTACATACACATTAGAGTGAGATGTAGCTATTTCCGGAGTTGATGAGAGTGCGGTGTCATTACTCAGGTTTACTGGTGCTCCAGGGGATCCTGGTGTGCCACCGTTGAATGTAATACCACTGTCAGGGCTCTTCTCAAAATAGATATCGCCAGAACCAGTTGTAGAATCTCGCCATACTACATACACATTAGAACCAGATGTAGATATTTGCGGGGTTGTTGATTGCTGCACAGTATTGCTCAGGTTTACTGGTGCACCTGGTGTGCCACCGTTGAATGTAATACCACTGTCAGGGCTCTTCTCAAAATAGATATCGCCAGAGCCGGTTTCATTATCATCCCACACGAGATACAAATTAGGACCAGAAACAGTCATCTGTTGCAAGCGCGACAACTCGTTTGCTATGTTCATGCTTACCGGTGCACCTGGTGTGCCACCGTTGAATGTTGTACCGTTGTCAGAGCTCTTCTCAAAGTTGAGATATCCTTTTCCAGATGTATTATTTTCCCAAGTTACATAAACATGTGAACCATTGACAAGTATTCTGGGATTCACAGCATCGGTTGGACTTGAGACGTTGCTTAGGTTTACCGTATTTGTAAAGACATAGCTTGCAGCAAATGCAGTTTCTGGCATGATACAACATGCCACAATTATTGACAATGCAATTAATGGTAATTTTTTTAACACGTTGTATTTTTTTCCAGAAAAAGATACTGTTATTTTCACAATTACAGGTAAACAGTACATAATCAATTTACAATCTCTAAAATTATACAGTTGCATTTCATAAACGATGTATGTGTAATATCATAATAAAAAATCAGATTTATCATTTATGGAGGACTACTGCATAATGAGTTTTGTTGGTATAACTACCGCTCATGTCTTTGTATAACTTGTCAAGGTTTTTGCCGGTAGAATCTACTCCATATTCTGTCATGAATAATTTGTTCACATCCTCTCTAGTCATTTCTCTCTCAGGATTATCGGTAAATGATGCCCCGTTTGCAAAGTTAGGAGAGTTTTGGAATTGCAGGTTTATGTTGGCCCAATCATTGTAGCCTAGCAATTGATCAGCACTTATTGTATTGCATTCTGGGATTCCAAGGTTTTGTATTTCAAGTGGTGACGGTGGAGTTGGCAGAGCCTGGGACTGGAAAGTTCTATCTGTTCCATCCCAGTCAATACCATCATTTCCAGCAACCATGGGACCGTTTGCAATGGCATATGCACCATTTGCAACCTTGTACGAGTATGCAGTAACATTTGGAGTTACATTGTTAATTCCTCTTGTCTCCCAAAGTCCTGCTTCATTTAGATCAAACTTTACCTTAGAATAGTCAAGACTCCAATTGTGCACAAAGTATGGAAATTGTCTTGTATAGCTCATGGCACTAAGATAGTTTGGTTTGCAGTTTTTCAAATCAGTTGACGGTCCTCCATGGTTAAGATTGAGATTGTGTCCCAATTCATGCATGATTGTTCCAGCTTGCTGGTTTTCGCTTCCTACACCTCCATCAAAGGCTCCCATAGATACCACGAAATCATTCCCAAATATTTCAGACCATCCAGAGGAACCGGGTTTTGCAGCTTGAGCATGAATAAATAACCCATAATGAAATACCTGACTTTTTTCAGTCAGATAGTCATGCAGATATGTATCACATGTCATGCCTGGAGGAAGTTGAGTCGGACAAGTTCTTTCTGCTGGGGTACCAAAGTATGCATTCTTGATGCCATAAAGGCTGTTAGTTCCAGGCAAGTCAGTACTAGATCCTGGTACTTGAGTCAAGTCATTATAGTATCCTATAGACTGTGGGTCTGAAAGAAAATGTAGTCGTATGCTATGTGCACGAAATACTTTCTGCAAGTCAGATATTGCAGCATTTGTTGGTGCTTGTGATATTGTTCCAGGAATATCCATGTAGCTTGCCTGAACATAGATATCTTTCATAGTGGAATCTGGACAATCATCAACAATTGTTGTATTACATGGTAACTGATATGTGACACCAGTATTGGGATCGCTTATCTGAAGACCTGGGAATACTGCTGAATTTTCCCATTCGTCGCATATTCCATCATGGTCACTATCAACTAAGCATCCAAAGACTGGAATTGTATTGGAGCTTATTGAAACACCGGTTGGACTTAGCATTCCAGTAGTGGGAAATGTATTCGTAAGTACGCCAGTACCAGTAATATTTATTCCTCCTCCGGGCCCAGTTTCATTGGCAGGACTTGGAAGTCGTCGCCCAGAAGTCATTTGTGCAGTTGCAGTAAAATGACTATACTGTGCATGTATATTATCACCTGGAGCAATTTGCAGAGCACTAGTAGAAGGATTTGAGGTAAGAGGAGTCAGATTAACTAGATATGGATGAGTAACAAATTGTGATGAATTGGTTCCGTTTTCATCAAGTCTCACTTGGATTCCTGTTGCATCCGAATCAGAGATAACACGTACAAAGATGGTTTGCATTGTAGAACTGTTTGTATTTACTGAGGGATCAATTACTGTAATTCTTGCAGGAGTATTTGGATCATAAGTAGCACTATCAAATGTAATGGATGCATTAGAAAATGTTCTGACTAGAGTAGTGGCTTTTTGTCCTGAAAAATATACCCCGCTGATTACAACAAGAGAAACTATTACAATTGCTGTTATTGCAAAAATAGATTTTGAATTGCCAAGTGTACCTGTGTAGACCAACGTCTATAAAGTCAAATTACACGTATTAAGGATTGTTAATTTATTTTCTAAAAATTGAAAGATATTACATGTAATTGAAAATTAAATGAAATTCTTTGGATTTACAGTATATTTTTATAAAAATTTATAATTATCGTAACTCTCTGTGGTATCAAAAGATTCTCTAATAGACAACAATAGGAGAAGAGATCAATGTTGTCGTTGCTCGTACGTTGTCAATTGTTCTTATTTTTGTATAAATGACTTCTCGCAAAGAGGCTGCAGAGTCAGATTCTATCTTGACTATGACATCATAATTTCCACATGTGGCTTGTATCTCTTTTATTTCAGAGATTAACATTAATTCATCAATCAATGATTTTGTGCCATCTTCGCATGTAATCATTACAAATGCACTTTCTTTGTATTTTAGATGTGTTGGTGTTTGCATGAAATAGTAATGATGTTTTGAACATATTGCTATTTCTTGTATTCTCAGCTAAGTATTTCCAATCCTAGCTAAATACAATAATTATTTTTGTCGGTAAATGGAATATATGGGATAGTCAAGTCTCATTCCAACTGAGAATCTTATCAGCGGATGAAATCCGTAGCCTTTGATCTGTTTTGCAATTTGATACAAGTCTCCTCCAACTATGGCACTGTTTGACATGGCTACATTGTTTATCTTGGCACACATGTTCACTGTGGGACCAAAGATGTCTTCACATGTAGATCTAAGAGATTTTGCAATAGATAATCTACCATAGTCAGAGCTTATCCTATAGCTTACAGGCGGTAAGCCATACTCATCCATGAGTTTGTTTATATCTGCACGTGAAGACATCATTGCAAGACTGCACTCTAATGCAACTTTTAGTGAAGTATTATTTTCTGCATCACATGTATCTGGAAAATAATATAGTAAACTATCTCCAATGTTTTTTGTTATGACCGCACCAAACTCTTTGACAATCTCAGTCATGCAATTAAGATAGATTCTATAATATTCACACATCTTGCCGTGCTCTAGATATGCAGTAATTTTTGTCGAGTTTACCATATCTACAATTCCAACGCAGTAGACTTTTTTGCAATCCGCAGAACGATATTTCTCCATGTACAGATCCTTTGATCTTTTTTATGATTTCATCTATTCTAAAGCAATTAATCTTGTTCTCAAAGGGAATATCTAGGATATTCATGAAATACACATGCACCAATTGACAGATATTGTTTAGTTAGCTAGTCTTGCAAGAACTTAGCTTGAGCACCAAGTCTTGCTAAAATAAGATTCTGTTCATAGGAAACATGTGAAAAATACAGTGGAATGTCAATGCTGTGGTTCAAGAGACGCACAGATAATCTTCATACCACAGTATAGGGGAGAAAGGGGGTTTTGTTTTCATTGTGCTACAAACTGGCCCGAGTCGTAAGTATCATGAGAACCTTTAGATTCTTACAATGTGATCATGCCATGATGGAAAAGGACTATGCTATCACTGCAAATGGCTTTCTGGAACTTGCAAGCGAGCAGCGTCTGGCAATTTTATTGAAACTACAAAATGAGCATGGCAAGGTTTCTGTCATAGCAAAAGAGTTAGAGGCCACAGTACCAGAAGTGTACAGAAACTTTGAAAGGCTAGTCCAAGCAGACTTGATCTCAAAAAATTCAGATGGGAGCTATGGCATAACTGCAATAGGGAAGATACTATGTTCCCAGGTTTCATTAATTGGTTTTTTGTCTTGTAACAAGAAATATTTCAAGGGACATGGTTTTGGAGAGTTACCAGAAAAATATCTGCAGAGAATAGGTGCGCTTGAAAATGGCGAGTTTGTAAAGGGCTTTGTCAAGGTACAGGAAAAGTGGAAGGAGATCTATAGTGACGCTGAACAATATGTCCATAACATACTCTTTGAGGTTCCATACACACCTGACCTAATGGAACTTTTAATCAAAAAGGTAAACTCGGGAGTAAGAGTGCGGTCTATTTTTTCCGAGTCTGCGATAATACCCAAAGAACGGAAGCAGGCCTTTGACAAGCTTGGATTCAAGGAGTTGATACAGCAAGGAAAGATTGAACGTAAGATGAAGGAAAATGTATCTACAATAGTAATACTAAACGAGAAAGAGGCAGGAGTCATGTTTCCATCTATGGGAGGAGACATTGACATGAGCGAAGGATTTTTTTCTAAAGACAAGGCCTTCCACGAGTGGTGTCTTGATTACTTTGTATACTGTTGGGAAGATTCAAGTCCATTTAGGGAAAACAAACTAAAAGAATGATTTTCTAAAAAATTAGCGTGGGCAGAACACTCCGCCCTCCCCAAATCTTGTTGCATGAATTACTGCATGATGTGTTTTTCGAAGCTCTTCCATCCATGATTTTCTCTTTGTCTTTTCAATCGTAGACATGTCATATGTACACATGATAGAGCCTCCAGAGTCATCAAAACAGGAATGTGTCTTGCTTTCAAGATCTATTTGTACTGTCATGCCGTCCATGGTACTTACATTGGATACGATTCTTCCAACTATACGATATGGTGGAATCAGACCAACAAGTATTGATTCTATATCCTTTTTGCATCTGTCTGATATAATTTCATTCTCACATGTTCTGTGCATCTGGATTACCTTGAGCCTATTATTTTGGAAACACTGTAGAGAGATACCATAGTTGAGGAGTTTTAGTACAATAGAGCCAGAGTCTTCATGTGTTACATAAATGCAGTTTTCTCCACTTGCCAGTCCGTTTTTGATGAACCGAAACTCGATCATTTGTGCATATGCAATGTCCTCATAGAGCAATAAGATGTGCTGTTTTTGTTCAATCGAATCCACATATCTAAATGGTACTGGCGATGTTTCATAAATGCTCATACTGGAAATAATCTCCATTGTTGTATATTACAACAATTTTGAAACACAGCTAACTACTTGCACTATGAGCTAATTATTATTTATGATATTCCATATTTTATAAGGAGATACAATAGATATCACGAGTTTAATACACGTTTTTCAGATAACTAAGAGTTTGCAGTTTGGATATTATCATGCCAAAGCATTTTTTATTAAATTGATTTTATTTTATGATCAAAAATAGAGTAGAGTTATACACAACGCTCAACTTGGTGATTCCAAGTTGCCAGATCTCAAAAAGACAAAAGGCTAAAAACCTATACTTGACGTGAATACTTTCTCTTGTTTTCATGAAAAAAGGGTCAAAGAATGAGGCATATCTAACTAATTCATATTTACTAGCAGCACTAACTATAGTGTAATGCCAATATTGAAAACAATTGCACGAGTTCTGATACTAATCGTGAGTGGAATTGCCATAGTGGTTGTTGGCGGATTCATGATGGGTGCAGTTGCCAAGTTGTATCTGCCTGGGCGCAAAAAGGATAGACAAGAGCCGCCTGAAAAATTTTATGAACGTAAAAAAACAGATTAATATTAAACAAGAAATTTTTGATTGATCATGACACAAGCAAATACTGATTCACAGCTATCAAAGTTACAATCACTACCATATCTCACTCCAGCGCGTTCCATTGCAGATGCAAACGCTCTCTTGCCTAAAGTATCAGAGATTGTGGAAAAATATGTCACTGCATTGATGCCATGGAAGAAAGACAATGGTACTCTGCAGCATGCATCTGATTCACTTTGGGATCTGGCTAGAATTGAGGCAATGAGGTCAGGCCGTACAAATACTTGGGACTCGGTATGGAATTCGGCATGGAAACAAGCAAGCCAATCTGCCCGTGATAATTATGGATGGTATGGAAGTGAGTTTCTTTTGGGAGAGACTGCAAGGGATGTAGCACGCGATGCAGCAAAGTACGCTGCAAGATATGCAGTATGTGAATCAGTCAAGGAAAAGTTTGGCGGAAATAATCCATTTGAACATGTGATAGAATTGTATTCGATGGGTCTAAAACCAACATACTTTAGAAAAGTGGAAGAACAAGAAAAATTTGTTGTAGATTTTCCTTTATCCGCTGATGGCAAAAGTGTACTAGGATGTTATTTGCATGGTGACAAGGAGATATCATTCACACACCAGTGGATTGATTATTGTGTACACTTGAAACCAGTAAGCAATCCTGATGCCAAACGATCATTTGCATAAAAGATACGCATCTCTTAAGTATCACAATTTTTTATAAAATAACATGTGCGAAATGATGGATGAAATTGAAGTTGAACAACTACGAATGGCACTAGCCAGAGCAAGAAAAGAGATACAAGAACCTGTACAAGAAAAACCGCTTGTTGCAGTTGCCTAGTAATTCCACTCGCTAGAGATACCGTTCCAAAGTGAGCGATATGGCTTGGCATCTTTTGAGATCTCTCCCTGTACTCTATGTTCTATTGAAAAATACATGTTCTCAAGTGCATCAACACCACCGTCTGCAAACAATTCTCGGCCTACTTCCTTTACTCTGTTTTCCTTGGAAGAATAATCAAAAGCATTTGGATTTTGGATACAATATGTAATCAGATCGTACAATTCCTCTTCAAGATATGCATCCAATGATATTTCAAACTGTATTTACCGTATAAAAGTTCTTGATTATTTTTGTGGTGTGGTGGTTTTTGATCCAAGTGATCTTTTGTCTCAAGTATTCACCAAGTTTAAAAATTAGTCGATTATGGACCTAAAATTCCAAAGGTATAACAAGACATGCCTACAAGTATATTCATAGTCCAAAATTCTGTTCAACTAAAAATATTGGAAGCGTATACCAGAGACGTAGGTAGGGGTGTTACTCGAATTGATTATGAATCCATGGATGCACTTGGTGCATCAACTGGTGATATTTTAGAAATTACAGGCAAGCGAAGATCTGTAGCACGATGTCTTCCACTATATCCATCTGATGAAGGAAAAGGAATTATCAGAGTGGATGGACTAGGAAGAAACAACACTGGTGTAGGAATTGGCGATACTGTAACTGTACGAAAGATAAAGACAGTACCAGCAGAAAAAGTCATAGTTGCTCCTCTTGATTCCATACCTCCAATTGACGAAAGATATCTTACTGATTCTCTAGAAAACATTCCACTTGTAAAAGGTGACAATATCATGGTGCCATACTTTGGTGGTAGGTTGACATTCCAAGTAGTTGGAATAACTCCTGCATCTGATGCAGTGCTTGTAACTCCAAAAACTGAATTTCATATCGCTGAAAAAGGTGAGAGTTTACGTGGAGTACCACAAGTATCATACGAAGACATTGGTGGAATGTCTGACGAAATCAGAAAAGTCAGAGAGATGATTGAACTACCAATGAGACATCCTGAAATATTTGAAAAATTAGGAGTTGAAGCTCCAAAAGGTGTATTGCTATACGGTGTACCTGGAACTGGAAAGACACTACTTGCTAAAGCAGTTGCAAATGAAACCAATGCTCACTTCATCAGTATATCCGGTCCTGAAATAATGAGCAAGTTCTATGGAGAAAGTGAAGCCAGACTACGTGAAATATTCAAAGAGGCAAAAGAAAAAGCACCATCAATTATCTTTGTAGATGAAATTGATTCAATTGCACCAAAACGAGAAGAGGTCACAGGAGAAGTGGAACGTAGAGTTGTTTCACAAATGTTGTCGTTAATGGACGGCCTTGAGGGTAGAGGAAAAGTGATTGTTATCGCTGCAACAAACAGACCAAATGCACTTGACCCGGCTCTAAGAAGACCTGGTAGATTTGACAGAGAAATTGAGATCAAAGTTCCTGACAAAAAGGGAAGACTAGAGATTTTATTAATTCACACAAGAAACATGCCTCTAAACGAAGATATCAATTTGGAAAAAATTGCAGGCACTAGCCACGGATACGTGGGAGCTGATTTGGAATATCTCTGCAAGGAGGCTGCAATGAAATGTCTTCGAAGATTATTACCTGAAATTAACTTGTCTGATGAAAAAATTCCTCCAGAAACTTTGGATAAACTAATTGTAAACTCTGAGGATTATCAACTTGCATTCCGTGATGTTACTCCAGCAGGAATGCGTGAGGTGTATATTGAAACACCTGATATCAAATGGACCGAGATTGGAGGACTTGAAAATGTAAAACGTGAACTCCAAGAGGCAGTTGAATGGCCAATGAAATATCCTAATCTCTACTCTCAGCTTGGATATAGAATGCCACGTGGTATATTGTTGCATGGTCCAAGTGGAACAGGCAAGACACTGCTTGCTAAAGCAGTTGCAACAGAGAGTGAGGCAAATTTCATCTCGGTAAAGGGTCCTGAATTGTTGTCCAAATGGATTGGAGAATCAGAACGAGGAATTAGAGAGATATTTCGAAGAGCAAGACAGTCATCACCATGTGTCATATTTTTCGACGAAGTTGATTCTATTGCACCAGTTAGGGGAATGGGTGAGAGTGCAACTACAGAAAAAGTTGTCAGTCAGTTACTAACAGAAATGGATGGAATCACTTCACTTAATGGTGTGGTGGTAATTGCTGCTACAAATAGAGCAGACATGATTGATTCTGCACTACTTCGACCAGGTAGATTTGACAAAATTATTCTAGTTCCAATTCCAGACAAAGATGGAAGATTAAAGATATTGGAGATTAGCTCTGCAAATATTCCGATTGAAAGAGAGATGGGAACACCAAATGGACTAAATCCAGATTATGTTGACTTGAAAAAGATTGCAGAAATCACTGATGGCATGAGTGGTGCAGATGTTGCTGCTATAGCAAATACTGCAGCATCCATTGTACTGCATAACTTTGTTGAAAAGTATCCTGATCCAAAAGAGGCAGAAAAACAAGTAGATGTCGCCAAAGTAAAAATGAGAGACTTTGAGGAAGCAGTAAAGAAAGTCAAGATCCAAAAAGAACTAAAGATTGGACAAAAGGTAACTGTATCTCACTTTAGGTAATTCTCTTTACAAAAAGATGCAACCATGCTAGGACTCACTATGGAGATCCTCGTAATCGTGGTATCATGGGTGCAAAACAGGTGCTTGGAATCTATTTCATAAATGAAGATGGCAAACTTCGATTTAGGAAAATATCCAGATTGATGATTCCATACTATCGTACAAGACTTTGGAAAAGACGAGTCTTGGTTTGTCTTGAATGTGGTAATAGGTTCACAGGGCTAATCAAAAAAGATCCTGATGAGGTAGCATGTCCTTATTGTTTGGAATAGCTTAGATCACACATGGGATTAAATGGGAAAACTCCTTCGAAAACATGTGGAATTACAATTCAAGGAAATGATAAATGGTTGACATTGATTCAAAATGCAAGTGCAAATGAAATTCAAAGAACAACTTAACAAAATGTATGATTTCTATATGTATACGGAAAAACAATTCATGGATCTTATTCGTATAATACCATTGGATAATGAGCCCAAAACACATTCTCCAATGTTGTATAACATCTTGCAAAGTGCGTGCGGTCAAGCAGAAAATCTAATGCGATTAATTTGCGATGAAATTGGTTTGGAATATCATGGAGATCATTTTCCCAATTATTCTGAACCATTAAACCGTGATGGAATGTTAGAAATGCAGGAAGTCATATTGGTAAAAACTAACAAAAATTACAAACCTTTTCATTTAGAAGAAGGGAAAATAGTACCTTTCTGGTGGACGGGATACAATGGAACAAAGCATAAGCTGCCAGATGGTCTAAAAGAAGGCAATCTTGAAAACACAGTAAATGCTTTAGCATCGGTCTACTTATTACATTGTATGGCAAATTATGCAAATTATTATCATAATTTAACAGATAGAAGAAATTGGTATCCAGTACATCCGATTTATACTGCGACAGGCGAATTTGTTAAAGTTAGAATGATCCTTCCAGATTCAGAGATATTTGCAAGTCTCTTTTCATATAATGAACAAATAGGGAGATAGATTTCATGTCCCGACTGAAAACACGAAGAATTGTGTCCAATCAATCGAACAGAACCCCAAATTCTCCTATTATAAGGATTCAAAGAGGATTACTACATGTGCAAGGGATAATGATAAAACTAATGAAGGAAGAGTTTTAGAATTTGTCAAGAACAAAAAACTTGTCTATACGTGGCAGCACATGGAGGTTCTGACTTTCCTGAAACCATAGTAACATGGGAATTGGAAGAAATAAGCAAGAACAAGACTAGGTTAACACTAACTCATGTAGGATTTACAAGTAAAGATCAAATCAAAGATCATTTCGAAGGCTGGTCGTTCTTTCTTAATGAATTAGTTTCATATTGTAAGAAATAGTACCAGTCTCATAGGACTAGAATCAGATTCAAAATAAGTCTAAATCCATACATATTTTTAAAAAATAATTTACAAAAATCAAAAGACAATCCAAAAATTCTATAAGTTCTAAATGATAGAAAGATCATTGTTAAATATATTAGAATTTGATAAGTTGCGGGTATTTTCTTATAACTCTAAAATTTTTGTCAGTGATAGTTCTAATAGTTCTTGCTGTTGGGACAGTGTTCATTTTGCAACCTTTGCCGTCTGCATCTGCTCTTGCTAGTTTATCATGTAGTCCATTATCTGGCCCTGGAAGGTCAAGTGGGTGGTGTAACCTTTCAGGATTATCAGTTACTAGTGCCTGTGGCCTCATTGATTATCTTGATGATACTCAGTTAGGTTGTTCAACTATACAATTCAACTATCCCCCATTTAATCAGGAAGGAGATGGATATTATTTTCCACCTACGCCAGGTCCACATACTATAACTTTTTCTAGCTCAGCAGATCACCTGACTCAAACCATAACTACGCTTACCCCTGAACTGTCTGTTTCACCAACCTCTGGTCCTCCAGGAACTGTGGTAACTGTAACTGGCTCTAATTTTCCCATAGGAGATTCGGTTTCACTAAATTATGATGTTTGTTCTATAGTACAAAATATATCTGTGGATAATTTAGGAAGTTTTCAAACTACATTTACAGTACCATCTTCTACAACTGGTGATCATGTAGTTAATGCTACAGTCAATGATCCAGTGCCACCAACAATCCAAACCTTTACAGCTACAACTACAGATAACGATAATCCTACAATATCAAAATGTGCCCTGACTGGAAAAATTGATGTGAAAATACCAGATCGTACCGACTCTTTTCCATTAAGTAATGCTAAAGTAGAATTGGTAAAACCTGATGGTACTCCAGAACCTGCAGTATATGCAGGCAAGGAGGGTAATTATTCAATTCCAATACCTGGATCTATAGATTCATTTCAACTAAAGATAACACTCGAAGACAAGAATAATTTGTTTTATGTTAATTTCAGAAATAAAGATGCTCCACATTCATTTATAGAAACAGAGCCTATAAAATTTTCAGATTTTCGTTTGACAGTATTTGATCCAAATACATTTCAGGTGATGTATAATCATGCTGATCTTTCTTTTTATGACCCTGATACATACAGAGTCTCCTGTCCAGATGATCATGATGTTTTTGATGGATGTAATCATGTTGATGGAACACGTACCGATTCATATTTGAAGCTAAACGATAATGATATCCAAATAGCGACTTCCGAACCATCTGCACACAAGTACTTGCCAAATGAAGCTGCTATCTATTCTATCATGGAAAAATTTTTTAATTTTACAATGAACAATCTTAATCAAAATTTTGATGACCCATTTGCCCACCCCGTAACCGCATATTCCTCTGATCTTGATTCAGATCCTACTGCTGGTCCCAACGATGCGCAATTTGTGAGGTATGAAAATCAAAATCTTGGAATAGTGCTAAAGATATATTTTCTTATAGGATCGGATATGAGTAATTTGGCTCAAGCCAAGAACGATGATTTCTATGCAGACACATTTACTCTTGGGCATGAATTTGGACATTATGTACATTGGGAATCTCCGATGGGAGGAAAATGGCATATGCCAGATCTGAAATCTAGTGACGAAAATCATGGCGGATATCTAAATAGTGATTCATCGGATTCGTTTGTAGAAGGATTTGCACACTTTTTCGGAGGGTTGATGGAACATGAAATTTTTAAAGTACCAATTTCTGATGTAAAACTTCCGGTTAACTCCGATTCATCTCAACATCGACTTCTTGAAAATATTGCTGCTCCTGGAAATGTGGAAAATTCATTCACATTATCTGATCCTCTAAATGTTATTAGTAAAAAATCTCATTGTGGTATAGTATATGATAGATATGGTGAAGAATATGCTGTAACTACATTACTTTGGAATTACTACAATCATATATCATCACAATCACAAACCCCATCTATCGATGTATTCCAACAAATAATATCTGGAAATCCTTCAAATGCCTATCAACTTATAAAAACCTTGGAAAATCATGACAAAACAGATGTAGACATCTGGGCAGTTCAGCGTATGATGTATAACGATACAAACAACGATTGTCAATATGAACAAGGCGAAACCATTGGTAAAAGTACATGGCAGATTGCTGCAAGTCGGGGTGTTTTGATCTCATCACTTCCGGGATTGTATAAGCGAGATGTTTACTTGTATACACCAAACCCTCCAAATAGATTATTTGGAATATCTGATCCTGCCACAAATATCAAAATAGATGTAACTGATCCAGGGACGGGACAACCTATGACGGATTTCGATTTAGAGATATCGACAAAATATGATCCACCTTATGATATTTACAATGTTGATTCTACAGTTCATGCAGATTTTTCTCCATATATTTTCAAAGGTGAAATGTTTCATCCTGGAACAATGACTATCACTGTACTTAAAGGAGGAATAATAAGTTCTACAGATTACACATTCAACGATTATTGGGATGCATATCTAACAGCCAATGTTACTGACGCACTGATTACAAAAAGCCTAGGTAGTAATAATTTTCATCCGATAACTCTATTCATTAACTGGGTAAACGGATTCAACGTAATAAACCACCAAAACTTGCAGGCAATTCCAGGAAATGATGAGATATGTGGAAAATCAGTACCTGGAACTATAGTAACTTTGAAAGATGCTTCAAGCACATTAAATTTTTCACCACAAAATGTGGGTCTGACTAATCAATGGAACCACTGGTGTGTATCAGGATTACATTTCACATTGGGAGTGCATCATCTTACTGCAACACAAGGGGCACAATCTGATGTGTTGGGCATGACTGTAAACACACCACCATAATCATGTGTAACATTTCATAATTCAAAAACTTGCAAATAGAAAATTAAAAAAAGGAGTTTTGTAGATGAGTCTCACAGAACTTAACTTTCATCATTCAGTTAAGTAAACCTAGGATCATAAAGTGAAAAATTTGTTTTAGAAAATTCATTAACTGTTCAAAAATGTTGTTAGTGGTTGTACTAATGCTGGAAGTAGATGGACTGAGATATGTTGTCGGAGTTTGCTCATCTGTATGTTGTGTAAGATCAATGTTGCCAATTTGTATAGTATTGCCACCTGCATTGGCTAATTGTCGTTCCGTGTACCAAATGGAAAATTTTTTAAGATTCTTGTCCACACTGTAGCATGCATCATAAGAAGTGTTATCACTTTTTTTACCATAAATTATCGAAGTAGATGGAAATGTACACTCTCCAAGATCTATATTGTATATTTTGGAATTTTCATCTTTAAGTATTGTTGGACTACCGTCAAACATAAGATCTACATCGAATGGTAAGTTATTTACTGTAACATTAATTGAGAATTTTATCATGTTGTATCGACCTTTGTCTATAACCTGAAGATCATATGGCATAAACTGACCATAATACAGTTTTCCTCCATCAGGTTCTACTAGAACTCTGTTTGGGATGGCTTCTTGTCCAAATGCTTGTAACAAAAGTGGTGAACAAACAATTAGAACAATAACTAGACTAATCCTTTTCATATTTTTTTCAATATGATGTCATGATTTTTGGTATAATTAAGATCTCTCACAAATCACGTCACATATTGCGAGTCTTACGGGATCTAAATTGTTGAATACGAACTTATGTTTCAACTAATTGCTTTTTATTATATTAACTCTCATTTGAACGTCGTTTTAATTTAGAACAACAGTTTTTTAAAATTGTTTTAAAATTTTTGTCTTCCTTTGTTAATGCTCCTTTTTTGATATTCTCAATGCTTGTTTCTTTTATTTCTCTAATTTTGCGCATTATGTTAAAAGCATGTCTTATGAACCAAATTGAAATTACTGTTTCTGCAAATACTCCAATGAATTGATATGTTGTATGTTGAAGACGAAAAATGTAATATGCATCAGACATAATGAGGATTATGATTGAAACTTGAAAGAAGAAATTTCTTCTTAATCCTCCCCAATTGTAAAATTTAAAATATTGTTGAATCTCATCTTCTGGTTCGAATTTTATGTTCGACGTTATTAGACTAGTATTAGTTTTACATAGCCTATTCAAAGTAGGCTCAATTATTTCACGAATGTATTTTGTTAAAGATTCATGAATTTGATAACTATACATTATCAGGACTGTGAAATAAGCTGAAATAGGTGGAGCAAGCAAAACCAAAAACCGAAAATTAGTATTGGCAAAAGCAAGTCCAATTATAACTCCTAACGCAACGATAAGTTGAACAGAATATTCATCTCTCTGTTTTATTCTTTGTTTAATTTCATCACGCGCATCAGACTTAAGATTTTCAAGGTGGGTGATAATGTATTCATCATTAGTGCTCATAATATTAGGAAAATGATTAAGGATGAAAAGCTTTTGTTTATTTTTGAGATGATTTTTTAAATAAAAAATTAAGGAAAGGAGTTTTGTAGCTACTCCGATTAGCTTACTGCACACTTTATGTCAAATTTTACTCACAAAATGTCCCGGACTCTTACTGACTGTCAGCAAGAGAACCATCGGGTCCACCACTTTGTTGATATCTGAATAATTTTCACTGTACAAATCATCTCATACTAATGATGTGATACGACTCTTTGGATCTAGTCTTCAGTAGGTTCAGGCTTTGTCTTTTTATCTGGAACCTGAATATCCAAAAGTTCTCGTAATCCCTTGTACCTGTTTCGTATGGTAACTTCGGTTACTCCAGCTGCTATTGCAATTACTTTTTGAGTTGTACTGTCTCCATGTATTGCACAGGACAAATACAAAGCAGCAGCTGCAAGGCCCATTGGATCTTTTCCTGCAGAGATCTCTTTTTCATTTGCCTGCTCTAAAATTTTGAGTGCCTCTCGTTTTACTTTCTCACTAAGACCTGATTCACTTGCAATTCTTGACATGCATTTTATTGGATCTAATACAGGCATTGTCATATCAAGTTCTTGTAATAATAATCTGTAACATCTGGATACGTCTTTCTTTTTTACATTGATTCTTTTTGCAACCTCGTTTAATGTTCTTGGAGTGCCAGTTTCTCTGCATGACAAATACAGTGCAGCTGCAATTAATCCTGGAATTGACCTACCCTTTGCAAGTCCTTTTTCTAATGCTTTTCTGTAAACGTATGCAGTTTTTTCTACTACTGCATCTGATAATGCAAGTTTATCCTTTAGTCTGCTAAGCTCACTGAATGCTTGTCTGCAATTTCTTTCAGTTGCTTCATGAACTTGGCTTCTACTGTCCCATGTTCTAAGACGAGTGATTGTATTTTTCATTGATGCTGACAAGGGTTTTCCAGTGGAATCTTTGTTTGCCTGTCCGATTACTGTTGCAAGTCCCATGTCGTGCATTGCAAGAGATGTTGGAACACCAGTCCTTGCTCTGTCTTCGAACTGTTCTTTTGAAAATGACTGTCTCTCAGGACCCAAGTCGTTTATAATTTCATTTACTACTAATCCACATCCTCCACAAAATCGCTCACCTGTGGTACCGTCTGTTAACATCTTGGCTTTACCACATCTAGCACATTTTGCATCCATCTCTGATCTTTGTACTGTCATGAATAACACACATGTCCAGCTTTTATCAAATAATAACCCAGCTATTGCAGGCTAAATCACTCAAATCGACTGTTTCTATCTTATGCCTAAAGACCTAATCTAGGCATAAAGAAACTCTGATGGAACAAGCCAAGTCTCTTGATAGTCTAAATTCTTGTCAACTAGGAGTATACCAAGTTTGTATTTTTTTGCCATGTCTATGATAAAATCAGAGAGTGCGCCTTTTTCTAAAATGTAAGGCAACTCCTGAATGTCTGTAACAAGTAACACTCTGGTGCTTGGCAGCTCTTTTTTGACACCAAATACATCCTTTTGAATCTCTAGTATGGATTGTCGTGTGATTTCAGGCTGGATTAATGCTGTGATGGTTCTTTTTTCTTTTCTTGCCACTAGATCAAATCTGTAATGAGGATCAAAGTCAGAGTTTGTCGAATCAAGTTTTACATGCCACTGCATGTCCTTGAGATAATCTGATATGATATCCTGAATCATGCCAATCTCAAGTGGGTCTCGCGCAAATTCAGACTCTCTTGTGTGCTCGTAGTAACGACTTGAAGTACTTGTCAATTAGCTGCTTGGAATACTTTGATATTTTATCCTTCATGAAAATTGAATTCAAAAGATGCTTGTTCTCTTGGTACGTACTAAATGGGTCTGGCTCTCTGTCTTCCATGATGATTCCATACATATCTGGTAATTAATCGCTCGCCACAATGGAATCTTCTATCATATCCTGGAGACATTGATACCATTCAGAGATAAGGTATTAATCATAAAAGGTCAAATGACTAGTGTGGATTTTGTCCAAAAAAGTGAGCCAGATGTTTCAAAACCACTCTTGATTGCAGCCATGCAAGACATGGGAGATGTTGGAAGCATTGTCATTGATTTTATAAATTCAAATCTTAACACATCGATATTTCGTGAAGTCCAGCCGTCATATCCTGCATATGTAATTGATAATGGCGGATACATTGACATTCCAGAAGAAAAGTGGGATTACCGATATGCAAAAGATATAATCGTATTTGGAGGAGGTTCTGGCCAGCCATCCTCTACTGAAGAGCTAAACGTTTTGTGTCAAGATGTTATCGATGTTGCAAAAAAACATTCTGTACGGTTCATATACACACTTGGTGGATTTCACACAAAAAATCCAATCGAGGGGGAGCCCAAAACATTTGTCACTACAACATCAAAAGATCTTACAGAACAGGTGAGAAAACTTGGAATCCTGACTACACCAGAGGCTTCAATCATAACTGGATTTAACGGATTGATCCTTGGATTTGCAAAGATGAATGGTATCCAAGGTATAGGATTGTATGCAGAATTGAATCAACCAAAGTTACCACAGTATCGCGCATCCAAGAGTATCATCAAGACACTTGAAAAGTTGACTTATCGCAAATTTGGTGATACCTCAGAGTTTGACTCCATGGCAAAAGATGTCGAGTCCCACAGTCATGGAAAACGCTTTGATCCTGATCAAAGCTACTCTACTTGATTTAATAAAATAAAAGAAATTTTTCCAATTGTATCTTTACAGACGAATTGGTACAAATCTTGACACTGTAACTATTGCTACAATGGAGACTGCTAAAACTATGGCAGCTATTGGGCCAAATTCTGGCACTACGGTACTTCCAACGATGGAAATGTTCTCAGTGAGTGGAGTGATTGGTATTGATACCAGTGTATCACCTGTCTCGTTAGTTATGGTATAGTTTGTCATTATCTGACCGTCTTCCAAAACTCCAATAAATGGACCGTTGATCAATCCGTTTGGTAGTTTTAGAAACAGCGTACTGCTAGAGGCAGCCTGACCTACAAGAACAAAACTAACAGATTTGTCTTTTACACTAACTGATGAACTTACTATATTCTTCACAGAAGAATATGGCACATCAAATGTTGTAGCTCCGTCTCCTGCATCTTTTCCTACGCTTGGAACGACCTTGTTATACTCTTCAGCAAAGGAAGATGTTGCCATTGGAGCAAGCAAAATTACAATTGCTGCAACAATTACTATTTTGAGCATGACTGGAGTTTTGCTATCTTGCTAGTTAATGGGCTTGGCTAATTATTTTTACGAAATCGCGAATTTCTTTGAAGCTTCAAGCAGGTTTTTGATGTCTGATTTGGAATGAACCTGGGATATTGCCCCTAGTTTTCCTGGGAGGAAAAATATTCCATTTCTTGCAATCAACTCAAAATGATATTTTTTGAGCATCTCTGTATCACACTTTGATGCTTCTTCGGCATTTGTCACTTTAGTTACTCCATTTGCAAGAAAATGTGGCATGAAAAGAGAACCCATTCCGGTTACAACTGCTTTATCCTGAAATATCTTTGACAATCCCTTTCGTACATCATCTCCAAGTTTTCCAATTTTTTTGTATACTGGACCAGGGTTTTTCTTTAAGAATTTGAGCATTGTTCTTCCAGATGTCATTGTCATTGGATTTGCAGAAAATGTCCCGCCTCCAATGTATGACCTGTCAAACCTCTTGTTTGTGTTGGTATCTGTTATTTTCATGACTTCGTCTTTTCCACAAATTACTCCAATTGGAAATCCCCCACCGACTATTTTTCCTAGTGTTACAATATCCGGGTCAAGGCCCATAGTACCGTACAAACACCCAAATCTGAACCTAAATCCTGTAACAATTTCATCTAGAATATACAGCGCATTGTAACGATGGACAAATTCCTGAATCCCTACCATGTACTCTTTTGTTGCAGGGATACAGCCTGCGCCTCCAAGTACTGGCTCTATTATCACACCCGCGAGGTCATTTTTCACAGACTCTAAAATTGAAATGGATTTTTCTAAATTATTATACGGGATGGAAATGATATTTCTCTCATCTGTTAGTCCTGCACTTTCTGGTTGGTCAAATGGATAATTGACTGATTTTAGCAAATCAGTTGTATATCCATGCCAGCCTCCATCAATTTTTGCAATTATTTTTTTTCCAGTCTTTGCCCTTGCAATTCTTGTTGCATACATGGTAGCTTCAGTGCCTGTGGAAACATAACGAATTTTTTCTGCAACTGGAACTGCCTTTTTATCACTTCAGAGAATTCAATTGTATTTTCATTTACTGTTCCATGCATCCAGCAATTGTTTACTTGGTTTTTTACCTTCTCTGCAATCTTTGGGGCAGCATGTCCTAGAATCAAACTCCAGTGGCCCATCCAGTAATCTGTATACTTGTTACCGTCGACATCAATGAGGTATTTTCCTCTTGGCAGACTTTGTAACAAATGGGTATGGCTCAAAGAATCGTATGTTATGTGATACTCCATTGATGTGGAGTTTTTTTGATCGCTCAAATAACTTCTCAGATTTTTTTGTATGCTTTTTGTAAGTATCTAAAGCAGAAGACAATTGGATATCAATCAGTGATTTGTTTAATATTAGTGATCGGAAAAAACTTGTAAAAAAAGCAAGATTTGTGCATAGTTTATATTATTTCTCTTTGATCCCATTTTTGCATACGTAACAGCAAGGCGGCGCTTGTGATGATGTTTGGTAGTATACCAGTTTGTGATTCACAGGCCTCCAGTTACGCATACAACATGTGGGTTTGATCGAACAGATCTTATCCGAAGTTTGAAGAAAGTGTGTGTGCAATCCACCAATTTCCAATAAAAATATTACGTCTTACTTCGACGCGTACTGAAATATGTACGAACAAAACGAATCCGGTTGATCCTGCCGGACCTGACTGCTATCGGATTGGTACTAAGCCATGCGAGTCATTGTAGCAATACAAGGCGGACGGCTCAGTAACACGTAGTCAACCTAACTCGTGGACGTGGATAACCTCGGGAAACTGAGAATAAACCACGATAGATCATAGTGCCTGGAATGGCTTATGGTCCAAACAGTTTACTGCCATGGGATGGGACTGCGGCCTATCAGCTTGTTGGTGAGGTAATGGCCCACCAAGGCGATTACAGGTACGGGCTCTGAGAGGAGAAGCCCGGAGATGGGTACTGAGACACGGACCCAGGCCCTATGGGGCGCAGCAGGCGAGAAACCTTAGCAATGTGCGAAAGCACGACTGGGTCAGTCCGAGTGATTCCTGATAAAGGAGTCTTTTGCTTGTCCTAAAAGCACAGGTGAATAAGGGGTGGGCAAGTCTGGTGTCAGCCGCCGCGGTAATACCAGCACCTCGAGTGGTCAGGACGTTTATTGGGCCTAAAGCATCCGTAGCCGGCTCTGCAAGTCTTCGGTTAAATCCACCTGCTCAACAGATGGGCCGCTGGAGATACTACAGAGCTAGGGAGTGGGAGAGGCAGACGGTATTCAGTGGGTAGGGGTAAAATCCTCTGATCCATTGAGGACCACCAGTGGCGAAGGCGGTCTGCCAGAACACGTTCGACGGTGAGGGATGAAAGCTGGGGGAGCAAACCGGATTAGATACCCGGGTAGTCCCAGCTGTAAACGATGCAAACTCGGTGATGCATTGGCTTATGGCCAATGCAGTGCCGCAGGGAAGCCGTTAAGTTTGCCGCCTGGGAAGTACGGACGCAAGTCTGAAACTTAAAGGAATTGGCGGGGGAGCACCACAAGGGGTGAAGCCTGCGGTTCAATTGGAGTCAACGCCAGGAATCTTACCCGGGGAGACAGCAGAATGAAGGTCAAGCTGAAGACTTTACCAGACAAGCTGAGAGGAGGTGCATGGCCGTCGCCAGCTCGTGCCGTGAGGTGTCCTGTTAAGTCAGGTAACGAGCGAGATCCCTGCCCTTAGTTGCTGCAGTTACTCTCAGGAGTAGCTGGGCTAACTAAGGGGACCGCCACTGCTGAAGTGGAGGAAGGAGGGGGCCACGGCAGGTCAGTATGCCCCGAAACCCTGGGGCTACACGCGGGCTGCAATGATAGAGACAACGGGTTCCGAACTCGAAAGAGGGAGGCAATCCTTAAACTCTATCTCAGTTATGATTGAGGGCTGCAACTCGCCCTCATGAATATGGAATCCCTAGTAACCGCGCGTCATAACCGCGCAGTGAATACGTCCCTGCTCCTTGCACACACCGCCCGTCGCTTCATTGAAGTTGGGTTTGTGCGAGGTGACGCCTAATTGACGTCATCGAACACGAGTTTAGCAACAAGGGAGAAGTCGTAACAAGGTGACCGTAGGGGAACCTGCGGTCGGATCACCTCCTTAAACATAATTGGGTTGTGTGGATTGTCCACACTTTCTTCGAAAAAAAAGATGCAACTAGACAAGAAATTGTTTAGTGAAGGACGTAGCTGGTACCCGTAACCTGGGACTAGCGATGATCGTCGTGTATAGTCGTGTAATATTATGACTGAATATGCTGATGTGCCGACGCCAATAGAGGGATGGCTTGGCTTGAGAAGAGATGAAGGACGTGGCAAGCTGCGATAAGCTTAGGGTAGGTGCAGGCGACCTGTGATCCTGAGATGTCCGAATAGGAATCCGATGCGTTAAGCATACTCAATTACAATGGTAGTTGAGGTCGAACCGTGGGAAGTGAAGCATCTGAGTACCACGTGGAAAAGAAATCAACAGAGATTTCCCAAGTAGCGGCGAGCGAAAAGGAAATAGCCCAAACTGAATCTGCCATGGTAACATGGTAGAGATGTGGTGTTGTTATGGTATTACGATCCTCAAATCAGAGCTTAAGTGGCCTGGAAAGGCCTGGCAAAGAAGGTGAAACCCCCGTGAGCGATGGAAGAGAGGATCTTACTATGACTCGAGTAGTTGTCCTTGGTAGTGGGCAATGAATATAGGTGAAAGTAGCATCTAAGGCTAAATATTTCTCAAGACCGATAGCGGAGTAGTACCGCGAGGGAAAGCTGAAAAGTACCCCGGAAGGGGGGTGAAAAGTGCCTGAAATCTATTGGTTACAGACGTGCACGGCATGAAAGGAGTTTTTGTCAGATTGGAGGTTCTAGCAATAGAGCTGAAGGTCTGGCGTTCATAGCTCCAGTGTCGTGCGTTCCGTCTAGAAACACGGGCCAGGGAGCTTACTGTTATGGCGAGCCTAAATCTTGAAAGATGGAGGCGAAGGGAAACCAAGTTCCCGCAGTGAATAACGAGGGGAAGCGTGTGAAAGTGCGTAGAGTCATAGCGGCAAGGCTAGAAACCAGACGATCTATCCCTGAACAAGACGAAGTTGGGCGAAAGCCTGATGGAGGTCTGAAGCAGTTCTAACGTGCAATTTGTTTGTCTGATTTGGGGATAGGGGTCAAAAACCAATCTAGTCTGGTGATCGCTAGTTCCTAACGAAGTGTATCGCAGTACAGCCTTTGTGGAGACAGCGTGTCCTGTAGAGCACCGATAGGGCATGTCGGGAGAGAAATCTTTCGCTGCCCATTCAAACTCCGAAGGGATGTGCGTCGTAGAAGCAAAGAGACGGATTTACGTGGCGTAAGGCTCGTAATCAAGAGGGGGACAACCCAGACTGAAGTTAAGGTCCCCAAGTTTTTGCTAAGTGTCAAACTGAAGGGCGTATTTAAGCCAAGACAGCAGGAAGGTAAGCTCAGAAGCAGCTATCCTTTAAAAAGTGCGTAACAGCTTACCTGCCGAGCTTGGATGCCCCAAAAATGGACGGGGCTAAAGCAAAGCACCGATACTTCAGATTGTTGCCATATGGCAACACATGGTAGTTAGGCGTAGGGATTGGGTCGAAGCAGGGTCGTGAGGTCCTGTGGACCGATTCCTATTGCAGATCCTGGCGGCAGTAACAGCATAGTGGAGTGAGAATCTCCACCATCGTAAGCGTAAGGGTTTCCCGGCAATGCGTCGTCAGCCGGGAGTTAGTCGATCCTAAGATCAACCTCAACAGAGTTGATCGAACGGGAAACTTGTTAATATTCAAGTACCTTATAGGTGCGTTATAATCTAGCATACGCTTTCGGATAGGGCTTGCAGAACCATCGTTCTGTCTAAGTATTCAAGGGTTGGGGAGTGTCGCAATGACGAGAACCAATCCGAGATGCAAATGGCTTGGCGTTAGCTGAGTTTGCTCGAATCCAAGAGACCATGAAAAAATGCGTAGTGAGCGTCTTATAATGATCGTACCGAGATCCGACACAGGTGCGCTGGATGAGAAGTCTAAGATGTATCGGGTATACCGTAGGCGAGGGAACTCGGCAAAATAGTCCTGTACCTTTGGTATAAGGGATGCCTGCAGCGGTAATGTAGAATTGCCGTCGCAGGTCGCAGTGACAAGGGGGTCCCGACTGTTTAATAAAAACACAGGTGACTGCTAGTCCGAAAGGATGCGTATAGTCACTGAATCCTGGCCAGTGCAGGTACCTAAAACTTGGGTTCAACTGAGCTAAGGGCCTGTAAACGCCGGGAGTAACTCTGACTCTCTTAAGGTAGCCAAATGCCTTGTCGGGTAAGTTCCGACGTGCATGAATGGAACAACGAGGGCCCCGCTGTCCCCGCCTACAACCCGGTGAAGCCACATAAGCTGGACGAACAGTCCAGCATCTTCCATCGGGGAGAGAAGACCCCGTGGAGTTTTACTGCAGCTTGTGCTTGCGGTATGGTGGAAATTGCATAGAGTAACTGGTAGCCATGCTAATGCCTTTTCGGGGGCATTGGAAGCAAAAGTGTAACACCAGTCATTTTCCTTCGTACTGCTTACCCCATTGATTTGGGGGACAGGTGCAGGTGGGCAGTTCGGCTGGGGCGGCACCCCTTCGAAAAGATATCGAAGGGGCCCAAAGTTCAGTTCAAACGGGTCAGAAATCCGTTGAAGAGGGCAAGGCCACAAACTGGACTGACTGGATCTCCAAACGCACGGGATTCAGAGAAGAAATTCGGGCCTAGCGATCCATGACGTCCCCACTATTGGGGGCTCGTGGTGACAGAAAAATTACCCCAGGGATAACAGGCTCGTCGCGGGCGAGAGCTCCTATCGACCCCGCGGTTTGGTACCTCGATGTCGGCTTTTCCCATCCTGGCCCTGCAGCAGGGGCCAAGGGTGAGGCTGCTCGCCTATTAAAGGGGAACATGAGCTGGGTTTAGACCGTCGTGAGACAGGTCGGACTCTGCCTGATGGAAGCGTGGATACTTGAGGGGAAGTTGCTCCGAGTACGAGAGGAACAGAGCAGCGTGGCCTCTGGTTTAACGGTTGTCTGATAAGGCAGGCCGTGCAGCTAAGCCATTTAGGCTAACTCCTGAAAGCATCTAAGGAGGAAACCTATCCTGAGAAAAGGTATCCGGTCGTAAGACAAAGGGTGGCAGCAGAAGACTGCTTTGATAGAACAGCAGTGTATGCCCCAAGGTTCGCCGAGGGGCGAGCTGGCTGTTACTAACAACCCAATACATCAGTCAGTCATAATACATAGAGACTATACACGACAAAATCATACGTCATATCTTTTAATTTTCTACACACTTATTCGAAAATCATATCTAGTGTAAACTATAGAGCGATCATTTTTTATCAGGGTTTGTGTAGTTATAGTAGGAAATTGAGTAGCGTAGAGAAAGTCACAGATGCACTGTGACTGTGGCATTTGTGGACATTATACAGAACAAGAATGCGTAGAAAAAGAATGCAAGTGCTGTCTTAACTTTCATGTAAGGTCTGGACCAAAATCCAACTTTCATGGAAAAAGAAACTAGGTCGAATTTTTTTTGTACTTGTAACCTAGTGTGAACTATATATCCATTACAAATAATTTCTACGCAAAATATTTTATCTTAGAAATCATATCTTGGTGTCATGGAAGATACGGATTCTGGCTGGACATATTATGGAAGAGGTAAACATCTAACAGGAAAGAGTCATTTTTTGCTGTCACACACAACCCAGTCAATTTGCCACATGCATACATTTACTGCAGATGACATGAAACACATCAAAATAACTGACATGAGTAATTTATTCAAAAGTCAGTTGTGCCGTAGGTGTCTTGATGTTCTAAGTACGAGAGACAATGTCTCACTAGAATTGTTCCACTGATATTTTGATAGTCATCTTTTAATCTGATTCTGCATCTTGGATACTTGCAGGAAAATGTCTTCTGGTACCATAACTCCATTTCTTGATGCAAAATATCTTAATCTTGAAACATACAGAAATGATGATCAACCGGTAAAGACTCCAGTCTGGTTTGTAATTGATAATGGAATAATCTATATCGCAACACCATCCACTACTGGTAAAGTCAAGCGATTAAATCACAACAAGAATGTTCGTATTGTTCCATCTGACATGAAAGGCAATCCTCGTGGGAACTGGGTTGATGCAACTGCATACTTTGCAAATGAATCTGAAACAATACAGGCAATCAAACTTCGCAAGAAAAAATATGGTCTTTTGGCAAAACTAGTCGGAATTACATTGTATAGAAAAGGTACTCCGATAGTTATTGGTATCAAGGTCTGAATCTGGTTTTGTAATGTATACGTGATTATTCTGTGCAACTCGCTAGGCATTTTTCAAATAAACGTAGCTAGTTCTTTAATAATTTACAGGGAGACTAGTATCAAATGATGGTCATAACAAAGGACAATCAATCCGAATTGGAGAGGAAAAAGAGCCTAATTGATACGCTATACCATCATTCTGACCTGTCAGTAGAATCAATATCCTACCAGGCAGACATGAGCATCAAGCAAGTCCAGGGCATTATTGATAAAATCAGAAAAAAAGAAGCCCTTGAAGTTCTTGTAGAACACAGCAAAACCCCTGTAGAGAAGATAATGACCAAGATAGTTGTAAGCCTAGAATCTGGCAAGACCATTTATGATGCATCTGTTCTTATGGCAAAAAGAAAGGTAGGATCTCTTATTGTCACTTCAAAGGGCAAGCCATTTGGCATTGTCACAAAAGGAGATCTTGTTAAAGCAATTAGTGCCAAAATTTCATTCAATGGTGTATCCCTTGAAGAGTTTGCCACAAGGCCACTGATTTATGCATCAGCAAAACAGACAGTTGAAGAAGTTGCAGACCTTATGATAAAAAACAAGATACGAAAACTTCCTGTAATACAGCAAGGAAAAATAGTTGGGATCATAACTGTAACAGATCTTGCAATGTTTCTCTCACCTACCAGAAGGCCAGGACTGACTGAATCAATATTTCATGTAATCACAAGAGAGAATGCAAGAAAGAAGTAACTCTTTGATTTTTATATTTACAAAATTTACAACGCAACTTTGTTTATGGTATCTTTGATTATTTTTTTACTGTGTAGGTTGTACTGGTTGAGGTACTCCCATTACTAGAGTTGCTGTATGGAACTTTACTACCACACTATATGACACATCATTGTATTCTGCTATGATTGATGTATCCCTCTTGGCATTATCTAATATCTTGATATCAGCTATGCCCCCTCCATCATAATCTGCAAATATACCTACATTTGGCTGGAGTTCCAGTAACGTTATTGGAAGTGAGATTCCACTAATTGATGCAGTTCTAAGTAATCCATTAGTATCTGGAGACAATGTCTGTATTCCGTTACTTTGTGATTCACCTACTTTGAGACCTTGTGGGCGAGGATTCAGAGTTAATTTGCCATTGTGATTGAACATAAAACCAGTAAGATTTCCAACCAGATTTTGCATTCCAAGAGTTCCATCTGCGTCGGCTTTTCCATTTCTGTCAAAGACTTGATAGTATAGCGTATTGTTTTTCATTGAAGTGCCCCATGTCCACGAGTCCTCCTCTGTTGGGTCTATGTTGAGTTGTGGATCAATCAAGTCTGCCTGAACTTGTGCTCCTTGAGGATAATCTGGTCTAATTGTTACGGGTCTAATGATATTTCCTGGAATCTTGTCAAAAATAAGATCAACTGATTGTACTCCACCTGCTTTTTGATATTGAACTGTAACTGTTTCAGGAACTCCTGAAAAATCAAACAATTGGATTACGGGCCATGCGTTAGAAAATGCTACGTTGTCACTTGCAATCTGTCCCAGTCTGCCTCCTGGAGATTGACTGTTCAAAGTTTGATTTTGTCTTACAACATGATTCAAGAGTGTACCTCCTGCCAAATTTGTCACACCAGCAATATTGGTTGCTGTACAGATTCCAAATGATTGTGTACCATCTGATGCTCCGTCAAAATGTCTTGCAATTGCAATTCCTTTTGTATCTGAAAAATCAACACCTGTTACAGATGATGAGTTGGTTGAACAAAACTCTCCAAAATCCAATCCTTTGCCAGAATTGCTCACCTGTGTTGCATCTGCACGTTGTGCTTGATTCATATCTGCAAAAAATGCATGCCAACTTCCATCAGTTGTCTGTGCCATTCTGAGTCTCTTGCCATCTATTGTTACTACTGGTTCACCATATGCTTGATCTAATCTGTTAATGTCCGGGTCAACCACTATTACTTCAACTACTTGTGGTCCTGCAAAATAATTCTTAAACAGTGGATTTTCAGCCGAGACGTAAAGATTTGGATTTGCTGATGTGTGGTCCATGGGTTCTATTCTTGGAATTAATGGTGTTGCACCATTTGCTGATTGTATGTCATCAGGTAACACTGAAAAACTCGCTGTGAAGAGCATGATGATAAACAACATACTGCTTTTTTTTAGTATCTGAGTACAGTACATCGTTAGTCTCTCTAAATTACGGCTTAAAAAATGCATTAGTCTTTGTAAAATAATTCATTTGGTCTAAATTTTTGTAAATTTGTTTTAAAGCAAGTCTTTTCCTTTCGGATGTTGGATTAATTGATAGTGCTAATTCCATTATTTCAGGTGACGCAGGTTTCTAAATATTACAAAATTTCACAAAAATCAAAGATAATGATATATTATTTTCCATTTTTCCATTGAATTATCTAAAAAGTTATAATATAGTACTATATTATCCATATATGGAGAATTTTAATGAATGTTTTGCTGTAATATGTGAACACACTATGAGGACTATATCATGATGTTAGCATCTAAATCCGATAATTCTGACATGGCAACTAAAGTTATCATGTCGCTTTCAACACTCTTTGCTATTATAAAATCTAGAACACTTGTCTATGCATTTGCATTGGCTAGCTTGGGCACGTTTCTAATTTCTTCTGGTGCACAAATTCCTGATTTTTCAGTACTTGGTAGATTGGTAGTTTCGGTGTATTTTCTTGCTCTTGGAACATATCTTTACAATGATCTTACAGATTACGATGTTGACAAAGTAAACAGCCGAGATAGTAATTATAGTTCAAAAAGAACACACTATAAACAAATACTGTATTCCACAATTGGTTTCTTTATAGTATCACTGTCTCTTGCATTCTCGATTAATGTACAAGTCGGTATTGCAGCACTTGCATTTTTGGGGTTGGCAATTGTCTACTCGCATCCAAAAATACAACTAAAAAGTATGTTTGTGATAAAAACAGTAGTTACTGCATCTGGTGGATTTATTGCTGCACTAATGGGTGCACTTGCAACAAATAATGTGTCATATGTTGGGATGTCCGCATCACTGATGTTCTTTTTGATGTATTTCATAAATGGACCTTTAGGTGACATGGGAGATCTAAGTGGTGATAAGAAGGGTGGGAGGAGAACGATACCTATTGTGATTGGAATTCCAAAAACATTTGGATTTATTTTTGCTTCTGTTGCTGCCATGGCTGTTATACTTGTAGCAAATTATTACTTTTTGGGATTGAATATCATTGGATTGGCATTGGGATTGGCAATCTGTACATATGTTGCCTTTAGGATTAAAAAATTATTTGCCCAGTATGAAAATAAAAAGATGATGAGTAAAACCAGAACGGCTGTTAGATTTAGTGTCTTTGCAGTTCAATTATCTATGCTTGTTGGTATAATAGCGAATATAATCTAGTTTTAAGAAAACTTTTTTTTAAACAGATCTTGTGAGTATTTTTGGAGGGTTTACAGATGCGTTTTGCCATAATGCATCAAATTGACTTGTCATAGATGCTGCCAAGGTTTGATCCTCTGCAAAGATTGCCATCTTGAATTTCTTTAATTCAGTAACATCTGCAACTTCTAATCCAACGTGTTTACCGTCTACCACTAGGATACAGAAAGGTACACGTGTGTATCTCCTATCTATCTTTGAAGGATAAAATGGATTTGAAACAACTTTTTCACGTTCGTTTTTATTTCTATCTGATTTTTCTATTGGTTCCTGTGCAAAGTATTCTCCTACCATTCCTGTATCTGCTAAAGCTCTAACACTTACTCCAGAACTTGCCTTTTTCAAAATTGAATTGATGATAAGATCATTTTGAAATCTTGTAACTAGTAATATGCTACTTTGAGCAAATTCTATCATCTCTAAAATTTTTCTTACCATGTCTTCATACGATGATATCACTGCGGAATTCTTTCTTGATGAATCTTGCAAGTCAGAACTAATTTGAGGTTGTACTTTAGCAATGAATTCCATGATGTCACTATCGTTGAATTTTGAATCTGCTTTTAGTACATCGACCATCTGCAAGTATTTTGAATTCTTGATCTGGTTTGTTAATCCTATGATGTGTTTTTGGTAAACGACTTTGCCAAATGCTGTTTGCATGTATGATTCATTTTGTTTTATGACCAATCCCAAGTCGACTAGTTGTTTTAGTCTGGTATAGTATTGTTTTTTGGTAAGGCCTATCTTTGCAGGTGTGTCAAGTTCTGACTTGATTCCTTCGTTTGCCATGAGAAAAATTGTTAAAGCATCATTTTTTGATAATACTGATAATACTTCAGTCAACTGTGCTAAAAGTTTGGAACTATCACTTGAAGTTAGAACTAGACTCGAATCCTTGTCTATCTGTTTTTCAGTCACTGTCTTCATAGGTTAAGTACTGGACAAAGGGCTTTATATCAATTTTGGTGAATTTCAAGTATATTTTCCCATTAAGTGCATGTAAAATGTTCTATTGATGTGTAAAGCATTACGTTTGAAATTTAGTTCTCTATTAATAGGAAAATTTGATATGAAAACACCTTAAATAGACAACGTGTTACTTGAAGCAAGTGGAAAATAATCGAAAATTAAAGACTGTATTAGTAATTGATGATAATCCTGATGTTCTATCTCTTTTTGTAGAACTCTTGGAGATAAAACACTTTCAGGTTGTTGGAACAGGGCGTAATGGCAAAGATGCTGTTTCACAATATGAAAAACTAAAGCCAGACATTACATTTCTTGATGTAGTCATGCCAAATACTGATGGACTCTATGCATTGGATCTTATTCGAGAAATAAATCCAACAGCCATAGTGGTCATGATTACAACCGATCTTTCCCAGGATACTGCCAAGCGACTAGAAGATCTCAAGGCTACAGCTGTAGTTTACAAACCATTTGACATCAACGACTTGGTCAAAATTGTGGATGAAATTGAATCTGATACACAGTCTGGCAAAATCAGGTTTTTCAACTAAAACGTGTGTTGAATCTGCGATCTAAATAAAATCTGAACAGTCAAAATATTTTTAATCTAATTTTATGATTCATTTCCCAAATTTGGTAACTTGTTTTTGATCCTGATCTCATGTTGACCATTAGTTTAATGTAATTGGTAGCAAGTTTTAAAAAATGCAAATTATCCTACTCATATGGGGAGCATTTGAGTTCAGAGTTATCACTTGATGAAATGTGGGAAAAAATAGAAGAATATGGGATAGACCGAAAATTACTAGAATCAACACATCCTAGCAATGAATTGTTATTCCAGTTATACACTGCAGTAGTTCGAGTCAATGAAAAAGTAAGTGCCATAAAGAACGACACTGAAACGTTATAGAATTTTGTTAGATTCTATTCTGTACAAACTGATCTAATTTGTGACAAGTTGTAATCTTGATTATTCTAAATTGTCTTGTTTTTCAAGTTCGGCGCAGAGTTTTTTGTAATCACTGATGGTTTCATTGGCAAGCAGGAATACCTTATTGATGGTTTCTTGTGCCATTTCAAACCTCATTGTCTTTTCTATTAGGTATGACGGATCCTTTTGGTCAAGGCCTGTATCCTCCCAAATCCTGTCTACCTCACCTATTTGCTTTTGCAGTTTGGCTTCATTTTTGTCTATTTTCTCCTTTATTTTCTTGATTAGAATGTCATCTGCCATTTTGTTTCTGCATTGTATGAATACATGACACAGTTAAAAATTCATTATTTTTGATACTTGACCTCTATCTAATTGTCAAATATTTGACCAAGCCTAGTAAAATTAGTGAATCTTTTCTTTAAATAGAAATTTGGAAAATTACCAAAATGCCGTACGAAGAAGTCTATTTTCAAAGACTACGAGAAGAAAATCCAGAAGAATACCAAAAGGTTACCTTTATCAAGATAAAATCCGCGTAATGACGACGGATTTTTCTTGGCATTTCTTTGTAAACGTAATACACTTTCGGATTGTAAAATAATAAAACAAGTTTTGATGATTTTGGATTCTTACGGCATATCTGCAACAGGTTTCATTACTGTGATGCCTTGATCATCTGTTACGTTTATCATCTTTGTACCATCTGGTGGAGAAAACATTTCTTTCTCACCTACATTCAAAATTGGTAATGTATCCGAAGTGGCTCCGTAACTTACCTTGACATTTGTCAATGGTGATGAACCTGTGTTTTGTACATAAACACGGACAACATTTCCTACGCCCATGACCATGTCAGTTCTTGGCTCTACAGATAATGCATATTGTTCAGTTGCAGGATGGAATGCAAAAAGGACAATGACTGCAATAGCTACTGCAGCTCCTCCACCTATTGCACCATAAACTATTGGCTTTACCATGTTATTTTCAAACTAAAACCATTTTCAAGGTAATTTAAGAGTGATGTCATTTTTTGTTTCTATGATACCACAAGAATTATGAAAATGGTTTTTTTACAAACTTGGGTTTGATAAAAACAAAGTGTTCTAGCGATTTGACCATGTTTATCACCTATTTGCATTTTTGATGGTTTATCTACCCAGTTTTGTATAGTGATATCATAATGAAAGCCAAGTTCAAGACCACTTGTTCAGAGTGTAATGCACCGATCAAGTCTGGTGAAGAGATTGCAAAAAACCCTTCAGACAAATGGGTCCACAAGTATTGTACAGCAGAATCTAAAGAGTTACCATAGAGATCATTGCATAGATCTTTTTGCAATGTAATCTGTTGCCTTTCTAGCGTTCTCTTCTGGAGACAATCTTGTATCTAAAACAATATGTTCTGCCTTGACAGGCTCTCGAATATCTTTCATTTTTTGATATACCTGAACGGTTGCATCAGAGTAATCGTTTTTGCGAGACTCTAGTCTTGATATTGCGATATCTTCTGGACACGAGCATTCTATTATGTGAAATCGGTTATCTGCAAGTTCCAGCCTGTTTCTTACCTCTTCTCTTGATTGCTCTCTGTTAAACGTGGCATCAAGTATGCAGTTTGTTCCTTTATCATGAAGATCTTTTGCTGCAGTGATCATGGCATCAAAAACTATTCTTTGTTCTGACTGGGAATATGTTGGACTGGGAAATATTTCCTTTCTAATCTTGTCTGTAGACAAGACAATACCATCAATTAACGGTGCAAGACTTTTTGCAAGTGTAGTTTTTCCAACTCCTGGTAGACCGCAGATTATGACAAGCAATTGTATTCTCTTACACGTGATCTATTTTTAGACATTTATCATGATATATTGAAAAAATAAAATAAAAAATAATTAACCCAAAGCTCTTGAATGTTTCTGGGTGTGAGGTCTCTCTCCTGAAAACTTTCTTCGCATGTGACCTGATGGTCGTGAATAAAGCAATTCCAAAAACCAGGCTTCGTGCTCTATCTCCTCTCTTAGGATGTCTTTTGCAACATCATATGTTGCAGGATCCTTTCCATGTGTCATCATGCATACTTTATTCCAGTTGACAATTGCACCTTGTTCTGCCTTGAGACATTTTTCCAAGATTGACTTGATGTCTATTGGATTTGTGGGAAGCTGCAAAAACTCACAGCCTGACATCTTGATAAAATCTTGTGCGTCTAGTGGAAGTTTTCCGCCAAGCTCATAGATTCTGGATAAACAAGACTCAAAATGGCTGAGGTCTTCTAATCTTGCATCTTCAATTATTCCCTTGAGTGTCTCCCCTTCCATTCCTACACAGTGGGCTCTAAGATTTGTGAAGTAATAGTATGCCGTAAACTCTACTGATGCATTGTGAACTAGGGCCTTGATGAGCTCCTTTACATTTACACCATTTTGTTCTAGGACTTTTACTCCTACTACGTTTGGTTCTTTAACCATGGTTGCGTTCAAGTTTGTTTTGGATATAAGTAAATCGATGATGACGCCGTTAAGCTTTATATCGTTAGTATGCTGATGATTAGTAATCTAAGTATGATTAAATATGATTTTGAAAATAGCATGGGTTTTGTTGTAAACATGACTGCCAAGGCATTTCAGAAATCCTTTGACCTTGAGCTTCGAAAAAATGCAGGCGTCTCGCTTAGCCAGTGGCGTGTGGTTGGAGCACTTGTAGTACAGCCGGGCCTTACACAAAAGGAGATTGCTGACAAGGTGGGAATAGAGGGGGCCACACTTGTTCCAGTAATTGACAAGATGGAAAAAGAAGGATTGCTAAAAAGAAAACCAGACTCTGATGACAGACGGGTAAACCGAATTTATCTTACACCAAAAGCAGACTCGTTGTGGGAAGCAATGATAGAGTGTGCACTTCGAATACGAAAATCATCTTCAAAAAATATTTCTGAAAGTGACATTCAAACAACCCTTGAAACTCTTCGCAAGATATCAAAGAACTTGATGGTATTCTCTGATCTTGACAAGGAAGTAATCTCTGTAAGAAAAATAAACAGGACGACCTAGATTGAGTGTTTCAAAATCAAGTGATGGTGTATCTGAAAAAATTTCTCCATCTGCGTGGAAGACACTTGCAATTCTTAGCTTGATTGCTACTATGGCCATGTATGCAGAAACAATGTTGGTTCCTGCAATTCCTGACTTGATAAAAGATTTTCATATATCATATGGAATGTCATCGTGGATTCTTACTTCATATTTGATTGCAGGTGCAATCATGACTCCAATTGCTGGAAAACTCTCTGACATCTATGGCAGAAAAAAAATGCTTCTCATCATAATGGGAATTTATGCAGTTGGGGTTTCACTTGGGGGATTTGTCACAGATATTTACCAGATGCTTGCAATTCGTATACTCCAAGGAATTGGCATGTCCATGTTTCCAATTGCGTTTGGCATAATCCGGGAATTATTCCCTAGGAGCAAGATTGCAATAGGACAGGGAGTGATAACGTCCATGTTTGCAGCGGGAGCCGTAATTGGACTTGTTGCAGGAGGACACTTGATACAAAACTATGGCTGGAATTCAACATTTTTCTCAATAATTCCTGTGGTGATTTTACTACTTGTAGTAATTGCGCGTTTTATACATGTGGATGAATCACATGTTCCATCTGGGAAAGAAAAAAACAATCCTCGAAATAAAATAGACATCCAAGGTGCAATCACGCTGACTATATCCATTAGTGCATTTCTGATGGCATTAACCATGTTAGAAAACGGTGACACATCTAACTTGTTTTCAGTGTTGGGTCTTGCAACAATTGGTCTTATCTATTTGATATTATTTGCAATTATAGAAAAAAGATCAAGCTCACCCCTTGTTAGCATGAAGATTCTTGCAAACAAAACAATCTTGCCGTCAAATATTATGATAATGATTGTCGGCATGTCAATGTTCATGGTATTTCAGACAATACCTGTTCTTGTTCGCAGTCCATCACCATTAGGATTTGGAGAAAATCCATTGATGACAAGTAATGTACAACTCCCATTTGCACTTGTATTGCTAATCTTTGGACCAACATCTGGATTTATTGTAGCAAAACTTGGTTCTACAAAACCAATCATTGTAGGAAGTATAATCAGTACAATTGGATTTGCGGATTTGTATTTCAACCATTCAACAGAATTGCTAGTTTCTATAAATCTAGCAATCTTATCCACTGGATTGTCGCTGACAAATGTTGGTGCGATGAATGTGATAATGCTTGCCACCCCAAGACAAGACATGGGTGTATCACTTGGAATGAGTACGCTGATCAGAATAGTTGGAGCTTCCTTGGGTCCTGCAATGGCTGCCATGTACATGCAGACTCATAAAACAACACTTGCAGGAATATCAGGAGCGTTTCCTACTGCGGACTCGTATAATCTCATATTTTTGACTGCCACTCTGATATCTGGTGCCTCAATAGGTATTGCAATTGCCCTAAAGCGGCAACTTTCAAAATCTCAGATTGCAATCTGAGGGTATAATCAATAGTGAAATACTGTATCCCCGATGGTCTTTTTCCAGTCTGCTCGAATTCCTGGCTTGCCCTTTAATTTTTCTACATAATTAAAAGCAGACAGTCCTGCAGTAGCACCACCAGAGCATGCTGCCACGATTTGCTTGTATGGTATGCTTGTTGCATCACCTGCTGCAAATATTGCAGGATGTGATGTCTTGCCGTCTGGTGTGATCTCAATTTCGGTTTTTGTGTTAATTTTTACTAGATGTTTTATGAACTCAAGATTGATCTTAGAACCCATCTCTATGAAAAGTCCATCAACGTTGACAACTTTTTCCTGTCCTGAATTATCAACTATGGTAATTGACTGGAGACTATTTCCACCAGAGATTGCCTTGATAGAAGACTGGGGTACAAGCTCAATGTTTTCTTTTTTCTCAATTGATGCAATCATTTCCTTGTCTCCTCCTAATGCACCTCCCTTGTAGATCAAGTAAATCTTTGATGCCATTCTTGAAAGCAAGATGCCAGATTCCAAAAGATATGCGCCAACACCAATCACTGCAGTTGTTCTACCTTGGTAGAATGGTGCATCACACTTGGTACAATAGTGAACTCCCTTGTTTACAAAATTGGATTCATTTTCTACACCTAGATTGTTTGGCACTTTTCCTGGTGATAATACAAGAGCTTTTGTCTTGTATTCTGAACGCGATGTTTTGACATTCAGGCCTGACTCTGTTTCTTCAACTCGTTCTACTGTGTCGTAAATCATTTCTCCCCCGAACATCAGAAACTGGTTTTCAAGTGTCTTTGCTAAAAGTGGTCCACTTGACATTATTGTTCCAGGATAGTTCTCTAGTTTTGGGATTAGGTTTAGTTGTCCTCCCAAGTCCTTTGAAATTAAAAGACATGCTACCTTTTGTCTTGCAGCAAATATTCCCGCAGACAGTCCTGCAGGTCCTCCTCCGATTATGATTATTTCGTATTCTTGGGCCATCTAGTTTACGGCAACAAGTGTGGTGATGTTGTTTATACCGTCAATTTTGTGTATATCTACATCAATCGCTGTCTTGATCTCTTGCATATTGTTTGACTCTAAAACTACTAAAATATCATATATTCCATAAATTGTCTTTACTGCCTTTACTATTGGGATTTTTTTTGCCGTCTCGATTATGTTTTGCTGCTGTTTATAATCGACATTTAATAAGACAAATGCCTCATTCACAGGCTTTTATGATTGTCATATCTTAAAAGGATTTTCTGGTGTCTTATTCTGTAATGTTTTTTGCGCCGACTTTGTCCTTTAGGGCCGCGAGTTCTTTTTTGGCTCCCTCAAACTCCTCTTTTGTTCTTGTCAATGCCATTTTTACAATCTCTAGTTCTTTTTTGGTCAGCTTCATATTTTGCATTTATTGATGCAGCAACTGCACCTGCTGCCTCTACAATTTTCTTGACATCACTTGTTCTTCCAACTGTTGCAAGCTCTGACTCGATAAACTCTAATTCTTTTTTGGATAGTAAGATCTCTTTTTTCTTCATTTCATGTTGTTCCTTTAATGATTCAATCTCTCGCTCTTCATTTTCTCTTGAAGATGTTATCTTTTCAAGTTCTATTGTTGCAGATTCTTTTTCATAATTTATCCTTGATAGTTCTCCCTGGGAATCATTTATCTGTCGTCTGATATTTTCTGCATCTGTTCTAGAATACTGTGATCTTACCATTTCAAGTTCCTCTTTTGCAGATTTTATCTGTTCTAGTATGGAATTTTGTTCTGCTTTTGTTGACTTGATTTCCTCTCTTGCTGATTCTACCTCTTCTTGAATTGTCTTTGCCTCTGATGATACGGCATCAAGTTCTATCTTTGCTTTTTCCAATTCTTGAGTGTAGGATTCTAGCATCATTGCTGAATCCTGTATCTCTTTTTTGAGATCTATGATTTCAGGTGATATGTCTTCTCTTGTAGGTGATTGTACCATTTCATCATGCTTTGTATCCTGATTTTCCTGCTCTCTTTTTGCACGTCCAAAAAGTCCCATAAAACTAACTTTGGTACGAGGTAAGAAAAGTATTCCTTTTGAAGTTAGGCTCGCTTTTTAAAAAACGCAAGGTAAAAGCCTAGTCCGCCAATGGCAAACCCAAGTATTATGAGTATCATGCCTCCAACAAGGTCTTTTGTATAATATCTTGGGGCAAAAAAGAATATCAGTACTCCAATTGCAATTAGTATAACTCCGCTGCCTTTTGGTCTGTTGTGTTCACTATGTGCCATGTTTTACAAGTACTCTGAGATTGAAGATGATATCTTCTTTCTTCCAATGTCCATTATTAGCGGTCCAATCTTTGGACCTCTATCTGATGCAAGTATGATTTGGTATAACATCTTGAACAAGTCTTTTGGCTGCATTCCCTTGTCTTTTGCAATCTGGTAAATGGTATTTTGCAGGTCTGTTGGTTCCTGGTCTGATGATAAAATGTTTACAAGCATGCCAAGTACCTGGCGTGAAATGTCATCTAACTGGATCTCAACCTTTGTTGGGATATCATAATCGTCTGCATAGTTTCCTGCAAGTGTTATCAACTCTTCAACTTCTGGACTTGATTCTTTTATGGTACCATATTCAAGAAGTTTTTTTGTAACAAGTGGGATTCTGTTTTCTCGAAATATCGCGCAGAGTTGGATTAGTAATCGATAGTTGACATATGGTTTTTGCACTTTGGATGGATTTAGCAAGTTGACATACTCGTACAGACCCTTTGATCTTACCATCTTGGTTTCATTGTCTAGTTTTATTTTTCCAAAATAGATATTCTCAAGTTCATTGTATTCGTCCATCAGTGCAGGGATATCGTCAATTCCTACCTCCCGTGCACCTGTTATTCTCTTGTAGAGTAAAAGCAAAATTGTTTTTGGGGTGCCATATTTGAGCCAGGCCTGCGATGTCAGTACATTTCCAAGTGACTTTGATATCTTTTTTCCTCCCTTGTCAAGAAACATTTCATATTTTACATGAGTCGGTGCTGGAAAGTTCAGAATGTTTTCAGAGACCCAGTCATTTACCTTGACTGAATCCATGATATCTTTTCCATATGCTTCAAACCTGATATCAAATGCACTCCATCTTGCTGCAAACTCTACCTTCCATGGTAACTTGCCCAAGTCTTTTGTGATATCTGCAATACCTTCATGACCACATCCCTTTACTGGTTTTGAGCCAATTGTTGCATCAGAACATCTGTACTTTATTTTTCTTTCATCTGCCAGATACTCGTATGCAACTGCAGTGTACAGTCTTCCACAGTTTGCACAGACTGGAAAATATGGAACTATCTCTTGGTATTTTTCCTGACCAACCATCTCTGCAATTTGTTCTCCAATTTTTTTGCTGTTTATCAAAATTGTATGGATTTGATCTTTTAGTAATCCATTTTTGTAAGTGTCCACACCGCGCTGAAACTTGTACTTGATTCCAAGCTTGTCAAGACCATCAAGCAAAATACTGCTCATGTGTAATCCATACGAGTCATGACACCCAAACGGGTCTGGAATAAATGAAACTGGTTTTCCAATGTGTTCCTTTAGAGATTCTGGCAACCCCTCTGGAATCTTGCGTAGACCATCAAGGTCATCAGAATATGCAATTAGTTCTGATTTGTAGCCAACGTCTTCAAGTGCCATCTTGACACCATATGCCCTTACTGCGTCGCCCAAGCTTCCAATGTGTGGTATACCTGATGCACCAAGGCCACTCTCAACTCTGATTAAATCTGTCTTTCTTCCAAGTGCTTTTTCTCTTTGCAGTAATTCATCTGCAAGTTTGTCTATCCATGTTCCTCTGCCAATTATCTGCTGCTCTTCTTCCATTATTTCAAATCCTTTGACATGTATGGTCCAAGCTGGGTGTAACCAATCTTTCTATAATATTCTCTTGTGCCAACTGCACTGATCACTAACAATCTCTTTGCATCAAACTCTTCTGAAGAAATCTTTTCTGCTTCACTCATCAAATTCTTTCCAAGGCCTAAATGCTGGATACTATCATGTTCTCGTTCTCCGAGTTTTAGTGATTTTCCGTAAACGTGTATTTCTCTAACTATGCATGTGTTTTGTGTTACCTCACTTCTGTGTGGAATAGCACTTGGCTTTCGTAATCTTAGAAATCCAAATATTTTATCATTGGAATCATCATATGACAAAAAGACTTCATTACCACCTGACGAGTCATAATTTTCCCTGTGCATTTTGATGTCGTCCATGTTTATTGTCATACCCTCTGAGAGTCCTGCCTCTCTACACCTGATGCACTTGCAAGAAATGTTTTGTTTTTTCAGGTTTTGTTGCACTATTTGTCTTAGGTTTCCAAGCTTTGGTCCTGCAATTATCTGGTCAGATGATATCTCTCTTTGAACTCTCATTATTCTTGCCCATCTTGGAATTATCTTTTTTATCTCTGTGAGTACTCGAACCATCTCGTCATCAGAATAGGGGACAAAGTTTCCTTGCTTGTATGTTGCATAAAGTGGTGTATCCTCTAGCACTAGCGTTGGATAGATCTTGAGCATGTCAGGCCTCAGATCAGGGTCTGAGAACAACTTTCTAAAATCTTCAATATCTTGCTCAGGGGTCATGGATGGAAGACCTGGCATCATGTGTGCTACTATCTTGTATCCTGCATCTTTTGATATCTGAAATGACTCTATGACATCTTGGTACGAGTGTCCCCTGTTTACAATTTCGTATACTTTTTCATGCAAACTCTGCACTCCAATCTCAACTCGTGTTATTCCGTAATCTAGCATCCAGTCTACGTGTTCTTTTTTGCAATAGTCTGGTTTGGTCTCTATTGTAAATCCAACATTTCTGAAATTTGCCTTTTCATTATTTTTCTTGGCTGACTCTAAATCTTCGGAATCAAATCCGTTTAATGCATCGTAACATGATTTTATAAAATCAATCTGGTAATTTTTTGGCATGAAAAGAAACGTTCCGCCTACTATGACAAGCTCTAGTTTTGTGGAATCGTGGCCATATGCAATAAGGTGCTCTAGTTTGTCAAGAATCTGCCTTTTTGGATCGTAACTATTTGCAATTGCATTCTGTGTTGAGGGTTCCCTTCCGGTGTAACTGTTTGGAGAGTTGTATTCAATTCCGCCTGGGCAATAACTGCATCTTCCATGCGGACATGCATATGGTTTTGGCATTAGCGCAATTACTGCAACACCTGATGCTGTCTTGACAGGCTTTCTCACTAGCGCCTTTTGCAGTTTGATATAATCTGTTCCCGTAACAAATGCAAGTATCTCATAATTTCTTGGAATTCTTTCAAGAGCATATTTTATGCAAATTCGCTTGACCTCTTTTTTTACATCCTTGTCAGTAGGACTTGGAATTGCAAGAAGGCTATCACAAATTTCTTTGCACGCATCTTCAAATGTTACTTCAGCTTTTTGCACGTCTTGTTTGAACTAATTTGGGTATTAAATCCTAATCTGATTTATGCCAGTTTTAACTTGTCAATGTAGACACCCTTTTTCTCTACAATCTTGCCAATCTGACTTGCTGTAAATCCATATTTTTTGAATATCTTGCCAATCTTTTCTGTCTCATCACTTGGCGCAACCAGGCAGAATCCTATTCCCATGTTAAATGTCTTGTACATCTCTTCTTTTTTCACGCCTTGGTCCTGGATTTTCTGAAATATCGGGGGTGCATCTGGCATGTCATCAAGAAGAAATCCTGTCTTTTTTAGCCTCAAAAGTTTGGTAAATGCACCACCTGTTATGTGTGCCAAGCCATGTATCTTGCATTCCTTGATTGCCTGTAATACTGGTTTGACATAGATTTCAGTTGGTGCTAACAGTGCGTCTCCCAAAACTCCAATGCCCTTGATTTTATCTCGTATAGAATATTTTGGAAAAAGTGCTTTTCTTGCAAGCGAGTATCCGTTTGAGTGTATTCCGCTACTGTTTACTCCGATGATGGCATCTCCTGTTTTTATCTTATCTCCTAGAATCATGTCACTTTTTTTGAGAATTCCTACAACCATTCCTGCCAAGTCAAATGAGAAATCTTTTCCTGATATTAAATCAGGAAGTATTGCAGTCTCTCCGCCTACGATTGGAACTTCTGCTTTTTTTGCACCGCTTACCAGTCCGCGAACTATATCGTTGAATTTTTTCTGGTCATTTCTGTTTGCTGCAATATAATCTACAAAAGATATCGGAACTGCACCGGTGCATATTATGTCATTTACATTCATTGCAACACAATCAATTCCAACAGTATCATATTTTTTCATCATCTGTGCAATCATTACCTTTGTTCCAACTCCATCTGTGTGGGTTGCAAGTAGTGTACCTCCTGATATCTCTACAATTCCTGCATAGTGGCCAAACCCTGACATTGTCTTAACTTTTTTCTGTAATCTGTGGGTTGACGCAATTAAATTCCCAATGCTCTGCTGGCTCTGTTTTATTTTTTTGATGTCAATTCCTGCATCCTTGTAGGTGATTGTCAATTGATCTTAACTCTATTTGATTGGAATAAAAGAATTATGAAATCAGTTGTTTTTTTGCATGAACAGATCGAGCATAACTCGTCCCTTGTCTGTTATGGAATATACCATGTTTGCACCTCTTGGCTCTTTTTTGATAAAATTGTATGACGTGCACAGATGCAGGTAGTTCAGAAAAGACCGCTTCATGCGTATGTTTGATTTTACGTACAGGTCTGAAAAAGTCATCTGGCTGCAATGTAGCTGGTAAAGCAACTTTAGGATGGATATGGTGCTAAAGTCTCTTGCCCGTGTCTTGACTGCGTCAAGTACCTGCTCATCCCGCTTTATGATGAAATCTGAAAAGTGGTCTGCCACCTCGACTGATATGTATGTCATTCTTGACTTCATGTTACGGTACTTATACCGTACTATACCTTATTAATTCTAGCTGGGTGGATTTTTTGAGCTTGGCACTAGCTTTTTTGAACAAAATTCCATTTGTTTTTATTCTGGACTTGTTCAATTTCAATATGCATAGCGCATTTGTTTTGATAAATGCAGAACTTGGAAAAGAACTCACTATTGTAAATGAGATAAAAAAATTTCCATATGTAAAGGAAGTTTATCCTGTGTATGGAGTATATGATGTATTGATGGTGCTCGAGTCAGAGTCCATGGAGACACTGCGAGAGACAATAACAACTCAGGTGAGAAAACTCAATGGAATCAAATCCACTCTTACTATGATAATAGTAAAAGACTAGATGCTTGAAGAAATATCATCGCCACAAATAATAGCACTAAATCTACAAGAGTTGTCAATTGGCAGATAACATTTTGTTTCTGTTTGGGTGGCTCGGTGAGCTTGTCTTTGCAAGCTGGCTCTTGTCATCTGGTGCAGAACATCTTGCAGAAAGATGGGGTGGAAAATTTGTTGGAAGGACATTGCTTAGCATTGCAACAACATTACCCGAAATAGGAATTGTTGTTGCTGCTGTAAAGGGTGGCTCCTACGGTACTGCCATTGGTTCTGCACTTGGAAGCAACTTGTTCATGATGACACTTGGTCTTGCAATAATGCTGATAATTGCAACAACTCGATTATCCAAAGCTCCACAAAAATTCATTGACGTAAAAGAGTTCAAGCTTGACAAAATATTTCTTGTAATAACATCTGTTGTAGGTGCTTTGTTATTTATTGACGGTTATACTGTTATTGACGGAATCATATTCACTGGATTATTTTCGGTATACCTCTTGCTTGCTTTCAGGGAGATGAAAAATGAAAAGAAACAGGCATCACTTGCAAATAATTTGCATGATTCTGGTACTCCAAAGCCAAAAAAGCACTTTGCAAGGGCAATGATTCTGTTTGTTATAGGTACTGTTGGGATATTTGTGGGGGCTGAACCCTTTGTGCATACGTTACAAGGCGTTTCAGTTGACCTTGGGGTTTCAGTTGTAATACTTGCAGTAATTGTCAGCCCAATTGCAGGTGAGATGCCTGAAAAAATATCCATGATATTTTTAGCAAGAAAGGGCGCAAATGGTGCATCTATTGCAGTTGCAAATGTTCTTGGCTCTAAAATACTAAACAATACGTTGCTTCTCTCTGTTGCAATATTTGCCGCAATGAGTTATCAGGGTTTTAACACAAAGATTCCAAACACGCCCCTGCTTGAAAACCAGATGATACTTGTAACTGCAATTACCATTATTGCACTGATTCCAATGTTCAAAAACAAGCTTGGTCTAAAATCCGGTGTAATGTTACTTGTATTGTATGCCATAGGAATTGGCATGCAGTTTGTCTTGCCTAATCTTTAGAGTGGGGAGACCTTGATGGAATCTGCCCTGACAGTGGGCGTTATGGCAGGAATTGAGCCCCACTGGAGAATGTTTTTTGAATCATTCCCTATTGCTGAAATGTTTTGCAGTAACGTCTTGAGGTTGTGAACTATTCTAACTGACTTGGCAGGACTTGCTACACCGTTTTCAATTATTTTTATTCCACTTCGTGCAGTACAGGAAAAGTCTCCCTGCTCTGGGTTTACTGGATAGGTATACCATAACCTGCCAACCAAGATTCCCTTTTTTGTATTTTTTACAATTTCATCTTTTGAAAAATCTCCAGTTGCAACTTTGATGTTGTGGCTAAGCGGTACCGGCAGTGACATGGCTTGTCTTCCCATTGGAGAGCCAGGCCTTGCAGCATTCCCACTAGAGGTTTTTCCATTTTTGAATGCCTCAAAGGAATCTGAATAAAGTCCTGAGAAGATGCCTGACTTGATAAAAAACTGTGGAACAGTTGGAGTTCCCTCATCATCAAATGACTTGCTGCCAATCCCATCAGGACTGTGAGGGTCATCTGATAGTGTGAAATTCTCATTTGAGATCTTTTCTCCTAGCTTGTCTGAAAAACAACTTCGTTTTTCAGAATATGTCTTTAGGCCAAAGTTTGCAGAAAAGACAAATGCCAACAATTCCCCAAATGCATATGGCTCAAATATGATATCATACGAGTCTGACTCGATTTTTTTTGGGTTGATTGATCCTACACACATTTCACGCGAATCTGTTCCAACAGTACTTGCTGAAAAATTGTCAAGTGTTCTTGCACATGATGCACCAATTCCGCTTACAGGCAAGCCGCCTGTTTGGGAATCTGTATTGATGGTTCCAGATATGAATGTGGCATCATCTGAGCAGTCAACTCCATTTGTGTTCATTATGTGAAATTTTTCTGAGACAATATTTAGCGAGCCTGATATTCTGATTATATCCTTGTGAGTTGAAGCGTTTATCATTTCATTTGCCATGTCTGCAGCGGCAGATCCTGTCATGTTTTCAAGTCTTGTATCATGTGTCTTTTCCACTTGGGAAAACTTTGCTGGAAATGGCAGTGTCTTCCAAAAGTTTTTTGGCTTGACAAATGTTCTTGTCTCCAAAACTCTCTCCAAGAAGTTTTTTTCATCCCCTGATGACCTGCCAGAGATTATTCTTTTTTTGTCGATAATACGTACTGCAACAGAATTTTCCTCGTTTTGTTTTATCTCTGCAATCTCTGAATCTGTTATTCTTACTGTTATGATCTTTTTTTGTATCGATATTGTTTCACATTCATCCAGGCCAAGTGTCCTTGACTTTACAAGTATGTCGTCACAATATGACAACTAGCGTCGCCTGTTGTTCTTGTATCTGTATCCGTCAAGCTTTATCAATTCATGATACGAGCCAAATTGGGATATATTTTGAACCTCATCCAACTTGTCTGTGCTCTCCTCTGAGAGAAAAGTCTTGATTATCTTATATGATGTCGTTCTCTGGGCTGGAATTCTTCCTGCCTGTCGTATCAAGTGTCTAATGTCCTTTGGTTTTAGCAGCTGGCCATGTTCTGCACCTGCTGCAGTAGAAATGCTTTCGTTGATTAGCGTTCCACCAAAGTCATTTGCTCCCCATGATAATACCAACTGGGCCATCTCTGCCCCCTCCTTTACCCATGATGTCTGGATGTTGTTGATGTAATTGTTGAACATGATTCTTGCTACTGCATGCATCAGCAAGACATCTCTACCATCTGCACCATTTTTGATTCCAGCATGTAGACTTTCTTTGTACATTGGAGCTTCGGTATGAATGAAGTTTAGCGGAACAAATTCTGTAAACCCACCTGTCTCTTTTTGAATATCACGGATTAATCCCATGTGTCTTGCCCTGTCCTCTGGTGATTCAAGGTGTCCAAACATTATCGTAGAAGTTGATGGTATGCCAATCTTATGTGCGGTCTTGATTACTTCGACCCACTTGTCTACACTAATTCTTCCTGGAGAAATTTTATCCCGCATTGCTTGGTCTAAAATTTCTGCTGCAGTACCTGGCAGTGAGTTGACACCTGCATCCTTGAGTCTTAGCAAATATTCTTTTATTGATATGTTTGATCTTGTGGCTCCATAGAGTACCTCTTCTGGTGAAAATCCGTGGATGTGAATGTCGCCAACTTCTCCCTTGATGGCCCTGCAAATATTCTCGTATGTGTTTTTGTCCATGTCTGGCGGAAGTCCTGCTTGGACACAAACTTCTGTTGCACCAAGTGTTCTGGCTTCCTTTGCACGTCTTACTATCTCCTCTGTTGGCAAAAAGTATCCTTCTTCTTCGCGAAAATCTCTGCTAAATGCACAAAAGCCACATTGCTTTATGCAGACATTTGTAAAGTTGATGTTTCGATTAACTACGTATGTTACGATATCCCCGACACGTCTTTTTCTAAGTTCATCTGCAACCATTCCGACAAGGTGAAAGTCAAGGCCCTTTGCGTAAAACAATCTTGCAGCCTCGCTTACAGAAATTTCCTTTTCTTCCAGTGCGCGGTTGAGTATATCTGCTATGAGAGGATCAGAGTTTTTCAAGAGTGACTCGAAAATAGACATGTTCATCTTGCATATTCTCCACTAACTAGATTTTCTGAATCCGCAATTTCTGACATTTTTGATACCAAGTCTTGATTTACCATGTGGAAAAATTCTGGATAAACTGGGAATCTTGCTCTAAGGTGAAATCCTGCATCTGTGCAACTTGCATCAATGTCATGGATTTTAGGCCATGGAAATTCTGGATTTACAAAGTCCTGTGTTATTGGTGATATTCCACCCCAGTCGTTTATCCCTGCTGACAAAAATGACGAGTATGATTCAGGGGATAGATTTGGTGGTATCTGGATATTCATCTTGGGCAAAATTATTCTAGCTAGTGCAACAAGTGTCTTGAAATATCTTTCTTGTGGTGATGGGCTTGACTTCATGGGAGTATCAATCTTTGGCTGGAAATTTTGTAAAATTATTTCTTGAATGTTACCATATTTTTCATGAATCTCTTTTATTGCATAAATTGAATCAATCAATTCTTGTGGGCTCTCACCTATTCCAATCAACAGTCCTGTAGTCATTGGAATCTGCAACTCTCCTGCATTTTGTAAAACCTTGATTCTTGCCTTGGGGCTCTTGCTTGGTGCAAACTGGTGTGGCATGCCATTCTCTGAGAGTCGCTCACTTGAATTTTCCAGCATTACTCCAAGGCTTACATTTGTACTCTTTAGCTGGCGCATCTCTTCTTTTGTGAGATTTCCTGCATTAGTGTGAGGGAACAGTCCTTTACTGAGTGCAATCTCTGATGCATCTACTAGATATTCTGCAGTACTTGAAAATCCGTTTTCTTTGAGCCATACTCTTGCCTCTGGATATTTTTGTTCTGGTCTCTCACCTGTGACAAATAATGCCTCGGTACAATGCTGTTTTTTTGCAACCTCTGCAAGTGCAATGATATCATTTTTTGAAAGCATTGAAACTTTTTCCTGTCCTGGCTCTGACTTGTAGGTGCAGTAGGAACATGTATCCCTGCAGAGATTTATCAAATTGAAAAAGACTTTTCTTGAATATGTTACAGTTGTGCCCTTGTTTCTTGTCCTCAAAAGTTGAGATACTTGGTAAAGTTCGGTTGGGTCAATTTCTGCATCTTGGTATATGTGATAGGCTTCATCTTTTGATGGTACCCTGCCATCGACTAGTCTGTTTAACAATTCGGAACCAAGTATGAGGTTGCTCAACTAGTCATGATAGCTTTGACCGTTGTATTTATCCTTAGACAGTGTGACATTTAACGAGTCAAAAAATGCCAGAAACGGCAAATACTGCCAAAAATTGATATTTTTTATTTTTATTACTGTATCGAAACTGCATCTGGCTTGATTTTTTTCCACATCCATCCAAGTATGACTGCGTTTGCGATCCAGTATGCTATCATGGTTGCAGCCGATATTGCCCGAAATCCATTTACAAGATCCATTGAAATTTTGATTGGATCTGGATTTGGAGGCATGATGACATACACTAGGCCCATAAATCCTGCATAGCCTACAAAGGCAAGAAATTTCCTGTTCTTCATTTTTTTGTAAAGAATTGAAAAGCCAATTGCTCCTCCTCCTGATAATGCAACAAACAATGCATATGATGTGGCCCGAAGAGCGATTGTACTTGGCTCACCCACTGTTGGAGGGTTTGCGGGATACTTCAAAAATGGTATCAAATACAATACTGCACACATTATGGCAGCAAGTATGAGGGCTTTTTTTATCTCACTGTTTCCTGGAAGTGAGTTTTTTGAATATGCAAATACTAGACCAAACAAAGCCCCTGTAGAGGCACCAAGAATTCCTCCTGCAACTATGGAACCTTGTTTTTGCCATATTCTGTAATCGCTAAATTGTTTCCAAAACTGTGGCGTGTCCTTTGCTTCTCCCGCTGCAAACAAGTTTTGGTTTTCAATTCCTATTGCATTGTCAAGATATGGTTCCACAAATACAATGTTGAGCATGCCGTGAACAAGTCCTGCCAAAAGTCCTGCAGATATGACTATAACAAGAAAAGAAATTGTCTTCAAGTTTTTCTCAACCCCTGTCTGAAAGAATTGTATTTAAATCGTTGGAGGGTTTATCCAATGTAAAACCATCTATAGGCTTGAAAAAAAAATATTTTGAATTCATGGACGAAAATTATTTTCATGAAACTGTGATTTACAAAACTGATAGTATGAAATTTTTTATGCATGTCTTGATTTTGATTCGAGTGTAATTTTCTGTTGAAAATTATTTTTTATTGATTCAAATCTCGTGATCCTATTCTATATCATTGGAATCAAAATATGTTTTCAACAAATGTGTCAATTGAGCGGATTAAATACATGGCACCATTAGGCTTGCCTAATGAACTCAAAAATAAAATTGGCCATGATATTTGGTGCGATTTTGATATCGTTGATTCCAACAACTCTGGTATCTGCTCAAGGATATGGAAATACGGCAACATCTCATTCTAAAGCGCAGTTGAATGGGTGCTATGCAACTCCGTCTCCTAATGTAGACTGGAGTAATTGCAAGATGGGTTACATTGCAATTCATTTCTCTGACATGACTGGAGCAAATCTCTCAGGTATGGTTACAAAAAATGGATTGTTCTATAATGTGAATCTCTCTGGTGCAAACCTTAGCAATTCCATCTTACCTGGTGCTAGTTTTGCATATGCTAATCTCTCTGGTGCAAACCTTCGGGGTGCAGATTTGAGAGAGGTGGATTTCTATCATACAAATCTCACTGGAGCAGACTTGCGCGGTGCAAATCTTCAGGGTGCAAGATTTCCAGGTGTCGACTTTAGCAATGCCAATCTAGCGGGTCAAAACATGTTTCATACAAACATGATAGGCGCAATCTTGACTGATGCAAACCTGCAAAATGTAATGCTTGAAAGTGTAGACATGAGAGGCGCACTCTTTGATGGTACAAATCTTGTAGGGGCAGACTTGAAAAACTCGGATGTAACTGGAGGAAGTTTTGTCAATGCGAACCTTACAAACACCAATGTTGGCGGTGTTGACTATTCTGGAGCAAACATGTCATGTCATGGAAATTCTGTCTGTATTGAAGGTCAGTGATATCCAATGATTGACTACTCCCAACTTTTGTTACTTGGCGCAATAGCAGGCTTTACAATTTTTCTAGGATTACCGCTTGCAGTGATGAAGAATCTGAATACAAAAAAGAAGGGATTTCTTAATGCGTTCGCACTTGGAATTCTTGTATTTTTAATAATTGATGTCTTTAGTCACGGATACGAGACTGCATCTGATGCAGCAACAGCTGCCCTTTCAGGTAAGGGTTCCATTGGCGATGGCATAATTGATCTTGTTGCAATGTTTGGCGGCATAGCAATTGGTCTACTGGGATTGGTTTTGTACGAAACCAAAGTCATGACAAAAAGATTTCCTCAGATACTATCACTTGATAATCTAAAACAAGGAGATGAACATCTAAAGCAACTATTCCACCAGACAAATGCATACAAGCTTGCAATGATGATTGCTGTTGGAATAGGAGCTCACAACTTTAGTGAAGGACTAGCTATTGGTCAATCATATGTCGCAGGAGAGATTGGTCTTGCAATACTTTTGATAATTGGATTTGGTGCTCACAATACTACTGAAGGATTTGGAATTGCAGGTCCATTAACTGGCATATTGAAAAGGCCTACTGCTAAATTTCTGTTGGTAGCAGGTCTTGTCGGTGGTGGACCAACATTTGTAGGAACTGTCTTGGGCAGTCTAGTATTTTCAAACATTGCATACATACTATTTTTGTCAATTGCAGGCGGTGCACTGATTTATGTTTCCATGTTGATGTATAATTCTGGAAGGAAGTTTACTACAAATGATGTAATGATGGTTGGAATTTTTGTCGGGCTGTGTGCTGGTTTTGTAACAGACTTGGTAGTTACATTTGGAGGAGCTTGAGTCTCTATGAATTCTGTAAAAATTGCTCTAGTTGCACTAGCAGTATCTTTTGCAGCGTTTGTATCCATTGTAGGGTATCAATGTCTAGTTGTACCAAACCACAGCCATGATGATGACAGTGCAAATCTTTACAATTTTGTCAGTCCTACAAATTATCAAGGACAGACACGTACATACTATATTGCATCAGATGAGGTAAAGTGGAATTATGCCCCAACTGGAATAAACCAAATCACTGGGGTGCCTCTCAAGGACGATGAAAAAGCTGCAGTCTATACGATAGGTGGCAAAGACAGGATAGGTAGTACATACATCAAGTGTCTATATCGTGGATATGCCGATGCGACATTTACTACAAAGCAACCAGAAGATCCGAAATGGCAACATCTTGGAATTCTTGGACCTGTAATTCATGCAGAAGTTGGTGATACAATCAAAGTCGTATTCAAAAATAATTGCAGCATACCAACAAGTATGCATCCACATGGTGTATTCTATGATAAAGCATCAGAAGGTGCTCCATACAATGATGGAGTAAAAGACTCTGACAAGCCAGGTGAGGCCGTACAGACTGGTGGCAATTACACATACATCTGGCAAGTTCCAATGCGCGCAGGTCCTGGTCCACATGATCCTAGTTCCATAATCTGGATGTATCATTCACATGTTGATGAAGTGGGCGACTCTTATGCTGGTCTTGAAGGTCCAATCATAGTAACAAGACACGGAGAAGCAAATCCTGATGGAACACCACAAGGTGTTGACAGTGAATTTGTTACAATGTTTTCAGTGATGGATGAAAACAGCAGTCCCTATCTTGACAAGAATATAGAAATGTTTACACAAAATGCGTCCTCTGTAAACAAGGACGATGATGATTTTCATGAGAGCAATCTGATGCACTCTATTAATGGATATGTCTTTGGAAACCTTCCAGGATTAACAATGAAAGCAAACACACACGTTCGTTGGTATGTCCTTGATGTTGGAACTGAAGTAGACTTGCATACTCCTCACTGGCATGGTAATACACTTCTCATGGACGGCATGAGAACTGACATGGTAGAATTACTGCCAATGAGCATGAAAACACTTGACATGTATCCCGACAATACAGGTACCTGGCTGTATCATTGTCATGTCAACGACCACATATTGGCTGGTATGTTGTCCCTGTATACCGTAGTGCCGTGATCTAGTACCGGACTCTAATTTCTTGCATTGTTTCTGTGAATCTTTGTAGTTCTTCGTAGAACTGCATCCCTTTTTCAGTAATGATAAAAAAAGTGCTTCTCTTGTCTGCCCTTGCTTCCAAGAGTCCGAAATCTATGAGCTTCTGGCACTTGTCTGTTGCAGCATAGTGTGATAAATTACTCTTCTTGCTATTGTAGTAATTATGGTTCCTTGTCTGCCACATTCTTTTGTAACCTGTAATACATCTGAGATCATTCCAAGCTCTGAGCGGTATGGCTGTCTTGACATGATATTAAATGGAAATCTAGTTAATAAAAAATTGCGACACTTTGTTCAGGAACAATGTTAATTGAGATTTCTGTAATAATGTCACATGTAATTTGGACTAAATCTAAAATACTAGTTTGTCTATGGTATACGAATATGATAGATATCATATCCATATTAGGTCATGTCATTGCTCTGTGCACTGGAACACTCCATCCATAAGTTTTCTTGAATAATTTTCTGATTTTTCTACCTTAGATTTTTTGCATTATTGTGGTGCAGTATAGTTGGCATAAGTGCCTGCTACAAATGTATCAAGTGTATTGTTGTACATGTTGGCTGCTGTCATGTAGACATTTTCTGGAAAGAGTCTGTATGTATCGTTATTTTGTATTACTGAAACCATTGGTATTATTGGTTGGTCTGTCTGAAAGTCCTCTGGCGCTATATTATACAAATCACATGTCTTCAAAAATCTCATGTATTTTGTACCAAAGTCTACCATGCAAGTTGTCTCTAGGTTCCATTGTGAAACTTTGCCAAGAAATACGGTATAGTTTCCTGACTGGATTGGCAGACCGGTTATGGTCCTTGTTAGTACAGGTGCCATTTGCCTTGGGCTGACTGTAAATGTAGAGTTTGATAGGGTCTTTACATAGCCGTCCTTTGTTGCAGTGACATCAACTTCGTAAATTCCATGAGTTGAAGGTATGGCTGATTGGTATCTGAAACTACCATTGTCATCTGTAGTTGTTGTAACTATGACAGTTCCATATTCTATCAACACGTTTGCATTTGCAATTGGCTTGTAGGCTTGATTGTCTACAGTACCAATTATTGTTGGAAATCCGCCTTCTGTTATTGGATTAGTTTGTGCCTTGACTGATACTAGCATCTGGTTGGCTAGTAAGGACTCGGAGGCATGAATGCTTGACATTGCAACTGTAAATCCTATCAGTACTGCGCAAACTGTGAAAATGATATGCTTGTTCAATTCTTGGTGTTTTATTTTTTGATTGTTATTTGGCAAAATCTAATTTTTTTCTCTAAAATGTCAAGTAATTGTCAACTGGACTTTTTTTGAAATATTTTATAAATTTTTCAAGCATTTGCTTTATTGGTATATTTTTTTCTACAAATGGTATATGTTGGTATGACATCTATAACAATTACAGGAATTGTTATGTATGAAATGATGATGCCGTTGATACTATTTTTCTATTGACTGTATGGTCTTTCCTGTAGTACGAGGGTCAAGTCCATGTTCTTGTTATTTCGAATGATATGTACAATCATTTTGTCGCCTGCAGATTTGTTGTCTTGTAAATAATTCAAGAGATCTTCTAGTTTTGATACTTGATTATTGTCTACTCCGACTATGATGTCTCCACCATACTTGTACTTGACACCGTCTATTGTTTTTGTCTGGTTTGATGCATGTAGACCTGCCTTAGAAGCTGGACTGTCTGATACAATGTTTTCAACCAAAAAGCCTGCATGTGTAGAAATTCCTAAACTGGCTGCCAAGTCTGGGTCAATTGAAATTCCTGATATTCCAAGCCATGGGTGCTTGTAGTGCCCTGACTGTATGAGTGATGGAACAATTCTTTTCATGGTGTTTGATGGTATTGCAAAGCCTACCCCTGAAAACTCTCCAGTCTCAGTTTGGATTGCAGTATTGATTCCTATTACCTCTCCCTGACTGTTCAAAAGTGGACCGCCAGAATTTCCTGGATTTATTGCAGCATCTGTCTGGATTACATTTGGAATGGAAAATGACTGGAGGTTTGGAGGATTGAGAATTCTTCCTAATTGGCTAATGATCCCAGATGTCATTGAACCACTTAGACCAAATGGACTGCCAATAGCAATGACTGAATCTCCTATACGAAGTTTTGACGAGTCCCCTAGTGGCAGTGGGTGTAAAACTAGTGGGTCTGCATTTACCTTGATTACTGCCAAGTCTGCAAATACGTCAGTACCAGTTACATTGGCTGCATAGGATTCACCGTCATGAAATACAACTCGTATCTTTTGATAATCAGCTACAACGTGATTGCTTGTAATGATATGTCCTCCAAGATCATAGACTATTCCTGAACCGATTGCTCTGTCTGAAGAATTATCTCCTGTCTTGCGAACTACTATCTGTACAACACCATCTTGTGATTTTGAAAAAAGATCTGCAAGACTTAATTGAGATCCTGAACTTGATGGCATGAGATTTCCTGGAATGGAAGTTTGATGTGTAAGATCTGTTTTTTGTTGTTCAATTACAAATGCAAATACTAGAACCAGTACGATAATTCCATATGCTCCGCCCAAAATTGCCGTAGTCTTGTCCAAGCACCTGAACTATTCTTGGTTACTGTATAATCCTTACTCACAAGCTAATTGGATTTTGTACTGTATGTGATATGGAATATGTTCTTCCTCTCCATGTGACTGAATTATTTTTCTTTGCATGCAAAATTCCACTTGCAAACCCTGACACAATAACTGCACTACCAAGTGGGGTAAACAATGCATGTGAAAATCCAAGACCTAGTCCCTTCTTTGCATCTAGTGTGCTTCCAAGATACACCAGTCCAGATGCAAGTGAGGATGCTCCAAGCAATACTTGGAAAGATATGGAGAGATTTGCGTAAAGCGCTGAATATACCAGAACTGGAAATGGAACAAACAACAAGAAAAGCACTGCAAAAAATATTCCTATTGCCATTTTATTTGACTGGATGTATAATGGAATCATCAGTCTCTTGAGGGCATGCCATAATGTGGTCCTGTCCCTTGCCCACACTGCCTCAACTAGGTGCTCACCACGCACCATTTTTAGCTTGAATCCTTGCTCCTTTACTTTTTTCCCTAGTGCACCGTCTTCTACAATCTCGCTTTTTACGCTTTCATGTGTTCCAACAGATTCGTATGTTTTTCTTTTTATGATGAAAAAACTTCCAAAAAAGTATCCTGTTTTTTTGGAAGGATCGTTTACTCGTAGTGCTGAAAATCTTGTATGCAAAAATGTCGATAAAACTGGCAGCGTTATTTTTGTCCACCAATCAAGGCAAAGCATCTTTGGAACAACTGTAAGTGCATCTAGTTCTTCGCTCAAGAGGTGGTCTACTGCAAAAAAGATTGTCTTTTTTGTATGAATTGTATCTGCATCGGTGAACAGCAACAGTTCTCCAGATGATGCCTTGAATCCTTCTATGCATGCCCAGTTTTTTCCAATCCATTTCTCTGGCTTGGGTGCTGCTTGCACATGTATCACTCTGGGATCTTTTTTTGCCATTTTTTTAATTATATCTCCAGTGTTGTCATCTGACATGTCATCAATAGCTATGATTTCATAATTTTTGTAATCTTGATCTAAAAGTGAATTGATGCATTTTTCAATAAACATCTCTTCGTTTCTTGCAGGTAAAATGACTGATACCTTTGGGGTGTGATGTGGCTTGGAATCATACTTGTCAAGAAATGGCGAATCACGAAATGTTATCCACATTGATTTTATCAAAAATACCCATGCAACAGAAACGCTCAGCAATATCGCTCCAAGAATATAATTTGCTAAATCTACAAAAAACATCTTTGTTATCTCTGGGCTTCTTGCTTTATGCTCTCAAGGGCCTGCTCTGAACCGCTCTGGATGTGTTTTTTTATCATTCCTGTAAACATTCCCATCATACCTGTCAGTTTCATGTCCCACATTGCATCAAGTTTTGTCTTGGTGCCATCCTGAACAAGTGTGAGTGTCTTTGTTCCTTCAATTACTCCCTTTGTGAACTGGATCTGGATCTTTTCTTTTGGATATAGTGTTACAGTCTGCATGCATTTTGAATCCTTGAATGCAATTGTAACCTCTCTTGTTACGATGTTTCCTTCCTTTGAGATGTTTCTTACCTCTTTTGTACCTCTCCAGAACTTGGGCTCTGAATCAAGATCAGATATGATGTTCCAGACTTTGTCAATAGTAGCATCAATCTCAACAGCGGCCTTGATCTGAACCATGATTCAGATCTCTATTTCTTCATATTTATGTTGTAACGCAGAGTTGATTTTTCAAAAACAAACCTGCGTGATTTCGAAATCAATTTTAATCTCATGATATCAGAATTGTTGTGGCTCTGATAACATACGACGATTTTGCCAAGCTCGACATGAGGGTAGCAAAAGTAATTTCAGTTGAGGAAATTCCTGGAAAATCCAAAATTATCAAGGGAACAATTGACCTTGGAGATGAAAAGCGTGATGTTATCATTGGTGGTGCACAATACTACAAGCCAGAAGAACTTGTGGGAAGAACTGTAATCGCACTTGTAAATCTTGAACCAAGAACTATAGCTGGAATTGAATCTGGTGCAATGCTTTTGGCAGCAGATGCAGACGACAAACCATTCTGGCTTACTGTAACTGATGATGTTCCACTTGGAACTGGAATAAAATAACTGTATTTGGTATCATACAATCAAGTTTCTAGTTACTGTACTCTGATTTGATATTATCTTGCCAGGATTTAGAATATTTTCTGGGTCAAACTGTTTTTTGATGTCTTTGAAGATGGAATATGTTTTGGCATCATATTGTAGTTTCACAAACTCTGACCTGGCAAGTCCATCCCCGTGTTCTGCTGTTATGCTTCCGCCTATGCTTATCACTGCTGAAAAGAATTCTTTTGCAATATCTCTTATGAGATTTCGATCTTTTTGCTTGAGAATAGACATGATGTGCAGGTTACCGTTTCCTGCGTGGCCATATACGATAACCTTGAGGGCATATTTTTTGCAAACCATGTCTAGTATCTGTAGCAAGAGTGGCAGTCTTTTTACTGGAACAACTACATCCTCTATGAGTGAAGGCATTGTTTCATTTTTTGTTATGCTCTGCAAACTGTATGTAAGAGCCGCATTCCTAAAATTCCATATCTTCTTGACCTTGGCAGCACTTGATACTGTCTTGATTATTTTGCCTGATGTGATTTTAGAAATTTGTTTTCTATCTGGCCGTATGGTATCATCAAATTCTGCAAAAAGAAGACACCCTGAATTTGATGGTGTTATCATCTTGATGTGCTTTGTTATGTTGCTGTCTACAAGTTCTAAAGCAGATGGTTTTAGTTCAATTATCCTTGGAACATCTCTTACTGCATCTGATAGTGTTTTGTAATGTATAACATACAGCAAGATGTTTTTTGGGAGTGGATATGTCGCAAGTTTTGCTGAAGTTACTATGCCAAGTGTTCCTTCAGAGCCTACAATCAGTTTGTGCAAATCTTTTTCTGAAAAAACCTTGTCAATCCTGTAACCACAAGAGTTCTTTGATACTTTTGGGAATGTATCATTTTTTTTCTGTATTTTTTTAATTATGTTATCTCCTTTATTTTTTCCTGGAAATTTTATGATACTACCAGACGAGTCTATCATCCTGACTTGAATGATGTTATCAATGACACTTCCATACTTTAGCGCGTGCATGCCACCTGCATTGGTACCAATCATTCCTCCGATGGTACAGTGTGTGCCTATTGATGGATCAGGGCCTATGATTCTTCCTTGTTTTTTTAATATTTTATCAAGGCGTCCCTTGAAGACTCCACTTCCTACTTCTACATTGTTTGCTCCAAGTTTTATCTTGTCAAAATTTCTCATGTCCAAGATGATTCCTTTTCCAAGTGCACTGCCAACAAGTCCTGTGCCTGCTCCTCGGGGCGTTACTGGAATGTGATTTCTTTTTGCAAATTTTATAATTTTTATTACATCTGATTCGTTGCGGGGAAATGCAACAACTTGCGGTTTTATGGTGTAAGAGCTTGCGTCAACTGAATAAAAATTGCGTATCCATTCGTCGTACAATACGTCACACTTTACTATTTTTTCTAGCTCGTTGACCAACATTGCTTGGTTTCACTGTTGGTATCTGTGTCCTAAATGCTTAAAAAATGATTTTTTTTGCAAACTATGTTTTGATTCCAAATGTTACTAAAATGATATATTCAACCGTCTTTCGCTTGGATATACCGGATCTATATTGATCCGATTTTTATTCCGCAATGACGTATTATATGACAGTCATCCGACCCGACAAAAGTGTCGACTCGCTTGAAACAGGGCATCAGGTAAGGACTTGGTCTTCTGTTCCATGCGGTGTTTGCATTTCTGCACGGAACATGTGACAACACATGGAATCTTCAGAAATGGAGAACAATGGCAAAAGAGGGAAAGTAATAGATGCGTTGGCATGTTATTGCTAAGGAAAATTGCCATGTCCACCCAAGGACGGATGACTATTTTTCATTTATCTGATTATCAAATGTATGTCAAACTCTGAAAGATTTAATTTGGTAAAATAGGGCCTTTTGACTAATGGATTTTCTGGGTACAAATTTGGATAAACTTTTCAGCTCTACTGATAATTCTAATCCTTTGATGTGGATGGTTTGGATACTTCCAATCTTTGTCTTTATGCTATATGGACAGAGAATCCAGTTACATGTCACCTCATCTGAAATCAACAAGGGACTTGAGAAACTAAAGCTGTATCGAGATGACACCAGAAAAGAACTAATCTCTTATGTGAAAAATAATGTAAAGCCAACTGTAGATCCTACTGCGCTGCTTGATAGATATTTTGAATATTTTACAATAATGCCAGTTGACATGGACCCAAACGGTATTGTTCCAAAGATAAAGCACATCATGAGAACAAGAGAGGACTCGACTCGAGCTCAGGTGAAGAACCTATCCCCAAATCTAAGTCATGAAGAGGCAAGCCAGGTAATCAATATCTTGGAAGTTGTAACAACACTTCACATGTTATACAAGATGGTACGACACTTTTTCCTTACTGCAAAAAAACAGAACAACTTTCCATTGATACTACCTTTGCAGATGATGATGCCTTTCATCCTGGAAGAAGCAGAAGCGCTCAGGGTTGCAGTGTCTGCATTCAAGCAGGGACAACCGATAGGGGATGGAATTGGTCCAATGGTTGTTGGCAAAATGATGCTTGGCACAGAAAAAAAATCTGTTGCACTTGAAACTGTCCAGAGTGAAAAAGAGTTTGAGGGACGAAAATTATACCTTTTGAAGGCAGAAGGTCCAGCTGCTACAGTTGGAAGACCTGCTGATACATTGGAGAAAACCATCTCTGAAAATAAACCTGATATCATAGTGATGGTCGATGCTGCCTTGAAGCTAGAAGGAGAGGAAACTGGCTCTATAGCCCAAGGATTTGGAGCCGCAATAGGAGGAGTGGGCACTGAAAGATTCCAGATAGAGGAAATAGCAACAAAATACAACATTCCAATCTATGCAATTGTAGTAAAGCAATCCATCAAGGAGGCAATTACCTTGATGAAAAAAGAGATTGCAGATTCCTCTGAAAAGGTAACATCTCAGGTTTATGATATTATACGAGAGAACACAAAGCAAGGTCAGTGTGCGCTAATAATTGGGGTTGGAAATACACTAGGAGTATCACAATGAGGCTCTTCAAGAAAAAAAACGAGGTTCTCGATCCGTATACCACAGAACAATGTAATGGATGTAATAAAACATCAAAGCGAAAATTCAAGGAAGGAGATTACATCTTCAAGGTGACAGACAAGTGCCCATCATGTGGAACCGGGCAGATGATGGTAGACAAAATCTTTGGCGAAGTTCCAAAGTAATACACATCTACCTTTTTGTATATATCGCAAAAATGAAATGATATAGAGGTAAATCTTTTAAGTAATGGTGTGGTACCGTACATGCCAAACATGAAAACACTTGGTGCCTCGTTCATTGTATTGGGTTTGCTTGTGACACTACTTGGATATGGATTGAGCATGCCTGCGGCATGTCATTGTGCCGCTCAAGTAGGGGGCGCTCCAATTGGATGTCACTGTGCAAGTGTCTTGCATCAAAGCATTGGAGATACACTGGTCTATGCAGGGCTTGCAATTGCAGGCAGTGGAATGATTGTATTTACAATGTGGTGGCGCAAGAAGATTGTTCTACAGTAGAAATTAATTTTTCAAAACCTTACTGTGAAATCGTAGTTACAAGCGCGCCATTTTCTTGTGGGATAAATGTGTGCTCTGCCTGTGCAACTCTCTCACCCTTTGCCTCTACCAGCACTGGATATGCCCTGACAACCTTGTTCTTGATTAACCTCTCCAAAAGATCTCTTGCAGTCTTTTCATCATATTCTGGAATGAACCATCGTAACGCAAATGGGAGCATGTTAAACTTTTGCCATATGAAATCAATCATCTTGTTTGCCTCCTCGTCCTTTGTCCTTTTTCTTGTAACTAGAGAAAAGATATTCTTGACTTTGCCCTCTCGCACAAAGCCTGACCCATCAGGAGTTGTAACAAACGGTTCGCATGCATATGCCTCTGTTGACTGGAATGAAAACGATCCAATTGACCATATGTTTGGGACTGATTTTCCTGCATGAATTGTATACTGCTCAAGAGAGTGGCCGCTTAGATTTGCAATGGGTATTCCACCCATCTGCTTTGCGGTGTATTCTATTGTCTTGCCAATATCACTTGATTTTGCACCAACTCGTATCATTGACATGGCATCCCTTAGTGCTGATTCTGCTGCCTGGACTAGAAAATCATACTTTGGATCATAGCATACTGTAACTGCAGTGTCTGCAATGTAGCCGTTTATCTGAACACCCAAGTCGATTTTTAAAAGATCCGTATCCTTGACTGTAATCTTGTCATTTGGCTCTGCTGTATAGTGCGCTGCAATCTCGTTTAGACTGACATTTACTGGAAATGCACACTTGCCTCCCTTGCTTGCTATTTCTTTTTCAACTGAATTACATATCTCTTCCAAGGTAGAGCCAACGTGATTTTTTCTCCTTGCGTTCTCTCTTACCTCTGATGCTATCTTTCCTGCGTTAATGTAATCTTGTAATTGCAATGTTTATGCCTTAATTTGGTTTATTATTTAAAATCATCACAGTCCGAGAAGATTAAATTGGGACATTTTTGTGCAAATCACATCGGGATCGTGGTCTAGCTTGGTATGATTCGGGTTTTGGGTACCTGAGGTCGTCGGTTCAAATCCGGCCGATCCCACTTTAATTTGCAATAAAGATAACTAGGTTTTTGATTTTATTATACTAGACACAACTCGCAATCACAAATTGTCTCTGAGTTGATTTTTGCAAGACACTTGCTGTGTTGACCTGCTTGACACTGGACACATATTGTACTCTTGCCTTCTAGTGCAGAATATTTTGGAGCGCCATCAAATCCAAATCCTCCATCTTGTGGTCCTACCATGTATCGTATGGATATTGACCTGTATTTCTACATGTTTCTAAAAATGAAATATTTCTAGCCGTAAACTCTATTACAACTTTGATGAAATATTTCTCATGAGAACTGGTATGGTATCACGGTGCAAGTGGGCCATAGGGGATTCTATGATATCATACCATGATAACAAGTGGGGCGTTCCACTTCATGTGGACAGGGAACTGTTTGAAATGCTAATCCTTGAAGGTGCACAAGCGGGATTGTCTTGGTCTACCGTTCTCAAAAGACAAGATACGTACAGAAAGGCATTTGACAATTTTGATCCAAGAAAGGTTTGCAAGTATGATGAAAAGGATGTTGCAAGACTCTTACAAGATGAAGGAATAATTAGAAACAAGTTAAAGATACACTCTGCCATTAACAACGCCAAGAGATTTCTAAAAGTTCAGAAAGAATTTGGTTCATTTGACAAGTACATTTGGAGTTTTGTCAATCATACCCCCATTGTTAATCGCCCAAAGAAATACTCTGATGTTCCTGCATCAACTGATCTCTCAGATAAAATTAGTGCGGATTTGAAGAAGCGGGGATTTAATTTTGTGGGAACTACAATATGCTATGCATTCATGCAGGCAATAGGGATTGTAGATGATCATACCAGAGACTGTATCAAGTGCAAAAAATGATTATATTTTTTATATCATTGATATGTGATAACACTTGGTAAATCTGGCTGTCTATTACAGATTCATTATATTCCTTGGAACGTTACTTTGAATTATATCGTCTCTATTTTTTCTTTAATGCTTTCTTTTCTGTTTATCAGGTAAATTCCAGTAAGCATGATTGCAATGGCTATTGTCTGGTACAAGCTTATCTGCTCGTGCAAAAATACTGATGCAAAGACAAGACCAAAAACTGATGACATTGAAAAGATGACTATAGTTCTAATTGTACCAATTCTCTTTAGGCTCTGCAAGAAAAAGTAGAGCGATCCACCAAATCCAACCACACTAAGAAGTATTACGTATGGTATCTGTGACGGACTGATATCAAGTGGCACTCTGAGTAACAATGTAACTCCAAGCAGAATTAATCCGCCAATGGCTGATTTTAGCTGGACAAGTCTTGCAGTATCCATCTTTGTAGATAATATTCTGCTGAGGTTGTTGTCTAGTGCCCACAGCACCATGGCGCCTAGGATAAAGAAATGTCCTGCGTTTAGTTGTAGAAATGATCCTGAAAACTGGAAATTAGTTGTTATGATTATGACACCAAAAATGACAAGAGCTACTGAAATAAAACCAACTGGCCTTAGTCTTTCTTTGAAAAATACCAATCCAAAAAGTACTGTAAACATTATCTCAACATTTGATAAAAGTGATGTATCTGCCGCACTTGACTGGTGCAAACCTATAAAGTAAAAATATGGCGCAGCGGCTGCTCCACAAACTGAAATGGCAACTAGTATGATGTAATCTTTTTTTGCAAGTGATGTCTTGACTTTTTTTGCAATCGGTGTAAATGTTAGTGCTGCAATAAGATATGCTATTGAAGACAAGAGCAAGACATTGATGTTTGATATGATTGGTTTTGCCATTGTAGGTACTGATCCAAACAATATTGAAGCAATCACGGCTGATACATATCCTATAATTGTCGTCTTGTCCATTATGTGGTTCCTTGATGTGTTACATATTTGAAAGAATCCAATTGGTTATTATCTGACTCTGATTGACTAGGATAGCCAGGCGATGAAGAAGAGTTAGAGACATGACCGGAATGATTGTTAATTCAGTGACTCTGAGTTCTGGCAATATCTATTTATTGAAACATCCATGTTCTAGATTAAAATGAAATTTGAAAAACGTGATATTTTGTTAATTGTGGGAGTCTTGTTCATTATGATAGGTGTGATGGCATTACCAAACATGAATTTGACCTATGCTCTAATTATTGCAATTCTGATATATCTTTCAATCAAAGTGTTTATTGGAAGAAGGAAAAGACAGATTGAAAGGGAAATCGGCCAAGGCGCATGTGTGACATGTGGGACAAAAATAATAGATAACAAGTGCCCCAAATGCGATTCTGTATCAGAAACAACTGTCTAATTTTGGTATAAATTCTGAGTATCCCTTATAATACTTGGAATGATCTTTTGTGTATGTGGCTCTATGCATATTGTGCATTAACCAGTTGCTCAACTTTTCTACCATCAACACCTAAAATTCTAAAAGTTGGCTTGAAATGGTATTACAGATGAAATATTCGAGTCCGTACCTTATTGTAGGAATTCTTGTCTTACTTGTACTTGGACAAAGTTATGCTGCAAACGCACAGACACTTTCATTTGCAAATCATGTCGTAGTAAACGAAGTAGAAGTAAATCCTGCTATTGATGATACCAAGTCACCTGCCCAGTGGGTTGAACTGTACAATCCTACCAGTTCTCCTGTAAACATAGGTGGGTGGTCTATTGGTGCAACAACTGGTCTAAGACAGGCATTTACAATATCTGCAGGTACCACAATTCAGAGCCAGCAGTTTATTGTTTATCATTATGTACCAATTTGGTTTCCACATGCTGGTGCTGTAATACAGCTAACCGATTCAACTGGAACGGTAATTGACAAGACTCCTCCACTTTCAGATACTCAAAGTGATGGTAACACATGGCAAAGAATCTATGACGGTCTTAGCACCAACTCGACAAGTGACTGGACATACAAAATAGGAACTCCAGGTTTTTCAAATGGAAAACCACCAGTATCCAGTACAACAAGTCAGCTAACAATGTCGGTATCCGCTGACAAGTCAAGTTACATCTTTGGAGACTTTGTAAACATTTCAGGTCAAGTATCACAACTTGTCAAGAGTTCTACCGTATCATCAATCCCTCAAACCGTTAACATGGTATTGTCCGGTCCACAAGGATTCAAGCAAACATTTACACTATATCCAGGAAATAATCTCCAGTTTTCACAATCTGTCAAGACTGATCAGGTGCTAGGATTTTCTCAAGGAACATACACTATATCTGCATCATATGGAGGCGTACAAACATCAACTCACTTTTCATTAAACTCTGCAGCGTTTATCCCTCCAACACAGGCAGCTCCTACTACCATTTCTCTATCTACAGATCGTTCCAATTACACTCTCTCACAAACTGTAATACTACAAGGAAGTGTCTCAAATGTAATTCCGCTCACTCCTGTCAAGTACAAGGTGTACGATCCAACAAATGTTCTGATATACCAAGGAACATTATTCCCTGACACTACAGGATACCTAACTTCTGCAAATCAATATCAAAGCAGTACTGGCAGCTCTGGGTTGCTCATAAATGCAGTAAATCCTGTTTATGGAATATATCGTGTCACTGCAACTTATGGCAGTGCATCTACCACTGCAACTTTCATACTTGTTTCAACTCAAGCACAAAATAGTGCGATAACACTATCATCTGACAAGCTAGTGTATGCACCAGGAGCAACAATTACACTCAAAGGCAGCACACTGCTTCAAGGATTACAAAATGTCGGACTAAACCCAACTCTGCAAATAATCCAGACCGGTACTGGTTCAAGTGGAACATCTGGAAGTTCTAGTGTTACAAATACTGTAAATATCCTAACTCAGGTGAACCTTAAATCAGATGATTCTTTTTCATACCAGTTTGCACTTTCTGGAACTTCAAGCAGCTTGGGAAGTTATAGAGCAATTGTTTCAATTCCACAAGGAATTGCAGAGTCTGACTTTGTTGTGGTACAAGACCCATCTACATACAACGGCACAACATCATCTGCTCCATTTACAATTTCTACAGACAAGAGTTTGTACGCTCTAAGTGATCCAATTACAGTATCTGGCCAAATCCTACATCCTATCCAGATATCAACACAAAATTCTGGAGTTGGTGTGAGCATTCAAGTGTTGAATTCAACCGGACTACCAGTAACATCTGCTGGCAGTTTGCATGCTAACATATCGACAGTGAATGGTCAATCTTCAATTAGTGCACAGGCAAATGCTTTGTCTTATTCTGTATTTCCTGATGCTAACGGTCACTATCTAGTACAACAAATTATCCAGAGGGGAGTATATCCACCTGGAACCTACACCCTCAAGGCAACTTATCTGAATCTGGTTGCCTCTACAACATTTACAGTATATGATCCACTTTCAACTGGTTCACAAGGGTCAGTTTCTGCAAATATTGACAAAAAAGTCTACGGTGTTGGGGACATGGTACAATTGACTGGAAACATTTCATCGCAAACAAGTGCTTCCTCTTTTACATTGACATTGATAAAACCAGACGGGGAACAAATATCATCACCACTGCCTATCAATAACGGTCAATTTTCATGGACTTGGACAGTATCAGGTACTGCAAGCCAAGGTGCACAGATACTAACTGATAGGTCATCTTCTCCTGTATCTGATCCTACCATCAATGTCTATGGAATATACCACATCAAAATAACATCTGCCAATACAAACTCTGACTTGTTCTTCCAAGTATCCAAAAATCCGCAGCCAAATCAAGACATTGCTCCACTTGTAGTGATGACTGACAAGACTGATTATCTATCAACAGATGTTGCAAAGATTTGGGGTGAAGTAGTTCCAACACAAAATGCTGCATCCCTGAATACAAACACTGCAGTTCAAATTTCAATTTACTCTAGCATGGGCCAAGAGATTTACCGAGGTAGTGCAAATGTCAATCAAGGTGGTCAGTACTATGCAACTGTACCGTTCCACATTGGTGTGTGGAATGCTGGAGTCTACAAGATTTATGTTCAATATGCCGGAAATACAATAATATCATCATTTAACGTATCTGACCCATTTGCAGCAACAAGCTCTACTGGACTGAAAATCTACATGACAACTGATTCTGACAAGTATCTTCCAGGACAAACCGTACTTGTCACTGGAAGAACAAGCAGCATAATTTCAATCAATAATGTAGATCTTTCATTTGGAATTGCAAATGATACCACAATACATGAGGGTCAAGTGGTATCAATCAAAGGAAATGTGGTATCATCAGCTACAGTACCCTTTGATCAATTTGGATCCTTTAGCTATAATTATAAAATCCCAAGCAGTGCACCACTTGGAAACTATACCATAATTGCACAGGTACCATTTGGTGCATTCAATGCATACTTTAACGTGGTAAACCAATTACCAGTCAATACAATTCCAGTCATAAATGAAACGCAGACTCCTCCTGTAGAAAACCAAACTATAACAAATTCTACTTCGCCTGCAACAATTGCCCCATATACTATCGGACCGATACAAAAGCCATCAAAGACTGTAGATACGTTTGTTGAAAAAATGAACCAGATTTCAGAATCTGTTATTCCTGTTTCCCTTGGTGCCAAGTCTAGCGGTGATGCAATGTATTATCCACGAGAACTTGATGGCCTTTTACGAGTAAACCCTGGTGATGTTAACTATGTAGGTATCATGGTAAGCGCACCAGATGGAACATGTGTAATTGGACAAGACTCGGGTTGCCATGTATCCTCATCAACTGTCCAGTCAGGTATGATGTATCAGACTGTAACAATTGATGGCATGCAATATCTTGTTGGTTATTCTGGAACAGGGGCTAGAGTTCAACAGTTTAGCATCATACCTGCACATACTGGTGATGTAATTCCAGACGGACAATGGGGCGTTCAGATAATCAAAAAAGATCAGGTAACTAGATTCTATTACCAGGTCACTTATACGACCAGATAATTTTTTCAAATCTCAAACAATTTATTGTTGACAGATTTTTGTATTTGTGATGCAAATCCAAGTGCTAATGTTTGAGCAGGATGATCCTGCAAAGTGCACTGCTGCCAAGCTTGTAAAATTTGGAATTGCAAAACGTGTCAAACATCTCACAAGAAAAGACATGATTTTAAATCCATTTGCAAACGACTATGTCCTAAAAACTGACAGAGACCTTACAGCATCTCTTACTGGAATTGATTGCTCCTGGGAGCTTGCGCAAAACATGTTTCTCAAAAGATTTGTAGGGGTATCAAGAAAACTTCCTCCGCTTCTTGCAGGAAACCCTGTAAATTATTCCAAAGTTGGCAAGCTTACAACTGCTGAAGCAATTGCCGGTGCTCTGTATGTGATGGACTATAATGATATGGCAGATTCTGTACTTGGAAAATTCAAGTGGGGCCATACATTTTATGACTTGAACCAGTATCTATTGCAGGATTATGTCAATGCAAAGACTAGCGAAGATATTGTAACAATATCACAAGAATATGGTCTTGAGGTATGATGTTTGGAAAAATATCTTTAGACCTTTGATGAAAAATAATCTTCATCTCTAGTGATTTTCTTGGCTGGTCTGAATCTGTAGAGACTGCGATAAATCTTGTAGATTACACGGTTCTCCTTTAGTCTTGGAGCGATTAGTTGCCAAAAGTATCTTGCCTTGATGCTTGCAAATCTTGAATCCCTTACAACAAAGACACTGTATGCAGATTTTTCTACAATCTCCATTGTTCTTGGACTAAATGCCTGCTCTGATTGGTTTCCTGCTCCTACAATTACAATCTCTGGATCTTTATTCATGTTATCAAGCAGGTCTTTTACTATCTCTGAACTTGTTGGGTATACTCTTTCAACAGGTACCTTTCGAAGATCAAGGTCAAACATTTTTTCATTTATCCTGCTCAAAATGTCTCTTTCTTCTTCTGGGGATTCTACCACACCGCGTATGATTCGTATCTTGCTTCCAAGTACATTTGAGAATGCATGTGCAACTTCAATTCCAAGATCTGAATGTCTGCCCTTGTCGTATGATACTACTACATTTGATAATTCTTTTTCAAATCCTTTTTTGATGTTCACTCCAAGTATGTCACATGTGGCAAGCGAGAGAAGCTTTCTGTTGTTTTTGAGATCAAAAAAGTCCATTATCAAGAGGTTTATCCCTTGTTCTTCTGTTGTTGCAAGAATTGCCTCTGTATTATCATGTGATAATCTGACAAGATATCTATGGTCTGAAAAGCCTGGCATGTTTTTTAATTCATCGAATGTCTTCATGATGGGCTCTGCAAATCTGTGGCCCATTGAAAGCGGAATCTGGAGAGGAATTGTTGCTACATTCAAAAGTGAAATCTCACCGTCCTTGTCCTTTGCAATTGCTGATGCAATCTTGACTAGTTTTTCAACTGTCTTTTTGTTAAAGACAACCATGATTCTGTAACTCTTTCTTTCAGAAGGACCAATGTTTGCAACAAGTGGTGCATAGTGCTCTATCTCTTTTTTTGATATGTACAACTTGTAGATTGAAAATCCGATCAGTATCCAAATTATTGCAATCACCCAGCTAAGTGGGTTGTATACGAGCAAAAATATTGCAAGTCCTGCCTTGCAAATTATTCCAATTATTGGCATTAGGGGGAATAGTGGAATTTTGAATCCATAGTCAAGCTTGTGACCGTATAATCTTCTGATATTGATTCCAGCCCAGTTTACCTGTGTAAATAAAAACAAGAACATGACACCTGCCACAAGCGCAATCTGTTCAAGTGGGAGCCATGATGCCATTATGAGCATGATAAAGCCTGATGCAATTATTGCAAAATGTGGCGTGTGATATTTTTTGTGAATGGAGCTAAAAATGTATGGGAGATTGTACTGTCTACCCATTGCAAATGATACACGACTGGACGAAAATGTTGTTGCACTAAGTGCTGCAATACTTGATACTAGTCCTCCAACAAAAACTAGCGTTGTTCCATATGGGATTAGATATCCTGCGGCTTTTGCAATTCCCACATCTTGGTTGTCACCAATGAACTGCCAAACTTCTTTTCCAACCTTTGATGAATCAATTCCTCCAAGAAACACAAATGTGAATACGATGTAGAGTGCAGTTACTGCTCCAAGTGTAATGAAGATGGCCTTTGGAATATTCTTTTTTGGATTTTTTACCTCTTCTCCAGCTTGGACAATTATTTCATATCCTTCAAATGCGATAAATGTAATTCCCATTGCCAGGATGAATCCTGTTATACCGTTTGGAACAAAATGCTGAAAGTTTACTGTCCAGTTGTGATTTACAAAACTCATTGCATAAACTCCAGATGATATCAAAATGATAATTATGATAATCTGCATAAACGTCAGTCCGTTTCCAATCTTTCCAGTAAGGGAGACTCCGCGATAATTCACATATGTGAAAAGTATGATTGATAAAATGGCAATAATTTTCTCAAGTGGAATTCCTCCATACTGTGATGCAAATCCTGCACCGGTTAGTATGCTTCCAAAAAAGTCTCCAATTGATACTGCATACAAACTTCCTGCAATCATGTGGGCAAACCATGCTATCCAACCACTGATGAACGCATTTGGTCTTGGCAGGCCCTCTTTTACCCATCTATAGCCTCCACCTGCCTCTGGGAATGCAGAACCAAGCTCGGCATATGTCAATGCGGTAAAGAAACTGATTATTCCACTTGCAAGAAATACTATCAAAAGTGCCGGTCCGCCTTCGTGCATTGCAGGGCCTACCAGGTTGAAGATTGCACCACCAATCATGGCTGCAATTCCAATCATTGTTATGTCAAGCAGTGATAGGCTTCGGACAAGACCTGCATGCGAATCGTGTTCCATGTGCTATCTAATCGAGAGGAAAGGACGGCAGAATAAATCTCTACTTGTATGTCCTACGTAAATAGGAACAAACTCTGGCAAATCTGGAAGGTGTGATACAATGTTGGATAGCGCCTTTCTTGTTCCCAATCCTAAAATAACTAATCTTACCTTGGTATGATATGCGAGCCAGTGAACGATCACTGCCACGGCAGAGGAAACTCCTCCCTCCTTGCAGCAAGTGTGATCCGGAGACGGATAATCAGAGATGATTGGCAACAGCACAGAAAAAAATCCGACCTGGCGTACTATGATGGTAAAGCCTGAGGTTTCCAGTACAGGAATGAAAAATCTGCCCCACGCGGAGAAAGGCCAAATCAAACTATAAGCGCTGCACTTTGTTTAGGTAGGCCGCATAGCGTAATATCGTGAAAACAGAAGGAGGGTTACGGCTGGCACGCATTTTTTTAAAATGATTTTAGAAAAATATTTTTTACTCTTTCTTTTCTTGGTCGAACTTGTCTACCCAGTGTTTTCTTTCTTCATACTGGAATGTTGGTGGTGGACTTGTATCTACTCCTCTCTTTGCTGCATCTTTCACCTTCTTGTTACTCCAGATGAAAATTCCTGCTGCGATAACTGCTGCAAATCCTGCCATTGCATAAATTGTCATAGTGGACAAGCCTTGGGCTGTTGCAGTACCGTTGGTTGATGATGCACTAGTAGTTGTTGAAATTGCTGGGTCGCCTTGTACTTCTAATCCGTTTGCATGTCCGTCTGCATCAATTGTACCAGAACCTGCTCTTTCAACCATTGTCAAGTGATATTTGGAATTGTCTACTGTAAAGTCTACTTCGGTATCAACTGGCTTTAATGATCCTTGGTATAGGTCACTTTGTCCATATGCAAATCCTGTAACTGCTACCTTTTGTCCTGCATATCCATAACCTGCTGCATCACTGAGGGTATATGCTGGGTCAAAAAGGCTGTTCCACTTTTCAATTGGATATGATACGAGAGCACTTGCATCTAGCAAGTTTGTGCTGAGAGGTGTCTCTGCAGCACTTCCTTTGATTATATTGTAAACATCTGGTAGTTTATTCTGGATTATTCCTATTGGTGAGTTTATGTCCAAGTTTCCGAGATTGCCTGTTGATATCACTGCTGGGCCTGTCATGCTAAATCCCATCCAAGATATGTCAAATACTGTGGGTGTATCCCCGTTGCTCTTGTATAGCATGTATCCTGTCAATGTTGGAGTTAGTGTTATTTTGTAATCAATAGTTGCACCCAAATCGTCACCATTTACTTGGACTTGGTAATCTACTTTCAAGTCAGAAAATGTTGCTGTTGTCTTTCTCTGTGTTGCAAGTAGTGTGTTTAATGATTCCATGAGTGTTTTTACACTTGTGTTGTTAGCTGCAGTAGCAGAAAATGAATATGTCTCGTTCTTGCCGTTTAGAAGATCTTTTAGTTTTCCTCCACCAGAATAATCAATTGCAACGTTTTTTGTAAACTTGAATTCTGGTGTGATTGGATTTCCGCTAACTGGCAAGTATGCATTGAAATCAACTGTTGCAAAGATCGGAGAAACTGTTCCTATTACTAGTAAACTTAAAACTGCTGATCCTAAAAGAAGTCTCTTAGTCACGAATCAGAATTTTCTTCAGGATAGTAATAAATCTTAGCATTAATTTTGGAGCTAGATAATTTTTATTTAATGCAGTAAGAAGAGTAATATTCGTTGGTATATGTTACTAACTTCACGGGGGAAATGAAATCATGATTACAATTCTTGCAGGTGGAACAGGTTCTGTCAAACTAGTAAGAGGAATCGCAACTCAAACTCGAGATATTTCTGTAATATCAAATGTCGGTGACAACTATTGGTTGTACGGATTGTACATCTGTCCAGACATTGATACAATTCTATACGGACTAGCAGATGTTTTGGATACTGACAAGGGTTGGGGAATTAAAAAAGACACTTATGGATTTTTACGTCAAATGGAAATGCTCGGAGAAGAGACTTGGTTTAACATTGGTGACAGGGATGCAGCAATTCACCTCTTGAGAACAAACATGCTCAAGAATGGAAAGAACTTGTCCGATATCACCGAATGGATGTGCCAGAAATTTGCTATTGATACAAAAATTATTCCAGTTACTGATAACAGCGTTGAGACAAGAATCGTAACCACAAAGGGAGACTTGCATCTTCAAGAATACTGGGTAAAACATAAAGGCCAAGACAAGGTTGACGGAATAAAATATGTGGGAGCAGACAAGGCACGTGCAAACCCTTCAGCAGTAAATGCAATACATGATTCTAAATTAGTAATAATTGCACCAGGAAATCCTTTGACTAGTATTGGACCAATCTTATCCATCAAGGGAATACGAAAGGAATTGTCAAAGTCCAAGAAAAAAGTTGTAGTTGTCAGTCCACTAATTGGAAACACTGCAATCAGCGGTCCTGCAACAAAATACATGGAAGCAGCTGGAATGGAAGTCTCAGTTTATGGTCTTGCAAAAATGTATTCTGAAGTTGCATCACACATGATAATTGATTCTTCAGATAGATTGCTAACAAGAAAGATAGAAAATTTGGACATGAAAGTTTACGAAACCAAGATAAAGATGAAAGATAAAAAGGATGAAGAAGCATTGGCATCCTTTATTCTAAAACAAGTACATGTCTAATCTGCGCATCGGCGCAATCGTTCCGGTAAAAACTTTTTCAAGAGCCAAATCCCGTCTTGGGTTGTCACCTGACAAGACAGAGCAAATTTGTAAATTGATGCTTGAATCTGTCTTGGATGCTGTAACAAAATGTGATATCATAGAAAAAACAGTTCTTGTAAGCAAGGATGAAAAAGCACTTGATATTGGAAAAAAGTTTGGCGCTCTTGGAATCTATGACGAGACTGAGCAGGGAGTAAACAGTGCTGTATTACTTGCAGACAATTATTACACAGAAGAAGGATTTGATGGGACAATCGTATTTCCACAAGACATTCCATTGATGCAGTCTTGCGATATCGAGGAACTATACAAGATGAGAACATCTGACAGATGCGTACTGGTAGTACCATCACGAAAGTTTGATGGAACAAATGCCTTGTTTCGAACTCCCACAAGTGTAATGGAGACTCATTACGATGAGGACAGTTACAAGATACATCTGAACACTGCAGAGAAACGAAATGCAAGCTCTGCAATGGTATTGATTCGAAGAATGATGCTTGACATTGACTACCAGTCTGACTTGGATTTCATACTGTCATTTTCTGATGGTGCCCTTGCAGACTCGCTCAAAAAAGTTCTAAGCGATTAGATGCTCTGGCTTGATGCTGCTATTTTTTTTGATTCGATACGCTCCAGGATTTTAATTACAACTGCAAATACTCCTGTTGCAACAAGTATCAATTCCAAAGTATTTGAAAATGGATTTGATGAATCATTTATTGTTGGACTCTGGCTAAGGTCTGAGAGGAAAAACAAGTATGAGAACAGGAAATAGTTTGTGGCCCAATGTATCAGAATTGCAGGAGCAAGACCATATCTTACATAGACCCAGCCAATTATTATTCCAGCCATTGCGGCTTGAGTAACTTTTCCTGCACTCCATGGTGTACCAGAAATAATATGTGCAACACCGAAAAGCAATCCAATTGTTATGATTAGTATCATTGGTTTTTTGTAATCTGAAATGGAGAGATACTTTGATGGCCTCCACAATGATTTGAGCAATGTTTTGATTGATGCGCTATGTGAATACATCAAAAACAACGGAACACCGATTAAGAGAACCCTAAATCCTATCTCTTCTGTCAGTGGAGATATGCCAATCTGAAAGAACCGTACCAAGTCATTGTCTGAAGTTGGAAGTTCTATCTTTACTCCAAAGCTTTGCTGTACTGCATCAATTATTACAGAAAACAAGATCAAGATTGAAAACCATGACATCATGTTTACCATTGCATTTGACTGGAATCTTTTTACTCCGCGTGACATCATACTTGAGAGTGTCTTGAGAAGTGACTCTTCTGGGCCAAAATACGATATTGTAAATAAAATCAAAAATATTGTCCATGCTATAACAAATGCATCGCCCATCTCAAAAGAGACTGGAACCTTGTAACCAATTCCTGCTACAAACATGTCAAACCCATTTATGGGATATTGATAATTGATCTCTTTTCCAACATCGGAATCATACATGACATAAAGTCCAATTGGAAATGACAGTATCATTACTCCAAATACGACTGATAATAATCCTGAATATGGAACTAGAAGAGTTGTTATGATTTTATCTAATTTTTCTAGACTTGATATCAATGGACTTCGATACTTGCTTCTGGAAATCCAAGCTTAACAAGCGTTGTCTTGATTGTATCTCTATGGTCTCCTTGGAGAAATATGTAACCTTCCTTTACTGTGCCGCCGCAAGCATAACGGGCTTTGAGTTCTTTTACAACTTTTCCTAAATCATTCATCTTTGGATTTACTCCTTCAATCATGGTACCTTTCTTTTTAAAACGTCTTTCCTCGATTCTAACAACAATCTGTGTTTGATCTTTTTCTAATTCGCCACAGGCGCATAAATCATTTGGAAGTCCGCAAGTGTTGCAGATTACCGCCACGAGATAAAAAGTCGCGATCCTACTATTAAGCCTTGTTTATCCCCCTATGTTTTTTTATTTGATTGCAATACAATATCTTGTGTCATCAGATCTAACAAAGAAAGCAGTTGAGCTCTTGCTAAGTGGGGCTACACTGTTAGGTGATCCTTGTCCATACTGCAAAGGTGTACGAGTTATGAAAAACGGAAGTGCATTGTGTGTCAGCTGTGGCAAGCAAGCAGGAGAACAAATTGATGATATCATTCCAGTAAAAACTGAAAAATCTGGTAATACCTCAATTGAAAATCTGGATCAAAAACTATTGGAGTTGACAATCGATCTTACAAAGGAAAAAGATCTTAGAGAAACAAAAACAGATCTTGCAAACTATAGATACCATAATTGCGATCAAGGCAAAACTTGGGGCTTCCTAGGCACAAAAAGGTATTTATTTAAAGATCCTTGAATCAGAATTAGTATGAGCAGCAAAAAATCTGCACCACTGCCCGCATCAAGCGCAGGACTGCTAAGATTCTTCGAGGATGAGACTAAGGGATACAAGTTAAAACCAGAGGTGGTAGTAGCAATACCAGCATCTTTGATTGGAATTTCGTGGATTCTAAAGTTCTTCTTCTCGCCATGACGGAAAGTTCTAACGACGTATCCCGTATTCACAAGCGGTATACTCTAACAACATTTACACCAACATCACACTATGTGTCCCTTGCAATCTCTATTGCAGTTGTATGTGTGATAGCTGCAGTATCTTACATAAATTATTTCAAGTCAACTGATAATCTGTTCATTGCACTTCCTGTTACAGTTGCAGTACTTGTGGCAACACAACTCATCGACCCAAGACTACTCAAGACTGAATATTCAAAATCAATCCACATGTCTGCATTTGGAAACTTGTTGTGGCTTGTTACCATTCTTTGTGGAATACTTGGCGCATATGTATTTGCAAAACCATCTCTTCTACCAATCTACATAACAGAAGGAATGTTGTTACATGCAAGTTTTCGTATTGCAATATTTACATCTGTACTTGGTACTAAACTGTCAACTGCATGGATAATCTGCCTTCTCCAACCGCTTGCAGTCTTTCTTGCATTTGTACCAACCAATATGTGGGTTCCAATGTTATCTGACCCAAAAGCAATTGAATATGGAATTGTCTTTTGTATGCTTGGAACAATCTGGACTTTGCTAAGTGACAGAATTGCAGGAAGTGGAAAACTATCAAGTACCCATGCATTCTTGCAAGCATATCTTGCAGCATGGACAAACGATGACCCAGTCCCAATGGAGGTATTAATGGAGAAACGTTCTGAACCATCAAAGGTATCAACATTTCAAATTTTATTCAAGACTAGTGACAAAAACTGTAGACTAGTAATTCCTGACTTGCATCCAGGACCATTTCATCCAATAGGTGGAAGCAACATTCCATATCTTATTTACAAAAATCTTGATTCATCTGCAATGGTAATGCACAGCATATCTGACCATGCGCTAAACCTGCCGTCAAAATCTCAAGTTGACTTGTACATTACTAGTCTTAATCAAAATTCAAAGATTCGGGAAGGCTCTGTATGTACAAAACCTGTAACGGTACAGGTGAATAAAGCACGAACAACTGGATTACTATTTGATAAAACCGCAGTCTTGATACTTTCATTATCCCCACATGGAATGGAAGACATTCCGTACCATGTAAAATCTGATTTAGAACAGTATGGCATGAACCGTGGATTTGAACGTGTACTGATTGTTGACAGCCACAATGCAATGGGAAAAGAGATTGAGAAACTTGATGCAGACGATCTCTTGACTGCTGCAAAATCTGCACTGGACACATTAATCACAAAAGAGACACTTCCACTAGAAGTTGGATATGCAAACTCTGAGAATCTGAATTTCCAGGCAGACGATCTTGGACCTGGTAAAGTTGCAATGATGTGCTTTAAGATTGGAGACGAGAAATTCTTTCTTGCATGGGCTGATGCAAACAACATGCTAAATGGATTGCGTGAAGAGATTGCAAACTATTTCTCAAAGAACGGATACAACTTTCTTGAGATATGCACCTCTGATACTCATTACAAGGCACGAACTGCCAAGAACAAACACGGATACTTTGAGTTTGGAAGTCTATCCAAAGCACCTGATGTGATATCGTGGTTTTCTGATCTTGCTAAAAAGTCAGATCACGCTGCAAAACCTACATCATACGAGTTGCTAAAAAGTGAGACCCAAGTCAAAGTCATGGGAGGAAACCAACTTGAGCTTTATTCAAAATCACTTGACAATGCAATGAGAATTACCCAGGCGTTTCTCTTGATAACTACCGGGTTTTTCATTTATACAATGTTCTAACTCTGCATCTCTTCGAGATTTCCGTAAAATTCATCACAGAACGAATCTAGTTGATGAATTGGAATTATTGGCACTTTATCAATAAACTGGACACTGTGTTGGTATAGTGTAACAATTGCAGGGACTGCTCCTCTTACTTTATGCTTTGAGACAAACTGTTGTGTTCTGATTACTTGTTTTTTTACTGCCTCTGCAAGTGCTGACTGGGTCATGTTGCTCCAGTGCTTGCAGTCAATCAGTATTGCAACTTCTGATTTTATTCCAACCACATCAATTTGGATGCGGGGGTTTTTCATGATGACATTTTTTGTAGTCTCAAAATCTCTTTTCTCTAAAACCTCTGCTGCAAGGGATTCAAAGTCCTGCCAGTCTAGCACGCGTGATATCTCATCAATTGGTGCACCCATACTTATTGCAATGACACTTGTCTTTAGCTTGTCAGAATCTTCAAACTGGACCTGACCGTCTTCAAACCTTCCAATGCCGTTTTGCATGAGGTTGTCAAGTATCTCTTTTGCAAGGTCCTCACTGGTATTAGTTGCCATGCTGAAATCCTTGAGGGATAGTCCGCCTGGAATTATTCCTGGTATTCCTTTTGCAAGCGTTGTTACATTCATTATCTGTACGTTTTACATTTCTCAAATAAAATACTTGCCACGCGATTGCAGACTTTTACAAATTTTTTTATCGTGTTTCTATTGGACCACGGTTAAATACAGAACATGGAAAAACATAGCATGAAATTAATGCTAGTCTTGCTGCTAGCACTTTTTGTTTTAGGACCTACAATTGTATACGCTGAAAAAGGAACAAACTTTGATCAAGTGCAGTTTATCCAATACTCTGATGATAATACCGCAGTGCAAGAGATTGAAAACGGACACCTTGACATGTACTACTCCGCAATACCAATTGACAGACTTGATGACCAGTCAAGGCAACACTTGCAGGTATTCCAGTCCTCTGGAACAAGCTATAGCCTTTTGCTAAATCCTGCAGTGTCTAACGAATCCTTTAATCCATTTTCATTACAACCAGTACGATTTGCAGTAAATTATCTAATAGACAGAGACCTCATAGTAGATGATATCCTTGATGGATATGGAGTTACGATGGTATCAGCATACAAGCCATACGACCCTGACTATCTTCTCATACTGGGAGAACTCCAGTCGTTTAATTTCAAACACAATCCTGCACTGGCTGATTCCATGATGACAGATGCACTGGACAAAGCCGGTGCAAAAAAGACTGGAGGGATGTGGTATTATGATTCAAAACCCGTCACGATTACAATTTTTATACGAAGTGATGACCCTGTGAGAAAATCAATTGGAGAGATTCTTGCATCACAATTGCAAGGCATGGGGTTTACTGTGAAAAAAGATTATGGTGACTTGACCAAGGCATTTTCAACTGTATATGGTTCAAACCCGTCTGATCTAAAATGGAATATCTATACTGAAGGATGGACAATAGGAGGTTTTGTAAGATATGATTCGGTAATCACTGCACAAATGTATTCTCCGTGGTATTCTACCATGCCGGGATTTAACAATCCGTCATACTGGAATTTCCAAGACTCTGAAGTTGATTCTTTGTCCAAAGCAATATTTTTTGGAAACTTTACATCATCTGAACAGCGAGCCAGTCTGATAAACCAGGCAGTTGACAGGGGGATTAATGATTCTGTTAGAATATTTCTTGCGTGTAAAAATGACCAGTTTGTTGCAAGCAAAAAAGTTGATGGCATCATCAATGACTTTGGTGCAGGAATCACAAGTAGATTTACTCCAATTAATGCAAGGTCTGATTCTAATACGCTTAACATTGGTGTAAAAAATATCTATCAAGGTGCATGGAATCCAATCTCTGGATTTGCAGATACCACCAGCCAGCAAATATGGGGAACAATTTCTGATTCTGGAAGTTTCAAGAATCCATACACTGGATATACCATTCCGGTCCGCTCTACATGGGAGGTTCATGCAAAGGGGCCACTTGACAAAGTAAATGTTCCATCTGACGCAATATTGTGGGATGCCTCAAAACAAAAGTGGGTCCAGGTGGGACCTGGTGCAAAAGCAACAAGCGAGGTTACATTTCATCTCAAGTTTGGAAACTGGCATGATGGTTCCCCGATGGACATGAACGATGTCTTGTATGGAATTTATTTCATGTACCAATGGGGTGCAGACCAGACAAATGGAACCATGACATTTGATTCTGAATATTCTCCTAAAGCAAACCAGGCTGCAAAGACACTCATTGGAGTGCGAGTAGTTGATAATGATACTATCGAAGTATACCAGAATTATTGGCACTTTGATTCTGGCGAGATTGCAGATTCTGCTCAAGTGTGGCCTGCAATGCCATGGGAAATTATCTATTCGATGGAAAAGTCAGTAACTGATGGCAAACTTGCATTTTCAAGATCAGATGCTGTAAACAAAAACATTGACTGGATGTCATTGATAATTCCAAATGATGCAAAGATAATCCAGGCAAACTTGGACGAGTTTTCAAGTCAAGGTTCTGTTCCACCTGCACTTGGATTTGTAAATGACTCGAAATATTTCAAGTCAAGATATGATGCATCATCATCATGGATTACAACACATGGACATGCTGTGATAAGCAACGGACCATACTATCTTGACAGTTATGCACCTGATGCAAGAAAAATTACAATCAAGGCCTTTGTTGATTCCACATATCCATTTCCTGCAGGCTATTGGAAAAAGTTTGAACAAATAAGCATGCCACAGATACTTGGTATCCATGTACCAAGTACTATATCACTTGGTTCTCCCCTTTCAATTCCTATAACTGTCACACCAAATGCTACAGCATACTATTACTTTACAAATCCTCAGGGAAAAATGATTGATTCCGGAAATGTCGTTCCAAAGAATGGCTCTGGAACGATAACTTTGGTGCCTAAAAACGCTACAAATCTTGAACTTGGCTCAAATGACCTGCAGGTGTTTGTGGTATCTGATGAGGCATACAAGCCAGACATGTATCACACTAGCTTTCTTGTAACACAGGGTAACATCACACTTGCTGCAGACAATACCATATACGACACTGCACCGCTTGCAGAAAATTATGGATATCTATTTTTTGGAATCATATCTGCGGGAATTGTAATTGCAGCTGTATGGTATCTTGCAAAAAAGAGGAAGGTACCATAAAATGGGATTTAAAAAATTCCTTGCCAAGCGAGCAATTACCATGTTTGGTGTATTGATGGCAACACTACTTCTTACAATACTTCTTGTTGGCTCTAACATGGATTCAATATCAAAACAAAGTGCTGCACAAGACATACGACAGCAAGTGACAAACAACAAGAGTCTTCTTGCAAGTTTTAAAACAACTGAACAACTTGATTCGTATATTAACAATCAAGTCAAGATGCGAATCACTGCACTTGGACTTGACCAACCATGGTACTCTCCACAACGAATTGGATTATCAATGTATAAAATTTTAACACTAGACTTTGGTCATGCCAAGTTTCTTACAAGTGACAGCGGTTCGTCTGATGTCAAGGATATCATACTTGAAAAACTTCCAAGGACAATACTTCTTTTTACAACTGCCACTGCCATTGTATCAGTCCTTGGAATAATTCTTGGAGCAATTGCTGCAAGCAAGGTCAACTCAAAAATTGACAAGATAACATCTGGGTTTGCAATAATATCGAGCAGCTTTCCTGTCTGGTGGGTTGGAGTCTTGATGATCTTTGTATTTGCGTTCTTGTATCCAATATTTCCTGCAAGGGCAACACCTGATATTTCTGCGTCAGACCCTGGGTACTTGGGCTCGTTATTGTACCACATGGCTCTTCCACTGATAACACTTGTAATCATTGGATTTGGCTCTTGGGCGTATCTTGTGAGAAACTTCCTGGTAGGCATACTCCAGGAGGACTTTATCATGGCAAAAAAGGCTGCAGGAGTTGATCAAAAAAGAATACTATACTCTCATGCGCTAAAAAATGCCGCACCTCCAATTGTTACAATTCTTGCATTAAGCTTGTCAAGTTCCCTTGGTGGAGCCATAATCACAGAGGCAGTCTTTGACTGGCCTGGAATGGGAAGGCTATACTTTGAGGCAATCAGCGTTCTTGACTTGCCAGTGATAATTGGTGCTACCTATGTGTTAACAGCATTCTTTCTTGTCAGTGTCTTTGTATCTGATGTACTGTATGGATACTTTGATCCAAGGGTGCGAAGACAATGAGTTTTTCACCTAAAGCTGTATGGAAAGAATTCTCACATAGTAAAATTGGGATAACTGGAATTGCAATACTTGGTATTCTTTTTTGCATGTCTCTAGTTGCATTTGTTACAATTCCTCTTGACAGTTTTAAAACATGGAATGACCCTGCAAGTTGGTTACTGTATCCAAAATCTGCTCAACCTGCATGGGTAAATTATTTCCAATCTGAAAAAATTCCAGAGCACTTGATTTTGTCCCCTGTGGTATCATCACCGCAGCAACTTGGTTCTGTAAATGTTCTTACAGATTCATTTCCAGTAAATTACCAATATGATGGTTTTCCAAGTGATTTTATTTACCAGTATACCGCAAAGTATAGCGGTTCTCCACTGTTGCAAATATCTGTAACAAGGCCTGATGGTATTGTATTACCACTCGTATCAACTTCATTGCCTTTTGCAGAAAATGATGTAACGTATACCAGCATGATATTTTCAACACAAAATGTTATTGCAAAAAACATTTCAGGTGCAAAATCTCAATACGCGTTTTCACTTGATGGCATGTCATCTGAAAAGATTGTCTTTTCAAAACTTGACGAGAATAAAATTCTAAAGGGCTTGTACGTGTTTCACGTCCATCTTTATGACGTCTCCAAGAAACCTGTTTTGGAGAAATCACACCTAATTCTTGGAGGACAAGTCTATGGAATCATGGGAACAGATGAGCTACGCCGAGACCTATCCATCGGACTGCTTTGGGGAACCCCTCTTGCACTATTCATAGGAATTACCGTATCAATTGGCTCTGTAGTGCTTGGCCTGATTTATGGTGTATATGCTGGCTACAAGGGACGAGCAACAGATGAGGTGTTGATGCGCTTTAATGATATCATATATGCAATGCCTGCCCTGCCTCTTTTGATAATTCTTGCAGTGACAATTGGAAATAGTATATTTTTGATGGTTGGATTCCTAGTGATATTTGGCTGGGTTGGAATTGCCAAAGTATCTCGAAGCATGGCAATGCAGATCAAGACACTGCAATATGTAGAGGCCTCTAAACTAATGGGACAAAAAAATTACAAGATAATATTCAAGCATATCATGCCACAACTTTTGCCATATGCATTTGCAAGCATTGCAATTTCAGTTCCTGGTGCAATTACTACGGAAGCGGGTCTGAGTTTTCTGGGACTGGGCGATCCAACTTTTCCAACATGGGGTCAGATACTCCATGATGCAAGCTCATACAGTGCAGCAGCTCGTGGAATGTGGTGGTGGATATTGCCCCCTGGCATACTGATTGCAATAACTGGTCTTGCGTTTGTGTTTATGGGACAGGCAATGGATGGTATTGTAAACCCTAAGCTTCGACAGCGTTAAACTGGCGAATTATTTTGATTGTATCATCTGATAGTCTGATTGTATATGCTGCAGCATTTGGATCAGTTGACTGGGCCAATGTCTCTGCAAACTGGGTCTTGTCTCTTCCTCTCTGATACATTCCTCCAGTCTCTTTTATGCACAAGGGAAATTTTTGCATCTTTAGTCCGCTCTTGAATAGATGTGCAATGAATTTTTTGTAATCTTCAGGCAAGTACCAGTCTGACTTTTTTTCGTCACACGTCATTATCCATGTATCAATCGTATTCTGGAATAATGCTTTACTCCTTAATTCTTCAAGGGTCATTTTTTCTTGCTAGAAATCTGCTCGCTTCATCTTGGAGCCGCATCGAGGACACATTCCGCCCTTGTATTTGTTATTGCATGCAAGGCAAATGTACTTGACTCCTTGACTTTGTCCAAAGAATCCTCCGCCACCAACGCCTGCATCTGAGCCCATTCCGCCCATGCGCTTGATTGACCTGTTTCTTAGGACCAGTGGGAAAATTATGAATACTGCTAGTGCGATTGCCACTCCTGAGAATGGAGGCCAGTTTAGGTATGATGCAAGCAACTGAATACCGATGCTAAATGCCAAAGAGCCGAAAAGGAATACAAGATATGTCTTATAATTAATCAATGCTAGGGGTTACATCAAAAAGCTTATAAATTTTTGTCAGAATTAATCCGCACTTATTGTTGTTTCAAGCACGTTGCCGTCACGGTCATAGGCAAAAATGTCACCGTCTTCATACGGTGATTGGATTATGATGGATACAAAGCCAAAAAAGTTGTGCAAGTCAGTAACTGATGGTCTTGCAACACCTGATGGATGTGAATGGACCGTTCCGATATAGCTTGTATCAAGTGGAAGAAAAGAATGTGGAAATCCTGCAAATGTGGGACCTGTGTGGAAGAATGGTGGAATGACTAGCCCGTCAACTAGCACCTGACCCTTTCTTGATTTTCCTTTGAGTATCAGGATGCACTCGTTTGGATGATTCATTTTACAATATGATAGAATGCTGTCCCTGATCTCTTTTTTTATTGTTATAGTGCGCTTTAGTTTTTCTTTCTTGAAAAATATCACTGGAATTACTTTTGTATCGGACGCTAATTAATCTTCGATGTTACTTTAGAGAAAACTTGGAGCCAGTCAGCCTTGTAACACCTGATTCCAATTCTGAAATGTTTTTTGATAGTGTGTGGTTTGTGTCCTTGATTTCGTCCTCTAGTTTCTTTTTGACTCGTTCCATGTTGGTTACATCTGTTCTTGCCTTGTGGATGTCGTGTTCCTTTGATTCTAGTGATTTTATATCAAATACTGTAAGATCTTTTTCTAGCACTGATACCTTTTTGGAGTATGTTTCCTTTAGTGATATGAATTCGTCAAGCCTTGATATTGTCTCCTGGACTTGTTCGACTGATTTTTCAGAATCCTTGACTGATATGGAACCTGATATGATTGATTTTTCTACTGCCTCTAGTATTTGTATGATGGAATTTTTGTTATGTGGAGAAATGACTTCAAATGGGTTTGCTAGTAGTTCGTCCATCATCATTCTTACTGGCTTTTCAAATGACGAGATATAGCTGTACCTGCCTAGTGGCCTTGAAATCTTTGAGAACTGGAGATCAATGACATGTTTTACATCTGATTTTTCAGACGACATGGAATCAATCTTGTGTTTTATCTCAAGGAATTTTGTATGATTCTCACTTGATTTCATCTCATGAATTTGTTTCTCAAGGTTTGATATGGTATCCTTGAGAGATCTGGTTTCTGACTCTACCTCTGATTGTCTGTCATTTTTTTGTGAGATGGATGTTCTATGCTCTGCAATTTTTTGTCCAAGGTCTGATATCATTTTGCTTTCTGCCCTAAAATTTTCTATGGTATTAATTGATGACTGTAACTGGTTTCTGCTTTTTGCCACCTTTGCAATCTCTTCTTTGAGATTGTCTGCATATTTTTTTGCAAAAATGTGTATAATCCTTGAATTCTGTCCTAGTACATCGCCCATTTTTTTTAGCATCTGACTTATTTCCAAATTTAGCAAAACTGCCTGGTCATACTTTGTCGCACTTGTCAGTGTGGTTGCGGTCTCTTTTTTTATGGTAGATACAATTGCACTCTTGCCACGCTTTACTATGACACTGAGGTTCTTATCCACATCATCAAGCTTTAGGCCGTCTGATTCCAGATGTAAGATTAATTCAAGAATCTTTTTTCTGTGTGCCTCTACGTCACTCTTGGTTGTCTTTGCAATCTCTACTGCTTGTACCAGTTGTGGTGATTCTATATGGTCTAGTATTCCAGGTATCTCTTCTAGTGATATTTTTCTTTCAGTCTGGACTGGTGCAGTGGGCTGTTGCTCTTGTGTTTTTTTCTTACCAAAGCCAAAAACCATTTCTTGCTCACTTGGTATGATAATTTAAGAAGATTAAATATTGTGCAGAACAATGTTCATGCATCATGAGTGACATACGGCTTGTCATGGTAGGTGCAGTTGTTATATTTGCAGGTTTTGTGGTCGCAAGCATTGGGAATGGTAACTATGCCCAGTATGCAGTCCAGGAACAAAGCTTTGATGATTGTTATGATTATTCTTCAGGCGTTGCAATGCATGTCAAGTGCTCTGACAAGAGTTATGATCATACCCTGTATGTTCTGTTATCGTTTGTCTTTTTTGGAATTGGTGGGTTTGTCTTATACAAGGGAATACGTGGAAAATGGGATAATAACGTAAAAGACAGCGAAATGCTTGGCCCAAAGGACACTTGAGATTTTACTTTATTGGCTGGATTTTTACCAGATACTGTATAGAGCCTAGAAACTCGTCATCTGAGATCAACCCTTGAGGTTGGAGACTGGCAGTATGTTTTATCCAGTTTGGATTGTGGCATAGTTGGTATTGTTTGCTGTACCTGAAACTATGCGAGTTATTCTTACTGAATATCTCCGTAAAAATTAGTATGGTAAATCATCACACTTTCCTGTAACGACATATCCGTGATGTTCTATTTTCTCAATTAGAGGTCTGATATCCTCTCTGAATTTCTTCCTACAATCAAACATTTTTTGTAATTCTTGATAGTATGGTTTGTATTCTTTTAATACAATTTCATCTCTGGCAATTTCAAAAAGTATGTTACCTATCTGATCTCTTACCTCATCGGGATCATTTTTTTCAAAGTAAATTAGAGTATATTCGTCAGAGGTAGGCACTACAAATGTTATCCAAGAGTTTACAACATGGCGTTTTTCTAATTTAAAAGAATATTCTAGTTGTTTGCCTTCTGTTTGAAGTGTTAGTAGATAAAATAATGTATGCCGAATTTGATCAACATTGTACCCATACTCTTGATTATTTTTTGATTCTTCATATTTTGTTTTTTTGGACATTACTTGCAGAATGTGATTATCGATAAAATCTACAAAATGAGGGATTTTTTTATTGTATTGTACTATCTGGGTTTGTAAATCATGGTATGAAGAAATTATGGCATTCTCAGTTATATTAGATTTTAAATGTTGAATGGCACGCTTTAGATTTGGCTCAAGCTCATTCAATAAAGTCCATTGTGTTATGCTGCCATTGTATACTCCACAGGTTTCAAATAATCGATCATTCTCTTCTGCATTATGGATATTTTTAGGAACTTGAATTACAAACATTTTGTTTCCAGTTTCCCATAATCTCATGTAAGAAAGCTGTCGATAAACAATATTCAGATTTTGGAGATGAATATTCTCATCATAAGGATTTTGTTTTATTATTAATTCGGATGGCTCTTGTGGATTCTTTCCTTCTAGTAGAGGTTTTTCATATTTCTTAAAGAATTTCTCCGCTCTTGGTTTAAAACCATAGATTAGAATCCCAATAATGCCGCCTATTAGAAAATACGCTATTACTGTCTGTAATGTTAACAATTCACTAAAGTTCCAGTTTACTAGGAACCCGATTGTGATTGCAAGGATTACTGATGTACAAATAACAAAAATTTCTCGTACTGTTAGAAACATTTCTCAGATCCTCGATCGTGCCTGTTGATAAAAGGCTGTTCGTGATCGCAAAATGAACCAAGCCTTGACGCTTCTCGATATGAGCCATCAAGTTGACGAACCTAAATCCATCACATTTGTCATCTCAGGAAATAGTGTAAAGGTATTATCTGGGAATGCTCATACTAAATATCAAGATTGATCCATATGTCATCAATCTTTAAGCAAATCCTATATACTGTATTTTATCAAATATAGGGCATGGTAGAAAATGATGATATGACTACAATAAACGAATTTTTTGAAAAACTTGGCCTCAGTTCAGAGAATCAAAGAAAAAAATACCAATTCAAGACATTAGATGTGCCCACTGATAAAAAAATCATTAGTGCGGGTACTTCCTCGAAATTCATCTATTCTAGCTGAGATTTGTCTAGCTGGAACGATCTTTTTGAAGAAATCAATGCAGCTGGAAGTACATATGATATAATTAGACGAAAAAAGATTGAAGAACTTTCTCAATTAACTGAAAGAAATGTAATAATCTATTATTCTGGGTGGTTGAACAAACCCGATTATTTCACAGATACAATAGTCAACGATAATGACAAAAATGGATTTATGACTACGATTAAAGGTCTACAAAGAAACAAAGGATTGGATTTAATTCTACACACTCAAGGTGGAGATACAGCTGCTACGGAATCATTAGTAGATTATCTCAAGACCTGCTTTGATGATATACGTGCAATCATACCACAAATTGCCATGTCTGCGGGAACAATGATTGCATGTGCTTGTAAGAGTATTGTGATGGGCAAGCAGTCAAGTTTGGGACCTATAGATCCTCAAATTCAAGGAACTGCAGCACACGGAATTATTGAAGAATTTACAAGGGCAATTAATGAAGTTAAAGCAGATCCTGCTACTGCACCATTGTGGCAAGTAATTGTTTCAAAATATAATGCAGCATTAATTGGAGATTGTAAAAAAGCAATAGATTGGTCAGAAGAAATGGTAAGAAAATGGTTATCAGAAGGCATGTTAAAAGGTGAAAAACCAGATAAAATTGAACAAGTAATCAAAGATCTGAGTGATCATTCGCTCACTAAATCTCACGGTAGACATTTGTCAGCTCAACGATGTAAAGAAATAGGATTGAAAATTGAAATGATGGAATCAAATCAAAAACTGCAGGATGCCGTTTTAGCAGTTCATCATAGTACAATGCTCACCCTTGCACAGACCCCCGCCATCAAAATCATAGAGAATCAAGACGGTAAAGCATTTGTTCAAACAGCAAATCCTACTAGATCATCCTAGAATTTTGATCTTGTTTTAAAATAATTAAAAAAGAAAGTTATGTTCTAGTGAGAACTATTCTGTCTTTTTCTGTGCTTATTACGAATTTTGTACCTTTTTCTATACCGAGTTTTTCATTTACGATTTTAGGAATTATCAGTGCTAGTGAATCGTTACCATTAGCCTTGTAGACAGTTCCTACACCGTGGATCTTTCCTTCCATGTAGTATTTGATCGATTCCCCCCCTAATAAGCTTTATACTTATATAGCTGGCTCCATATAGCTAAGTCTATGAAGCAAAATGGGATGATGAGAGCATGGCAGTTGTAACATCCACAAAAATCCGAGTAATGCAAGAATTACGTAAAGAATTTCCACTGATGAAATCAGTATCAGGTATTGCAGATGTATTAATTGCAGCTCAAAAACTGAATGCCTTAGATGAAGCAAGTCAACAAACCAAATATGCGTTTCTTAAGAATGGTGCAGATGAGAAGGCGTTTTACCCTGCATTTAAAAAATATAATCTATTAGATAAAAAAGAAAAAAAATTGATAGCGTATTTTGCATATATGAGAGGCGAAAATCTCTATACTGACCGTGAAAAATATGCCGCACTTCTAAGAGAACGAAAAGGATTGTATGCACATTTGATTGTAAGTTCTGCCGCAAGAACACTTATTGCTAATATTCTTGCATTGCCTACCAATAATTTACAATTAATCAGACAGTCTTTTGAAAGTGGAGATAATCAGCAGCAAATCAATGCATATAGTAAAGTTGTTGGAATTATGGGTGCTAAAGGCTTGTATGATGAGCGTTATGATTACTATTGGATGGGGTGGAGAAATAAGCCACATCATTATTGGCTAAGTAAATCTGCGTTGATGCTTTTATCTAAATCGAGATGACTATGTGATATGAATTTCACGGAAAAAGTCTTACAAACCAAACAGGCAAAGGAAGCAATTGGAGGAGGGATAATCACTTGGTTATTTACGGGTAATCTCGATAACGGAATAAATGCATTGATCGGAAAAGGTAATCAAAACGGAACTATTACTGCCATAAAATTCGCATCTGTTCTCGATATTTTGAAAGCAATATCTAATGATCTTCGTAAGTAAATTCTTAATATGACGAGCTCTTCAACGATGGATGAAACCTTCACAAGCACATTCTTTACATTTAGAAATTCGATTAGTACCAAAATCTGGCGGATGTGAATTTATCGAATGTCCACAGTTTTTACATTCTAAGTCATTTGACATATTCTTTTTCAAATCAAGCTGTTTTTAAATTGCTCTCTCATGTTCTGACCTTGACAGGATAACGAGTTATCTCGTGTCCAGACAAATGTACCGTTCCACAAAAAGTAAGCCTTATTAGGTACAAGTACCGTACTATACGGTAAGATGAATATGAATTTAACTGTTGAATCACTAGTAGGATTTAGTGAACAAGTATGAGACGCGGACATGATAAAATATGTCATTTTTGTGAAAAAACTAAAAATGAGTGTGAAAAAGGGTGCCAGTGTACTCACTGTGTTTTCGATTCACAGGTGGAGACATTCAAGGAAAAACATCGTGAAGTATATGATTTTTGGATAAAACAAATTTCTGATAATTTTGAAGATCTTTTTGAAAAAGCATTTCTCTTTGAAGAAGAACTTCAACAACGATGGAAAGAAGATCAATTAGCGGTTTTAAAAAAATTAGATACAAAAATTAATGATTGGAATGCATCAAGCATTCAAACAACTTTGGACTCATACAGGAGACAAACAGTTGTTCAAACTACTATCCCAGACGGATATAAGATGATTAATCCATATTATGAATACGTGGATAAAAAAGAAGATTTTCTATATAATTTTCACTGCCAAATTTGTGGTCAAGATGTAAAAAAACGGTTTTTTATTCAAAATGACAAACTGAAATACATTATTGGGATTGGTGGGATATGCTGCAGAAATTTTATATTTTCTGAAAGAGTCTTTAAGATTATTCAAAAAGATGTGTATCAAAGAATCAGAGATCATTTTCAAAGAAATATACCTGTGATAATAAGAAATCAAACTGCTGTTGCAAGCTTACCACAAAATAAAGATAAAAAAATAGAAATTGATCACATAATAAAAAGAGTCAAAAAACTTACTGATGTGTATCAATATCCGAGAATACTCATTAAAATATTACAACAGGCAAAAGAACTGGGATTCCCATTGGTGGATTAACATTTTATTACTTAAATCTGATCAGAATCAGAGAAAAAATAAGTATTGAAAAAAATTGTAAATAAAACCATAGACGATAATATTGAAGTTTTCAAGAGACTGGCAGAAATTTAGCTCGTTTTTGGTTTGAAACAGCTATTGTAATCATCAGGTTACAATCCGATAGTAATGCGGTAATATTTACACTAGTTTATTTTCCAATGCCTACTGAATAATTGTCTGACTAACGATTTTCCACCTGCCACAAGTATAGCCTATGGAGATTTTTCCAGTTCTTGGTGTAATGTACCCATTTTAAATTTGAATAGAGGCATGACTGAAGATATGAACCAATGTTAAAACTATGATTATGATGAAAATTTATGATAGTTTGATTATTCCTTGTTGAATGAGAAATTTTATTGCACTAATTAATTCATCATCAGATAACTTCCCTTGTCCGTAAAAATCGAAAATACTTTTTACCCAACTTGGAATTTTTGAGGATATTGTAATAGTTGAAGGAACCGGAGATGATGTTGTTGGTGTAGGTATAGGAGAAGCTGGTGCGATTGCTGTAGGTATAGGAGAAGCTGGTGCGATTGCTGTAGATTGCGTAGTTATTGAATTTGAAGAGGTATCAGAGTTTGAAACATGATTGCTAAATGATATGGGCTGTCCTGCCTTACAATAGTTGTTGTCAGGACACTCGGAACAATATCCTGTATCTCCACAGGTATAGCTTCCAGTATCTGAGGGACAGCTATGCCATCTATGACATCCACTTCTATGCGCTGAAGCATCGGGTAAAGTAATTGAATACATTGCAAATATGATCACAAAAATGGTTGTGATGGTAAAGAAACATTTTACCACGGAGTTTCGCCTATTGACTCTAACTCATCATTATATTTACGACAAAGTTTTCTGGCATCAAGTATTTGCCAGAAGAACATTATTGTAAAACCTATCAACATTGGAATTCCGATTATCGCACCTACTAGGGTCACAATCAATGTTATGGATATGTAAAATAGAATTATAGATCCAATTAAGATTCCAATTCCTTTTCCTACTTTACCTACATAGATGTGTCCAATTCCTTGTAGTCCAAATAATCCTAGTATGATTGCTAAAAGCAATGTAGTGGTCTCACTTTTCATTTTTCTCTGTAAACTTGCAGATTTACTTTGTTTTTCCTGAATTTTTTCCATGGTTTCACTCACGTTTCTAATTTCATCCTTGATGTCTTGTGTATTATTAGTTTCAGAAAGTTTTTGTTTGAGTTCATCAAATTCCTTGACTGTAATCTCGCCTTTGGCTAGCCTATTTTTTAGAATCATCATGGAATAATCCTCTTCACTTGATGAGTCTTTATCTGGTTCCATTAGTTCATTGTCCATTATTTCATGAATTAATAACACTATTGGTTTTGTGTATGTTGTTTGGACTAAGAGCAGATGTATGATGAAGATATACTTACAGTCTTTGTAGAAAGTGAAGAATATGTGTTAGACAATACGATGTAATACTGTCCGGGTTGTAATGCCAAGTTGAAACTACCTGATGCTACCTTGCCGCTGTTATAATATGTGGATGCGGGGTGATTACTTGAGAACTGGTTGTAATTATTTTGGTCAAGAACATATGTTATGATATTATCCCCCAGTGATGCAGATGCTGAAAAAGACCCTGATATTGATGCCGTACAAGACAAATTGAATGGAATGTAGGTGTAGGTACTAGGAGAAACCTTGTAGACCGTATCTGTTATTGTCACACGGGATTGCGGTTGATAGTTTTGTTGTGTGGCTTCAATCCTTTGTTTTGCTTGTTGTAATTGTTGATCTAATGAAGAAGGGTTTTTGGTTGGTTGCTGCGTGGTTTGATATGTTATTACCTGTATGGATATGTCATTTCCTCTAACCATTGAATATTCTTGAGTTCCATCAAATGTTGCATATACATTTGCTATATTGCTAGTTATTGGCTTCATAGCAATCCATTGTATGGTAAAATATCCGTTTGAGTCTGTGTATCCAGTTCCAAGTATAAGATCTGATGAAAAAGAAATATCTCGTTTTACATAAACTACTTGATTTGGTACACCGTTATTACTGGAATCAGTTAATCGTCCTGAAAATGTAACAGTTTGACCTTCTGATACTTGATCTGATGATGCCTGAAGTGTTACGTATGTTTGTGTTTGATACTGATAAGAATTGGATTGCTGATTTGACACTCCTCCAAGAAAATGATTCTTTAGTTCATCTACAATTGAAATTTGTTTTGTTGATTCAAATGGTATTGGTATTGTAAGACCCAAGAGTTTGAAATATGCAATACCACTTATTTTGAGATCAAATATTCCGCCCGAATCTATAATGGAAGACACTGCAGGCTTCAGACTGTCAGTTAGAATATGCTGCAAGATGGGAAAATTCTTTGTCTCACCCGGATTTATTGTAATATCTACATTGCCTGAGCCTTTTCCTACATTGATTCCATTTACTAGTAAATCATAGGATATGTTTGGTATGTAAACAGGGAAAAAGCCATGATTTGTCAGACCAAATATGAGATTTAGTTTGATTCCCTGAACCAAGGTAAGAGCTGCACCAATCCAATTGCCAGTAAGAGCATTGAGCCCTAATTTTGCAAGTGTAAGGAATGATGCCTGTGCCCAATCAATCCCTGCAAAAGACATGTCATTTAGACTGACTTGGATTTGAGTGTATGAATAGGTGATTAGTCCAAATATAATTACAATTATGATGGCGACTGTAATTCCTACAACAGCTGCTGTTTTCATAGAGTACCGTACTTGTATAGGTAGTTAAGTTTTAAATTTTAAAAAAATTATCATGTCAAATTTGGGCAAAATTTTGGTTTTTTGGGCATTATCTTGTTTCAATAATGCCGTGTTAGGTGGCGCGCACATTTTTTTGATCAAACTATTAAACCTCTTCATTCTACATGTTTCACTTGACTTCTGGAATTACATTTTATGGTGGGGTGCATGAAATTGGTGGAAACAAGTTCCTAGTGGAAGACAAGGGAACAAGAATATTTCTTGACTTTGGCATGCAAATGGGAAAAGTCAACGATTATTTCTCAGAATTTACCCAGCCCAGAGATCTCAACGGTATGGGAGATTTGTTCGAGTTTGGATTGCTACCAAAATTAGATGGACTATACAGACGAGACTATGCAAAACACATGGGATTTGGAGGAAACGAGGATACCTCATTCGATGCGGTATTATTGACACATGGACACATTGATCATTGCGCCTACATCCATTATCTCAGACCTGACATTCCAATCTATTGTTCTGAGGCTACAAAACTAATCATGCAAGCATTACAAGAAACTAGCGCAGGTGGTGATGAGTTTATCACTTTTAAAGAAAAATTTAGAATTTATGAAAATAAAAGTGGTCAGATGAGCAGAGCCATGGGAGAAGAGTATCAACAGCCTCGCAAGATCGAAGTTTTTGAAAACTTGAAGAAATTTAACATTGATTCAATTGAAGTAGAACCCCTTGCAGTAGACCATTCAATCCCAGGAGTTAGCGGATTTGTCTTGCATACTTCAAAGGGTTCAATATCTTATACTGCTGATATAAGATTCCATGGAAGAAGAAAGTCAGATAGTCAAGAATTTGTAGAACGATGCAAAAACTCTGATGTTGATGTAATGTTATGTGAAGGTACTAGAATTGCAGAAACGTTTTCCAAGACAGAATTTGAAGTTGAAGATGATGTCAAAAATATTGTAAACAAAACTAGACAACTAGTGGTATGCACTTATCCTACAAGAGATCTGGATAGACTGGTTTCATTTTACAATGCTGCAAAAGAGACAGGACGTGATCTTGTAATTGACCTGAAACAGGCATATCTACTAAAATTGTTCCAGACCTCAGAACATTGGAAGTCCGTATTTCCAAGACCTGATGATAAAATAATAAAAATATACATTCCAAAAAAATCATGGGGATTAAAAGATAAAAATATTGAATACTGGACTGGAAAACAATTACTTCAAGACTATAAGAAATGGGAACAGGAATTTCTGGATTATCAAAATGCTGTAGATTACAGAGATGTTTCATCACACCAAAAAGAGACAATTTTTTACTGTAATGACTATCAACTACAACAACTAATTGATGTCAAACCTACAGAAGGCTCTAGTTACATAAGGTCATCAACAGAGCCATTTGATGATGAAATGGTTCTAGACCACATACGAGTAAAACGATGGCTAGTACACTTTGGCTTGCTATCAAAAGACGAACACTGGAATCTCACTCATGTTTCCGGACATGGTTCTGGGGATCAGATTAAGGAAGTAATTGAGGGAACCAAGGCAAAAACTCTAGTTCCTATTCATACAGAGCATGAAGAATATCACGAAAAATGGCATGATAACGTAAAGAGAATGGAACCAAGTGGTTCTCTGGAATTGTGATACAAGGAAATGGTATTATGATGAACTTTGAAGATCTTCGGAATTTCATATCTGACAAAATGAAAATGCAACACATCTACCAGCCTGTCATGATAAAAATTCTACTTGAAAACAAAGGCCTTGCATCTGTAAGACAGATTGCAGAAGCATTTTTAGAAAAAGATGAAAGTCAAATCGAATATTATGAACACATTGCACGCATCATGCCGGGAAAAGTTTTACAAAAACATGGTATCGTAGATTATACAGACAAGGCATTTGTTCTAAATGTCACAGACATTACCACAAAACAAAGAATTGAATTAATTACTTTATGTGAAAAAAAGATAAAAGAATATGCAAGTAAACGTGGAAATCTAATCTGGAAACATCGCGCAAGGGATTCACGCGAAGTTCCAGGATCTCTTAGGTATCAAGTATTAAGCAAGGCAAAATTACGATGTGAATTATGTGGAATTTCAGCAGAAGAAAAAGCATTAGATGTTGATCATATAGTACCTGTTAACAAGGGAGGAAAAACCGTAATAGAAAACTTACAGGCACTTTGTTACACATGCAACTCTCAAAAAAGGGATCTTGATGATACTGATTTTCGTCCATGGAAAGACCTGTACGAAAATCATGACACAAATTGTCCTTTCTGTAAAATACAAAACAAGTCAAAGGAAAGCAACGCATTAGCATTTACCATTGAAGACAAGTATCCTGTAACAAAATTTCACACACTAGTGCTACCAAAAAGACATGTTGCATCGTTTTTTGAACTAAGTTCATCTGAGCAAAAATCCTGCCTGTTATTGCTTGAATCTATGAAAGAAAAAATCAAGAAAAAAGATTCTAGCGTTAGTGGATTTAATGTTGGCATTAATGATGGACAGGATGCAGGACAAACCATATTTCATTGTCACATTCATCTCATTCCTAGAAGAAAGGGAGATGTTTCAGATCCACGGGGTGGAGTAAGACATACCATTCCAGGAAAAGGCTTCTATGATTCAATACTCTGACAAAATCTAGTCTAATTTCTCAGTATCTTGAGGATGCAACATAGAATGATATGTTTCACGTATGGAGTTTACTCGCTCTTTTCTTTTTTTCATGGCAGCTTTATGCCCATATTTTTGTCGAAATAGTATAGCATCAATAATGGCGGCACTGGCTCCATCATCTATTATCGTCTTCGTATCTTTTCTATCTGGAGAAGTTTTCAGTCCAGCGTAATGATTCCCTGGTATTGTACCAGCATAAGTTTTGTCATCTCTTATCTTCTTCACATATCTTATGCCTGGAGAAGTTTTCAGTCCAGAGTAGCGATTTCCAAATATTGTACCAGCATCAGTTCCAGCAATAGATGCAATATCGCGCTCCAAGGTACGTAAACTAGTCTTATAACCTACACTTGCAAGTTTTTCTAAAATCAATTTCTTGTCTACTTCAATACCTTGCTCCTTTAGATTTCGGATTATTCTTATCACCAGCATTTGTCGTTCTATGACGTACTGGACGTCATTTTTATCACCCCTGCGCTTTGAAATTTTTTCGTCCAAATCAAAAATCTCCTATGTTACAAACGGATTGTTCAAGTCAGATTCATCATCATCTTCATCTTGCCAGATAAAATTATCATAATGCTTTTCCGCTGCATCTACTGCCTCGTTCTTTGCTGTTCTATTTTTTTGTTTTTCAGAAATATCACCAGCTTTCTTGTAACTCTTTATCAAACTCGCATGTAATTTTTCGCCTTTTTTTATTCCGTTCCACCAGTTGATGTCAAGTGTTCTACCAACCATGTTGAGATCCATTTCAAGCTTGTATTGCTTGCCGTACCCATGTCTGCCTTGTGAAGTTGCATGTGATGTGATTACCCCCATCCCCTCCATTTCATTCAGTGTTTCTGAAATCCTTCTATAGCTAAAAGGTGGTGCCTTGTTTTGCCAGACTTTTTTGTACTGCTGTGCTATTGTGGACGTAAAATGCCATTCTTGCTTGCTAAGATATGTAACTCTTGCCAAGGATGCAAGCACTCGCCTAAAATTATACGATGATTCTGTTAAAATATTCTCCAATCGGTCCTTGTACAATTCTCTTGCAGCCCAGTCCACGTGGGATACGTCAATTGGTTGACCTGCAGCACTTGCAGACTCTGCAGCAGCACGTAGCAAATCAATTGCTCTTCGTGCATCTCCATGATCTTCTGACGCAAGTTTTGCACAATGCTCTAACACGGAATCATCAATTTTTAATGCAAACGCCTCTTTGGCTCGCTCTTCAAGTATTGTCAAAACGTTTCCGTGATGATATGGGGAAAAAAATATCTCCGATGTGCCAATTCGTGACTTGACCCTGTCCTCTATGTCGTATTCTGCAAGTACATCATTTGAAATTCCGATGACTGTAAACATGAATCCTTTTTTGGAAAGATCATTTCCCAATTCAATCAATTTGTAGATAAAATCAGACGGTCTACCTCTAGGATCATTGAAAATTGTGTCAAATTCGTCGAGAACCATGATAAACAATCGCTTTGGGTTTTTTTCCAATCTGAGACTGATTGAAAAATTTATTCGATCAAATGCTGGACTCTTTGTACTGTTCGATCCTCTGACTGTTTCCTGGCCAAGTTTCTCCAAAATCAAGTTTGTTGCAGCAAAGATTGTTCCTGCCTTTCTAAGGTTGACAAAAATATGATCAAATTCATCTAATTCCTTAATGACCTGTTGAACTATGGTAGTCTTACCTGAACCACTGCGACCGTATATGGATATGAATGGAACCACGTGACCTTGACGATACCCAAGAAGGAATCTAACTAATTTCTCCATTTGTTCTACCCTACCAATAATTTTTGTCGGTGACCGTAGAGAGTTTAGAGCTTGCTTGTTAGCAAAAATCAGATTTTCTTGCTCAATCTTGGCTACAATGTCTGCCAGGTTCTTGTTGGGTAGGGGGGTGTCGGCTGTAGAGTTTGACAAATATATTCTCCACTGGCGACACGCGCACCAAAAACGTCTGCGTCGAAAATTTTTTATCAATCAGCTCCAAAAAAGACATCATTTTCTTGTAAAAATTATAACATTATCAATGTAAAATCACAAGAACTAGATGACCAAATTCTACATGATGGTGTTGAACACACTTGATTTTTTTGTGACATTTATGCTCACAAATACTCACAAAATCCATTGGTTATTTTTGCTCTAACGACTTGATATCAATTACAAACCTGTATCTGACATCACTTGCAAGTATCCTCTTGTAGGCCTCGTTTACCTTTTGAATTGGAATCAATTCAATCTCACTTGCAATACCCTTCGCTGCACAAAAGTCTAGCATCTCCTGTGTTTCCTTTATTCCTCCAATGAGGGAACCTGCAAGGCTGCGACGGCCAGCAACTAACGGAAACGTGCCAACAGATGTCTGTTTCTCAGGTATCCCAACAACCACCATGGCACCATCTAGTGCTAAAAGCTCAAGATACAAATTCCAGTCAAGATCAGCAGATACCGTATTAATTATCAAATCAAAATATCCTTTCAACTTTTCAAATGTCTCAGGGTCTGATGTTGCGTAAAAATGATCAGCACCAAGTTTTTTTGCATCCTCTTGTTTTCTCAATGACTGACTAAGAACTGTAACATCAGCACCAAGTGCATGTGCGATTTTTACTCCCATGTGGCCAATGCCACCTAAACCAATCACTGCAACTTTTTTTCCAGGGCCTGCCTTCCAGTGCATGAGAGGAGAATAGAGCGTGATACCTGCACACAAGAGCGGTGCAGCTTTATCAAGTGGCAATGAATCCGGAATACGCAATACATAATTTTCATCAACTACTATACTACTTGAATATCCGCCAAAAGTTGTAGAACCGTCTTTATCAGTTCCATTGTATGTTGTAACCATTCCTTCAGTACAATACTGTTCCAAGTTTTTCTTGCAAGCATCACACTTGCGACATGAATTTACAAAACATCCAACACCAACCTTGTCACCTATTTTATATCGAGTTACCTTTGGTCCAATCTTTGATACCGTTCCAGTTATCTCATGTCCTGGAACCATTGGAAATATTGAACCGCCCCACTCGTCACCCACTTGGTGAATGTCAGTGTGACATATTCCACAATACTGTATATCTACAACAACATCATTATCCCCAGGCTCACGTCGCTCAAACGAGTATGGGACAAGTGTTGCCTTGGCATTTTGTGCTGCATAACCATTAACTTTCATTTATTTCCACTTGTGATATGATATCTCCCTAATTCTATTTAATGATTGGCAGATGTGGAATCATTGATCAAACCTTTACACGAAAAAAATTTTCTCAATTCCAATTAAACAAATGTGTCAAGAACTGTACCATTGCTCCAATGAAATCATGGCTTGTCTGTGGGTTTTCATTATCTGAAATCACATACACTAGACCAGGATCATCATTTCCTGCATAAACTAGACCTGTAGAGGGATTGACTGCAATACCGTATACGTGTATTCCAGCTGATATTGTCTCAGATACCGTTCCAGTTTTACCGTCAATTACTGATACTGTTCCACTGCCAGAGTTTGCAACGTAAATCTTGTCAAGTTTTGGGTCTACAGATACGCCATCAGGGTCTGAACCAACTGCAATGGTACCAGTAACCATTCCAGTGTTACCATCAATTACAAAAACTTGCAACGTTTTGGAACTTGTCACATAAATTGTATCTGTCACTTGATTTACTGCAACACCTGTAGTACCAGAACCTGCCTGTATGGTCTTGGTTACGGTATCTGTTTTGGTATCTATCACTGAAACAGTTCCTGCTCCAGAGTTTGTAACGTATCCAAGACTAGTTACAGGATTTATAGAAACTGCAGTAGGACGTACACCCACTGGAATCGTTCCAGTAACCATTCCAGTGTTACCATCAATTACAGAAACTGATGCAGAGCCTGTGTTGGATACGTAGATCTTGTTTGCATTTTCATCTATTCCAATACCGTTTGGTTGATTGCCAACTGGAATCGTACCAGTAACCATTCCAGTGTTACCGTCAATTATTGATACCGTGGGTGAGCTAAACTTTGATACGTAAATCATACCAGTCACCTGATTTACTGCAACACCTGTTGGGTTTTCACCAACTATGACATTTCTAATTACAGTATTTGTTTTACCATCAATTACTGATACCGAATCATTTCCAGAATTTGTTACATAGATATTGTTTGTGGATGAATCAACTGATACTGCCCAAGGGTTTGCACCTACCTTTACTTCTGAAATTCCAAATGAAAATGCAGGAAGAACAACAACTGTAGCAATCAAAATTATTGTGATATATCCGAGATTTTTTTGCATTTATTTTCTTGAAAAAATACGGTATAAAATGTATCCACAATGTTACCATACCATTCCATCCCACAAATCATGGTATCAGAAAAAAGTTACGTTAGTTTTTTAAACGATGGACAAGCCGTAGATATTGTGAAGCTGTATCATATCGTGCTTGCAGTGACCATATTGATGATACCACTAATGGTATCAAATGGCGCTTTTGCAGATAATTCCATGACAAGTTTTACCAGTCCCGCACTGGTACAGTTCAGGGCAGGTACTGTTGCAGGTGATACTGTATGTATCCAAGATATGACTCTGGTCATAAAATCAGAGAATAATCATCCGGCATGTGTCTCTCAATCCACTGCACAACGACTGGTACAAATGGGCTGGGGTACAATTAATCCGCAGCAAAACAAACCTTCTCCCGAAAACCCGTCTGATGCAAACAACAACTTTGCATTCTCTCTTCTTGGTACTATAACACAAAAAGACAATGGAAATGTCTTTTTCTCACCATACAGCATTACAAACGCATTTTCAATGTTATACGAGGGTGCACAGGGTAGTACAAGCAGTGAAATGGAATCTGTATTTCATTTCATCCAAGATGATACAGCACGAAAAGATTATGTCTTAAAAACAAATTCCGATCTTAACAATCCTAGTCAACCGTACAAGCTTGGTGTTGCAAACGCATTATGGGTACAAAATGATTATCCTGTATTGTCAAGTTATACAAATACTCTAAACCAGTACTATACAGCAAACGCAACAAACCTTGATCTAAAAAATGATTCAGAAAATTCCCGAAATACAATCAACAATTGGGTGGCAGACAAGACAAACCAAAAAATACTCAACTTGCTTCCAGAAGGGTCAATCAATTCAGATACAAGACTTGTTCTGACAAATGCAATTTACTTTAAAGGAAACTGGACCAATCCATTTGAATCAAGTGAAACAACAAATCAAACCTTTACAACATTAGACCAGGGTCAAGTCCAAATTCCAATGATGTCAAACATCACAACTTTTGGCTATTTTGAAGACAATAACACTCAGGCCCTCAAGATGCCATATCTTGGAGGACACTTGTCCATGATCGTACTCTTGCCAAAAGATGGCAACATAAAATCACTTGAAAATTCACTCTCTGTTGCAAAACTGCAACAGCTAGACAATAACATGACACAAGAACAGGTTGCAGTATACATGCCAAAATTTGCACTTCATACCAGTTACTCTCTCAATGATTACCTGTCCTCAATGGGAATGCCGTCTGCCTTTACTCCAAATGTTGCAGACTTTACAGGAATTACTGGAAATAAAGATCTCTCAATTGATACCGCAGTACATCAGGCCTTTGTCAAAGTCGATGAAAAGGGAACAGAATCTGCTGCAGCAACCGGAATTTCCATGACTACATCAGCCATGCCGCTTGTAAAGGATACATTCCGGGCAGACCATCCGTTTGTGTTCATGATTTATGACGACCAAACTGGACTAGTCTTGTTCATTGGACAAGTAGTAAATCCGTCAGCCACTTGATCATCAGAGATAGTTTTAAGTAACTAAACCTATATTTTATTATCGATAAGCGTATGGTGACACGAATATCCATAATAAAATATAGGCGAACATTGTCAGACAAAGAGTCCAAGATACTGTCAGGACTGAGCTACAAAAACAAGAGAATATTCACACTTGATGACCTCAAAGGTCTAGTTGACAAGCCAAAGAATTTGCTTGACCAGCTAACACGCAAAAAGTGGATACTCAAGATAAGAAGAGGCGTATATGCAATATCTCCACTTGAAGCAGGAGAAAATGGCGCAGACAGTTATGCGCTGCATAGTTTTGTTATTGGCTCACTTCTCACAAAACCATACTATATTGGATATTGGAGTGCACTGAATTATCATGGTCTGACGGAGCAGACACCTGCATCTGTTTACATTGCTGTCAAAAAACCAAAGAACTCTAGAACCATACTTGATGTACGCTATGTGTTTGTAACAATCAAGCCACGCAAGATGTTTGGAACACAAGAAATTGAGATAGAAAAAAGAAAGATCATGATATCATCAGTGGAAAAAACAATTGCGGATTGTTTGGATCATCCAGAACATTGTAATGGCACAGAAGAAATTGCAAAGTCCATCTATTTTTCAAAAGATGAAATCAACATGGACGCACTTGTTGATTGTGCCAAAAAAATTGGCAATACCGCAGTTATCAAAAGATTAGGATATCTGTGCGAAACTTTTGGATGGAACAACTATTTGCAACTTTTGTCTGATATAAAACTAAAGAGTGGATATTCTATGCTTGATCCTACTAGGGAAAAAACAGGTCGCATTGTAGAAAGATGGAAGATCAAAGTCAATGTACCAATAGACCCAAAGAGGTGGACACAATGATACCAGATTCAGTTGTAAAGAAACTTGCAAGAGATTGGAAATTAAAGGTAGAGGATGTGGAAAAATATTATGTGTTGGGATGGATTTTGTTTGCAATAAATAAATCCACAATAGGAAAAAGCATCGCGTTCAAGGGAGGCACCGCTCTATCCAAAGTCTATTTTCCTTCTAACTGGAGACTCTCAGAAGACCTGGATTTTACATTACTTGACAAAAGTGACTGGACGACAATCATTGATGCGCTAGACAATGAGGTCCCATCTTTAGTACAAAAAGCAAGTGCAATGACAGTGCACCGAAAACCCAAAGATGAACCACTCACAAATGATGGCTATCTCCAGTATAAGATGAGGTATACAGGACCGCTCTATCAAGGCATGATAAAAATTGAAATCACAAGAGAGGCATTCATTGGAAATATAACAGAAAAACTAGTTCCAAATGACCCGGATGAATTTGACTATGCAAAGTTTTCAGTCAAAGTCTATTCACTTGAAACCCTAGTGGGCGAGAAAATACGTGCAATATTGGAGCGAGGATACATACGAGATTACTATGATGTCTGGAGGCTGTTCAAAGAAAAAAAGTTTGATAAAAAAGAAGCAAGAAAGATGTTTGAATTAAAATGCAAAGCAAAGAATGTAAAATTCTCAAAGATTGACGAGTTTTTTCCAAATGGAACCGCAGACACGTTAAAAGAACATTTACCAAATTTGACTAGGCTTACAATAGAGTCGCTTCCTTCTATCGACGATATGCTGGATGATCTCAGGGAATCATTGGAAGCATTTCTAAAATAGCGATCTTGCCAAATCGATACTGAGAATGAAACACTGTATCACAATTCATTTCCACTGCTCATCTGGAATGTCACTAGCTAACAAACCTCCAGCTTACTAATTTTATCTCGTAGATTTTATCTACATCAATCCCTCAAAATATTTTACGATTACAATAGACAAGGATGAAAACGGCACTAGCCAGGTCAAGGCATTTGTGACTGACTTTACTGGTTCCATGGGATACTGTGAATTTCAGATACCGTTTTTCATCGAGGGTATACGTGCAGAGACCGTTTCAATGCTAAAGGGTACCGAACACCATGAAGAGGCAGAAAGAATTGAAAAAGAGACAACCATTCAAGTTCCGTTAACAAAAACAAAACTGGAAGACAAAAAAACAGATCTTAGTTTCATGCGAGAAGACATCCAGACATCATTTGTAAAAGATTTCGAGTTCGAAGAAGGAAAAGCAAGGTTGACATTATTTGGAAGAGCAGACAAGGTCATTCGTCAAAATGAAACACTGGTAGTCTCTGATGACAAGCTTGCATCAAATCCAAAACGCTATGATTCCATGTCACAGCCATATGTTAGTCAACTGTTGCAAGTACTTGCATATCTTGATTCAAGGTACTATCTAGGTGAGTCTTTTGGAGGATGGGCTGGTATTCCACATGAAAAGAAAATGTATCAGATTAATATCGTAGACACCAGGACACGGTCAATTTACAAGACATATGAAGAGGTTGTAAATGAGAGCCACGCAGAACTGCTTGCAGATTATGTTTCTCAATTTACCAAAAAGTGTCTAGAGTGGGATGAGTTAATCCATCACAACAGCAAAGCAAAATGCAAGGCATGTGGATTTTTTGAAAACTGTTCTCATGCGTTAAAGTGATGATATCATTCCATCAGGGCATTCCTTCAGGTGAATGCAGTGCGTCATGCTTTAGTCTCAAGGCCCTGTAAATTATTGGGCCATGGTCTGCTTCAACATCTGTTGTGATGTACAGTATGTGGTCAGAATCAAGTGGCATTGTAATTCTCTTTAATTTTTCATATTCAACTAGGGCATATTTTCCCTTGCCAATCTTATCAGAGACTTCGTTTCTTGACTTCCATGCATTGATTGCAAGCTGCAATGATTTCTGACTCTCTTCTGGTGAGAGCAAATTTTCTACTCCGTCACGATGTGCACTAAACAACACTTGTCCTTTCATATCAAATATTGTAGCAAAACGAATTTTTGGATCAATTTCCATAACTTTGTCAAATAATGGCTTGTAATTCGTGTCTAGTATGCCCGCTTGTAACCGATAAACTTTGCTGTGTTGGAAATGATTATTTTACATACCAAATTTTCAAAGCTCTGACAAATCAAGAAATGACTAGAGTCTAGTTCGTTTTTGAACCATGATTACTCCGATGATTCCTATTGATACAATCATTATGGCAAGAGGGCCAAATTCAGGCACAGTTGTGAAAGAAATTTGCGGATTTCCGGATTTATCATGAATGATTGTAATATTTTTTAAAATAAATCCGGACTGGTTGACTTCGATTCCATCTCCGGGATTGTAGGGGGGACACGGTAATGCTACCAAGAATGATTTCACAAACAAGGGTGCGTTTATTTCACTTTCATCCAGTCCAACAATAATTGGATCTAAACCGCAGTTTCCTAGTTGAAATCCATACATTCCTTTTACATTTTCCTTGGTTGTTATCTTGTAATCTATTATTGTACTGCCATTACTCATGACTGATGGTGTATCTGTGACGATTACATCAGATGAAGGACTATTCTTAACCACATCCCAGATTCCTTTGTATTTTGTTTGATTGTCTGTTATGGTGGAACCAAATTGCATGTAAATATGCGCAGTTGAATTTGTTTGCATAAATGAATACTGTGCAGTTTGGTTGTAATCATCACCAAAAACGGAATTTGTCTTGTCTACGATTCCAAATGACAGACAAAGAACTATGAATATGGATAGAGTTTTCATTATTGTGGAACAATCATAGAGTTTTCATAATTTATTTGCAATCCTGTTTTGTTGTCAGGAGTAGGTGATATCTCAAGTTGAATACTTGTCGTGTCTCCGTCATGCCATTTCAGATCTGCAGGTAATGGTATGGTTTGGTAGTTTGGTTGCAGACTATTGATTGGTAATGGAATGGATAATCCATCACTTTTGGTGCATGAATCTCCATCGCATATGTTGTAGCTTAACAAATATGCAATTGAATCTGAATTTATCTTGAGATAGAAATCGTTTTGAGGACAGGTGACTGTGGTTGTATTGCTCAGAGGAATGGGACAACCCAATATTGGTCTGTAGATAACTAGAGCGGTTATTCCAAATGGATCGTAACTTTTTGTATTTTGTGTATAACTTGTTTGTGTGATTTTATTTGTTGTTGATTCTGCCCATCCACGTTCTGTCAAGATGCTGACAGTATCTTGTGTTACACATGCCGGTGAACGATCTTCATTTTTGAAAATCAATTCAAATCCTTGCTTGCATGTGATATCACTTGCTACAATTCCTGACCTGAACTGTTCCAATGGAGATGTTTGTGCGGGAGATGTATGTGGTGTATCGGTTGTAGAATTTACAAGTGATACAATGTCTCCCATGGGCCATACAGTCTGTGCTCTTATGGTATTGTTTGAATCAATATCAATGGTTTTTGAGATCATATTGGAATATCCTACAATGTTCATTTTTGGGGTGGAATCGCTCATCGCGGGGCAATGGTATGCTGCATTAAAGAATTGGCTATACGTATCTGGGCTGACATTTGACTCGTTAAGCCCGATTATTAGAGGAGATTCTCCGCAGAAAAATGAAAACAATGCATAGGTTCCGTTGATGTTATTTTTTGCAGTTATTGTATATGTCACTATGGTACTGTTCTTGTTTGCAATAATGGAACTAGGGCTTGCAGTTATGTTTAGATCTCCCGAGGTTACGGGGACAGTAGACTGCATGTTTGGATAAATGCTGGGAGACATGCTCCAAGTTCTATTGTCTAGTACAGAAAATGTAAAATTTGCATATATTTTTCCTGTAGAATTTGTTTTCATAAAAAGTGCAGATCCATTGCTTTCATATGAAATTGGAGTATACATGAGAATAAGCGATGACAGGAAAATCATCATGATTGCAAAATGTAGAGTCTTCATGTTATACTTGTACTGGATAGGTATGGTTTAAAAAATTGACGTACGTTTCACACATGTAATTTTTTTAACATGAATAGTCAGGGTTGGTGAACTGACCATTTGGCGCACATATTCACAGATGGTCCTGACCCGTGACTATATCAAAACAGTTTTCATGTCTTATAAAATTCGCGTATGATTTCTAAGTATCATATGTATCACTACGATATTTTTCTAAAAAATATGTTGTCACGTGTAACAAAAAAGCATGAACAAAAGTTACAAACTGTTAAAAAAATAATACTGTTGACATTTGTCTAATGAATAACTGTAATACCTTGTTCACTAACTTTGTTAGCTAATGCTATTATAATCAAAAAATTATCGATTTATTGAAAATGAGCCAAATATTTGGAAACGAGACTGACAAGAAAGTTTTGATTATATCTTTTGTAGCAGCTGCTACAACTGTAATTGCAGGAATTTTACATTTGAAGATGGCTCCAGGATCCCTATCTCATAATTTAGGAGAAGGAATTTTGTTTCTAATAGGGGGAGTACTGCAAGTCTTTTGGGCAGTTCCAGTCATAAAACGATGGGGACGAATATGGCAAATAATTGGAATCATAGGTACTGCAGTATTTTTTATTTTATGGTTCACTGATAGGCTTCATCTTCTGCCTCAAGGTAATGAAATGCATGGGGGCGGACCGCCTGGCGCTGTTCACCAAGGAAATTTCACTCAAGGAAGCATGCCTCCAGGTGGATTTCAAGGTGGCAGTAATCATGGGCCAACCGGGATAGGTCTTGCCATACTTGCACAGCCAATTGAGATATGCCAGATTGCATTCATTGGATTGTATATTGCACTAGGTACGATGATTTCAAGACGGAAAAAGGCAGACAATAAACAGCCAGACGAAGTTGCTACCAAATAGTTTCAGAATTTGCTTTTTGTTAAACCTGTGATGCAGGAGATTGCTTTTTGAAGAATTTATTGTAAATTACCGCAATGGTGCTAGAGCCAATAAAAGTTGCAGTCAAGTATAGCCACAAATTATTCAAGTAACCGGATACCAAAGCCGGTGCCAAAGACCTTGCAGGATTCATTGAAGCGCCTGAGATGAATGCCAAAAAGAAGATATCAAGTCCTATCATTGCACCTATTGCAATTCCGCCAAAGCCTTTCAATCCCTTTGTATGAACAACTAGTAGAATCGTTGCCATCAACAGTGCAGTAGCTAAAACCTCGACACCAATTATGAGTGGGATGGAATATTGATAGTCAGGTGCATTTGCGCCAATATTTGCTTGCGTACCGATAACATATTTTACAAATATGCTTCCAAGCATTGCACCAATTATTTCTGCAGCTAGATACAATGCAAAGAGATTCCTTGGTGTATGTTTTGTAATGAAAAATCCTACTGTCACTGCTGGATTAAAGTGAGCCATGGATATTTTTCCAAATGCATAAACCATGCAAGCTACTGCAACAGCTGGAGCTAAAGCAACAAACCAGAGGCCAAATGTTCCAACATATTTTGCATCAAGAACTACCGAACCTGTTGCAAATACAACTATGACAAATGTTCCTATTAATTCTGCAAAGAATTTTTTTTGATTCGATGACAGTCTGTTTGTCACTCTAGGGTTTTGCAAATTTCTCTCACCTTTTGTTCGATTGTATCTCTGATCTCTCGTATTTGTTCAATTGATTTACCTTTGGGATCTTCTATATTCCAGTCGACTGGATTTTTCATAAAAACTGCAGGACATTCTGTCTTATCCATGCAACCCATGTTTACGCTCAGAATTACATCTTTAATAATTTCACTAGTCAAAATCTTTGGTTTTTGGCTACCAAGATCAATTCCTTTCTCTCTCATTGATTCCACTACTATGGGGTTTATCTCAGGTGTGGGTTTTGTTCCAGCACTTGAGGCATCCCATCCTTTTGGAGCATATTTTTTAAAGAAACCTTCTGCCATCTGACTTCGTCCGGCATTTTCTATGCATACAAACAGAATCTTTTTCTGCGGTTCTTTTTCATACAACTCCATTTTGCTTCTGCATTAGTTTAGTTAGTAAACCATTTAAGTTGTAAAGGGTAAACAGTTACAGTTGGTGTAATTATGGAAACTAGACGTAAAATTCTTCCAATGGCAAAAGACAGTTGCAGTTTTGAAGGGTATGACGCATTATCTTTAATGTCAGAGACTTCAAAGCTAAGAAAAATAATTACAAAAAGAGGCACACTTGAGATCCTGATTCCACTGTGTTGTACTACAGAGCCTGTACGATACAAACAGTTCAAGCAAGCTTTGAAGGGAATAAGCAGCAAGACATTATCAACAAGACTAAAGGAGCTTGAAAAATCTGGAGTATTGGAGAGGCTGTCTTACAACGAGATTCCGCCACGAGTCGAATACAAGTTGACTAGAAAAGGGCAAGAGCTTGTTGAATCCGTGATAAATCTTTTACAGTGGATGAAAAAATGGTCCAAGTCACGATAGTTTGTATTTTGTCATTTTAAATTATAAAAAATATTCGTACAATTCTTGTTTTGGATATGCCAAACTTGATGTTATTTACGTTCAGACTGGAGATTGTTTTCTAGTTTTCTTCTTGAGATAACCAGATATGTTGAACCTATAACAATTGCACTTTGAAGGATCTTTGTTACTATATCTACACTACCAACATCATTTTGTATTCCAACAATGGGAAAAACTATGGTCCTTGATGCAATGTAAAACAAAATCAATGATAGTGAACCTCCAAGAGCAATAACATGCGGTTTATTGCTATGTTTCTGTTTCAGCATCCAGATTCCAACTGGGATGTATACTACAGATACTGCCAAGAAAAATATTGTCTGTGCCTTTCCACCTGCATCAAGTTCTGCCCATTGAGATGCGTCCATATCGCTTGTTCCTGTCTGAATCTCTTTCTGACCTGCAATTTCATGTGTGCCGTCTCCACTTTCATCTGTAAATTGCTGATAGGTGACTGTAAAATAGATTACACTTGTAGATAACATGAGTGCTGCTATGATATAATGAATTATGTGCAGAGTTTTATTCAAACACTAATCCCATATTGTTTAATTTCAAAATCCTCATATTATATTTTATGGACATTTGACCTACACAAATCAAGAAACGATGATTTCATCTTATTTACACTACCACTATGGTTTCAAAGTGGCTTTTGGGGTTTGAAACAAATCTATTGGAACATTTGGATTCAATTGTTAATCAATCAGCCAAATCTAGGTCCAGAAAATGCTGTGCCATTGTACAAACTATCCCCTACTGTGACCACAACTGAGCTGTGCCACCAAAATCCGATATAGTATGATTTTCCTATTTGAGCATCAGGCTTGGTAGAAATTTTGTATATTGCTTTAACCACATGATCATTTAGATCCTTTGCACTTGACAGGCTCAGCGTGATATCTCCCGAGTTTCCAAGTGGAGTACTGCCTATATCTACAGAGTTTTGGTTAACTTTTAGGATATCAGGTGAGCCAATCAATTCAGATATGGGTACATCTGGATTGCTCGGATTTGTAGCCGCGATTACATCTTTTGTTGTTACTTTACAGGTGTTTCCGGGATATTGATTGAAATCATAAGTGAATATAATGTATCCTTCAGAGTTTGGCTCTATTGAAAATTGGATGGCATGACCTACAGAAGCGGTGAAATTTATGCCTGGGTATGTGGTGCCGTCTTTTGGAAGGTCGTCTTTGACAAAGCCATTTGTTCCAACTATTGATGATACGGTATCTGTCAGTCCACAAGTTTTACTGTCAAAATCTTTTTTTCCAGACGTGTTTACGATTGTATCTCCAACTTTGTCATTCCAGACCCACCACCCTTGTCTTGCTAGTCTGTCTATACTGGATTCTTTTACACATGCAGGGGAATTATCTTCTGATTTTATGACTAGCTGAAGACCTTGGTTGCATGTAATATCCTGCGGATTAATCCCAGATTTTGATTGCTGTAATGGATGTATTGTGGATAAAATTGGAAATCCTGTTGTAGGTTCACCATAGCTAATATACCATGGCACATCTGAGGGCATCAATCCCTTGATGACAGAGATGTACTGGTCCACACTTGTAGAATTTTCAATATCTTTCTGCAGAGTTATCACGACCGATTTTTCTTTGCTGTCAACACTTGCTTCCACTAGAGGAAACGCCTTTTGTTGTTCATCAAAGGATTTTCCCATCCAATATTGGGCCTGGATCTTTGTCACAAGTCCATCTGCAGCTGCCTGATATTTTTTCAGCAAGACTGGGTCCATGTAATAGTATAGTATGTTTTCTTCCTGGATTACATTGAACTCTTGTGTGATCTTATCAATTTGGTTTTGCAAGTCAGATGTTTGGTTCTTTATTGTATTAATGTCTCCAAGAAGCGATGATATTTTTGTAGCATTGGAATCCTTGATAGCATTATCGTAATCATTTTGTATTGCTGTTAATTGGTCTTCTAACTTCTGTTTTTCTGATATCTTTTCATCTTGCATGCTCAAGAGTTGGGTTGATAGTTGAATTGCTGCAGTTTCATTGTATGTGCCGTCCTCAACGTGTCCTATGTGGTACTTGTCAATATCAGTCTGTGAAAGAGTTGACAAGAGGCAGCCATAGCAAGTAGTGAAAATGTATCCTGCAGGAGGGCTGTCTGCATCATACTCAAAAACATTTGTCACGTTCATTTTTGAATCTATGTTGAACACATCTCCTCTGGTTGTGCCATTCTCAAAGCCTGTCACAAAATATGTGACCTTTGCGCCTCCAAAATCATGATTATTGTTTCCCAGCGATATCCAATTGTAGTCTAGTCCTGCAAACGCATAGGTGTATCCTGTAGTTTTTTCCTTGAATTCTGTACTGTTCATTACTGCCAATTTCATTTGTGTATCATTTGTTTGAGGGTAATGTTCTATTGGAGAAAATCCGTCTCCATATTGAGCATAGACTTTGCTAATGCCGATAACAGATGTTGTCATCAATATTGCCAAAGTAAGAATGTATAGTGTTTTCATTTTCTAAACCACATCCTGTAGAATGCAATTACAGAAACAATACTAATCAATAATACTGGAACTGCAAATGGAAATTCTGGAATTACAGTTGTTCCTCGTATGTCAATAAAACTCTGATATTGTGGAAAGTTAATTTCCAGTGTTCGCGATTTTTCTGTTGTGTTTGATTCTGTATAATCTATTGATTTTGTAATTGTTGGCAGACCGTTAGAAATCAGCGTATCTGTTACAACAAATTTCTTATCTTGATTGTCTTGTACTGCATCAAATACGCTTCTTGGCAATTCAATGTGTAAATGTCCGCCGTCCTGTGCTCCCATGATTTCAGCTCTTATCCGTTTGTGAAAAGTATCCTCTTCAAGGCTTTGAATAATTCCACCTGTTATGTTGTATGGGATGGGATAGAGTCTGTTGCCTGCCACAAGAGCCTGTAATCCTGAATTGTGATAAACGGGATGTCCATATTCCTTTGGAACTGACATGTCTATGAAATTTCTACCCGTGTAGACTGGAATGTCAAATATTCTATGATCGTCTGAATCTGAATGCTCTGGAAAATTGGCGATATCCTGATTTCCAGTTCTTACTGTGATGGTGCCTGTATCTCCTGAAATGAGATCTACCAATGTTTTTGGAAACAATATTTCCATTGTTCCATTCTGAGTTGCATAGTATTGTACAGTCATAGAATTTCCAACAAAATATTGACTGACATCAACTATTTCACCATGGTCAAAGTGATATGGTATCTCAAATGAACCAAAGTCAGTCTGTAACAAAAATGGAATATTTACTTCCTCGTCTTTTTCTATCATGTCATAAAGCATTTTCACTCCTGATATGTTGTCTGTAGAATACACCTCAATTTTAGACTGGTAATGTTCAGATTTTGCATCTGTGGGGATTGTGAAATTTATACTAAATTTTCCTTGAGAGTCTGACGTGACCTGTTTTGTGACATTTATCTGCTCTGCAGTATAGTATACTTTTTCCTTGCCCAAATGTCTACCACATGCATCTACGAGTGTACCGTCATAGTTTACCTGTTGACCTGGTCTATAGATGCCAACCTCTGGAATTCCTTTAAAGTCAACCAAGGAAGATACTGCCATTCCAGCAAATTGATTTACTATGGATGCATTCTTTGAGCCTGCTTGGATATCAAACGACATGGAAACTTTGTTATTTGTAATAGTTGGTATGAATTTCTCATAATTGTTATCCACTAGAACAAAAAAAGCAGGATAGTTTTGTAAGTAATTATCCACATCGTCTCTTGTAATACAAAAAACATTTGCCACAGCATCTTTTGTTAATGTCAAAGTGATTGAACCGTTATACTGTCTGTCACTTGTAATATTCATGTCAAGAGAATTGTGAATATAGGAATGAAGATCTGGTAATATTGTATCTATGGTTGAATGTGTGGTATTGTAATCTATCTCATATTGTGTATCATTTACTGTAATTGTAGATTTTGATATCTCTGCAAATGCTGTACTAGAACCTAATCCTATGATGGCCAGAATTACAATTATGAAATAATGTAGAGTCTTCATTTTTTAATGTGTGATGTTTTCAATCGTAATAGCTTCTGGTTGGATAAAGTGTTGTCCTCCAATGTCTTCATCTATTGCAATGTAATATGTACCCGATAATGGGGCATTGTTTGTTTTTACTGTTATCATGAAATAATATGGCTGTGTAGCATTCAAAGTAAATGACGAGTCTGGAATATTGACTGAAAGCCAAAGTGGCAAAAATGTTGTATTGTTTCCATCCAAGAGACCTCGTACTGAAAGTTTTACTGGCAATGTTCCATTGGAGCCATCTAATGGATCGTACACTGCTCCTGATGTTACAAACTCCATGACATTACTATTAGTGGTAATCGAGTTTAAATTAATTGGAGATGGCAAATGTAATATGGAAATGAGATAAGATGGTATTACTGAAATTACTACTGTCTGGGTCTCATTGGGCGAATCTGCTTGTATTATCAAGGGTTGGTCTGCTAGTGAATTTGGCAGGGCTGGAATCTCATATCCTGCTATGATCATTTTTGATGTGGTGCCATTTGGTCCTGCAACAAGTTGATCAGGTAGGAACTTTACCCATTCTCCCTTCTCTAATGCTGATGATACATCCAGCTTGATTGTTTGTGTAGACTTGGAATAAACTGTTATTGGAGTTTCCTGGTAAATGGGACCTGACCCACAAGATTGTCCGCCGGCCTCTATGTTAATACAAAATGTCTTCATTTCATTTCGAGTTGTACCTACATGGATTGAGATCTGGCCTGAATATGGTATCACATGTACGTGAATTTTAGCAAGTATGACATTGTCAAATGTTGTCACCCATCCAGTATCCGAGTCTTCTGTTGTGCCAGTGCCTTTTACTGCCAAAGTATAGTCTCCAGGAATGGCATGTGACCCTGCATGAATTACTATGACTTTGTTTCCGGGAAGAATTCCATTAATTATCTCAGTAGGGAAAACTGGCGATATTGATGTATCAATGTTTGAAGTAGAATTGATTGAAAGTTGTAGATCTGAGCTAGTATAGTTTGTTATAAAATTTAGATTGTATGGTAACTGTACCGTTTGACCTATTCCAACATCTGCATACAACTCGGTACCATTTTCAGATGTGATTGTAACACGAGTATCATTTGATGTTTGCATATTTTGCAAGTTGAATTGAGGTATGTCACTTGTAGCAAGACCTGATACATAATCTGCTGGTACCTCAAAGAATTGCATGGTATTTGTTCCGTCATCTTGTGAAAACCCTAATGCAATGTATTCTGAATCTTTAGAGATTGTAATCTGACCCCATCCCCCAATTGGTTGTCTTGACAAGATATTTCCGTGGCTGTCAAAGTATGTCATGTATACTCCATTGCCTGCACCTGATATAGCTGTAAGAAATGCACCATCTGATGACATTGCCACCTGTGATGATATCTTGTCGCTCCAGATCGTGTTTCCAGTTGAATTGAAAGCCATTGTTGCCCAGTTGGTGCCAATAGTATGTGAGAACTGTCTTCAGAGATGGAAAGAGACAGGACAGGACTGCCAATCTGGGATTCTTTAATTAAACTCCCTTTATTATCAATAAAGTAAATTTTTCCGTCATATCCACTTGGTGTATCGCTTGTTATGATGTATTTGCCATCAGGAGAAATTCTTGTCTGACCTGCTCCGTAATCTGTATTAAATGTCCAAAGCAGATTTCCTTTTTTATCAAAAAAGTGTATTACATTTCCTGAAGATGTGATAACATTGGAACCATCTGATGAAACGGAAATAACATTTATTGCAGAACTTGATGTATAGTTCCAGAGCTTTTTACCGCTGTTGTCAAAATAGACCAGATTGTTCCCTGATGCAGCTGCTACATGAGAACCATCAGATGAAAGTGATGAAACTAAGATTTGTCCATAGTCATTTGGTGTATAATCCCATAACATGTTTCCATTTTTATCAAGAAAATACATTGCGCCATTTTCGTATATTCCTGCAGGGCCTGGTGCAATCTGGTATCCTGATGCTAGGACGTATTGACCATCATCTGAAACTGCAACGGTGCCAATCTTTCTTGTAGAGTCATATTTCCATATGAGATTTCCAGTCTTGTCAAAAAAATATACTGAACCTTGATGTTCATTGTCATCTGCATGCATTTCTTGTATCCTTGTACCTGCAACAATGTAAGAGCCATGGTAAGAAGTTACAATCGATAAAATGCGTCCATCTGTATTATAACTCCAAATCGGAGTTTTCATGTATTGGCTGAAATTATTTTTCTCAGTTTGGGGTTGTTCTGTCTGGGCTATGGTTTGGACTGAAGATGTATTCTGGCTTTGATAGTCAACAGATGGCTGGGTTTTGGATAATTGGATGACTTGATCTGGCTGATGATCATCGTATATGAAATAGAGTCCAGTTATCACCAGTATGCCAATCCCACAACCAGTGATTACTGAAAGGTGTAATGTCCTCACAAGTGACATGTACTGGATATGTATAGTTTAAAAAAGTGGTGTAGCTTTCTTCTAGTTTTCAAAACATTTGAACTGGTGATTTACCTGATTTTCCAAAATCATTTTATCGTTATGGGCATGTCGTTATCCCAAACTGATCCTGCATAGCTGCCAAAGCTTACATCGACACGATAATCTCCAGGAATTACCTTGTGCGTGACAGACTCTGTCCGAAGGTCACTTTGGTCCCAATAAAATGGCCTGTCAATCATAATTGTAGAATGTGGTTCTAGTATGATCTGTTGTCCATCGTATATTGCATCAGTTTCGTAAAAGTATCGATAGGCACCAGTACCATTTACTTGATTGTATATGTTGACAAAAATCCTCATCCCGTTGTCTAGTGTGATTTTATTTGGACTGTCATTTGTTATGAAACTTTCAATCTTTACAGTCTCACCAATGTGGTAAACTTGCTTGTCTGTTGTGGTCTTGACTTGAAGCCACTTGGGCGGATCCTTTCCTCCCCATCCACCATATCCTGGAGTCTCTGCTGTAGAAAGTGCCCAGTCTGAATGTCCGATTCTGATGCATGGACATGGGTCTAGATTTATTCCTCCTGCAAATCCTCCATTGGGTATTTTTCCCAAGAATCCAATGTAATACGTACCATTTTGTGCATTGGGTCCAGCAGTTATTGTCATTGTGGCATTTGCATTACTTCTTTCTGGTATTGTTAAAACATCTGGAACAATTTTTACATCAAGCCCAGAATCATGTACTCGGTTTATTGGATCTAGTTGCACTTTGGCTGGAACTCCAAAAGTTGCAAGAGTTTGCACGGTTATGGTATAGTTGACAGATTCTCCTTTTTCAAGATCGTATGGTACAAAACCTATTTTGGGTGTAAAGTACGCTTTTACCTGAGGCGAGTTGAATTTGTTGCCTGTCCATAGTATGATTTGATAATACTTGTCATTGTATTTCACATCTCCTACAGTAAGATTTCCAACTAGGACAAGCTTGACATTGTTCAATAGGGAATTTGTTTCATCTTGTGTTAGACTAACTCGGTAGTCCATATTGTCCTCCATTGGTATTATTTTATCTGATGGAGGTACCATCATCAGTCCAATTCCGCTAGGAAACGAACAGACTCCGTCTTTTCCTTGCATGCATTGATCTGCTCCTGATAATGCGTGTTCAATCTTTGGTAATGTTGAAAATGTTTCTGAATTCACTGTTGTACAATCCAATTTTGTTTGGTTTTTTTCTATTTCTATTACTGACAGCCAAGTTATCTGTTGTAGTACGATGTTCTCGTTGGATGAATTTGGTGCCGGATTACATGTTGGATTGTATTCTGCTATGGCAACTGAATTTGGGAAAACAATTATGAAAATCCCAATTCCGACAAATACCGCGATACCTGCACCAATTATGATTGAAAGATGTAGAGTCTTCATTTTCTAGATCTCCACATCCTATGGAAGTGTTATTTCCTTGTAACTCATGCCTGATATCTCAATTCCAGAGAGTTCGTATGGCATGTTAAAGCAAGAATGATCCTGCATACTGATTAATCCTTTTGAAAAGTCTGATGAATTTACCTGATCTGCATTATAGTTTACCGCAAGGGGATAATTTGTACAGACAGGTTTCGGTAATGATTCATCATAAAATCCTGTGGCATTTGATAGTGGTTTTATGATGTATGTGACTGTAAAGTTTGAGCCTATGGGAAGATTTGCAAGATCAATTGTTTCTGGAACTGTTGTAATCTTGAATGAATTTGTAAAGTCTTTACCGCTTGTTACACCAAATGAATCTCCATTTGAGGTATATTTGAGAGTGTCAATATGCAAAAATGAAAAGTTCGCTACTCTGGGCCACGCTATACGACCGTTGGATGTGTTGTCATAATTATAATTAATTGTATACGTGAGTCTGGCACATCCTGTAGAATTTGAATTCATCAACAGAACAGGTACTGTCGTACCGTTATGTGGTTTTGTTGATATGGTATAAAATTGTCCACAATTATTCTCTGAGATATTTGAAAGGCTATCCGGTCCACGTCCTGGGTTTACACCAAAGTCTTTTAGACTTAGCATTGCCCAACCGCGAATCAAAAGTTTTGAAACACTTTCTGGTCTTACACAAGCTGGAGAACCATCTGATTTTTTTATTATTGTTTTCATGTTGTAATTACACTGAACATCTTTTGCTGCCACTCCTGACTTGAATTGTTTTAGAGGTGATTCTTGCAACTGGATTGTCACTATGGATCCAAGTCCATATCCAGAAGCATTTAACACTGAAGCAAGTGTAAAAAGCGAAATTATCACTATTGATAGATGGTAAGTTTTCATTTTATACATGTTCTAGATTACACGTATAGTTTAAAAAATCACCGTAGCTTTCCTCTAGTCTTAAAAATTTACCAAATCTATTGATGGTTATTTGAAATGTCAGAACATCATAGTTTTTCATAATTAACTTTCTCACTTTTTCTAGTTATTAATTAAAATCTAATTAAAACTGTGAAATTTAATAACTAGTAGTTTAAACAACATTTTGTGAAGTTTTGGCTGTTTTTAATTTTCATATTGCCTGCATGCGTAATTTTACCTGCATATGCTCAACCAAGCATTAACGACAGTAATTTTGTAATCCAGAAATATGTTTCAGGTATATGTTGCGGTGCTACTACGATGGCATTTGAGGGAAACGATATCTTGATACTTGAAAAGGTATCGGGTGAAGTACATGTCATAAGAAATGGCATTCTGCAAGGTACTCCTGTATTGAAAGAAAATGTTACAGGTGATGACGACCAAGGAATGCTTGGAATAGATGCAGTAGGAAAGAAAGTTTACCTGTATTTTACACAATCTGCTTACAAGGGTGGTCCAACACTTTGCAATTGTGTTTATAGTTACGACTGGGACGGACAAAATCTAGTAAACCGAACCCTGGTAAAGACAATGCCGCACTTTGAGATATATCACATTGGCGGGATAATGGCAACAGACCTAAACGGTTCTACATATTTGGTAGTGGGTGATAACGGCAGATCTGAAGAAAACAAGGCAGGAGTACTTGAGAACAACGCAACTGGTGCACCAGATGATACCGGATCAATAGTACGCATTGCCCCACCTGGTCCATATTATGCAATTGGAATACGAAATAGTTTTGGACTGGCAGTAGATCCTGTAACGGGAAGTCTTTGGGATACTGAAAATGGACCAGATTATGGAGATGAAATTAACATGGTTCCTCAAAACTTTAACAGTGGATGGTCTATCGTAACGGGTCCTGCAAACAAGACTCAACTAGCTCAGATGCCTAGTTATGGAAATTATTCATACCACGATCCACAATTTACTTGGGAAAAAACGGTAGCACCGACTGCAATATCTTTTGTCAATTCAGATAAATTTCAAAATCTAAAAAATGATGTTCTAGTTGGTGATTGCAATAACGGAAATCTGTACAAGTTTGAACTAAATAAAAACAGAGACGGATTTGTATTCCAGTCTGATCAACTAAAAGATAACATCGCAGACATTAATGATTCCATGAATGAAATCACATTAGGAACAGACTTTGGATGCATTACTGATATCAAAGTAGGTCCAGATGGTTTACTGTATGTGGTTTCATTGTCAGATGGTGTAATATACAGAATAGTTCCTACATCGATGGCAAATGAAAATACTGTTTCAAGCACTAGCGATAACTTGATGCAGTATGTGGGCTATCTTGTAATTGTACCTATTGCAGTTTTTGCTGCTGTATATGTACTGAAAATCCGTAAAAAATCAAAACAATAATCTATTTGAGTTCATATTGGATGAAGAATTGTATCCTGAGTTAGGTTGCTTGAAACTGCTCTACTTTACCTTGATTTCAATGTGGCTGCCCTCATAGTTTTGGACAAGAGATGTGTACGGATATTGTCCGGTGTTATACTTTTTTACATTTCCATCAAACGTGGCTATGGTGCTAGTTGTATTGTATATCTCGCCTAGCTGTTTGCCTCGAACAATATCTATTTGAAAATGCGGGTCATCTACAAGCAAAACATGTGTAGTTTTAAGTGGACTGAACAATATGGCTGAATAATCTATTGGTACATTTTCTTTATGAAATATGTAATCGAATATCCACGAGTATGTTGGACTGGATAGGATGGTTGTATCGGTATCATTTTGTACGTGTTGTAAAACAAATGCAGTTGCATCAAATTCACTTTTTGTCATGTCAGTTGTAATTAACATTGTTGTACTTGCCAGACCAAAAATGCCTATTGCTGATACTATTATAACCGGTAAGAATCGCTGCACTTGTTTTTTGTTTATTTTTTTTGTCAAGTCTACAATTAGTATAGCAGCAGCAATACAAAATATTGGCAATAATGGAATCCAGTAAAAATATTGTACATATCCGATAAATCCTAGGAAAATGATAAACGGTAAAATCCATAACAATATGAAAAAATTTTTTCGCATAGCTGCAAACACAAAACCGCCAATACCAAGTAAAAATAAGACTGGATCAATGAGGAAAAATGTCCCCATTGCTGCCAATCCATCACTGTGTCTCTGTGTCTGCCACAAGACATCTTTTATCCAAATATGAAATTGGCCAGCAAATACACTTTGGAGAGGCCACAACAAAGGTATCAAAAATACTGGAACAAGCCATAATGCAAGAACTTTGAGATTTTTATTATTGTGTGAAAATACCATCCACGCAACTAGTGGAATCATTGTAAAGGCAGGTATTTTTGTAAAAATTGCCAACCCCAAAAGAATTCCTGAAAGTAAAACCAGCACTTTATTATTTTTGGCATCTTGTGAATAGAGTGCTAGCAATATTGAGGAAAGAAGGAATGGTAACAGGATTGAATCTAGCAGAATTCTTCTTAGAATCCATGTCATTGGCATAACGGCAAATAAAATGGAGGCAATAACTGCAACATTGGTACCATATTTTTTTCCTGCTATTTTGTAGACAAGAAAAGTATCCAATACTGCAAGCAGTCCCATGACTAGTCTTGGTATCAAATAGAGAGTGGCAATTGAATTTGCATCAGGCGTGGGATGTAGTGAATTTGGGTATCCTGCAATTGCTAACGTGCCTGCCAAAAATATTTGTCCAAAAAATGGATGATCATGAAACCATGATTCCTGTGGACCTAAACCGTTCAAAACATGCATTGCTCTTCGCATGTATGCACCTTCATCAAAGAAAATATCTGGAAATCCAACTGCATTCCACAAATGAGTAAATGCCGACAGTACCAAGATTACTATCAGTAATATCATAGATCGATTGACCTGTTTTGTCACACTCAACACATCAATTTGGCATCTGATTGAATTAAAGTCATCCTGTTTTGGTGTACTGGACTAGAATCTAAAATAAATGAAAAATTCCGGATTATCTTCATGTAAAAAAAAACAGCGTATCATTTAGACATAATTTCTCATTATGCCTTTTGATTTAACTTGTCTATGATTCTCATGTATGAATCAATGAATTCCTGAGCGTACATGTTGGCATGTTTTTCAGAACCTCTGTGAGTTCCAAGCTTTGAACGAATGTGATGGTAATATTCGTGTAATATGATAAATGGATTGTAGAAAATATCAGAGTTTAACGCATAGATCTTTTTTTCTTGAACTACATATACTGCGTATACTGTTCTTCGCTTCTTCTTGATTGTACCTACTACAATTTCAGGAGTATCGACGTGGTATAATTCGCTTAGCTTCTCTAATGCAGTCTCTGTTTTTTTGTCTAGAATTAATGCAACTATCTTTGCTTTTGTCAAGTCATCAAGGTCTGGCAATGTACTGAAGACATCATGTATGTGATATAAGATATGATCTTGCTAAACCATAATCTTGAGCAAAAGATGATTCCAGTACGACCATTGGTTTTACAAATTTTAGATTCTAAAAAGTATATGATAGGCCTGTACAGATACAAACTGATGACAAAGGAGCCTATCGTAGAGGAAAAAAGAAAACTCAATAGGAAAATGCTTGAAATTTTGATTTCAATCTCTGTAGTAATTGCTGTAATACTTGCTGTCATGGTTGCGCTCAAAGTGAGCCTAATCCATGAAAATGGAGTTCCAAGTGAGTGGATTGCATTAATCATTGACATGATAATCATACTGATTTTAGCGATTTTGTCAAAAAAGGAAGAGGAAAAACTTGCTGATGTTCTTTTTCAAATAAAAAACTTGAGCGAAATTCAGGCAAATATAATCAAAGAGCAAGAAGTCTTGCGCCAGAGACGAAGGGAATATGCAATCAGTGAAATAAAAAATCACTTTACTACAATATTTCTGATATTGGGTCTTGCTAATAGAAAAATAATGGAATTTAATAAAAAACCAGATGAGCGAGTGAAACTAAAACAAGAGATTGATGACAACATCCATCTAGTTTCAAACTCTTCTGATTCGATTAAAAGTATATTGTCATATTCCATTGATGTGCTGGAACCTACATTAATTGAAGAGATAATTTCTGCATGTCAGATTATCACAAACATAAAGATAACACAAGAAAATAATCAATTACAATTTCCATACGATGATATCAAAAAAAGAATCTATCGTGTTATAGAAAAATTTCCAGGCAACAAGTTGGAATAACTTATTTTAAATTTTCAATCTCGGCTAGTTTGTCCAATAAAATGTCAATGTCAACAGGTTTTCTGATGCACGAGTGTACTCCCTTGGTAAGAAGTTCCTCAATATCTCTGTCTGATACAGAAGATGCTGTAAAAAGGACAATTTTCTGCTTTGTAATCTGTCCATCGGTCTGAAGGTCTGCAATAACATCAAGGCCTGAAAAGTCTGGCATGGATAAATCAAGCAAGACCATGTCGTATGGATTTGCTCTGATGGATTTTACCCCATCACGTCCATTGTTTACAAATGTGTATTCGTGCCCCATGCTGTTAAGAACTGTATCAAGCAGTTTTGTAATGTCAGTGTTATCGTCTATTCCAAATATTTTCATTGCACCCTCTCCTTTTGGATGGAAAAATAAAACGTAGATCCAACTCCTGGCTCACTTGCAAACCATATTTTTCCTCCCAAGCCTTCCACAATTCCCTTGCATATTGAGAGGCCTAGCCCAGAACCGCCATGTTTTCTGTTTTGTGATGTATTCACCTGATAAAACTTTTTGAATAAACCGTCTTGTTTTTCAAGCGGAATTCCAATGCCGTTGTCTTTAATGGAAAAGACCACTGAATTTCCTTCATGCTTTTTTGCATCTATCTCAATTTTTCCTTTATCCTTTGGCACAAAGTCTACTGCATTATAGATTAGATTTGACATGACTTGTTCTATCCTATCTCTGTCGCTTTTTATAACTAACGCCTCCACATTGTGATTGACAAATTCAATGTTTTTGTCCTTTAGTGTATAATTAAAACTCGTAGAAATACGTGACAATAACTCCTTGACATCTACGTCGATATTTTCAAATTTCATCTTGCCCAGGTCTAATTTCTGGGAATCTAACAAGTCTCCTATGAGCTTCTTTAGTCTAGTTGCACTTGACAAAATTGTTTCAACTGCATCTAGTTGTTTTGGAGTCAATGGTCCAAGTATCTGGGGTTTCTTGAGGGCTTGTGAAAATCCTATGATTGGTGTTAGAGGAGACTTTAACTCGTGAGTGACCATGGATAGAAATTCTTCTTTGAGCCTTTCTACTTCCTCTAATTCTTTTAAGAGGTTTGTTGTCTTGTGTAGTTCTGATATGTCTGTTAGTGCTACTGTTCTTCCTGTTACGTTGTTATTTTCATCATGTAGTGTGGCACCACTTAGTACGGTAGGAAATATGCTTCCATCTTTTCTCTTACACCAAATTTCTATATGTGAAACCTTGCCTGTTTTCTGCCATGTTTTAAAATCCTCTTTAAGATCATCAATACTTTTTTCTGCGGTATGATCAAAAATGGACATGCCTATGATCTCTTTTTTTCCATACCCTAACGTTTTTGCATATGCATCATTACAGTCTGTGATTGTTCCCTCTGTAGTAGAGGTACGCAACAAATTAGGCGAATGCTCATACAGGTTTCGATATATCTTTTCTTTAGATTCTAACAGCTGGAATGTTTTGTTGAGCTCTTCATATTTTTCCCTCAAACGAGCCTCATGATGCTCTATCATTTCCTTTGTCTCATGAATTTCGGTCAAATCCGTTAACGCCAGTGTTCTTCCAGTAAGGTTACCATCATCATCGTATAGACTTGTACCTGTAAGTAAAACGGGAAATATGCTTCCATCTTTTCTCTTACACCAAATTTGTGAAGGTAATGTCTCTGTAGTTTTTCTCCAATGCTCTAGATTGTCCTCTATTTCTTTGAAACTTCTTCTTCCTGTGTGCTCTGAAACATTTTTGCCAATGATTTCGTCTCTTGTATAACCCAGAGTCTTAAGATATGACTCATTACAATCAGTGATGATGCCCTCTGTTGTTATGGTACGTAGTAATGTAGGGGTCTTGTCGTATAATACTCTGAATTTTTTTTGTGATTTTAGATTATCTTCATTTAGTTTCTGATATTTTTCCGTATTGTCTTTTAATTGCTCTTCATTTTCTTTGTATGCTGTAATGTCAATGCTTGTTGCAATGTATTGTTCTGGTGTACTGGTATCATCCAAAAGTGGCAATATTGTTGTCTTGATCCAGTATGTCGTACCGTCTTTTGCACGGTTTTTTATCTCGCCACTCCATGTTTCACCGCTTGAAATTATTCCAAAGATACCATCATAGAATTGTTTATCATGAAATTCTGATTTTAGTATAGAATGATTTTGCTCTACCAGTTCTTTTTTATCATATTTTGAAATTTCACAAAATTTTTCATTTGAATGTATGATGACACCTTTTTTATCCATGATTACAACCATGAACGACTTGTCAAGTATGTTCTCCAGGCCCTCGATTTTCTTTACATCAAATTTATCCAGAGTCATTTGTCGATTTGTTATTTTCACTCTTGGGTGTATTTGTGATTTGTCTTATGGGTATGATTATCCAGTCATGATTTCTGATATGGAAATACTTATGGACTTTTGATTTACAGTATTAATTGGTAAATTGGCAGATTCAGAACAAAGATCATTTGGGCAATTTTCTTCTAGTATAACTCAAAGGCCTACCAAGCTAGGTCCTGTAAAAATAATGCTAGATAATCAGGAAGACACCCAAGGAAGAGGTCACACTATGGATTTTGACAGCGCAGGAATCAAAATCAAACAAACAGGCATGTATCTTGTTATAGCAGGTTTGCAGGTTGGCAAGCTAGTAGGAAACGATCCACGATGGATGGATTTTTGGGTTAGGGTAAACAACAAAGATTTGCACGACTCTAATGTGAGATGTGTGCTAAAAGATCCTGACTTGAAAGATGTCATTGTAAATCAAATAGTAACCCATCTATCTAACGGAGACGTCTTGAATATTATGATGTCATGTGAAGTGGCAGACGACGGTCTGGGAATTGAGGCAATTCATCCTGAAGGTGAACCGCTCATACCAAGTATAATATTGACTGCTCTGCAACTGTAAATTCTCATAAATGATTTATTTTTTGTTTGTAAAAAAATTCAACAAGTAGTGTTTGTAATTAATATGTGATTTGGATTTAGGATGAAATAAACTAGAAAATCTGGTTTAACAAGAAAAAGTGTTAATACATAATTCAGAGTATAACGGGCATGAAAAACTGTTCTTGTGTTGATTGTAAATGCACTGTAAATCCAGATGGGACATGTTGCTGTAATTCAATTCCTATGTCAGAGAAATCTCCGTCATTTTGGAATAAAGTAAAAAATTCATACCCGTCCGCTGTTGGAATTATAGTCTTATGTGTGCTATCATCTCAGTTAGGACAAGGCATATCCTTTGTACTGTTTGGGTATCATGATCTATTTGGGATAGTGATGTCATACGCTCTTGGTTATGGTCTTGCAAGTCTCTCTACGTTTTGTACTATAATTGGAAGATACAGTCCAAAAAATGGAATAGGTGGATGCTGTTCTGCACTTGAACAAGGAGGCAATACGGGATTTGTTTCAAATCTTAAGAATACTTTTCGCGACTGTTGGATTGGAATAAAAAAGATTCCACACCTAAAAGAATTGCCAAATGCCAGAAATGTGATCAAGACCAGTATTTACATTTTAATTACCGCAGAAAGTGCTTGTATCCTTACTGCAGAAACAGTCAATCTTGCTTTTTTTAGGCATGCCATGTGGTTATCGATGCCATTGGGTTTACTCGCAGCAGCTTTTGTGGTTACAGTTATTGAGACTTGTAAAATGCGACGAGTCAAAAAATAAATCAATTAGCCAGATATTTTTTTCATAGTTAAAAAAATTGACATTAAAATCCTCTAGTTAAAAAGAATAGATTAGATTTGATCTTGTGCAATTTACTACTGTCTATGTTTTATGTTGTTTTTTATTTTATGATACGATTATGTTTACTTTGAAGAGAATTGATGCTATTGCGCATCTCGGAGTAGATTTCAGACATGTTGGATCTCCCGTTGCAGCAAGTATAGTCTCTCCCTGATTATGCGCCTCAAAAATGCCTTGGGTGCCTTGCATTACCATGATGTTTGGTACTCGACTGATGACAGTATAGTTGTCAATATTTAGGCTCCAATCATAATTCTGGCCAAGATTCAAAAGTACGCGCTGGCCTTTTTGTAAATTAATCTGTTGATTGTTTTGAGCAAGTGTTATGCTTCTAGTCTGCGACAAGACTGTGACGCTTCCTTTCATCCAAGGGTGAGGGTCTGTATGATAAGCAAATGTTCCAGGCTCTGTGAATGTAAACTGGTAGGATTGTTCAGGTTTTATCACTCCATCACTACCAAATGATTTTCCATTTTGTATCAAAGGCATGTCTGGAACGATTGTATCTGCAGTATCTGCTTGGTTTATCCATCGTATAGTGTTGTTTATTCCAAGCACAACTGTTACCATATCAGGACTGTATGTGTTATGAGATGTTTGGTCTTCTGATCCGGGCGGAATTATTACTGTGGTATAATTTGCATCACTTGCATCTGTAGCATACAAAAATCCTCTTAAAGCAAGTTTTGAGATTGTCCCAGCCTTGAGACACATGGGATATTGGTCATGTAATTTTACTACTAGATAGAGACCTTCATTGCAGACAATGTCACTCAAACTAACCCCTGACTTGAATTGTTTAAGGGGTGAATCAAGAGTTGACTTGAATGGAACCCCAATAGGAAGTTGATTGCCCATTCCAGTTTCATTTTGTGCAAAGACCGCATTAACACTGACAAATACACTTGTCAATAGAATTACAATTATTGAAATCTGCAGCGTTTTCATCTGTGCCATACTAGATAAATTTAGTTTAAAAAACTAGCGTAGATCTACTATCTTCAAAATTCCTGCTTGGTTTATTCTCATAATTTGATGATGCTGGTATAATTTGAAATTCCATACTCTGGTAGAAATCCTCATCAAGTCTTAATAGTTTGCAAAACAATTTGTTCTTGTTGTTACATCGATTTGCAGTTATATCAGTAGTAACACTGTTTGTCTTTTCTACTGTGTGTATTATCGGTGATGCACATGCCGAATTTGACAAGTCTGGAAACTATGTGTGCAATCCATTCAATGTAGGTCTTGAGACAAACGTCTACACCTCTACAGTCAATCAGATAAACTACCAACTAGACAGTTACTTGCTTTCACATCCTAATGCCACATTACAGCAACAACATGATGCTATACTACAAGATCAAAAGACATGGACTCTGTATGACAAATCAAAACAGTGCATTGATTCACTTGGAGTAGATCCCAACAAAGTTGGACCATTAAGCTATAAGGTAAATCAGGCACTAGCGATTCCTGAATTTGGCTCTATTGCAGGCATGATAATTGTAATGGCCATAGTTGGTGTTATTGTAATTTCTACAAAGACTGACACTTTTAGAAAATTTAGTTACTAGTATGATTTCTTTGAAAGATTAATCTTCTAGTTTTGTACTAGTATATCATGAAAATTATAGGCATTTTGTTGATAACCATCCTGGTAATCTCGCCTACGATATTAACTGAAAAGGCCTTTGCAGATTTTAATGCAACAAATGGTGCATACTTTTGCAACACGAAAGACTTGGCAATTGAAAAGTCTGGCTATTCATATTTCATTTACCAAGAGAATAGATATTGGTTTGGCGAAAGGCCAGAAGATATAGCTGCAACTATTCTGAAAACAAACTATGGTAGCGGCATGCTAAATCATCTAGGGCAGGAATATCAATGTCTCAAGGATAATGGTATAGATCCAGACTCTGTAGCACAGATACCTCCGTATTTACTGCAGGGATTAAATTTAACTAAAGAACAAAACCCAGAAAAATTTTCACAGATTGCACCTGATTTTTCTAATTACGTACCAGTTCCAGAATTTGGAACTCTAGCCGGCATGATTGCGGTCATATCAATAATGGGAGTCTTGATAGTTTCAAAAAAATTTAGTATCTGATTGCAAGTAATTGTAAAAATATTCTATAATTACACGGTTTAAAAAAATATCATATGATTTCTTTTAGATTGAAATGGTGGACCTGGCCGGACACACGACTGTACAGTGCATTTTTGCGTTCCACGGTCTAATTTTCTTATCATCACACTTGGTCGCTAAAATTACTCTTTTTAATAACGTCTTTTTTTGTTATCGTTAGATAAATGACTGTAGCTAAGATTGTAGCAAGGAAAATCATGCTTGTTATTACAGTTCCCAATCCCAAACCGCCATTGCTAAAATCTTGAGAGAGATAGTCGCCTATCGAAGCCCCAAGTGGACGAGTTAGAATGTATGCAATCCAAAACGCCAAAATGGCATTTACCTTGAAAACGAAATGACTTATCGCAACAGATGCAATTAGAACACCAAAAATGATTGCCGAAAGCAAATAGCCCAGATTTATGGTCTCAGCTAATAGGTCACCTGCAGCTGTTCCAAGTGCAAATGTAAACAGAATGGCTAACCAATAAAACGCCTCTCTTCTGGTGGTGACGATTGTATGTATTGATAATGTTTTTTCTTTCTTATACCAAATTGCAAATACTATTGAAAGTGTGATGGCAAAGATTGTAGTAGTCATAAACAAAGGTATGCCAAATCTGTCCGTCAAATTGTCTGTGATGAGAGTTCCTACTATGCTTATTAGAACAACTGCAAGCCAGTAGATTCCAGGTACATATTTTTTAGATTTGAACTGAAAGATTAGTGTTACAGCAAGCATTGTTCCCATGATCAACGTTACTCCATCAAGTCCAAAATTCAATGTCGTATTTAGAAAATCAGCACCTGTTTCACCAACAGTAGTACAGAGAATCTTGATTACCCAAAAAAACAACGTGATTTCTGGCACCTTGTTTAGCATTACTTGAGCACTTGACTTGTGAGGATCGTTATCTTTCATTTTACTTGTACGATTCTTGCATGGTTTAAAAAAGTGATGTAGGTTTCATCCAGATTATAAAAAGATGGATCGGGTCGGACATGCTATTGTACCGTGCATTATTTGGTTTCATTTGTACCTAATTTTACCATGAGTTACAGATTTTTGGAAAGATGAGACTTGGTTATGGAAGGACAGCAAATTCTTTTGTAATATTTCCGTCAAACCATGAAATATTCATGGAATAAGTTCCTGGCTGTTTAATTGTCAATACTCCATATCCATTGTAATCATCCCCTAGATGCGTTTCATTTCCTAGGAATGCTTCATCTTCCATGTGTCCAGACTGACCCGCCGTTGATGGCGGACAACTCATCGTATACTGAGGACTTTGCCACACTATTTTCTGGTCAGAGTTCTTGACTACGATAGATGGTTGTTCACCACAGTAACTACCAAATCCATTGACTCTGAATTTAAAATCTATTTCCTGTCCTATCTGATAGATATTTTTGAGACCGTAGGTAGTTAATTTCTCGGATGGATCATAACCCCAATTTCGAGAAACTAGATTCTGCAAACTGCTTGGATTGATACATGCAACAAATCCATCCTCTTGTTTTGTGATTTTAACAAGATCTGAATCGCATGTTATGTTCCAAAATACTGTTCCTGATTGAGCCTGTTTTAACGGTGGAAGTAGACCTGCATAAAATGTAAATGTGCTCTCTCCAACATGGCAACAAGTACCATATTGGACATTTATTTTGTAAGGACCACCTGTCTTCCAATTTGTATCATTTGTTGGTATGCGAACAAGGAATGTTCCATCGTCTTTAGGAGTTGTAGTGGAATTTAACAGCAGATTGTTTTCATTATCTAAAATTTGGATCGTTGCATTCGTGTTTGGAATATAGTTTCCTACTGAACCATAGACTAGAATAATATCCCCTTTCACATGGAACGTTTTGTCCGTTTGAAGAAACGGAGACAAAGCATTTGCATCAGTTGAAATAAAGCTTGACATAATCACAACAAGGATTATTAGAAGAATTGAGAGATGTAGAGTTTTCATTTTATCTCAAGGATATGGTATGTACTTGACTCCAATCCCATTCAAACCTATTATGTGAAATTCTCCTGACTGCAATGGACAGTAAAATGTCTGCCCAAGCCACGGAAAGTCATTTGGAACAAAATTTGAACTATTATCATATCCTATTGCAAGCTGCATGCCAGGACATGAAATTAACATTCGGTAAAATCCCGCCTTGTTTCCAGAATGTATTGTATCAACTATGGTACTATTTCCAGATGGCACATCTTCAGGAGATGAAGAGACAGTAACATCTGTATTTTGGTTGTAATTCTGAGCTTCCACAACATCAAATGCTGCGGGAAATGACTGGTTTGGATTAGAATATTGAATACACAACTTTCCAGTAGAGTTTGTTGACATGTATAAAATAGGAAGAAGATCTTGTTTTGATTCGTATGGTGTGTCACATCCTCCGGATGAAACTGGTGATGATGTCATGGAATTTTTCACATTGTCTTCATTTGGATATGGTATGTGGACATTTTGAGTAAAACTAAATGGAATATTATTTGCAATCCCGTTTATAGTGAGGGGGTATATGGCTTCACTAGTAAATCCACCACCAATTAAGATCTTTGTATCTGATGTAGAGTTGCCAGATACAAGTAGATATGACTTTGTTATATCTTGAAAATCAAAATTATACTCATTATTAAGATGTAGAGTCGCGTTAAGACTAGTTATGGGTGTTACGCCAATATTCTTTAGTGTTAATTGGATTGGCGGGCCGCCAGGGTTGATAAGAGATTGAACCATCTGGATTGAAACTATCTCTACTGCTTGATTTGATGTCGTACTAGTCTGTGATGTTCTGTTGGCTATCGATTCTGTCCAACCACGTTCAGACAATGTTTTTGCGGTTTCCGATCTTACACATGCAGGAGAATCATCTTCTGCTTTCATGACCAATTGAAGACCTTGTCCACATTCTACATCTTGAGCAAGGGTTCCAGATCTGAATTGTTTCAATGGAGATAGCAATAGATCAGTTGTATCTGTTTGAATTGGAGAAAATCCATAGTTGACAAGTGTATAATTTCCAAGAATTATCTTGTTGTCATAAACCCCAAAAGTTTGTTTCACTACAGCAGTATAATTTCCCATTTGGACAGGTGTGAAATTCCACGTTAATGTAGTTCCTGTACATGGTTTCAAATCAAGATATTTTGTATCATGGAAGACTGGAACTGGATTGTCGTTTAGTGTGATGTTTATCTCAACGGTGGTTTTGTTTAATGGTAAATCATTGAACACATCATATGACATGAGATTTTGCTGATTGACTATTGGAGTTATCGTATTCCCCTGTGAACTCACAAATTTGAAAGGTATTGATGCAGCAGCACCATCTGATAACGGCCCAAAATTGTCATACGAAGGACCAAAACTCGAACAGCTACCTGACATCTTGAATGAATATGGTGAAATCACATATCCTGATGAATTCTTGTCAAGGTACAACTGGACTTTATCATTTACATTGAAGACTGGATTTGATGTATTACCTGTGGGAGAGACTGCTGTAATTATGGAACCCTGTTGTGGCCTTGTGATGTAATCTTGTATTTTGATATCATACGATGTCAAATTTTTCTGTGGTATTTCAGAGACAGAGAGTATCTGGCCTGCTATGACAAGTTTTCCTTGGTATTCTTGGTATAGTTCTGACAATGTTTTTGGTACGAGTTGTTCTCCGTATGCCATTTCGGTACTATATGTAATTGACAAAAGAATTAGAATTATTGAAATTTGCAGCGTTTTCATTGTTGTACGTTTAGGTTTACTATTGTACTAGTCATTTTGTCCAACCTCTCTCCATTAGAATATTTGCAGTGTCAGGCTTGACGCATGCAGGCGAGCCGTCTTCGGCTTTTATTATCAAGTTGAAATTAACACTACATTTTACATTCTGTGCTAAAGCTCCTGCCCTGATTTGTTGTAATGGGGGGAGAACATATGCAGGCTGCTTTTGCGATGTTTTATTTGAGTCATGAACCACAAACTGGAATGATTTTGTTGTATTGTAATCAATGTTAGAATAATCTGTAGCTGTCTGGTTTTTTGCAGTGTAGGGAATTGTAATGTTTGCATTTGCAGTTCCTGTTAATACTGTCTGGTAGATTATTCCAGGCTTGTTGGAATTTGATATTGTTATCTCACCTTCTGGATCCACTTTTTGTTGTATGGCCTCAAGGGTGCATGCTATGTTTGGATACACCGATTTGGCATGAATATCAAATGAAACAGAAAATGCAGGAGTACATGAACCGCTTGTCAGATATATCGGATATGGAGAACTGTTGAGAATTGTAGCACTAATCGCAAATGTATCATTTACTTTGAGCGTGCTTGGTTTCACCTGTATGTCAAGGATTTGAACTGGATCTGTAGAATCGGCATGAACGGGTTTTGCATATGATGTTACAATCAGTAAAGATGCCATAATGATTACAAGGTGTACAATTTTCACTTGTTATGTACGGTATTTCTATAGTTTAAAAAAGTGACGCAGATTTCTTCTAGATTGAAAAGGATGTACCGGGATGAATGTACTTTGTATAGTGCATTATTTGGTTCCATTTGTGCCTAAATTTTCAGAGTTTTTCATTTTCTTTTTCCTGATGAATAGGAACACTCCAACAGAAATTCCAACACCTATTGGAATTCCAACTTCTGCCAAATGCAATGATATTTCCATTTCTTCATCTTGCTGTTTTTCTAATTGTTCCTGCAAGTGAGATTGATTATCTGTTTTATTTTCAACTAGAGGAGTAGATGATTCTGAATTATTGTTTGTTGATGATGAAGTAACGGGATACAAGTAAGTAAACCCGCCAGAACTACCATTGACCTCGACCAAAAAGTGAAACAGACCATCACTATCAGTCCATTGTGGGACAGTGAAATTAAACAGAGTGTCATTGTCTGTTACAAGTTTTGATTCTTGGTACAGTATGTTGCCTTTTACTTGTCCCGTGTAATTATAGGCAGTAAAGATAACGCCAGTGGAAGGATCTTTACAGTTAAAGGAATAGACATGAAATCTGAATGATGCCATACTTCTTGGATGCAGAGGAGAATTTGAAAACAGGTCATAACCTGCAATGCAACTACCTGTATGAACCTGTGCAGAACCACTTTGTACCGTAATTGTTCTTCCTTGTTCGGTCCACTGGGCTATTGCATTGAAATTATACCATGGAGAACCTGCATAGACATTATACGGAACAGTAGAGTTTGTCTGAAATGTGATAATGTTTGATGGTACATTGCAATCTGGAAGAGTATTATTTTCTCCCAAAAAGTATGGTGGAATAGTAACACCGTGCATTTGTCCAAGAGCATATATCTTGATGGACGAGTTTGTACCTACATCTGACACTGGAATGGGACATATGTTGCCTTGAATTGTAACCTGAGATCCTGGAGTTGCATACCTGTCTCTTGCCCAGATCTCAAAATAGTGAGTCGGTACAAGTGTTTTTGGTGCAAGTTCACCATGTGCTATATCAGTACTGCATACAATGAATGAAAGAATTAGAATTATTGAAATCAGCAGAGTTTTCATAAAAAGTACTGACAGATATCATTTAAAAAATTGGTGTAGATTCACTCTGTAAGATTCTTCTAGATTGAAAAGGATGGATCGAGCCGAACATATTACTGTACAGTGCATTTTTGCGTTCCATTTGTGCCTAATTTTCATCAATGGCACCATGATTCTTTATCTCACAGTTCATTTCATGAACCTAATGCTCCATTGATCTTGGCCATTAACAGACAATTATCATTAAATCAATTTTGAGGCTTGTAAATGTGTGAAAACGGTTTTAGAAATCAGTCGTCAGTAGCGAGATCATCTAAAAGTTTAGAGTATTTTTCCATGAGTTCATCAGTGATTTTCTTATCTTTTGGACTCATAATGGTTTAATTCTTTTTGAAATATAAAAAGACATCTGTTTCATGATGTTTGGGTTCAAGGTTTTGCACTGTTTCTTGATCTCACTTAACATATTTCTTAATTCCGTATTCTCGTTTTCTGGATCAATATCTAATTCATATCCATTATCATTTAGAAATTTACCTGCAGCAATAATCCCAGTTCTCCTATTGCCATCTAAGAATGCCTGAACCCAAGGAATTACGGCCATTATGTGTGCTGCTTTTTCAATCAAATCTTCTTTCCTATTTCCAGAATGGCCGACACTCCCTACTATTGGAATTACACGATCAATATTTTCTTGAATAATTCCTATGTGTACCTTGACATGCTTTATTCTCGCATGTCTTTTGAGAATTTCCTCATTTGCATCAATTAGATACTGATTATCCAGATCAATGATTATCTTATTGTTTGATGTCATACGATATTTTGCTTCGATGATGATTTAAGGGTTAAAAGAATATTTTGTTATTTTTAATGTACTTCATTTCTCATCACATATTAATTATTTTTAATAAAAACTGTCCAGTTCCATAATGCATCCTAATCACTGAAGATTTGAACCTAATGTGAGTTTAGTTAAATTAGATCAATACAGAAGAAATAATTCAGAAAAGAATGGGATAAAGGAGATGGATCAGGTACGCTGCCGTACAGTTAGTTTTTGCGTTTCATTTGTACATAATTTTTGAAAGATGTAGTTTCATTTCACTAAACCACTCTAATCCAAAATGGTTGTGTATTACCTGAATTTGATGGCTTGTCAGAATCGTGCGGGTAAACCAAAGCACTTGCGTCCAAGCCAAGTTGATACAGTCCATTTGGTACATTATCAGGAACTGTAATTGTGAGGTTAAAGTGCTGATTTATTGAAACTACATGTTGTGGAAGAAAAACAACCATGTTCTTCTCAAGGCACGGTCTTTCTAGTCCGCTGTGAGTGTAAAGCGGTGCACAATATGTGAATGCTAGTGAGATATTGACAGTGCCATTCTCTCCTGTCTGATATGGGACAATCACTGCATCTATTGTAGTTGGTACTCCTTTCTTTACAATGGTAACTTGCGGTTCTTGATTTGGAATAAAATTTCCTTGTGAATCTGCAGAAGAAAAATTTTGAATCACAATGCCAAAAATTGGTGTCTGTTTAGACATATTTGAGACTGTTAATCTAGTATCGTTAGGCCATGTCAAATATGATGTGGCTGCAATGGTTGCATCAGGTTCTTTGATTGGAATGAAATAATCTGTAAAAAAAGTCATGGTTATTACTATTGTACTTGCTGATATTGCAATTAGAATTTTTGAAAGATGTAGAGTTTTCATTTTACTTTACTTGTTATGTACGGGATTTTCATGGTTTAAAAAAGTGATGTATGTTTTTCTACATTTAATAAATTGAAATACCTGGAAATGTTCCGTTGTAGGGAATCATACCAATCGTTAGAAATTGACCCGGACCACTATCTCGAAGCATTATGTCATATGTGCCATTAGCCTGGGGCGTCGTGTTTATTGTATAATTGACAAAAGATGTAAAATTATCTATGCTCTTCCATTGTTCCGTGATTGTAATTCCAACTGCAGATCCATTTCCAATAAATGAAAAATCTGGAGGCATTGTGTATACGTTTGCGTTGGTAGGATAAGAGCGAATCATGTTATATTTGGAGGTATTTTGTTGTTGATTTGGAAGACAGATGTCATTTTGCCATACCTCATTACAGGAAGACAGAAGATGATGATACTTCATACCTATTATGCCTGTGGAACCTGGCTTTAGAACAAAATTGTAATTTCCAGTTGCGTATTGGTTTACATGTATTATTTTATCAAAACCAATACCAAATGAGATATCTGTTGTACTCGAAATACTACCTGATCCATGAGTTGTTCCATTCAAAACTATTGTTTTATCTTCTATGACATTGTCAACTTTTTGAAAATTAGAAGAAGAATATTGTTCAGGACAAAAGGTACAATGCAGTCGATTGTCCGGAATTGTTAGAAGCGAAACTGATGCAATTACTACAATGGCGGCAGTAATTCCAATCGCAACTAGAAAAATCTTCATGTAATATCCGTACTGGACAGGTATGGTTTAAAAAAGTGGTGCAGGAATCTTATAGTTTAAGAGTTTAAAAATTTAAGAAAACCACTGGTTCAGCTTATTTACACAAGGGAATGGTTTCAGAGTCTGGCTTTTTTTGTGGCTTGGTTTTAGACTTAACAATCTTGGCATGTTTTGTTGGTCTAGAAGCATTTTTCATTGCCATTTTACCTAGTGACAAGTCTAGTGATATTACTTGTTTTACTATTGCAATGTCTCTGTTCAATTTGTATAATGTAAAGAAACTTAAATAATTAATGACAATATCTGTTGATACATGTCTGTCAAGGTAAAAGATGTCAAGGCTAAGGTAATAGAAGAAGATGATGGAACTTATTCCATTGTATGTTCTGCGCTGGGAGTATATAGTGCGGGTAAAAACCTAAAAGATGCTAAAAAGAACTATCTAAAAGCTGTCAAACTTCATTTATCGGTATTAAGAGATAAAGCCACAGAATCTATTGCGGTTTGAAGAAACTTTTCCCCATGCATGGAAAAGAACTTGTCAAGATTTTATGTAACAGGTTTGGTTTTAGAGCAATAAGGCAGAAAGGAAGTCATGTTACCATAACAAACGGGGCCATATACATCACAGTTCCTCTGAAAGAAATTCGTGTAGGATTGCTGGGAGTTATTATACAGGATTGTGATATAACAAGAGAAGAGTTTTTGAAAGAAATTTAATTCGTACATGAGTTTTTAGAATTTGCATTTTGTACAAGTGATGGATATTCATTAATTAAAAATTGGTATAACCTTCTTCTACATTTAAAAATTTAAGAAAACCACTGGTTCAGCTTATTTACACAAGAATATCGTTTCAGTATCTGGCTTTTTCACAGTCAATAGAACTACTTTCAATGTAGAGTGTTATTTTCAGTTTTTGCAATATCCAAGTTAAAGGTTTTACAATTCCAGTTTAACACAATAGATCTGAAAAGGCTAAAAGTCTTTCTTTTCTTTACCCAGATCTTCGAATAATTGCTCATATTCCTTCATGAAAGTTTCTACAAATTGAGCTTCATCTTGGGTCATGTTGATTGTATGTTTCTTCTGATATATAAAATTAATTTGTCGATTATTTCTTGTTGTAGTTGTCTCCTCTCTTCTTGTATCTGAAATAATAATCGTCTTAGCTCACGTTGCTCTTCTCTTGGAAATGTCATGATTAATCCATTTCTGCGCAAAAATATGGTTGTAGATAATATTGCGGTTCTTTTGTTTCCACCGCTAAACGCTTGAGCCCACGCAAGACCGCCTAAAAGATAAGCAGCCTTAACAATGATTTTATCGCGGATCTCATATTCATTCCCTGCTTTTTCGATTATGTCAAATACTTCATCAAGTCTTGTATCGGATGCATTGATAAATTCGGGTAATTCTGGATATCGGATATTCCACTCTTCAATTATTTTTTTATTTAATTCTATGATAAATGATCTTTCAACATATTTGATTTTCAAATATCTTCTATTGTAATCAGATTTATAATAACTTTAGACTAATATTCGATTTTGTTTAAAAATTTAAGAAAACCACTGGTTCAGCTTATTTACACAAGAATATCGTTTCAGAGTCTGGCTTTTTTTGTGACTACGCTGAAACTTCTATAGATGTTTTTTATAGCAAACACGCTTGCGAATGATTGATAATTGAAAAGTTTTTGTTATTTTGACTAGACGGGTAGTTCCTTGAAGCAATCCATGAATAGGAAAAGAAGAAGAATAATAAGAAGTTAGTACATATCTAGTACATGCAGTCTTCTGCAAAAACAAAGAAACTAGATGATCTTACTCCCAGAGAGATAGCAGATATCAAAGAATATGTATCTGGAAAAGAAAAACCAAAACACTTCAAAAACGTTAAAGACCTCATAAAAGATTTAGAAACCGATTAGTTTGTGGGCATTTGACAGAAAAAGTAAATTCAAAAAGCAATACAAATTATTAGGTTCTGTTAGACAAGAACGAGTTAAAAAAGCAATACTATCTCTTGCAGATTCTGAAAAGCCTGAATTATTGGGCGTCTACAAATCATCTATGCAAGTATACGCATACGAATTAGGGCATGATGATAGAATAATTTTCACGGTGGATCATAACGGGAATACAATAGAACTGATCAGAGTTGGAGATCATAAGATGACTTATGGCAAAGATTAGGTCATGTCTTTGATCATAAAGATTTTTCAGAGTCTGGCTTTTTGTGTCTAAAAATAGAACTATTTCTAGAATTATAATTTTCACATACAATATCTTTATGGATGTGGAATGTGTTTAACACCAATTCCCCCGATACTTTTTATGTAAGAATCATATGTTATGACCCCGCAATGAAATGCTTGGTCAACCCACGGAAAATCACTGGTAGTAAAAGTTGAGTTAGCATCATATCCGACCGCAAGAGGTACCCCACCACATGTTAGAGAAAAACCGTAAAATCCTGTCTTATTTCCAGTCTTGACGAAATAAACTTTAGTAGTATTTTCATTTCCATGTAGTATGTTACCATTGCTTGACCACGTGGTAACATCTGATGCATTTTTTGTCAGATTGTTTGCATCAAAGATCCGCGCTCCAACATCTGTCGGGGTATTGTTAAGATTATAATATTTTACACATATTTTCCCAAGGGAATTTGTAGGCATGTATAATACTGGAATGCCTGAATCTGATCGTGGATACACGGTATCACATACTGGATAGTAATCATTTGTTGTAATTCCTGTTCCAAACGTTGTTGCCCAATCGCGGTATAGAACAAATTTCTTTCCAGTTTCTATTGTTACACAATCTGGAGACCCATCTTCAGCTTTAATGATTAGGTATAATCCATTTTTACATGTGATATCATTTATCTTGATTCCCAACTTGAATTGTTTTAGTGGAGGCAATTCAGAAGGAAAGCCAAATGACGTGGTACTAACCCCGTGAGCATTTACCATTAGTGGTATCTCAGAATGGTTTTCATCACTTGTTGCAAAAATGTACCATGTACCACCTATCACATGTGATGGGATGCCAAGACTTGTGAAAAAATAACCAGTGCTGTTACTTGTTATCTTGGTTGAATTTTCAACATTACCATAGTTATCTGTTAAAGATATGTTTAGCGTGGAGTTTCGCAATGTATGTCCATTAATTGGAATTATCTCTCCATCTACAAAGTTAGATTTTGGTGTGAAAAGTAGGATGATTGGTCCTCCAGTGGGCTGGATCTGAGCAAATACGGAATTAGATTCTTCAATAATCCCAAAGGAAATTACCGTAATTATCACAAAGAAAAGATGTAGAGTTTTCACTTGTTATGTACGGGATTTTCATAGTTTAAAAAAGTGGTGTAGATTTCTTCTAGTTTAAGAGTTTAAGAAAACCACTGGTTCAGCTTATTTACACAAGAATATCGTTTCAGTATCTGGCTTTTTTTGTGGCTAATACAGAGCTATTTCACTAGGGGGTTTCATTTTCTAATCTTAGTTTTTACCTTATCTAATACACGTTCTGCACGCAGTATTGCATCTGCAGCATCTTTGTCAATCATGAGAGTTGGTTGGTACTCAGATTCGTTTTTTCGACTCATCAATCCTTTGAACTGTTTTTTAATATACTAGAACTCATCGTTAGTCAAAATTCCCTTGATCAATTCAAGAACATCCGTATGTTGACCAGAAGAACGTTTTCCACTATAGAATGTAGTCAATGCATCAAGAGCATTGATGGAACTGTGTACTGCATCCATCACTGCAGTATCATATGCTTTTTCCTGTAAAGCAATCTTGGCGATATGTAAAGAATTTTCTGCCTTTATGAGATAATTTGTGGCTCTGCTTTGATCTACCGCCCTTGTCATTTGAGTTTCTCCAATTCAAGTCCTGTCACAAGAATGTGATTAGACAATATAGAGCGTATCAAATCATCATTTTTTTTGGAGATGAATTTTTTCTTTGTAAATATTATGGGAGATATACTGGAATGAAATGCCAGTGCTATCTCTTCACTTGCATTTGCAACTGCACCTATGGCTAGCTCAAAATCGTCTGATATGACTAACAAGTCGATATCACTGTCTTCTTTTTCTGCTCCTCTTACGACACTTCCAAAAATAACGGCAGATAAAATTTTTTTCACTCTCAAATGTTTTGCTAAAATAATAATTATCTCCGAGACTGTTTTCTCTTCTGCTGTTAAAATTGGTTTGACAATTCTATTAAGCACATAACTCTGGTCATTGAGAAATACTTGGTATGCTCTGCCCACCGGTTGGACCTTTACTATGCCAAATCGTTCAAGTTGTTCGATAGTCCTAGAGGTCTCCACACTAGAGATGCTAGCCTCCCTGGCAAGCCCTCTTACCGTGAAGATTTTACCGTTGTATTTGACAAGACTACGTAGTATGCTAATCCCTGCCTTTGTACCTAACACTTGTTCTAGGTATGAATGAAGTTTCATATCTTTAGTTAGTAGTATATGATACATAAATGTTGCATATGATACCTATTTGTAACATGGATTTTCTCTACGTTTAAACATTTAAAAATTTAAGAAAACCACTGGTCTAAATTCTGGCTTTTTTTCTCAAACGCTTTTTTCAATCTGTTCAACGAAGTATCAACACGGTCAAGTGAAAAACTCCTCTCCTTTGTGAGGTAATTTACAACTCCTAGATAGTCCACCTCTCCGAACTTTATCTCTGACACCTCAGCAATCTTGGGATTCAAGAAAATACTGCGTATTTGTTTATAGTCAATCCCCTCAAGCTTCTCCTGAATCTGGGATATGTTCTCAAGGGAGCCATGGTCTTTGATCATCTTCAACGCGGTCTTTGGACCAATCCTCTCAAACCCGTCAGGGTTAAAGTCAGTACCAATCAAAATCCCGATATCAACAAGTTGCTCTCGTGTTACACCAAGAGATGACAATGTCTTGTCAAGCTGGATGATCTCAGGCTCTACCTCGATTGTAGTGTTACGATTTGGCAGTTTTCGCCTGCCACTATTTGTAAAGTTTCTAACAAGTTTTTTTGCACCAAACAACATTGAATCAAAGTCCTGACTTGCAGATGCGTGAGCTTGCCCTGTTACAGTAAGATGTGCAGCAGTTGCCTCACCCTCTGATGGTGCTTGTATCCATGGTATGCCAAACAAATCAAGAAACTTTTTTGACTCGTCTACCATATCATCACGCAAAACAGATGTCTGTTGAGCATACTTTTTTGCATCAGCATAATTTCCCTCGCTTATTGCAATCTCATATTTTATTGTGGCATCTTTTTTTACCTGCTTTCTTCTCTGGATTTCAGCAGACTTTAACGACGGAGATTTACCATCAAAAACATAGACAGGTTTTATCCCAAGTGATAAAAAATTGATATTCCTATAAAAAAGCCCGCTGATGTGGCTTGTTATCTTTCCGTTATAATCAGTCAATGGAAGCCCATCAGGTCCACGAATTATGGAAAGAAACTGGTAGATTGCATTATACGCATCTATTGCAACAATTTTCGATGTAAATGATTCCAGATTTGTCCTGTCCCTTACACAAAGTCGTTTTAGATCTAGGCCCATCTCTTGCAGTTTATGTTGTTTTCTAGTACTCTTATTTCTTTTTTAGAGACTTGTCCCAGCCTTTTTCAATAATTTCTTCATAAATGTTTGATAACTTTGGTATTGCCTGTCCCTTTTCTGCTGCGGTTTTTACCTTTTCTCTATAGTATAGTTCGATTTCTTTTGCAGTCTTGTCGTCAATTGTAATAGAAACTCTAGTCTTTGTCAATTGGTATCACTATATCATGGTACAAATATCAATAATAAATTATCTATTATCAATTTTTTTCTGTTTGCGGTATGATAATGAATCCTTCTTTTGTTGGAACCATTCGTACAGGCGTGTCTTCTGGGAGGCCAATCTGGGCCAATATTGAGGATATGGTAATCTCATCTGAGACTGGATACTTTGTGCCTGCGTATTCTATTGAGACTGTCTTTTTGATTATGGTCTCCATCTGACTAGATAATAAATTATCTACTTTATATCCTTTATTATATACTTGATCTACTGATCAGTTTCATTGCTATGTTATTTATGTACCAAAACCAGACTTGCTGTCAAGTGCCAGGTTAGCCAAGTGGAACGGCGACCGCCTCGAGATCAAAAACAAGGCAGCGGTTATGCGCAAGCATGCAGGGGTTCGAATCCCTTACCTGGCGCTTTCTAGTTTTTCAACTGCTACAACTCTGCATGATTCTAAATGATATGCGAGTCTTTTAATGCGGGAAACACCTATTGATATTGTAGAGTGGTGTGAGTTTGCACATCTCTGAGATTGCCAGGGAAAGACTGGATTAACTAACCAGCTCTTACAGGGGTACTTTTGGCATTTTCAATTGCTTTTCGTATGATGTCTTTTAGATTATTACTAGTCATGCTCTCTACATTTCTGCCAAGGCTTGCCTCAATCTGGCAAGTCAACTCTTTTTTGATGTTGCTGAAAATAGTTTGTTGCAATCCATAGTCCGTTATTCCTGATTCCTTGACTGTCTGTGCAAAGACTTGTTCAATTACATCCCACGCAATTTCTTCCATGATTATATTCCTGTAGCGTAAACTGATATGAAATTCAGTGCTGGATAAACTAGCATATTCTGCATCATATCATCAAAATATTCTGTTGTAATGTATCGTATCATGTGTTAGTATCTCTGTTGACATGATACGTTCGTTGCTAATAAAGAGACGCAATGTGTCATTTACAGCTGTAAAAAAATCTGTCATACCATCGTTCTTATTGATTAGATGACATATTGCTGTGATAAAAAATGGTTTTACTTGAATCAAATCTTGGCATGAAATGTAGTCGTTGCGGAAAATATTCCATGGTGTCAGATGATGTAACAGGAGAGAAATTTTGCAGAGGATGCGGCTCTGTTGTACTTGAACGCATTGAAGACACTGGAGCAGAGTGGCGTTCGTCTTCAAAAGATGAATACGACGATAGGGCAAGGACAGGCTCTCCCACTTCACTTGCCATGCATGACATGGGTCTTGCTACTATAATTGGCCGCCAAAATAAAGACTCGTCAGGAAAACCACTGTCTTCACTAATGAAGAGTACGATAACTCGTTTACGTGTATGGGATAGCCGAAGTCAAATGCATGAATCTGCAAGCAGGAATCTTACCGAGGCGTTTGGTGAACTAAAAAGGCTGGCAGACAAGCTTGCGCTTCCAGATGCAGTTGTAGAAAAAACTGCATACATTTACAGAAAAGCATTGGAGAAACATCTTGTCAAGGGCAGATCAATTCCCGTGCTTCTTGCAGCTGCATTACACATTGCATGCAGGGATAGTGAAACACCAAGAACATTACGTGAAATAGCAGATCAAAACAATGTAAAAATAAAATATGTATCAAAATGCTATAGATTGCTTTTACAGGAACTTGATTTACGAATGCCTGTTGTAAATCCTATACAATGTGTATCAAGAATTGCAAGCAAGGTGGGTCTAAAAGAAAAAACAAAACGTGGTGCAATTACAATTCTTGAAGATGCAGTTCGTAAAGATGTTACATCGGGAAAAAATCCCATGGCACTTGCCGCTGCTGCATTGTATCTTTCATGTGTGATAAATGGGGATCAGGCCTCTCAAAAAGTGATTGCGCTTGCAGCAGGAGTGACTGAAGTAACTATACGTAACAGGTACAAAGGACTGGGCAAAACACTCCATTTGGATTTGAGCTCCCATCATAAATCCAACATTGTTCCATAATTATACAAAATAACTGCAAATAAACATGATTTAATTTTCAATAAATCATTTTTGTTATCAAATCATACCTTTAATCGTAATCAAATTTTATTTTGGTAAATATTTGCTTAAGTATGATACACACATATGATTATCATCAAGTGTTATGTCAACAACTGGATACTGTAACAAATGTGGATATCAAGCAAAACCAAGAAAAGATTATCATGCTGGAATGGATATTATCACTTGTCCAAAATGCAGTACTGAATTATCCTGACAGTCTTTGGTTACAATGTTACTTTTGAAAATAAATCAAGTGATCTCATCTTAAGTAGTATAACGACGTACAAATGCCTGTGATCAAGAATTTTTTTAAAACCATGTGGACGACAAAAGTTGCAGAATCTAAAGAAGAACACAAGGCAGAACAAGAAGAAATGAATGAAGAAACTCACGAACTAGAGCAAGTAGAACAAGATGCACAAGAAGAGATTAGAGAAACAGAAAATGAAGAATGATTTTTCCTTGATACAATCGATACCTCATTTGATGTGTTGATGGTATAGTGGAGGGGTATAATTCTTGGAAACAAACCAAGTGCTCTGATTGTAAACGAGTAAATTGTAAAGAGGGCTGCAACTGCGATTGTCATTGGGACAGAAATAGATAGATTTGAGATGAAATCTCATAATGTGGATACAATATGGAAAAAATACGCGTCAAATCTGGCACTATACGAATCATTGGATACGATGAACCTGAACAAATCTTGGAAATAGACTTTGAACATGGTGGAAGTTATCGGTATTTTGGAGTGCCAAAACCGATCTATGACAAGTTCATAAAATCTGAATCAGCTTACGGGAAATACCATGACAGATTCATCAAAAACAGATACAGGCATGAAAAAATTGCATGATTATTCATTTATGAAAATAAAGTCATTTTTCAAGTTTTTAGGCCCTGGATTGATAACAGGAGCATCAGATGATGATCCTTCTGGGATAGCAACATATTCTCAGGCAGGTGCACAATTTGGTTTTGGAACTCTATGGCTTGTAATATTCCAGCTTCCAATGATGATAGTAATTCAGGAAATATGTGCGCGCATAGGACTTGTTACAGGAAATGGATTGGCTGGAATCATACGAAATAGATATTCCAAAAAAATAGGCTATCCGATAATCAGTCTACTTTTGATTGCAAATACGATAAACATAGGTGCAGACATTGGTGCAATGGCAGCATCAGTCAAACTTGTTTTGCCACAATTTCCTATAGTTGTTGCCACCATTTTATTTACTGCGTTAATTATCTGTGCAGAAATTTTTATTCCATACAAAAAATACGCAACCATACTCAAGTACTTGACCATGAGCTTGTTTGCATATGTAATTACGGCATTTATCGTAGGAGGAAATTTGGTAGCAATGTTGACTGCAAGTGTAATACCTCATATTGAATTTACTCCAGCTTTTGCAATGTTATTTGTTGCAATCTTTGGCACTACTATATCACCATACTTGTTTTTCTGGCAATCCTCAGAAGAGGCAGAAGAAGATGTTGCAAAAAACAAGATATCGGAAATGGGCGTAGGCAAGCCACGAATTAGAAAAAGAGAGATAAATGCAATGAGGGCAGATGTTGCAATCGGAATGATATTTTCACAAGCAATTATGTGGTTTATCATAACAACTGCGGCTGGTACACTTTATGCTCATGGGATAACGCACATATCTACTGCAGACGAAGCTGCAAAAGCACTAGAACCCTTGGTGAAAACATTTCCAAATTCCGGAGAATTGGCAAAGACCATATTTGCACTTGGAATAATTGGTACTGGATTGTTGGCAATACCTGTGCTTGCAGGCTCGTCGGCATATGCATTATCTGAAGAACTTGGATGGAAACAAGGTCTGAATAAAAAATTCAAGCAGGCAAAGGGGTTTTACCTAATAATTGCAGCATCTACCGTAGTAGGACTGTGGATTAATTTTCTTGGCATTGATCCTATTATGGCACTCATATATGCAGCAGTAATTAATGGAATTATTGCCATTCCTCTTCTCATAACAATTATGAAAATTGGAAATGACAAAAATATTCTTCAGAGCAGAACAAATGGTAAAATATCAAACATTGTTGGATGGATTACTGTTATGGTAATGGGATTGGCTGTTGGAATGTTATTTTTATTGTGGACACGATAAAATTTCCTTTTAAGCGATCGGTAGTTTTTAGTATTCCTTATTCCATGGATCCTCACATGACTATTACAAAGACTGTAAAATTTGACCAAATTTGCAAGTCTATGATGAGTCTAGATAGAAATGTACGATCTGTTGCAATACTTGACAACCGTGGAAGGCTGATTCATAGCGAAACCTATCGTGGATTTATCCAGCCAAGCTTTGACAAGTGGAATAATGTCCATTACATGGAGTGTACGTTTGAAATTTCAATGGGTACAAAATCTGATGATCTCTATGGACCGATAAGATATCATCATTCAGACACGGATGATTTCATGATGTTCAGTTTCCCCTATCACAAAAATGTCATCATCGTTACAAGCACAAAAAAAGTAAGTCCAATCGCATTTGCAACAAAAGTATCTCAATTCATAAATGATATTCTAGTAAAACAAGGCAAAAAATAGCCTGCTAAATATTTTTTAACGTCTAAACTTGATAAATTTCTCCTTATCTCAAAGATCAAATCACACCTCTAATTTTTTGGCAATATGAAAAAAATATCAGATTCAAGTGCGGTTGTTCTGAGGGCTTTTACCCCGAGAACTCCCGCTTGTAGAGAATCTGCAATATTATTAGTAAATATAGATAGAAAAGACTGTGTTTGTTTATTATAAAATAATTGATAAAAAAAATGGCCAAAGTCTGTTTGAACTAAACACACTATTTGATATATTCACCTGATGTACAAAGTCTACAAATAGAAACCGTGGAATAACAAAAACCATGTAGAGTGGTAAATCTGCATCCACGGTTTCTATATAATGTAACATTGTTCTAGTTTAGTAATCCAGAAGATGATATCATAAAATCATGTTGTAATTTTTTAATGTTACATCTCTATCTTTTTAGACTTGCTTCCTTTTCGTAACACTTCTCGGCTTCTTTTTTTCTTCCAAGTTTCATCAATACTTTTCCCTTGTTGTGCCATGCAATTGTAAACTCGGGATGAGATTTTGTTGCCCTCTCAAAACAATCAAGTGCCATCTCAGGTCTTCCCAACATGAAAAAACATACGCCTTTGAAATTCCATGCAGGTCCATGCGTCGGGTCAAGTATTGTTGCCTCATCAAAAGACTCTAGTGCATCTTCATATCTTTTCATGTCTGATAGACACACCCCCTGTAGGTTCCACGCATCTACTGATTCTGGATTTATCTGCAAAACTTTTCCATAACAATAAAGCGCATCATCGTATCTTTTCAAGTGGTGTAGCGTGTCGCCTTTTTTGAGCCAAGCGTTTGCATATCGTGGCAATCGTTCCAGTGCTTTGTCATAAAATGTAATTGCTTCTTCATACTGGTGTTTTGTAACAAGTGTCTGGGCCTGCTGGTATGATGATACTGCATCTTCTGGATAAATGTCATCAAATTTCTGTGTGACCTTGACATCTTTTTTATTTTGTATCCTCAGAGTTTGATATGCGTCAGAAATCTGACTAAATCGTATTTCACTTCCTTCTGTTGAATTCTTGTCAGGGTGATGTCGTAGTGCAAGCTCTCGATATGCTTGTTTTATTTCTTGTATTGATGCGCCTGGTTTGAGTCCAAGTATCTCATAGCACTGAAAAGTATCCAAATGTATACAATGTATCTAATGGGTGAATAAACTAAAGTCTTTCTTGGAATAATTCCTCTTGACTGGGAAATCATAAAAAATAACTGATTCAGACCATTAATCTTTTAAATCCTAGTCCCGGACTAGACGTCTAATGGCAATTAATTGTCCAGATTGCGATACTGACCTAATAGAGTTTGACCAGGGCTCTGGCATATTTCATTGCCCTAACCATAATTGCAGATTCATATATTTTGATAAAAACACGGGCAAAAAATACCGAAAGGATTAAAGTAAAAATATTGAAATTTTAATACATATCCAAAATAACAAGTTTGTCAAAATCAGGTACATGTTGTTAAGTCTTGATCACGACTTTGCTTAATTATGTTATGAAGTAAAATCTAAAAGGGATGACTGTACCGTACTCGTATGAAACTTGAAACTGTACCTGTATCACGCATATTACTTACAAATATTTTATTAAGCAAAAACTCGTCACTAATACGGGTATAATGATTCCACCGCATATGTTTGACCAGCTATATAGAACATTTTACGAAATAACTCCAGATCTTGTATGTACTCTAGATGGAAATGGAATAATTATAGATGCAAACAAACGCATGCTGGAGCATTTTGGATACTCTAAAAATGAGATTGTCGGAAAACCATGCTTTGATTTTGTCACAGATAATTACAAAAAAACTGTATTTGATGGGTTCAAAGAGATGCGGGAAAAAGGAGTGGGCCCGCTAATAGAAATCCAGCTAGTGAAAAAGAACAATACAACATTTTTTGGTTTATGCAAGGGTGCAAAAATAGGTGATGAAATTGATACTTCAAACATTTACCTCATTACAATACAAGATGTTTCCTTGATGCATGACACTATGGAAAAAACAAAAGATGCAGAAAAGGAAGTAGAAAAAAAATACAACGAACTCAAGAAGGCATATGATGCAATCTTGATGGTGGAAAATAAATATCAAAATCTCTATGAGCACTCTCCTGATCTTTTGCGTACTATTGATCTTAACGGAATAATTGTTAACTGTAACAAATCATACGCGACAGGTTTGGGATATGAAAGAAATGAGATCATAGGAAATTCCATACTAAAGCATACTGCTGATAGAAGTTATGCTGATCTAGAAAAAGGAATAACCGAATGGCGAATATCTGGAGTGATATCCAACATAGAAATTTGGCTAAAAAGAAAAGATGGCAGTTCATTTCCTACTCTATTTTCTGGAAACAACCTGTATGATGAAAATGGCAAACTGACTGGAAGAACAGTAGCATTTAGGGACATATCTGACATTTATGCCGCAAGAACTAGAATAGAGCAAGATCAACAAAAAATAAACCAACAGTACGATGATCTAAAAAAAATAAACTTTTTGCTTGCAGCAGCTGAAACAAGATTTCGAAGTCTCTATGACACATCACCTGACTTGATGCGTACCATAGATAGTGATGGTAATATCACTGACTGCAATGATGCGTATGCACTTGATCTGGGATATACAAAGCACGAGGTCCTTGAAATGTCAATCTTTGATCATACTGCAGAAAAAAGCAATGATACCATACGAGAAATCTTTTCTGCGTGGAAGTCTGGCCAGAGTATAATAAACAAAGAGGTCTGGATGAAAAGAAAGAATGGGAATATCTTTCCTGCGTTGTTGAGCGCAACCACATTTTATGAGGGTGATGACCAGATGAGAAGCAATACTCTAATCAAGGATATCACAGAACTCTACAACGCAAGAGAGCAGATAGAAGAAAACGAGGCGCGCATACGAGAACAATATGAACAATTACGCAAGACTGACAAGTCAAAAGAAGAGTTTCTGACCATGATAACACATGAATTAAAGACACCGCTTGTGCCAATACAAGGGTACATTGACATTTTACTTACTGATGCGTTTGGTACTTTGACTGATGCACAAAGGCAAAGACTGGAAATTGTAAAACTAAATGCCCGCACTCTTTCAAAACTGATGATTGATCTCTTAGATGTGCAAAAGATTGAGCTTGGTCAGCTTAGAGTATCAACAGAGAAACACAACCTAGCTGATGTACTCAATCACATTGTAGAAAACATGAAACCTACCATGGACAAATATAATATTGTTGTATCAACACAATTACAGCCTGATCTATTTTGCATGTGTGATTCCATGAGAATTGAACAAGTGATACATAATCTGCTAAGTAATGCAATTGATTTCTGTCCTAAAGAAAACGGAAAAATTTCTATATTGTTATACACCGAGGGCAAAAAAGCAAAAATCATTGTCAAAGATAATGGAATTGGAATATCTGAAAACAAACTAGACCAAATCTTTGTCAAGTTTTATCAAATTGATACGTCTACAACAAGAGAGCATGGTGGCTCTGGACTGGGTCTTGTTGTGTGCAAGGGAATAATCGAGGCACATGGGGGACAGATATGGGCAGAATCTGAAGGAGTAGGCAAGGGATCTGAAATTCACATGCTGCTACCCCTTGCTAATGTTTGAAGTATCTAATACCAGACAGAAATGATTAGACTATTAAAATCAAAAAAACTTGTGACATTTATGACTGGAATTTTTGTGGTCTAGTATGGTGGAATCTCAGATTCTCATATTTGTTGTAGTGATTGTCATAGTACTAGTTTTCAGGTTCAGAAAAATAATATCAGGAGGACCTGTCAGCAAAAACAAAATAATTCTCTCTACTGTATCTTATTTTGCTATTAGCGCATTGGCAGTGTATGGCTCATTTCAAGTGGGAGTGTCCACCTGGTACGTCTTTGCATATGCTGGAGTCTTACTTGGTGCCACCTATCTATCACACAGACATGTTGACAAGACTATCACAATCTGGAAGGCCGATGATGGAAAAATTCATGCCAAAGGTGGAATTATCCCATATGCTATCTGGATAGCAGGACTTGTGTCAAGATTTGTCTTGGGGTATGTTTTCCTAGGTTCTGATTATCTACTGACATCATATGGTACTCAAAAAACCCTCAGTGCGTTTGCTATTGAAATTACACTAGTTGTAGACTTGATTATGATGCTAGGTGTTGGTGCACTAGCTGGAAGAAATATCAGATTGATATCAAAATTGAAAAATTTCAAGTGACAATTATTACAATATAATAAAAAAGGAGATCACTGGTCAAGTCAAAACCATTGCTTGATTGCAACCGTTTTTTGGTTTGAGCACTCTAATCCAATGTAATGTTGTACCAGTGATCCCTTATGACCTATGCACATGTGTCTTACAAGAAAAAAATCTGTATGACAGGTAACGCACACTAGTATGATATGTCAACAAATTATTAAAAACAATGAATGTCACATATCACTAGTCTAATTTTTTAAAACAAGTGTATGCAATGTGATGTAAAAAAGATAGCTGAGTTTTCAGATGACTAGCTTAGTAAGTGGTATAAACAAACAATATGTATTGGCATGTAAGGTAGTTATGATATGGTAGATGCGTCTCTTCGAACACACGTGTTGCATGATCTCAGCCACTTTGGATTGAGAATTGCAGTCGGTGTCATGTTTATTGTTCACAGTATTGGCAAATTTGATAACAGTTCTACTGGATTTTTCTCAAGCATTGGACTTCCTGCAGAAATGGCATTATTGATAGGATTGCTGGAATTGATTGGAGGTATACTCCTTGTAGTTGGAGTGTTGACAAGAATTACAGGAAGCCTTCTTGCAATTGAGATGCTCATTGTAATGGTATGGCTAAAAAAACTCCAGTCATTTTCTGGCAAAAACGGACTAGAACTAGAGTTGCTTGCATTTGTAATTCTGTTAACTGTAATAGTGCTAGGTCCTGGAAGATTCTCACTGTCTCATCTAGTGAAAAAAATTCCAAGACTTATACAATGATCGTATCTACTGTATCCTGGAATTTCTTTATCATATCTGATTCTGTTACTTTATTGAAAAAAAAGCAAATGAGAGATCTCTATTTTTTGTGAGTAGATTATCTCTTACTTGCTTCGGAAAATATTTTTTGCAACTTTGATTCAAGCTCCTTTTTGCCCTCTGATTGTACTATCATTGACTGCCAGACTTTGGCTGCGGTTTCTATCATTGCATCAGCTGCCTTGTCAAGTGAAGGACCAAACGAGGCATCGATTCTTTTTTTGAGTCGTTCCACATGTGCTTGATACAGCGCATCGTGGAATGCCTTGTGCAATAACTCCATTGATTGTTTTACAGGATCAACTGTTTCACAACCGCAGTCATTACAATCTGCTTCTGAGGTGCATGAGCACGTTGCTTCTTCTGTTTCGCATGTTCCTGATTTGCATTCCATATTACTTTCTTATAGTCACTATACAAAGGTAAGTATATAAATTGGAAAGTGAGAAAACAGAAAGTAAGTGAGATTTTAGTAAGTTGATGCCACAAGAACTCAAAGACATGTCAGACCAGATAAAATGCTGTCCGGTGGATAACACATTCAGACTTGTCGGTAAAAAATTTACCATACACATACTTCGCAACATGTTGATCTTAAATCATACACGATTCAATCAATTTCTAGAATCAGTTGAGGGAATAAATCCGAAGACGCTTTCTGTACGATTACGCGAAATGGAAAAAAGTGGTCTGATAAAAAGACAAGTCTATGCCCAGACTCCAATTAAAATTGAGTACACTGTAACTGAAAAAGGAAAAGAGCTAAAATTAATTATAATGCAGATGGCAGCTTTTTCAATGAAGTATTGCAGTTCTGATGTATTCAAGGATGGTAAACCAAGAACACTTGAGCAAGTATTTGGAAAATCTAAAAAGACTATCAAGTAATAAAATATCTGATTTCTATCTGATTCTAACTATTTTATTGATCTTCCACAGTTTTACTCCATAGTATATCTCGAATAATTTCAAGGTATTCTATACAGTCTTGATGTTTTGTGTTAAAGTCGGGAATGTTTGCCACATGGTATAATATGCTGTGAATCTTTTAATGTATTACTCATGATTGTTTTAGAAGAAACACTCATTTGATTTATGCGCAAATTTTAAAACTATAGTCTTGTTTTGTACAGATTTATTTTCTATTTGCACTGCAATGACATGATGGACCGCATGTACATATTCCAGTAGTGGTACAATTACAGTCTGGAGATATGCATTTGTCATCTTTTCCGCATCCACAATTCATGCTATTAATTGTCGATTCTAATATTTAATCATTATAACAATATCTGGCAATAATCTATGAAATGTCTCATATGTGTGTAAATGCTGTGTTGTATTATTAGGCGAGTTTTTTCCGTTTTTCTTCAATTCGTTTTTCTGCTTCAAGTCTTTCCAAACTGTATGATTTCATGTCTGCAAACTTGATTATATTGGATAGATTTGGATGAATTTTTTTAATTGCCTTGAACATTTCCTGTGCAACTTTTCTATAGTCTTGGTGTCCCTGTGGAACGGTTCGTAACTCTATCAAGTGTACAGCTTCGCGTAAATTTAGTTTCATAAAATATGGATAGTTGTATGCAAAGTTTACAACATATTGTGCTTGCTCTGGCATTTTTGTTTTCATGGTATCCCAAACTTCCTTTGACTTGTACATACAATCATCAAAGTCTTTTTTCATTCCAAGTTGTTTTATTTCATCTGGCATGAAATATCCATGATTTGCTGCAAGTAACTGTCGCTCTAGTGTAAGAACTCGATGTCTGTGAAAGTCTCGAAACATTCCAAAATTTGTCAGAAAATCAAATGTATACTCTGTCATTTCAAACGCACGTGGTGGCCTCTGTCTTCTATTGCTTCTTAGACTAGAAAATATCTTGATTATTTTTTTCCTCTCTGATGTTTTTATTTTTTTTACTTGTCCTAATATGTCTCGGTATGATACCCCACTTGATTGCTCGTATAGTATTGCAGAGATTATTTTTTCCTCTGCCTTTTTTTCTTGTTCCCAGTCAACCAAGTCTGCCGAACGGTTTGCAGTTTTATTTTTCTTTAGATGTTTTTTTCCAAGTGCGGAGGATTTTGTCTTGATGTCACGCAAATATTTCTGCAAGGCTTTTCCATGGTTGTCGTCTGCTCTTCTTACAAATGACTTGATTGTAGTGTTAAGCTCTCTCTGAATCTTACCTGCAAGAATTCTCTCTTCTTGCAGTTCTGATGAATACAATATGGTAAGCAGATACTCAAAGGCCCTGCCATTTCCTGTTATGCCTACGTTTGTGAGAGTGGACGCAGGAAGTATTCCTCTGAGAATGTCTAGGGCTTTGGCTCGAATTGTGGCATTGTAGATTCTAGTTGCAGACTTTATCTCATCCTCTCCTGCAAGTTTAGAATACATTACATCTTCTCCGCTAGAGTTTCGAAATTTTTGTTTCTCTATTGGTTCTCTTTCTGACATGTATTTTATTGCTGGTTGAATATTTCTTGAATACACTTCAAAATCTAAATTGCATGCCTCCAAGTATGCATCTGCAAATTTAGAATTCATGATATCATGTTCGCGGTAAAACTTGAACTCACCATTTACTTTTTTATCCCATGCTACATATCTTGAAGATTTTTCAAGGTATGATAATCCAATTCTACGGTCTTCAATTTTTTTTACTGCAATGTTTGATAGACCTTCAATTGCAATCTGAGCTTCTCCAAGCTCTGCAACAGAGTCGTCTCCGTATTCGAGCAAAACTTTGTCGTAAAACTCCTCACCACGATTTTCATTTTGTGCAAACTCGTCCAAGAAAATTTTGCGCATGCTCTTGTCTGTTCTACTGTATCTTGACATTAGAGCTCCGCGGTCTACCTGTCTTGGACTGATTATTGCAAATACTAGATCGTCAACATTTGAAAAATGCTTCAAAAGAATAGCTTTTTCAGAACTTGAAAACTCTGATGACAACATTATCGTTCAAACCAACTATATCTAATAACTACTTCTTTCCAATTTGGATCAGATCGGATGGTCCAATCTTTGGTGCATTGTGTTTTGCCTGCCATCGCATCAAGACTTCCTTGAATGCTTCTGCTTCTTGTGGATCTTCTGTATACATCAAAGTCGTCACCCACTTTCCTGGACCTGCAGTACCGCCCATGGAGTTCATCCAAAAATCTGTTGGCATGTTTTCAAAGGCCTTGTTTTTTTCATCCCTGCTCATGTCTACCCATCGCTTGGAAACAAAGTGCAGTATCTGATCTCACTCTTCCTTTGTAATCATTATCGTACCATTACTAGACATGTGATTATAAAATTACGTATTTTTTGCATTTTTGCATGATCATTAGCTAAAATGATCTTACCAAAATTGAAAAGCTTGTTAACACTTTGCTGATTATATGAAATTTAAAACACCTACCTAATGAGCAAGGAAGAGATCGAATTTATCGGCAAGCAAGTAAAGGACATGTATGGCACCTATATCGGCAAAGTAATAGGCACTATAACCGACATTGATGGAAGTGTACAAACCGTCGGCGTTGATTGTGGTTCTGAAGGACTCAAGCAGATAGTATTTGAGCAATTGGTCATTCAGGGACAATATGTAATCTTCATCCCTAGATGGAGATTAGATGCCCAGAGACTATTGCGAGAGAAGGGGCTTACCATGCGCCGTATACGCGCCCTGATGGATATCGTATCTGAAAACGATGACATGAAAGAGGATGCTGAACTGATCCATGAAAAATATAAGATGAAATTGTTAACTCTCGATGAGACTGAGAGACAGATCAGAGAAAAACTTGATAAAAGACTCGGAGAACTTGAAGGGCAATTAAAGTCAATTCGGATGCTACGATTTGACGCCAAGTTGCAAAACAAGAGCAATGAGATATCTGATGCCAAGTTTGATTTGGTCAAAACTCATACAGTTGAAATCATAGAGCACATCGAACATGAAAAGGCAGAGATAACAAGCATCCAGCGTCGCATCAACGATCTTACAGTTGAAAGTGGGGAGCGCATAGAGAGTCCAAAGCAGGACGTTCATTCAGCAGCCATTTCATATCTTGGAACGGTAGAAAATCCTTCTCCTTCACAGCCAAAGACTCCAGTATCTTCTGACATTGGTGTTGGTTCTAGTATTCCCACTGTGCCAACAGCAAAGCCCGTAGCCATTGGAGCCGATGGTGATGAAGTTCCTGAAGATTCAGATTGGCTTAAACGCATATCGTCATCTTAGTCTGACGGGTTGAAGGATTCGCTCCTAATCCATTTGAGCGAACCTTTTTTTTGACATGCATACTACAAGTTTGTATTGGATTCCTATGATATTGGTCTTGGAAATACCGACACCAAGACAAGGACTGTAGCAAATCAAGACAATGTAAAGTTCTGGGAGTCACAAGCTGCAAATCTTTTCTGGTCTGAAAAGTGGCATACTGCTCTAGAGTGGAATCCTCCTTTTGCAAGGTGGTTTGTTGGAGGGAAAACTAATGCTTCGTACAACGCACTAGATGTAACGGTACAGAAAAATCCGAACAAAAAAGCAATACTTTGGGAGGGTGAAGATGGGTCACAACGAGTGCTCACATATCAAGACCTACTAGTGCAGGTATCAAAACTTGCAAATGCCCTGAAAAAACTTGGAATACAAAAAGGCGATAGGGTAACAGTCTATCTCCCAATGGTGCCTGAGCTAATAATTTCACTTTTAGCATGTGCACGAATAGGCGCAATTCACACTGTAATATTTTCAGGGTTTAGTGCCAAATCCATTCAGGACAGAGTTCTTGACTCTAAATCAAATGTAATCATCACTGCAGATGGGGGAAGAAGACGCGGTAGTATAATAAAATTAAAAGATATTGTGGATGAGGCCATAACAGGCCTTGATTTTGTACACAGCGTAATTGTTCTAGAGCATACTGGAAACCAAGTCACATACACTACACGAGACAAAAAATGGGACGAGTTTGTTGGTTCCATGGAACCATTTTGTGATGCAGAAATGCTTGACAGCAATCATCCGCTTTACATTCTTTATACTTCGGGAACAACGGGAAAACCAAAAGGTGTCCTGCATGGCACTGGTGGATATCTTACACATGTCTTTGCCACATTCAAGTGGATCTTTGATATTCGTGATTCTGATGTTTATTTTTGCACAGCTGACATTGGTTGGGTCACAGGCCACAGCTATGTAGTTTATGGACCTCTTATGCATGGTGCAACACAGGTAATGTATGAGGGAGCACTTGATTATGTCACTCCTGCAAGAATTTGGGAAATCATTTCACGGTATCATGTAACCATATTGTATACAACTCCAACTGCACTTCGAATGTTTATGAAGACAGGTGATGCGATTCCAAACTCTCACAACCTGACAAGCTTGCGGTTGCTTGGAACAGTTGGTGAGCCAATCAACCCACAGGTATGGAAATGGTATTTTAAAATAATTGGAAAAGAAAAATGTCCTATCATTGATACTTGGTGGCAGACAGAAACAGGGGCTGCAATGATATCACCACTTCCTGGAATTGAAACCATTCCACTCAAGCCTGGTTCTGCAGCAAGGCCGATACCAGGTGTTTGCATATCTATTGTTGATGATGATGGAAAAAAAGTACCACCTGATTCCAAGGGATATCTTGTAGTTGAAAATCCCTGGCCTGGAATGCTTCTTACATTATGGAATGATGATGAAAAGTACAAGACAGTCTACTGGTCAAAATACAAAAACATGTACTATGCAGGAGATTATGCAACAATGGACAAGGATGGGTACATCTGGATGCTTGGAAGAGCAGATGATGTACTCAAAGTGGCAGGACACAGGCTTGGTACTGCAGAACTTGAAAGTGGTTTTGTGTCACATGATGCCGTTGCAGAGGCTGCAGTGTGTGGAATACCACATGATGTCAAAGGGGAATCAATCATTGCATTTCTTGTTCTAAAAGATGGCATCACTCCTACACCTCAACTAAAAGAGGATCTTGTCAGGCACATACGGGAAACAATAGGTCCTATTGCGTCCCCAGACCAACTGTATTTTGTCAAAAAACTTCCAAAGACTCGAAGTGGAAAGATAATGAGAAGACTGCTAAAAGCAATCGCTCAAGATGAAAAAATTGGTGATGTCAGTACGTTGGAAGATGAAGCATCTGTCGATGAAGTAAAATCCGCACTTTCAGAATTACAACACACATTGGAAAAGTCCTAGACTGAAATTATCTGCATCTTGGAATTTTCAGTAATGTGGAACTTGTCAGTAAATCCACCCGTAACCTCTAAAACATATTTTGCCATTTTACCATCTGCATTTTGAACAGTACATGTTGCAGTTTCAAGTGCGGATTTACATGGTGCGACATTTTTTGCAATGTGGATTACATTTCCGTTTGCATCAAACCAAATTATATCCAATGGAAACTGCATGTTTAGCATCCATATTGGAACCACCTGTGCTTGGTCGAACACAAATATCATTCCCTGGTCATCTGGAAGTGCGTTTTGAAACATTAAACCTCTTACTTTTTCTGCATCTGTTTCTGCAATTTGTACATCAAGGACCTTGTTGTCAAGTTTGATAGTGCCCATTGGAAACTTGACTTCTTCAAGCTTGGAATCTGCAGGAATCGTGATTATGCCTACTATTCCTATTATCACTGCTGCAATTGCAATAGGAATTAAAACTTGGGCCCTTGTTGCCACAAAAAACCTGTGGTAAATGTCAGTTAAAAACTAATGCAAAAAATAGCAAAATGTATCAGTGCATATTGTCTTTTAAATTGGAATAATCACTGAAAAAGTTCTTTGTCTCCTGACCTACATCCTTGATGGTGGCACCATTGTATACTTTTTCTAGATATTTTCCTGCGATTATCATTGGAATGCCAATGGGTGTAGTAATTGGGTCTGGTGAAAGAAGAAAAATGAATCCTATCTTTGTAATCTTTTTTCCTGGTGCAGGTGCTCTCTGAAGTGAACCTAGAGCGCGGGCAGTGCCTCTGTCATCTATCTTTCCAAGTTCAGAGTAAATTTTGGCTCTTCTGTGGAGGGATTCGCTTACTTTCTTTATTTTATCAATACCCCTTCTTGCTCCCTCATCCATGCACCCCTCATTTTTGAAAATCTAGTTAACACTCCCTGCAAAAGATCAATCACAACTGGGTGAACATTTCTGATCAAGAGATTAGGTTATATGATTTCGTGTATAACCAACAAAAACATGAAGGAAAAGCGTGCTGAGAGGCTAGAATCCATAAAAGAGGCGCACAAATCAGCAAAAACTGACTATTCTAGGATAGAAGACTATCTTGAGGTGATATCCGAACTTGTTGAACTCAAAGGATATGCAAATACACTTGACATCTCTAGGTATCTCACAGTGAGTGCACCATCTGTTACAAAGATGCTCCAAAAGCTTGCAGATGGAGGATATCTGGAATATGAAAAATATCGAGGAATCAACCTTACGCAGAAAGGCTCTACCTTGGCAGATGCTGTACGCCAAAAGCATGGTACGCTGCTAGAATTCTTTATGATGCTTGGAATCAATCCTGATATTGCAAATCAAGATGTTGAAGGAATAGAACATCACCTAAACCCACAAACAATAAAACAACTACGCAAGTTTGTTACTTTTCTAAAATCAAATCCAAAAATTTTAGAGAATTTTGAATAGTATTTAATCGTGAACAGTTATCCTTACATCTTCTTTTGACATTATTGCTGCAATTAATCTTCTACCTGCAGTAGATTTTTTTGGAATTATTATTCTACCATTTTTTCCAACTCTTGTGGATGTGACATTGTTGTCATTGACATAAATTTCTGCATCCATACCAGACTTTGAAACGTCCACTTCTAAAACAAAGTTGTTTCCTGATTCTGACATTTCAAACCATTCTCCTCCTCTTGACGATCCTCGCTCTTTTGGCTCTACGTCAATGTGGACCCCAAGTGTTTTTTCAAGATCATTTATTGTTACACCACCTCTGCCAATGATTGCTGGCATGGATTCCTTGTCAACTCGCACCCGTATGCTGTTGTTTGATAAAATTTCAATCTCTGCATTTGAATCAAATCTTCGTATTGTATCCTTGATCTTGGCCTCTGCCAGTTTTTCAATGCCGCCACTCTTGGTTTCTTTTGTTATCGGGATTACGATATTTTCGTCACCATAGGTGTAAATTTCATATTCCAAGTTGTGGTCCTCAAAGTTTCTAACCTCAATTACTGGCCTTGCCAAGTCTTGTTCGGTCATTCCAGTTGGCACTTTGACTTTGAACTCCAACTCGTATACTTTGGAGATCTGACCCGCCTTGACAAAGACTACTGTATCCAGTATGTGAGGAATCATCCCAAGCTCAACTTTACCAATGAATCTTTGAATTGCATCAAGTGGAGCATGTGCATGGACTACTCCTATCATGCCTACGCCTGCTAGTCTTAGGTCTGAGAATACTCTAAAGTCCTGGTATCTTCTGACCTCATCAAATATTGTGTAATCTGGTCTTACAAGAAGAAGAATGTCTGCAGCATTTTCAAAACTGCCTTCAAGATGAGTATATTGGGTTACCTGCTTGTTTACCTGCAAGTCTCTTGGAGATTCAAATGTCTTTACAATTTTGCCTTTTGCGGAATAATAGTTTGCAAGACTTGATGCAAGTGTACTCTTGCCAGAACCAGGTGATCCTGATATCAATACTCCTTCAGCTTTTTCCGAAAGGCGCTGCATCAGTTTTTCAGAAACGGCATACTGTTCTAATGACATTTTTACTATTGGATGTGTTATTGTAATTTCGTAACTATTTGAAAACGGTGAATGTGTTACAACAACTCTAAAGTCTTTGTATTGAATCACAAGCGCACCAGATTTTGATATTTCAATCATGCCAAGCTGAGTGGCCCTTGATGCTTCCAAAATTTCACTAGTGATTCCTTCCAGGTATTCTTTTGTCAACAGTGTCTCCCCTACCGGTGTTAGAGAAAATGATCCAGGCTTGCCACGCTTTGCAAGTGGAAGGGTACCGTCCTTGAGATGAATACTCATTGTTTGACTGTCAAAGTATTTTTCAAATTCTAGGTCTGAAATCTTGACCTGTGGTTTGGAGTAGCTAGTCTTTACTCCCTCTGCTTGGGCTACTAGTGCCTGGACATAATCTGCTGTATAGAACGTAGCACCATTCTTTTTTGCAATGTCTTTTATTATTGCGTCAATTCTACCATGTCTTGCAAGTTTAATGTCATCCATGGTGGGACGTTCGCCTTCAAATTTGAGGATGATGTTATTTTTCTCTGCCAACTCACGAATCTTTTTGATCTGCTCTAATCCGACAAAACCGTGGTCTTTGTGTTGAGATGCCTGTGATTGTAATTCATCTAAAACAGCAACAGGTATTATTATCTCACAATTTGTCATTGTACCAGCTTCAATTAATTTGGTAATCTCACCATCTATTATGATGCTAGTGTCTACTACGAATTTTTCCACAGGTGTACTCATTTTCTGCACCTTTTAATCATAACTGTATTTAAAAATAACATGACCTCATACAAAATTGCATCCCCTGGGCGACAAAAAACAGATTTCCACTAGAAAAGGCAAAAACGGGTCACACAAGTGTTAGCTGCAAGTTGTATTAACTATGATTCTGAAACACTATTGATCATGCTTAACACATCTTGAAAATTAAATGGTTTTAAAACATACGTTCTGGCCCCTGACTTGATGCATTCCTTGATGGTTTCTTGATTGTCACTAGCTGAAATCATTATCACCTTGGCCTTTGGGTGGTATGCAATAATTTCTCTAAGAACTGTAAGACCATCTTTTTTTGGCATTGCCATGTCAAGCAGAACAATGTCTGGTTTTGATTTTGTGTATTCTTCCAAGGCTCCGATTCCGCTTGCGAGTTCTGAAACCAAGTTGTGTTGGCCTATGACAAGTATGTCCTTTAGGACCATCCTGATTGCATCAGAATCATCTACGATCATAACATTGACCATGTTAGACCACTCGAGTTTGTACTATTTAATCACAAGTATGGCTCAAAATTCCAAAATTCCTGAATATGCATCCTTTACGTGCTTTCTAAAATCCTCTATCTGGATATTTGACTGTCCATTGAAAAGGCCAGACATTCTCTTTATTGCATCTGAGATTGTATCATGTGAGCCTTTCAGTACGCCGTGGATTACAATGTACTTTATTATCATGTCACTTATTTTTGCAATCTCTCCAATTTTTTCTTGGTTCATCATGGGTGCCAAACCCTTTATTTTGTGCAGGTGTTTCTCGATATTTCCAGAATTTTCATAGAGTTGCTCATCATTTGTACAAGAAAGAAAGATCTCACTCAAGTTGTTAATCTCAGACTGTATCTCTTGTCTTGCCACACTGAGAAACTCGTCCGACATTTTAACTACTTGCTACATATCTTTTATACTAACTTTTATACCCGCCTCTATCATTTTTTTCTTTGTGAAGCTTAGTCTAAAGACGTACCTTTTACTGGGTGTGATAATTGGAGTCTCTGCCATCAATTTCTACCTCTTGATATTTACCTCTCAGCAAAATCAAGATATTCTACATTCTATTAGTTATGCAAGTGATCTCAAAGTTGTAGTTGAAAGGATTGGCAGTATTGCAAATTCTATTGCAAGTGGTAATGAAGCCGACAGGGCAACTTTGGACCAACAACTGGCTGATTTTGATACTACCTATGCGCGACTTGGAGTTGGAGGGAGCATTAATGGTCTTAACGTGGTTGCAGTACCGCCAGAACTGGGTCCTGCATATCAAAAAGTTGGTGATGCATGGATGCCATACAAAGAAGATGCCGAGAAGATAAAAAAAGAGAGCATCTTTGATCCTAAAGTAAAAGATGACTTGGCATATGTACTTGGTAAAAATGGTGATCTGGTTTCCTTAACAAATGGTGTCCAAAATGATCTTTCACCACTGGATAGAAATTACAACAGGCAAAAAATAATTTCACTTGAGATGATAAACACTGCACAAGATATTGGAGAAAAAATATTATTGTATTCAATCGGTGAAGGCGGAAATGTTACAGCGTCACTCAAAGGAGATCGTATACTCTTTGATGCTGATCTGAAAAAATTGGAGGGCTTGCCACTTGATGATCCAATATATGCAAGCTATGGCATAACGCCAGAGACACTGCAAGCAATTCCAAGAGAAAATGCTGGTTCCCTGCGACAACTTGATCCTCTCTGGGAATCTGTCAACGCAAAAATGACTTACATTGAATCAAATACATTGCTGTCAAAAGACTTTGGAACTGCATTATCCCAATTAAATTCTCACCGAAATGTATTGCTTAATGACACATCAGATTTTGTAGACCAGTGGAACGGAATGGTAGATTCTCAATTGCATGACAAGGTGTTGATAGTACAATTGTTCATAATTGCAGATATTGTGATATTTGTTACTGTTGTACTGTCGATTAGGAAATCATTGATGCCTCTTGGTACTTTGATTAAGGCAATCAGTCGTGTCAAAGAAGGAGTTTATGGAGACAAGATTATCTATTCTTCAAAAGATGAAATTGGTGAGCTTGCAGAGACGTTTAATGCAATGTCTTCTACAATTCAGAAAAAAGATGAAGAAGCAAAGAAAGTTGAGACTGCAAAAGATGAGTTTCTTGCAATGGTTACACATGAACTAAAAACTCCGCTTGTACCAATCCAAGGGTATTCTGATATATTGCTTGGTGAGCACCTTGGACCTTTGAATGCTACTCAAAAGGAGAGGTTGAAAATTATTAGTTCAAGTGCAACTACTCTATTACAGTTAATCTCGGATTTGCTTGATGCTCAAAAACTAGAGCTTGGACAACTTAGAATCAAAAAAGAAAGAAACAATCTAAAGGAAACTGTAGAAAAAACAATACTTGGAATGCAACCACAAGCAACTGGTGATTCCATATCGCTTACATATGCACCAAAAAAAGATGTTTATGCATTTTATGATGATGATAGAATAAAGCAAGTACTTACCAACTTGATAAAAAATAGTCTCAAGGCAACTTCTCCAAAGACAGGTAAGGTGGAGATACAACTTGAAGAAAAAGAAAACATGGTTGTAGTTTCAATAAAAGATAACGGTAAAGGCATACCGCCTGATGCAAACGACAAGATATTCAAAAAATTCTACCAGGCTGATACTACAAGTACAAGAGAAAAGGGTGGTAGTGGACTTGGCTTGTCAATCTGCAAGGGAATCGTGGAGGCTCATGGGGGTACTATATGGATGCAAAGTGCCTTGTCCCAAGGAACCACATTTTCATTTACAATTCCAAAGACTGAAGAAACTAGAACGCCAATATAGTATAACATATCCTAGTGAATCCATGTCGCTTGAAGATTATGCTGAAAAGGCAGTCAGGATTGCACTTGATGCTGGCTCTCAATATTGTGATGTACGAGCAGAGTCTGTCACTACTGAAGGATTTGTAATAGAAAACGGAGAGGTTGAAAACTTTGTCTCATCACGAGATTCTGGACTTGGAATTAGAGTTCTAGTAAATGGGGCGTGGGGGTTTTATTCTGTTTCTGAACCAAAATCATTTGATGGTATACAACAAAACATTGTGGATACAATCAAGGCTGCCAAATATTATTCAGAATATAAAAAACATAAAGTAAAACTTGCTGAAGTTCGCTCTTTTACAGATAGTGTGAGATTCCAAGTACAAGTTGAACCAAATGTGGAAGAGATGATAAAACTTGGTTTAGAGTCTGACAAGATAATTCATGACAAAAAAAGAATAATCAAGTCATCTGTATCAATACATCACGACAAGTTTCACAAGTATTTTGTAAACAGTGAAGGATCAAAAATCACTCAAGACTTTGATGATGTAATGGCAAACATGTCTGCAACCGCTCATTATTCTGGACTGACCGAGTCAGTAAATACAACTGAAGGTGGAAGGGGTGGACTGGAGATGATTACTGGCAAAAATGACATAATGATTACATCAAAATCAATATCTGAAAAAGCCGATGCGCTACTTGACGCAAAGACTGTAAAAGAAGAAAAAGCTACTGTAGTAATGAATCCTGATTTTGTTGCATTGCTTTCACATGAAATTCTTGGCCACCCCTCTGAGGCTGACAGAGTGCTTGGAAAAGAGATGGCGTGGGCAGGAGGCGCATGGTGGGCAGGAAAACTTGGAACAAAAATTGGCTCTTCTGAACTAAATGTAATTGACGATCCTACCATTCCATCTAGTCTTGGCTGGTACAAGTATGATGATGAAGGTGTACCTGCAACAAGAAAGATGCTGGTAGAAGACGGAGTTTTATGCAACCACATGCAAAGCCGCGAAACCGCATCATTGTTTGACACTATACCAAATTCATCAATGCGGGCAACTGGGTATTCGTTTATGCCTCTTGTGAGAATGGCATGCACTTGCATTGCACCTGGAAACTGGGATCCTGCCGAAATGATAAAGGATGTAAAAAATGGATTTCTAATATGCAACATGAAAATTCCATCAATAGACATGATGCGATATAATTGGAGCATCTCGTGTCAGTATGCACAAAAAATTGAGAACGGAGAACTGGGTGAACTGCTGCGAGATGTAATAGTGATGGGAAACTCTCCAGAGTTTTTTGAATCAATTGACGCACGAGGAAAAGATTTTCAGGTAAGGCCTATTGGAAATTGCGGAAAAGGTGATCCAATGCAAATAATGAGAATGGGAAATGGCGGTCCACATATACGTGGCAAGTCAATAGTAAAAAGTGTGATAACATAAATGTCTGACAAACTAGATGATGTAAAAAATAGGGTAATTTCCTGTGTTAACTGTAGTCTTTCAAAATCAAGAACAAATGCTGTGCCAGGTGATGGAAACAAAACCTCTGATGTTATTTTTGTTGGAGAGGCTCCTGGAAGAAATGAAGACCTCAAGGGAAAACCATTTGTGGGAACTGCAGGACAAATTCTTTCAGAGACATTAGAGTATGCAGGATTTGAAAGAGATCATGTCTATATTACAAATGTAGTCAAATGCAGACCGCCAGATAACAGACAACCACTGACAGAAGAGCGAACCGCATGCAGGCCATATTTATCAGAAGAACTTGAAATCATAAAACCAAAAATAATCTGCATATTGGGAAACACAGCATACCGCTCATTACTTGATGGTAGTGAAATAACAAAAAATCGAGGCAAGATTATAAAAAATAATGGTCAACTCTATTTTGTAACTGTCCATCCAGCTGCTGTGATATACAATCCGGGTCTTAGACAAGTACTCAAAGACGACTTTGTCTTGCTTGCAAATGCCTTGGATAAACTAAGAAAGGGTTTGGACGTAGAAATTTCACAATGAAGGTGCTTGCACGCTCATTTTATGATAAAGATACAGTCGATGTTGCCCGTGACTTGATTGGTAAGATACTTGTTCGAAAAATTGATGGACATATCATATCTGGAATAATTGTTGAAACTGAAGCCTACCGATACAAGGATGATCCTGCAAGTCATACCTATGGTGGTATGACTGAGCGAAACAAGGCAATGTTTGGGCCTGTTGGGAGAGCATATGTCTATTTTACGTATGGCATGCATTATTGTGTAAATGCTGTGGCCAAAAGCCAAGATTATGAAGCAGGTGCAGTGTTACTTCGCTCACTTGTGCCACAACAAGGAATGGATTTCATGTCACGGCAACGCAAGACTGACGTCATATCAAATCTAACAAATGGTCCTGCCAAGCTTACTCAAGCACTGATGATAACAAAAAAAGAATACGGTAACGATCTTACAAAAAAATCAAATCTGTACATCACTGATGGATTTGAAATAAAAAAGTCAGAGATTTTAGCAGGACCAAGAATTGGAATAAAAAAAGCAATGGACAAGATGTGGAACTTTAAAACAACCAAGAATGTTTTTGACTAGGGAGAAGACTGATCTGGTCTTGCACCAAGTGTGGCAGTCAAGTCCACTGATTTTCCTTGTCTGTATACTGTCAAGATTACCTTGTCTCCAACATTTTTCTTTTCGTCAAGATATGATATTACATCATAAATTGTCTTGACTGGATGTCCGTCTATTGCAGTTATGATGTCTCCGCCATGGAGAATATTATTTTGATCTGGTGTAGCCGGAGTTATCCCTGCCTTGTCTGCAGGTCCTCCCTTGATGGTACTTTCAATTATGACTCCCTTGAAGTTTCTTGCCAGTCCATTTGCAAGGGCTATGTCAGAGTCAAGACTTTTTCCTGATATGCCAAGATATGGATGAGAATATGTTCCATTTTTAATCAAGATTGGAGCTATTCTGGTTATGGCATCTGCAGGTACTGCAAATCCAACTCCTGCAAAGTCTCCTGTACTAGTACTGATTGCAGTATTCATTCCTACCACCTTACCATTGAGATCTAGCAGTGGACCGCCAGAATTTCCTGGGTTTATAGCTGCATCAACTTGTATGATATCTGGTATTGAAAATCCTGCAGAGTTTTCATCTGGAAGCAGTCTTCCAATTTGGCTGATTATTCCTGTTGTCATTGTATCACTTAGCCCAAATGGATTGCCTATTGCGATGACCTGCTGTCCTACATCAAGATTTGACGAGTTTCCAAGAGTTAAGGGAACAAGTTGCTCGTCCGAAAAGTTGTCTACTATTTGTATTACAGCAATGTCGTTTCCAGGATCAGTTCCTACTACTTTGGCAGTATAGGTATTTCCGTCAATAAATGAAACATTTACTGTCTTTGATCCTTCTACGACGTGATTGTTCGTGATTATTCTTCCGTCTGTATCATACACAAAACCTGATCCAAGTCTTGTAGACTGGCTTGCAAGTGGCTGACCATTGACTATAAAATTATTATCAACTGTTGAGACCTTGCTTGTTATTTGTACTACGGAATTTTGAGTATTCTTGTAAATCTGTGTAAGGGTAGAATCTTGTGCTGCAAGACTTGATCCGGATCCTGCTGGTCCTGGCGGTCCTTGTGGGCCTGGTGGACCTTGAGGTCCTGGTGGTCCTTGGACTGTACCCTGCGACATTGTATCCAACATTTTTCCGTTGCTAAATTGTAATGCAACCGTTCCGGCAAGAATTATGGTTATTGCGATTAGTATGATCTCTAGTTTCTTCATGCTGAAATCTCTGTCCACATTTTGTATATCAAAATATTATATTTTACTATCAATTGTTTCATGGATATAGTCGAGTTAACGAGTCTGATTTTTCGGTATTATCCTTTGCTAAACTTTGGTAATCATTACCTAAATATACACATAATTCACTGGTTTTATAGTGGGAAAAAAGCAAAAGAACAAGGCCAAGTCTAAATCTAATCCAATTACTAAGGGTCTGATAATCACTGTTGCAGTTATCGCACTAGCTGTTGTTGGCGGTGTAGATTATATCTGGAACTCTTCAATTCCAGTAAATGAAAGTCATCCAGTGTTTTCAACTGCTTCCAATGTATACATACTTGCAATTCACAATGACCAAGGGTATGCATATGATGAACAGTCTACTAAAACTGGAAAGAAAACCATCTCTGGTACAAATCTTGATCCTGCAATTCACATTCCACAAGGAACACTGGTTGCATTACATGTGATAAATGAAGACAAGGATACTGGCTCAGACCAGGATCTGAACATTGATGCATTTAATGTTCACACGAGACACTTGAAGTACTTTGAGGCTCAGACCATAAACTTTGTTGCAGAGAAGACTGGCAGCTATCCATATTATTCTAAAATACATCCTGAAATGAACGGCACAATCACTGTGGATCCATAAATTTGACTGCCAAAATACTTTTTAAAAAGTCTGTCAACTTTAAACAGGAAAAGGCCAAATCAACATGAGTGACGATAAAGAACAACACTCTCGCTTTGATGTACTTGATTTAATGGATAATTTCATAAATAAAATTCTTGAACTACGTAGAATTCTTCTTGGGGTATCACTCTCAGGCTTTATTTTGGCACCTTTTGCAATAGGACTTTCAATATTCCTACTAACTCACAAAAACTTTTTCATTGTACTTGATAATGAATATGACTTTGGAGTGGCACTGAGCATACTGCTTGGTTTGATAATTGCAATATCTATTGGCTGGATGATAACTGGGATCAGACAATATAAGACACTAAAATCATGGAATGCAAAATATCAGGAATACCTCCAACAAAAAGACGATATTGACAAAAAGATTGCATCCCAATATGGATTAGACCAAGACTAGATTTCGTTTTTAGTCTGGGTATTCTTCTTTCTTGGAAATAGTGTTTCATAAGGATCCAAGATTGTTTTACAAAATTCTATTCCTTTTGGGGATGGTTTGTACATGGTTATGATACGTTTTCCAAGATGTCTTTCCTCACTTTGAATAAGATTATTTGATTCAAGTTCGTCAAGTATTGACTTGTGTTTTTTTAAATTCAGGCCACAAAAGCTCACAAGGGCTGTCTGGTTGAGTTCACCATATTGAACAAGCATCAGTATGATGTCTTTGATTATGTATATCCTGTCACGATATGGGTTTGATCCTGACATTAGTTACATTACCTTCTTGGTATAATATAATGCCTGATTGTTATTGTGCGTCAGACTCATCGTTAATAACTTCTGGCAAAAATTGCATGTATGTTGGTCTGATTTTTGCATATGATACACTTGGAATCTTGTGTCTTTGCATCAAATGGGATTACTCTGATATCTGCACCTGTTGACTCTTTTATGACCTCTTCACATTTTGTTTGTCCACACCATGGAGAATTCAAAAATGCGCCCTTTTCCATCTCTGACTTGAATTTCTCAAAATCGTCTACCTCCAAAGTCTTTTCTTTTAGCAAATTCTTTGCATTCTCAAAGAGGCTTTGCTGTATTTCATCTAGCATGCCAAGAATTCCCTTTTCTGTATCCTCAAATGCAAGATCAATTTTCTTCAGACTGTCTCTGCGAACAAGGACCATCTTGCCTTTTGCAATATCTTTTGGACCTATCTCAATTCGTAATGGAACACCCTTCATCTCCCAATCATGGAACTTGTACCCTGGAGTAACTTCATCTCTTACATCCATGTGTACACGAAGATTGTGCTTTGCCAAAACTTGTTTTATCTCAGAAGCTTTACTGATGACAAGCTCCATGTCTTGTGGAGAATAGTAGATTGGTACAATGACTACCTGTATTGGAGCAACACGTGGTGGTAAAACAAGTCCCTTGTCATCTCCGTGGATCATGATTAGTGCCCCTATTAGACGCCATGAAACTCCCCATGATGTCTGCCATGCAAAGGTCTCTACATTTTGCTTGTCCAAGAATTTCACATCAAATGGTTTGGAAAAGTTTTGTCCCAAAAAGTGTGATGTTCCCATCTGGAGTGCCTTGCCATCTGGCATGATTGACTCCATTGTTGTAGTATACACTGCTCCGACAAATTTCTCCTTTTCACTTTTTTTGCCGGTGATTACAGGAATTGCAAGTTCTTCTTCAACTGTTTTTTTATACATTTCAAGTATTGCTGTGACTTCTTGTTCTGCCTCTTCTTTGGTAGTATGTACAGTGTGACCTTCTTGCCAGAGAAACTCTGATGTCCTCAAAAATGGCTTGGTTGCCTTGATCTCTGCTCTTAGTGCAGTGTTCCAGAAATTAATCTTGAGTGGCAAATCTCTCCAACTCTTGATCCATTTTGAATACATTGAATATGCGAGGGCCTCAGAAGTTGGTCTTAGTGCAAGCTTGTCACCAATCTCTGTTTCACCAGAATGTGTGACCCAAAATACTTCAGGTGTAAATCCTGCAAAGTGATCAGACTCTTTGCTTAGTAACGACTCTGGAATCAAAACTGGAAGAAAACCGTTCTCATGGCCTGTTGCCTTTAATTTTTGGTCAAGTGATGACTTTATTGATTCCCATATTGAATATCCGTATGGTCTGAGTACGATGAGACCTTTGACTGGCGCATAATCTGCAAGATGCGCCTTTAGTACTACTTGTGTATACCACTCGCTAAAATTTTCATTCTTCTTTGCTGTAATTCCTATTTCTTTGCTCAATTCCAATCTTTCTTTTAGTTGCACTAATGAGCTTTTCTGGTTTTTAGAGTGGATCGCCTTTGCAGAGCACTTTGCCTGAGACTCGGCTCTGGAAATTAGAGCATACAAAACATTGGATAAATGGCAATTCTTTTTTTACAACAGGACAGTCTACTGATTCTTCTTTCATACGCTTGAGCATCTTTGGACTGACTCCTTTTAACTTCAATTTTCCCTTGTCATCCATCATGCCAGCTGACTTGAGTTCATTTTTTGTTTCATCTGAGAGCTTGATAGCTTTTGGAACAGCTTTTACTGGGACTTCATATTTGTGTGGAAGCTCTGTCATATTCTACAACTTGATAACCTTGAATATATTACTAGTGGTAAAAAGATCTGGCAATCGCTTAAGATTAATATAATCTGATTTGTGGTTGAAAGAAGAAACTGATGTTAGCAATCTTTGATGTTGAAGGTGTATTACTTGATGCAGAATTTCTTCCAATACTTGCCGAAAAAATTAACAAGCAAGATGAAATCTGGGCAATCACAAGACAAGGAATTGAAGGGAAGATAAACTGGGAAGAAGGATTGCGAAGAAGAATTGAACTTCTCCGTGGAATTGATTTTGAAACCTGTAAGGAAGTATCAGACTCACTCAAAATAATGACAGGTGCAAAAGAGGTTTGCAGAGCATTAAAGGAAGCAGGCTGGAAAATCATGGCAGTATCAGGAGGCTTTACACTAATGACTGACAGATTAAAAGAGGAACTAGACCTTGACTATGTTTTTTCAAATGATTTACTATTCAAAGATGGAAAGCTTGATGGTGTAACAATTGATGTTGACTCGGACAAGTCAAAATCTGCAATTATAAAAATAAATGAATGGAAAGAAAAAAAGGAAAATATTGTAGTAGTTGTAGATGGTGCAAATGACATTAAACTTTTTAACATCTGTGGTCTTGGCATTGCATTTAGGGCCCAAGATATGGTAAAGGAACTGGCAACTGTTACATTGGAAGAAAAAGATCTCTCAAAGATTATCGGACTGATCAACAAACACTATGGTCTGAACATACCACAGCCGACTTTTGCCTAGACAAGATATCATTTTAAACAGTAAAAAACTAATCTGGATTACATGTCAGTGCAAATAATTCCTGTCAAGATACCCCATGATGTGAAACCTAAGGATGACTTGGTTGAAATGCTTCTCAAGACAAAGGCAGGCAAGGGATTGAAGGATGGGGACATTCTAATATTTACACAAAAGATAATCTCAAAACAAGAGGGGCAAAAAGTTGACTTGTCCAAAGTCAGGCCAACACTTCTTGCAACGGGGATTGCAGGTGCATACAAAAAAGATGCACGAATTATACAACTAATTCTTGATGAAACAAAAAGAATTGTTCGAATGAAAAATGGTATTATGATAACACAGACACGACATGGTCTTGTTTGTGCAAATGCAGGAATAGATGAAAGCAACATGAAAAAAGGATTTGCTACACTTCTTCCAACAAATCCAGACAACTCTGCACAAACTCTAAAAAAACGAATCAAGACAAAGACTGGGAAAAATGTTGCGGTGATAATCTCTGATACATTTGGAAGGCCGTTTCGAGAAGGCCAGACTGATGTTGCAATTGGGGTGTCTGGAATATCTCCAATAGTTGATTATGAAGGCAAACAAGACAGCTTTGAGAGAATTCTTAGAGTTACAGCAATTGCAGTTGCAGATGAGATTTGTTCTGCCACAGAGCTGGTTAGGGGAAAAACACTCAACACGCCAATTGCAATTGTGCGCAATTACATCTTTGAGAAAAAAAACGGAAATCTCCACGATCTATTGCGCGTCAAGTCACTTGATCTATTCCGATAAGCAAAAATTCTAGAAACAAAGATTATATGCATTGATTGGTGGATTCGATAGACATTGGCCGGATTAAAAATTGAATTACACTGTCATAATGAATTTTCAAACTTTCAGCTTGGACCAAAAGAGACTCCGTATGATTGTGGCGTTACAGTCGTACAACAACTGGATAAAGCACATGAAGCAAATCTAGATGCATTTTTTATTACAAATCACAATACCTTGAATGGATATAGCTCCCTTTTGGAATGCCAACAGAATCACGAAAAATACAAAAATATTCAAGTGTATCCAGGTGAAGAAATAACAACTGACCAAGGAATACATGTTCTTGCATTTGGTCTAAATCAAACCGTAAAGGCTGGAAATAGCCTTGAAGAAATACTAGATGATATAAAATCACAAGACGCAATCTCGTGTGCACCACATCCCTTTGGCCTAAGCAATGGATTGAGGGAACGGGCATCTCTATGTGATCTAATTGAGGTCTTTAACAGCAATAATGTGGATAGATATTCCAATCTTAGAGCATATCACTTTGCAAAGGCATCAAATCTGATTGAAGTGGTAGGAAGTGATTCTCATGTTGCATCAACACTTGGAAGATGTACCAACATGGTTGATTCTGAGAATAATCTTGATGATATTCTGTATGCATTACGACATGGAAAAATAACCATTGGAGACACTGGTTACATTACAAGTCGGGAAATGATAGAACACGCATTATACAAGATTGAAAATTCAAAAGAAGATATTTTGATATACTTTGAAAAAAATCATCCTCACCTTACCGGTGTATGTAAATTTTTGATAAACGCCTTTGAGTCAAATCCTGATAGCATAGTGTGGACAACTGCCTACAAAGTTGCAGTACGCTTGATTACAAAACTTTCAAACAAGATAAATTTCAAAGACCAAGACCATACAGTTTTGTATGAAAGAAACCTGCGTGCAATCCTGCCAATGATTCTCAAATGAGAAATTTTCTTGCATTTATGAATAGATTTTAATATTGCGTAAGCACTTTTTGGCTTACAGGTGGCCGATATTTCAGAATCAACTCCAACAAAAACAATTGATGTAAGAGGCATGTTCTGTCCAGAGCCTGTCTTTAGAACAAAGATAGAGATCGAAAGAATGGCTGTAGGAAATATTTTACAAATAACTGCAGATGATCCTGCCTCTGAAGAAGATATAACAAGATGGGTAAACAGAACTGGTCATCAATTAATTGGCATAAAAAAAACAGACAAGGATATAGAATTTACAATCAAGAAGGTGAAATAATCCAACTTGGCTGAAACACTAGAAGATGCCGGTATGACAATAAAAATTGGCGGCACACCAATTGTGCCACTAGAATCACTTTCAAAAAATAATACTACATTTTATGCCAAACTTGAATTTTACAATCCATTTGGTTCTGTAAAGGACAGGGCTGCATACTGGATGGTAAAAATTGCAGAAGAACAGGGCCTAATCAAAAGAGGTCACACCATAATCATAGAGCCAACTTCTGGAAATACTGGAATTGCACTTGCAGGAATTGCAAAAATTCTTGGATATAAAGTTGAAATTGTAATTCCAGAAAAGGCAAGTGATGAGACTAAAAAAATAATCGAGTCCCTTGGTGCTACACTATACCAAACAACTGATGATCTATGTCCCAAAGTGGGTGCGGGTACTGACCAAAGTATTGCACTTGCAAGGTCGATTGCATCTGCAAGGCCTGACAAGTACTATTCTCCAAACCAATATGCAAATGAGGCAAATTTCATGGGTCATTACAAAGGAACGGGTCCTGAAATCTGGGAACAAACTCAAGGAAAGATAACTCACTTTTTCACTGGTGTAGGAACAGGCGGGACCATTACAGGAATTGGTGCATATCTTAAAGAAAAAAATCCAAACATCAAGGTAATTGCAGTACAGCCACAACCAAATCACCTGATACAGGGTCTGAGAAATTTTGAAGAATCTTCAAAACCTGACTTGTTTATCAAACGTGAACAAGTGGTAGATGATTGGATAACAATTACAAACGAAGAGGCATTTGCTTCTGTCAAGGAAATATTGCAAAAAGAAAAGATGCTTGTCAGTCCATCCTCTGCTACTGTATACACTGCCATGAAAAAATATGATATTTCAAATGGCTATGCAGTTGGAATATTTGCAGATGATGGAAGAAAATTCAAGAGTCTCTATACTCAGCAGAATATACTTTCAGAAAGTCAATACGATTCTGCATTAAAAGACTCGAAATATATCTCCAAGATTAGAGAATAATTATTTGCGCTCTGCTAGATACTTGTCTACATCAATTGCAGCCATGCAGCCAAAAGCTGCTGCGGTGATTGCTTGTCTGTATCTGTGGTCATGTACATCTCCTGCAGCAAATACTCCTTCTATGTTTGTCTGAGTGTGATTTTTTAATGCAATGTATCCGTTGGCATCAAAGTCAACTTGTCCTTGGAATAATTTTGTATTTGGCTCGTGTCCTATTGCAACAAATATTCCGCCTACCTCTAGTGTGTTTACTGCATTTGTTGCAGTGTCCTTCACTGTTACCTGATTTACTTTTTGGTTGCCTTTGATTTCTTCAATTACTGTATTCCAGTGGAACTGGATCTTTTGGTTTGCAAAAGCCCGGTCCTGCATAACCTTGCTTGCACGCAGTGTATCTTTTCTGTGTATGACATGAACCTTGTTTGCAAACTTGGTAAGAAATATGGCCTCTTCCATGGCAGAGTCCCCTCCGCCCGCAACTACAATTTCTTGATTTTTAAAAAATGGGCCATCACATGTGGCACAATATGAAACACCACGTGCGCTAAATTCCTGCTCTCCTTTTGCACCAATTTTTCTTGGTGTTGCACCTGTTGCAATGATCACTGCATCTGCTTCGTATTCTTCAGAGTATGTGAGTATCTTAAACGGCTTGTGTTTGAAATCAACATTTACTACCTCATCATCAATGATTGTAGTTCCCATTCTTTCTGCTTGTTGTCGCATTGTTGTCATTAGTTCTGGACCCATGATTCCTTTTGCAAAGCCTGGAAAATTTTCAACTTCTGTTGTAAGCATTAACTGGCCACCTGGAAGGACCCCTGAAATTATGAGTGTTTCACGTTTTGCACGTGATGTGTAAATTGCAGCAGTGTATCCTGCAGGACCTGCGCCGATAATTATAACGTCAAACTTTTTTCTAGTCTCTGGTTTTTTTTCATCTGCTCTTATTTCTGCTTGCACAAATCAAACTCATTCAAGTTCATATTTAAATTATTCAGGCTTTGTGATCGACTCAAGAATTTTCTGGTGATGCTCACACAATTTTCCTGATTGTACATGTGCATGAATCAGATCTTCTTGCCAGTGTGCGTTAAACAAAAGACATTCCTTGGAATCACAAAATGGCTCTGCTGTGATATAATAGAAAATTGCCTGGAGTGCATACCCTCTCACAACCTGACCGAGATTCTTGTCATGATATTCCAAAAACCTTCCTTGAAACTGCTCCTTTAACGCATCAAGATTAAGGCCTTGTGATATGGTTTGGTGTATGCCAAGATAATATTCACGGGGCTTGGCAGGTGCCTCTATTATTCCAGTAGTTGAGATGACTGATGGATTTGCACAAATTACTGCTCTGCCATGATACCTGTAATCATCATGGTCAAACGTACATCCAAGTCTTGTGGTAAAAATAATGTGAAACATTCCACTTGACAATTCCTCATTTGGAATCATATCTTGTATGATCTTTTGCAATTCAAAACCATCATACAGTATGATATTAGACCTGGAATTATTTCCAAATGATTCTTCTTCAAAATTAATCTCTTCTTCTGTTGGGGTATGTTTCTCAAATGGAATGTATGGATTAAACACACGAGATGATGCAAGACTGTATGCTGTATTTTTATCAGACTGGAAATGGGAAAAGAAATTTCTTCGCACTTCCACTGGTATGTGTAACATCTCCTCCAAGAATTTGGCCAGATTGTTTATGTTAATTTCAGGAACTGTAATCTCATCATAAAGAAAGATTTTTGATATCTTCATTCAAGTACTTTTGAAAACGAATTGATTTATCTTCTTAGTTCTTTGAGTTTTGCAGCAGTTACTTCAGCTGCCTTTTTGCCTGATAGTAACATGGAACCATATGTTGGACCCATTCTTGCTAGTCCATATGTTTCAGTAACAGACATGCCCGAGATGACCAGTCCTGGGTATAACTCACCTGTCTTGTAGACTACTCTGTTCTCACCGTCATCTATCCACATTGGATCCATTCCTTTCCATTCCACTAGTTTTCTGTCTACTAGTCTTTTTACTGCAACAGAATCATGACCGGATGCATCAATTACCATCTTGGCTTCTAGTGCGATTGGATCTACACATGTTATGTTTCTTGGAAGTGCAGATACTGGCATCCAGTTTACCACAACTCCTGAGACACGACCGTTCTTCAAAACTAGATCATCAAACTTGGTCAACTGCAAAAACTTGACTCCTGCATCACATGCTGCTGCAATCAGCTTGGATACTGCATGTGGTCCTGGTGTTAGATATAGGCCCTCTGAAATCGTTTTGTATGGAATTCCAAGTTCATCCCATATTTTTTGTGCTGGTGCTCGTACTGTAACTGGGTTCATCATATATCCTCCAAGCCAATAACCGCCACCCAGGTAGTTGTTCTGTTCAATTACTAGTACCTTGAATCCCATTAATGATAATTCTCTGCTTGCTGTAAGGCCAGCAGGACCTGCTCCTATGATTATTACATCACTGTCTGATCTATCAATTAGTACTGAATGAAATTCGTTTGCTATTGCTCTTGTAATCTCTACTTCTCTTAAATCTGCAAAAATCTTTGGTGCTTCATCACTAAGGGTTGCTTTCTGCATAAAAATTCTCGCCTATTTTGCACATTAATAGTTTGCTTCCTTCTACGATGCTTTTACTGTGGGAATCTACGTCAGTTTTTTAAGGTTTGAAGAATAGTTAATAACATATTTTGAAAACTCTGCCTCTTGTGATTATTACAGTGATGGGAATTACATCCATAGTTTCATTTGGAATCTATGCCATTTCAAATCATATCCTGTCAACTCCAGTGCAACTAAATGCCACCGATTATGAGGTGCAGAGGATCTACACCTTCTGCACAAATCCAACGCTGTCAAATCAGGGAAATGATTTGTTTGTAACATGCAATCACCCGCAAAACTATACTGCAAATGGACCTATTACGCTTCCACTACCTATGTACAAGAGAGTGGAATGTCATAGTATCTACGGATGTTCTGGCAAATACAATTATGACTTGCAGACGTCGAGTAACTTTCTTTCAGATGAACAAAAGCAACAAGTGATAGAAAGGGCATTGCAGGCTACTGGATTAAAAAAATATCCAGATATACAATTTGAGAGTATGCATGTGGGTGTAAATGATGACCATTGGTTTGAAGATATTGATTTTGTCATACCGCATATAGAAAACCCAAACGGTGATTGTGGTTGGCAGACTGAGGCAAGCGTGGATCTGAATGACTTTCACGTTGATTCTAATTCTGGAGTGATAGGGAATTACAAGTGTTGATTAAAATGAAAACTCTACTTGGCGTGTAAAAATACTAGTTTGCTCAGTTTGTAAACGCATCTTCAAAGGCTTTGATACATTCTCTGATGTGCATCTTCTTTGGAGGATTCTTGAACGCATATGCAGAAATGATATCTGTCTTGGCATAGTCTTTGGTTGCAATTGTCTTTTTTGCAGCCCTGATTGAATCAACGATAACATTGCAGCCGTTTGTACTATCGTTTGTTCGAAGGGATAGGTCAAGCTCAACGGGTGATCCCAAAAAGCCCTTTGCCTCCATCCAATAGTAACTTACTCTAGCATCTCCAAGTTGTTCTGCATATTCTGTAGTACCTGCAGTTGACATGAAAGGAACTGGTGATTCTATTGCAATTGATTCTGTCTTGATGAGTCTCTTTCTTTCTCGTGTCTCTTCTGCCATGGTATTCTGGGTGTCCTGGTTGCCACCAACATCAAGCTGGTATGCTTTTTTCAGGTAAATTCCCCTGCTTGCCATGAAATCTATCATTCCTCTGTGAAATGCAGTACCTCCAAACTGGCTCATCAGGTCGTCGCCAAGTATGACAAGCCCCTTTGATTGGAATTCATTTCTTGTCTGGTCTGTACATGTCTTGGCAGCAGTTGCATTAAAGAAAGAACATCCTGCATCAAGTGCGCCTCTGGCATATTTTTCACTGCTTTTTTCCATTCCTGATGATATGACATTTACAAGAAAATCTGGTTTTGCTTTTTTAAGAGAATTTACAAACTCGTCGTAGCTTGATGATTTTATCTGGCCGTTCTTTGAAATGTGTGCAGGTGCAACATCTTCTGCAATTCCTGGCTGGACTGTAATGTCTCCAAAGTCTGTCTTTGACTTTACCAAACCCGAAATGTTTTTTCCAACCTTTGACGCATCAATATCATACATTGCAACAATTGTAATATCATTTAATGAAATTCCGCCCACTTTGGGATGCCATAGACCTTCGGTTGAATTTTTGTAAAACTCTAAACCTTTTACAATGGTACTGGATACATTACCTGCTCCAACTAGGGCGATGGTTATCTTATCTGACACGACATTTTTTTCTTGCCGGTGAGCATTTAACTCTTTTCTGGTTCTTCATGGATACGCATTTTCCTTGTGCAAGTTACATACAAAATATGCAACTTTTGCCATAATTGTACTAAATCTAGCTAAAATTCCCATATTACAAAATTTATATGCTTTCTGAAGACCATCTATCAATAATTGAGTAACACTAGCGTTAGCCAGTCAAAACCAGACAATGCTCCAAAACACAAGGTGAACTGGGGAAGACTAGAAGAAGCAGAAAGATTTTCAGAACTAGTAAGGCTATATCGACAAGGCAAACTAGACCGTGATGATTTTCGAAGATTTAGGCTACAACATGGAGCATATGGTAGCAGAATGAGTGATGATTACAGTATGATTAGGCTAAAACTTCCAGCAGGCGAAGTTTATTCTGAACAGTTAGAAAAGGTTGCAGATCTTAGTGAACAGTTCTCAATAGGTAGTGCACATGTATCCACCAGACAAAACTTTCAGCTTCACTGGGTTGCATTAGAAGATGTATCTGAAGTTCTAAGGGGTCTTGCAGAAGCCGGAATGACAACAAGAGAAGCATGTGGAAATTCAGTTCGAAGTATCATGTGCAGTCCTTTGGCAGGTGTATGCCCGGATGAGGTCTTTGATCCAACTCCTTATGCAGTTGCCGCAACTAAATTCCTTTTACGAAATCCACTATGTCAGTCACTTCCAAGAAAGTTCAAGATCAATTTCACATGCTGTGAAAAACATGGCATGGCAAGAATGGTAGACATTGGACTGATTCCACAACAAGGTGAAATAAACGGAAAACCGCAACGTGGATTCAAAGTATTTCTCGGAGGTGGATTGGGAGCACAGTCATTTGTTGGTCATCAACTTGAAGCGTTCACATCAGAAGATGAATTGCTGTATACAATTGTTTCAGTAATTAGAATTTTTGACAGATTGGGAAACAGGGATAACATGGCTCGAGCAAGAATGCGTTATCTTGTAAACGAGATGGGATGGGAAAAATTCCAAAACTTGGTACTAAAAGAAAGGGCAATGATAAAGATGCTCTTGTCTGTTCTAGTAAAACTTGAAGTTGACAAGAATCAAGAACCAATGAGAAAGATATCTATCAACTCTGAGATGCCATCTGTTCCACAAGGATATTCGAGATGGGTAAAATCCAACACGTTCAAACAAAAGCAACCAGGATTTAGTTGCGTATTTCTTACATTGGAATCAGGTGATGTGACATCCACACAACTTCGTGCTATTGCAGAAATGGCAAGAGAGTTTACTGCTGATGGTCAGATAAGAAACGGCTTTACACAGGATATGGTATTTCGATGGGTTAGAGACGAGGATCTTCCAAGAGTTTACTCTAAACTCTTAGAGGTTGGTCTTGCAAATCCTGGTGCACTTACAATGGCATCTGTTGTTGGTTGTTCTGGAACAACATCATGTAACTTGGCACTGACAAACTCACATAGATTGGCAAAGGAAGTACAAAGAAAATTCATTGAACTAAAAATTGATGAAGACGATGATCTACGAAATTCTACAATCAAGATAAGTGGCTGTCCAAACTCTTGTGGTCAGCATGAAATTGCAACAGTTGGATTCTATGGTGGAGGCGGAAGGCTTGGAAAAGACATGTATCCATTGTATACCATGTCACTTGGAGGAAGGGCTGATGAGGATACTACACTTGGACACATTTGTACTAAAGTTCCAGCAAAAAGAGTAATTCCAACAATTTTGAAAATAGTTGAGATTTTTAAATCTGATAAAAAACAAGGTGAGACACTTGACTTGTGGATGAGCCGAGTGATACAAGGAAACGGAGGTCCAAAGATAAAATCAATTGATGATATCAAAGAGTTACTCAAGCCTGTTGTTGCAGCTCCGACAAAGGATACTGATGAAGACTTTTATGCAGATTATGGAAGTGATGGAAGCTATCACGCCAAGACAGGAAGGGGCGAATGTGCGGCTTGAGCAAAGAAAAAACCACTCGAGTTACAATTGACGCAGACAAACTACGTTCTGAAATTCGAGACAAGAGTGTCAAAGTTCTTGACATAAGAAAAGAAGAAGATTACAAGCAAGGACACATTCCTGACGCAATAAACCTACCACTTGCAAGTCTTCTTGCAGATGACAGTCCAGAAAAAGTCCTCCAATATGCCCAATCATTTGGAATTGGTGATGAGACACCAGTTGTTGTATATGATGATACATTTGGAGCACTTGCATCACGAATTGCATGGACACTTGAATACATTGGTCACCAAGATGTTTCGCTACTTGATGTTACGTATACCATGTGGAAAAAACTAGGTCTAGAGACAAACTCTCAAGTACCAAATCTAGTAAAAACAAACCACTCGCTAAATTTACAGCCACAAATTCTTGCAACTTCTGATTATCTTGTTCCAGCAAAAGAAAAGGGCGCAATCTTGGTAGATAACAGAGAGCGACTTAATTATCTAGAGCAGCATATCCCTGGCGCAATCAATATTCCATACCGAATGCTTGCATCTGGACAAAACATACTTCGACCAAAAGAGGATCTACGAAGAATGATCCAAAATAGGAACATCAATCCAGACTCTGAAATTATAACCTATTGTGGAAGTGTGGGTACTCTCTCAGGACTTGGCTATTATGCATTAAAATCACTTGGCATGCAAAATGTAAAACTCTATGTCCGTTCATTCAAAGAATGGAAATCACTTGAAAAACCAATAGAACAGCAAAAGGATGCAAACTATTGGGACTTGTCTGCAGAATAAATTTAGGACTGTCCGGCAGCTTCTGTACGAAGTTTTTTGGTTATCATCATTTCAATATTGTCAAACATATCAATTATCTTCTGTTTGTTTACTTGGAGATATTCTGAACCCTTGTCAGTGAGTCTCACCTTGTATAGTCTGATATCTCGATGTTCTTCAAAAAAGTATTCAATCATTTGACCACCCTTCTTTGATGGTTCGATGAACACATCAAGTTTTGAAATGATCTCTGGCACATCGCCTTTTTCAATTGATGTCTTGGCGTCATGGACTGCCTCGTTTATCTCTTTGAGATTTTGTATAACAATTGGATGGGATTTTTTTGTAGTTCCAAAGAAACTTTTCTTTTCAACACCCATTTTTTCAGCAAGTTCTGGAACAATTTCATATTCTTCAACTTTTTGCAGCCCCAAACTTTTCTCTGTCTTGATTAACAATCCCTTTTCGATTAATTTTCTTGCAGCATCTTCTACTTCGAGCTTGCCAACCATTGTAGTCCAGACAATTTGTCCAACTTTGTGATACCCTTGTCTCACTGATTCTAGTACAACAACTTCAATAATTCTTCTATATCCATCATCTACTCTGATGTTTTCAAAGTCTTTGTCTTTTACTGCCTTTTTGGCATTTTTGACATCTACTTCAATTGCTCGTTTTAGTGCTTCAATTGATTCTGGTATGTGATTTAATAACGAATGATAGCATGCCTTGTTGTACCATGACATTCCGTCCATGGAATCTGAATCAAGTGCCTTTTCTACACTATCTAATGCTTTATCATAATTTTTCTGTCTATAGTAAATCAGGCCCTTCAAGTTCCAGGCTTCTGCATTTGTAACGTCGATTTCATGAACTTTATTGTATGCCTCCATTGCACTTGACAGGTCATTCATGTGAAAACGAGTATATCCTAATTTCAAAAGAGATTCAACGTGATTTGGGTCGATTCGTAATGCGTCTTCAAAAGCCCTTGCAGCATCGTCCATTCTTTCGTCTGCCATAAGGGAAATTCCTTTCTTGTAGAGTTTGTTTCTGTTATAGTTGGAATCTGTCAGTTTAGTATTGGTTGATTCCTCTGGCTTTGTTATCTCGGTAGGTTCTTCTTTTTTGTCTCCAAATAGTTTCTTCACGGTCAACAAAATGTGGATTAGCCGTAGATAAATAGATTAGTTTGAAAATCAGGCAGTAATGAAAGGTAAAAAACAGATTTTCAAGTGTCTAAAAATTTACAAATGGGCTTTATATCATATTGAAAATACAAAAATACTTAGGAATTACACGTAGAATATGTCGTCAAAAGATAATACTATAGAGGTCTCAGGCGAATCTCCCTTTAAGATCCCGTCTGGTGTCTTTGAGGTGCAGATTGCACTCTGTGATGCTTCCCCGTCTGCTGATGATGTAAAGAAGCGAAGTTTTCATGCTTTGTGGAAAGATAACTTTCATCTTAGAGTCAAGGACAAAAAATTTTCCCAAGTTTTAGGTTCTCCAAAAAACCCACTACCACCATCTGTATTTCATAAGGGGGTAGTGTGGGTTGTTGTAATTGACCAGTTTTCTTCAGCTCACACTAGTTTTCCAATAGATGTTCCGCGTACAAGTTCTGATTATGTGGAACCAACACCGGAACCAGTTGTGACATCTCAACATACGAAATCCGATTCTGATACAAGACCAAAACAAACCGTAGAGCATTTTACAGGTGATAGAGGTTCACGCGGACCATCTGGTCCGATGGGACCATCAGGTCCTATGGGCCAACCAGGACCGATGGGACAGCCTGGTGTATCTGGTCCTCCAGGTCCAATGGGTATGCAAGGTGAAAGAGGTCCGCTTGGCACTGCTGGAGAAAAAGGTGACAAGGGCCCACAAGGTACTCCTGGTGACAAGGGTGACAGGGGCGACAAGGGTCCAATTGGTGAAAAAGGAATTACAGGTGATAAAGGTCCACCGGGTCCACCAGGTCCACATGGCGAAAAAGGTCCACAAGGTACTCCTGGTGACAAGGGTGACAGGGGCGACAAGGGTCCAATTGGTGAAAAAGGAATTACAGGTGATAAAGGTCCACAAGGTGACAAGGGCCCACGTGGTGATGAAGGTGAAAAAGGAGAACACGGTGATAAAGGCGATAAAGGTGACAAGGGTGACAAGGGATTAACCGGAGAACTTGGTCCACTTGGAGAAAAGGGACCAACAGGTCCTCCAGGACCAACAGGTGATAAAGGAATCATTGGTCCACCTGGCGAGCAAGGTCAGAAAGGTCCAGTGGGTGTTATCGGTGACAAGGGATTGTCCGGTCCACAAGGTACTCAGGGAGACAAGGGTCTAACTGGTCCACAAGGTCCACTTGGAGAAAAGGGTCCACAAGGTCCACAAGGTCCTGCTGGAGAAAAAGGTCTTACAGGAATTCCAGGTCCACAAGGCGACAAAGGCCCAAGGGGATTGCCAGGTGCAACAGGCGAACAAGGTCCGCGTGGTACATCTGGTCCTTCAGGTCCTCCTGGTCCGCAAGGAATTCAAGGTCCACAAGGTGAAAAGGGTACAACAGGTCCACCAGGCACTCCTGGTGACAAGGGTCCTCCGGGAGTTCAAGGAGTTCCAGGACCGCTTGGTCCACAAGGTCCACAAGGTCCTCCAGGTGACAAGGGTACACAGGGTGTACAAGGTCCACAAGGAGACAAGGGATTAACAGGTCAACAAGGTCCACTTGGTGACAAGGGCCCACAAGGTACTCAAGGACAACAGGGAATTCCTGGAGAACAAGGTCCAAGAGGTCCACCAGGCACTCCTGGTGACAAGGGTCCTACTGGATTCTCAGAACAAGAGCGTGCGCTGATAACTCAATTGCTTGAGATTTTATCTTCGAAAAGTGTTTTGACAACAGAACAGCAAATAAAACTGATGAGTTTTCTTTACTAATATTCAAATAACTCAAATCTATTTTCAAATGATATGAGTACACCAAAAGAAAAAATAGAATTCAAGATGCTGGATCATCAAAGAGTTGGAGACGAACATGTTACTTTCAAACTCGAAGATGGAACCATGGTCAAGGTAAAAGTTGATCTTGATAGGGTTGGAATTGCAACAAACTACAAAAATCCTGACGGCACTCCACATTATGCAGTCAATGCATCGCTGAAGCTATCTATCATTCCTAATGAAAGAAAATTTTTCGTAGAACCTGATGCAGTAAAAAACAAATCGTCATCTCCACCAGGTCAAATGTTTAGCTAAAATATTACAAATTATCGCCTACGAGAAGCGATAATCTGTTTAAAATTTTATCTTCGTCTTTTTGAAGCTGTTCGTTTTGCTTTTCTTGAAGTTGATCTACTCTTTGGAGCACTTCGCTTAGGAGCAGATCTTCTCTTTGGAGCTGATCGCTTTGGAGCACTTCGCTTTGCAGCAGATCTTCTCTTTGGAGCACTTCGCTTAGGAGCAGATCTTCTCTTTGGAGCTGATCGCTTTGGAGCACTTCGCTTTGCAGCTGATCTTCTCTTAGGAGCTGATCTTTTTTTAACAGCTCGTGTTGATCGTTTTGCCATTACCCAATTATTGAATTACTGGTTTTTCTATTGTGAAACTTAAGAAAGTTACACTAATTCATCAGTAATTAGACACAATTTTTTTCATAAAAAATTAATTTTTTCATAAAAAATTTAGTAAACTGATTCTGCAGATGGTCTTCTTCCTTGTAACCAAGATGTTTGTCCACACTCTGTGCACTTGTATTGTCTTCTTCTTTTGTATGTCGCCATGTTTGGCATGAAAATAATTTCTTGTTTTGTTTTTGTAAAACAATTCTTGCACCATCTGTATTCATCTTCTTCCATGGTATCACAAGAAATGTTTTTGGCACAAAAGAGTTTTTGCTATTTTGCTTTGACTATTGTGAGTACATCTTCATCTTTTAGCACATGATTTATGCTGACTCGCTGTCCTCCAAACTTTACACTCTTGCCCCACACTAGAGCATATCTGAAATCTTTTTTGAGGTCACGGTGGAGCTTGTTGCATATGTCAAGCACAGTAGAATCCTTTCTTGTAATCAATGGTTCCTTGAAATCGGTTTCGCCGCCTTTTGGTCTCATGTAAATTCGAATAAAGTCTAGTTTCTCAAATATGGTATCTTTTAGTGCGGTGATGTTGATGTCAGAATCTGCAGAAATTGGAACAAATTTTGACTTTGATTTTTCTTGTAACTCGTTTACAAAGCCCTGATTCACAAGATCAATTTTGTTCATTATTGTAAGGGATTCTACATAAAACTTGTTACCTGAGATGAAATCTGTTACTTGGTCTGCATCAACATCTTCTCTAATCAAAACTCTACCATTAGTCATCCCGTACAATCGAAGTATGTCTTTTAACAAATTCATTGGCATCTTTGTTAGAGGGACTTGCTGACTGACTGAGATTCCACCATCTCCTGTTTTTTCAATTACTATATCTGGGGGCTTTTGGTCAAGTCGAATTCCAATGTTTCCAAGCTCAGTCCTTATGACATCTTCATGATATGGCTGGAACACGTCAAGAATTATCAATACCAAATCTGCACTTTTTGCAACTGCTAAAACTCTTTTTCCAAGACCCTTGCCAGTTGACGCACCCTTGATGATTCCTGGTAAATCAAGTATCTGAATCTTGGCACCTCTATGTTCCATCATTCCAGGAACTACAGTTGTTGTTGTAAACTGGAATGCACCTACTGTTGATTTTGCACCAGTCATTCTATTGAGCAGTGTTGATTTTCCAACACTTGGTAATCCAATGAATACTACAGTTGCATCACCAGTCCTTTTGACATCAAAACCTACAGAGCTCCCACTTGATTCTTGATTTTACATCTTCTTGTTCTCTTTTGAGCTTGGCAAGCTTTGCCTTGAGAAGACCAACGTGATGTTCTGTTGCCTTGTTTATCTGAGTCTTTGACATCTCGTCTTTGATGCTCTGGATTTTTTCTGGAATTCCCATCTTCACAATTGATACTATTCTGCTGAATAAAATCTTACTACTGGTGTTTACACGTGATTTTTTTTTATGCCTTGATTGACTGCAAAAACATGTTTCCAAAATAAACCATGGCAAACGCACTAGCTACTCTTGCAATACTCATTGATATGACAAATTTTTTGAAATTGTACTTTTTCACTCCTGCAATTACTGTGACAATTTCGGTCAGTATTGGAACCCAACTCAGAGCAAAAATTATGCTCCAACCATACTTGTTTATCCATGCTCCACTTTTTTGCTGTTCTTCTTCTCGGTGAGTTTTCTTTAAAATCTTGTAAACTTTACCGCCGTCATACCCAATGTAATATGTAAAAACTCCGCCTATTACAGAGCCGATTGACAAGACAGTAAAAACCATTGCCGGATTTTGACCGTTCAAGAGTAGAGCAGTTGATGTAACCACTATTGGAAATGGTACTATGGAAGCAAATACTGCATTAAGGAAAAGACCAATTAACCCATATTTTACAAAAAATGGATTTTCAAGTATGGGCCTTAGAAAATCAATTAGCACAAACTAGAACAAAATCTACCCACTAATAGCACTACCTCATTTTTTAAAATGGTTCTGTGATCATGCATATTTTAGAATATAGAATATTGTTTTCTTTTTTGATGTATGTAATTCTTGTTGCAGGGATTAATTCAAAATTTTCCGACAGTTTCAAAAATTCATCAAGTGTCGTTTCCTTTGTTGTTCTACGATCGATATATCCTACAAAATATGATTTGGATTGTCACAGTACAAGGCTTTGCTGAAAATCTCACTAACTATGCCTTTTCTTGTCACACTTGTTTTACGAAATTAAACTATTTTAGATAGCAGTTATTATGACCCAAATAATACGTGATCTCGATGAAGTCCAAGATATTTGCAATAGATATTGATGGTACCATTACTGACAATAAAGGAGGAAGAGTTGATCTTGATGCACTTGGTGCATTACGATATCTTGTAAAACTTGGACACAAAGTAATCTATGTGACAGGAAGATCTTCTATTGAGGCTTATGTGTTATCAGTATTTGGCGGAACTACACGAATTGCAGTAGGTGAAAATGGTGGTATAATAACTTCAGGACCTAATGAACACAAGTTAATTGGTAACAAGCAAAAATGTCTTGATGCGTTTGAATTTCTTAAAACAAAAATTCCTGAAGCAATAGAGAAACCCGTATTTCCAAGAATAACTGAGGTGGTACTTGAGAGAAACTTTGATGTCAGTGTTGGCAAGAAGCTTTTTGCTGATAATAATCTTGATGTGACTCTGACTGATAGTCAATATGCTTATCACATAAATTCAAAAGGTGTGGACAAGGCAAATGGATTTCGTGAGGTAATGAACATGTTTTCTGCAAAAAAAGAAGATGTGATTGCAATAGGGGACAGTGAGACCGATGTACCGCTTTTCAAGTTGGCAGGAACAAGTGTAGCACTTGGAAACGCCCCTAAAGATGTCCAATCTCAGGCAACCATGTCAGTTTCAGGGCATGAGGGTGATGGCATGATTGAAGCATTAGAAGCAGTACAGTTACAATTGTTGGTAGAATGATGATTCCATGACATTACGACTAGTATATGATGAAATTAGACTTGGTGTAAAAAAAGCATGCAATGCACTTGGTTATCCTGAAACCGAGTTTGACGTATCGGAGGCATCACGGCCAGAGTTTGGAGATGTAAGTTGTAATGTCGGATTTTTACTTGCAAAAGCACTAAAGAAACGACCACTTGATGTATCACAATCACTTGCCGATGAATACAAAAAAAATCTCGGTGAATATGTTTCCGAGGTCTCTGCACATGCATCTGGATATCTTAATTTTGTAGCAAACTATTCGCTTCTTGTACCGCAGGTAATCCATTCTTCACTTCACTCCAATTATGGTTCAGTTGATCTTGGAAAAAATTCCAAGATGGTAATAGAGCATACTAGTGTAAATCCAAACAAGGCATTACATATTGGGCATGTTAGGAACATCATAATTGGAGATACTATTGCCAGAATTTTACACAAGGCATCGTATGATACAAGTGTTCTAAATTATGTGGATGACTCTGGGCTTCAGGTTGCAGATATTATAGTTGGTTTCAAGTATGGAGGATATTCTGATAAACCGCCAGAGAGCCAAAAGTTTGATCACTATTGTGGTGATGTAGTCTATGTAAAAATTACTGAAAGATATGAGACAGACAAGTCTCTTGTGGAACTCCGATCACATGTATTGCAGGAATTAGAAGAGGGAACATCAGAGCTTGCAAAGTTTGGAGATGAGATAACAAGACGGGTTCTTGAAGAGCAACTCAAGACATGTTGGCGTCTTGGAGTCACATATGATTGTCTAAATTTCGAGTCTCAGATTGTTCGCTCTAAATTGTGGCAAGTTGCATTTGAAAAGATGAAATCAATGGGAATAACAGAGCTAGAGCAAGAAGGAAAAAATGCTGGATGCTGGGTAATCAAGGCAGAATCTGAAGAAGACAAGGTCTTGGTTCGAAGCAATGGAACTGCCACATACATTGCAAAAGACATACCATATGCAGCATGGAAACTTGGAATTTTAGAAGACCCATTTTATTACAAACATTATACAGTACAAAAGACAGGACGTGTCTTGTGGCAAACAATACTTGACTCCAAAGACACCAAGATGCATTTTGCAGGGGATCGTGTCATAACCGTTATTGATTCAAGACAGTCAAGACTTCAGAATATTATCACAAAGATAATGTCTGATTTTAAATCAAAACCAGGTTCATACATCCACCTGGGATATGAATCAGTTACACTTAGTCCTGATACTGCAAAGACACTTGATCTAGATACTGGAGGAAAGTCAGTACAAATGTCTGGTAGGAAAGGAATCTATGTTAGTGCAGACTATGTGCTTGACGTTTTGAGCGAACGAACATTTGAGGAAGCAAAGAAAAGAAATCCAGAACTTGATGAAATGAGTCTTGTAAAAATATCTGAACAAGTGGCAATTGGAGCACTACGCTATTCTATGATTAAACAAGACCTTGACAAGATAATTACATTTGATTTGACAGAATCACTCAGCCTAGAGGGCGACACCGGACCTTACATCCAGTATGCATGTGCACGTGCAATGAGAATATTGGAAAAAGCTGGTAAGAGCCCAAACTTTGATGCAAGTCTTGGTGTTATGGATACTGTATACGAAAAAGATATGGTCAAAATCATTGGCAAGTTTGACCTTCATGTGGAAGATTCTGCAAAGAACCTTTCGCCAAAAATAATTGCCAAATATTGCTATCAACTTGCGGTATCCTTCAATACTTTCTATGAACATGTCAAAGTCTTGACAGCCGATTCTGAAGATGTTGTTAATGCAAGGCTTTGTCTAGTTTACTCTTTCAAGGAAACACTTGCAAAAGCACTACAACTTTTGGGAATTGATGCCCCAGACAGGATGTGACATGTAATTGCCAACAAAAAAAGCAACAATCCCTGTGATATTTGCAGCGATTGGCTTGGTCTCTACAACTTTGGGAATGTTCACACCTCACAAAGAACTGGTTTGGATTGGAGTAGGATTATGGATAGCATCCATTTTATCTGGAAAGATACTCAAAGGAAAACCCAAGCCTGATAAAGAAAATAAAATCTAGTATGATATCTTGAAAATTTTCAGAGTCAAGATATTTATCCACACCTGATCAGGTTGAATTGTTGAAGAAAATAAAGCAAAATGACAATGTGTTGTTTTTTTATAATGATAGTAAAAAGTGGTTGATGAGAGTTGCACCGAAACAAAAATTCCACACACATGTTGGAATAATAGACCACAAAAAAGTGATAGGAAAACCATTTGGTAGTGCACTAAAGACAAACAAGGGCAAGATAATCTTTGCACTAGAACCCACAATCTATGATTATGTAATGAAGAGTCAACGTAGCACGCAGATCGTATATCCTAAAGACTTGGGATACATTGCAGCTCGAATAGGATTACAGAGCGGACACAAGATAGTAGAGATTGGAACTGGGAGTGGCTCGTTTACAACTTTTCTTGCAAGCATTGTCAAACCAAAGGGTCATGTTTACACATACGATGTAGAAGAAAATTTTATGGCGATTGCAAGAAAGAATATCGAAAAGGCTGGAGTCTCAAAATATGTCACCATGACAAAACTTGATCTCAAGACTTCAAAAAAGATGCCACAAAAAGATGCAGATGTGGTTATAGTTGATCTTGGAGACCCATGGGTGGTTGTCCCACAAGCAAGAAAGATGCTAAAGGGAAGCGGTGCATTTGTTGCAATATGTCCTACCATGAACCAACTTGAAAAACTTGCTGCAGCATTACGCCAAAATGATTTCTTTGACATTGAATGTACCGAACAAATTGTACGAACAATTGAGGCAAGGGATGGAAAGACACGACACTCGTTTAGAGCAATAGGGCATACAACATATGTTGCATTTGCACGAAAGGTAATCACGCCTGCAAGTTTACGTAAAGTGTTGATGCCTGTAGAACAGCCAGAGATTGAATCTGAGGAAATTGATTCCTCTGAAGACGAAAGTTTATCATCTCTTAAAAAATAAAATGACTGTTGGCAAAAATTCTTCAAGCTCAACTTGTTAAAAGTTTCATACCATCACGCAAGGCTGTATCAAGAAAAGGCGATAATGGGAAAATCCTAGTCCTTGGCGGAAATTATCTTTATCATGGAGCTCCAATCTTATCATCTCTTGCAGCACTGCGTGCAGGATCTGATTTGGTGTATACTTGTGTACCAAAGATCAATGTGATGGCAACACGTGCATTTTCACCAAATCTGATTGTTGTACCTCTAGTTGATGTAAAACTTACTCGCGGTTCTGTCCAAAAATTACTTGGAATTATACCAAAAAATCTTGATTCTGCTACAATGGGAATGGGTCTTGGAATCCAAGACCGAGAAGCACTAAAGATTCTAGTGCACTCTCTTCTTGATAGGGCAGTTAGACTGTCACTTGATGCAAGTGCACTTGTGCCAGAAATTCTTCCTGAGATTAAAGACAAAAAGGTGATAGTTACTCCTCATGCAGGAGAATTTCAACGATTATTTGGAGAATTACCTCCTGATGCTATAAAACCACGTACTGGCATGGTTGAAAAATATGCAAAAGAAAATGGTGTAACTATATTGCTCAAGGGACCAACCGACATTGTATCTGACGGCAAGCAAACATATCTTAACCCAAAAAACATTGCTGCCATGACTGTGGGTGGAACAGGTGATGTATTGTCCGGTGTTGTTGCATCAATGTTCGCAAAAAACAAAGATCCAGTTCAGGCAGCATCTGCCGCGGTGTTTGTAAATGGAAAGGCAGGATATCTGGCACAAAAAAAATATGGGTTACATATTGTAGCTACTGATCTATTGGATTTTATACCATATTCCATGAAACCATTTGATAAAGTGAAATAACACATGCAAGAAAATTATGTTGACAAGAATTTTTCAAATCTTGTTTCAGACCTGCAGACACTAATCAGACAACCAAGTGTCTCTGCAAAAAATTTGGGGTTAGAAGAGTGCTCAAGATTGATTGTCAAAATGATGAAAAAATCCGGAATACACGCTGAGATACTTTATACCAAAAAAGGAGTTCCACCTGCAATATATGGTGAAGTCAAATCAAAACAAAACCCTGACAAGACATTATTATTTTACAATCATTATGATGTGCAACCTGAAGAGCCAGTTGAATTATGGGACGACAAACCGTTTAGCGGAAAAATCATTGGGAATAAAATATTTGGCAGAGGTTCTGCTGATGACAAGGGTGAACTAATTACGAGAATAAAAGCAGTTGAATCATTTTTAAAAACAACAGATGATGTTCCATGCAATATTAAATTTTTCATAGAAGGTGAAGAAGAGATTGGAAGTGTACACATTGAGGATTATCTAAAAAAATATCAAGAAAAATTATCATGTGATGCAGTAATATGGGAATTTGGCTATGTTGATGAAAAGGATAGACCCATAATCAGTCTTGGAATGAAGGGGTTGCTCTATGTGGAATTATCAAAAACCGAATCAATCCGTGACGCACATTCCAGTCTTGCAGTGATAATAGAAAACCCTGCATGGAGGCTTGTTGAGGCATTAAAGACATTGCGTGACAATGATGGTAATGTGTTGATAAAAGACTGGTACAAGGAAGTTGACAAGTTTACAAGAGATGATCTAAAAATAATCGCATCAGAGCCATTTGATGAGGCTTCATTTAAGAAAGAATATGGAATCAAAAAATTTGTTGGAAACAAAAAAGGTACCGCAATAAAAAAAGCTCTAGTAGGAGAACCAACCTGTAACATTGCAGGGTTCACATCGGGCTATGAAGGTCCTGGTGCAAAAACTGTTCTACCGTCAAAGGCTCTAGTCAAAATTGATTTTAGACTAATACCAAAAATGGATCCAAAAAAACAACTAGTACGTCTGAAAAATCATTTGAAACAAAATGGATTTGGTGACATTCGTGTTACATTAATTCATGGTGAGGCAGCTGCTAGGACTGCACTATCTGATCCTTTTGTTGGAACTGTAAAAAAGGCAGCAGATGCGGCCTTTGGAACATCTATTCTTAGTGTCTCATCTGCAGGAACGGGACCCATGTTCTCATTTGTCAAGTTTTTACACTCTCCGTGTATTGCAATAGGGAGTACCTACATATTTTCTAGAATCCACTCTCCAAATGAATTTGCAAGAATTGATTTGCTTAAAAAAACAACCAAATGTATGTGCAAAATAATTCGAAATTTTGCATCCCAGTAGATTTTTGCAAGATATTTTCTTGAATCTGAAAATGGAGATCTCTTGCCTCTGACCTACTGATCTATGGCAAACTACACAGAAAGGCCTTTATTGTGCTCATTTTGCAATTCAATCATGGCTTACATGTACATGCCGGGAGTGACTGCGGTCGGTATTACATATGACGGCGGTGTAGTTATGGCAAGTGAGAGAAGAATCTCATATGGAAATTTTGTTGTAAGCAAGAATACAAAAAAGACATTCAAGATTACTGATTTTGTTGGTGCATGCTGTGCAGGAATGGTTGCAGATATGCAAGTCTTGGCAATGCAAATGCGCGCCATGACCAAGATACGAAAAATGGAAATCAAACGTGAAATTCCTCCAAACTCAGTAGCCAAGATGATGTCTACTTTGATGTATGAACGACGTTACTATCCTCTTATGACTCAGGTTATAGTCGGAGGGGTTGATGGCGATTCAGTAATTTACACATTGGACCCATTGGGTTCAGTCTTACCTGATGATTATGCTTCTGTTGGTACTGGTGCAGAGATGGCACTTGGAGTCTTGGATCAAGAATTCAAACCAAAAATGAGCGAAAAGGATGCCGTAAACTTGGCAGTAAAATCAATCAAGTCTGCAATAATGAGGGATAATGCAAGTGGTGATGGAATAGATGTACTTGTTGTAGACAAGACCGGAACAAAAGAATTTACCGCAAGCTAGTTTACTTTTTGATAGTCTTAGCAGCTTCCCAATACTTGTCTGAAATATAATGCAAATTCTTTACAACCTCGCCTTTTGCGATGTTTGACATTTCTGCACTTGACACCAAGGCCTTTCCGACTGCAAGAAACTTGTTGTGTACTTCATCTACTACGCAGATAATGTCATCTTTTTGAAATTCTGTAAATTTTTTAATTCCTGGACGCATTACATTTGCTCCATTGCAGACAAACTTGATTGCACCTGCATCGACAATTGCTTTTGGAAATTTTTCTAACAGTGCAGTCTCTGAAAGAAACGGAAGATACGACTCTCCAATTTGTATTGATGTTATGCTGTCTCCTGTTATCAGACTGGTATTATCATCAATCTCGTGAAGTATCAAAGTCTTTGATTTTCCAAGTTCAATATGCCATTGTTTGGTCATCTTGTCAATAATTACAGAGATGTCACTCTTTGAGAGGTTATGCGATTTCAATTCTCGACATTTCCTGTTTGATATCTAACAAATCTCTTAAAATTGAACTGGCGGTCTCAATACCTCCTGCACCACGACCTGTTATTGTCTGCTGACCGGAATGCTCAGAGCTAAATGTTATTGCATTAAGGGTACCATTTACACACATTGGGTTATCAAGCGATACCTCCTGTGGCGATACAACTAGGTCTCTGTCACATGATGCAATCAGTTTTACTGCGCAACCCTGCGATGCTGCCTTTTTTATATCTCCAGTTGAAACATCTCTGATTCCCGTTCTTTTGATGTCTTTTATTGTAACTTTCATATCCATTATCCAGTTGGCAAGTATGACAAGCTTAGCAGCTGCATCAAAGCCATCGATGTCTAGTGATTCATCTGCCTCAACGTATCCTTTTTTCTTGGCATCTGCAAGGGCTGCCTTGAATGTAAGACCTGTTGCCATGTTTGTTAGAATATAGTTTGTAGTACCGTTTAGTATTCCTTGAAATGAAACTATTCTTTCTCCTCGCAAGCTATTTTTTGCATAATCTAAGATTGGGGTTCCTCCTCCTACAGTTCCACTGAATTTAAGTTGGACTTGGTTGTATGTTGCAAGTTCAATTAGTGATGGAAATGCCAGTGCAAGTGGTCCCTTGTTTACTGTAATGACATGTAGTCCTTTTTTCATAGCACTTACAATGTGTGACATGCCAGGTTCTGCATCCTTGTAGTTGCTTGGAGTGGTTTCTATCAAAACTTCTGCATCCATGCCGTTTATCATGTCAAGACCGTTTGCATCTTTTTCCTTGTTATGGTATTTTCGTATATTTCCATATTTTTTCTTCACCTCTAGTAATCTGTTCAAGTCAAGTCCAGCCGAAGATGCTGCAGAACCCTTCGAGTCAAAGACACCCACTATTCTTGGCTTTAGACCGTGTTTTGCATACAGGTCTTCTGATCTAGAAAGCAAAAGTTTTGCAAAGCTCTGTCCTACAACTCCGAAACCTGATAGTATTATTCGCAATATTCTCAAGACACATTTTGGCATTAATTAAGATTGACGATTTCTTAGATTGCTTTATTAACGCATTGAAGAAAAATTATCCTGTGATGCCAAAAAAGTATCTTTATGCGGTAATATTTGGTCTAGTAGCAGTTGCAGTTGCTATAGTGGTAATTCACTTTATTCTTCCAATGGGAAATCAAGGTGATGACACCTCTAATCAAGTTGCATTTCTTGATTTTACATACGATGAGGAAAATTCTGATCTAAAATCTGATCTAGCACTACATCACATCAACATGACAAACCCAATTCGGCTGAGCAGTGCAACTGATGTCAAACAATATTGTAATTTCATTACAGATCCAAAAAAGCAGGCACTTGTCACATATTGTACATCTACAGTACTCAAAGACAAACATGGACCTCTTGGTGATATTGACATGGTGGGCTCACCTGATGTACCAGGTCTTGTAGTTGTAGCACTCGAGTTGGATCCTACGATGAGTGACTATGATTCTGTCAAGACAGTCTTTGGAGTTGTACTAAACAGTACTATATGTCAATGCTGGGACAAGGAAAACCCTGGTGGATATTCAACTCTCTCTGCCATGATGGATGCACTACACGACTTTCATGTAAATGGAAAACAACCTGACAGTACTACACATACAGTATCTCTTGGAAACAAGCATTTTGAGATTGAGCTTTCTACCAATGATGGCGGCTATTTATGGAAGCTTTTAGTTGCCAAGTAATTAACTCACCTTGGTTTACGAAGGTTGACGTGACTCTTTAATCTGTAGAAATTAGATTTTGGTGTTATCATTGCTTGAATATTTGTGGCTCTTGCCACTTGGTTTTGTAGCTGGTGTGATAGGATCCATGATAGGACTTGGAGGAGGATTCGTAATGGTGCCTGTTCTAACATTTTCTGGATTTGTTCCAACGCTTGCTGCCAGTGATAGCTTGTTTGCAGCATTTAGTAACTCTGTTGCGTCTACTGTTTCTTATGCCAAGCAAAAAAGAATTGTTTATTCACTTGGGATAAAACTTGCACTCTTTGCAATTCCAGGAACTGTACTTGGTGCATACATATCAGATGATGTCTCTGTACCATTGTTCAAGTTATTGTTTGGTGCAGTACTGGTGTCATCTGGTGTATACATTTACCTGAGAAGGAAAATGGAATCAAGAGAACACAATCTCTCAAAACAAATGATGGTTCTTACAGTTGGTGCAAGTTTCTTTGCAGGTATAATATCTAGCTTATTTGGAATTGGAGGTGGTACTGTCTTTGTACCACTTATGGTTGTTGCAATTGGATTATCTATGAAACTTGCTGCTCCAACATCACAATTCATTCTAATGTTTGTAGCAGCATCTGGTATGATAGTACACTCTGTACTTGGTCATCCCGACTATCTTCAAGCTGGGATGCTCTCAATTGGCTCATTTGTAGGTGGGATTGTTGGAAGTAGACTGTCTACACGTGTTAATGAGCAAAAACTTCGGCTACTTGTTATAGCTGTACTTGGTATCACTGCTGCTAAGCTTGTCATTGATGGACTGGCGGGTTCTTCTTGATCTGATATAGATTTCTTTTTGAAATTACTATTGTTTTTTCTTCTCTATCTTTTCCCTCGAAATCTACTCCAATCAAGCCAAACTCTTCGTTAATTTCGCGTTTTTCAGAGATTACAAATTTTATCTTTAGTTTGTCGCCAGTATGGATGGGTTTTAGAAATCTTGTCTGTCTGTTGTTCCAGTTCTGGTCTCCATCAACTCCATAAAAGATCAAAAGGTTACCATACATTTCGGCAAGTCTTGTGAATTCTCCTTCCATCTTTGAAAGTATGGCTCTACCTGAGACCATCTTTTTTTCCTGATTTGATTCCGTGTTTTCATAAATGATGTTTTTAATTCCTGAAAACAAAAGATATGTGTCAAGTTCTGCAAGAGATATTGTACATTCTGAATAAAATTCATCTCCGACGTTTAGATCTGAAAACCTTTTCATCAGGATCTTGTTTCGTCTGGATAGTAAATTATTTCTACGTTGTTTACTGATTTTCCAGATGCGAAATACTGATTGCCTTCATGATGTTATCATTGTTGGATTCTGTACCCTCGACGCTTCCAGGAAGCACTAGATACATTCGAAGTTTTGATTTTAGTACATCACTTACACTCTTGGTTTACCGTTGTAGCAAATGGTCTAAGTGCACCCCTGAATACCTCTACTCTTGCCCTATCTGCACCAGTTGTCTTACCGCCTGATGGCATGTCTGGTCCTATGATTACCATGTTTCCTTCTTTGCCCTTGAAAAGTGGCGGATTCTTTGCTCCTCCTGGAACAAAAATGCCGAGTGATTCCTGCATGAAAATTGCTGGAGTGTTTATGAACTTGTCAACTAGTCCATCCCACTCTTTTCTTGTCAAATCAACTAGCTTGCCCACTTGAGGAACTTTACCTGTCATGTATACTACGTTGCCAATTGGTCCAACTTTTTCTGTTGCAGTGTTTAACATTCTCTTTACATTTTCTTGGTTTGTCAAGTCCATGACATGAGAATGGAATTTTGCCAATCTCTCTTCTGCAACCTTGGGACTTGTCTTTGAAATCAATATCACTGTCTTTCCTCCGGAATTTTCTATTTTTTGTGCTAAATGTTCAGCTCTTGTTACATCTGATTCGTCAGTTGCATCAAGGGCAAATACTGTGATCTTGGAACTAAAGTCTGGTTGTACCTCTGGTATGGAGCACGCAATGTGTGGCTTGACTGGATAAAATACACGGTCTCCTGGTATCACTTTACCGTTTAGAATCTGTGATATGTTATCATCACTTAACATAAGGACTGTTTCCGCAACTTGTTGTTGTGTCAAAAACTGTTCGTCTGCAATCATCTTGCTTGTGTTATTCTGAACTTTTTCTGCAATCTGTTGTATCTTTGCAAGCAATGCAGAAATGGTATTGCCAAGTTTTTGTATGTCTGATTCTGATGTGATTGATTTTGATTTTGCAAGTTTGGATGCAGCATTTGCAATTCCATCCTTCACTGTTTTTTCATCTTCGCCAAGCAGTGGAAGTATGTCGTCGTTTACTGATTCAACTTCTTCTGGCGTGAGGTTTTCAAAACCGCTCACCCGCATAAATTCCGCAGCTGCTTTTGGATATACTGTTTTGTAAATCCTGTCAGAATGAACAGGTCCGGGATTTGTTGCAATTGATATAATTTTTTTGTCAGTAATTTCCCATGACATGGCTTCTGCAAGTCTATTCTTTGCTCCTTGAGATGCAGTGTATGGACTTCTAAACCTGTACGGTCTTTGCTCATATGGACGCTCTTCTGTAAAGAATGTGGATATTGTAACTATTTTAGAACCGGGCTTCATTGTTTTGATTGCCTGAGATGATGTCCAGAATGTACCTGTGAGATGAATTCCTACCGTACTCTTAAATTCTGAGATTGGGGCATTTGCAAAACAAGTAACAGGTCCTGATACTCCTGCATTATTTACAACGATATCTACTGCACCGTGTGATTTTTTGAGTTCTTCAAACATCTTTGAGACTCCCTCTTCATCACTTACATCAACACCTGGAAAAATTTTTACAAATGAATTACTTTTTACTGAAGAAATCACTTGCTCTAGTTCTTTTGCTGCTTCTTCTAGTGGCTCTTTTCTTCTTCCTAGGATGACGATGTTTGCCCCATTTTCTGCAAATTTCATGGCTATCGCCTTTCCTATGCCGGTTCCACTTCCTGTAATTACTATAATCTTATTTTGAAATTTTAGCATCGACATTCACTTGGATGGTTCTGTACTATTTATTCGATTATGCTTGTAATGGAAACTGGGAGACTGGAAATATATTTAGATCTCATGATTCCACAAAAGGTTCCACAGACATATTTATTTGTGGGTTGGGTAAAACCCACATCATGCATGATTCAGAATCTGACACTTTTCACCCTGTCAACAAAAATGTAGAGTTTTCACAATCTTTGAAAGAAATTGGTATTGATGCAGAAGCAAAAGAGATTGATACTGATGAAGTAGAAAAAGAAAGTTATTACTCAAAACATTTCAGCCACACTCCTTCGATGGTAACAAATCATGGAACAATCATGCTCAAAGGTTCTAACATTGATGTAGTGCAGATAATTCAAAAGGGATAGAAAATGACACACGATCTAAATCCAATTTCATGGGGCGCTCAAGATAGGTACCAGGCACACTTTATTGTAAAATCTCATCGTGATATTCCAGAAGAGGGTTTTCTTGCTAGGTCCAAGTTGCAGACAAAAGGATACTTTGCTTCTAAAAAAGTCACTGGAGTCAAGTGGGTTGGAGGCTCTTTGGCTGATGCTCTAAACGCCGATGACACTTTACTCAACATGATGACAAAACTATCATATCACGATGCACAAATTGTTGTAGAGCCAACAAAATTTGGAATTCGAATTTATGGCAAGTGGATGGATAGCAGTAATTTTTCCATGACAAAGGAATTGTTTGCAGTCTATGATAGAATTGCTCTTAGCATAAAAAAATAATCAGGCTCTCCACCAATCCAAAGCTAAACAGTCAACTTTGTCGCCTTTTGGAATTGCAAAGATGAATTGTTTTCTTACAGTAGTTGCAAGTCTCCCTGCTAAAACTACACTTGTTGCTGATATGGTATCTGTGGAATTGTACACTTGAAGCAAGTATGGGGCATGATCAATTCCTGGTCCCTTTTGATATACTGCAAAATCGCATCCAAACTTGATGCCTGGATTTACAATGTATCCCTTGTCACGAAAATCTTTGTAGACCGAATATTTTTTATCAAAGTTGTGATATTCTTTTCTGCAAATATCTAACAGATCTTTTTGTACTACTGGTTTTTTTGACTGGTATACTTTGATCCTCGATTTTTCCTGCAAGTAATACCCCTCAATTAAATCCAAGATGAGTGGAACGTTGATATCTTCAGGTTTTGGCTTTGCCATACCTATTGGTTTTCCGTAATATCCTTCAACAAAGAGTGCTTTAGAGTCTGCAATATTCCAAATTATTATTCTGTTTTCAAGCAACTCACCTTTCATGAAATATCTTGTATTCACAATTGATTTTAGTGTTTACAAATGTCAAAAAAAGGAAAAAAGAATATCTTAAATTTTATAGGCTCAGAGCCAGCAAAATGAATGAATCTGATACCTGCAGTACTTTATCTGACATTTCTTCTATTCCCTCTACCACATCTTTGAGTAACAATAGTTCTTTTGTTGTGGCAGTTTCATCAAGAACTCTGATGCTCAATGCCCTGTACTTGTCATCTACTTGTCTCTCTATTTTTTGTGCTTCATGAGCCAAGTCAATTGCCACTGTACTGTTATTGCTTGCAAGGGCTCGAATTATCTCATTTATCTTGTGAATCTGGTCTACTGCCAGCTCAACTAGTTCTGTGAGATCTTTGTCAAGTTTTTCTTTTTTGAGTGTGGCTGCCTTGATGTTTGAGAGTTTAAAGGCAATGCCTGTGATGTACCCTGCAATTTCATCCATTGTGTATGCCGAGTTCAGAAGGTTTTCTCTATTCATCATGAGACCGCCGACATCTGAAATTTCTCTTGTTATCTTTCTACGAAGAGCTTCTACTTCATCTTCTGTATTTTTTATCCTCTCTAGTAGTTGTTTTATTTCAGACTTGTCTGCCTTGATTATCAAACCTGGCAGAATTGATAGATCTCTGACTGCATTGAGAATTCTATTTATTTCGTCTTGTAAAACGGCCAAGGCCTTTCTCTTTGCCTGAACTTCAAGTTCTCCGCTATACATCTAGAGATTTTAAACTAGGTCTGCAGCTGAATAATCCTTGCGTAAATACGCTTTGCAAAGAAAAATTTTCTCTAACTTATTTTTTCGTCTTGGACAACGCGTTTTTGGTTACTGTATAAAGTTATTATTTCGTCAATATTGGTTGCATTCTCTGATGTTTTCTCAAATCTTATCTTTCCTGTAAACTTGGGAAATCTGAGTGCAAGTCCACTGCCTTTTCTTATCTTATCCATGGCAACTTTGTGGATTGGGCTAAGTGTTATCTCTGATGCTACAATCTCTATCACAACTTCTGGCTCAAACCAAACATCTGCCTCAAGACCACTCTGAATTCTCGGATCTTTTCTGACTGTAATTTTATCTGAGAGAATTTGATAGAACTGGTCAAGACTTTCATCTGTAAATCCTGTACCTACCTTGCAGATGCTGGGAAATGTATCTGATTTGTCATCATATGCAGATAGAAGTAAGGCCCCATATCTTCCAGTTCTTCTTCCTCTACCATAAAATGCTCCTACTACTACTAGATCAATACTGTCACCAAGTTCATTTCTGTACTCTCGTTTGAGCTTGAGCCAGTTGTTTGCCCTTGCACCTGCTCTATATGGTGAATCCAATTGTTTTAGCATTATTCCTTCACATCCTGAATTGATTGCATTTTCCAAACTATCTTCTACCTCACCATCTGTTTTTACAAATACCATTGGCATTATCTTTGCAAAAGAATCTTCTATCACATTTTTTTCTAATAATTTTCTTCTTTGGATGTATGGCAAGTCCAAACAACTTTTTTTATCCATTGCTAAAATGTCAAAAAAGTTTACTGTGATTGGATATTCTTGAACAGCTTGAGCAATCTTATACTTGCGTCTTCTATGCATTAGTTCCTGAAATGGTAAAAATTCGCCCGTGTCGTCATTCATTGCAACAACTTCTGCCTCTAGTATTATCTCGTCTGGCTTTAACGCCTTACCGATATTTTCTACAATGTCTGGATAATAGTTTGTAATGTTTTCAAGACTACGAGAATATAGAATAATTTTTTCTTCTTGTCGATGGACTTGGACTCTTTCTCCGTCGAGCTTGTATTCTGATACAAACTCTGCACCCATTTTTTCATGTGCCTCTTGTGGACTCTTTACCCTTTCAGCTAGCATTGGACGAATCGGGCTAAATATTGTAACTTGAAAATCTTTTAGGGACTCTAATCCGTTTTCTGCAACGGACTTGGACACCTTGCCAAGATCACTGCAAACATTATACGCGTGCTCTAGTGCCGGTCTATTTTCTTTAGAACCCGTATATGCAACAGCTAACGCATCAAGTATGGTATAGTCTGCAATCCCTAATCTGAGATTTGATGTTATTATTTTTGCAATAAACCCACCCTCTATCGGTGTTGCATCATTTAGCAGGCTTGAGATGTACTTCATCTTCATATCTTGTGACCTTGCTCCTTTTAGCTCTGCAATTTTGTATAGTGTATCATAAACTCGTTCGACTGTGATGTTTTGGCTTAGAAAAGTTGTCTGGGTTTTTTGCTCTAATATCTTTGTAGCAACCTGACCAAAATCGCCCTCATCTCTGTATTCATCTTCTATTTTTTTAATTGATATCCCTGATGATTTTGATAAAGATTTGATTGCAATTTTCTCTGCAATGCCGATCTCTACACCCTCGTGGTCAGGCCTTAATTTTCCCTGCAAGAGATAGATTACTTTTGATATAATGTCAGGTGGTGTGATTTTAAACAAATCTACCAGATGCTGTGTTAGCTCTAGTCTTTTTGTTGTATTTTCCATGTAACCTAATGTGTCAGCAACAAGGGAAAATTTCATCTGGAGTTCTCACAATATACAGGATGAGGGCATAAAGTTATTTCTTGTGCAAATGAGCCTGAATTTTTAATTTGATTTCAGTAGATCTCTTGGTTATTGTTGCATGAAAGTCTGAATATTCTTCAGAATCAAGAAATCTCTTGTTTCTCTTCAAAAATCCGTCAAAGAATACCCCGCCTATATGTCCGACGTAAAGACCTGTGGCAAAGTCTTCCATGTTTGTGATGGGCCATGTCTTTGCCTCTGATATGACCATTGTTGGATAGTCAAGAGCATATGTTATCACATCGTTTAGGTTCTTTTCTTCAATTACATCAAGGCCCATGATACAAAGCACATTTTTCTAGTATTTAGAATTTCTTAAATTTTTTGTTCGTTTATAAATAGGGGGAAGAAAGAATTCCACATGGGTGGCGGCAAGAAACAATCTCCAGCACAGGCAGAAAAATCACAGACTGCCGAGTCTACAAAGAAGGACGGACAGAAGAAGGGAGACAGAAAAGATCAAAAGCCACGAACCAACATATCTGTAATAATTGATGAAGGACAAGCAATGAACTTTATCAAGGGTGCCAAAGTCTTTACAGTTCAGGAATTATCGAGACAAACAAATGTCAAGGTATCCGCAGCGAATGCATTATTGCAGACTCTGCTCAAGAAAGGTGCTGTAAAAAGAATTGGTGGCTATAGCGGACACCACGTTTACGTCCCAGCTTGAGTTATTGAAAATATATCTCCGGATTTTACGCTTTTCAAAGATTCTATATTTTCTGTTATCTTTCCAACTAGTGTCATTGGCTTTGTACCAAGCACATCATCGATGAAAAAACAGATGGAACTATTTGCAGCAAGAAATGCAACATCGCCTTTTTTGAACTGGGTTTTGAGTTTTTCTCCTCCTGTTTTGATGTTTGTGTCTACGTATGCTATACTATTTCCCATCATGTGAGCATTACCTTCTATTGGAACTGATCGAGCGATGCCTCCAACCGTTTTTGGGGCCAAGTGGCGCTTTAGTTCTAAATTGAGAATTGTTTTACCCTTCAAAGATAACGCAAAATCAAGCTTGGAAACAGAGCCTGCACTCATTTTTGAGGACAAGGATTATGAATATATAACGTTTCTTTATCTCAACTCTCAATGTCGGATGAACCTGAGGAAGTAAGTGTAGATACCGAAGAGGTTCAGCCAGTAGAGGAAGAAGAACCAATAGCTCCTGTAGTAGTTGAAGCAGTTGAAACTCCATCTGAAGAAGAGGAAGAAGTCAAGCCTGGAAAGAAAGGTAAAAAGGAGTTAAGTGCAGAAGAGATTGCAGAACAAGAAAGACTACGAAAAATAATTGATGCTCGTGAAATTATTGACATTGATCCTATACATGAAATAGTAGAGTATGAAATGACTGGTAAGGGCAAGATAATGATCGGCCCACCAACGCTTACGAGATTTGAGAAAGCAAGAATACTTGGTGCAAGAGCATTACAATTGTCTCTAGGCGCACCTCCTTTCATACCTGTACCAAAAGATGTTGCAACATCACTTGATCTTGCATATGCTGAACTTGAAAAACGTGTGATCCCAATCACAATTAGACGAGTTTTACCAAATGGTGACTTTCAAAATATTCCTATAGATCTTTTTGACTAATGGATGATTGGTCGATAAGACTTTAATAGAATGCATAAATGGTGGTGGTAGAGTTTTGTTGAGCGGCGTAGAAAAAATCCAGTTAAATGATCCTGTACATCCTGAAGGTCGTACTATAACGATTTACCAACAAGATATCGTACCATGTGCACTTGATCTTTTATCTGAGCTTGTAAAATACAAGACAGTCACACTTTTGGCCCGTGGTCAGGCAATACCTACTGCAGTGGCAGTTGCAAATATTGTGACTGAAAATATGATGAAGGGTAATTCAAAAATTGTCGACATTATTGTAGATAGCGAAGAAGAAAAAGATCGACCACTTGTATCTATTATTAAAATTACTGTAACAAAAACAAACTAGAAGGAACTGCCAGGTCCCTTCAAGAGCATGCTTTCACATTCTTTGCAGACTGCTTCATCTATGTTTGATTCAAGCTTGTGGTGTATATCACATATCAATAGACTTGACTTGATGTAATTGCAAAGGCCTATGAATTTTGAGAGGCTCGCAGGAGTATATGCCATCTTTGAGGCAAGATTGTTTGATATGTCATTTATCATCTCAGAGACTTCTTTTATGGATAACAACTTGTTTATCAGAACTGGATCGCCCCTTGTTCCCCTGACGTAATTACTAATGGCTGCTTGGGTTACTCCTAATAATTTTGAAACTTCTTCTTCGCGTATCTTGTGTTCTTCTATCAATTTTTTTGCAAGTATTGCCCTGAGTGCAGGTATTAGGGTCTTGGTTTCTATCTCTGATGGAAGAAGCATATGCGCAAATGTTGCTGTAAAATATTTAAACCTAATCATATTTTTCGTGATGACTTATTTTAGAGGGTTGAAAAAGATCTGTCAATTGCAAGAAATTCTACAGAAAATCAAGATGCTTGTAACAAAATCTGTACAAAACCACAAATGTGATTCTATTGCACTCTCTGGAGGACTAGACAGCTCAATTCTTGCTTCATGCGTAGACAAGAAAACTAGAGCATTTGTACTGATTGCAAAAGATTTTACCTCTACAGATTTGGTACATGCACAACTTGTGGCAAAGTTAAATGATCTAAAACTTGAGATCATAACCGCTGATGTAGATTGTCTTCTTTCTGCTGTAGAGAACACGATCAAGATACTGGAGGTGTTTAATCCTATAGAGATCAGAAACAATATTGTTGTATATCTTACAATGAACGCTGTAAAGGAACGTGGATTGCAATCCATTATGACTGGTGATGGAGCAGATGAGCTTTTTGCCGGGTATAATTTTTTCAAGAAAATGTCTTCACTGGAACTGGAAAAAGATCTAGAACGTATATGGAATATAATGCACTTTCCATCGAGAGCAATATCCAAATCGATTGGGATGACATTACACACTCCATTTTTAGATGATTCTGTATCTGAATATGCAAAAAAAATCCCCGCAGAATTCAAAGTGCATGAGGAGAAAGGCCAAAAATATGGAAAATGGATACTCCGTAAAGCCTTTGAAAATGATCTACCTGCACCAATTGTCTGGCGGGATAAATCCGCCATGCAGGATGGCTCTGGCACAAGTGGTCTGACGTCTTTTCTTGATGGTATCATCACTGATTCTGCTTTTGCCTCAAAATCAAAGCATTATGCAGAACAGGAAAAAGTGGTTTTATCTTCAAAGGAATCACTATATTATTACGAAATATATCGAAAGTATTTTGATATGCCTCACGCTATAGGTACATCTGATTTCAAGTGTCCTAATTGTAGCTATTCTCTAAAACCAGGTTCACACTTTTGTCGCATGTGCGGAAGTTTTCCTATTTAGATTTCTTCCATTTGTTAGGCTTTCTAGTAAAAATTCTCTTGCATCCATGACAGCAAAAATAATATTTTTTGCCTTCATATTCGTGAACCAGAGCAAGACTTTCATCTAGTTCAATTCCACATACTGGATCAACTGGCATATTGAGACTCGTCTGACATTTGTATTTAAAACTTACATCTTGAACCATGCTAGTAAAAGTTGGAAAAACGGAGTATTTGTTGCATTGTTGTAACAAGTCTAGTTTACTTGTACGAACATTTGCAACTTGAACCACATGAACATATTCTACTGTCCATGCAGTTGCATGTTTTTTCAATACAGGAATTTCCTGTACCGCAACCACACGAGGTCACAGCAACCAATACGTCAGATTTAGTTTTAAGGCTTTACAGAACTTTACAAATAGTATCTCTATCACACCTAAGTATCAACAAATCCGTGAGCAGTTGATTGTATGGCACCAGAAATAGTTGGTTTTACAAAAAGCGTTAAACGTAATTCAATTTTTTATTCTGTAGCCACGCGTATCAATTCAGGCATCTGTTTGCCTTTTCCTTGGGCTAGTCCAGATATTCCGCCAGTCAAACTTTCCGTTGTAATGCCTTTACCTCCAAGTACTTTGACAGCATTCAGGGAAGTATATCCTGCCATACAAACAAGTAATGATTTGTGAGAACCTTCAAGAGCTTTGTTCAACTCATCCGGAATTTGCTGTGTTGCCAACATTCTTTCCACATCTCTTGCCTTTGGTACAAAGATCTTGCTTTTATCGATGCCGAGAGTTTGTGCAATTAATTCCAATCCTTCTTCACGTGGAGTGTATTGGGTATGAATCCAGATTACTTTGTCATAGTCACTTGCGCTTGATGCAGCTTCCTGAGGAGAAACCTGTATGCGGTTTTGTTTCTTTCCAATGTCTGCAAGATTCTTTTTGTATTTCTGTATGCCATCTGCAACAATTACAACAAACTTTCCACCAAAGCCTCCAAAGTTTGCCATTTGCATTACTGCATATAGTGCAAGAGCGCTACTTTCTCCCATGTCATGACCCTTGTCTACAAAAAACTTTAGCAAGCGTTTTGCATCTTCAAAATCTACTTCGTGTTGTCCTGCATATTGGTCAGGCTCATAAAACTTTAATCCAGATGCTTTATCTTTTGTCCTAATTCCAGCAACGTCTTGTCCACCTAGTGGAAATACAACATGTAGGGATTTTTTTCCATATTTCTCAGACATGTATCTGCTCAAGCCGCCGGATGTACCGCCTGTACCAAATGTACATGTAATTCTAAAGTTTTCTAGTGATTGCCCTTTCTCATGTAATTGCTGATCTATCTCTGCTGCAGTAACTTTTCTATGTACATCAACATTCATTTCGTTGTCATATTGTTCTGGGCAAAAACAATTGTAGATCTTTGCAAGAAGTTTTGCCAAGTTTATGATATCTTGTTTAGCTAATAGCGTCTGTGCCTCAGTGCTGGCATTGTCAAAAACTGTTGGATCAAAACCAAGTTCAGATAATTGAGATCTAATGTTTGCAGCAGTTGCTCTTGCTGCCAAAACATTTGGACTGTCTTTCATTCCTGGTGCAGGGCAAATATCCATGTCCAAATTTATGATGCGGATCTTTTCATTTCGTAATTCTTCAAATACTCCTTCCTGAAGCTTTCTTGAAACAAGAGCGACTACATCTAGTCCTACTTTTGATAATTGCCCAAGGGCTATGCCAAAGTTACCAGATGTTGCTTCAAATATTGTCTGTCCGCTTCTAAGTTTTCCTGTGGTAATGGCATCATGAATTATGTTTACTGCAGGTCTTACTTTGATAGAACCTGCTAGCAAGTTAGAATCAAACTTGCCATAAACTTGAAGATCTTTGTCATCTAGATTTAGACTAAACTCTTTTTTTGCACATTCTTTCAAATCCTCAGTAATGTCAATCATGGGTGTTGCGTTTACAACCGTTGTTCCACCCGGTTTTTCTAAATGTGGGACCTTATTCCATATCTCCTTCTCAAAACGTTCAAGCAAAGCACTATCGGTTGTATTTTGTTCCAATTTTCCTCTCTCAGTGCTGTGATGGAAAACAAGATCTTATAAAATATGCCATATGCTTCCGATGGTGTTTAGCGCCCAAAAACAAGAAAAACTAGGTAATCATGCTGACAATTTTTTTATCAAATCTGAAAACTCGGTCTCATTTAGAACTGGTGTTTCTAAAAATTCAAGATTCTCTAGTACATGTTCTTGTGATTTCTGTCCTACTAGCGGAGAAATAATTCCTGGCGTGGACCTGACAAACTGCATTGCTCTATGTGATGGCTTTGACAAATTTCCAAACTCTGGTAAAACATTTGGTGCAAGTAATTTGGCTTGCATCAAAGGAACGCTTGCAAACACCCCAATGCCAAGCTGTATGCATGATTCTAATATTGTATTTTGGTTAGAGTTTTGGCTTTTTAGAGTCAGGGCTTGATCAAGATACATGTTGTATGGTAACTGGATGAACCTAAATCCATTGTCTTGTCCACCCACTTGCTTTGCTATGTTTGCAATGTCAAAAATTGAAAGATACTGTGCATGATTATCTGGAACTCTGAAACATTCCCATGTGGCCATTCCATAATATTTTATCGTGCCAGTCTTTCTTTGATTCTCATAAAATTCAAAAACATCTTTTAGTTTTTTTGTAAATTCTTCTTTTGGCATATCTTGAAGCTGGCCTTCTGCAGCGTTGTGTATGTACATGAGGTCTATGCAATCAAGTCCGAGATTTCGCATGCTACGATTTAGTTGGTCTTGCAGATATGGTATTGTCATACAATGATATCCTGATGAAATGTCTCCTGATTTTATTACTCCTGGTTTTACAAGTGTATTCTGTATGTTGACCCAAAACTCTTCATTGATGTCTCCATCGTTTGTAACATATCCATTTTTTGTACTGATGAAGATCTCTTCTCTTTTTGCATCTCCTGATTGTACCAGTTCTGCAATTGCTTTTCCTACTGATCTTTCTGCTTTTTGTGCTCTATAGTTGATTGCAGTATCAATTACGTTGATGCCTGATTTGACAGATGTTTTTATGGCTGCTGAGACTAGACCGTCTGTTGAATCATCTGGGTTGCCAAGATATGTTCCAATTCCAACAGATGATAGTGTGAGACCTGTAAATTGTTTGAAATGATTCTTTGATACCTTTGATTGTCTTTTTGCAAAACCTGCAGTACCATCTTGTGTTGCAAAGCCTGAGATCATGTGTCTAGATTGAAATCTGGACGATTTAATCCTACTGTGAAACCTTTAGAAAAATGCAAATTAGAAATGAAATGACAAACAGAACACCTGTTATTCTGCTGTATGTAACAAATCCTTGCATTGTTGGAACAAGTTCTTCTACATTTTGATAATTTTTCTTTAACAATTTTCCATATTTTATTGCCATTGGCATTGTTGCAAGTGTGATTAATGATATTGTTGGAAATATTCGTAGTATGGTGGCAGTCACAATGATTCCATAGATGATGATGGGGAAAACCCATACTGTAGCAGCGGCTTTTTGTTTTCCGAGTAGTATCACAAGTGTTTTTCTACCGTGTTTCTTGTCTGCATCAAAATCAGGAAATGAATTTACAAACAGAACGGTTGATGATAGTACACCTGAAATAATTCCTGCAATGACTGGCTCTAGCGTTATGTGTGAGCTTTGGACAAAATATGTGCCAAGCACTATCATGGAACCTTTTATTGCTACAAATATTTCGCCTAGGCCGGAATCAACTATTCTTGTTGAATAAAAATAAATGGAAACAATTGCAAATCCCAGAATTACTGCAATTGTTATTCCTCTTTCAAATATGAAAAACGCTCCAACTGCCGAGCCAAGTATTAACATTAGTACTCCTGCACGATACACTTGTTTTGGCTGGAGTAACCCTTCTGGTAAAACTCCAGTTCCACCACTAAACTTTGTTCTTTTGGTATCTGTATCTATTTGTCGTTTATAGTCCCAATAGTCATTGAGTAGATCTACACTTGCATGCAGTGCTGCTACTCCTACAAATGTAAGTGCTGCAAATCCGATATCAATTGTTCTGTTCTGCCAACCGTTTATTGCAAGACCAAGACATACTGAGATGATTGATGCAAGAAGAAATCGTATCCTAATAGCTCGAAGCCAAACCTTTAGCATGATATTCTTGCAAAATGTGGATTATTTTGATATATGTTTGTGTTGTTATCGTAGTTTTTCCAAGTCTACACTTTCAATGGGTTTTCTACCATTGAATCCCTCATCTTTTCCATGCCAAAATTTTATTTCAGTCTCTCCCTGTTTCCAGCAAAGCCATATTTCTTCATTGAACATGAGGGATGGAAAATCCATCAATCCTTGATCAATGCTTTTTACTGACACGCCTGTTGCCTCTAGATCTTCAATTGATTTGTAAAAATTAGTTATTGCAGAATTCAGTTCTTGTTTTTTTATGATATAATCCTTAAAGTTTGCCATGTATTTTGGATTTGTCTCAAAATCTGATTGTATTTTTACAACTTGGTCTTTCATGTTGAGTACAGTGTTAAATTTTTCTATTATGCTTGGAAGCATTTTGTTTGCTTGGTCTAGTGTAAAATGGGAAAACATTATTTTTTAACAATTATTGGACAGTTAAAAGTATTAGCAGTGATGCTATATCGTAGACGCTATTGTTTCACCGATAATTCTTGATGCAAGATGCGATGTTCTATCTTTGATGTCATAATTGGGACATACCTCCATTATGTCAAATCCGAGTATACCTCTTTTTGCAATGGACTTGAGAAGCAAAGTTACTTCGGTATTCCCAAGGCCTAAAGGAACGGGAACAGAAACTCCTGGTGCAAATGCAGGATCAATTGCATCCATGTCAAGTGACACGTACACATTCTTACCTATTTTATTTAGAATTGTCTCCTCTGTTTTTTGTATGCCGTCTCTAATGATATCAAATGGAGTAATTACCTTGAGCCCATATTTTTTGATGTTGTCAATTTCTTCTTTTTCAGGAGTTCTAATTCCTATCTGGATACTTGAACTCACATCAATGTATGGTAAAACGTCATTGAAGACAGAGCCATAGTATCCACGAATAGAACTAATAAAATCTGGATGTGCATCAAAGTATACCAAAGACAAGGGCCCATATTTTTTTGAGACTGATTTAATTATTTCAATTGATATTGAATGATCTCCTCCAATTGATATTGGAATCTTGGAACTTGAGACAATCTTGGCTATTGTATCTTCAATCTGGTTTCGCGCTATGTTTCCATAATCATATACTTTTTTTGTAATTCCATCTAGTGGCAAGCCAAGAGATGTCTCATCTCCACGTTTGTACGTATCCCTTATTGACGAAATCTCTCTTATCTTGTGTGGTGCATCGGATGTTCCTTTTCGAAGTGCATGAGACTTTGATTCATCAGGAATTCCAACAATAACAATTTCTGCATCATCAAAATTATCAGTGTTTGCCCAACAAACATTCATCACATAATTAAGATCTTGCAATTATTAAAAATGCGCGTATGTTGGTAGTGGATGATTTGGATCTTTTTACAGATCTAATGAACAAGTTATCTGAGTTTTAATAATTACAACTGATAAAACACTATTATAACGAATTTCAAACCATTGTCATATGATACAAGGCGCCGGTGAAACTATTTTGAGACGACTGCTCTTTCCGCACTGGATGGAGATAATGGCAGGGATTCTAATAGGTACCAGTCTTATTTTGATCTCTCACAAGTAACATTTTACAAAAGTTTTAGTTTTTGTAAGTTATATCTCCTGCTAGCAGACGCTGTACTTTTCCTTTATTTGATAAGAGTAATGCCCCTGTCTTGTCTATTCCAATTGCTTTGCCTTTTAGAATTCCAGTGGTAGTTGTTGCAGTGATGTTTTTTCCAATTGTTGATGATCTTCTGGTCCATTCTTTTCTGATTTGTTCAATGGAATTTGATACTACTCTGTTGTAGCTCTGCTCTAGTTCTAGCAAGAACTGTTGTACTAGTTCAACTGGATTTCCTTTTTGATCTTTTTTTATCAAGGTTGTAATACCATAGTTTCTTTGATTGCTCTTGATTGATTTTGTTACAGTCTCAGGCTTGATCTTAAAATTGATTCCTATTCCTATTATGATATAGTCTATCTTGTTTGATTCTATGGATGCATCAATTAGTATGCCTGCAATTTTTTCTCCTTTTATGGTGAGGTCGTTTGGCCACTTGAGTTCTGTTTTTATCTTTAAGGTCTTTTCAATTGAAACTGAAAGAGCAAGCGATGTGATCATAGGAAATAGTGATGTATATGATGGTTCAAAATTTGGTCTCAAAAGTATGGACATCCATATTCCGCCCTTTGGTGAAACCCATTTTCGATTCAGTCTACCTCTTCCTTGAGTTTGTCTCTGTGCTATGACTACAGAACCATTTTCATGTGGTTTTTGAGCAAGGCCTAGTGCAAAATTCTGTGTTGAATCTATCTTGTCAAAATAATATATTTTTCTACCGATGATGTCTGTCTGTAATCCATCTGAGATTTCCCATGGTAAAAGAAGATTGGTGTTTGTATGCAGTCTGTAACCCATCTTTGGTTTTGATTCTATTTTATATCCAAGCAATTGTAGTTTTTTGATATTCTTCCAAACTGCAGCTCTGCTTAATGATAATGTCTTGCTAATTTTTTCGCCTGATACAAATTCTGACTGGTATGATTTGAGTAATGTGATTATCTTGTCAAAGGTTGTTTCATCAAAAGACGTGTACATGTGAAAAGAATTTCCATTCCAAAATAACGAAAGTTATTCACTCAATAACTTTTTGATGTTCTCTTCTAGCAAATCATTAGTTCCAAATGACACATCTCGTAGTATTCCTTTTTTGTCAATTAATATCGTTGATGGTGTACCACGCAATGCAAACTCATCAAAGGTATATGCAGAATATTCCTTGCTTTTGAGATATTGTTTGACGCGTTCAATTATTTCCAATTTTTGACTTTCACTGTATGATTCATACCCTGGAACATTTGCTTGGATGATTTCATCTATCCGGGATTGGCTAATTGGACCATCTTCTTTTTTGAGCAAGTCCATTGCAACTGGGAATGGAATCTTGTATGGAATCTTGTTTCCGTCAACCAACTGGCCATATTGGCCAAGTGCTTTTAGAGTCTCACCTATTGTCTTGCCTTCTGTGAGCAACAATTTCAAATTTTCTGGTGTGTTTTTATCAAAATCTTCAAACGCTGTTGCAATTCCTAAAACTGTAACGCCTTCTTTTCTGTATTTTTGATAAATATCAATTGCTTGCGGAATTCCATACATGAAGCAACCAGGACAATTGACCTGAAACACTTCAATTAGAATAACATTGTCTTTCTCCTTGTCGATATTAGTTGGTAATCCTTGAACCCATTCTGATACTTGGAGATTTGGACTTTTTGTGCCTATTTGCACTGTCATGTCAAACACATCTTACGAATTATTGATATCTGTTTCTTTATTGTATGAATCTGAAGATCTTTCGCTTATCTTTGATTCATAAATCTTTTATATACCGTAAGAGGATCGAAAACGATGTCTAACAAAATAGCATTACTCTTGCTTACTGTATCTGTTATAATGACATCTGTGTTGGTAACTAGCTTACCACAAGCAAATGCTTTGATCCAAAGAGACTTCTCAATACGTGATGATACACCTACAACCGCAAGTCATGGTATCAGCAAAGTATGTGGTAACCACATTTGCGCAGCAGGTGAGCATGCACAATGGATAAACACATTGTGGCAGTCACAAAGAGCAGGTAAAATTGTAAGTACGTCCAATGGTGAAAATACCATGAATCACATGGCAACAAGCACCATGAATGGCACAAAATAATTCCAGTGGATTTACCACTAATCTATTTTTACATACTGAATGAATTTATCATAATTCTTTTATATGCCAGCTCGTCAACCTAAAACATGTCTAAAAAATTAGCATTACTTTTGTTTACAACATCTGTGCTTTTGACATCAGTCATCACAGTATTTGTTCCACAAGCTAGTGCTTTGACACCAAGTACTAAATTTGATACCATATTTACCGCAAGCTTTGGTCACAGCATAATTTGTGGTGATCACATATGTGCTCCTGGCGAACACACAGCTTGGATAAATGCAATATGGGGATCACAAAAAGTGAGTACTGGTAAAATTGGCGATGCTCCACATGGAGAAGATGTTATGGCTGCACTTGCAGGCTCATCAACATTTCATGGCAATAACACCATGAATAGTAACATGGGTACAATGAACGGCATGACCAACATGACATCCTCGATGCAGATGCCATCCAAATAGCAAAAAATAATTTCCATTAACTGGAAATAAAAACCGTTTTTTAATTTCTATTCTTACTGGGTATAATTTTAGAAATTAACGTCAAAACCGCCCATGTCTCCAGGACCGCCATCGCCGTGAAAGTCTCCACCGCTAAAGTCTTGTCCTGAACTTGCATCATGGCCACCTGTATCCTGACCTCCTCCCATGTCATGGCCACTATCCATGTACTGGTCAGGTATGAAACTTGTCATTGCCATGCCCATAAAACCCATCATTGAGGAAAACATCATCATGTCCATTATTCCCATGAACATCATTGATGGAATGATGGACTTGTTTGCTTCCATGTGTTGTTCAAGTTTTTGTTTATCCCCGCTCTTCCACATGGTCACCATTTGATCCCAGTTCTTTTGTAGTTCAAATCTTCTTTCTTCTAATTCTTTATTGCCCTTGTCTGTGAGAACGATTTCTTTTTTGGGACCAAGCCAACCTTTTTTCTCGATTGTTACCGTGAAACCTTTTTCTTGCAGACGTTCAAGTAAAATATTTAATTCCTGACTGTCAATCTTTGTCTTTTTTAAGATCTTGTCAAACTTTTTTGCGCCCTGATTTATTGCACTAAGTACTATCACATCATTTGGTTCTTGTTCCACGATACCATGATTGAAATTGCCCTATAAATCGGTTATTCCGCAAGACATTAAGCCATAAGATGACGTATGCAAAACATGGAAAGAGATTCTTACACTGATGATGACATACGAAAAATTTATGCACTAAAAAATATAGCAGTGGTGGGCATGTCAAAAAATCCAGACAAGGCAGCACACTATGTTCCAAAATATTTGATTGACAATGGGTTTAATGTAATTCCTGTAAATCCAACTGCAACGGAAATTCTTGGAAGAAAATGCTATCCTGCACTACTTGACATTCCTGGTACGGTGGATGTAGTTGATATCTTTCGACCCTCTGATCAAGTCTTGCCAGTTGTAGAAGAATCTGTAAAAATAAAACCGCATGTAATATGGTTACAAGAGGGAATACATAATCCGGAAGCAGAAGATGTTGCACGAAAAGCAGGTATACCACTAGTGGTCTTTAATCGATGTATGCTTGCAGAACACCAAAGGTTATTCTAAGACATGTCTGATGATTTTGAAGCGTTTCACAAATCTCTTTTAGACTTGGTCAAGTCCTTTGAAAAGAAAAATGTCTTGGTAAAAATGTATTCTGATCCTGATTCTAATATTATTAGAATCTATGGGGAACGTTCTGGCGGACTAGCTCTTGCAAAAACAGGACTAGAAGAAATTGAAGAACTTGCTCTTACAACTGCTGAACACCATCCATACTGGGGTTTGCTGTATAATGGATCACAAATTCTAAAAATCGTGCTTGAGAAATGGGATGGTACTCTAACAGATGATGAGATAAAACAAATCAAGTGGTTTACTGATGAGATAAAAAATTCGTCTGGTAACACTCATTCTCATAGTCATGATGAATAATCTGCGGCAAAGATAAATAGCAAGCAACATCAGATGAGGTCATGCCAATAAAGATTGGCCTTTTAGGTAAGACAAATACTGGTAAAACCACTTTTTTCAATGCTGCAACACTAGCTGGAGGCGAAGTCTCAACTTATCCATTTACAACAAAAAAACCTGAACGCGCACTTGGAAATGCAATCACGCCATGTGTACATACAGAATTTAATGTCAAGGACAATCCTCAAAACTCAAAATGTACTGATGGCTGGAGATTTATTCCAATTGAGCTAATTGATCTTCCTGGGCTGATAAAAGATGCATGGGCAGGAAAGGGACTTGGGAATCAGTTTCTTTCAGTGGCTACCCAGTCTGATGCAATATTGCATGTTGTTGATGTGTCTGGAAGTATTGATGCTGCAGGAAGAATTGCAGAAGTTGGAAGCGGTGACCCTATTGCAGATGTTTCTGATATTGAAGAGGAGCTCATCATGTGGTATCTCAAATTATTGGAAGGCAATCGAGATAAAATATCAAAACTTGTCCAGTCTGAGATAGAACCTCTTGTTGCAATAACTGATGTGTTTCGTGGAATAGGTGTCAAGGAAGGACATGTCAAGGAGGCACTAAAGATAACAGGTCTTGAAAATAAACACTTTGAAAACTTTGACATGCATGACAGTAAAAAATTTGCGGCATATTTGAGAAAGATATCAAAACCCACACTTATTGTTGCAAACAAGGTTGATGTTCCTGGCGCGGAAAAAAACTTTGACAGACTACGAGAAAAATATGTTGACACCATAGTGATTCCGGCAAGTACAGATAGTGAGCTCTCACTACGAAAGGCTGAGAAAAAAGGTCTTATCAAATATGTTCCAGGATCAGAGCAGTTTGATATTTTGCACAAAGAACAGCTTACTAAAAAACAACTAGAAGCCCTTGATTTTATCACGCAGGGAATATTGGGAGAATACATGAGAACAGGTGTCCAGTTTGCAATCAATGTGACAGTATTCAAGTTACTAAAGATGAATTCCATATACCCAGTAGCAAATCCTGAAAAACTGTCTGACAAAAAGGGAATGATTCTTCCTGACTTGCTTTTGCTCAAAGATGGTGCAACAATAGAAGATCTTGCAAAAGAGATACACACAGATCTTACAAAGGGTTTGCTCTATGCAAAAGATGTACGATATGGAGTGCGACTTCCTGTGAATTATCAGCTACGAGATAGGGATGTTGTATCGTTAGTTAGCGCGAAAACCAAAAAATCCTAGTTTTCTATACCTATCTTCTCTTGTTTCATCCAGAGTGTTTTGGTCTTGTGATCAATCAGGGTTATGTTCATGTCCGAAATTTGTTTTCGTATTGCATCTGCTTCTTGGAATTTTTTCTGATTACGCAATTCATTTCTCTGCTTGATTAGATTTGAGATTTGATTTTTTTCGTCATCTGTGATTTGAACTAGTGTCAAACCCAAAGTTGATGACATTTCCTGAAATGTTGGATAAATTGCATCTGATATTGTTTTGGTTATTTTCTCTGATGATGCCAATTGGTTGATATTTTTGACCAGTTTGAAGAATGCAGAAAGTGCTAGTGGCGTGTTAAAGTCAGAATCTAGTGCATTGTCAAACTCTGTCTTTGATTCTTGGATGGCATTTTTGACTTGAACCAAATCCTCTGTTGTCTGGGAATCATCTGATAAAATCATCTCAAAATAGCAATTTTCTACTTGGCGCCATTTTATTATGGTCTCCTTTAGAATTTCTTCGGAATAATCAATTGGTTTTGTATAGTGGCCTGATAGACAAAACAGTCTGACTATGTTTGGTCCCCATGTTTTTATGACATGATCAATTGACTTTGTATTTCCTAATGATTTTGACATTTTTTCTCCATTTATTGTAACCATTCCAACATGCATCCAGATCTTGGCAAAATTGATTCCAGAAAAAGACTCTGACTGGGCTATCTCATTTTCATGGTGGGGAAATATTAGATCGCGTCCTCCTCCGTGAATCTCAAAATTACTTCCAAGATATTTTAGGCTCATTGCAGAGCACTCTATGTGCCACCCGGGCCTTCCTTTGCCCCATGGACTATCCCATGTGGGAGATTCATCAGAGAATTTCCACAATGCAAAATCCAGAGGATCATTTTTTGTTTCATCGACTTCAACTCGTGCACCTGAGATTAATTCATCTGTTTTTTTCTTTGAAAGTTTTCCATATTCTTTGAATTTTAAAACTGCAAAATACACTCCGTTTTTGGATGCATATGCAAATCCCTTATCCACTAGACCTTTTATCAGGTCAATCATGTCTGCTATGTGTTCTGTAGCCTTTGGATACAAGTCTGCTCTTTTTACATTGAGCTTGTCAAAGTCATCAAAATAATTTTTTATGTACCTTGTGGTTATGGTATCAGCTGAAATATTTTCTTTTTTTGCACGATTAATTATTTTGTCATCAACGTCTGTAAAATTTTGTACAAGATTCACTCTGGCCCCATTTGATTCCAAATATCTCCGAAGTGTGTCAAATACTATTATGGTTCTGGCATGACCAATATGACTCTCGTCATATACTGTAACACCGCACAGGTAAATTCTCACCGAGTTTGCGGTGTCTACATTTTTTTCTGTTACAGATAAAGTATCAAAAATTCTCAAATTTTTCATCCTTGCAGTATGCATGGAGTGGCCATGGTTCTTTTATGTTCGCTTTTTTTGTGCATTCGATAAATCTTGTCCACATCAGAAATTGGTATTTCTGTAATCTTTGTTGTCTCTTCAACTGAAAGACCTTTGTCTATAATACAATGCAATATTGAATCAATCTCCTCATAGTTTAGGCCAATTTCTGTCTCAGCTGTATGGCCTTCCCATAAATGTGGACCACTTGGTTTAGAAATAATATTTTGTGATAATCCTAGATTTTTTGCAAGCTCACGTATCTGGGTTTTGTATAGTGATACGATTGGCAACAAGTCTGATGCACCGTCTCCAAATTTTGTAAAATATCCAATCAGAAATTCGCTCTTGTCTGATGAGCCAAGTACAAGAGAGTTTCGTGCGTTTGCATAATAGTATAGCATGTTTGCACGTATTCTTGCTCCAAGATTTGCAAATGACAAAGGATTTGATTCCAAGTATTTGGAGTATTCTTTGTGGATGAATCCAATATCGATTAATTTGTATTCTATTGAATAACTATCAACTATCTTTATTGCATCTTCTGTCTCGCTGTTTGGTGTAATCTTTGCATTTGGCATGATTAGTGCAAGTGATTTTTCTTTCACAAATTTAGAACAGATTGCTGCAATGACTGCAGAATCTATTCCGCCACTCAAGCCAAAGACTAGGCCATTTGACTTTCTTTTTTCCAACTCGTTTTTTAGAAAATTGCCAATGTCATTTTGAATTAAATCATAATCTTTCTTGATTAAGTCTTCTATGATTTTATGATTCAATGTTTTTTAAAATGTCCCTAAGAAATTAAACTTATCAAACGTCTAGGTAGATTCCGTCTTTTTTTACTTCAACTTTGTATGTCTGCAGCTTTACACCTTTGATGTAGTCTTGTAATTCTCCTGTCTTGATGTTATAGTGCCAAAAGTGAAGTGGACACTCTACTATATCTCCCTCAAGTTTGCCTGGTGCAAGGGAGCCATCTTGGTGAACACATACTGAATCTAGTGCATGAAAACCATCTTGGTTGAACACTGCAATTCTTTTACCGTCTACTACAAACTCCCTTCCTTTCCCTGGGGCAACTGCATCTTTTTCTGCTACCTTCTTCCACGCCATGTTTTGTAAAACTAAATCTATCACATATTTAGATTGCCATTTCTGATACTGTTTTATACCCCATAAAATTGTGATTTGGTGTGAGCCAAGTAAAGGATCCAAGTCTCTCAGAGAAGGGAAAAATGTCATATGAATGGGCTCGCGATCACATGCAAATTCTAACTAATACCGTATCTAGATTAAAAAAATCCCAGCCGCTCAAGGGTTTACGCATAGGAATATGTCTGCATATCACAAAGGAAACGTCTGTCCTGATTATGGCCGCAAAAGAACTAGGTGCCGATGTAAGCGCATGTGCTGCAAATCCTCTTTCAACACAGGATGACATTGCAGCATTCTTGGCTGAAAATGGTATCCACATATACGCATGGACAGGCCAGACAACTAAAGAATATGATTGGTGCATTGAACAGATGCTCAGCCACAAGCCACAAATTCTAACAGATGATGGTTCTGACAGCCACAGCAAGATACATGGAAACAAAAAATTTGCTTCAATGAATGTCTTGGGCGGAACTGAAGAAACTACAACAGGTGTCATAAGACTAAAGGCACTTGCAAAAGAAAAGAAATTGAAATATCCAGTAATTGCAGTAAATGACGCATATACAAAACACATGTTTGATAATCGATACGGAACAGGTCAGAGTACCATAGATGGTTATTTACGATCCATGAACCTGTTGATTGCAGGAAAACGTATTGTTGTTGCAGGTTATGGTTGGGTGGGAAGAGGTGTTGCATCACGATGTCGTGGAATGGGTGCCAAAGTTTGTGTTACTGAAATTGATCCTGTGCGAGCATTGGAAGCTCACATGGATGGCTTTGAAGTTGCTCCAATGGCAGAAGCCGCAAAGACTGGTGAAATATTTATCACTGCAACAGGCCAGACTGGAATCATTAGAAAAGAACACATCTTGACCATGAGAAGCGGTGCAATCATGGGTAATGTGGGTCACTTTGATGTTGAAGTTGATGCCAAGTTCTTGTTGACTGGATCAAAATCTGTAAGAGAAGTTAGACCACATCTTGACGAATGTGTCTTGAAAAATGGCAAAAAAGTGTATCTTATTGGAAAAGGAAGAATTGCAAACCTTGTTGCAGCAGAAGGCCATCCTCCAGAAGTTATGGCACAATCATTTTCAAATCAATTACTGTCCATGATATACATTGCAAAGAATCACAAAAAGATTGGAAAGAATGTGATTACAGTTCCACAAGAGATTGATATCCAGATTGCAATAGATGCACTCAAGGCAATGAATGTAAACATGGATACACCAACTGCTGCCCAAATAAAATACGGTCAGAGCTGGGCATAGACTTAAATCACACACAAACTTTACTCTGATAATGAAAAAGGCAATCATTACAAGTGCATTACCATATGCAAATGGTGAAATCCATCTTGGGCATGTTGCATCTACTTATCTTCCTGCTGATATCACTACAAGATTTCTAAAAATGAATGGGACTGAAGCATATTATTTCTGTGCATCTGATGATTTTGGTACACCCATTCTTATCCAGTCTGAAAAAGAGAACAAGACCCCAGAAGATTATGTCAAGGTCTGGAACAAGCGAGACCATGAAGATTTTACATCATTTGGTATTGGATTTGATTTTTTTTACCGCACCAGCTCACCTGAAAACATATCCTTTGTGCAACAAGTCTTTAAAAAATTACAGGAAAATGGACACATTTACGAAAAGGAAATAATCCAGTTTTATTGTACCACTGACAAAAAATTCCTGCCTGATAGGTATGTTCTTGGTAGATGCCCATACTGCAAGGCAGAAGAGCAGTATTCTGACTTGTGTGAAAAGTGTGGCAGGGTGCCAGAAGAGATTGAAGATCCAAAATGCTCAATATGTAAAAATCCACCCACAAAGGAAAAGACAAGACACTATTTTTTCAAGCTGACAAACTTTACAGATGAATTAAACAAATGGCTTGAAGCTGACTCGTACCTTCAACGGGATGTCAAAAAATATGTGCAAAACTGGATAAAAGAAGGCCTTGTTGACTGGGATATAACACGAGACATGAACTGGGGTGTTCCAATACCTGACAGTCCGACAGGACAGGTATTCTATGGATGGTTTGACAATCACTTAGCATACATCTCAACTGCGTTAAAATTTCTAAATGACAAGGGGATTGATGGCAAAAGTTTCTGGAATGATGCAGATATTTACCATTTCATTGGAAAAGATATCGTATATCATCACTATCTGTTCTTGCCTGCCATGAGGATTGGAATTGGAAACGAGTTCAAACTGCCTGATTACATCCCTACTCGAGGCCACCTTATGCTCCAGTCAAAGAAAATATCAAAGAGTCGAAATTGGTACATTGGTCTCAAAGACTTTCTTGGAATATATCCTGCAGATTATCTGAGATTTTATCTTGCACTGATAACTCCTTACAGTCAGGATGATCTTAATTTTGACTGGGAAGAATTTGCATCAAGGATTAATTCTGAACTAATTGGAAACATTGGAAACTTTGTAAACCGTGCACTTGGATTTACACAAAAAAGCATGGTAGGAGTTGTACCGGGTACCACGGAATTTGATCAAAGTGACAAGGATGCACAAGAAAAAATAAATAATTTTTCAAGTGAGCTTGGACTTTTAATGAAAGACAACAGCCTTGACAAGGCACTGAAAAAAATTATTGAGTTTTCTGCACACTTTAATCAATATTTCCAGAAAAAGGAACCGTGGAAAGGTGGCACGGGTTCAAACAATTGCATGTTTATTTCAGTAAATGCAGTTTGCAGCTTGGCAATATCGCTTTACCCATTCCTACCAGAGTCTTCACAAAAGATATGGGAACAAGTTGGCATGACAGGTTCTGTGTCAGGACAATCGTGGAATTCCATGTCTGATTTATCCATAAAAGAAGGTCACAAGATTGGTACATCTTCTCCTCTGTTTAAGAAAATAGAAGCCTCTGAGATTGAGGCCAACAAGGCAAAACTTGGTAAATGAGTCTACAATGGATATCACGAGATGGCAAACTCTTGCTTGGGGCAAGAATTGTCAGGACTTTTTCATATGGGTTTCTTAGTGTAATTCTTGCAATCTATCTTAGTCTCATCGGATTCAATGACATACTGATTGGGATTGTCCTTACTGCTACACTTGTCAACAGTGTTTTTTTTAATCTCTTTTCAAGTGCGTATGCTGACAAAATAGGGCGAAGAAAGACTTTGGTAATCTATGCCGTATTGATGATTGTATCTTCTGTAATATTTTTTGTAACAGACAATTATGTGGCCCTTGTCATTGCAGCTCTTATTGGAACGATAAACGTTACAGGATCTGAAGTGGGTGCATTTTTGTCACTAGAGCAAGCCCTACTACCTCAAACTGTACGTGATATCAAAAAAAGAAATTCAATATTTGCAATATATAATGCAGTTGGAACTTTTGCCATGTCTGCTGGAGTGATGCTTGCTGGCCTACCTTCTGTACTGCAACACTATGGAATTGGTATGATTGACGCAATCAAATTACTTTTCTTGGTCTATGCATCTTGTGCTGTAATAGTTCTTGCAATTTACTTGACACTTTCTAAAAATATCGAAGTTAAAGAAAACGTACCAAAATCTAGTCTATCACTGAAAAACCTAACTCCAAAATCTAGAGGTATAATTGCAAAAATGTCTGGACTTTTTGCAGTCGACTCTTTTGGAGGGGGTTTTGTGATACAAAGCATTGTTTCATTTTGGTTTTACACACGATTTGGTGCAGACCTATCTTCGTTATCTTACATATTTGCAATTGCAGGAGTGTTAACTGCCATATCTTACATGGCCTCTACAAGGATTGCATCAAAAATTGGATTGGTAAATACGATGGTCTTTACGCACATTCCGTCAAATATTTTGTTGATACTTTTGGCGTTTGCACCATCATTTTCTATTGCCATATCTCTATACTTTGCAAGAATGAGCCTGTCTCAGATGGATGTTCCAACAAGACAATCGTATCTCATGGGTGTAGTGGGCGAAAACGAGAGGGTGCATGCCGCAGTTTTTACAAATACTTCGCGAAACATATCCCAGGCAGTAAGCCCGTCACTTACTGGTATTATAATATCAACACTCTCACTTTCTGCACCGTTTGTAGTTGGAGGAGTGTTGAAGATCATATACGATGTTGGAATTTTTTTCAGTTTCAGAAAGATAAAACCACCCGAAGAGCTTTGATGGTATATCACTTTGATTTTTCTAAATATGCAAGAATTCCTGTATAGTCTATTTCTCCAAATCCATCATTGATTGCCTTTTGGTAGATTTGATTTGCGAGTCTTGACATGGGCATGTTTGCATCAAACTCTTTTGCGGTATAATCTATCTCGTCAAGATCCTTTTGCATCATTTTAAGAAAGAAACTTGGCTCAAATTCTCCTTTTGCCATCTTAGGCCCTTTATTCACGCTCATTCCTGTCTTAAAATATGTAGAATTTAGAACCTCAAGAAATGTCAGTGGGTCAAGACCTGATTTTTTTGCAAGTATGATTCCCTCTGATAATGAAATTGCAAGAATTGCTATCTGTGAATTCATTGCAAGCTTCATTGCATGCCCTGAACCGTTTTCTCCCAAGTGAAATGTTTTTTCTCCAATAAGATCCAATACATGCTTGCACTTTTGGTATGTTTCCTTGTTGCCTCCAACCATTAGTATCATCTGACCTTTTTCTGCCAAACTTGGTCCTCCCATAACTGGAGTATCAATCATTGAAATTCCATTGTCTGCAAATTCTTTAGCAATCTTTTTTGATGATATTGGACTGATTGTACTCATGTCTGCAATGACTAGTCCATCATGCTTTCCGTGAACGATTCCATTTTTACCAAAAGCTGTTTCCTCAATTGCCTTGACATCTTTTAGTATGGTTATGATGATATCACATTTTTTTGCCAATTCCGTGGGAGAATCCTCGACCTGAATTCCTGATTTTTCTAAGAGTTCTGCTTTTTGCCGTGTTCTATTGTATGCATGTACCTTGTGTTCTGATGATGCAATGCGCCTGGCAATTGCACTCCCAAGAAGGCCTGTACCTATGATTCCAACATGCATAACTTGATGATTTTTGTTACTGTATTTTTTTCTATTGGCTCTATGATGTAAGGGACTTGAATCTTGGATCGTTGCAAAGGCTATCAAAATCCTTGTCCATTGAAGCCTTTGTTGCATATTCTGCATCAAGCAGTATTGCTTTTTCTAATAGTGTCAAAGACTGTTCAGTGTCATTTTGGAGGGATTTGGTGCAAGCCTTGTGGTATAACACACTTGCACTATCTGGTGTATGGGATAAAATGATATCATAACATGTGATTGCTTGGTCATATCTTCGAAGATAATGCAATGCAAGACCCTTGTTTAACAAACACACCATGTGATCAGGCTTGTCTTTTAGGATTACATCATAACATGTGATTGCCTGATCATATTTTCCAAGTTTTCCCAACGCGTTTCCCTTGTTTGCAAGTGCATCAAAATGACTTGGTTCAACCTCCAAGATTTTGTCAAAATAAAATATTGCATCACGTGGATTACCTCGCTTTGCATGGGATAGTCCAATATTGTACAGATATTCTAGATTTGCATCTTCGTCATCTGATGAAAAATTGATAAATCCGCTCAACTGGTATGACTTGAAAAATCTTTTAGATAAACTCTATTTTCTGGCAGTACCCTAACGCAAGTAATATCTTGGTATGGTACCATGGTAATATAGTGGAAAAGATTAGAGCCTGTCCAATATGTCCAGGGTGCGGTTCAAAAAAGTTTGACATGGTATCATCATCTCCTGAGAAAACAATTGTCAAATGTGTATCCTGTGGAAAAGAGATTACTATCTAGTCATGGATTTGTTATACCTTGGTATGATCTAGGCGCAGTTTTTGGTCCAGTCGTAAGTTTTTATTTCCTTGATTTTTAATGTCAAGTATGGCTAAAAGTTGGAAAGATGCAGATGTCAATTTAGATCTAATAAAAAATCAAACAATTGCAGTACTAGGCTATGGAATACAAGGTCATGCCCAGTCAAACAATCTCAAAGATTCTGGTCTTAATGTTATAGTAGGTTTGCAAGAGTCTGGCCCAAGCTGGAAAAAAGCCCAGCAGGATGGACACAAGGTAATGTCAATTACTCAAGCCTGTCAGGCTGCTGATATCATTCATGTTTTAATTCCAGACATGGTCCAGTCCAAAGTCTACAAGGAATTGATAGGACCAAATCTCAAGGCAGGAAAAGCACTCTCATTTTCTCATGCAGCTGCAATTCACTGGGGTTGGATTGAGGCTCCAAAAGATGTGGATGTAATCATGATTGCACCAAAGGGTCCAGGTTCCAAGGTACGTGAAACATATCAGCAAGGATTTGGCACCCCATCAATTGTTGCAGTATATCAAGACCATACTGGAAAAGCATGGGAGAGAACACTTGGAATTGCAAAAGGCTTGGGAAGTACAAAGGCTGGTGTAATTGAAACTACATTCAAAGAAGAAGTGGAGACTGACTGGTTTGGAGAACAAGTTGATCTTTGTGGTGGTTCTGCATCAATGGTCATGACAGCATTTGAGACTCTAGTTGAAGCAGGATACCAACCAGAGATTGCATACTTTGAGGTATTACATGAATTGAAATTAATAGTTGACATGATCCAGCGCTATGGAATTGCAGGAATGTACCGTAGAGTAAGTGAGACTGCAAGATATGGTGGACTGACACGAGGTCCAATGGTTATGGATAAAGACGTAAAAGCGAAAATGCAAAAAGCACTAAAGATGATTCAGGACGGTACATTCAACCAAGAATGGATTTCTGATTACCAAAAAAATGGCAAAAATTCTTTTGATAGGTTCATGAAAGAAATTGATATGCATCAAATTGAAAAAGTAGGAAAAGAGATGCGAAAGATGATGTGGCCTGATTCTACAGAATAAAATTATTTCTTTGTCTTTGAAAGATTTGTCTGGATAAAATCAATTATTGATGGAAGCGGGGTTCCTGGACCAAAGTTTCCTAAAACTCCTGATTTTTCCAAGTCTGGCTTGTCGTCTTCTGGTATGACTCCACCGCCAATTACCAGTACGTCGTTTATTCCCTTGTCCTTGATTGCCTTTGCAACTCGCGGAAATAGTGTAAGATGAGCTCCATTTAGAAGGCTGAGCGCAACTACGTCGATGTCCTCGTCTTCGACTATCTGGGCTATTCTTTCAGGTGTTGCAAACAATCCAGAATAGATGACTTCCATTCCTGCGTCTCTAAATGCCCTGCACAGTACTAGTGCCCCTCTATCATGGCCGTCTAGTCCAAGTTTTGAAACAAGAATCCTGATTCTCTTTGTTTGGACCTTTTGAGACATGTATTTTCAAGTAGATTTTCTGTTTTAAAAGGTTTATTCCTAAATTTTTAAATGAAGATTTGTTAAGTCTTTTCGAGCATTAATTTTTGTATTTTCTAACCTCTTGTTAGCTTCAATTCAATCAAACGAATTAAATCAAAATTATTCTAAATGTTACCATGCCAACTTGTAAAGAGTGTAATACAATTTTTTATTCTAATGAAGGTCTCGAGGTACATCTAATATATGCTCACAAAAAGGGTATGATGGATAACTTTTCAAAATGATAGTGAGTTTGATTCAATAATGTTAAAAAAACTCGGTGTTATCACACTTCTCTTTTTGGGTGGTATGGTATTCACATTGGGACTAACAAAAGCAGTTTTTGACATGGAATTAGGCATTAGTTTTTACTTACATGTAGTTATTGGTGTTATAATCGTGATTTTTGGCGCTATTTTATACAAAAAATATTGCTAAGAACAAAATCGTAAACCTGATCTCGTAATCAAAGTTTTTGAGATTAGATATTGCAAACATCCTTGCATAGAAATTAAATCAAGAAACAAAAAAATCAAGGATTTAGTTGCAACAGCAGATTTGTACAATCAAAAAATTGGCGAACAACTATTTTTTAATACTGTACACCATCACAACATTTTGTGTGTGTGAATAACTTTTCATATTTCGTTCGAAAAAATAATAACTGACCATTTTTAGAAATTAAAAAATAATTTTCCCAATTTTTAGGAAATTTAGAGGATCTATAATTTTATAAAAATTATGTATAGAACATTCTTATAGTGTCATTTTTAGATGAGAAGAGTTGAAATCAGTTTTATCTTTCTTTTTGATCTTTTCTGCAGTTGCAGTGTCTGCTGGAACAATTTTTGGTTTATCGTATGATCAAAATGCTTTTGCATCTTCGTTGCCAGTTGTATCAGTTACATCACCTGCCAATGATGCCACAATCGCATCAAGTACTGTAACAATAACAGGTACTGCATCTTCACCATCTTCAACCATATCAAGTGTTCAAGTATCAATTGACGGTGCACCATATGTGACTGCCACAGGAACAACAAGCTGGTCTTATACTGCAAATGGACTTGCACTTGGTGCACATTCCATTACTGCTAAAGCAATCGATAACCAAGGATTGATTGGATATAGCACAAACATAGTTGCAGGTTCTCCAATCCCAGTAGGTGCTGCTCAAGAACTTGTCTTTGATCCTGCAAATGACAACATCTATGAGGCAAACTATGCAAATACCAATACAATAGCAGTCATTAGCGGCACAACCAACGCAGTAATTTCAACAATAACCGATTCAGGCGGTCCAACTGGTCTTGCATATGACTCTGCAAATGGGTACATTTACACTGCAAATTATAATTCAGGCACAGTCACTGTGATAAATACTGCAAATAACCAAGTAGTAAGTTCTCCAATCTCCGTAGGTGTTCAACCCTTTGGTGTAGCCTTTGTCCCAACAAATGGCATGATCTATGTTTCCAACACAGGTAGTCACTCAATCTCTGTGATAGATCCTACAACTAACACTGTTACATCTACCATCTCAACTAGTACTCATCCACAAGACTTTACATTTGTCCCAACTAACGGCAACCTCTATGTGACAATCCAAGGTTCCAACGCAGTCTCTGTGATAAATCCATTAACTAACACTATTACAGCTACTATCTCAGTAGGTAGCGCACCAAGAGGTTCAGTATATGATTCTACAAATGGCGAGATATATCTTGCAAACGCTGGAAGTGATACCGTTTCTGTCATTGATCCTACAACCAACACAGTAATCTCTACAATCGCTTTAGGAGGAAACACTCCAACAGGTGTAACATTTGACCCTACAAACGGATACATCTATGTGGCAAATCAGGGTATCAACCAAATATCAGTGATAGATTCGACAACCAATACTGTTCTTAATCCAATCACATTACCCAGTGGCAATTCTTACTATATCGTATTTGATCCAATAAACTCTGATATCTATACAAGCAGCGGTAGTAACATTGTAAGAATCCAGACCCAAATAGAATTCACAGTACAGGACACAACAGCACCTGTTGTAACAGTCCCAACACCAATTACCACCCCAGCTACTGGTCCATCCGGTGCTGTAGTAACATTTACCCCATCTGCAACAGACTCTGATGATGCTGCAGGTCCTGTTCAATGTAACCCAGCTTCTGGTTCAACATTCCCAGTTGGTAATACTACAGTAACATGTACTTCTACAGATACTCACGGTAATACTGGTACTGCATCATTCACAGTTACAGTACAGGACACAACAGCACCTGTTGTAACAGTCCCAACACCAATTACCACCCCAGCTACTGGTCCATCCGGTGCTGTAGTAACATTTACCCCATCTGCAACAGACTCTGATGATGCTGCAGGTCCTGTTCAATGTAACCCATCTTCTGGTTCAACATTCCCAGTTGGTAATACTACAGTAACATGTACTTCTACAGATACTCACGGTAATACTGGTACTGCATCATTCACAGTTACAGTACAGGACACAACAGCACCTGTTGTAACAGTCCCAACACCAATTACCACCCCAGCTACTGGTCCATCCGGTGCTGTAGTAACATTTACCCCATCTGCAACAGACTCTGATGATGCTGCAGGTCCTGTTCAATGTAACCCAGCTTCTGGTTCAACATTCCCAGTTGGTAATACTACAGTAACATGTACTTCTACAGATACTCACGGTAATACTGGTACTGCATCATTCACAGTTACAATATCCACATTCCTTCAAGAGAAACAAGGTGTAATCTCAAGCCTCAAAGCCATTGCGCCTGTAGGCCATGATGACCAACAGGATCTCAAGCAGGCAATAGAATCAGTACAAGACAGTGTTAATACAAGCCTCTGGCAATCCGATGGCATTCATCTAGTTGTAAAGACAGGTGATAAGGTATTTGACAATGAAAAGCAAGCAGTAGATCATATGACGGATATAACTAAAGAAAAGAAAGAGTCATCATCAACTGTAGCTACATTACAAAATGACATATCAACACTAATTGATGTGGACCAAAAACTTGCTAAGACTGCAATCTCAGATGCCACTACTGCATCAAATGGCCTTACTGGCGATAATGCAAAGGATGTAAAACAAGATATTGCAGAAGCACAGGCAGAGATGACCAAAGCATCAGATGAGATTAGCAAGGGACACTATGCAGCTGGAATAGAACATTATGCTAACGCATGGAAGAATGCTGAAGAGGCAATCACAGATGCCAAGAATAATCATGATGGCCACGGTGATCACGAAGACAACGATAATAATCACGGAAACGACGACAGTAACCACGAAAACAACAAGTAACTAATCTGTGAATCAAACCCTTTGAAATCTATTCGGATTCTCACAAGTCTTAATCGATATACTTGAATCACATGAATTTCACTAAAATTATTGAGATGCAAACCTTTGGATTCGAAACTAAATTTTATAACTTGACCATTGATTTGAAAAGTTATTGTCGATCTAGGCACAGTTTGGAAATTTTGTTAATGTTTTTCAAGTATTAGGCTTTAGTTGTAATGGTTTTCTTATCTTTGAGAGTCAAACTTCATACTGTAAAATACAATTACTGAAACAAAACTGATCAGTAAAATTGGACTTGCAAATGGAAATTCTGGAATTGCTGTAGAGTTAGAATAGATTGTTTCTGGGATGCAATAATTTGGTACTAGGTCTCCTCTATATTGCACTCCTGTTGCTAGTAAGTTTGTCCACCCAAATTCAACATTGTGATTTCCACTTGGAATTGGAATTTGAAAAGTATAGAAACATACATCATGTTGGGGTCTTATTTCCAAATCCCGTACTTTGTCATACTCATCAGGAGGGGAACCTGGCGGTGGGGTGTCCATAAAGGACATGGGCGTCCACTCATCTATAGTTCCTTGTTCGCCCGTCTTATACGGAAAATTTCGTGGAAGTTGGTAATACAACGTAGTATTGGTATCGCTTTGAGTTTGTGCAGAAAATCCTCCATAATGATCTGTATCAAATTTAGTTATAGTTCCGTTTATCATGGCATATTTCAAAATAAAAGTTTGATTTGTCATTATCGTTGGTTTAAAAGGCATATCGATAAATGGTCCTGTCCGATATATTTTGTGCCACTGTATATCGTTTGTATCATCGGCTGATGCTTTTTGTATGGATATTGAAATTATTATCAAAATGGATGCAAGTGATATTATTGCAATTAACAGCAAGAATTTACTCATAGTTATTTTTCTTTGATATAGTTATTCAGTTTTACGACAACTATTATTTTTCACTCATAAAAGGTCATTAATCCGGTATAAAACAATCTGAACCTGTAAAGAAAATGTATTCTATTTTTATGGGCACGTTACCTAAAATAGAATGTAACTGTTGTAAGTAATATGCTGTAGTATGATGAGATTCACACGGATTGATTCCTACAATCAGAATGTGACCATTAGGGTCTATGTAAAAAATGGTAATTGGAATGTCAAGTTGATGATTTGCAATTGAATTCTTGAGGGTGATTATTTCTTTATCATCGGCAGTTAGAGATCTAGCAAATGCTTGTGATGGAAGTGATGCCATAACAAGTAAGCAAACACCTAGAAAACAAAAAACTAGAGTTTTCACTACTTGTAGTATTTTGATCTAGCCCTAAAACATTACGACACACGACATGTTTTTGTGAGTAAAAAAGGGGATTCAATTTTTACTTGCTGTTGACGTACTTATTTGGAGATAACATTCTTGATTTTTAGGCACAAACTAAGGCTTTGTGAATGTTTTTCACGCATTAGGCTTTATTTGGAAATCACTGAGTAATTTGGGCAGGCAATTCAACACTTTTCTGATGTAATCTCTTTCCTAGGTAAAATGCACCTGTAATGATGCCCATCTCAATAGGTGCCATACACCACAGGCAAACTAGGAGAACCTTTTTCTTTCTAGGTGACAGGCCCATAACTTGTCTGTACCACTGTGATACATACTTCATTTCTTAAACCTCAGGTGGTTATACTTTCACTTAAGGTTATCCACCATACCATTATAATTCCTGACTTATATGTACACAAAACTCCCGGTACCCATGTTAAAAGAACTAATTGCAAAACTAAAATCTTGCACTTGCAACAAGTCATCATCTAATGACGTAAATGCATTCAAGGAATCTGCAAAAACAGCTGAAAAAGATTCAAAATCCTAAGATCTCTGATTGTTACCATATATCATAACTTATTGGTAAAATTATCCTTTTTTAATTCAAAATAATTTCAACTGTTTTTATTTTTAATTATACAAATATGGTTTTTAGAAAGTCTTTTTATTTACGAATGCCGTATTGTACAGTGGATCAACATGTTAGTCGGCGGATCCTAGGGGTAGAGTATCTAATTTTACTTGATACTACTGTGAGTGTAATGTGTCAGGGGGATACAATGATTTGACAAAATACTATTGCCCCAAATGTGATAAACAACTTTCAAAACCTGAGATAGAAAAAATCCTTTGCTCAAACTGTGGAAAACTAACGCATATTGATACAAAGTCTAATCTAGATTTGAAACCTGAAAATACAAAGAAACGAAAACAAAAATATATTCTAGTGTCTGTAATTGCTGTAGGCTCTTTAATTGTGGCTACCATGAGCTTGTATAGCTACTCTGCAAATCCGCAATTTTATGAATATTCAGTAGAATGCAAGAAATCTGTAGATAATGAGACAATGCCGATTTTGGATGCAAATCTAACCTTGACACAATCACAAATTGAAGGAAATGTTGCCAAAGAATGTATGACATATGGAAATGATAATTATTGTTATCAAATAGGCATGAGTGAGGCGCCAAAATTGACTGACACTAGCTGGTCCTGCGATGTCTTGTCGGTAGCACCAGTTTCAAACTATGCGCCAGGTACTATCGTAGCAGCAGGAGTACAACCCTAGCTGGTCCTGTGATGTCTAACTGGTTGAATTTCCACACTTAGAATTTTAGTTGAACTGTTATCCTCTGTTACAATAAGAGGTCCTGTGACATTATTGTTGGATTGATAGAACACATTTAGAAACGTCACGCCATGGTTTCCTGAATAAAATATGCCCTTGTACTGATAATCACCACTTGCCAAAATTGTCTTTACTAGAAGTGATTTTTCTGCCACTGTTTTAGATGTGTTATCTGCGGGAGTTTGCAAGTTTGCCACCGATGGTATGGCGTAATTATGTTCTGCCCCCTCTGATTCAAAATGAAAAATCAAGAAAGCCCCAATGGTTACAGTGGCAATGCCTAGTCCTATGTAGATGTACCAATACTTCATAATGTGACTAGCCTAAAACTTGCCTTAAATTATTTCCGACTTATCTAGAATCGCGTCTTTTTGGTTGCGTGTATTTTTTTGGTTGGAGTTCTTCAAGTATTGCTTGGATGTATCCACGATCTGATGTTTCATTATCCTTGAGCAGTTTTACTAAATTGTCGAATGTATCTGGTTTTCCTTCCTTGTAATCTTGCTCAAACTTTGCCAACGCTTCCTGAGATATTCTTCTTTTTGGGTTGTTGGCTAGTCTTTCTAGCATTTCTACAGCTTTTTTCATGGTCATAATTCTTGTTTCTGGTTTCATTTGGGCCTAAATATTTTTTTCATTATCTGTTGGGAAATTTAGAGCACAAGATGGAATAAACACTCTAAGCATGGTGTTGATCAGTGGTTAAATCTTGCATACTTTACAACAATTAAAATCACAAAAATTCATGCTATTTTCGCTGGTTTCTACTGGAATAGCAATGCTTGCAGCAGAACTCATTGGTAAAGAAACTGCTACTGTATTTACCAATTGGATATTTCTTCCGATACCTGGAATCTTGGTTGTCTTGTCTGTAATTTCTGTGAAAAAAATAGGAATAAGCGGAAGTCATGGAAAAGCATGGGTGTCTTTTGCGGTATTTTCTGCAATGTGGTTTATTGCAGAACAAGTGTGGATGGTATTGGAACTGGTTTATCAGCAAAAACCCTTTCCTTCTATTGCCGACTTTTTTTACATTGTAGGATATCCTGCCTATTTCATATTTGCAATACTGTATCTACAGCCTTTCAAAAATGCCATAACTAGAAAGATGATTATTGCGTCTTCCTTGGTTGCAATTGCAGTCTTGGTGCCAAATCTGTACATGGCATTTGAGAATAATTCAGATGAAGACAAATTCTCTATTGTGTTGGGAGCACTATATCCCATATTGGATGCAATTGTGCTAATGCCTGCTCTTATTGGAGTGATGTTATTTTTTGGAGGTAAGGTAAATTTTCTCTGGGCATTGATGCTAGTTGGTATAATAATTGAGGTAATAGCAGATATTGCCTTTCAATATTTCTCACTTGATGATTCCTATTATACAGGACATCCGGTTGACATTTTGTTTTTGTGGTCGTACATACTTCTCTCCTTTGGAGTTTATGATCATGTCAAGATCTTTAATACAAAACAAAAGTCGTATTCTGATAAAGACAGTCTTCGATAGCAAGTCTTGCTGGAACCGTGTGATGTGCAGAATCTGATGGTACTAGATCTCAAATTTTGTTATTTTTAGGCATAAAATGGAAGACCAGATAATATCTTTCTAGCAATCAGGCTTTATGATATCTCGGATCTTTTTATCGTACTTGGCAGAACAAGAAGATTTATTGTTGATTCTTTGTGTGTTCTCTCTATGGATATTGTTTCAGAGATAAAGAAAGGAAACAGAAGGGCAATCGCGCGTGCCATATCTATAATTGAAAATAACGAAAAAGATGCTAAATCTATAATAAAAAAGATCTTCAAAAGTTCTGGTAAATCTATGAAAATTGGTATTACTGGCCCTGCAGGTGCAGGCAAGAGTACTCTGATAAACCGAACCAGTCTTGAGCTACACAAACTGGGATACAAGACTGCTGTTCTTGCAATCGACCCTACAAGTCACATTACTGGTGGCGCAATACTTGGGGACAGGGTACGAATGACTGAATCTACAGATTCTGGTACATACATTCGAAGTATGGCGTCAAGGGGTGCAACAGGTGCTATATCGACATCACTTCGCAACAGTATCAGAGTCTTGGAATATGCGGGATTTAATCCAATAATCATTGAAAGCGTGGGAGCAGGACAGACAGAAGTTGATATTGAAAAAGTTGTGGATGTTACAGTTGTCGTCTTTAATCCAAATACCGGGGATAGTATCCAGACGATAAAGGCAGGTCTTACCGAAATTGGAGATATCTACCTGATAAACAAGGGTGACTTGCCTGGCTCTAACCAACTCTTTGACTCTGTACGCGATTTTATTGGCATGTCTGAAAAAAACCCAGTTGTAATGATGACGTCTGCAAAATCAAACAAGGGCGTTGTCGAGTTTGCAAAAAAACTAGTAGAAATTATGAAATCAAGGCAAAAGACCAAGGCAAAAGAGGAGGATTCCAAACTGGATTTGGAGCTGAGAGATATTGTTTTAAATAATGTCAAAAATAAAGTGACAACCATGCTTGACTCAAGCAAGTCATATGCCGCATATTTGAAAAAAGTACAATCCCGAAAAATCGACCCATTTGAGGCTGCAGACAAGATATCAAAGGGGCTAGTGTGACATGGTGGTAAAATCCGTCAAAACTGATTCTAATATTACTGTAAAACGATTCTATGATTCAAAAGTAAAACCAAAAAGCAAAACAGAAGAGCCAGGAAAACATCCGTACACAAGAGGAATACATCCTGGAATGTACAGAGACAGACTCTGGACAATGAGACAGTACACCGGTTTTGGTACTGCCGAGCAAACAAATCAGAGATTCAAATATTTACTTGAGAGAGGACAGACGGGCCTTTCGATGGCATTTGACTTGCCAACACAGATTGGCTATGATGCTGATGATTCCCATGCAGAAGGTGAAGTGGGCAAGGTGGGTGTGTCCATTACTTCATTAAAAGACATGATGAAGTGTTTTGGCGGAATTCCACTTGATAAAGTAAGTACATCGATGACAATCAATTCTACTGCATCAACATTGCTTGCACTATACATTGCAACAGGAGAAAAACAAGGAGTAGACAGCAAGCAGCTCCGTGGTACAACACAAAATGATATCTTGAAAGAATACATTGCAAGAAACACGTACATCTATCCACCGCGTCCATCGATGAGATTGATTGGTGACATGATTGAATATTGTTCAAAAAAAGTTCCACAATGGTATCCGATATCAATATCAGGTTATCACATGAGAGAAGCCGGATGCAATGCAGTACAAGAAGTTGCATTCACACTTGCAAATGCAATTGAATACATTGAAACATGTGTTGACAGGGGTTTGAAAATTGATAGTTTTGCACCACGACTTTCGTTCTTCTTCTGTTGTACAAGTGAATTCTTGGAAGAGATTGCAAAGTTCCGTGCTGCAAGAAGAATCTATGCCAAGATACTAAAGGATAGATTCCATGCAAAAGACAAAAGATCAATCCAGTTGAAATTCCATGTCCAGACAAGTGGAGAATCCCTTACAGCTCAGCAGCCTGATAATAATATCGTCCGTGTTGCGGTACAATCAATGGCCGCAGTTCTTGGAGGGTGTCAATCACTACATACCAACTCTAAAGATGAGGCACTTGCCTTGCCAACTGAAGCAGCAGTCAAGATTGCATTACGAACCCAGCAGATTGTGGGACATGAAAGCGGTATTACAAAGACAGTTGACCCACTTGCTGGCTCGTACTATGTGGAAAACCTAACTGATACCATAGAAGCCGAGGCAAACAAGTACCTCAAGAAAATAGACAGAATGGGAGGCTCACTTGTGGGAATTGAGAGAGGCTTTTTCCAGTCTGAGATTAGACAAAATGCCTATCGCCTAAAGAAGGAAATTGATGGCGGAGACAGGGTAATAGTTGGTGTCAACAAGTTTACTGATTCAACTAAAGACAAACCAGATATCATGAAGATTGACGGCAGCATTCAGACACAACAAATGGCAAGTCTGAAAGAACTCCGTAGCACCCGTGACAATACCAAAGTTGAACATGCACTAGAGAAAATGAAGAGTGCTGCAGAAAAGGATGTCAACCTCATGCCGTTTATCTTGGACGCTGTCAATAACTATGCTACCTTGGGAGAAATCAGCAATACATTCCGTGAAATCTTTGGAATTTATCAACCAAAGGAGACGTTCTAAGATGCGACTAGATCATGTTGCAATTGCAGTAAATAATTTGGATGAAGCAGTAAAACAATACAAGCAAGCCTTGGGGGTTGACGAAGTTGAAATTGAAAATGTAGAATCAGAAGGAGTACGAGTTGCAATTTTACATCTAAATAATTCTAGAATCGAACTGATGGAGGCTACAAAGGATACAAGTCCTATCAAGAAATTCTTGTCCACAAAAGGAGAAGGACTACATCATATTGCACTTGAAACTGAAGGAATTGAAAAAGAGGTTGACCGTATGAAGGAATGTGGAATACAATTTCTTGGTGAAATCAGACCTGGTTCACGTGGAACAAAAATAATATTCATGCATCCAAAATCATTGCATGGTGTACTGGCAGAGCTCTGCTCTCATCCAAAACACTAGTCTACTAGCTTGAGTGCATCTGATGCAGTAATTATTCCAACTATCTTACCTTGCTTTGACACCAGGACACATTTTGAGTATCTTATCAGTGAGACAAGTGTCTTTACCGGAGTGTTAAAATCCACAACTGGGGGCCTTGGGTCCATTATCTGTGATATCTTGATTCTTTTTCGCTCAGTCTCATCACTATCTAAAATGTGTTTTACGATGCCATCCTCTGTTATCACACCTACTACGTCATTACCGTCAAAGATTGGCATTTGACTAATTGACAATTCTTGCATCTTTTTTATTGCATCATGAAGTGAATCATGGGCCTTGAGTTTTGCAATTTCCTTACTGCAAATGTCTCCTGCCTTGGTTGATGATTGGCTTTCTAAAGACCATAATATTTCAAATATTTTTCTTGCAGTGGAATAACTTGGCTGACATCTTCCGGATTCAATTTGATTGATCATAGACGTACTGACCCCTGTGAGTGATGCAAGTTTCTGCTGAGTCAAACCTATCTTCATCCTTGCCTGTTTTATTGATTCAAGTCTTGGAAGCATTATGAGAAATAAAGACGCGATTCAATATTTCAAGTCTCCTTCATGTCTTTGTGATGAAAATATAAAAAAATTAGATAAGGCTATTTCAGGCCTACTTTTCGTCCGAATTTTGCTATCACAAAGATAACAATGGAGATTATGAGAAAATCAATCACAACTCCAACAAAGTCTCCTACGCCAAACTTTATTCCATTTCCTACTGGTATGTTGACAATAGCTGTTCTCCAGTCTCCTCCTTCTATGAATGCGCTAGGAATTGGCATGATGAGATCTTGTACCAGGGCAGTTACTACTCTACCAATTACGGTTCCCATGATGAAACCAATGGCTAGACCCAAAACTCCTGCCTTGCCAATGAATTCTTTGAATTCTGCAATGACTCCTTTTGGTTCTGGTGTTGGTGGTGTAACTTTTGGTGTGACAGCTTCTCGTATCTTTCTTAGTTCTTCAAGTATGTCATTTTCTAAGACCATGTGTTAAAGACTTGATACGCATTTATCAATCTACTTTAAAACAAAAGATGAAATTATTTTTTGGTAAACGCTAATGCAAACTCTTCTATTGCTTTTTCCCAGTCCTTTGCTTTTACAATACCGCTTGCAACAAGTATTCCTTTTGCTCCAAGCTTTAATGCTTGTGATACATCTTCTCCTGAAACAATTCCTGCACCACATAGCAACTGGGTAGAGTTGTTTGCATTCTTTACTGCCTTGACTGCTTCTGTTATGACTTCAGGTTTTTCTTTGGAGACTGCCTTGCCGCTACCTATTAGCTCTGGTGGTTCTATTGCTATATAATCTGGATTAAATTTTGAATACATCCATGCCTCATTTACATCTTGTACGCAGACAATTGATGTCATGTCTAGTTCTCTGAGTCTGATTACCATGTCTTCGATTTCATTTGATGGTATTCTATGCTCACTGTGATTTATGAGGGCACCTGCAATTCTTGATTTTTTTACAATCTCTGGTACTACAAAACCTGTTGTGCTGCCAGCCTTTGAGTTGTCAAGATGTTGTGCAAATACATTGGATGAAACATGAGTAATCTCTGACATGAGATGCTGAGGAGGACAAACGACAATTTGTACCCCGTGTTTTTTTGCAATCTTGGCAGCACTCTTTGCCAAACGTGATGACTTTGTGCTAGTTGCAATCTCATCATAATTTTTAAAATTGATAACAAACATTTGTCTTTTCTAAAAAATATTACAGTTGCCCATATATCAAGAGATCTTGGAAAATTCTTATACTATATTCAATTGGGTAGTTTATGCCGCTCTCAGAAAAGTCGCTTTCTTTACTAAATCGTCTTGTATCCATTGATTGCAATGGAACACTTGGTCAAGAACAAGATGATATCATCAAGGATATCTTTTCTCAAGTTCTCTCAAATGGTGACATGTACAAAATTGACGAGATTGAAAAGTGGCTTGATGCAAATCACGTAACCAACACTGTTGTGGCTGAAAGAATTCTAAATGTAGCACACTATCAAAAAGCAAAACATGATGCTAAAAACCCATTAAAAATGGCACATGATGATGATAGTTGTGGATACGGCGGAGATTGTTAATTACTTTTTAATTCCTAATGTTCTGTTCTTTAGTCTAAGGTAGATGTTGTGGCATTTACGGCATCTTGATGCACTAATTGGATTTTTTGCACCACATGAAAAACAGACTTTAAAGTGAAGTCTAGCCTTTTGTGCTATTGCTTTTTTCAGTGGATCTGTTATAGGCATTTTCTATTTCTCCAATTTCCTGCTATTTGATTCTACCTTTTTCGAGCTTTCCTGCAAGAAGCATAGGCACTTCGGCAGGTCTCTTGGCAACTGGTACATTTGCCTTGGCATACATGGACACTTTTGATTCTGCAGATCCATAATTTCCATAAACGATTGCACCTGCATGTCCCATCCTCTTTTCTTTTGGTGCGGCTCTTCCTGCAATGTATGCAACTACTGGTTTGTCAAATTTAGTGTCAATGATGTGTTGTGCAAGCATCTCTTCTGCATCTCCTCCAATTTCACCTACTACAACAATTCCGTCAATATTTGGTCCATTTCTTATATTGTCAAATGCCTGAATTAGTGGCGTACCGTTGATTGGGTCTCCGCCGATTCCAAAACACATGCTTTGGCCAAAATTTGCAACGGATAGGTTGTGTGAGACTTCGTACATCAAAGTTCCACTTCTTGAGATTACTGCAATTCTTCCTTCTTTGAAAGGCATTGCTGGCATGATTCCTATCTTGATTATTCCTGGGATTATGATTCCTGGAGTATTTGGACCTACAACGATTGCATCTTTTTTCTTTGCCAAGTCTACAATTGTCATTGCATCTTTTACTGGGACATGTTCTGGTATTGCAATTAGTAATTTTATTCCAGATTCTAATGCTTCAACTGCTGCAGACAAGAAGAATTTTGCTGGAACAAATATGATTGAAATCTTGGCACCTGTTGCACTTACGGCTTCATTCATTGTTTCATAGATTGGAACTCCTTCATGTTTTTGTCCTCCCTTACCTGGCGTTACACCTGCTACAATGTTTGTTCCATATGCTAGCATTTGTTGTGTATGAAATGCGCCAAACTTGCCTGTGATTCCTTGAACTATGACGGGCTTTTTCTTGTAATCCTTGTCGCCCTCTTTGCCAATTAATAATTCGAAAAGATCAACCATTTTTATTCATCTCAATTACTGCTGCATTTATTGCTTCTTCAATAGTGTCAAACATTTTTGTTCTTGAGCCCTTGAGCATTTCCTTTGACTTGTCTGCTTCTGCACCGGACATTCTTGCAAAGACTGGAAGATCAATTATCTTGTCTTCATATGCCTTGATAAATGCGGTTGCAACTGTTGTAGTCTTGACAATTCCACCATAAAGATTTACTAGAATTCCTTTCACCTTTTTCATTTTGCTAATCAAAGTAAGTGCTTCGTATACTGTTTCAGTGGTTGCACCACCTCCAACATCCAAAAAGCAAGCAGGCTTGCCACCGTTATCTGATAACATGTCTAGTGTGGACATGACCAGCCCTGCACCATTTCCTACCACTGCAATGTTTCCATCAAGCTCTACTAGAGAAAATCCGCTCTTTTCTGCCCTCTCTTCAAGTTCAGAGACTTCTTGGAATTTACGTAATTCCTCATGTCTGAACATTGCATTGTCATCTATGATGACTTTGCCATCAAGAGCTACAACTGAATCATCACCTAATACTGCAAGTGGATTAATCTCTGCAAGCTCGGCTTCTTTTTCTACTGTAATTTTTGCTAATTTTTGTAAAATGTCAATAAACTGGGTTAATGGCTTGTCTTTTAGTCCCATCTGTTTTCCTACTTCTTCTGCTGTACTGGCATCAACATTGCCAAGTCCCACTTCACGAATTATTTGATTCTTGACTGATTCAATTTCGACACCGCCTTCACCTGACGCAATTATTGTATAGCATCTCTTGCCTCGATTCAAGAACAATGACAGATAGAGTTCTTTTTTAATGTCTGCCATTTTTTCAAGTAAAATTGCTTTGGTCTTTTCTCCCTTGACCACTTTTTGCATTATATCTGGATATTTTAGTTCAAACTCGTCTGCGTTTTGGCATTTCTGAATTGCACCTGCCTTGCCTCTTCCTCCAACTGCCATCTGTGCTTTTATCACAAATGGAAATCCAAGTACTGCTGCATCTTTTCTACCTTGTACGATATCTACCGATGTCAATCCCTTTGGAATTGGAATGGCATAGTCTGCAAACAAAGACTTTGCTTGATACTCTAGTAGACGCATTGTGATTTTTCATTTTTATGGTCTTTATAATCTGTTTGATGTTGTGGCTTTACACAATCTATGGATCAAGTTGTGTTGTAGAAACATAGAACAAAGTTTGACGTCACACACGCAATGAATTTTGATTCGATCAAAATCTGCTACTAGTATCAAGTACTGTCTGCGACATTCTGCATAATGTAATTATACGAGCAAATCAACCTCATCTAAGGTTTCGTGGTGCGATGTATCATGATACAGAAAATGTTTTGGGGTCGGTACCGAGTGTCAAATGACACCCTCTTGCCTGGTCCGGCCCTCAAAACTATGTCTGTTTTTCATTAAGGTATTTTTAAGCCTCATTATCATGAAATCAAAATTTTATGATATAATATTGATGTGAGTGTTATCTGAATTGTTCTTCTAGTGTATCAGTACATTGTAGAAACAGGTCTTTGCTTTTTCGCATAAGCCAATTTGGAAACTCGTCTAGTGTAAAGACGAATTGCTGCTGAAAGCTTGGAACTACTCCGCCTCCAGATGTGATTACCTGCACTATGATGTACCCTTCTGTAATGGTACAAACTGTCTCTTGGTATGCCTCTTCCTCCTCTTCCATGGTGTTTCTGTATAGTACTAGTGGGGTCTTGGTTTTTGTTACATGTGAAGATGCTTTCTTTAGTAAAATGGCAAGATGTGAGATGAGCCAACCGTCTAGGGTTATCTGTTTTGGCATGGGATATCATGTATTTTTTTATTATTTAATGCAATGGATGAAGCACTACTCAACTGAGATTCGAATCTTTTGACCATCCAAATCTTCCTCCTTGTAGTTTTTGGCCTTGTCCTCAAATGTTATTTTTTTAACTCGTACTAGATATGCAAGATCTGATTGTTTTTCTTTTGCCATCTCTAATGATTCCTCATCAAGGCCCAAAATGTATGCTGATTCTAGTATGTCAGTTGGAGTGTATCCTCTCTCTTTTCTTAATACTTGTAGTCTTCTTGCAATGTCTCTTATCAGACCCTTTGCTAACATCTCACGGTTTCGAGTTGTACTGATAAATACAATCAGAGAATCACGGTTTGACATTGCAAACCCTTCTTTTTCAGAATACCCTACAATGAAATCTTCTTTTAATAATTCGATTTTATTGTCTCCTAGATCAAATGTATGTGCGCCACTTTTCAAAAGATTGTCTACAATCATAGCAGGGTCTGTCTGCGAAAACTTTTCCAACAGCCGTCCCATGTCTTGTTTTGCCTTTGGTCCAATCTTCTTTCTTTCAAGTTCTACCTTTGGAATAATTGGTATGCCCTTTTGAAATAGATTTGATACAAGTTCTAGTCCTTCTGACTTTTGCAGTTCTATGATTTCATACTTTTCTACGTTGAGTTGAGAACGCAATAACTCTGAAAGCGATTCTAGTTTTTCCTTTTGACCTGGTTCTACACAAATTATTGCCTTGTCAAGGGGCCATCTTCTCTTGAGTTTTCCCTTCATTCTTGCAGCTGCTGATACCGAGACTGACTCTTTCATGAGGTCAAATGCTTCCTCGACTTTATCATTTGTAAGAGAATCTTGTGATGTTGGATGATCTTCTAGCAGTATGTTTTCTTTTTCTGCAAACATGGAACCATACAGGTACTGGGTTGTAAACGGGCAAATTGGGTGTAGCAATATGTCAAGGGTTGCTAGTATCTTTGAAAGTGTTGCATAGATTGCAAATCTTCGTTCTTTTTGGGAATCATCTTCTGCCCACAATTCTTCACGCGTGATTGGGATGTATACTTGACTTACTGAATTTATCAGATAATCGTCTATTGCTCTTGCTGCCTCGTGGAATTTGCACTTGTCTTGTGATTCTGTCACTGATGAAATTAATTTTTGTAGTTTTGATAAAATCCAAATCTCTGGCTCTCTTAAGAGATTTTTTTCTTTTGCCCATTGTACGTTGTGTGTTTTATCATACTTGTCATATCCACTATTTTGTTTAAAGTACAAATGAAGATGATACAGAGTGCTTAGTATCTGGTATGGTCTTGATACTAGTTCATCTGTACTAAAATTAATTGGCTCAATCGGGCTTGATTTCCACATAAAGTATAATCTTATCAAATCAACAGAATATTCTCCAAGCAGTTCCATTGCATCCATTACGTTTCCTTTACTCTTACTCATCTTGTTGCCATTTTTGTCAAGTACGTGACCCTGGAACAAAAATGACTTGAATGGTGGAATTGGCGCATTGTTGAAAATTACATTTTCAATTAATAGTGTGTATGCCCATCCTCTTGTCTGGTCAATTCCTTCTGTCAGAAACAGCGCTGGAATGTTATCCTTGTATTCTTCATCTGAAAGTGAAGCATAGGGTGCAGCACCACTATTATGCCATGTATCCAAGACAAACTGTTCTCGCTCCATCTTGTTTCCACACTTTTCGCATTTTATTGATACGTTATCTATCCATGGTCTGTGCAGCTCAAAGTCTGGTCCATCTGGAAGATCAGATGCTGATTTTACAATCTCCTCTCTTGAGAAGAACCACTTGGTGTGCTTGCAGTTTTTGCAATTCCACATGGGCAAGGGACATCCCCAGATACGTTCTCTTGAGATACACCAAGGGTGCTTGTCTTTGATTATCTCCAAAAACCTGTTTTTTGGAGGCTCGTAGAAATATTCTACACTCTCTGCAGCTTGTACTGCCTTGTCTCCTAGTCTGTCAAGAAAATAGAAAAATCCCCTTCTTGCAAGCCAGAGTAACTTGTGCTGTGATCTCCAGCACAATGGATATTGGTGTTTAATTTTGCCAATTCTGACTAGGGCACCTTTTTCCTTTAGTGAATTGACTATTTTTTCATCAGCATCTCTTACAAATAATCCCGCATATACTCCGGCTTGTTCTGTAAATTTAGCTTCATCATTTATTGGATTAAAAATTGGTATTGCTCTCTTTGATGCAATTTCAAAATCCTCTTCTCCATTAGCTGGGGAGAGATGAACCAAACCACTTCCTGTTTGGATATCAACAAAATTTTCTGCAACTGCAATGTGGAACTTGGGGGATTTTGAATGCTCTTCTAATCCTGAAATCTCTGACAATAATGGATGGATGTATTTTTTCCCTTCAAGTGTGGATCCTTTTACGGTCTTGGTTACAGTATACTGTTCAATCTTTGCCTCTTTCATAAACTCCTCTAATCTTTTTTCTCCAACAAGCCATGTTTCAGCTTCGACTTTGACATGGACATAATTTTCATCTGGGTTAAGGCCCACCATGGTATCTGTAACCAAAGTAAATGGCATTGTGGTCCAAACAATCAGGTAAAGATCTTCATCATCTAGTTTGACTTTATAGTAAAGCGACGGGTCTACTACGGTATCATATCCTTGAGTTACTTCGACATGACTCAGTGATGTCTGGCAACTGGGACAATATGCGACTACCTTGTATGATTCTGATAAAATTCCAAGCTCGAGAGCTTTTTGAGATATTTCCACTCTCGCTCAATGTATTGGTCCTTGTATGTCCAGTATGCCTTTTGTTGGTTAAATGACATGCCAAGAACTTTGTCAAGTGCAACCCATTTTTCATTAAATCTGTAAACAATTTTTTTACATTCTGCAACTATTTTTTCAATTCCTACTGATTCAATAGCTTGGGACTTGCCTCCTGAAATTCCCAGTTCCTTTTCTGCCTGTAATTCAACAGGAAGTCCCTGTGTATCCCATCCTGCATTGAAGATTACCTTGTAGCCACGCAGCGTCATGTATCTGTACCATAAATCCTTCATTATTCTTCCTCGAAGGTGTCCAGCATGTGGAATTCCGTTCATGGTGGGAGGTCCTTCTATGAATGCGGTTCTCTTGGTCTTGTTTTTTGATTCGAAAATTAATTTCTCTAGATCAATTCCTGTCAGGCTGCTCTTTACTTCCTCCTCTATTTTTTTTGGATTAAAATCAGTTGATAACGACATTCAAGGGTGGAGTGGACTACATCATATTATAAAGGTACAATCGCTGAAAATATAAAAATAAAAATGATTTATCTGTATTTTGCCGTTTATTGGGCCATGCTAGAAAATGTTGCTGGCATGTATCCAATTTTAACTGCGTTGAGTACTACTACTTGTGATGATGACAAGTTTTTGTCCCATGCTCTTACTATCAAGTCAGTTGTGCTCATTGGGCTTTTTGCAACTATCTTGAAGTTGAGGTACATGTAATTTGTATCATAGGTAGCTTTTGCAGTTACGCTTCTGAATACGTTATTTGGATCTACTACAGATACGCCATTTGTTTTATCGAATTCTATTCTTGTGTTGCTCTGGTACGATTGTGGATTGTTACCCATTAGGTTCATGAATATTATCACATGCTGGATGTTTTGTGGGCCATCATGGTGATAGATCTTCAAACTAACGGTTGAAGTGTCATTTATGTATAGGCTCTGAGTTGAAATTTTTTGTGAATATTTCGATATGTCTATTGATTTTCCGTTGATCATAAGACCGTTTGAATATTGCACAAGTTTTCCTCCACCGAATTCAGGACCATATGACACACCGTGTCCATTAATTGCATATGCTGGTGTACTTGACACTAACACTGTAGCAATTAGAGCAAACAGGGTTGTAGCGATTAATGCTTTGACTGTTGTGCTGGTCATATTTTCATAATCTATGTAGGTCTGCTATATAGGTATGTGTCCTATGAAGTGTGAATCTGATTTCTATTGTCTATGTACTTACACTGATTTTGGAATCCACCTTGATGTGGATTCGTTCACCGCTGTGTACATGATCATTGTAAATCATCTTGGTCTTAATTCCTTTTTTGTTCAAGTATCCTTCAAGTAATAATGCCCATGGAATGGAATGACCACTGTTGAGCTTGGATTCTATTACAAAGTGATTTGCATTAGGTTCGTAACGTAGGTGACCAGAACATGTTATGTCAAGTGTGGAATCTACAAGAGATATTATTTCATCAAGTGTTTTTGATTCTACATCAATTCCGTTTTTATTCAAGAAATTCAAAATATCAACTGCCTTGTTCTTTGAGTTTATCATGGAATTCAAAACATATCCTAATCCATTTTGTGTTATCACCTGGATTGCCTTTAGCGCCTCTTGAGCATCACTTTTTGTCATGTCTCCCAGATTGCTTATCTTGATTCCATTTTTCCATATCTGATCAAATGACTTGATTTGGTTTGTACCAAGTACGTCATTTGAATGAAATATTGCACCTTTTCCATTATTCCCATTTATCATGAGAATCTCAGAATCGTCGAAAATGAAAATATTTTGTGCAATATCTGATGTTCTAATCTTGATTCCGGCTGGTAGTCCATGAAATGTTTCAGACCCTACAAGGATTGTAGGAATTACTATCTTGATGTCAATATCTTTTCGCATGGCATGCAAGAGAACTTCTTTGCATTGTGATAATAGATTGAGTCCCCAAGAATCAATCACAACATGTATTGATGTCTTGGAGCCTTCCACCATGGTTTCTAATTGTTTGAATACATAATTTGCAGCCAAATGGAAATATCGCTGCTCTTCTGAACCTCTTGCTTTCTTGCTATCTTCACTTAGTTGTTTTAATTTTGTAATCAAACTGTTCATGGCGTTTACTCGATTAATCTGCTCTTGGATAATTTCATCAAAAGCATCCTCTGGTGCAATGGCAGTACACATGATTGGCTTGCTTTTTGATATTATTGCTATTTTTTTTCGCTCAAGTTTTAGCAGTGTTGGATATACCTTGGTTCTTGGCAGATTGGAATAGTAGGCAAGCTCGCCTGCGGAAATCGTACCTTTTGTGATTAGTGTGACATAGGCCTGGGCTTCGTATTTGCTCAGCCCAAACTCTTCGAGGCTTACAGCTAGATCTTGACCTTTGACCATGAGTGGAATTATCAAGTTGAAAGGTAAGCTGAATAGCTAAATTCATTGAACAAAGATTCCAAAAAATACTAAGCTGTATCTGCCGCTTGTGTTACCATGGTGACACTATTTGATGTAACAAGGACCGTATAAGTACAAAGTCAGGTTTCATGCTGGGATGATAAATCAATCAAAATGGGTAATTGAAAATGAAAGCAAAAGCCAACTTGTACGTGCAAGTACAATAAAGCCAAGAATTGACTATGCAACAGAGATTGTAGATGGCCTACTTGATATTCTTACACAGCACAGACACGATGTAAATCAAAATAATCTAGACCTGTACAAACGACTTGATAATGACTGTACATCACTTGCCACACTTGAAAAACAAGTCAAATATGAACAAGAACTCTCCTATACTGTAGAATCACTCAGACAGATAAGACGAAGCCTTGACTGTATCGTAGGGCTTGGAAATGTTCCAACTGTCTTGGCTCCTACCATATCTGTAGTTCGAACAATCCGGTCTAAACTATTGGCATTAATGCCCGCAATGGATTTTCAGCTAGGTGAGTTATCTCTGCTATTGGGTGGAATAATTATTGATGCTGCACACTTGGGAAGCACAACTCTAGACTTTGCCAAAGCAAACGAGGTCTCTAGCAGGCTTTTGGATGAAGCTAAATTAATCGCTGACTCTAAAATGTGCAAGCAGTTCCCTAATCTAGATTTCTGGTAAGGTTTGGGACATGCTTAATTTTACAAAGAGTGATGGCCAATCTGACTTGTCTGGACATCTAGACAAAATAAGAACACTCTCTTCTAAGGTTGAACTAAAAATATCTCAAAAAGACAATGATGATGTCTTTATTGATACACTCTCAGTTGAGGAGCTGAAAAGACATAAGGCAAGTCATGCATGCTGCTGAATATTTACTCACAAAATATCAAGACAAGAAGGAGATCAAGGCATTTTTACAAGAATTTGTTGGAATTGTACTGAATGCCGCAAATTCTGTTAATGGTATGAAAGACGAACTTGAAGACTTGGTTGTATCTGCAGAATTTGCCCTAAACCAAATCCAGACACTACATGATGATGTGACTGGAAATCTTGTATTTCAAAAAGGGTCACAAACTGAGATGGCTGACTTTAAAATTCCATCGCTTTTAGACACACTTGCTCCAAATCCAGAGCCTGTAAAGGTGCAATATGCTGAGGTTCAAATTCCAGAGCAAAATCTTGGTGCAATTAATTTAACAAATTCTTCTAGACGAGTTAACACCGGTGATTACCTTGAAAGAACTGCAGTCGAGATATAGTTGATGATATTATGAGTCTCGCTCCCCAAGAATTAGAAAATAGCGCAAGTAAATTTGCTGCGGAAGCAATAAAACTTGATTCCCAAGGCGCACGTGGAATGGCAATTGCAAACTATCAGAGAGCCATTGAATCACTTGTTAAACTAATCCAACTTTATCCTGAAAACAAACTAAACAGAGTATACCAAGAGAGAACTGCAGCATATCAAAACCGTATCAAGGCTTTGCAGATGAATAATGTAGAATTGGAACCAGCAGTGGATCCAAAGGCAACACCTGAAGAACAAAAACAATCTCTTACCAAAAATGAATTAGACTCACTAATCATGAAGGAAAAGCCAAATGTAACTTGGGAAGAAGTTATTGGTCTAGATGATGCTAAAAACGCTTTACGAGAATCAATTGTATATCCAGCTAAAAGACCTGACCTGTTCCCACTTGGATGGCCAAGAGGTATCTTGCTTTATGGACCACCGGGATGTGGAAAGACAGTCATTGCAGCAGCTACTGCAAATGAGATTGAAGGATATTTCATAAATGTGGATGCAGCATCCATGATGAGCAAATGGTTGGGTGAAGCAGAGAAAAATGTTTCAAAACTTTTCCAGATGGCAAGAGGCTTGGCTGAAAAAGAAGGACTTCCAGTTATACTATTCATTGACGAAGTAGATTCACTTCTTGGTAACCGCAACAGTGAGATTGGTGGAGAAATTCGTGTCAAAAACCAATTCTTAACTGAGATGGACGGAATCAACGGAAAAGGAAAAGACCTCAAACTGTATGTTATTGGTGCTACCAACAAGCCATGGAGTCTTGACTGGCCGTTCCTTAGAAGATTTACCAAGAGAGTCTATGTTTCATTACCCTCTGTTGAGGCAAGAGAAAACCTCTTTGATCTCTATACATCCCAGTTACACAAGGATGACAAGGTAAAATCACTTGAACTTGCAAAATTGGCAGATGGGTATAGTGCATCTGATGTCAAGGACATTTGCCAGTCTGCACAGTTGATGGTTGTAAATGACTTGTTCCATTCTCCAAACTTTGGAGAAGAGGTATTGGGAGAGCCAAAATCACAACCACGTATATTGACAACTGCTGACTTTAAGGAAATCATTTCAAGAAGAAAGCCAAGTGTAAGTATGGAAATGATCCGAGCATACTACAAGTGGACTGAGCAGTTCAAGGCACTCTAGATTTATTTTCTAAATCTTTTCTAATGCAAATTTTAACTTTAGATCGCCATAAAATTTAAATCTCTATTAAAATCCACATGCAGAGGGTTTCAAGGATTCCAATAAAAAAAGCCAAACATGCAAACAAGTTTGGTGTGTTGATTTTAGAAGACGGCACTGTTTTTGAAGGGATGGGTTTTGGGTATTCTACCATAGCGTTTGGCGAGGCAGTATTCAATACTGGGATGACTGGGTATGTAGAGGCACTAACCGATCCATCATACAGCGGGCAGATTCTGACACTTACCTATCCTCTTGTTGGAAACTATGGCGTTCCTGATCCAACTGTAAAAGACCCTGACGGAATACGAAAAAATCTCGAGTCTGAAATAATCCAAGCCAGAGGCCTTGTGGTACACGAATTATCCCTTACTGCAAGTCACTGGAATGTTTCCCTGACCTTGGATGAATGGCTCTACAATGAAAAAATTCCTGGAATTTCAGGAATTGATACAAGAGAACTTACAATAAAACTTCGAACAAGTGGAGTGATGATGGCGGCACTTGTAGTCTCTGATACTCCAATAAACGTTCCAGAAATCAAAAAGAAACTAGAGTCTGCTAAAAAATACAATGATGAAGAATTCATGGATACCGTATCCATAAAAGAGCCACAAACATTTGGCACTGAATCTGAATCAATTGTTGTAATTGATACTGGGGTGAAAAATTCCATATTGCGAAATGTACGAAGTCTTGGCTATAAGGTAATCAAGGTTCCATGGAATTATTCACTTGAAAAAATTATGGCATACAATCCAAAGGGAATAATATTTTCAAATGGACCAGGTGATCCAATCAAGTGTGCTGAAACCATGACAACTGCAAAACAAGCCATTGAAAAAAATATTCCAACACTTGGAATTTGTCTTGGTGCACAAATACTGGGACTTGCAGGTGGTGCAAGTACATACAAGCTAAAGTATGGCCATCGAGGACAAAACAAGTCTTGCATAAATCTTGATAATGACCAAGTCTATGTGACAAGCCAGAACCATGGATACTGTATAGACCCTGAATCACTAAAGAACACTGATTTCAAATTGTGGTTTACAAATGCTGATGATAAAACAGTAGAAGGAATAAAACACAAACAAAAGAAAATAATTGCCGTACAATTTCATCCAGAGGCATCACCTGGACCTTTTGATTGCATGTTTATTTTTGAAGAGCTCAAGAAACTCATAGGGGAGGACAATGCCAAAAGATGAGTCGTTAAAGAAGATTCTAGTTCTTGGCAGTGGGGCCATTAAAATCGGAGAAGCAGGCGAAAGTCAGAAAATGACCGTCAATTCGACTACTCCGGTAGCCAATGTCTCAAAGCCATCCAGGAAGAAGGAATCAAGAGTGTTCTTGTAAATCCGAACATTGCAACCATACAGACTGATACAAGATTTGCAGACAAGGTATACTCTATTCCAGTAAATCCGAAATATGTAGAATCTATCATAGAAGCAGAGAGGCCTGATGGTCTAATGCTTGGCTTTGGAGGCCAAACTGCGCTCAACTGTGGAGTAAAACTGGCTGAACTTGAGATTCTCAAAAAGTATGGCGTAAAGGTACTTGGTACACAGGTAGGTGGAATCCAGGCCACTGAAGATAGACAACTCTTCAAGGATTCCATGATTGCATGCAATGTACCTGTACTGAAAAGTAGAACAGTTTATGACTTTGAAGAAGCAAAAAAAGCTGCAAAAGATATTGGCTATCCTGTAATCATACGTGTTGCATATACACTTGGAGGAAAAGGTGGAGGTGTTGCACACAACGAAATTGAACTTCATGAAATTGTAACAAGGGGTCTTAATGCAAGTCTTGTCGGGCAAGTATTAATTGAAGAATACATTGGTCACTGGAAACAAATTGAATATGAAGTCATGGCAGACTACACAGGAAATAATGTAATCATATGCAACATGGAAAATGTTCTATCGATGCGAGTGCATACAGGTGATAACATTGTAGTTGCACCATCTCAGACGCTTAACAATTATGAGTATCAGATGTTGCGCTCTGCGTCATTGCGTGCTGCAAAACATGTTGGAATTGTTGGGGAATGTAATGTACAATTTGCACTAGATCCACATTCTGACAAGTATGTTGCAATCGAAATGAATCCAAGACTTTCTCGCTCATCAGCTCTTGCAAGCAAAGCAACTGGGTATCCTATTGCGTACATGGCTGCAAAAATTGTAATGGGGTATACTTTACCGGAACTTGTAAACAGAATCACAAAGACTACGACTGCATGCTTTGAGCCATCCCTTGATTATATTGTATGTAAACATCCGAGATGGGACTTTAGCAAGTTTGAACTTGCAAATCGTAACTTGGGTCCGACAATGAAATCCGTTGGAGAAGTAATGGGAGTTGGCAGGTGCTTTGAAGAGTCTCTGCAAAAAGCAATCAGAATGCTTGAGATTGGAAATGATGGACTGGTTGCAAACCGTAATTCTGATAAAAAATATGATATTGAAGAAATTGAAAATAAACTACAAAAATCTGATGACCATGTCTTGTACTATGTAGCAGAAGCACTACGACAGGGAATGTCAATTGAGCAAATCTACAAACTCTCTGTAATTGACCCATGGTTTATTGAGAAAATTGAAAATATCGTAAAAATAGAGAAAAAACTCAAAGAATCTACTACACTTGACAGCAAGTTACTGCGTGAAGCAAAAGAGCTTGGATTCTCTGACAAGCAGATTGGACGGCTGGTTGGAAAAGAGGATCTAGAGGTTCGAAAAATAAGAAAAGAGGCAAAAATCACGCCTGTGGTGAAGCGAATTGATACCTTGGCAGCAGAATGGCCTGCTAAAACAAACTATCTGTATCTCACATATGGTGGTAAAACCAACGACTTTGAGGTAACATCTGACTCTCAAAAAATTGCAGTACTTGGTGCCGGTCCATATAGAATTGGAAGCAGTGTAGAGTTTGACTGGGGAACTGTCAACATGGTGTGGGGCCTAAAAGAAAATGGTGTCAAAGAAGTATCTGTGATAAACTGCAACCCTGAAACAGTATCAACTGATTATGATATTTGTGACAGATTGTATTTTGAAGAGCTTACACTAGAGCGGGTACTTGATATTGCAGATTTTGAAAAGCCAGATGGCATTGTTACAGCTGTGGGAGGACAAACTGCAAATAACCTTACTCCAAAACTTGCCAAAAATGGAATAAAAATAATTGGAACATCGTTTGAAGACATTGACAGAGCGGAGAACCGTTCTACCTTTAGTCAGGTACTTGACGAGCTAAATATCCGACAGCCGCCATGGCAGGCATTTTCAAGTCTTGCTGATGCCAAAAAGTTTGCAATCAAAGTTGGTTATCCTGTTCTTGTACGACCTTCGTATGTTCTAAGTGGGGCTGCAATGAAAGTTGTTTGGTCTGAAATACAACTCAAAAAATATCTTGCCGAGGCAACAAACGTATCCCCTGACTATCCTGTTGTCATAACAAAATTCATGCTAAACTCGCTAGAGGCTGAAGTCGATGGTGTGGGAGATGGAAATAATGTGGTAATTGGCGCAGTGATTGAACACATTGAAGGTGCAGGTGTTCATTCAGGTGATTCCATGATGTGCATTCCGCCATGGACTCTGAACAATAAAGTAATTGATACAATACTTGATTATACAAAAAAAGTTGCAGTTGCATTTAAAATCAAGGGACCGTTTAACCTCCAGTTCTTGATAAACCAGGACCAGGTCTATGTAATTGAACTTAACATCCGGGCCTCACGCTCTATGCCGTTTGTCTCAAAATTTGTAAGGATGAATCTTATCAACTTGGCAGCACGTGCCGTACTTGGAAAACCATTGCCTATAGTTGCAAAAGACAGATGGCGAAAGATACCTCATTATGGAATAAAGGTCCCACAGTTCTCTTTCATGCAGCTTGATGGTGCTGATATCATACTTGGAGTGGAGATGCAATCTACTGGAGAGGCAGCATGTTTTGGAGATAGTTTCTATGATGCACTTGCAAAGGGTTTGACGTCTGTGGGATATTCTTTGCCAAAACAAGGCTCTGTTCTTATCAGTGCGGGTGGATCTGAGAACAAGGAAAAACTATTGCAGACAGCCATGTTGCTCAAAAACCTAGGATACAAACTGCTTGCAACAGAGCACACTGCAGAGTTCTTGTCTGATAAAAGAATAGGCGATGTTGAAGTGGTCTATAAAATAAGTGAGCCTCAACGAAAACCAAACATTGCTGATTTACTATATGAGAAAAAAATTGACTTTATCATAAATGTGCCAAGTACCTCAACACTTGAAAAATATGTTGGTATGCTATATGATGAATATCAAATAAGACGAAAAGCAGTAGAGCTTGGAATTCCAGTGTTGATAACAACAGAGCTTGCAGATTCCTTTGCAAAGACACTGGAATGGCTGCAACACAATGACACTACGAAAAAGCCACTAGAACCATACGAGAAAGTGGACTAGTCAAATTATATTTTTGAGTATTGACTCGTCTCCAATTATGGAACCGTCCAATGTCACAATTTTTGCAGAATTGTCATCCTTGATTCTCTCAAGTATTGGTGAGATTGATTTTTTGTGATAACGTTTGTGTGTTGCATAAAAATATTTGTTAAAAGATGGTACAATTATTATCTCCAAGTCTCCCTTGGTTGACGGAAAAATATTTTGTTTTTTGGTCTTGATTGAAACCCATAATCTTTGGCCGTCAAGTACAGATCCTTCTTGGAAATACACTGGATGAAGATGGCCCATAACTATTCTGTCCACCTGAGAGAAATTCTCAGATGGCATAACATGACCATGTGTCAGTAATGTATCTCCTACAACTAGGCCTGATGGGCCAGTCATAGTAACATAATCTGGAATCAAGCGAGCCAAGTTTCCGTCGTGATTCCCAGGAATAACAAGTGTGTTGATCTTTTTTCCGATCTCAAAAAACATTGGTACTGCTTGCCATTCTATCTTTGAGATGGAATTGATGCCTGATTTGATGTCTCCAAGTATGATCAAGCTATCTGGTTTTTCGGATTTTATCAGGGCATCAAGGGTAGAATGGATTTCTTCAACCATGGCCTCTGGTCTGACGTTGATGTCATTTGAGATCATGCCAATTTCAAATCCAATATGCAAGTCAGTAACAACAAGAAATCGTTGTGTATATTCTAAAACCAATGCTGGTTGTGAAGGGACAATTCTTGTCTTGACCATCAAAGATATACCTGTCTTTTTTCAATTAAATTCTTGTGAAAGAATCAGGAAATGTTGAATCTATCATATCTTCAAATGGTGTAAAATTACACTTGTTTGAGCCAAGTAAAAGAAAGATTTGGACTGTAGTTGGCAAAGACAATGAGCATTGGCTTGATTCTGATCTGGGATACTGTTCATGCGAGGACTATTACTATAATGCCATGGAAAAGGGACGACAATGCTATCACTTGCAAGCAGTTGAAACTGCGATAAAGCAAGATAAAGTTGAGACAGTGACGTTTCAAGATTCAGAGTTTGAGAGTTTTATCTCTGCACTTGTCCAAGACATTCTCTGATGCTAAATATTAAAAATAAATCAGATGATGTGAAAAATAATTTCTAGCTTATTTTAGAGGTATTACAAAAAGGTCTTCTTTTGAGACTCCTTTCCAGAGTCCTATCATGCCTTCTGCCTGGACTTGCTCTACCTTTGTTATTTTTTGGATCTTTATTTGATCAGGAGTCGGTGGCATCCAAAGCATTGCCATGTAATCACCTACATTTCCTACTGCGTCTGGTTTTGCAGAAACTATCTTTTCTTTTGTGAAACCATTTGCAACAAGTGCATCTGTCGCAGATGTTTCTAAATCTCTTCTACCATGTGTGAAAAGATAGACTGATTTTGTTGAATCTACTTGAGTCAATGAAACTCATCTGTCTGGTGCTTTAATGAATATTTCTAAAACCAATCTTGGATTATATACCTCATGATTCAAGCCGAAAGCATTGGTTAACGTTTTGGTTGTGGGCTCTGGCGGACGCGAGCATGCCATGGGATGGAAGCTTGCACAGAGTCCAAAGGTGGATACCGTATATCATGCACCTGGAAATGGGGGAACAAAAAACAATGTGGATGTCTCTTCTGATGATATTGAAGGTCTTGCCAAATTTGCAAAAGAGAACAACTGTGTTACAGTTGTAGGTCCTGAAGTTCCGCTATCAAATGGCATAGTAGACGAATTTATAAAAAAAGGACTTCGAGTATTTGGCCCTACAAAGAATGCTGCACAGCTTGAATCAAGTAAGATTTGGGCAAAAAACTTCATGAAAAGAAACGGAATCCTTACTGCTAGATTTGAAGTCTTTGACGATCCAACAAAAGCAATAGAGTTTGCAAAGTCAGTTGATTACCCATTGGTGGTAAAAGCAGATGGTCTTGCTGCTGGGAAAGGTGTGATTGTATGTAGTGATTCTTCTGAAGCAGTTGATGCAATAAACAAGATTCTTGTTCAGAAAAATTTTGGCAATGCTGGCTCAAAAATTATCTTGGAGGAGCGAATCGATGGAGTTGAGGCCTCTTTTATTGCACTCTCTGATGGAAACACTGCCTATTCGATGGCCACAAGTCAAGATCACAAAAGAATCTATGATGATGACAAGGGACCAAACACTGGTGGAATGGGAACATATTCTCCAACTCCTGTGATTGATGATTCTACAGCAAATGAAATTCAAAAAAATGTTATTGAAAAAACAATTGCGTGTATGAAAAATGAAGGAATTGTATTCAAGGGATTTTTGTATGCTGGAATAATGATGAAAGATGGAAAACCGTATGTCTTGGAGTTTAACGCAAGAATGGGTGACCCCGAATGTCAACCAATCATGATGCGTATGGATTCTGACTTGTTTGAGTATGTTCAGGCAAGCATTGATGGTACTCTGTCTTCTTTACCTGCAATGTCTTGGAAAAAACACAGCGCAGTATGTGTAATACTTGCATCAAAAGGATATCCTGAATCTTATCCTACGGATGAGCAAATACTGGGTCTTGATGATGCTACTCCAAACTCTCAGGTTTTTCATTCTGGAACAAGAAATGAAAATGGGAAAATATTGACAAGCGGTGGTAGGGTGCTTGGTGTTACTGCAGTTGGGGAAACTCTAGAGGTTGCAATTGCAAATGCATACTTGCGGGTAGGGAAAATAAACTGGCCATCAAAATACTGCAGAACTGATATTGGCAAAAAAGGTCTTACCTGGCGTAAATAAAAAGACAAGCTCCCCGCTTACGCACAAAAACGGCGATACAACTATCGTTATGATGTCAGTGTGATTTGTTGGAAATAATAGAAATTGTTAGTTCAAGATGATTATACGATTGTTGATTAGATATTGTATGGCATTGATAAAATCCTCATCTGGAATGTCTCCTTGAAACCACAACTGTGTATCTTTCTTCACCCAGCTTGGAATAGTTATTGTGGAATCTGTTCCTTGCCGTGGTAATTTGATGGCATTTTCAAAAGCAAGCCCATTTACAAAGTCAACAAAACCCGAGTCTCCCATTTTGTCCATTGACCAATCATGTATCTCACCTAGGAGTGTGATCGAAATTGTTATTGTTGGTTTTACTGGGGCAGGTTGCAAGGGCATTACTGTCTGAGAAACAGTTTGCGATTGAACTGCATTAAATCCATTTTCACCATAAAGATATTTTAGTTGTTGTACATCAGATGGAATTATTTTACCATATCCGTAAGAACCGTCTAAGCTTATTTCGCCTAACGACATTACTGAAGAAGTATGACTTGTAACATCATGACCTAATCCAAAAGCATGTCCTAATTCATGTAATAATGCTGAACGAATCTGAGACTCGGTCGCAATTTGATCTGGAAGATATCCGGTAAAAATAGTCTCATAGTAAATATGAACACGGGCATCGTCTAATTGCTGATGTATCGCAGTAGCTAAATGTAGATAATAAATTACAATTTGTGCCTTATGGTTAAAAAAATCATATGTTGTAATTCCGACAGGCTCTTCTGAATTTGGAGAAGAATTTGGAGAAGACTGAAAAGAAATAGTAATATCGCATTTTGATGAATCGAAAGATGCAACTTTGTCATATGAAATTTCTTTGGAGGCAATATGCCAAGTATTCAGATTTGAAGAATCGCGGAGAGCATTGTTCCAATATGTGATCATATCTTCTGCATCTTGAAGTGATTCTGAACCGAGATTAGGATTTAAGGGATTTGAAGCAGGTTCAAAGATGCAAATCATGGGATTGTGAATTAAAGTAAATCCTGTTTTTTCATAAGTATCCATTTGTACTGTTGATCCGCTTGATGTGGAATCTCCATACAATGCATATGCATAATTGTTAGACATAACGAAAATAACAAAGGAAGAAAATAAAAAAGCGTATAATAGTTTCATTATTGATATTTTTTCAATTCTTTTTCAATTTCTTTGATATATGATTTCAAATGTCCAACTATTAGCTGAAAGAAGTCCTGTGGAAATAGTGTTTTTATCATTCCATATTCTTTAGAATTCATTGATTTTCTAACTGCCTTGAGTTCGTTTTTTAATTCCTCTTTAGTCAATTTGGGAAGTTTTTTCACTAATTTTTCAATATTATCGCCCATCTTTTTGTTTGCTATAATGGAGTCTTTTTTAATTTCATTAAATGATATTCCGAGATATGTTAATGGTTCATTCCAATAACCTTCATGAACATGAGGTTTTTCTTCAATGTGGAACAGTTTTCTTAATTTATCACAAATAATCAAACAGGTTCAAAATACATTGGATACTATTTAAAATAATTCAATGAAATCAGAAATGAGTCTATGTTTTTACATCATTGATATCTTTCAGATCCTAAAATCACTTCTTCCCTTTTTACCTGACGTAAATAACTGAATCTTCTGTTACTATGCAGTCCATCTTCACATCGTGGTCATCATAGGGAAATGACTTTAGCATATGCTTTGAGTATGTCAAGCCGATTTTCTTTGATTTTTTACCATGTAGGTATCTATCATAGAATCCAAAACCATATCCTAACCTGTAGCCTTCTCGAGTGAGAGCAATAGCGGGCACTATGATTACATCGAGTTTTTTAACTGTCTCACATTTGTCCTTGGGTTCCATTACTCCAAAACTACCAAGCTCAAGATCTGATACACTTGAAATTTTTTTGAAGACTAGATCATTCTTATCCACTCGTGGTAATGCAACTTCTTTTCCCTGGCTGAAAAACTCGTGTAATAGATCATGTGTCTGAACCTCACTTCCTATTGAATAATACGTACCAATTGACTGGGCTTGTCTGTAAAAGTCAATCTTTCTTAGATTGTCCCGGATCTTGTTGCTTGCAATTTTTATAAAATCAAGCGAGAGTTCGTCTCTTGCATCTAACATCTGCTTGCGTAATCTTGATTTTTCAACTGGGTTGGACAAATTCTTTACTAATTGATGCAGCTGTTACGGTGTTTTTTAAAAGCATCGCTATTGTCATTGGTCCAACTCCGCCTGGTACTGGTGTTACATATGATGCCTTTTTGATTACATTGTCATAATCCACATCTCCCACAAGTTTTCCCTCTAGTCTTGCAGTGCCTACATCAATTACTACTGCACCTTCTTTTACCATGTCTTCTGTCAAGATGAATTTTGATCTATCTCCTATTGCAGTAACTATGACATCTGCACCAAGACAATGTTCTTTGAGATTTTTTGTTCTAGAGTGGCATGTTATTACGGTAGCGTTTTTTTCAAGCATGAGATTATAGAGTGGTTTTCCTACCAAATTACTTCGGTTTATTATCACTACATTTTTTCCTTCTAGGTCTATTTTGTAATACTCGAGCAATTCCATTATTCCAGATGGGGTACAAGGCTTGAGAATTGATCTACCTGATGTCAAAAGACCAATGTTGTATGGTGTTAGCCCGTCAACATCCTTTAGTGGGGATATTCTAGAAGTTGTTGTAAAATCATCTAGTTGACTTGGTAGTGGAAGCTGGATTAGAATTCCATGAACTGTCTCATCATTGTTTAATAGGTTTACCAGGGAGTTCATCTCTTTTTGAGAAAATGAGGCCGGAAGTTTGTGGTCTTTTGTGATGATGCCAACATCAGCGCATGCCTTTTGCTTGTTTTTTACATATGTGGCAGAGGCTGGATCGTCGCCTATCAGAACTGTTGCAAGACATGGTACTATACCATCACCTGATAGTTCCTTGACAGCTAATCTTACTCTCTCCTTAACAGATGTGGCTACTACAATACCGTCTATTTTCTGTCCCGTCAAACAAACTTGAATGATTTTTTGGATATTTAATCTTTGGAAATTTTGCTTGTCCTGTATCTACGATTTGAGTTAAAATCATTAAGCACTCATTTGTAATAATCTCATTGAAAATAGTATTTGACACCAACGAATATGTGCAAAAAATTGCAAAAAGTGATACATACTTTCATACGTTTCTAAACAAAGAAAACATTGCAGCAGGGATTTTACGACTTGGACCTGGTGATAAAGATACACAAGAACCGCATGAAAGTGATGAAGTCTATTATGTTGTAAAAGGCGACGGATTTCTTGAAATAAATGGAAAAGACCATACCATTTCAGAAGGCATGTCATACTATGTTACCAAAAAAGTTCCACACAAGTTTCATGGAAACAAAAAAGAACTTGTCGTCATGTATTTTTTTGGAGGACTTGATACCTAAGAAACAATAGTCTTTCTTCCAACTATCTTTATCTTTCCTTTAGCAAATAGCTTTACTGCCTTTGGGTATATCTTGTGTTCTTGTTTGAGAATTTTTTTAGAAATACTTTCTTCAGTGTCATCATCCTTTATCTTTACAACTGATTGTAAAATGATAGGTCCTGTGTCTACTCCTTCATCTACAAAGTGAACAGTGCACCCTGAATATTTTACTCCGTATTCCAAGGCCTGTCTTTGTGAGTGTAATCCTGGAAATGATGGTAATATGGCAGGGTGTATGTTGATTATTCTTCCCTTGTAATGTCTGATGAACTCCGGGCTCATTATTCTCATAAATCCTGCAAGGCAGATGAGGCCATTTTGTGGTGTTACGTTATATTTTTCAAGAATTGATACAAGTTTAGAGTCATACTCCCAATTTCCTCCCTTGAGGCCGTTGCTTTCTACAACCTCTATTTTTACTCCTAGTTTTTGTGCTATGGCAAGTCCTTTGGCATCTGATTTGTTTGAAATTACTATAACTGGCTTGATTGGAATTTTATTTTTTTTAACAGCCTTTAAGATATTTTCCATGTTACTTCCTCTGCCTGAGATCAAGATTGCAAGATTTTGCATAATGTGATTTTGGTTGTATGTGAATAAACACTTTACTAATTTTAGTAAATACATCAGATCGGTGTTTAATCCATTATGCCAGATGTTGTGCTCGATTAATCTTGCAATTTATATCCAATCTGATGGGCACAAATCTCGAATTGAACTCAAAGGTCAAGATGACATCAAATGGAATTGCTGTGGTGTCTGATGATAAGACAGTTCATCTTGATCCAAAACGTGGAACTGGGAATGGAATTAGTTTTGTATCACATGCACACCTTGATCATTTGCACAACCAGAAAGGACAGGGAATACTCATTGCCTCCAAGCAAACAAGTGAGATTGCAAAACTTAGGGGCTATGTGATTGAAAACTATGTTGAAGAATATGAGAATTTTTCAATGATTGACGCAGGTCATATACTTGGAGCAAAGGGGCTCTTGTTTGATGACCTATTTTATACTGGGGATATCTCGATTCGTAACAGGGGGTTTATGAAAGGCGCAACCGTTCCAAAATGCAAAACACTAATCACAGAATGTACGTTTGGAATGCCAGAATATGTCTTTCCTACAATTGACAATACAGTAAAACGGGTAAATGAAATCATATCCGAACTTTATGGTAAAGGAAAACCCGTAATTTTGCTAGGATATGAGCTTGGTAAGGCACAGATTTTGTCTCACTTGTTTGCACATTGGGATCCATATTACCACGATTCTGTAAAAAAAGTCAATGACTTGTACAGACAGTTTGGAGTGCCACTCAATGAATCAATTGGTCATACTGAAGCCGAGTCACGTGGACTACTTGAGAAAAAGCCTTGGCTCATGATTGCACCAAATATGAGTGGAAAAAATGCTTTTGTCAAACACATGAAGTCAAAATATGATGCAATAACCATTGGATTTAGTGGATGGGCACAATCTTCCAGATTCTCTTTTGCACGTGGTCATGATTATTCAATTCCACTAAGTGATCATTGTGATTATAATGAATTAATTGATATGGTGAAAAGATGTAATCCTGAAAAAATATACACCGTGCATGGGTTTGTAGACGAGTTTGCTGCAGATCTTGTCAAACGAGGATACAATGCACAACCTCTACGTGAAGGCTCTATTGACAGTTACATCTGAAATCTACATGTTGTGTAATTGCACAAAATACCTAACTCTAATCTTGTAATACATCTGAAAAGTTTTACAAAATATTTTCTGACTGGAAAAATATTTTTACAATGAATTGCCGCGTTCTTGTTTGGCTTGTTCGTCTTTTGCTTTCTGTTGCGCTACTGCTTTTTTGGTGCTTTCAAGATATGCTATGGTAGTTGCCAAGTTCCCAAATCCCATTGAATTTAGTGACTCTGATGGAATCATGACTATGGTATTACCCTGAATCTTTAGTGATTCATACAGCATGTTAGATTGTCTTAATGCATATGCCACTGGATTATCAGAATACACTAGTGCAGCTTCCTCAAATTGTTTAGCAACTAGAACTTCAGATTCACCATATGTTACTCTGGCACTCTTTTCACGCTCTGCCTGTGCCTGCATTGACATGGCGGATTCCAACTCTTGTGGAATTATTACCTGACGAATTTCTACACCTGTAACTTCAATTCCCCAATTGCTTGCTTCGCTTGCAATTACAGTTTTGATATGCTGATTGATCTCTTCTCTTTTTGAAAGTACATCTTGGAATTGTGAGGACCCAATGTTATTTCGAAGTGTTGTTTGAGAGACCTGCTGTATCATTTGATTAAAGTTCTCTACGTTTAGTATTGCATCTTTAGCACGTGCTTCTATTATTCTATAACGAAGTATTGCATCAATAGTTACTGGAACATTATCTTTTGTCAACATTCTCTCAGCTTTGAACTCACTGACTTTTTCTCGTATGTCTACAACTAGAATGTTATCTGCAAAAGGCAATCTTGTCTGAATGCCTGGACCAACTTGTCTTTGATATTTTCCAAGTCTAAGTATTACCGCTCTTTCATATTGGTTAATGATCATTAAAAATGAAGAAATGATCAATGCAATACCTATGACAATTGCACCATATGTTATGGAATTATTTCCAGTTGCCAGGCCTATGCCAATACCCATGATTAGAATCAAAATTCCTAAAATTACGTGATAGCCAGATCCTTTTTGTCTGATTAGTCTTTCTGTAAAATTAAATGGCAAATATTGTCCTGACACTTTCTTGCACCTAGTATAACTTGTACGACCTGTAATTTAAAGGGGGACAAATAGGTGAGCGCGTTTTACTTGAGAAAACATGCTAGTAATGTCTGAAATTTGAAATCAATGTAATCATGTAAATTTGCGAATTGCTCTATTGTACGCAACTCCAAATCTATGTGCCTCATCTCTTGCATGCTGTAAGACCTTTAGCCCGGAATTGGTTTTTGCCATGACTAACGGCTTGCTTGTTCTTGGCTGATACACCTCCTCGTTCTCTTTTGCAAGTGACACACATGGTATGTCTACTCCAATTGCATGCAAGGCATCAAGTGCTGCATTTAACTGCCCACGTCCACCATCAATTAATATCAAGTCTGGCATCTTTGATTTTTCTTCCTTTAGTCGCAAGTAGCGTCTCTTCACTATCTCATTTATCATTGCAAAATCATCTCGTCCACGTACTGTCTTGATCTTAAATTTTCTATATTCTGATGTGTGAGGTTTTCCATCCACAAGACATGACATGGAACCCACGGCATAATCTTCACCATGATTTGAAATGTCAAAGCATTCTATTGTTCTTGGGATATTTTGCAATCCTAATCTTTCTTGGAGTTCAACAAGTGCAGGGTCTGCACCCTTTGTTATTGCAAGTGATATGTTTCTCATGATGAGATCAATTATCTCACGTCTTTTTCCAGTTGCTGGTACCATGATGTGCACCGTAAATCCTGCTGAACGTGCAAACACTTCTTCCAATATTTCTTTTTTGTCTGGTATTTCACTTGTTATGACATATCTTGGAATTGGATTTGTGGAATAGTATTGTGATAAAAAGCTGAGAAAAAGTATTGTCTCCTACCAGATCAAACAAAAATTTGTTCCTATCTTTTATCACTCCATTTGATAGGCGAAAGCTCATCAGGTGTGCTGTCTGATCTTTTATTTTTATGCCAAAATATTCTTCATCAGAACCAATCCTTGGAGATTCCATTTTTTGTTTGACTTGAAGATTGGTTAGCCTCTGTAATGTTTCATGGATCTCTTTTGCTTTTTCATACTGGCGATTCTCTGATGCCTCGTTCATCTCTTTTTCTAAATCTTTGACAAAATCTTCTAATCGTTGCTTGCCTTTTAGAATTGATTCAAGATCTGAAATATGTTTACCGTAATCTTCCTGGGCTTGCTTAAACTGACACGGTGCTTCACAGTTTCCTAGGTGATATTCAAGACATGCCTCTTTTGGAAGTTTTTTGCATATTCGTATCTTGAATGTCTTGCGTAAGAGTCCAATTGAGAGCATCTTTGAGCTTCCATGCGTAAAGGGACCATACATTTTGCCTCCTCCTAGGAACTGCCCCGTCCTCGTCCTTCTTGCTACCATGAGACGAGGAAACTCTTCATTTGTAATCCTGAGGTAGGTGTATCTTTGCTGATCCTTGAGTTCGATATTGTACGGAGGTCTATAACGCTTGATCATGTTTGCCTCTAGCAAAAAGGCCTCTTCCTCATTGTCTGTTAAAATAAACTCAATATCTACAATTTTTTCCACAAGTTTCTGTGTCTTGTAATTTTGGTTTTTCAGAAAATATGACTTGACACGATTTTTGAGATTTTTTGCCTTGCCGATGTATAGTATGTTCTCTGTTTCACCTTTCATGATGTAGATGCCAGGATGTGACGGAATTGATACCTTTGAAATATCAAGAACCATTTTTCAAAATGCGTTTGATGTATTGGCCAGTGTAACTTCGTGGATTTTGTGCAATTTGCTCTGGTGTACCTGTTGCGACAATTGTTCCACCACCATCTCCTCCCTCTGGACCTAAATCAATTATCCAGTCGGAGTTTTTGATTACATCCATGTTGTGTTCTATTATGATTATTGTATTTCCAAGATTTACTAGTCTGTTTAGAACTTCAAGCAATTTCTGTACATCTGCAAAATGAAGTCCTGTTGTTGGTTCATCCAAAATGTAAACGGTTCTACCAGTATCACGCTTTGACAGCTCTGATGCAAGCTTCACACGCTGGGCCTCTCCACCTGATAATGTTGTAGCAGCTTGTCCAAGCTTGATGTATCCCAGTCCAACATCTGATACAGTTTGCAGTTTTCTCTGAATCGAAGGAATGTTTTTGAAAAACTCTAATGCTTCTTCTACTGTCATCGCAAGAATGTCAGATATGTTCTTGTCCTTGTAATGTATTGCAAGTGTTTCAGAACTGTATCGCTTGCCTTTGCACTCGTCACAGACTACATAGACATCTGATAGGAACTGCATCTCTATTTTTTTAACCCCGTCACCCTCACATGCAAAACATCTGCCATCTGCAACATTAAATGAGAATTGTCCTGGTGTGTATCCTCTCTCCTTTGAGAGTTCGGTTCCTGCGTATAGTTCTCGAATGGGGGTGAATGCACCGATATATGTGGCAGGATTTGAGCGTGGAGTACGACCTATTGGGGATTGGTCTATTCCTATGACTTTGTCAATCTCATCCATTCCGGATATGCTCTTGTGTCTTCCAGGCCTGTCTATAGAACCGTAAATGTCCGATGCCAAGGCCTTGTACAGTATATCGTTTACAAGAGTTGATTTTCCAGAACCTGACACTCCTGTTACTGTAACCATCATCCCAAGTGGGAATTCCACATCGATGTTTTTGAGATTGTTCTCTGATGCTCCTTTGAGTACCAGATTGCCTTTTTGTTGATGCTTGTTTTTTGCAAGTTTTATCGCGTCATGATTTTTGAGATATCTTCCAGTAACTGATTTTTCACTTTTTAGAATTTCATTTATTGTTCCTTCAAAGACTACGTTTCCACCATGAACTCCTGCATCTGGTCCAAGATCAATTATCCAGTCTGAGCTTCGCATTACTTCTTCGTCATGCTCTACTACAAGTATTGTGTTACCTAAGTCGCGAAGTTTTGTCAGAGTCTTGATTAATTTGGCATTGTCTCTTTGATGCAAACCAATTGTAGGCTCGTCAAGAACATAAAGAACACCTGTAAGGTTTGATCCTATCTGTGTAGCAAGTCTGATTCTCTGGGCCTCTCCGCCTGATAATGTAGAGCTCATGCGATTTAATGTAAGATAATTTAGTCCAACATTTTTTAAAAATTCAAGCCTTGAAAGTACTTCTTTTAGGATGGATTTTGCAATATATTTTTCTGTCTCGCTTCAGCTGAAGATTTTTGAAAAATTCATAGCATGAGTCAATTGACAAGTCACAGACATCCATGATGGAAAGTGAGTTTATTGAAACAGCTAATGCCTCGTCCTTGAGTCTTCTGCCATTGCACAAGTTACATGGCGTATCTCTCATGAACTTGCTCAACTCTTCTCTTTTTGATTCTGAATCAGTTTCAGCAAAATTTTTCTGAAGACTTGGTATTACGCCATGAAAGTTGTTGGTATACTCCCACCTAGAATCTGTTGACTGGGACTCGTAAGAGAACTTGACTGCTTCTTCGCTTCCATACAAGATCACATGAAGTTGTTTTGGACTCATCTTGTTGATTGGAGTCATTAAATCAAAACCATATTTTTTTCCAACATCTCGTAGGGTCTGTCTCCTAAACGATGAAAATCTGCCTGACCATGGAACTATGGCCCCGTCTAGAATTGACTTTGTCTTGTCTGGTATTAGTAAATCGGGTTCAAATTCCATCTTTACTCCAAGGCCATGGCATGTCTTGCATGCTCCAAATGGCGAGTTGAAAGAAAACCCTCTTGGTTCTAGTTCACCTATTGAAATTCCACAAAACGGGCATGCGTTATTTTGAGAAAATATCTTTTCCTCTGTGTCTACAACCATGACGTCTCCCTTGCCTGCCTTGAGTGCAGTCTGGATGGATTCGTAGAGCCTACTTTTTTCCTCCCACGATGCCTTGACTCTATCCACCACGATCTCGATATTGTGCCACTTTTGCTTATCAAGTACTGGAAACTCTCCGTCAAGCTCTACGATATCACCATCGACTCGAATTCTAGAATATCCTTGTTTTTTTACCTGCTCGAATAATTTTTCATAAGTTCCTTTTTTTCTCCTGACAAGTGAAGCTAGTATCAAGATTTTTTTCCCATCTGATTCTTTTAGGATTGATTCACAAATTGATTCAACTGATTGATTTGATATTTTTCTTGAACATTTGGGACAGTGAGGTGTGCCAATTCTTGCATACAGCAATCTGAGATAATCGTAAATCTCTGTTATGGTTCCAACTGTAGACCTTGGGTTTTTGCTTGTAGTCTTTTGCTGGATTGATATTGCAGGGGATAATCCTTCAATTGAATCAACATCTGGTTTGTTCATCATTTCAAGAAACTGTCTTGCATATGCAGAAAGTGATTCTACGTATCTTCTCTGGCCCTCTGCATATATTGTATCAAATGCAAGTGTTGATTTTCCAGATCCTGATAATCCTGTGATTACTACAAGTTTATTCTTTGGAATATCTACGTTGATGTTCTTTAGATTGTGCTCCCTTGCACCACGGATAATTAATTTGTCATTCATTTCGTAATTGTTTTTGTATCCTTGTTAGTTTATCACGATATTCAATTGCATGCTCAAAGTCAAGTTCTTCTGCATAGTGTTTCATTGTTGCCTCTATCTCTATTGCCATGGTCTGTATATCATGCTTTGACATGTGTTTTGTTTCATCTAGTACAATTGTCTGCTCTGGAATTGCCTTTATGATGCTAGTTGGAATGATTCCCATTTCTTGATTGTATTCCATCTGTTTTTTCCTTCTTCTATCTGTCTCTGATATTGCAAGTGTCATTGATTGAGTTTTTTTATTTGCGTACATGATTACTGTACCATCTACGTTTCTTGCTGCCCTTCCAAATGTCTGGATTAAACTAGTTACATTTCTCAAAAACCCTTCCTTGTCTGCATCAAGTATGGCTACAAGGGCAACTTCGGGTATGTCCAGACCCTCTCTTAACAGGTTGATTCCAACAAGGACATCAAACTCACCTAATCTGAGCTGTCTGATTATCTCTGTTCTCTGTAGGTTTTCAATTTCAGAATGCAGATAGCGTACCTTTACCTGATGTTTTGACAGGTATTCTGCCAAATCTTCTGCCATTCTCTTTGTTAGTGTTGTAACTAGTACACGCTGGTTCTTCTCTGTCCGTTTTTTTATCTCTGAAATCAAGTCATCCATCTGGTTTTCTGTCTTTCTTATCTCTGTTGTAGGGTCGACAAGTCCTGTTGGTCTGATTAGTTGTTCTACAATCTGAAAGCTTTGTTTTTTCTCATAATCACTTGGTGTTGCAGAAACAAATATTGTATTTTTGATATACTTTTCAAACTCTTCAAATCGTAGTGGTCTATTGTCAAATGCACTAGTTAATCTAAAACCATAATCAATTAGAGATTTTTTTCTAGTGTGGTCACCATTGTACATGCCGTGCAGTTGTGGCAGTGTTACATGGGACTCGTCAATTACCAACAAAAAATCATCTCCGAAAAAATCTAAAAGACAAAACGGAGGCTCACCTGGTTGTCTTCCATCAAAATGTCTTGAATAATTTTCAATTCCAGAACAATAGCCCAATTCTTCTATCATCTCCAAGTCATACTTGGTTCTCATCTCTAGTCTTTGTTTTTCAAGTTCTGGTAATTCTGTCAATCTTTGTTTTAACTCATCTCTGATTCTTTGTACTGCAGTCTTTCTTACATCTGCTGCAACAAGATAGTGCTTTGCTGGATAAATTTTGATCTTTGAGACTTGTTTTTTCTCTTTTAATGAGACTGGATCGCAGATTGATATCTTTTCAATCTCATCTCCAAATAATGAAATTCTTACAACCGAATCAGAGTATGCTGGTATGACATCGATGGTATCGCCCTTGATTCGAAATCTACCTGCTAAAAGTTCAGTATCATTTCTCTCATATCTTGCATTGACAAGTTTTTTGATGAGTGTACCTCTTCCTATTTCTACATCTTTTTCAAGACTAATTGACATGGTTTCCCACTCGCTAGGTGAGCCAAGAGAGTAGATGCATGATACTGTAGCAATAATAATTGTAGGCTCTCCTGATAGTAACATTGCAGTTGCCTCTAGACGCAGTTTTTCTATCTTTTCGTTAATCTGGGTGTCTTTTTCTATGTAGGTGTCTGTCTGGGCTATGTAACTCTCGGGCTGGTAATAGTCATAATATGAAACAAAATATCCGACATTATTCTTTGGGAAAAACTGTTTTAGCTCTGCATAAAGCTGAGCGGCAAGTGTCTTGTTGTGTGATATTACAAGTGTCTTTTTTCCAGTCTTGGCAATTGCGTTTGCAACTGTAAACGTCTTGCCACTGCCTGTCACACCAAGCAGCGTCTGGATTTTTTTCTTTTGTATCCCTTGTACGAGTTGCTCTATGGCAAGAGGTTGGTCACCTGTTGGAGCAAATTCTGAAACAAGTTCAAAGCTTGGATTTTCTAGCAAACATTACAAATTAGTCTTGTTTCAAATTTAAAGCAAATGGTATTATGATATATTTACCAACTATGTTCTTCTGAAATCTGCAGGCCGTCTTTTGTCTTTGTGATGCCCATTTTCTTTACAGTTTCTTGCGCAGTTGGACTGTTACGTTCTAGTATTTTCTTTGCAATATCCAGTCTTGTTTTCTTGTCCCAATGTTGACCTATCTTGTATTTGCCCCTCATTGTAACTGGAACAACCTTGATTATTGCAACTTCCTCTACTACTGGCATATCATGTGTTAATTTTTCATACCCTCCTTCTGGCTGGTATTTTTTCATCAATTCATTTAGTGCCTTGGTCTTTTCTTTTGGATCTGAAACAAGACTTGCCTTTCCCTTGATTACTACACTGATGTATAATGTGTCTGCTTGAGATGCATCAGTTGGAGATGTAAAGTATGATGGCAAAAATTCAAGACTGTGGTCAACTTCAAAGCCAACTTTGGAATTCTTTGAGATGTTTTCTAGTTTTTCGCCTCTAGGATGAGAATGCATGTAGATGACATCATTTGCATAGACAAAATTCATTGGTATTATCTGGGGAAATCCATCCTTGTCTATGCTTGCCACCCTGCCCGTTTCTTGTTGGTTTAGAAACTCGATTATCTTTTCTTTTGACTTGATCTCTAGTCTTCCTAATAGTTGCACAAATCCTTGTTATCTGAGATGATATTTCTGCATATGGTTTTAATAGATAAATGCAAGTGGCTCCAACATAAGATGTGCTAAAGGGATCACACTATCCTAGTATGTTCGTGGGCTTGATCGTAGGCTCTGTAGTTGGATTTGCAAGCTATGTGTATACTCTATTTGGTAATACGATTCCGTCGTTTTTTGCAGTATATTTCAGGGAAATTGGTGCGGCCATAATCATGATGGCAGTATTTGTATTTGCAATAGCTTGGCTAATGAAGGCAAAACCAAACAGAAAGCCGCAGAAATACCTAGTCAAGGTGTTTGATGTGTGTGGAGTAGAGATCTCGATAGATGGCATCAGGACTGAATTTAAAACACATGATGTTGCCTGGAGCTTTATGAAAGAGTACAAGAAATCTTATTCGCTCTATAACTTTGCTCTAGTGTCTGACTTGCCCAATTCTGAGAAACTAACAATATTTCGTTATCTTTAGAGCAAGAAAACTTCATGTTAATATTCTAATGTATGAATGATTGATTCTCTAATTGTTGTTTTGGGGAATTGAACTGACTGATTAGTTCCCCTAAATGGGGTCTGCAATTAATTCATAATAGTACCAGTCCCCAGATGTAGATGAAACCCGAGTCCAAAATTATCTCATGTTAGTATCTATCTCATCATCCTCAAACTGTGATTTTAAAATTATAATCCATGAAAACCTAGATCTTATTTAATAGTAAGAATTAACAAAGAAAGTTTACAATATGACTAGAGATATGAGGGGAATTTGTATCGAATGTGGATTTCAAGTTAGGGGAGATACGTTAGACGATTTAGATGAGAGTTTCACATTACATTTTGAAAATGATGGCATGATAGTTACTACTTTGTCGATAAAGAAGGTAAAAAAACAGAAAGAGATGTTTCAAAATTATAATCCTCTTTTAACTGGTTTGTACTCTGGTAATTTTATACCGCATGGGCCTAAAAATACGACCATGTTGGTACCCTAGTCCCATCGGACTAGAATCTAAAATTAATTTATTCCTATTTTAAAGAGGACTTGAACTAAGTGAACAAAACCCCTCAAGGGCCCTTTGGAAAAATTACTTTCTTGGATTGTTCTGTTCTTTAAAGTAAGGCATTATGGTTGATGCAAATTTATCGACTGAGCCAAAGTATCCTGAACCCCAGAATCTTACAATAAAGTGATTGACACCTGCCTTCATGAATTTCTCAAAGACTGGTATGATGTCATCTGGTGTGCCCATTCCAATTGATGAACGTGCAACATCATCTGGAATAGTTTGTGCGGCTTCTCTCATCTTTACAATCCATTCTTGGTTTGACATGGAATATTCTGTAAAGTATTTCTTGAAATCAAAACCTGCAACATCTTGGATTCCGTGAACCTTGAGAATCTCTGGCTTGAACAAACTAACCTTAACGGCATTTTTCATTTTTGCCCATGCACTTTCAGCATCTTCTGAAAAGTATACGTCGATGTCAACTGCATAGTTAAAGTTCTCATCCGTTCTTCCATTTTCTTTCATTGATGTCTTGATTGCCTTTACATGTTCAGAATACAACTCTGGTGTGTAACCAATTGGAATCCATCCGTCACCATACTTGCCACATAATGCAAGTGTTCTTGGTGCACCTGCTGCCATGTAGATTGGTGGTGCTGGTTTGCGAATGCTCTTTGCTTGTAGACATGCTTCCTCTAATTGGTAAAACTCACCCTTGAAATTGACTCTGTGAGAAGGTGATGATTCGTAAAGTAGTTTTATAACTTGTAACTGTTCTTCAAATCTTCCTACTGGTTTATCCCACTGGATTTTGAATTCCTTAAGGTTCTGTGCTTCTCCTGCACCAATACCCAAAGTTCCTCTTCCATGTGATACTCTATCAAGTGTAATTGATGCAAGTGCAATATTTGATGGATGTCGTCTTACTGCGTCTGTGACACAAGTTCCAAGTTCCACTTTTTGTGTAACTGCTGCAATTGCAGAAAGCATTACCCATGGATCGTTAACTGTGGCCTTGTCCCATTGTGGAACATTACTGTGGTCCATGTACCAAATGGAATCATAACCAGTCTTGTCTGCCAAAACACATGCAGTAATTATTTGATCCTCGTTTAGCCCGAGTCTTGCAACATTGAGTCCCTGCTGAATTCCAAATTTTAGCATTTACGAAATCCTACTGTTGTCTGAAATCTGATGTATTTAAGTTTAGTAATCTTGTGATAATAATTGTAGATTTGAGGCATATGTCATTTTTTTAAAAAATAAAACGATATTTTGAATTTATAAAAAGTGAGAAGAAAAAAGTAGACTAGAGTTTGCCGTCTACTATGTCTTTTAGCAGTTGGGCAACATCTTGTTTTGTTACTGGGAGTGGATTTGGATCCAAGTGGCCCTTGTCTGTCATGACTACGTCTGCTGCCTCATCAAATGGTGCCTTTAATGTCAATTTGTCAAACTTTAGTTTTTCAATGACTTCTTTGAATCTGTCATAGAAGATTGACTTGTTAAATCTATGTGCTACTGTGGTGCAAGAGGATAACGAGTATCCATGTGGAACACCTTCATTTGAAAAGACATACGATAGAGCATGTCCAAGTGTTGTGGATGCATTTCCAAATCCTACGCCTGAAAGCATTGATCCAAATGGATAATTTTCTGGCTTGTTGTTCATTATTGCATCATAGAGAACATCAAATGCGGATTTACATAGCATCTTGGTGAATTCGTTTCCTCGTTTACTGTCATATCCTTCTGTTGCTTGTGCACATGCATCACAGACAGAGTTTTTGACAATTGCTTCTGGGGTGCCGTCCATGAAATAAGCATCAATTACTGCCATATCTGCAAGGAATCTTTCATCTTGCAAGAGCTTTTTCTTTCCGTCAAATTTTAGTACACAGTATGTTGTCATTTCTGCGCCGGTTCCAAATGTTGTTGGAATGAGTATCTTTGGAATCTTCATTTCCATTCCAGCATATTTTGCAACATCAAGGGAGCTTCCTCCACCAAGACCGATTATTACAGCTGGATTCTTTGGTTTGAATTCTGCCATTACCTTGTTTACTGTTTCAATTGATGGTTCCGGTTCTACTTTATCATATAGCATATAATCTTGAATTTTCATTCTTGCAAGCCACTTGGCTGATACATCCGGTGGTGCGGTTGTTACAACAAGGGCATTTTTTGGATATTGAGTTTCCGATAAAGCATCTTTACCGAAATTAATTGTCTTTGGCATTCTAACGGTATTCATGAAAAAACTACGCGTACTACAATTATTATACTATACCTTTTTTGCAGTCTAAATGTGGAACTGGGTTTTCTTTGATATTACTATGACACTGATTATCGATATTGCAATAACCATTCCAGCTAGTGGGCCAAATTCTGGCACTGATGGACCGACCACTATTGTAAAAGTTGCAGTCTCTGGAGGTATGGGTTGGAATAATATTCCTTGGACCTCAACTGTGACCTGATATGTGCCGGCTGATTGGAACTGAATAGGGATGCTCACTGCTCCTTGTTCAGCAACATGACTGACTGGTATTCCAAATACTTTGTTATCTCCTTGTGTCACAGAAACTCTATAATCAATATGTGGCTGTATTGTGTTGTCGTTTTTATTCAGAAAACTGATCTTAAGCTCAGTCTGATCTCCTGGATTTGGAGTAACAGGATCAGTTTCAAAACCAACATTTAGTGTTCCGCCACTAGTTGGTTTTACAATTGGATCTGCATAAGCTGGAACCATGAGAATTGTAATTACTGCTAAAGCGCCTAGTACACCAAATAATGATGCCTTTACACCATTTCTAGACTTTGACATACTATTGCTTGTAATCTGGGATATATAAAAAAAGTGTAACAAAGGTAATGAACCCTAGATTTGTTTTCTTGAAATGATAACAAAAAGACTCAAAATTAACCAAATTTTATTTATTGTCTGGTAGCATTAAATGATAATTAGAAATTTCCAGTCACTATCGGCAAATTCTTCAAAAAAAGATGCCTTGTCTATACTTGAAGCAGGTCTAGAGGCTGCAAATCCAAAATTGTATCTTGAAAAAATCATCCGCGATGGTAATCTGGTTTTACCGGGCAAAAAAATTGATCTCAGAAAGTATGATCGTATCCTTGTCATTGCAATGGGAAAAGCAGCATATTCTATGGCACATGCAATGGACTTGCTAATCTGTATTGATGGGGGAATAGTGGTAGTTCCTGATGAAATCAAGGTAATGGATAAAAAATTCAAGATAATCCGGGCAGGTCATCCAATTCCAAACAAGAATAGCGTTGTTGCCGCAAAAAAGATCATGGAATTTCTTGACAAGACAGCCTCTGGAGATATTGTAATATTTTTGATATCTGGAGGTTCGTCATCGCTTGTTTGTATGCCTGATGGTATCACACTTGGACAAAAACAGGCAACAACCAATCTTTTGTTAAAATCTGGCGCAACCATACGTGAGATAAATTGTGTCAGAAAACACCTCTCAAAGATAAAGGGAGGAAAGATGGCAGAATATCTACGATCTGACTCTGTATCTCTTGTCATGTCTGATGTTGTAGGTGATGATTTATCCAGCATTGCCTCTGGGATGACATACTATGATGATACCACATTTGTAGATGCAAAAAAGATACTCAAAAAATATCGTCTTGAGAAATTGGTTCCAAAAAGTGTTTTATGTCATTTAGATCTTGGAGTGAAAGGAAAGATCCAAGAAACACCCAAGAAAGAAAAAATAAAAAATCATATCATTGCAACAAACAAAAACTGTCTTGATGCCATGAGATTGCGCGCAAAAGATCTTGGATATTCTACTACTATTCTTGACAATGTTTCAGGCAATGTGAAAGATCTTGGTTCCAAAATATCAAAAGAATTTTCTAACAACAAAAAGAATTGCTTGATCTTTGGTGGGGAAAGTACAGTTATTGTAACTGGAAAAGGAAAGGGTGGGCGAAACCAAGAATTGGTTTTGTATTGTGCAACTAGTTTATCCAAGAAACAAAATGATGTTGTAATTGCGTCTATTGGTACTGATGGAATCGATGGTACAACCAACTGTGCAGGTGCAATTTGGCAATCAGATCAGAAAATGGACAAGATGAAACAATATCTTGATGAAAACAATTCATACCGATTTTTCAAAAAATATGGCGGACTTGTCTTAACTGGCCCTACTGGAACTAATTTAATGGATATTGGTCTTGTACTACGAAAGTAGCAACTTGGTTGCCTTGTTTTCGCTTGGATCTATCAGTTGATATCTGACATCAAGATCTCTTTGTTTGATTATCTGATCAATGAAAATCATTCTTTTTTCTATGAAAACATCACTAGTTGATTCATTTTTTACAAGACAATCAAACATTGATCTTTGATCTACCATTGCTTTGATCATGTCACCATTTTTAATTATGAATCTGCCCACACTCCAAAAAATTCCAACATGCAATGCAATGTACTTTGATTGTTCTGGTGTAACAATGTTGTAAAAATATTCTGCCTGTATTCTACTCTCTTCTGATCTTGATTGTATGTTTTCAATTGTCCAGGAGATCTTTTTTGATCACCATCAAAAAAGTAAATGTGTTCCATGTCAACATATTTACCAAATATGTCAATATATTTTCTGTATACTACTGAATAAGAAAAATGAAAACTTGCTAATCGTGTTAGAAGCAAATTCCTTCTTTACAAATATGGTCGACGAACTTGTTGATTTCTCAGAATATGATCCAGAGCTCGCAGAGGGACTCAAATGGATTGATGGTGAGGCACAAAAGCGAGGAATCACATTTTATGAGATGGTGTTTCATGTATTGCACAGACATGATGTAGATTCTAAAGCAAAAGACTGGCTTGCAAATAGAAACTAGATCTAATATTTGATTTTAAATTACTAGAACATTTTTGTCACTTGGTACACTACAAAATTGTTCTTAACTAATTTTGAATTTATAAAAATTAAAAGAGTGTTTTCCTTACAATGGTCTGTTAAGGATTAACCCATGTTATGTTGTATGCTACGTCTCCTGATGCCATGGTATTCCATGTAACATTCTGTGTTGTTTGTGGCGCAAGATTACTTGGATGGCTTTCAGTAGTAGTAACTGTGACATCTTGGTTAGAGTTTACATTGTCAACACATGTGCCAAGCTGATATCCTGGAGCACTTGTGTCATACCACGTGGTGCCAACAAGTGTATTGTTCTCTGAGCTTTGATTTGGTGTGTGAATTGTAAATGTCACTGTGTATGACTTGTCATTTTGTAGACGAAATGTCATGCCAGGGTGTGCTATTGGGTCAAATGTTCTATGTCCAATTGTAATTTTCATTGCTGTAATGGTACCATCATATCTGTTGGAACATGTTGACGGTGCTTGGCCCATCGCATATGCCTGATTTGTTGCAACTCCAAGTGATGCAACCAAAATGGAGACAAACATCAGGGGCAATAAATTTCTGCCAAGATTGTTTGTTGTTCTAAATGAGTTTTCCAACATCATCTATAGTGTTTCTAATCTATGTAAGGACATGCTGAGATTCTTCTGTAATTTGCATACATCACAAACTTGTTTATTTTTTCACTTGCACTTTATAAAATTCTGAAAAATATGATCAAAACTATATCTGCGCCAAACGTTTTTCAATTGACACATATTCGCATCCTGATGGGCCGCAGTATTTTCCAACATAAACCGCCTTTGGTCTGTAAAGCATTGGCTTTGGTGCTGCTTCTGCAAATTTTTCTTCAATAATGTGTGCTGTCCATCCAGATACACGAGATATTGCAAATATTGGAGTGTTGAGATCCATTGGAATGCCTAGCATGTAATACACTGATGCACTGTAAAGGTCAACATTTGGAAAAATATCTGAACTCTTGATTTTTTTCATCTCTTCTTCTGTGACTTCTTCAACCCTTTTTGTGATGCCATACCATGGCTGACCTGTTTTTTCAGCAAGTCTTCTTGACAGCTCTCGGAGAACCTCTGCTCTTGGGTCAAACGTCTTGTACACTGCATGACCCATGCCCATTATTTTCTGACTCTTTTCCAGCTTGTTTTTTATCCATTGTTCTACTTTGTCTTCTGCACCAATTTCCAAAAGCATCTTCATTACTTGGAAATTTGCACCACCGTGTAGTTCGCCGCTTAATGCACCAACTGCTGCACTTACTGCAGCATACATGTTTGCACGTGTTGATGCAACTTCGCGTGCTGCAAATGTTGATGCGTTAAAGCTATGCTCTGCATGTAATATCAAACAAATATCAAAAATTCTTGCGGCTTCTGTATCTGGTTCTTTTCCTGTGAGCATGTATAGAAAATTGCCTGCATGATTTAGCTTTTTTGATGGCTGGATTATTTCTTTGTCGTTTCTAATCCTGTCCCAACATGCAACAATGATTGGAATCTTTGAAATTAAATTAATTGCCCTGTTATAGTTGGTTATTCTGTCGTCTACTTTTTCGGTGTCATGTACTGCCATCATGGATACGGTAGACTGAAGAACATCCATTGGGTTTGCAGTCTTTGGTATGCTTTGTAATGTTTTTTCCAGTCCTTCTGGAATCTCGCGGGTTGCGACTAGCTTTTCTGAAAATGAAGTCAAGACCTCATTAGTTGGCAGGTCATCGTTGAGCAAAAGACACGCTGTTTCCTCAAAGGTTGATTTTTTTACCAGGTCTAAAACATCATAGCCTCTATAGATGAGCTTTCCATTTATGCCGTCTATTGCAGAAATCTTGGTATCTGCTACCTCGATGTTTCTAAGACCGATGTTCTTTGTCTGCACGGGTTATAATGGAAAAAATACGTATTAAATTATTGCTAATTTGTAAATAAAAAATTAAGCAGTTGGTCTAATCTAACAACTTTGGTAATTATAGCAAAATTTACCATGTTTTTCTTAGACATGAGTCAATGGGATGACGAATTTGTTCGCATGGTGGACAATTTCGTGGTAGAGACAAAGGACCCTAGAATATTGCAAGAGATTTCTGATCTCTGACCGAGAATCTAGGTTACTTGGAATCTCATTTTATGACATGTACTGTGTAGTATTGCAAGATGTCAAGGGACACCAGACTCTAGTTGCAGAATTTAAAACGTACATGAGCTTGAAAAAGACAAGACCTGTTTTTTAGTTTAAATGAGGGTTTCCTATCTCGTGAATAGTCCATGGCAAGAACGCGAGTTGTATGTGTATCCCATAAAGAAGATGCTGATGGTATAAGCTCTGCATCATTAATTAGAAAAGCATTTGATGGAGAAACAAAGCTTGTAGATTATCCTGGATTAATGAATGAATTAGAGGCACTAAAAAATGATGAAAAACTAAAGACGTTATACATCTGTGACCTTGGACTGAGCAAGTCAAACCAAGACCAGTTTGTTGAATTGTTAAAAGCATTAAGAAAAAACAAGGTCGCAATCACATACATTGACCATCATGATATTGAAGAACCAATTAAAAGGAAGATCAAGGCATTAAAAGTAAAACTGATTCACACAATTAACGAGTGTACTACCGTCCAAGTGTATAATGCATTCAAGTCTAAATTGTCTGATTATGGATCTTTTCTTGCAGCATGTGCTGCAGTAACTGATTATATGGAAGACAGACCAATTGGTGCTGCACAGTTGCAGCGATTTGACCGACAATTTGTATTGTTGGAAGCAACAGTTCTCACATTTACAATTACCAGTCACCAAAAGGATCCGGAATTTCTTTTGTATTTGGTGGATGAACTGAGTGATTCAAAATACCCACATCAGATAAACAATACGTTCGAGTTTGCAAGAATCCAAGCAGAAAGAATCTCTGGCGTGATACAAAAAGTCAAGGACAACATGAAGAAAATGAAAAATCTTTCTTACATGGAAGTTACAGATTCTGGTGCAAGCATGGCAGTAAACTTTGTCTTGGGATTGTCCGGAAAAGAAGTAGGTGTGTCATACAAGTTAAGAGAAGAACAAGGAATCTATGCAGTATCAGTTAGGGGTGCAAAGTCATGTAAGATACATCTTGGCAGAATTGTAAACCAATTGGCAACAGAGCTTGGAGGTTCTGGTGGAGGACATGACAAGGCATGTGGTGCAGTCATACCAAAAGAAAAAATGCCTGTATTTTTGAAAAAGTTTAATGCAAAACTCAAGTAGTTTCTGCAATCAAATCAATTTCTACTGCCGAATTTAGAGGAAGACTTGAAACACCTAGCGCAATTCTTGTATGTTTTCCATTTTCTCCAAAGATTTCAAACAAAAGGTCTGATGCGGCATTGATTATTTTTGGATGCTCGTAAAATTCTGGAGAACTGTTGACAAATCCTGAAACTCGAACAATCTTTGTTATTTTATCTAGTGTCCCAAGTTCTGCTTTTAGCTGAGCCAAAACATTTGTAATGCATAACCTGGCTGCTTTTTGAGCATCTTCAATTGAGATACTTGTTGGAACTTGTCCCTTGAATTGTACCTGCCCGTCCTTCATTGGTATTTGTCCTGATACGAAAACCAGATTGCCTGTCCTTACTACTGGAATATACGAGCCAGCAGGCTTGGGTGGTGTCGGAAGCAAAATTCCCAGTGATGCCAGTTTTTCATCAATCATGATGTCATCTCTTGCATATCGTGATTTTAATATGTTGATATATCATGATGTGAAAAACCAGTTCTATGGACAAGACCAAGTCACATGGCCAGGAACTCAAAAAAGAACTTGATGTCGTTATATCACGAATAAGTGCACTAGAGGCTGCAACAACTGATCGAGAAACAAAATCTTTGATGGGCATACTAAAGACACTTGCAGAAAATCAAAAACACCTAGCTGATGAGGCTGAGCATATCAAAAAAGCATTAGATCTAATGATGATGCAGATCTTCAAAGTAGACCAAGCCAAAAAGTAGACACTATCGCAATATCGTGTTCTATACCGTTACAATAAAAGATTAAATTCAGCCCCCAATTGTTGGGAAACAAATGTCTAGTCCTCCAGCGCCGCCATCAAACAACCCCAAACCTGTTGTAAAAGACAAGAATCCTCATAATTATCGCAAAGTTGGCTATTCTATGATTGTAATTTCTGTATCTCTAGTTCTCATAGGTTTGTTGGTATTGGAAATAGGTAGCAATTATCATTTCTCAGGTGATATCATGGCAAAACAAGAGATTACTGCCATGACACCAAAACATGGTTACACAATAGTTGCATTTGATTACACTCAACCAGTGGGTGCCAAGATTCAGCTATTGGGTTCTGCAAGCGACTTTGCTGGTGCGGTACAACTGAAAAACCAATACACTCCAAATTATGATGGTCAGAAAGGTCAAGTCCTAATATTTGATACATCTACTGTTAACAATACAAATTCAGTTTCTCTTGCAGAAGTATATGGAATGACACCAACTTCTGGATATAACGTTGTCTCGTTTAACACTGTAATGCCAGTTGGCGCAAGACTCTCTCCTCAAACACTGGACTCTTCACTTGGTGCTGCAATGAATGATTCTGCAAGATATGCTACAGCAAATGCAGACATACAGGTACAGATACTTACATTTACTTCATCATTTGATGATAACCTAAAACAGATACTCGGAACAAATTATGATCCTGCACTGGCATCTGAAAATATTAATCAGATCAAGTTAACTCCACCAAAATTGATTCCTCCGCCACCGCCTGCTCCTGTGGTACAAAATACTACAAGTGTTGCAGCTCCAGCTAATGTGACTGTTACAACTCCAGTTAATGCAACTATTGTGGCACCGGTTAATGCTACTAAAGTGAATGCCACTGAAAAGATGATTGTAAGTACAACTGTTGTTCCAACTGGTAATAATACAAAGTCAAACATGACTTCAGGAAATACGATGGATACTGTTCACATGACTGCAAATGCAACTGGTTCGTCTAATCATGCAATGACTGCCTCAAATCATACCTCTTCAAACAGTACAAAAACAATTGCACTATCAGAAAATCTACAAATGAATTCTACTAAATAAAATCTAGACTAGCTCATCATCAATTTCTTCAATAGGTTCCATAAACTGTGCACACGTACAAGTCCTTATGATACACTTGCCAAATTTTATCAAAGACTTGCTTTCTTCGGATGGTATGTGTGCCTCACTTGTATGATGACATCTCTTGCAATTCATAACTGAACCATTTCCTAGTTTTATTTAACTTGCTAGTTTCCTGTCTGGATGATGCCTTTTGTAATTAGCCACTGGATACTTTGAACGAATTCATTGTCTGTAGTCTGACCACTTGCCCACATTCCTGTGCTATGCTTTATCCATGCTGGTATTGGTTGGGAGGAACTAGCACCTGATGTGCCATGTGGGATATTCATTACACCTTTTGATATGAGATACTGGATTGCATTTGTAAACTCTGAGTCTTGTATGTCGCCTTGGGACCATGATTTGGCAGTATTTTTGACCCATGTTGGAATTGAAATACTGCTCTGGCTCTTGATGGAACTTGAATCTGAATTTATCATATTAGTGCCAGATATTGTATATGAAAAGTCAATAACTTCTGGATTGCCATTAACTGAAATGATTGATGAGGAATGCTCTTCTAACAAAATTCCAGTCTCAATATCGTATACAATTTTTGACGTGCTATTTTCAGTAGAGTGGAATGCAACAAGAGAAGTTCTTTTGAATCCATCAAATTCTGTTATCACTGGTGTCGTTGAAGTATCTGATTGGTTGTATGCAATTGGTGATGCTAAAACTTCTAGAAATGGACTAACTGCATTGACATCTTGTTTGTTATGCACAAAGCCTGTCTTTAGGTTTAGAATTAATGTGGTATTTTGAACCCCGGTTTTGTCTTCTTGACTTTGTACTACGTTGATTGTATTTGTATCAGGCATTGCTCCAAAATTATATGTCTGGGAACTGTTTGTATCGCCAAATCCGATATTGTATCTGAGCATATCTCCTGGGTGGACACAAACGGTATGAGGATTACAAGAGTTGGCCTGTTGTGCAAATACCTGTCCTGTAGATATGGTAGTACAGCATACCGCAACTGCAAAAACAAGAAAAACTAGATTAAATTTCATTACTTGAGTTTGACCTCAACACACGTAACATTATTCTTTCTGTTAAAGAGATCAATACAAATACTGTAATTTCTTGTATCAATTGTATTGCCCAATAATCTGATGAAAGAATCTAGTCCATATCTTTTGCAGCATGCTAACAACCCAGTAGAGTGGTATGCGTGGGGTGAAGAGGCATTAGACAAGGCAAAAAAAGAAAACAAGCCGATTTTTCTCAGTGTAGGGTATAGCGCGTGTCACTGGTGCCATGTTATGGCCCATGAATCCTTTGAAAATGAAGAGATTGCAAAAGCAATGAATGATAATTTTGTCAATATCAAAGTGGATAGAGAAGAGAGACCAGACATTGATGATATTTACCAAAAAGTCTGTCAGCTGAATACTGGCAGTGGTGGCTGGCCCCTTAGCGTGTTTCTTACACCTGATCAAAGACCGTTTTATGTTGGCACATATTTTCCACCTCTTGATAACTATGGAAGGCCTGGGTTTGGAAGCATTGTACTACAACTTGCACAGGCCTGGAAAGAAAAACCTGGCAATGTAGAGCAAGCTGCTGAAAATTTTATCAACACACTACAAAAAACAGAATCTGTTGCACTTGACTCCAAGCTAGAAAGGTCAGTTCTTGATGAGGCTGCAATGAATTTGCTGTCAATTGCAGATACAACAAATGGGGGATTTGGACAAGCACCGAAATTTCCAAATGCGTCAAATCTATCATTTGTGTTACGATACTCTAAACTATCTGGAATTACCAAGTTTCAGGAATTTGCATTCAAGACTTTGACCAAGATGGCAAATGGTGGAATGTATGATCAACTTGGTGGAGGATTTCACAGATACTCTACTGACTCTAGATGGTTAGTTCCACATTTTGAAAAAATGTTATATGATAATGCACTTTTGCCTCCAGTTTATGCTGAAGCGTATCAGATTTCTAAAGACCCTAGATATCTTGAGGTCATACATGATACACTACGATACGTCCTAGGACACATGACATCACCTGAAGGGGGATTTTATTCTGCAGAGGATGCAGACTCTGAAGGAGAGGAAGGAAAATTCTATGTCTGGAAGAAAAAAGAGATCCAAGAAATATTGGGAAAAGATGCAGACATTTTCTGTTTGTATTATGACGTGACAGATGGCGGTAACTTTGAGGGACACACTATATTGTATAACAGCATGAACTTGTCCTCAATAGCATTTCATTTTGGAAAGAGTGAATCCGACATTAAACAAATTCTAAAGCAATCACGAGAAAAACTCTATGCAGTACGAGTAAACCGAATTCCGCCTGGAAGGGATGACAAAATCATGACAAGCTGGAATTCCCTCATGATTACGGCATTTGTCAAGGGGTACCGTGTTACTGGCGAACAGGATTTTCTTGATGCTGCCAAAAACTGTATTGGGTTTATTGAATCAAAATTGACAAAAGATGGAGAGTTGCTTCATACCTACAAAGATGGTCAGTCAAAGCTCAAGGCATATCTTGACGATTATGCATATTTTGTAAATGCGTTGCTTGATTGTTTTGAGGTGGTACCATCAAAAAAATATCTTGACCTTGCAGTACATTATGCAAATTATCTAATTGAACATTTCTGGGATGAAAACCAAAAGAACTTTTTCTTTACTGCTGACAATCATGAAAAACTCATCATAAGAACAAAGAACATCTATGACTTGTCCTTGCCGTCTGGAAATTCTGTTGCTGCAGGAGTTATGCTAAGATTGTATCATCTTACACAAGAAAAAAAATACCTTGATGTATCAATAAAAGTGATGGAGTCACTTGCAGTTATGGCTGCAGAAAATCCCTTTGGATTTGGCCAGTTACTAAATACCGTATACACATATCTGCAAAAGCCAGTAGAGATTACACTGATAAATCCTATAAATGCTGATGTGAAAAACTATCTCTTGAAAAAATTCATACCAGAAGCAATTCTTGTCATGATATCCAAAAAAGAGGATCTTGAGAATCTAAAAAGTTTACAGTTTTTTGCAGGAAAAGAATTCAACGATACAAAAACCAAAGTCTATGTATGTCGAGACTTTACGTGTTCGCTGCCTCTTGAAACTGTATCTGAAATTGAAAAACTGGTCTAGATCTTTTTTAGGTTAATTTCAAGCCTTTGGCCTACTGCTGGACTGCCCATTTTTTCATACCTTCGCTTTGGCATGGTAATGACAATTGATGTTTGGGCATAGACTCTTGATTGCAATTGTTGGCTGGGCCTGGAGTATTGCCTCGATAAATGGTGCAATTTGGTCTCGTAATTCTGGGTCTAGTTTCTGGTTTATTGCATCAAGCATCAATTGTTTCTGTGATACTGGCTCTGTCTGGACGTCTTCTACAAGTGTCAATTGAACAGTCTGACCATTGTCAATTAACTGTTGAATCTGATAATGGATTAGCTCTGACATTGAGATACCGTTGAAAATGTTACAATTTAACTTTTCACAAATGCTGATTTTTCTCTGTGTCTAGGTTTTCTATTTTTTGACTAGGATGATTCCAGTGTCTGTCAAATACTGGAGTCCTCTAACAAACTCCCCGTCTGATATTTCTCCTGATGACCACAATGCCGCATTGGTCTTGACCCATCTTGGAATGTGGTATGAATTGTTTTCACTGGTACCATTTGACGGTATTTTCATTATGCCCTGATTTGTCAAAAATATGAGTCCCTTTGTAAATTCATCATCTGGGATCAAATTCTGTGACCACTGTTTTGCATTATCTTTTATCCATGATGGGATTTGTGTTGATGAAACTGATGCATTTTGATTTACATTTGTTGTCTGTGAAACTGGAACTCCGACTGTGAAACTGGTAAAATCCCAATCTCCAGTAATCGGATTTATCAATTCTGCCAAATATTCTCCTTTTTTCTGATATGTGTTACCTAATGGTATGGTAGAATTTGATTTTGAGATTCCAAAATTTTCTATCATTGTATTATTTGAATCAATTACAAGAATCTCTGCGTACGACTTGTCATCAAATGCACTTGTATCAGCCTTTAATGTTATCTGTTCTCCTGGTTGGTATGATTGCTTTGACATGTTAATCTGATGTACTCTCTGATAGCCACTTTTTTGCGCTACTTGATTGTCAAATCCATCATCTCCGTATATTGATTTGACTTGTGCAATGTCAAGTGGTGTTATGTCGTAATGTTTCACGCCCAATATTGTAACAGTATCTATCATAATTGATGGCATGTCTTCTATGCCATTGACGATGTTACGTAATCTGTCATCTGATACAATATAATGTCCAAGCCCTAGAGAGTGGCCAATCTCATGCCTGATAGTAGAATCAAGTTGAGTGCTTGTAGCAACAAATCCTGTGTATTGTGGCTTGTCGATGTAGGTATAGTACGTTTGACCGCCTACTGTCCATTCTTTTTCAATCCAGTTTGGTTCTACATCTAAATAATAAATCTCAATGTCAGTCTTACTTGTTTCAAAATTTGGTATTGTTACACCTGTTGCAATAAACCCATTAGGATTTTTCTGGGGCTCTGGGAAATATTTTATTGAAATATCGCACTTTGTATAGTCAAAAACACTTTGCTGAGAAATTGGAACGTCAATCAAGGTGATGTTCCAGACTGGATGCTTTCCAAGACCCTGGTTTAATTTTGTCTTCCAGTCAATTACTGCATATCCTGTTTCATCAAGTAGTTGTTTTCCAACTGTTGGAAAATTTGGATTTACCTGAGGTTCTATTGCGCAAATTATTGGACCATGTTTTACCCTTATTGGCATTTGCAAAAATTGGTTATCTGCAAAAGCAGGAACTGACACATGTCCAAAAACTATTAAAAATAAAACAATCAAGGCTGTGACTGGAATTATTTTTTTCATAAAGCGTGCTAGACCTTGGCATCAAGTATGCTGCGCTTTATCTGGGCTGCTCTGATTTTGATCATTTGTGTAAATTCTTGAGTGTCTTCTAACAGTGGCGTTAGTTTTTGGTTTTGGTAGGCTTGTAGAAAAGCAGAGTAAATACAGCCAACAATGATTCCAAACGCGTTTGCATTTACATCTTCCACCTCGTCAGAATATGTCTTTGCTAGTTGCTTGTATGATGCAGCTTCGCTGATATAGTAATCAATTAGGTTGTCGATGAATTTTCGTGTTGTCGGAGGAATCACGAATAGCTTTTCCTTGCATTGTTTATAATGTTTGATTTTTGTAATTCTGGGCATAAGATCTGAGGTAATTAGAGAACTTGCAAACTAAATTTGACCACCTGTATTTTTGAAGAGTTGACCCACGAGTCTCATCATGCCAATTGAAGTTAACCGAGTAAACAAGGAATGTCCCAAGTGTAAAAATCCAACCATCTTTAACACTGGAAAAGAGTATTTCTGCGGCAAGTGTCTTGCTACGCTCAAAATAAATCAGGTAGCAGAAAAGATATCTGCATAGTACAATGTGGACTATTGATACCGAAGATGCTTATTTTAAGATCTACGATACTCGTAAGACACTCGTAGGCTATTTTGCACCAGAGTATGGCGACATTCAACCTGAAGACAAGGCAGAACAAGTAATACAGGATATGCTAAAAAACCACGATCCTGTAAAAGGCGGTTACCTGATGTTGCCTCTTGTCAAGTTTAATATTTTTGAAGATGGCAAGGAAATGAACTTGGCATATCTTGAACAGCAATTGCAAGAAGTCTATACGCGAATAATGGCGTGGAAAAACTTGGTAACAGAAAAAGAGATTGAACATCATAAAATTTTGATATCTCACACGGATCATGACATGCTAAGCATCACACTTGGAATAATTTTCCCATCTCCTGTTCCACTTGAGAAAAAAGAAATACTTGGCAATCTGGGCAGCCTGTTAGATTTTGCCAATCAAAAAGGGTTATTGTGAGCCGCCAGTTTTTGCGCTTTCATATGACTGGAGTGCATTCATTTCATACTGGAATGATTGCTGTAACAACTGGTCAGATTTTGCACTAGTTGCATTATCTCCTGTTACAACCCAGTCTCTCAAAGTTTCGTCACTTTGAATTTGTGCTTCAGTTGACAGCTTGAATAATTGTAAAGATGGTTTGAATAATTCTGGAGCCTTTAGGTCTTCATAACGTGGGAGTATATTCTTGACTGCAAGTATGTGGTCATCTGCTATCTTTAGCATCTGATCTTTTGAAATCTGGCCGTGCTTGTACTGGGTAAGATTTGCGTCAAAACTCTGGGTCTCATTTTTAAGATCTGTCTGGATTTGTGCAAGTTGGTCTCCGAATCGTTGACCTGCTAGACTTGTCTGATCAAGATAATAATTGACTATTATTACAATCGCTATTATTGCTACACCTGAACCTATTGCTATTGGCATGGTATGATTTTTGCCTGGAGCCTTTTTTCGTCTCACAACAAAGCCAGAATTTGATATGAGATAAATCTATTTGAAACTAGTCTGTTGAATCTCTAGCAGGTATTTGTTTTCCAGTGGACTCTTTTCTTGTAACAAGAAAACTAACAATTCCAATTATGGTAATTGCAGCAATCTCTAGTACCATCCAGTCAGCCATTGGGAATACAATCGCCTTGTTTACAAAGGGCGTCAAGATTGGAAATCCTGATTCTGTTGAAAATATGTCAAATGATATGTGTGTTAGTACACTTGTTGCAACTATGACACCTAGACGATAGTCGTTTCTTCGAAATACCAACATGAGAATAATTGTAGAAATTACTGCAAATGTGATGGAATGACTCATTCGTGGTATGCCCTCAACATGTAGCAAGCCCACCAGATGATCAGAGTCTATCAGAACCGCAAGAAATCCACCAAGTAGTATGTATCTCACCCTAAGTGTAACTATTGCAGCGACAACACCCCATGCAAAATGACCTGTGACTTCTTTCAAGTTTAGACTGCCTTTCTCTATTGGATTTGTCAAAACCATCTTGTCAGGAAGGACTGTACTTACAAGTGAAAAGCTAGCAGACAGGGTACAGTAGATGATTGATACTGCTATGACAAACAAAACATCTTTTTTTTCTATCTTCAATTATTGGTAAACGGAATTACTATCTTATACAAACATCTAGTCGATGTATTTTCCTTCTGGGTCTGCTTTTAGTTCTATTATCATTATGCTACCGCTTATGTACGAATCATTTCGTGTGGTTCTCACTCGTCCCACTTCGATGTGGTATGGATATATGTCTACTACGATTGTTCCAACCTTTACATCTGATGGAGCGTCCGTAATCTGGATGTCCTCTTTTTTTACTCCATGATCCATCAGCTTCTTTATGCAATGATCAAGCAATGGTTGTGGCAAACCGTGGTTTATTGCCCACACTGTGCCTTCGTATTCGATTTTGTCCAACTATTAGCACTCTAGTTTACTAGTATAATTATCATTCGGGAAAGATGTATTGGCATAATCGTATGTTTGAAAAAATGATCCATCAAATCTCTAACGATTTTGATTTTTTTAGATCATGACTGACTGCATGTTAAGTGTGTTAATTGATTCAAACTTCAAGTTGCAGACCCTGTAATCCTCAATGTATTCACAAAATTTCTCAATTATTTGCCTTTCACATTTTTTCCCTGACTCGTCTTTTGCAGTCAAAATCAAAAGATTCCAGTTTCCACTGACCGTTGCAGTCAGCAAGCAATTTGGCAAATCTTTTACAAAATTGCAGATCTTATCCGTGATACCATCTGATGATTTACTTGCCTTGAATCTAAGATAGAGCGCTTCAAAGTCTTCTACAATTGATTGGCGCAAGATTGTCTCATATCCTTTGATTATCTGTTTTTTCTCTAGTCTTTCTATTCTATAGGCAACTGCTCTATCTTGAATGTCATAGCCCTCACTTCGTAACTTGATGGCTATCTGGCGAGCTGGAATCCTTGCGTTTTCCATCAGCAGTTCTATTATTCGTCTATCCATATCGTCGATTGCTGTCAAGAATGCGTCTGACATTTAATGATGATATCCACCAAAACCCACTTGAGCATGTGGAATGGCAATTTGAACAAGCTAAGTTTGTCTTTACAATTTTTTACAGTCTGGTGTTAATTGTGGGGAAATCTTGTTTTTACCTTAGTTTTTAGAAAAATGTATTCTTGCAATCAAGTAGTGGCTTTTAGTGTCATGGTGCTCATCACTTGTGACAATGAGCGTATTTTCTGCGATAGTATCAAATCAAACTCTTGTGAGCTTTTTGCTTCTATCTCTGCTATAACATCATAGGCTCCAAATGTAACGTGGGCACTTTTTACTTGTGGTATGATTTTGAGTTCTTCTATGATGTAGTCTTCTGCACCTAATTCGCAGTTGATTAGAATGAATCCCTTTTCCACTATGTTCTAATCCAATTTACGTTACTTAACTTTTGTCAATTTTGGTTCTGTCCGGTCATGTAATAATATTCTTCATCGCCAACAATTGCAATTACAAGGACTGCAATAGAAATTGATATGAAATACACGATCTTACGCATAATGTCCTAGTTACATCCTGCGATATATTGCAATTTACATTTTGTAAGTAAATATGATTTCATCTATAGGAATAAAACCGGGCACACGAAAAATGTAACTTGGCTGTTTCTACAGAAGGTGGCACCAAAGAATTTCCATGTATCTCCTGCCATACAAACTGCTGTAAAGAGTATACGATATTTGTTAATGCACATGATGTTTACAGGCTTTCAAATGGATTAGGACTAGACCCTGAGAGTTTTCTTGAACTCTATGGAGCAAAGGATTTTGATCTTGGGATAAAGGTAAAAGAGGGTTTGGTGGATTTGGCCTTGAAACAAAAAAATGGTGCATGTACATTTCTTGTTGAATCTAAAGACATCTTTCGCTGTACTGTAAATGAATTCAAGCCAGGCGTGTGCAAATCATATCCATTTCAGATTAGTGATGGAAAACTAGTCCAGATGAGTGAGAAAATGTGTCCTGTTGACTGGGATACAAAGGAATTTGAAACAATGATGAAAATTCATCTCAAAAAAGATGAGGCTGAATGGAAGTTCTATAACGAGCTTATCTTAGAGTGGAATAAAAAACACTGGATAAAAAAACCACTATCTGCGTTTCTGAAATTCATCTTGGACAGGGTGGCACATTCTATCTCACTTGATTCTGTGAATACCTAGAGCATGAACATTGACTCAAAACAAGAATCATTTCTTGGATAACTCGAGAAGCTTTCTTGCCTGTTTGAGACCAACTACTGGTAGCAGTTTGGAGTCAAGTATTCCTATCTGAGCCAAAAGTGATCCTTGATCCCAGTAAATGTGCTCATGTGCAATCTTGTTACCTTTGAATTTCATCACTACTACATGAGCAATCTCAACATGTTTTCCAGTTGGCGGAATTCCTGGAAGCATGTAATCAATTGGTATGTCATGAGTAAATTTTAAAATCAACTCATCAACTACTTGATCTTTTCCTACTGTGCGAGATATGGGTATGATCTTGGTATCCTTTGGCATCTTTCCAACAAAATGCTTTGTATAGAAATTGTAAACTCCGTCATACCCTATTCCACCAGTCATTGTGGGTACATTGTGCACATATGGTTCATCTGTCATTGTGGTCATTGTAGCATTGACATCTTTATCTTCAAATTCATGCTTGACGTGTTTGTCAAAAATTTTTCCAAGATCTTGCTTTTTTTTATTTTTAGAGTTACCCTTCAACTATACTCACAATTGTGAAATGCTCAATGTCTATCTAATTAACTCTTTTAAATAGAGATGAAAATTTTGGCAAATTCTATTGAAATCAAACTCTGAGAAATTATTCGTCATACCAAATTGTAACGAATAGAGTGCTGTTTTTTACTCTGATGAGGGCCTGGAAAACCAAATGATGGTGTGATATCACACGTCAATATTTGCTCTGTATGGAGATATTGAATACAAAAGGGAGCCAACGAAGGGATTTGGACCCTCGACCTTCTGATTACAAGTCAGATGCTCTAGCCAGGCTGAGCTACGTTGGCATTAGGTTATGGACTTGGGAAGGTGGTTTAAAATGTTATCAAACTTGCAAAATGATCTGATCTGGTTCTTACCTGATGGTATGATCCAAACGAAATTTATATCCTGATCTGTGAGTTTTGGTATTGGCTGACACGGAAAAAAAATGCGGCATCTGTGGAAGTACATTTGAAAATTCCGATAAACTATCTCAACATCTAGAATCTCACAAAGAAAAAAATTCTAAAGCAAGACCAAAGACTTCCCAGTCTTCTAGATACAAGGTCACAGGAATCACCGCAACAGCTGCAGTGATAATTGTCTTGATGGTGTATTTCTCTGATACTCCGTCTGTTCCAACTATTCCACCAACACCTGCTACATCCACTCAAATCATATCTCACACAACTGGAACAATTCAAGGGATTGAATGTGACCCATCCGAAGGTTCAGTTTTTCATATTCATGCACATCTTGATGTAATTGTTGATTCGAAGCAAGTTACAATTCCTGCAGGGATTGGAATCAAACCAAACGAGTGTCTTTACTGGTTGCATACTCATAACACATCTGGTGTGATACACATTGAATCTCCAACACAAACCACATTTACTCTGGGTCAGTTTGTCCAAGTCTGGAATAATACACCTGGAATTTCACCAACGTTTGACGAACTAACTCATGGAGGAAAAGGCCTCAAGGTATTTGTAAATGGAACGGAAATAAATGACATCTATGATACTATACCATTGTCTGCCCATGATGAAATTGTTCTAGTGTCAGGAGATGTACCATCATCTATTCCGTCATCTTACGAGTTTGGTGGATTGTAGGGGTACGTTGACATGCAAAAAATAAACACATCAAAACTAGGGCCTGATAAATCGCTTGTAAAAAGTAAAAAAAGATATTTTGTTGGAGATGCATGGCTAAGTGACATTTCGGTCAAGCTAAACATTAAAGGAGAAAAGGCATATCTTGCAAATTTCAACAATGGTGCACGAACCAAAGTGCATTATCATCAAGGAGGACAAATTCTTGTGGTTACAAAGGGTACTGGAATGCTTGTGATTTACAAAAAAGCCAATATCAAAAAGGATAAAGTCAAGATAAAAAAATTATCCCAGTCAAGTCTTACCGTGGGAGATGTAGTTTTCATTCCAAAAAATACTTTCCACTGGCATGGTGCTATCAAAGGGAAACACTTGTCCCACATTGCATTAAACATATTTACAGAAAAAGCAAAAGAGGCTCAAACAATCTGGTACGAGTCTGATTTCAAGTCATATGCCGTAAAAATAAAGTAATTTACCGACTAATTCCAGATGCTACAAGTACGGTCCACGGAAACACTAGGTTACCATTTCTCTCATGATTTAATGCGTTTTTTTGCGCGTCTTGTTTTATCTTGCTCATTATCTCTTGCCCATGACTTTCTATTTTACTCCTGATGGAATTTGCAGTGGATTGCATATAGTCTGCCCAGTACTCCTCAAAGGTTCCAGGCTCGTAGACAAAGTTGTATCTTGTTATGGTAACATCTTCAAAACCTGCGCCAACCAACTCTGATTCCAAATCCTTGGGATTGCCAAACCTGTGTACAGTAGGTGTTCCAGCTGGTCTGATGTCTGGAATGTGTTCCAAAACAGGTTTCATTATTGTACTAAAATATGGTACATCTTCTGCAAGCCCATGTACTGCAACAACTAGCATTCCATTAGGTCTCAAAATCTTTCTAATTGATTCTAAAACTTTTCTTGAATCTGGAAAAAACATCAGTCCATACTGGCATGTAACTTTGTCAAACTTGAAATTAAATCCAATATTTTCTGCATCCATCTCTACAAAACTTACATTCTGATATGATATTGATCCTTTAGCAATGCCTAGCGCAGTTCTAGATAGATCAATTCCAACCAAGAGACCTTTTGGGCCAAGTACCTGGGAAATTTCTTTTGAGACAACACCTGTACCACAGGCAACATCTAACACCTTGTCATCTGGTGTGATATTTGCAAGTTTTACAATCTCTCCAGTTGACTTGAATGGTCCAATTTTTTTATCTGCCCAGTTGTAATGATACTCTGGTGCTACAGTATTCCAGTTTGCCTTGGCAGTTATCTTGTATTGTGTTGGATCAAAAATTGGTTTCATTTTCTTGTGGCCTTTCTCAAAGCTTAAATTGATTGTAACTAAACGCATTTTATGCCTTCCTTTAGGGTCAATGTAATAATTGAAAATAAACCTGAAATTGTAGATCCTGAGGGTGATACAATCTTAAACGACTTGATTCTAAAAGATAAAAAAACTAGCATCAAAAAGGTTCGCTCTGCCAAGATGCTCAGGTTTGTAATTGATGCAAAAGACAAAAAATCTGCAGAAAAGACAGTTCTTGGCATATGCAATGAATTTAGAATATTCAATCCTCTTGTAAGTAAGGTATCAGTTGAGACGCTAGGCGTCTAGCCGGTTTTTATCACTTTTCTGTTAAGAGCAGTAACGTCATCTAATGCACCATCTATGAGCAGCTTACTTCGCAAGTATTTTGCCAAGTCTGTCTCTGTTATGATTCCTACCAGATTGTTGTTGTCAAGAACCAACAGTCTTCGTACATTCTTGTTTAGCATCTTTTGTACAGCGTCTTCAATTAGTGTCATTGGCTCAACCCACCTAAAGTTGGCTGACATTATCTCTGACAATGGAACATCGACACTTTTTCTATCTGTTGTTGAGATTTTACGAGCAAGATCTCTCTCAGTCACAAGTCCAATTGGCTTACCATCTTGAACTACGACAAGTGAGCTAATTCCTTTTTCTGCAAAGAGTAGTGCTACATCTTTTGCATTTTTGTCATGCTCGATAGTAATCACAGTGCGAACCATGATGTCTCGAACTAGACCCATAGCTAATACCACCAAATATTAGAATAAAAACGATTCCACTCTTTTTGCAAAATAAAATAACTTGAAAATGTATCAATGATTTTTCTGAACTGATCTACTTTTTTGAAAATTATATTGTATATCTAAGTCAACCCTCGATATGGATTTCTCTTGCGGCGCTCCATCTCGATCAAAAGTTTTGTCACACCAAGTCCTGTGATAAATCCGCCAACGTGTGCGGCAAATGCTATTGAAAGTGATGCAAAAGAGCCTACAAATACAAAGAATACTTGGATTGCAAACCAATAGTATCCTCTGATATCTCCCATTGCTGCTGAGATTCCCATGATTCCAGAGATTGCCCCTGATGCTCCGATGAGTATGGCGTCTCCGTTTCCAAGTGCATATGATGAAATGACTCCATCAAATAGTGCTCCCCCAAGTCCTGCCAAGAGGTATAGTGCGATATATTTTGACTTGCCAATTGACCTCTCTGCAAACCCACCCATGTATGCAAGTGCAAACATGTTAAATCCAATATGTGAAATATTTGCATGAACAAACATTGAGGTAAACATTCTCACGATACTATCGCCAAAATATCCATACTTGAACAAGCCATTTGGAACAAATCCATATTGGGAAATTATCGCATTTTGTGAGTTGCCAAGGGTACCATATGCAAAAATCAAGATGTTGGCAACAACCAACGCTGTAGTAACAGGCGGAAGTGCACTCAGTCTTAGCATTCTTCTTGAAACCAATCTGCTATAATAAAATGATAGGGCAAGAAACTCGATGTCTATTTTGATCGATGTATGATGCATGCGATCAACGCATATCTGAGAATGTAATACAATTTAGAATTAGTTTTAAAAAATTACTGGCGATTCAATTTAATATATCTGAAAAGTAATGTAACTTGTGAAGGTTGCAGTAATCGTATTTCCTGGCAGCAATTGCGATCGCGATATGCATCATGTTCTAACAGATGTCTTTCATTTAGAGTCCCAGCTTGTATGGCATACTGACGCATTGCCAAAGAATGTGGATGCCATTGTATTGCCAGGTGGATTCTCATATGGTGACAGGTTACGGGCAGGTGTGATTGCAGCGCATAGTCCAGTCATAAAAGATGTAAAAAAAATGGCTGAGAAAGGAATGCCTGTTCTTGGTGTGTGTAACGGTTTTCAAATACTAGTAGAATCAGGTCTCTTGCCAGGTGCACTGCTAAAAAACACATCACTGAATTTTATGTGCAAGTGGACTGAAATCATTGTAAATAACAACAAGACTCCGTTTACAAACAAACTCAAACTAAACCAGAGAATCCCAATTGCAATAGCAAACGGGGAGGGTAGGTATTACGCCGATGCAAAAACTCTGGCACTGTTAAAGAAGAATAATCAAATCATATTTACCTATTCTGAAGAAGTCAACGGCGCATCACTTGGTATTGCAGGGATATCTAACAAGGAAGGAAATGTAGTTGGCATGATGCCACACCCTGAGAGGTCTGCTGAACAAATCATAAATCCAAATAATTCAAAACCAGCATCATTAATTTTTGAATCCCTTTTGAGTACACTGGGCGTAACGGCATGAGCCTTACACCTCAAGAGTCTGAATATCTTGAAAAAAAAATAGGCAGAAAACCAAACCCGCTAGAACTGCAAATTATTGCAGCCGAGTGGTCAGAGCATTGTTCCTACAAGTCTTCTAAAAAACATCTCAGAATCTTACCAAAGGAAGGAAAGCGAGTGATATCTGGTCCAGGATATGATTCTGGTGTCCTTGATGTTGGAGACGGTTATGTTGTTACAGTACACATTGAAAGTCACAATCATCCATCTGCAGTGGAACCATATGGTGGAGCCGCAACTGGCGTTGGTGGTGTAATCCGGGATATCTTGTCTGCAGGTACAAGACCAATTGCACTCTTGGATGGTTTGCGTTTTGGAAATATTGAAAAAGATCATCATGCCCAATGGCTCTTCAAAAATGCAGTACGAGGAATTGCAGATTATGGTAACTGCCTTGGAATACCTACAATTGGTGGAGAGATTGAATTTGACAAGTGTTTTACAAATTATGCCCTAGTTGATGTCGCATCAATTGGATTTGGTAAAAAAGAAAACCTGATCAGAAACAAGGCCGAAAAGGGTGATTATGTTGTTCTAATTGGCGGTTCTACTGGACGTGATGGAGTTGGCGGCTCACAATTTGCATCTGATAAACTTGAAGCAGAAAACCGCTCTGCAGTACAAATTCCTGATCCGTTTATTGAAAAATTGGTAATCGAGGTAATCTTGGAGGCACGAAATCAAAAATGCATCAAGGCCATGAAAGACTTGGGAGGAGGCGGACTGTCATGCGCAATATCTGAAACCGCTGATGCACTGGGTGTGGGAATTGAGCTTGATATCTCACTTGTCCACAAGAGGGAGCAAAACATGTCTCCATCTGAAATCATGATATCTGAATCACAAGAAAGAATGCTTGTAATTACTGATCTGAAAAAACTTGATACGCTGAAAAAAATATGTGACAAGTTTAGAGTTCCATATTCTGTAATTGGTAGAGTGAAGAACGATACCTTGATGGAAGTAAAATTGGACAAGCGTACGGTTGCAAAACTTCCAAGTCAAATAGTTGCAAACGCGCCACTTCTTGATAGGCCATCGTCTAAACCAAAATATCTACGTGATATTGAAAAGATAAAAAAACCAAAAACGCCAAAGGATCTTTCCAAGATCCTTTTGAGGATGCTCTCAAATCCAAACATTGCAAGCAAACAGTGGGTATACACTCAGTATGATCATGAGGTGGGGATACGAACAGTTGTCAAGCCAGGCAATGATGGCGCTGTACTAAGGCTAGATAATGGTAAATTCTTGGCTGCAAAAATTGATGGCAACTCTAAACACTGCTATGTCAATCCACGAGATGGTGTAATAGGGTGCTTTGATGAGGCCTGCAGAAATGTAATCTGCACTGGGGCAAAACCAATCGGAATGGTTGACCATCTCCAATTTGGAAATCCTGAAGACCCTGAAATATTTTGGACATTCAAAGAATCAGTCCAGGCAATAACTGACTATGCAAAATATTTTGAAATTCCTTGTGTGGGAGGCAAAGTCAGCCTGTACAACGAAACTGACGAGGGTCCAATAAAACCAACTCCTCTTATTGGAATACTTGGCCTCATTGACAAAAAACCACTGGTTTCAAAAAAAATTGAAGATGGAGATTTACTTGTCATGCTTGGTACAACAAAAGACGAACTTGGAGGATCTGAATATTATGAATATGTTCACGAACTAGTTGGCGGCAAGTGTCCCATGGTTGACATGAAATCCTCCAAGAAAACACAAGATGCTGTATTGGAATTAATACAACAAGATGTTGTCAAAGTAGCACATGACTGTTCCAAGGGAGGTCTTGGAGTTGCAGTCTCAAAGCTTTGCATCATGAACGAAATCGGATGCACTATATCTCTTGAAAAAATCCCTTCAGAAAAATTATCCCATGACGAATTATTGTTCTCAGAGTCACATTCCAGATTCTTGCTTGTAATAAAATCTGGAGATGAAAAGAAAACGTTATCGACTCTAAAACAAAGGGGAATTGCACATGCACGTATTGGAATATTTTCAGGCAAGGAGATTACATTCCAAGAAAAAGCAAGCGCTGTATCTAGAGTAAGGGTTGATAAAGCACAAGAAAAATGGTTAAACTCGTTGGGGGGACTTGTAACGCATGGTTAAGGTTAAGGAAAACTGTGGTGTAGTTGGAATCTTTAGTCTAGATGGCGTAAATGTAATTCCTATGGTAATTGATTCATTGCGTGCTCTCCAGCATCGAGGCCAGGAAGCATGGGGTGTAGCCGTCCCAAAAAAGCAACCATACAAGCAATTGGGACTAGTTTCTTCTGCAGTATCAGAGTTTGATAAGGTCACACGCGAATACGAATCACCTGCCGCAATAGGCCATGTGCGATATTCTACAATGGGCAAAAGCAATCTGGAAAATGCCCAGCCGCTCAAGGTAAAAGATCTATGTGTTGCACACAATGGTACAATTTCAAACGTTGAAGAACTCACCGGAATGGTAGGCGGTTGCACCTTTACACCTCAAAATGTCAGTGACACCCTGATTGCAGCCCAGAGACTTGTTACATTAATGTCTGATAATGGAAAGCTTGGAAATGCATTATCTATTTTAAAAAATGAAATGGTCGGCTCGTTCTGTTTTACCTTTGTATCTGATGATAATTCTGTCTATGCTGCACGTGATCCAAAAGGATTCAGGCCAATGGTCTTGGGATATAGAAAAGACAATAACACATACATTGTTGCTTCTGAATCTGCTGCCCTTTCTGCAGTGGGCGCACAACTTATCCGAGATGTAAAACCCGGTGAACTGCTAAAGATTAGCAATGCCGGATTAGAGTCTGAAATGTTTTCAGAAGAGCAAAAACCAGCCCACTGTTCATTTGAATTTACCTACTTTGCACATCCATCAAGTGTGATGGAGGGTTCCAACATCTATATCGCAAGAAAAAAAATTGGACAGTTTCTTGCCCGCAAGTTTGCAATAAAAGATGCAGACATTGTAATTCCAGTTCCTGACTCTGCAAGGCCTGCAGCACTTGGATATGCCCAAGAACTTGGAGTGCCATTTGAAGAAGGATTGCTAAAAGATAGGTACAGCAGGAAAGGCCCATTGCGTAGTTTCATCGAACCACATCAAGCTGATAGAGTTGAAATTAATCGTTGGATTATTCCAATTACTCAAGTCATCTCTGGAAAGCATGTAGTTGTTGTTGATGACAGTCTTGTCCGAGGTACCAGCTCAAAGGCAATCATCAAAGCCCTAAGACGCGCAGGTGCAAGAAAAATAAGTATGGTGATTACATTTCCACAAATTCAATATCCATGTTATGCAGGAATTGATTTTCCATCACAAGACGAACTTGTGACATACATGGGAGATGGAAAAAAATACACTGAAGATGAAATTACAGAAAAAGTACGACAACTAATCGGGGCCGACTTTCTTGGTTACAATGATGCACAGAACCTTGCAAATGCAGTTGGCATGGATATTAATTCCATGTGCTTTACCTGTTCTAGTGGAGATTATTCGACACTGGGAATAAAGCCTATGTTTAAAACAAGGGCCGAAATCAAGGGTGAATAACATGGAACTCTCATTTGTCTTGGTGAAAAGCAAGATGGGGCATGAAATGGATGTCATGAACGATATTCTCAAAATTGATGGAGTAAAGGAAGCAACAGGAACATTTGGTCAATATGACATATTTGTTAAGGTCCAGGCTCCTACAAGGCTTGAACTAGACAAGATTGTTACAAAAAAAATCCGTCTGGTGCAAAACGTGCTTTCAACTACTACTCTTCCTGCACTTGCTGGCAAAAATACAAAATAAGAGAATTATTCCATATCTGACTGCCTAAAACCCTGAAATGGTATATCAGTTTAAATCCAAGCCAGTTCAATGACCGCCTGTTTGAAGTTTTTACGTTCAGGAAAGGTAAAAGACATTTACGAGCTTCCAGACGGCAATATTTTATTTCATTTCTCAGACCGGGTATCGGCATTTGATGTCAAGTTTCCAACTCCAATTCCAAGAAAAGGCGAGGTTCTTTGCAGGTTTGCTGAGTTTTGGTTCAAAAAACTTCCAACAAAAAACCATTACATCAGAACGGAAGGACATGACAAGATTGTAGTAAAAAAAATGCAGATGGTTCCAATTGAATGTGTAGTAAGGGGATATTTTTACGGCAGTCTGGTCCAGAGATGGAAAGACGGACAGGTCAAGTTGCCAGATGGCTCAATTCCACAGCTTGCGGCAAAACTACCAGTTCCAATATTTGATCCTACGACCAAATCTGAGACTCATGATGTCCCAATATCAAAGCAAGATGCAATTGACAAAAATCTTGTAAGTAAAAGCGAGTACGAGTGGTTGGAAAAGACCTCCCTTGAGATTTATGGACAAATGTTTCAAGCGGCAGATGCTGCAGGATTTGTTTTGGCTGATTTAAAGCTAGAGTTTGGCAAGATTGGAAATGAAATCATTCTTGGTGATTCAATTGGTCCTGATGAATATCGACTGTGGCCAAAAGAGTCTTACGCGGTAGGAAAGATCCAGGAGAGCTTTGACAAGCAGTTATTGCGTGACTGGCTTGCATCAAACGGATATCAAAAAAAGTTTGAAGATGATAGAACTGCAGGAAAAGAACCTGTTGCACCACAACTCTCTGATGAACTGTCTCTTGAATTGTCATCAAGATACATTACTGCGTATGAAAAGATAACTGGAATCAAGTTTTAACTCGAATTTCTAATTTGACCTGTCTGTATTTTCTGTCCCCTGGCACCCATTTGACCTACCATGTTTCCATATTTTTCCAAAATTTTTATTTTTTTTAATTTTTTACTATTTTTTGTACCGGTACAATTATCCTAATAATGGTATGATATTGGTAACACCACTACTGATTTAGTACAATTGATGTTATTGATGTGATAATATATCATAGAATTTGGTACTGTAGTTACAAACATCAATGCGGGTTGACCAAACTTGTAACATAAAAAAAAGTTACGTAATGGACAAAAAAATATGATCTCTTGATCTTTTAGGTGAACTACAAAAGTAAAGTCTGTAAAATGTCTACGCTGTTACAAAAAGAACTCAAAATAAGCAAAATACTTAGCACAAATGCAGACCAAGCAAAAGCCCTTGATGATACTGCGAGAATAAAAATTCTGCAAATCTTGTATCACAAGCAACTTGCAACAGAACAGATTGTTGAAGAGCTGAAATAAAATTGGATACAAAAAAGCAACTACTACAATACGTCATCATATCGATGTACTAAAAAATGCAGGACTGATTGAAATTGTAAAAATGGAAGAAGTCAGAGGGGCTGTAATGAAATATTATGGCACATCTGTTAGAGTAATGGGAGCAAAACTTCCAGCCAACTTTGAAACAGAATTCTCAAAGACAATTGCAGAGACTAGTGTTAAACTCGAAAAAGTGGTAAAAAATATTGTAGAAAATGCAGGCTCTAAAATTAAGAAAAAACATTCAAAGAATACAAACACCGAATCAAATTATGAAGAGCAAATCATGATGGAAATTGTCAACAGAGCAATGACCAAAGTCTTTGAAAACAATGGACAATTGCTTTTACAAAAATAGTCCATCACTTTACTTCTATTCGAAAAATTCCTTTAGTATTTGGGTTTTGCAAGGCCTTTATCATGTTACGAGGAATCAAATCTGATGCAGTATCACATCCGATTGATAATGTCCTAGGACATGTGAAATTGCTTTTTCTAATTACAATATCATGTGGGTTTGTCATGGTAAATTTCTCACTGCCTTTGCCTGTAATCTTGAATGATAGATCTCCGACAAGTATTGTACATGTAACAACTGATTGAGGTTTTTTCAGCAATGTTTTCATTTCGTCTGGAATTCCAAGACAACCACATGTTGCTCCAACACCTACAATACAATCTCCATTTATTGTGAGATTTGGATCGGTTGTTATTTCAATTGATTTTGGATGAAGTGATCGTACATTTTCATGACCATGAAATGAGATCTCAAAACGCACAATTTTGAGTTGTATAAACTTAAATTAAACCTTCAAAGGATGAATTTTGAAATGCTACCAGCTGCAGCAGGTTATGATCGAGCAATTACAGTCTTTTCTCCTGATGGTAGACTTTACCAAGTTGAATATGCTATAGAGACAGTACGAAGAGGTACTCTAGCAATTGGAATCAAAAGCAAAGACGGCATTATACTTGCAGTGGAAGAAAAACCACGAAAATTACAAAATTCTGATGTTACTCAAAAAATATTCCAAGTCGACGATCACATTGGAGTTGCAGCAGCAGGCTACATCCCAGATGCACGTTCACAAGTTGACAATGCACGATTCTTCTCACAAAGTAACAGGATGATATATGACGAACCAATCGAAGTTGAAGCAGTAGCAAAGCACTTGGCAGACCAGGCTCAGCAATATACCCAATATGCCGGTGTAAGACCATTCGGTGTTGCACTTATCATTGCAGGCATTGACAAGAGTGGCAGCATGATATACTTGACTGACCCAAGTGGAACATACATCTCATATGATGCAGTAGCAATCGGTGCAGGCGCAGACCAGGTTACAGAATTTTTGGAAAAGAATTACAGAAAGGACATGTCAGTTGAAGATGCAGCAGCAATGGCAATCGAATCAATCTATCTTGTAAGTGAAGAAAAAGATGGTACAAAACACATCAAGATGTCGCAAATCCCAATTGCCACAAAACAATTGTCAAGAACAAGTGAGAAAGATATCGAACAATTTGCTGCCAAGGCAAAAGAAAACATTGCCAAGAGACCAAAGTAAGCATCTAATATTTTATAACACTACGATACAGGACACACATTGAAAGTTTCAATAGCCATTCCAGACTCGTCGCTTTCTGAAGAGCCAACCCCTCTTGACAAGGCAATGAAGATCTCACAAATTGCAAGAGCATGTTCAATATTTCGTGTAAATACAATTTATCTCTACAAGGAACAAAGCGGTTCGGATCGAGACAGATCGCTTCTTCGAAATCTTCTTCGATATCTTGAAACACCACAGTATCTGCGCAGAATACTTTATCCAATTAGTGATGAATTCCAGTTTGCAGGAAGCCTAAGCCCCCTGAAGATCCCTTCACATGTACAAACATCCGATCCAAAAAAGATCAAAGCAGGTGATGTCAGAGATGGGGTTGTGGTGCAATACAAAGGAAAAAAGTTTGTAAATGTAGGTTTTGAGCAACTAATTCCATTTTACAGTAAAGATGATGATGGAAAAAGGATCATTGTCAAATTCAAAGATGGATATCCTGCATTGACAGTAAAACAAATAGAAAAAGAAGAGATCTCACAATATTGGGGATATGACGTAAAAGAAGTGTCAAATCTAGGTACATTTCTTACCACTTGGGGATCTTCTGTCATACTCACATCAAGAAAGGGAAAACCAATCCACAAGACACAAAAATACTTTGATGAGATCTCACGTGAACCAGTACTGCTAGTTTTTGGCTCTCCAAAAAAAGGAGTCCATGAAATACTGGGAAAAAGTATTGGAAACATTCCAAAATCTCAGATCCTAAATTTCTTTTCAGATCAGGCAACAGAAACAGTCAGACTAGAAGAAGCAATTCTTGGAACTCTTGCAGTTTTGAACACTTTGACCCATAACTAGTTTTAATACGGGATCAGACAAAATCAAGAAATATTGGATAACAAGACACTTGACAAAAAGAAGTTTTTGCTTTTTGGCATCATTGCAGGTATTGCAGGAGTGATAATTGGCGGCATACTGATGGTAAATAGTGTAATGCATTTTTTACACTAGATCTAAATTTTCAAAATAAAAGATAACATTCTCTAATTATAGACTTATAATGGGCTTTTCGACAATTTTGTTTAACAATGGGTCATAGGAAGCATAGTCAACCTAGGAGGGGAAGCCTTGCATATTTACCAAGAGCACGAGCGAAGAGCATGGAAGCAAGAATTAGAACTTGGCCTGATGTAAAAGCAGACCAACCAAAACTTCTCGGATATGCTGGATTCAAGGCAGCCTGCATGAGAATCGCAAGTATAGACGATAGAGAAAAAACTCCTAACTTTGGAAAACAACTTGTCGGACTAGGTACTGTTGTAGTTACTCCTCCAATGTCAATAATTGGAATCAGGGGATATTCAAGGGATAGATACGGAATAGATTCTACTTTTGATGTTTATGCAAAAGATTTACCAAAAGAACTTTCAAGATTATTCAAAACAAAACCCGATGAAAAGGCATTAGAAAAAGCAGAAAAATCACTTTCATATATTGACGAACTTTTTGCAATTGCAGCTGTTCTACCACGAAAAGCAGGACTTGAACAAAAGAAGCCATATGTCTTTGAAGTTGCAGTAAAAGGTGGAGACATTACAAAACAATTTGCATTCTTAAAAGATCTTTTAGGAAAAGAAGTCAAAGTGGATCAAGTTTTCCAAAAAGGAGTTGAAGTTGATGTTGCAGCAATTACAAAAGGAAAAGGTATCGAAGGTCCAATTACAAGATGGGGTGTCAAGAAGAAACAACACAAATCAAGAAAAAGTGTCAGAGCTCTTGGTACACTAGGTCCAATCAGTCCTGCAACAATCATGTACACTGTTCCAAGAGCAGGTCAAAGAGGATTCCATCAAAGAACACAATACAATAGCAGAATTATGGTAATCAGCAATACTCAAAATGAAGAATTAAAAATCAATCCATCAGGTGGTTACAAACACTTTGGTTTGGTGCAAGGTGATTATGTCATAATACGCGGTTCAATTCCAGGAACTTATCGTAGACTAGTAAAACTTCGTGCACCTGTAAGACCAAAATTGACAAAGGTCACACAACCAAAGATCTTGGAGATTATGATATGAAAGTTCCAGTCTTTACAACAACCGGTTCAAAAGATGGCGAAGTAGAATTACCGCTTGTATTTTCAACTCCAATTAGACATGAATTAATCCACAAAGCATACATCCACTTGGAATCTCACTCTTTCCAAAGACAGGGTAGATATCCAAATGCCGGTATGGACGTAGTTGCAGAATCAAACAGTCCTCCAACAGGTCATCACCAAGCAAGAGTTGCAAGAATGGCTGGCGGTGGAGGTGGAAGACAAGGCCAAGCTGGTGGTGTTGCAATGACCCGTAAAGGAAGACAAGCACATCCACCAACATCAGAACGAGTTATACATAAAATGCTAAACAAGAAAGAAAATCGTCTTGCATTGTGTACTGCATTGGCAGCAACAGCATCTGCTGCATTAGTAAAACTTAGAGGCCACCAAGTGGATAAAATTGAATCATTTCCAGTTGTTATATCTGATCAAATTGAATCTGTAGTAAAATCAAAGGATCTTGCCAAAGTTTTAGATGCATTAAATCTGTCACAAGATGTAGACAGACTGAAAAACAGACTAAAGGGTCGTTCAGGAAAACCACTACTCAGGGGTAGAAAAACCAAAGTGGGCAAAAGTGTCTTGTTTGTAGTAAAGGATTCTACAAAACTTGCAAAAGCATCAAACGCACTTTTGGGAGTAGATGTAGTTGATGTAAAAAATCTCAGTGTGCTTGACTTGGCTCCTGGTGCACAACCAATCCGATTGACAGTATTTTCTAAAGGCGCAATTGACGAGATCGCAAAAATAAAATCTCCTCATCTTGAAATCATGGTGATTAACAAATGAATATTGAAGAAGCAAACCACATAATACTCAAACCATACATCACTGAAAAGACATTTGCACTAGTTGAAAATCAAAGCAGAATCTGTTTCTTGGTAAGAGAAGAGGCAACCAAGCCAAAGATAATTGAAGCAATCAAGCTTTTGTATAAAGAAGATCCAATCGGATTAAACGTGTGCAGAACTGTATACGGCAAGAAAGCTTTTGTAAAATTCTCAACAATTGAAAAAGCAAGAGACTTGGCCACAAAGATAGGAATGCTATAATATGGTCAATCGTGAATCAACTAAAGTAATGGTGAAGATAAATGGTTAAAGAATACAAGTATAGAGGCCTAGCATTAGAAGAGGTTCAAGCTTTATCATTGGAAAAACTCTTTGAACTTTTACCATCCAGAGCACGAAGATCACTTACAAGAGGTATAACAGACGGAAAACGAAAACTCTTGGAAGAAATAAAATCTACCAAGGCAGGAAAAACTAACGGTCAAATCAAGACTCATCTAAGAGATGTTATAATTTTACCATATTTTGTAGGTCTTACAATTCATGTTTATTCAGGAAAAGAATTCTTACCAGTAATAGTTAGACAAGAAATGGTCGGACACTATCTCGGAGAATTTGTACGAACCAATAAGAGAGTTATACACGGTGCACCTGGTGTAGGAGCATCCAGGTCTAGCTTGTACGTCCCATTAAAGTGATATCTATGCATTTTCACTACGCTTTCCAAAATTATGATAAAACAAGACACGTTCGTGCCGCATTGCGAGAAAAAACAATCTCTCACAAACATGCAAGAGAAATTGCACACAAGATAAAGGGAATGACAATTGAATCTGCACGAAGTTACTTGCAAGCTGTTACCAATTTGGAGCGTGCTGTACCATTTAAGAGATATAACAATGAAGTCGGTCACAAGTCCGATACTGGTGTAATGTCCGGAAGATATCCAGAAAAAGCAGCAGGCGAATTCATCCGACTATTAGATAATTTGGAATCAAATGCAGAATACCGTGGAATGGATCTTGACAGATTGAAAATAATTAATGCTACCGTACACAAGGGAAGAAAACTTGAACGATTCACCCCTCGTGCAATGGGTCGTGCATCTCCTAAAGTAGATATTCTTACTCACGTTGAGCTGGTAGCTCAGGAACTTTAGAAATGTCTTCAGTGAAAAATGTAATCAATGATAGTTACAAACTGATGCTCTTGAAAGATTATCTTAGAGAGGCAATTAAAGAAGCAGGTTTTTCAGGTGTTGATATTCAAAAGACTCCAACAGGAACTAGAGTTGGATTACATGTTACACGACCTGGTATTGTAATTGGAAGAAAAGGAAGTGGAATAAGAGATCTGACAAAAGTTTTGGAAACAGACTTTGGACTCAAAAATCCGCAGATATCAGTAATTGAAATAACAAAACCAGAACTTGAGCCAAGTGTAATGTGCAACAGAATGTCACAACACCTTGCAAGAGGAACCGCATTTAGACGTGCAGTCATGTGGACAATGCAGACCATAATGGAAGCAGGTGCAATGGGTGTACAAATAACAACCTCTGGCAAACTCAGAGGAGATCGTTCTAGTTTTGAAAAGCACAGCAAAGGTGTACTTCCACGAGCAGGACACCAAGCTACAGTCATAGTATCAGAAGATATCGTTCATGTCCCAACAAAAATGGGTCTTATTGGAGTAAGAATTAGAATTGCAAGAAAAGAGCGATTCATACCAGAATTTGAGCTAAGAGCAGTAAAGGCAGAAGCAAAACCAAAAGTTGAAGAAATTCCAGCAGAAATTGAGATTGTTGAAGAAACACAGATTGATCCAACCAAGCCACGTACTGAAAGTGAAGTAATTGAACTTGAAGAAAAATTGATAGAAAAAGTGGAAACATTTGAAGAAGTAGAGGAGGAACTAAAGTAATGGCCCGAATCAGGATGAAAACAGTTCGAGAGTTCAATGAAGTTGATCTTAAAGATAGATTGGGACAATTGCGTTCAGAATTGACCAAATTAAAGATTGAAGCATCTAAAGGAACATTAAGAAAAGACAGTGGAAAGGTAAAACCTCTTCGAAGAGATATCGCAAGAGTATTAACTAGACTAAATGAGATGAAATCCAAATGATTACCGCAGAAAATATAACACGTCATGAATTAATCGGACTTGAAACTTTTATTGTAAAATCTAACAATTCTCAAATGATTGGATTGCACGGAAAGATAATTGATGAAACAAAATCCATGTTTGCAATCCAAACTGCAACCGGTGTAAAAACAATACCAAAGCAAAATTCAACATGGCAATTCAATTTCAATGGCACATCAGCACTTGTTGATGGAAATTCCATTGCAAAAAGATCTTTTGAAAGAATGGGAGTTAAAGCATGACTAGAAACATAGGACTCCAAGTCAAAGCACCAAAATCTGAATGCACTGATGATCTTTGTCCATTCCATGGAACTCTCAGTATTAGGGGTAAACTAGTTCAAGGTAAGGTAGTCAGTGCTCGAGCACCAAAGACAATTGTAGTCCAGCAAGAGTTCCCAAGACTTGATATCAAATACAAGAGATATGCACGTAGCCAAAGCAAATTACATGCTCATAGACCACAGTGTATTGATGTAAAAGAAGGCGATATTGTTCTTACTGCTGAATGCAGACCACTTTCAAAGAGCGTTTCCTTTGTTGTAGTTGAGGTAGTATCATAATGGCAGCAACAAAGAGTCGTGCAGTTTCAGCAAAGGGAGTTCAAGAATTCAGACCATATGTTACAAGGGCTCTTCCACTTGGAGCTCAAGTGGTATGTGCTGATAACACTGGTGCAAAGATTTTAGAAATTGTAATGGTTCAAAAAACAAAGACTAGGGTTGCTCGTTATCCATCAGCAGCTGTTGGAGACTTTTGTAACGTTGTAGTAAAGAAAGGTCCTGGTGAACTAAGAGGACAAATATTTGGTGCAGTTATTGTTAGACAAAAATATGCTGTAAGAAGATTAAACGGAGTTAGAGTAACATTTGAAGACAATGCTGCAGTACTTGTAACGCCTGAGGGTGAAATCAAGGGCACAGAAATTAAGGGACCTGTAGCAGTAGAAGCAGCTGAAAAGTATCCAAGAATTGCAAACTTGGCATCAATGGTGGTATAATATGAAGCCAACAAAGATACGAAAAAGAATGCTGTATACTGCAACAGCGCATCTACTTAGCAAACAACTAGGATCTCACTTGTCAAAAGATCTTAGAGGAAAATATCACTGCAAAAGCATACGCGTTGTAGAGGGTGACAGTGTAAAAGTACTACGTGGAGAATTCAAAGGAATTGAAGGTAAAGTTACTCGTATATCTACTGAAAAAAGAGGTATTGCAATAGAAGGCATAAAACGTGAAAAACTAAAAGGCGGAAATGTTGACATTTTCATTCATCCATCAAATGTAATCATCACTTCATTAAACCTTGAAGACAAGTGGAGACAAAACAGACTTGAGGGACAAAAACCAAAAGCTGCAAAATCTTCTCCACCTGAAACAAAAGAGGCAAAACCAAAAGAACAAAAAGAGGCTAGCAAGGAAAAACCAAAGGAAGTAAAAGCAGATGACAAAGCATCTAAACCAAAAATTGAAAAAAAGGGGACTAAGTAATGGTTAGCATTTCAGGTAGTAAAAAACTAAAAAGACAAATGGCTCCACTTTTCTGGGGAATTACAAGAAAAGACAAGAGATTTGTGGTTACAGTCAAACCAGGTGGTCATAAAAAAGATGTATCAATACCAACTGCAGTATTCATTCGTGATACTCTAAAACTTGCTACTTCTCTAAGAGAAGCAAAATCTGTAATATATGGAGGAAAAGTCAAAGTGGATGGCGTAGTAAGAAATTCACTTCATCATGGAATTGGTTTGATGGATGTTGTCGAACTAGATGGTGTACCTGATATTTACAGACTTGTTCCAAAAGATTTGACAGTCTTAAAACCAATCAAGATAAACTCTTCTGAAAAATCAAAGAAATTACTCAAAGTTACTAAAAAAGTTACAATTGCAGACAAAAAAACCCAACTCGGATTTCATGATGGTCGAACACTAGTCTCTGACACAAAGGTAAGTGTAGGAGATACATGTGTAGTTGAAGTTCCAGGAACAAAAATCCTTGATGTTATACCTCTAGAAAAAGGAGTCCAAGTCATGATTACAAGCGGAGTAAACGCAGGACGTATGGGTAAACTCACAGAACTAAAATCAGGAACATTCATCTTGCCAAAAAGAGCAGATGTTGACTTGGGCGAAAGACAAATCGAAATTCCAGCAGAATTAGTAATGGCAGTAGGAAAAGACAAACCTGTTATTCAAATCCAGTGATAGATATGGCACAACAAACAGAAATTCCAATGAAGAAAATTTCAATTGCAAAGGTAGTTTTGAACATGGGTGTAGGCAAATCAGGTGAACCTATTGAAAAAGCAAAACGTGCACTACAACACATTTCTGGTCAAAAACCATCTCCAAGATTTGCTAAAGCCACTCAACGTGACTGGGGAGTACACAAGGGTGAGCCAATCGGTGTTGCAGTTACAATAAGAAACGAGCCAGCAATTGCGCTCATCAAGAGATTATTTGCAGCAAAGGGCAATCAGATGAAAGGATCATCGTTTGACAACTTTGGTAATCTTTCATTTGGTATTAAAGAACACATAGACATTCCTGGAGTAAAATATGATCCACAAGATGGAATCTTGGGCCTTGATATTGCAATTTCACTTACAAGACCGGGTTTTAATATTAGATTTAGAAGTAAACACAAAGCAAGTGTTGGACGTGGTCACATAATCACCTCTGAAGATGCAAAAGCATTTCTAACCCGTGAGTTTGGAATTCAGGTAGTATAACATGAAAAATCGTGATTACAAAGTAACTGGGAGAACTGTACATAAATTTGGAAAAGGTTCCAGATGGTGTAAAAGATGTGGCGACTATAATGCAGTAATTCAAAAATACGATTTAGATCTTTGCAGACGATGTTTCAGAGAAGTAGCAGACTCGCTAGGGTTTAGGAAGTTCAAGTGAGATATTATGCCAGCAACTAATATTCTAGCAAACATGTTTGTGACCTTATACAACACTGAAGCAAGAAGAAAAGGTGAATGTATTGTGTTACCATCTTCAAGACTTGCAACAGATGTACTAAAGACACTTCAGACTCATAATTACATTGGTGAATTTGAACACGTAGATGACAAGAAAGGTGGTAAATTCAAGATTCAACTATTGGCAAAAATCACAAAATGTGGTGCAATTACACCTAGATTCAAGGTAAAAAAAGATGGTTACGCCAAGTGGGAACAACAATATCTGCCATCATACTCACGTGGTATGTTGATTGTAACTACGAACAAGGGAGTAATGTCACATCATGAGGCAATTAAGAGTGGCTTGGGAGGGCTATTGATAGGATTTGTCTACTAAAACAGTTGAGATACACGAAGTATCTATACCAATTCCTGATGTGGTAAAAGCATCTATCAATCACAAGATACTTCACGTGCAAGGCCCACTTGGAAAAACAAGAAAGACATTCAAAAAAATACCAGTAGAGGTCCAAGTTGAAGGAAAAAATGTCATACTAAAATCAGTTGGAATGCGTAAAAGAGATTATGCAATATTCAAGACTGCCGAATCAATAATCAACACATTGATTGAGGGTGTCCAAACTGGTTATACTTTTAAAATGAAAATTGTATATGCTCACTTTCCAATCACTGTTAAGGTAAAAGATGGCAATATTCACGTAGAAAACTTTCAAGGTGAACGTGCAGCACGAGTCTCAAAAATATTTGGCGATACCAAAGTAGTTCCAAAAGGTGACGATGTAATAATCACAGGACCTGTATTGACTGATGTGTCCCAGACTGCAGGCAGTTTACAGCAAAACACCAAAGTCAAAAACAAAGATCATAGAGTCTTTCTTGACGGTCTTTATCTTTTTGAGAAACTCGACAAGATCGAAAAATAGATTCAGCAAGGAATAAATCCGCTTATCCTACGAACAAGTTTGTTGCCGCCCTCAGCTCAGCGTGGTAGAGCAGCTGGCTGTTAACCAGCGGGTCGCCAGTTCAAGTCTGGCGGGCGGCGCTTTTAATATTTCTAAATTCGAATTTAGAAATATTTGTTTTTGATTGCTGTAATTCATGACCTGCAAGTCTGCAGGTTTCAAGATATGATATTTCTAAATTCGAGTTGTGCAATATTGTAAATGCGATCACGCTTTAGTTTATTCTATTAGACAACATGGATCTAATACCGATCATATAATGATGGTATATGCAGGAGGTCCGCATTGGCCAGAACAAGACGCGCAAATAGATATTGCGTGGATTGTGGGGGTAGATTAGTTTACTATCCTCGTCTTTCAAACCCAAAAGCTCCCAACGAATACAGGGTTCTGGTTTATGCTTGTCCCGACTGCACTAAAGATTTTGATAAACCAAAGATGTTCTCAATCAAACGAAATGTAGTAGATGAGCCACTAGAGACAGTAGAGATAGAAATTGTTCAAGCCCGAGAAAAAATCCCAGATCTGATCAAGACAGCTACTGTATAGCAAAATACCACGTGCATCCCAAATTATTCTAAAAATTGCGCATATCTTTTACACGCAAAAATTCGATTATCTTCTTGGAAAAATCGAGCTACAGGCTGGAGACAACATCTTCTGATGCTACTTGCAAGTGCAGAACACCACTGTCTAATAATTGAAAGTCTTGTGTACTGGGAGAACGGATGAAAAAAGAAGGACTAGATCTTGGCAAAGTAAAGATTTGATTCCTGAAGCAGTAAAGTTAGGATTTGATTTTGTCACTGCTGTAAAAAAAGGACTGGTTCTACAGCATTGGAAATACTTGAACAAATTGAACGACTTTCAACAATATGGCGTAATCAACAAGACTTGCAATGATTTGGCGACATTATTTTTGAACACCTTTTCACTTACTTTTAATTCAAAACCCCCTGGGTTTTAGGACATAAACTGGTTCAATCTACAAATTTTCCATGCCTGGATATGACGATATTTTTTTACAATTTTTCAGAGCTCTGAAATTTGCTGTAAAAAACTAGGGTTTAGCTTTTATTCACTACCAAAAAAGAAAACCGAACTCTTACTAGGCAATGGGGGTGTTTTGACCCTTGGCTGCTATTGGTACGCACAAGTGTTACACCCCCCCTAAAATTGACCATTTTTGAAAAAATCACATTATGCCTGATTGGTGAAAAATAACAGGGGGTTTAACTTTCAAGCACAAGTATGGGAAAAATGATATTTTTTAAAATCAACCGTTTTAGACCATTTTTCTGAGCCAAAATATGTGGTTGATCTGGCAAGTTTGATGGAAATAGGGGGGTAGAAATAGACCACAAATGCATAAAGTATTGTATTTCCATGGTTTTGTGTTACAAATGCTTTGAAGAGAAACATGATACCTGTATGGGAAAACAAGGCCTGTTTGTTTGCGAATGTGAACTTTGTATGAAAGATTCAAAGTCAATCAATAATGTCATGCCAGAATCTGTAAAGTATGTGGAAAAGCACTAGTACATTTGAAATATTCTGAAACCATTTGCGTAGTTTTGTAACAAGTAATTATCGTGAGAGAGTCACAAAAACCCTCACGATTCTAGGCTTGGTCAGTTATGGGTAGCCGTAGATGATCTTTCACCATGATATCTTAAGTATCCCGTAGAATTTTTTGGATATTTAGCTAATTCTTTTCAAACTTGGTATGCTAATGAACATCACACATGTACTGTATGGTCATGTCTATAATTACAAGATTGACACAGAAATATCTGATGCAGATCTCCTTTGATGTCTTTTTCTATTTTGGAAACAAGTTTGTCCAAGACAAGACCGTTTCTTGGACAATCACTAGTGGGACAAACCATGTCATAATCAAGTATGTGATCCAAGCAAAAATATCCAAGTTTTGAAGAATAAATGCCCTCCTTACTGCATAGGCCTTTTTCGCATTTTCTTTCCTTATGCAAAAAACCTTTTGGAACTCTATTTGCACGTATCCCTGACTCGTCCATGCTGTAACTTGGACATTACATGATTTAAGAATCATCGATTTCTGACTGGAGCAGTTACCTTTTCTGGGATTTTAACAGATTATTTGCTGGAATGATTGTGAATCTTGATTCTGAGCATACTCACATATCTTGTTTGGCGTCATGCAAATCTGATGGATTTTTTGATGGTTGATGTGGATGGTTTTGCCTAACATGCAATGAAAATAATATTTCAAAATTCGAATATGGAAATAATGACATCAATCTAGGCTGTCTGTCCATGATACAAACAAGTGGATATTAAGTTCGATTTTATCTGATGTATGATGAAATTAGTACTGGTAATTGCCGGTATGTTACTTACAATTGCCTCCATTCCACTGCATTCCTATTTGCCGCCTGTGTTGTCTACTACGATGCACTCATTTATTGCGTCAGTGTCTGTTGGAAATACAAATTCTGCTTCAATGCTACGCCAAATGGGATATCCATCTATGCATCAGGTGATCTTTGTTCTACAATATTTGATAATAGGGATAGGAGTTGCAGGAGCAGGCCTGATGATGTTTGGATTTGTAGCAAAAAAAGCGCCAAAAGCAATATCTGTAAAACTAATTACCGATGAGCCTTTCAAAGAATTACACATTGGAGGGCAGTCTCTTGGTTCAAAAGCAATGAAGGGTACACCTAACTCTGAACAAACCAAAGTGGTATTTGACTCTGTAAATGATGTTCTTGGCAAGTTGGAAAACGAACTAAAAGATATGAAAATGGGGTATGAAGATCATAAACAAAAGATTGAGAATGAGAAAAAGAAATTAGAACAAAGGCAAAGAGAACAATTGGCTAAAATTATTGTCACAGGAGAAGTTTTGATTAAAGAAATCACGGCAGATGAATTTGAAGAAAGGATGACACACTATGTTGGATTGAAAAATACCGAGACAGGACAGATTGTGGATCTTTCACTTCTTGCTGAAAAATTTGCCCAGATGAAGAAAAAGATGGATTCCACTGATAAAGACTATTCATCAAGTGAGTTTGAGAGCATGAAAAGATTTCTTGACAAATAAAATACTGATATTTTATTCTAATGTGAATGACTAGTTCTGTGTTTGAGAATTACGAATGCTTTCTGCCAATGCTATTTTTGCATCCATTATGCCTTTTAACGCATTGTCGATTCTGGCCAGGTGTTCATTTACTCCCTCTGCATCGCTTTTTATGTTTCTCAATTTGATTGCCTCCACTTCAAGTGAGATATCTGAAAGATATTCTGTAAATACCTCTGAAAATGAGGGTAATTTCCCACCAAGTGTGAGACGATGTGTCATCAATTATACTCATAATGTCTAGTATAAAAAAATGGTCTACCAAAAATGGGAATATTGTTCATACGACTTGATCGATGAGAAAATTTAGTTTGAATCAGAAATGGATACAAGTTTACCCTCATACTCATTAGATAGTATGTTTCAAAATTCGGATATGGAAACATATGAAATCACGATACGTACATCAAAAAAGCTTGCCGATGCACAAATTAGAAAAATCCAAGAGTGTTTTACTGAAATGCCTACTGAAGAGATCATATCAGGGCTAACTTTTGCAAAAAATAGATGGGCTGCAAAAGATGCAGGAGTGCTCAAAGTTGGCAGAAAGAGCATAATAAACAAGGAAATCCACTCTGTGACATCTGAGCAGGCTCAATGGAGATTGAAAAACTGGAAGATGATGATTGCAAATTATAGAAAACTAGGATACAGCTATCCGACAATATCTAGGATCAAGAAACACTTTATAGAATTGAGTAAAAAGCGCTCTAGATAGGTTCTGGCGCTTTTGTTGTGGAGCCAAGTGTTGGAGGAAGATCTGGAATGCTCTGTCTCACATGTCCCTCCAATATTGCATTTGCCTCTTCCAATATCTGGTTTGTTTCTGAGTTTGATGTATCTGTGACAAATGAATTGTCTCCACTTACAGATGCTCCTGCCATTATCTCGCCTAGTATGTTTGACAAGTCTGTCATGGATGAATCTGCTGCTGGCATTAATCCATTCAAACCTGCACCAAGTCCTTTTATTATTGACATGCATGGGCTGAGTGTTACTACAACATCTCCCAGTTCTGATATTGTGTTTAATCTTAGTTGAATCTGCTCCATGGCTAATTTTGCACCTGTGACCATTTTGTTCATCTTTCTAATCTCGTATAATTCGGTGGCATAAGCATTAGAATATGCTTTATTGTGTAATCTTACTGCTTCAACGACTTTTTTGAAGATGAAATCATCTTTTTCTTTTAGTTTCTTTGTGATGGATTCAAGTTTTATAATTTGTAACTGTAATTTTTTTTGAGCTTCATCAATCTTGGGCTTTAATGGAGCATCTGGTTTTACCTTGTCTATTACTCTTTGAGATATGCTTTCTTTCTGAACATTCCATTTGTTTGTGAAATTCATTTTTTACTGTGCCTTGATTTGAAATGTTGTTTTAAACAATCATGTTCTTACTTGGTGTGTAACTGTAGTGACAGCTGACTAAGGTTACAGTCTAGATCCGCACTAGTTGATTTGATATGTTTCTAAATTCGAGTTTAGAAATATTGTATCTTGTTTAGCCAAAGGTAAATGTGTAGATTTCAAAGCCTGGTTGGCCTATGATGGTTAGAGTGTGAGAGCCAGCCTGTTTTGATGAGATGATGTTATACAGTCTGTTCTCTGAAATCACGGCAACACTGTCTTTGGTATCTTGACCTGCGTCATTACTAGTGACTGGCTTGCCGTCAAGCAGTATCTGTATTCCAGTACCATGTCCTGATGCTACAATGTGTACGTCTTGTGCGGTATATGGAAGAACTATTTTTCCGTTATCTGATGCTAACTTCATACCATCCTGAAGATTTTGCCATTGTCCACCGAGATAGAAATGATCTTTTTGCAAGTCAGACGGAATTGTATAATTGACAGTCTTTTCTGGCTCAAACCCTTCAGTATTTCCAAAATAATTTCTTCCATCTGCAAAGTTATATCCAAAATAAAGTTCGGGGGTTTCAAATAGCGAAAACTCGTGCTCTTGTAAATTAACAAGGCTTTGATCTGCAGTAGCATTTAATCCAAGTCTTTTTGCTCTTTGATCAAGTAACTGCTGAATTACTTGTTCTGTTTGATCATATTCTCCTTCTCCAAAATGAGTATGTCGTATGTGACCCAAATCATCTGTAATGTATTCTGCTGGCCAATATCTATTTGAGAATGCATCCCATGTACTGTGATCGCTGTCCAGTACTACTGGATATGTAATGTTATATTTTTGGACTGCCATCTTTACATTGTTTATGTCTTTTTCAAATTCAAATTCTGGTGAATGTACTCCGATTATCAACAAACCCTTGTCCGCATATTTGTCATTCCATGATTTTAGAAATGGTAATGTTCTAAGACAGTTTATGCAGCTATATGTCCAAAAATCATACAATACTACTTTGTCTTTCATTTTTGCTTGTAGATCTTGGGGTGTGGTATTGATGTAACCTGTAATACCTGTCAAGTTTGGTGCTAGTGGATAATTATTTTCATCTGGATATGAAGCTGACTTGATACCTGTACTGTTTGTATTTTGTACTGTGTTGTTTACAAGTACTTGATTTCCAGTATTTGTAACTGTCTTGTCAAGGGATGTAAGAAATACGCCGATGCCTGCTATGGCTGCAATTATGATTATCGCACCAATTACTGCGGTTTTAATCTCTTTTCTCATCATTATCATCCTAATAGTATGTTATTTAACAGCGGAAAGCTTGCTATAGCTGCTAGTTGGTTTGTATAAACTAGAATTCCCAGTGTGATAATTAATGATCCCATTATTATTGAATAATATTTCAAGTGCTTGCTCATTGATTTGATAAATACTGTGAATCTTGAAAAGAATACTCCCATCAAGATAAATGGAATTCCAAGTCCTAGTGAATAACTAAGTAGCAAGACAAATGCATGACTTGGTGATGTTGCAGCAAGTGTTAGAATACTTCCAAGAATTGGCCCAATACATGGAGTCCAACCAGTTGCAAATGCAAGTCCGAACACAAATGAAAGAGGATAACTTGATTTGGTCCTATTTGGTAAAATCTTTTTCTCAAAATTAAGTTTTGAAATCTTGGATGATAACAACATGAAAACTCCGAATGCAATTATTATGATCCCGCCTACATGATTAAATCCTGCAAGTAAAGATCCTGCGGATGCGGAAAGCACGCTGTTTAGGATTACTCCCAATATTGAAAAAACAATGGTAAAACCTGCAACAAAAAATAATGTATTTAATATGATGTTAAGTCTGCTTGTTACAATGTTAATAGTTCCATTATTTTTTTGAAGATCTGTTAGTGTAGTACCAGAGATGTATGCAAGAAATGCGGGAATCATTGGTAGTATACATGGCGCAAGAAATGAACCAAGTCCTGCTATGGCTGCAATTCCTATAGTTAGTTCTACCATAATTTTATTGATGCTGTTTTTTTATTAATACCTTGTTCCAAATCTATTCCAAATTCCTTCATGTTACACCAAATTTTTTACCTGCTTTTTCAAATATGTCTAATGATTCTGATATCATGTCTTCAGAAAGCCAGTCTGTGACTGATATTCTTATTCTGGCAGCGCCTAGATTCACTGTAGGATAGCGTATTGGTTGGGCAAATATGCCATTATTTCTTAGATACTTGCCAAACTCAAGTGTTTTTTTCTCATCTCCTATGATTATTGGTATTATTTGGCTTGGAGACTCAATTTCATATCCAATTGATTGTAAACCCCGACTGAATTGGTTTATCTTTTTCCATAGTGTTAATCTCTTTTTTTCTCTGTTTGACAAAAACCGCTTTAGAGCTAAATCTGCTAAAAAACTTGGCAATGCAGATGTGTAGATAAATGGTCGTGATGTGTTTATTGCAAGATCGATTATCTCTTTACTTGCAGCAATATATCCACCAAATGCACCAAGTGCTTTGCTTAGACTACTGATGTAAATGTCAACATTTTTTGCAACTCTGAAATGGTTTGCAGAACCCATTCCATCTCTTCCTGCTACAAAGTCACCGTGTGCATCATCTAGTAAGAGAAATGCATTATTTTCTTGACATAGTTTTGTTATTTCATCAAGTTTTGCAAAGTCACCATTCATTGAAAATATTCCTTCTGTTATCACAAACTTGCGTTGTGCTTTTTTACGCAGTTTTTTTTCTAGATCTGAAATGTCGTTATGCTTGTAGATTATTTTTTTCGCATACGATAGTTTACATGCATCTATTATGCTTGCATGATTGAATTCGTCACTTAGGATCAAATCATTTTTTTGTGTTAAAATTGAGATTGCACCGAGGTTTGCCATATATCCTGTTGGAAAAACTAATGCCGCGTTTTTTGATTTGTGATGTGCAAGATTATCTTCAAGTTTTTTAAAAGATAGATCATTTCCTGCAATTAATCTTGAACTTGATTGTATTTGTGATGGATTATGTGTAAGATCTAGCCCGAGATAATCATTCGATGATAGATTGACCAATTTTTTTCCTTGAATTGTAATGTATGAACCTGAAACTTTATTGTAAACCAGTGTTCTGTACAGATTTGCTTTTTTGATCTGTTTTAATCTGTCATTTATGAAACGGGTTCTAGGCTTCAAGGCCTATTTTTGATATCATCTGAAAGTCGTCTATTGGTTTGTTTCCGCCAATTGTAAGATATCCTCCAGTAATGATTCCATTTGCTCCACCTAGGAGCACTTTTTCCTGATCATTTGAGAGATATACTTCTCTTCCTCCTGCAATCTTGAGTATCGTTTTTGGCATTAAAAATCTAAAGACTGCTATTGTTCTTAGTATTTCAGATATTGAGAGTCTTGTCTGAAGTTCAAGTGGTGTTCCTTTCTGAGGTACTAGCATATTGATTGGGCATTCCTCTGGATTTAGTCCTGCAAGATCAAGTCCTAATTCTAATCGCTGCGTTCTTGTTTCTCCCATACCAATTATTCCACCACAGCATAATTCAAGGCCTACATTTTTCACAATTAGATTTGTCTCCATCCTGTCGTCATAAGTATGAGTTGTGCATATTTTTTCAAAAAAGCTTCTTGGTGCCTCCAAGTTGTGGTTGTAACGTTTCACTCCGAGTTTTTTTAGTTTTAATGCCATATCTTGATTGATAAAACCAAGTGAGCAGTTGACCTCAATTCCTACCTCGTGATTTATTTTTTCTATAATGGAGGAAATCTGTTCAAAATCTTTCTCTGTAGGACCACGCCACGCACACACTAGACAAAAACTTTTCACACCGTCTTCTTTTGCAAGCATTGCATTTTGTACTATTATTTCTGGAGGTAACAGATTGTATGTGTCAATACCCGTTTTGAAAAATGCGGACTGGGAACAAAATGAGCAATCTTCTTGGCATTTGCCTTTTTTTGCATTTATCAAAGCTTCTACATCAACTACATCTCCGCACAGTTTCCTGGTGATCTCGTTGGCTGCATCAGATAACGTGTGTAGGGACTCTTCTGATATGTTGATAAGTTTCTCCGATTCCTCTTTTGAAATCGCATGTCCTGCCAATACCTTGTCTCTGCAAGAAATTATAAAATCAGTTTCATTGGTCACTATCTATTCTGTTTTCAAGTCCATTAATTAAGATTATTTTAACTGTAAACCGGTTATGTCATGTTGGTTTACAATGAATTTGCCTGCAGTCGAATTCTTTTTAGGGGCATTTGCATCTGTGATGTAACCGTAACATACTGTCTTTGTCACACAACAGGCATCTAGTCCTGTTTTATGTGTGAATTATGATATGTTCCTATATCTGGGATGAGACATTCTTGATTGTCTTTATGGTACCATCTAAAAGAAAATCCAATTCTTTCTCTGATATGGCAAGTGGAGGAATGACCATTACTATTGGCCCCAAAGTTCTTTGATATATTCCATGTTTTTTTGCCTCATTGAATATTTTTTGTGGTAATCGTTTTTGTAGAGATATTGGAGTCTTTGTTTTTTTATTTGACACTAGTTCTATTCCCATCATCATACCTTTGTGTCTTACATCTCCAACCAGATCTAAATTTGTAATCTCTTTTATGCGAGACTTGATCTGAGCTTCACGTTTTTTGATCTTTGATATTAAATTGTATTTCTTGTACAATGAAATGTTTGTAATGGCAACAGCGCACGCCAAAGGGTTTCCGGTAAATGTATGCCCGTGGAAAAAATGCTTCATGTCATCGTATTCTCCAAGAAATGAATCATAGACTTTTTTATTTGCAAGTGTGGCAGCAAGTGGAAGGTATCCTCCTGACAACATCTTGCCAAATGATACTATGTCTGGAGTGCTTTCCTGGTTTTTGTATTCGATCATTGACCCTAATCTTCCAAATCCTGTTGCAATTTCATCAAGTATGAATAACACGTTATGTTTTTTGCACATTTTACTAATCTTTTTTTGAAACCCTTTTGGATAAATCACAACACCTCCAGCTATCTGTGCTCCACTTTCCATTACAAATGCAGCAATGTTGTCATTTTTTGAAAATGTTTGTTCAATTCTTTCTAGACAAAACTCTTGATAGTCTTCAAACGAATATCCTTTTGGAATTCTATATCTATTTGGTGATGGAGTTCTTAAAACTGGAAACAATGAAGACTTGAATTTTGAAAAAAATAGAGGTACATATCCAAGTGACATGGCACCTATTGTATCTCCATGGTATCCGTTCTCAAGTGAGACAAATTTTGTCTTTTTCTCACCCATGTTACTCCAGTATTGCAAAGCCATTTTCGCAGAAATCTCCATTGCAGTAGAGCCATCATCAGAATAGAATACTCGATACATCTCTGGGGCTAGTTTCACTAGTTTTTCTGCAAGATCTTCTGCCTTGTCGTTTGTTAAATTGAATAATGAAGAATGTTGTAGCTTTGTTGCCTGTCTAATGATGGTCTCTGTCAGTTCTTCATTAGAGTGACCCCATACATTACACCACATGCTTGCAACCCCATCCATTAGGGCATTACCGTGTTTATCATAGAGCCACATTCCTTTGCCTTTTGTGATAACATCAAATTTTTCCCAGTCTTTCATCTGAGTATATGGATGCCAGACAAAACTATGCATGGATTTTTCTAACAAATCGGATTAATAATCATAGGGTGGGTTATTAAACAACATTAGTGATATTCTCTCTTATGAAATCATATTTCATAACTGCCACCGATACGGGTGTTGGTAAAACTACAGTTACATCTGCATTGGCTGCATGCATACAAAAACGAGGAATCAACGTGGGTGTAATGAAGCCCGTGGCAACAGGAGTTGTACAAAAAACTGGTTTCAAATCATCTGACGTTTCTATATTACATCGTGCTTCTAAAGTACGTGATTCTGAAGATGAAATAAACCCCATATTCATGCCATTACCCGTTTCTCCATATGACGCAAGTAAAGTCCTTGATCTAAAGTTTGATAAAAAAATAATCTTTGAAAAATTTGCAAAATTGAAAAGCAAACATGACATGATGCTTGTTGAAGGCATTGGAGGAATACTGACTCCATTGAGTAGGGATTACTTTGTAGCTGATTTAATACAGGAATTAGGTCTTGAAACCATTATTATCACGCGACCTACTCTTGGAACTCTAAATCACACCATGATGACTATTAACACATGTCATAATTATAAAATTCCAGTAGCTGGAATTATCATAAACAACTATGATGAGAATGGAGGACCTGCAGAAAAAAATGCTCCTACTACAATCCATGAAATAACTGGAGTTCCAATTTTAGGTGTATTACCATTTGTCAGAGATTATGAAAATCTAGAAACAATGACTGCACAAATTGAAAAAAACCTGGATTTAAAATCTCTCATATCTTGAAAATTTTCAACTTGGATTGTTTCTTGTTTGATGTAAAACTGATCAAGTCATTTATTATGTTTGTAAATGTCATAGAGCCTTTCAGTGTATATGATCTGGCGCTACATGGTATGTCGTCTTCAAGAACTACCCATATGTTATCAGCATTTGGTTGTACTTTTTTCATATTTTCAATCTGAGATTTTATTATGTTGGCATCATTTGTTTTTGGAAATAAAATTGTGATGACATCTTGTGGTGATGTTCCAAGCGTCATGGTATCTGGAACTGCAATGTCAATGTCAATTGATTGGAATATGGTCTTTCGCTTGCTTGGAATCATAGTAATTGTAAGCAAATAGTGCATTAATCCTTCTGAAACTGTGATGAGTGTATCTGGTTTTACCACATCTATTTTTTCTATATTTGATATACATTGATCAAAAATGCTCTTTATGACCTCTGCACTTTCGCCTTGTACTATGTCTGAAAGTATCCTTTGTTCTCCGTATTCTGATATTGCATTACGCATAATCTCGCTTAATTCCAAGACATCACTACTTGGCATATCGTAAATTAAAGTTGTGATTAAAAATGACATCAAGTGGAAATTAAAAACTAGTTTAAATTACTAAATGTAATACGTGACCTAGACTGGTATGATACGAATAGAGGCAGAGTTACCACGAAATGACCTCACTGCCGTAACTGATGCTCTTGACATGATGGGAATTACAGTAAATATCATCAAGGCAAAAAGTAGGGGAACTACGGTTGGCTCTGAAGTCCATGCTGCAAAGGGTACTGGCATGTATAGATCTGAATTCAGGGACAAGTTCATACTACAAACCACTGTATCGGACAATTCTGAGCATGATGTAATTGAGGTAATAAGAGCAAACTCTACTACTGGTAAAATCTCAATATTTCCAATCTCTCGTATAATCGATATTAGTTCAGGCGTAGAAAATGAACAAGGACTGGCACTAAGTGAATATGATAGTGTGATACTAATTGCCGCAAACAAACAAAAAACATCTTTTCCTTTTGGTCTTACAACTAGCAAAGTAAAACTGGAGCCACAGGCAGTAGAAGGGGAAAAAGGGTATTATGATGTCATAGAAAAAAAATTTGTCCCACTTGAAAATCTAGAATCTGTGATATCTCAAGTAAAACCGGTTGAAAGTTTTCAAATCTTGACTCCTGATGATGCATTTGTGATTCAAAGCTTGACTAGGATACAAAGAAACTTTTCATTATACAAAAGAAAACAAAGTGATTCTTATTCTCAGGCATTTCTCAAATACATCTCAAACCGATTCTTGAGTCTGTGGCCTGAAAATGAAATCAACACTGCTATTCTGTATGTTGATATTGTAGGGTCTACAAAAATTGCGACATCACTTCAGCTCAGATGAACTCTCTGGTCTGATCAAAGTATTTTCTGAAGAGATGTCAGTGGTAGTATCAAAACACGCAGGTTTTGTTCTAAAGTATACTGGTGATGCAGTAATTGCATTTTTCCCAGAACTAAAAGACTTTGGAAATATGGCAGAAAATGCTGTACGCTGTGCACGATCTATGAATATGCTTATAACGCATTCATTAAATCCCATGTTTGCAAGCTTTGGTCTACCAAAAATCAATGTAAGAATTGGAATAGATGTTGGAAAAAATAGAATTGTTGTTCTTGGTTCTGAACCTGATCTTATAGGACACAGTATTACAATTGCTTCAAAAATTTTACCGCTTGCACAACCAAATCAAATGACAATAGGAGAGGAGACATACAAAATGCTATCATCTGAAATGACTGCACAATTTATGAAAATTGATCCTCAAGACAAACGGTGGAACTATAATCACCCAACTACTGGAAAAATATATCCGATATACTTTTCAATTCCTGTAATGCAGATATCAAACAGAGCAAACTAGTCTATTTTTTGAATTTTTTACTTGCAAATCTAGCAAGACCTAGTTTTTTCATCTCGTCGGATTCTTTTAGAACTGATTGATGTTGTACTTCTTTGTGTCTTTTCAGTTTGGTTTTTAAATCTGGAAACTCATTTGCAAGAATCTTGATAGCATACAATCCAGCATTTGCAGCCTTGTTGACTCCTACTGTTACAACAGGTGAACCTGTTGGCATTTCAGATATTGATAGTAACGCATCTAATCCTCCAAATGCTGAAAACTTGAACTTGTCAGAATTTGCCTTGTCGTTGTATACCATTATTGGCACTCCGATTACAGGAATTGTTGTATGTGATGCTATCATTCCTGGCAAGTGTGCTGAGCCTCCAGCGCCCGCTATGATTATCTTGAATCCTTGTTTTTCGGCATGTTTTGCGTAATCTAGTAATCTTGTTGGTGTCCTGTGAGCAGAGACAATCTGATCCTCGTGTTTTATGCCAAATTCATCTAGTGCGGTTGCAGCAGAGTGCATTACTTTGCTGTCTGAACTAGAACCCATTATGATGCCAATGAGGGGTTTTTTTGAATAAGACATAGAATAAGACAACACCGAATTAAATAATTAAACTCAACGTTTTTGCATGTGGCATTGTTCACAAACGAAACTCAATCTCTTAAATTATATCTGAGATGAATTTGACTTTTAATTGTGCAGCAATCTCCTATGGAAGTAAGACGTGCATTTGGGGTTTTATTTGTAGGTGTGGCAATAGCAGTTGGTTCTGCTTCCATTCTAAGTGAGATCTCATTTGAGAACAAGGAACCAATATTTTACTATGGAATTATCTGGTTTGGAAGTTTTGCTATAACATTTGGGGTAATTCTTGGAAAGTTCAGGACTCTGCTGTCTTCTATCAAGGGACGGATGAAAAATAGTGTTTCGTGGCCTCCTGCTGTAAAAGCAGTTAACGGCTTGTGTTGGGCAGCTCCTTTTGCAGCAATAGGGATAGCACCTCATCTTTACCAGTATTTGATTTTATTTGGGATTGGTCTTGGAAACACCTCGACATTTTTCTTTATGAAAAGATATAGTGGTCTTGTAAATTTGGAACAAATCATTGTAGGGGCAATTTCATTGACTGCAATCCCAATTGCTGTAATGCTTGATACATCACTGATATCCAATCAAACCACTGCTGTGATAACATCCAGAATAATGATTGCAGTTGCTTATGGTGCCGGCGGCATATTTGCACTGGTAAAAAAGTAACCTACCCTTGAGTAAACCTGATTGAATCTTTAATTTTTCGAGTCTCTTCTAACAATGCTTCTACATCTTTTGTATCATGCTCATCTACTACGTTAAAGTGGCCAAGTTTTCTCTGTGGCTTGGCTTCATCTTTGTGGTACATTTTGAGATATATGCCATCTTTTTGCTCAAGAGTGATTGGCTTGTATTTACCAAAGAAATCCTTTGGACCTAAAATATTGCACATGACTGTAATGTGTTTTAATCTTGTACTCCCAAGCGGTAAGCCAAGTATTGCCCTTAGATGCTGTTCAAATTGTGATGTCTCACTTGACTGTAATGTATGATGTCCGGAATTGTGAACTCTTGGTGCAATCTCGTTTATCAGGACCTTGTCATCTTTTGTTACAAACATTTCAATTCCAAACACCCCTGCACCATGTAGCACATCCATTGTTTTTCTGGCAATCCTGTCTGCTTCAGATGAAATTTTACTGTCAACTCGTGCAGGGGCAATGGTAACCTCTAGTATGTTGTTTTTGTGAATGTTTTCTACCAGGGGATATGTTGCAATCTCACCATGAATGTTTCTTGCTGCTATTACTGATACTTCCATCTTGAAATCAACAAACTTTTCAATCATGGTCGGTCTTCCAAAAAATTGTTCATATGCTGTTTGTATTTGGGAAGGATTTTCTATCTTGAAATTTCCTCTTCCATCGTATGCATCACGTCTTGCCTTTAATAGTGCTGGATATTGGTAGTTGTTAATTTTTCTTTCAAGATCTTCCAAAGACTCTATTATATCAAATTCTGCAACAGGTATGTTGTTTTGGCGTAAGAATTGTTTTTGAAGATACTTGTCTTGAATTATCTTTAGCGTAGTAGGAGAAGGATTGATTGAAACTTCACCATGTAGTGATTCTAACACTTTACTATCACCTGATTCTATCTCATAAGTTATGATATCTGATTGAAGGGATAATTCTACTATGGAATTTTTATCTTTATAATCTGCAATAATTTGTTTTGCTCCTGCTCTTACTGCAGGACACTCTGGTGTTGGATCTAACACTATTACCTCGGAAATATACTCTGGCATCTTTTTTGCCGCCTCTGTAAGCATCATTCCAAGCTGTCCTCCGCCAATTATACCAAGAATTTTGGTCACTATGCCTGGTGGATAATCTGTTTTAAAAATAGTTATCGTATGTGACATGGATTTTCATGTTCTGGTTATTTTCACATGTTACATTCTGTCACTTGTAAAATCTCCCTCTTCTTTAAATACAATTTTCAAGATTTTCACATAATGGAAGAAGTAATTAAGGTTAGAACTGGAATTCCTGGATTTGATTCTGTATTGACTGGTGGATTCAGACACGGAAAGACAATATCATTATCTGGATCACCTGGTAGTGGAAAGACTACATTTGGAATGCAATTTTTATATTCTGGCGCAAAAGATTTTGACGAGTCTGGAATATTTGTCACACTCTCTCAAAGTCCAACTGAACTAAAAAATGACTGCAAGTCACTTGGGTGGGACATTCAAAAATTAATAGATGAAGGAAAGATCATGATTATTGATGCAAGACCTTTCACAAAAAAAGAAGGTTTTATCGCATTGGATGAATCTTTCTACCATGGAGAACCATTGCCATTTATGCACCTGACACAACTTATACTTAGCAGCATCAAAAAAATAGGTGCAAAACGTGTTGTTGTAGATTCGCTCACAGTTCTCACCATGCAATATGTAAATAATTTCTACATAAGGCAGGGTCTCCAAGGACTAGTCTATGCGCTAGAAGATCAACCTTGCATGTCTTTACTGATTTCAGAAGTTGATGCATATGAAAAATCTCCCATGGAATGGTATGTGGCATCTGGTGTCATATTGCTATGTCATGTGAGAAAGGAATATGCAATGGAACGAACAATTCAGGTTCTCAAGATGAGGGGCTTGAAGCACAGTGAACAGATTTTTCCAATAAAATTAAACGAAATGGGCATTCAGATAATGTATCAACAAATGATGCCGTAGATTTACTAACACATGTTCTCTGATGTGGACCAAAATAAATCAAAAAGTGTCTTCATTGAATAAACCAATGTTTCAGAATCTGTCCACATGGCATTCATTTGTTGTGATGCTTGGTTTGCATTTTTAATGAAATGTACTATTTCATTACCGTCTTTTATCAAGAAACAAAGATTATCGTGTACTCCTGCTGGGATCTTTTTGATTTTTGATTCATCAATGTCATCAAAAATGTATGATGCATTATCAGAAATGGATGATAACAATTTAAAATTAATTTTTGAATTTTCAAAGTTTTCGAGATGATTTGCATGGTAAAACTTTAAAAAGTCTTTTTCTGCACCCAGTATGAGAAATTCACTGTTTGCACTTTTGATCATTTCTTTTATTTTGCTATTTATTTGATTAGGTCCCTCAAGCATTTGGAATTTCTCTTCTCTAGTTTCTTGAGTAGAATTAAACTCTGGGATGGAATCCCACAGCTTCTTGATCTCACCCTCCTGATTTTCTAAAGTGTTGACTCGTTCTTTTTCTGCATTAACTAAAACCCATATTGCCTTATTCAATGGCTCTGCTGAGAATTTAGTAGGGTGCTGGAATGTTGCTGATACCAATCCTTTGTTTTGTAAAGTAGTTAAGAGGTGATATGTCTCAGTTCTTGGCATTTTTAATGCCTTGCATACCTCGGGCGCTGTCTTTGAACCGTATTTACCCAAATAGATGTAGACTTTACTTTGATTTGATGTTAGTCCAAACTTGGAAAGCTCATCTTTTAGTTTATCGCATGTTACTTTTTGTTCATATCTGACTGAACCAGAATTTGCGTCAAAAATTGATGTTGAAAGATCATCGTCTTTCATTTCTAAATGTGGGTCCATTATATTTTCCATCTCTGTCTAAAAGTTTTTGATTTCAACAACTGCCATCTGATGTTTGAGTTCTTTAAGTACTATGTGCCATGTGCTGTCACACTGCGTCAAATTTTACCTTTTTCATTTTTCACAAATTTTGAAAATCTAAGTAATCAAGAATATACTGTGTATTGATTTAGATTTTCTGACTATCATACGATGAGAAATTTAAATTATCTGATACGTCATTGAATGTGTTTGAATGATATTTGATGATGTCATTAAACTTTGATTTCGTGAATGACTTCACTAGGTATGGTAAAAATTGACTTGTAAGCAAATTTGATCTTTGGCTGTCCTGTCTTTACAAAACAGACCTGAAGTGTCAAGTCACGATTTAACAATGCAATGCATCCTAATTCTCTTTTGATGCCCTTTGAAATCAGGCTATCTATGGCGTCTTTGATCTTTTCTGTTTTTTCTATCTCTGTTTTTACTTTTTCAAGTGCCTTGAAATACATTTCAAGCTCACCTTTTATTCCTATTCCATCATAGAATGAAATTGGACCAAAATCGTGCCAGTTGCTTGTCTGATCTCTTTTCTTCACTGTTTTTTTCTTTTTTGAATCTGTGGAACCTTCAAGTTTTTCTTTTAATTCTGCAATTTCTGTAGAGTCGTTTACTGTATTTTCAAACCTAATCTTCTCACCTATTATTTCAGAATACTCTTCAGATTTTTCTTTCAATGTCTTCAAACTATCTCTTACATGTGATTGAAGCTCTTCTATTGAGTAAAAACGTATTATTTCTTCCTTCAACCTTCTATGCTCCTTTCAACATGCAATGATGATTCGTTAACAATCATGTCTTCTGTACTAGAACCTGGTAGTCGTTTTAACCTGTGTGTAGCTTCACGTACAAATGCAATTTTTTGATTCTTTAAAATCCTGTCGGCCCTTGCCATGCTTATCAGATTTGGAATGACTGATCTGAGAATATTTGATGTTTCATCCAGGCTAAGTTGGTCTAATCTTCGCTGTTCTGATTTAAAATTAGATTTTATGATGAGCAGATCAAGAGATGGCATGAGAATTATTCTGGTATCTTGTGACAAGTTCAAAAGTCTAGGTTCTACATCCATCGAAAATCCCAGATAGTTAGTTATTGTTCTCAGCGAATTGTATAATTCGTCTGTTAAATTGGTTTTTTCGTCATCTAATTCATATATCTGAATGGCTTCCTCCACAAGATCATCCATTGCCTTTATTGATGATGCCAACTCATCCGGATCCGTGTTATCTTGTGTTGTCATGTGTAAAAAATTTGGTTTTTTATATGAAAAATCTATGTATGTATTTGCAAATTACACTATCGATGTCATTTACTGAATTTTATATATTAAATTTCAACAATCTCTTTTTGAATAACTAGTTAGTTTCAGACAAGACATGCCTATCAATATTAGCAACAGCGACCCAAAATTCAGAAATGAGGTATTTTTCTGATCATAGGGCAATAAGTTCGATAGTTACTGGCATGATACTTCTTGTGGCTACTGTGATTCTTGGCTCTACAGTGGTGCTGTGGTCTAATAGTAGTCTTTCAGTATCAAAATCTATTATGACTACACTCTACACAACCAATGTCAACATGTTTACTGAAAAACTAGTAGTAGAAAATACATGGTTTGGGAGTACTCCATCAAAATTCATTAATGTTACACTGTATAATGTTGGTTCTACCGGCGTAACCATTACTGATATACAAATTAAAAATTCAACAAAGATTGTAGATATTCCTATTGTACATGAAGTGATTCTCTCACAGAAAACAAATTCAACTAAGATACCTTATGGATGGACAAGTAAAATCCCTATTAGTATAATGATAACTACTGCACGAGGAACAATCATTACTACTGATGTATCGCCCTGAGATGGGTTGTACCATAAAAATATGTCATATTCTAATACTCACACTTGTTAATTATAGTTCTTTTCTACAACTACTCATATTAAATATATGAGAAAGTGGAACAACAATAATCCATTCAGATATTTCAATCGCTCTAAAAAAGGGATATCGACTGTAATTAGTGGAGCAATCTTGCTTGTTGGAATCTCATTAATAGGTGTTATTGGAGTTTCGTGGGCCAGAAATAATCTGGATAACAATGAAAAGATCATGGATAATACTTATTCTACAAACATCAATAAAATTAAAGAATCAATCGCACCACAAAATGAATGGTACAAAACTGCACAAAAACAACTCAATATCACTTTTATAAACACTGGAATCGATGGTCTCAATGTTAGGGAAATTGAAATAAAAGGAATACATTCATTAGATTTACCGGTGCAACCAATCGCCGTTCCGCCCGGTAAAACTTTTTCCAAATTAGTAAATTATGACTGGGCAGGAGACCCAATTGATATTTCGTTAATTACCGACCGCGGTTCAATCTTTACACATCATCTTGCTACGCCTACTGATGGCCAATTGATTATCAACAAGGTAGCAAAACAGGGAGATGGTAACTTTACTTATTATGGTGATCTGGGCAATTTTTGGATCCAGACTTCAGGACATGTCAATACTGCAAACCTTGATCAAAATGGCAATATGGTATTAGGTGGTATCATTCGAGATTTCAATGGATCAGCTGCTACTCAGGGGGCAGATCCTGATTTTGAAAAAGTATGTGGCTCTTGTCCTTATGGGCTTATTACGGGAATTGTTTTGCCAAATCTTGGGTCTGACGGTGAGCCTGTATACAATAATCAGACCACATCTGCATTTAACAATGGTTTTGTAAGGTTCAATCAATGGTATCATGACACTCCTGGTGTGAATGTACAAAAACCCCTGAACATAACTTTGACTGCCAATTCTGGAACAAATCCTCAAACATGGACATATGATAACTTGGCATTCTTTCCTATTGATAATCAATTATTTGGTAATAGCGGAAAGGATTCAAACGGCGTATTGCATAATTTCGGTTTTACATATGAGATACATAGTGCATTTACATATCAGGGTGGAGAAACTTTCAACTTCTGGGGAGATGACGACGTATGGGTTTTCATTAACAAAAAACTAGCAATGGATTTGGGAGGAGTTCATGGAGGACTTCCAGGTACTATAACTCTAGATGCTCAAACAGCTAGTCAACTTGGACTTGTCCAAGGAAATACATATTCTTTTGATTTTTTTTATGCAGAACGACACACTGTATCTTCTGAAATGAAAATTACCACTTCAATAAAACTTGGAATACCTGGAACTGGAAAATCAGGAGTGTTCTTTGTTGATCCTGGAATTTATACTATAGGTGAAACTCCCTCGCCTGGATGGACACTTCAAAGTGTTGCCTGTGACAATACATATGTTCAACCAAATGCTACCGAAGTCACTATAACTGTGCCTAAAGGAGTAGCTACATGTACATTTACAAATTTCCACAATTAATACATTTTTCATCTTTTTATGAAAATGGTTACAGTAATGTCATGTATATGTAATAAACAATATTCTGTGGCTCATAGTTTAAAATCATTTGATCTGATGTAATTATTTTATGTGACACCTAGAATCCTTTATCGAAGATTGAAACAATTTTTACTATATGAAATTTGAAGTAATGCCTTTAGTGAATTATGTTGATTGTGGTAAATTAGATTGCATGTCATGTAAAGATGAATATCATGAATAGAAGAGGTATAAGCACAGTAGTGGGCGCTGTTTTTTTTATCATAATTTTCACAACTGTGATAAGTTTTGTTACTTATGATATGAATTTATTAAATAATTTTACTAGCGCATTTGTAACGAAAACCCAAACAGATGCAGATGCAAACCATGAAGAATTTTCAATAACCAAAATAACTGTTGATAAAAATAAATTCAATATTACAGTTCAAAATTCTGGAAATATTCCGATAACTATTAACCGATTATGGGTTCAGAACAAGTCTGATATAACTTGGGGTACTTCAAAATATGATGTTAATCAGGTAATATACCCTGGAAACTCTCTTGCACAAATAGGACAAAATCTTCCGCTTTATGCCAAACCTACTCAAGGATATGATCTCAAGCTTGTTACAATGCGTGGAAATGTCAAAGAGTTTTTTGTAAACTCTGCAAGTCAAGCCCCTGTATATTTGCAACTATTCACACTACCAAATTCTGGACCAAATAATTTCAACACGACTCTTCTTCTTGGTGTTACAAACAACATGACAAATGGGGGCACTCTTTCCAATCTTCAACCAAGAATGAACGTTACAAACGTAACTGGTTTTGGCAAAACAACTCTAATTTCAGGTCCAATTCCATCCTCTTACCCACTTTTGAATAATGGTGATGTAATGTTTTTCAAATGGATCTATAAAATTAATGGTACCGCCGGTTACGTGGCTAATTTTAAAACATCGTTACAAAATGGATATCTGAACAACAACGTTTCACAAAATGTTACATTAAACACGGTAAGTACAGGAAATACTGAAACATATGCCAAGTATTCTACGGATCATACTCTGACATATGCTGAAGATACTGCTGACTTCAATACTACGTCTGCATCAAGGATTGCAACTTTACCCACATCCGTGGGACATTCTGGTAAAACTTTTACTATTCGAGATAGTTCGGTTTCTGCCGGAAATCTTGTGAGAATTCAAACCACATCTTCACAAACAATTGATGGGTACTATTCATCATCAGGTTCAATGAACCTTACACATCAAGATCAAATTGTTAAACTGATAAGTGATGGAACCAATTGGAAAACTATAGGATTCAATCCATCTGAACCTGTAGATTATTTTGTGAGGGGGTCTACAACAGCCTGGTATGGTAATGCAATAATTCCTACTAATTCCAGTATTATAATTTCAACGCCCGCAACATTAAGAGCAACTCCTTGGATTGTTCCCCATACGATAACCATTGATAAAATCCAAATAGAAATTTCCACTGCTGCCAATCCTACATCTACAACATGTCGTATGGGAATTTACCGTGATAACGGTAACGTATATCCTCAAGCATTAGTTTCAGGAAGTGACGTTAGTACCTTTACAACATCGATAGGACCTCCGCCAACAAAAACTTTGACATTTGGAGTACCCATTACATTGACTAAAGGACTCTATTGGCAAGCTTGGACTTGTGGTACTGCCGCAACAACTCAGCCTACTTTTAGGGCAAATACTGTGGATTCTATTCCGCCCGTATTGGGTTATGCGAGTACCATGGGCTCAAGAGGATTTGGAACTGCTTACACTGTGAGCTTTACTTATACTGGTAATTCGTTACCAGCACAATATCCTACCGGTGCTACAATACTTGCTAGTACACCTACACCAATGATTCTTGTGGAGATACAAAAAGGATAAAATATTTTCAGCACTTGGGTCAATCTCCTTTGCAGAGATCTTGTGAATTAATTTAATATTTCTGTTTTAAACCATGACTGACTTGTAGTTTATTGTACCTGGTGCATTTCTAGTGTATTCACACTTGTTGTTCGATTATTTGCTCTTCTTCTAAGGGTGACATTCTCTCAACTTGATCTTGTAACTCGTTTTTATTCGTTAACTTGATGACATCGATATTATCTAATTCCTGCAATTGTTCAGGAACAATTTTCTCTGTTTGTGGCGCATATGACATTTGTGAAAGTCTATATGCAGGACATGGTATTTGCATGCTCTTTGACATGATGAAAAATAGCGGAAAAATCTCCTGATATATTAAATTCAAAATAACTGGAATATTTTTTTCATCTGGACTTAATTGCTTTGATATTTCACTTGGGTCTCCATCAACGGTAGATAGACCCTCTACAGTTATTTTTGCATTAGTGGGATTTGACAAGAGAACAAGTCTGTATTTTAGAACGATTTTTGAATCTCTATTCTCCACTTCATCAAGTGATGCCTCTATGTTGTATTTGATAAAACCTGACTCATTTTTTAATTTTGAAAACGATATTGAGTTTATCTCTATTTTTAGATTCATAACTATGATGAAAATATTATGAAACTTAACCCCCTGTATGTAGTCTGGTAATACATGTCATGTATTTTAGTACACTTGGTTTAATTCAAACACATGAGTATCAAAAATCTACCCGACCAAAGAATGAAAGAAGTCACAAACTCAAAAGTTCAAGATGAGAATTTTACTTTGAATATCCATGTTTCCACGTTAAAAAAAAGTACACATGCTCTGTCTAAAAATTATGATATAAAAAAATATCTCGATCCTGAAAAGTTTTCATTTTCGCCTGAGATATCTGAACTAATCCCTAGAGATACTCTACCATATCTTGATAATGGAGAAAAATATGTGGAAAGAATTGCAAGAGCTTTATCGTTTTTTAAACAATGTGCTCTTATAGGTCCAAGCGGTACTGGAAAAACACATATTGTATATCTGGTAGCAGAGCTTGCAGGGCTCCCGATATGGGAAATCAACTGCGGTTTACAAACATCCGTTTTTGATCTTTTTGGAAGGTATGTTGGTCTGGGAAAAGAAAATTGGATTGATGGACTAATAACTTCCTGGAGCAGATATGGCGGAATATTATACCTGGATGAAGCAAATATGATGAAGCAAGATATTGCCACCAGACTTAATCCTATTTTGGATCAACGAGGTCACATGGTGTTGACAGAAAAAGACAATGAAATAATTCAGCGGCATCAATACGCGTTCTTGATAATTAGTATGAATCCTGTATCTTCTGAATTTGCAGGTACTAAACCAATAAACGCTGCAATGAGAAGAAGGATGAGTGTATGGCTCAACTTTGACTATATGAGCGTGGGTTCTAAGATTGACGAAAAAGAGATAGATCTCTTGATCAAAAAAACTGATGGCTTGAGCAGACAAGATGCGGAAATAATAGTCAAAGTCGGTGCAGAACTGAGAAAACAATACAAATCCGGAGATCTACCTTATGGTCCATCTATTGGCGATCTCTTAAATTGGGCATTATTGATTTCTGATGGTGCTTCACTAAAAGATGCTGCAGAAGAAACAATAATTTCGCTCACTAGTGATGATGTTGATATTCAGAACATGGTGAGAAGGATAATTTGTAAAATAGCTGGAATTTAATGAAAGAAAAAGGACCTAGTTTTTTAGAATTTGCAGAAGGTATTTTTTATGAATTTTCTCAGATGGTACGCGGTAGTATAAATCTCGTCTTTTCAACAAGAGTTTTGTTTCCGGTAATAAAATATGATCCTGAATTGGAAATTATCATTCCCTTACCACGAAAACAAAAAGAACAGTATTTGTTCGAGGGAATTCTGTTTGATGATGATGAAAATAATAGGAAAAATCTTTGGTGTATATTTTTGTGTACCATTTATCATATTGCAACTCATGCGTGTATTTCAAAATATTCATTATATGATTCATGGAAGAAGTCAAAGACAGAAGATATCTGTTTGCAAATAATAGACTATGTAGAAGATATGCATGTGGAAAGATACATTGCTCATATTGATGTTGAATTGTGGGACAATATGAAAAATATTGAACTTAAATTGATGTCCCAGACTGGAAAGCATACTCGTAAATCTGTAGGTGTAACAAATCCAAAATTTTCTAGTTTGTCTAATGAAAAAAGATTTTCTATGATGCAAACAAGTATGATGGATAAACAAGATGATCTAGTTTCATTTGCTAATTTTTTATATGGGAATAGAAGTTTGTTACCTAGAGAAATTCTACCGTATTGTGAAAGACATGATAATGTCAGACAGATGTTCATATCTCAACAACGAAGTCCAAATTTTGAACCACATGGTTCATTTCAACAAAATATTGTGAAACTTGATGAACTCTGGTTAGCAGACAAACAATTAAAATCAAAAATACTCAAGAAATATGAAAAGAATTTAAAAGATCTACAATTTGATATGATACTTATTCCTAGGGAGAATTTTTATAATTTTTTAAAAATTAGAGAAAAAGTGGCTCCGCTGTTGAGAAGAATCCGTCAGCAGATACAAATGATGGGAAATCTTTCGGACGAATCAAAAATTGATGAAATGGGTTACCTAAATATGCAATTGGCTATTCAGTCCATTGCATCTGAATCTCAATTTATTGATGTTTTTGAACGAGATGAAATAAGACGTGTTGAGGAAGCATGGGTAATTTTAGTAGATAATAGCGCAAGTATGAATTTGAGATTTGAACAAATTAAGGAATTTACTGTGTGTATAGCTGAAGCTGCAAATGACCTGACTGGGAAATCAGATGCATGGGCTTTATTTAGTTTCAATAATAGTTTTAAAATTTTGAAAGATTTTGACGAAAAATATGATCATAAAGTGCAAGCACGTATTGGTTCATTGGAAAATAATGGATTGTCATTATTACCGGATGCAATAGAGTTGGCACGCAGGATGTTATTGTCTGATCCTAGAGAACGAAAATATATTTTTCTTATTACTGACGGACATGCTTCTGGTTATGAAAAAATACATCAACGCCTTGCTAAGATTGCTAAAAAGCTTGATGCCTCCGGCGTATCTTTAATTGTCATAGGTGTATCCAAATCTACTTCCAAGAGTTTTAGAAACAGTGTACGTGGATCCTCTAATCTTAGACAACTTGTATCCAAGTTTATCACTATCTACAAGACTGTCTCATCGGACTAGATGTAAGTCAAAATTACATGCTAGATGAGATATGCTCCATTCGTATACTTGCTAATAATGAAAATGTTCCTTAAAACAAAGAACAGAAAGGCAATCAGTGCCGTGCTTACTACGCTGATCATCTTGGTTGCTTCAGTAGTTTTGGGAACCGGTGTTGTACTGTATGGTACTAGCCTTTTCCAAACAGGTGCCCAATCATCGGGTATCTCAGCACAAGGTGTTCATGTGTGGCTAAACGCTACAAGCGGAAAACCAACCTATACGTGGGGATCTGCAGAAATTAGAAACAGTGGAGACAAGATATTGTCTGTAGACCAGATTAGTGTACGTGGTACTCAAATACCATTTGCAAACTGGTACTATGACAGTGATCCTACAAGAGTCACAGCTGCAAACTACCAGTCTCAGTTGATTTATGCAACCACTGGAGTTAATGGCTTGATGATGTCGTATCTTACGGCACCACAAACTGCTGTACCGGTTCTTGCAACTCCAAGTGGATGTGCGGCTGTTCCTACTGCAAAGTTTGGCATAAATGAATCTGCCACAACCACCACACCTTCAAGTCCAGTACTTTGCTTCTCAGAAGCATCTGGCCCAATCTCATTGAAGCCTGGTGACAAAGTAATTGTGTACTACCAAGTACCGACTGGTATCTTGAGTACTGTAGATGCTGGTTCACAAAGCAATGTAGCAATCTATGCTGGTAGCGTAGGTGCACCACAATCAATTACTGTAGAAGCCAAATCTTAGGGGGTTACAAAACGCCCAACTTCTTTTCTTTTTTATTTTTGGAGACTACCAAATGAAAGATAACAAATCAAAAAAGACACAAGAAATCGAAACTTTTCTGGCAAACCAAATCATGGATGATGGACAAAACCAGATCCCATTAGGATATGAAATTGTAAAAAAATACCCATTGCAGGCACCATTTAGTTATGCAAATATTCTATATAATACGGAAAAGTCCTCTTATCTCTATTTTGTAGATGAACTACGACTAAACAGAGAAGAGATGATGATATTTCAAACGCTTTACAAACTCATTGAAGAAAGCCTTGAATCCCCATCTGAATCTGGCAACAATCAAAATTTTGAGGGACATCTAAACATGATTCTCAAGGACAATGAAAAGATGTTTTTAAATCAATCAAGTATAAGCATGGAGAAAGTCAAATATTATTTGAAACGTGATATTGTGGGATTTGGTCTGATAGACCCTCTAATGCATGATGTAAACATAGAAGATGTTAGCTGCAGTGGTACTGATAAACCAATTTTCATATGGCACAGACATTATGACAGCATTCCAACAAATATCCAGTATGTAACAAATGAAAACTTGAATTCGTTTGTTTCAAGAATTGTATTCAGGGCTGGAAAACACATTAGCACCGCATTTCCAATATCTGATTTAGCTCTGCAAGGTAATCATAGAATCTCAGTTCTATATCAAAAGGAAGTGACTCCTAAAGGAACAAGTTTTACAATACGAAAATTCAGAGAAGATCCATATACTGTAATTGATTTGATAAAATTTGGAACTATTAGTATCTCAATTGCTGCATATCTCTGGATGTTAGTAGAGGCAAAACAGTCTTTTATAATAATAGGCTCAACTGGTAGTGGAAAAACTACCATACTTAATGCCATTACAGGTCTAGTTCATCCTGATTACAAAATCTTCTCAGTAGAAGACGTTGCTGAAATTAACATCAATCATGAAAACTGGTTTACTCTAGTTTCAAGGAGTGGATTTGGTTTGAGTGGTGAAGGTGAAATAGGACTGTATGATTTGATAAAGGCAGGAGTACGGCATAGGCCTGACTATATTGTAGTGGGTGAAATTCGAGGCTCTGAAGCTTATGTGATGTTTCAAGCAATGGCTACAGGTCACGGTGGTTTGTGTACAATGCATGCAGATGGTCTTGAATCTGCAATAAAAAGACTGCAACAAAAACCAATGGATATTCCTCCTGCATACATCTCATTGATGAACTGTGCGGTTGTGATAAAAAGAGTCAAGGAGAATTCTACAGGACAGAGTAGTAGAAGAGCAATCGCTGTATCCGAAATAATGTCTTCTAGCTCTTCACACGCGGCTTTTTCATGGAATCCAAAAACCGATAACTTTGATGATAATCTAAAAGATAGTAATCTGTTTAAAAAAATGGCAGATGCATCAGGTCGTGATCTAAATGAACTACTTGAGGAACATGAAAAAAGGATCAAGATCCTCAAATGGATGCTTGAAACTGATATTCGAAATTATAAAAAAGTGGCCGAAGTGGTTGGGAAATATTATAGAGATCCAGAATCACTATTGCAAAAAATGGAACTAGGAAACATCTAAAATGATTTCATTAAAAAAACTTGATCAGGCTGATTACGAAAAGAAACAAACCAAAAAAATCGATAGAGAATTACCATATCTTATTACAATAATGTCGCTACTTGCTTCCAGCGGATCTGGTCCTTACACAATGCTCCAGAAAATAAAAGAGATCAATCTTTTACCTATTGTTCAAGGAGAAATAATTAAGATTCTCAAAAGAATTGATTTACTTGGAGTAGATCCTCTGACTGCATTAGATCAAGCAAAAGATAGACCGTCTTCTAAAGCACTGGGAGAATTTTTGAGTGGATATGTTTCTGCTATTCAAAGTGGCGGAAATGTGGTTAATTATCTAAAAAGCAAAATGACTGGTTCTTATGATAGGCTTGAAAATACAGAAAAACAATCTGTTGAAAAACTCAGTGGTGTGGTTCATGGGTGGCTTACGATGCAAATAGTCATACTGGCAGTTTTTATACTAGTAGCCGCAATGGGCTCAAATCCACTTAGTAGTTCTGGTGATGCTACTCCTTCTCAGCCTCCATATGCATTGTTATTCTTTTCTCCAATAGTTTCCATTGGATTTATGAAAATGGTACAAAAAATGAATTATTCTAATATTCCGGAATTGGAAATAAAAAAAATTCTAAAGTTTGCATTACCGCCTGTCTTAATTGGGATAATTTTGATGATGACTGGTTTATTTTCAAGTGTGGGTGCTAATCCGTATGTTTTAGGAATATCTCTAGTAGTTGCATCTATTTGGCCTTCTATGAAATTTAAAAAAATCTACATGACAAATCTCCATGCTGAAGAAGCAACACCTCAAATTTTACGTGATATTACTGAAGCACGAAAGGCTGGAATGGGACCAGAAAAATGCATAGTTCATGCATGTAAAAGAAAAGACTTCAAATCATTTAACATTGTGGCAAACACTATATCGAACAAACTTGAATGGGGTATTCCATTGTTAAATATTTTTGAAACATTAGAAAAAGAAATAAAGAATTTTCAAGTCTTAATCAGTTTTAGGATACTGTTTGAAATAATATCTTCAGGAGGAGGAAATGTAAACACTCTTGATTCTCTTACTGATGCTAGTGAAAAAATTCGTAATATCACAAAAAATAAACGTGATATGCTACAACCATATGTTTTAGTTGGTTTCATGCTGATAGTTATCACTGGATTTACTACACTACTTACAATAGATTCGTTTTCTGAAATTGATAAAGGGAAAAATATTGTCCATAATGGCCGTGAACAATCAGGACAGTCTAATTCATTACTTGAGGTTGTATCAATAGCTGTTGTGGCTCAAGCCTGGCTTGCAGGTCTTTTTATTGGAAAAATAACTAAAGGGGCGTATTCTGGAGGATTTATCTTCTCAATGTTACTTACGATAATTACTTTGCTCTCAATTGGTATGATACAATTACACGTAATCAATATAGGCGCAATACTTTCAAAACCACCACCATCATAGTATGTCATAAAAAGAGTCATACCTGATCTTATATTGAATTTAAAGTCAGATATTGATAATTTGAAATATTTATTGTCGTTGGTGTTTATGGCATTCATAATTTTTCCGGCATATGCTGATGTATCAACTACTGCAAATCTGGGAATGAAGATAATTCCAGGAAAAATTGTAGAAAATTCAGAGGGTGTAATAGAGGTTTATTCAACAACTGATGACATTCCTGTTGATAAATTAATTGCAACATCATCTGATCCGTCAATAGTGCAAATATTGAGCGTTGAACAAGATGCAACTCATATGGTATCATCTGTAAAAATAAAGACTTTTGCTGCAGGCAATGCCAAAATTGCATTAGCTGCACCTGGATTTTCTTCAAATGAATTTGATCTAACTGTTTACACTAATTCCAATATTGCAACAAAATTGATGATAAAGGCAACTCCTTCTACATATGCAACAAATGGTCCAACAGGTGGTTATATTGCAGTCGAGAGTGTTAACAATGACGATGTTCCGACCTCTGTCACATCAGACATGAGTGTATCGATATCTACGTCTGATGTTAACATTGTAACACCAAATGATAATGTTCTAGTGATAAAAAAAGGAGAATATTATACCATTGGTCAAATTACAGTAAACGGTGCAGGTACTGCACAACTCTCAGCTTCTTCTCAATCTATGCAATCTACATCAACATCGATTGTTGTTAATAATATTAGTCCTCAAAATACCATGCAGCTTTACGTTTATCCAAAAACAATTAATGCTTATGCAGCCTCTTCTGCATATGCTATTGTACAACTACACGATGAATCTGGCAATCCGGTTCTGGCAAAAAATGACATTCCTGTAAAAATACAAATTACCAACTCTAGCGGTATTGGAACAATTAACACCAGTGAGGAAAACCCATTATTTCAAATTGGTGAACAAACTGTGATAAAAAAAGGAACTTATTGGTCATATGTACCAATTGAAGTTACTGCTGGAACTAGTGGTACTTTTAATGTGACTGCCTCTGCAACTGGAAGTTTAGTCTCATCTCCTGTTCCATTAACTAGTAATACTAACAATACACTGCTTGATGTAAAATCTGTTAGACTGGATTCTCTTCCAATCCTTGCCACAGGTAACAAAGAACTGGTAGGTGTAGTACATCTTGAAGATCCATTTGGAAAAATGCTTCTTGCAAAAGACAATCTGAAAATTAAAATTGATTCCTCTGATCCATCGGTTGTTTCAATATCTGATGTATTCATGGATAGAGGTTCACAAGCTGCACTTGTATTTGCTCAAGTAGGAAAAACTGCGAATCCGGTCACACTTGATGTTGTAACAGATAGTCCACAAATTGTAACCCAATCGATAAGCTCAGTCACACTAGATTCAAGTTCCTTAAAGGCAGAGTCTTTGTTGTCAAAAGTTCTAACACATACAAAAATCCCAATTGCTTATTATTTGACAAAGGATGGTGCTCTTAGCTCTTCTACGGAGGAATTGTCCTTGATGGTATCTCCACTTAATTCCATTCAGACTGATGAATTGTCAATACACAAAGATCAGTCTATTTTGGTATCTGATGGCATGTTGCTAAAAGGTGGTATACAGAGCTTGTCTGTCATATCTCCAATATTTTCTTCAACTTTCTCAATAGAAGGTACATCGATAAATCCAACATCAATAGAATTTGATTATCCTGACAAAATCACGGCTGGACTTCAAAATACGTTCTCAATTGAACTGTTGGACAGTCAACAAATGCCCACATATGCTGATCATGATATGACTGTAAAACTCGTTTCAAGTAATCCAACAGTTATAGAAATGCCAGATAGTGTAACAATTAACAGCGGTTCATATTTTACTACATTTAACATCCATGCAAAAAGTGAAGGAACATCAGAAATTGCACTTCTCACAAATGAGATTCCTTTATCCAAGTTTGATGTTAATGTCATAAGTATTGTGCCGGATGTGAGTATTCAATCATCTGATTTTGGAGAGTCAGGCGTTCCAATTTTATCTGAAATAACTGCCACATACAAACAAGTTCCATTGAAGGATCTCAAAGTTGATTGGACCGTGAACGGAGCAAAAATTCAGACGATGGATTCTAATACGGATTCAAATGGAAAAGCAAAAATGACTTTTGTTGCTGATAATTCTGGACAAGTTCACATTGAAGCAAGTGTATCCGGTGGTCTGTATGGAATAACTACATCTTCAAAAGATGTAACAATGAATGCACCACTTACAAGTAACACCACGTCTGAAAATGTTCAAAAAAATAATCTGCCCATATTGGGTAGTATTGATCCATTGATGTTGGTTATACCTGTAATTGCAGGAATTGGAGTATCAATTATTAAAAAAAGAGAAATGTTTGAAGAGATCTCTGAAAAGTTCAGTCTATCTGAAATAATATCTGGATTAAAAGAAAAAGTATCGCGCGGACAGAAAAATTAGGATATTGTGAGCGATTTGACATATGTAACATGTTTTAAAAATCCACTGCCCGTCTTTTCATTACGAACTAACATGAATAATGAGAAATATCCCTCAAAGAAAGTCATCGAGTTTTGGAGGATATTTTGATGTATTACTTGGAATGTGGTCAAAATTACTACGCTTGTTACCACCACGAGAATTATGGTGTAATATGTTGTATATCCTCTGGTCTTTGGATTGTGAAAAGATGGCAAAAATTTCATGTTCTTTTCTCTAGAGATCTTGGATATAAAATTGGTCTTCCAATTTTGGAAATTGGTTTGAAAATATATTCTACACAAGGTAAGAAAATTACATGTTAGAAGATTTTCTTGACTTTAACACGGTAAGGATTCTAGTAGCTTTATTCATGCTTGGATTGGCATCTTTGATCGATATCAAAAAGAGAGAAATTAACGACAAACTATGGATTGGTTTTTCAGGTGTGGCAATATTGTTGCTATTTACCAGCCCTAACTTTTGGATTAATCTAAAAACTACGGGTCTGGCCATGATTGTATCTCCAATTGCTCTAGTGTTGTGGAGATTAGGAATTTTTGGAGGTGCTGATGCGTTATGTCTGATAGTTCTTGCAGGGCTTGCTCCTATGTCTAGCATAATTTCATCTCAAATTTCGCCTTTCACCACTCTTGAAAATGCCTCAATTTTGACAGTTATTCCTTTTTTAATCAATCTGAGTAGAAATACGGTGTCATTGATTCAAGGTAATGAAATATTTCATGGTATTGAAGAGTCAAATTTGAAAAAAATATTTGCGATGTTTGTCGGGTATAGGACAAAGAATCCCAAACATAGCTTCTGTATGGAACAGGTAATAGATGGTAAACGATATCTGGACTTTTCACTACGACATGCAGAAAAAACATCATTTTGTAATGGATCTGATGTATGGGTTACACCGGGTTTACCTTATGTGTTATACATAACAGGTGGGTTCATAATTCAAATTATGTACGGGGATTTGATTTTAAGGCTAATCACTCATTAGAGTTTCAAAGTCTGTTTATCTCATCATTATGATAAAAATATAATTTCTACTATTTGTTATTTCTAGGTTTAAAATATCTGGAATTTGACCAAATATAACTAAATAATAATTTTAGTGTATATGTCATAGAATAAGAGTTTGTCCACATCGCTAACATATTCTGCGAGGTTTCATTCGTTTTCTTTATGAATAATATAACTTCATCATCATCTTTTATGATGAAACATAAGTCCTCTTTAATTTTTTGTGGCATTCTTTTAACTTTATTTCTTAACGAGTCGGAGAAAATGTACTCTGTTTTACTTGAAGATGATGAAACCAGTTGAACATCTACTTTGGAGTCTTTTAATAATTCCAAAAGACCGGCATGATAGAATTTCATCAAATCTTTTTCGGTGGCAAGCATTAGGATTGATTTCTTTGCATTTGTAACTACTTCGTTTATTTTACCTGACATCTGATTTAGTCCTTGTAGAATTTGAAATTTTCCATCGCTTATTTCCTCTTTATTGATTCCAAAATGTGGTAAAGTTTTCCAAAGTGCTACTATGTCTCTTTCTTTGTTTTCCAAGTTCTTGACTCGTTCTTTCTCGGTATTGATCAATATGTTTATGGCTGTATCTAGTGGTGATGCAATGAATTTGATTGGATGCTGAAACGATGCAGATACTAAACCTCTATTTTGTAAATTTGTTAAAAGATGATAAGTTTCAGTTCGGGGTACTTTGAGCGCATTACTTACTTGTGTGGCCGTACTTGAACCGTTTTTCTCTAAAAATAAAAAAACTTTAGATTGATTTGATGTTAATCCAAATTTTGATAGTTCGTTTTTAATTTTATCATACAATACTTCATGTTCACTTGGCTGTATGTTTAACATGGCTTCTGAGATTGAAATGTTGGTTGTATCCATTGTCATGTTACTGTAGTACAATTGACACTCTTTAGAGATCTGTGTGTAATAGGGTATTACACATGTAAAATCTCATTACTGTATTATGATGTGCAAAACTTGTTAATTATGGAATGTGTGTCACAAGATTTTGAAAATGCATAGTAAAGATACTGCTGTTGTTAAGATATTCTTTTTTTAATTGAATCTGTACAATGACTTTATTCTTTTCTACGTGAATTTGAATATTGTCAAACACAGGTTGATATTTGTTTGTGGGTTTTCCATACTCTAATGATTCATGTCCATGAATTATTAATAATCCGTTTTGGATTAGATTGTTGATTTTTCTATAGCCTGATGTCTGTGGGATTTTGCAAATTTCTAGGATCTCTGAAATTATTCTGGGCTTGTCAAGAACTGCATTCAAAATGTTTTTTTTATCATCATCACCTATTGCTTCTAGTATTATTCTATTGATGTAGGGATCTTCTATGGTTATCCATTCTTTGTCCTCTGTCTTGCTTTGTTGCACTGACATTATGTGTTGTAATGACTGTTTTTCCATTCTTTTTGCTTCGTCTCCGAAGAACTCTTTTAAAATAAAATCTAATTTTGGGAAATCATTGGATACTTGAGTTAAATTTGTACCAAATTTCTCAAATGCTCTATTTTCGATTTTTTCTAGTGTACTCTGGCCGAGATTTTTCTTTATTATTTGTACTAAGGATTTCCCTATGAGGGAGTCAAAACCTGACATGTTTTATTTGCAAGTAATTTATTAAAATCACCTTGCATGTAATTTTTCTATGTGACATGTATTGAGGATGTAAACTTGGTTGTAAAATGTAAAATATTGAAATTTTTAGAATTTTAGATGTTTTTGATATTGAACATTAATAAATTTTGAGTCTGGTACTTGTTTGATGTTAAAAACTATCTTTATGATCATCTGATTAAGACTATTGGAAATAACATCATCCTCTTCGATTGTAAGGTGTTCAATTTTGATATAATTTACTATGTATGCCAGTTTTTATGAATCTAGTTTCTAACCTGTTTGTCTGATCTTGACACACTGATTAATATTAGATCATTAGTGTCCTCGATAATGATATGTCTGATGACCATGATCTGGGGACGCATGCGTATACAGCACTAGTTGTTGACGATGATGAGGACACGGTTAATCTTTTCACAGAATTTTTAGAAATTTATGATGTCGTTGTAGTGGGAAAAGCATTTGATGGAAAACAGGCTACAAAAATATTTCAAGATATGTCGCCTGATATCATCTTCTCGGATGTAATGATGCCAGAATATGATGGATTTTATGCACTAGAGAACATCAAGAAAATAAATCCAAAAGCAGTAATGGTTATGATAACCGGTGATGTGAGGGCTGACACCATAACCAAATTAGAACAACTGGGTGCAGATGCAATAATCTACAAGCCTTTTGATATGCAATCGGTAATGAAGACAGTGAATAATTTACTTGTAAAGACTGTTTGTAGTACATCTAGTACTTAATATTGATTAAATTTTTGTTTGAAAATATTTCATTTCTTATAATTTATTTTATAAATTAGGTTCCTGAACCAATTCCTGGAAGCGTACCTGCTGCAACACTACCTGGTGAATATGTGTCCAGTATGTGCTGTGTAAGAAATTGTGATAATGCTGCAGTTGTACCATACATTGTAATTCCTCCAAGTACTGTAAGCATTGCAATGTTAAACCACACTGTTTTGAATAAACCTCCTTGGCCTACTTTCACTGCTAATGCATTGATGGTTGAAGTGACAAGTATTACTATTGGTAACATCATATGTATAAAATTTGGATCAATTGGGCTGAGTGTGAATGCATTGTTTGATACTGGAACTGTTGATAATAAAGTATGAAACACCTCGATTAGCGTACTCATCAAGCCAAAGATTGCCATTGTAAGTCCATGCAAAACAATTATGATTGTCTCAAAAGTCCTAGACGTCTGCATTCTCTTTGATTGAAGCTCATTTAGTTTTGCTGAAATTTCAGCAACCTTGTTACCCACCTGGTTCATATCCGATCCTTTGAGAAGTGCTCTTGACATTATGGTGTTAGCAGATTCAATAACCGATGTTCCAGATTCCCTTGAAAACATTTCAAAGCATATTTCTGGATCTATCCTATTTTTTACACGGTTTTTAAAAGCGACAATCTGTGTTTGTAAAGGTCCAAAATTACTTCTAAGAACTGCGTCAAGTGATTGTCCCATGGAACCCACCATCGTGTAAATCTCTCCAAAATGTCTGATAAATGGAGGATACCATTCATCATGACCACGTAATTCTGTCTCTAGTTTTCGTGCCAGAAATCCTGGGATGAATAATGGTGCTACTGCAATGACTACTACTAGTGTAAGTGGAACTAGGTTGGTCAAGGTAAGAACAATTCCCATGGAAATACCAACACCAAGTGCTGCAAACAATGCCATTCTGAATTTTTGTGTCTTGACATGCTTGCTAGATGCCAACTTGTCTTTTGGAAATATCATGTACATGATTACAATAAATGACCCCATGCTTACTATGACGCCAACAAAAGACATTGTAAAGACTGATTCGGAATTGGAATTTCCCATCAACATTGCCATGATTGAATTTGCGGCAATCATAAACGATGCAGTTGATGAAATTGTGTAAAACATTTCAAGAAATAATTTCTGGGTTTCCAGATTACGTTCATATCGTATTGTAAATGTGTGGATAGCAAAAGCCATTTCATCTGTGAAAAATACCTTCAGCTCATCTCCTAGTCTTATTACTTGTGATAATTTCACTAAAAGTTGCTTTAGCGGGTCTGCATTATCTTTTATTTTTGCCGCAATCATCTCACAGGACCTTGCCAATCCGTATCCCCATCCTACTCCTAACCTGAATACCTCTTTGAATGAGTTTGAATATCTGCCATATCCTGAAGACTGGCCACTTTTTATCATTTCAACTGAACCCACTTCGCCTGTTGATAACGCATAAAGAAATGCAATAAAATACAACAAATCTTCGTCCGATCTTTTTAGCTCTGCAAATTTTTCCTTGATGGAAAGTTTTTCCATCATAGTGCATTGAGCTCCTTCATAAATTGTTCTAGACCAATCTCTCTGCAACGAGATATGGAATCATACACATCGTAAAAATTGAAAATTTTCTTTTCTACCATCTTGTCCAAAATCTTGGTTCTAAGCGCAAGCTCTTCGTATAGCAAACCCTCATCCTTTCTTGACATTCCTCTTTTTTCTAAAATTTTGGAAATAAATAATGCGCTGCTTCCCTTGCCTCTGAACTTGACTGTGTCACTTCCTGGGTCCCAGTTGAATACTGGAATGAACATTACATTGTTTCCCTCTGGGTTATATCCAATTACTTCGTTTATTGATAATACTCTTCTTACTCGCTTGCCATCCGGACCAGTAACTGCAGCTTGAAACATTGCGAGGTTCAAGTTCTCTACGTTAGTCTTTGGTATATTCATTGGTGGATTGGTAATTCTTTGAATCAATGCAGTCATGTTTGCTGCGTGAAATGTACTGATTACTGGGTGACCTGTCTGCATTGCACCAAATGCGATATTTGCCTCTGCGCCTCTAATTTCTCCTACAAATATGTAATTTGGCCTCTGTCTCAATGCTGCCTTTAAAAGATCAAACATTGTTACACTTGAATTTGCATTTCCAGTATCTCTTGTAACTTCACTTATCCAGTTGGAATGAGGTAATGTGAGTTCCGGCGTATCTTCTATGCTTACAATTTTCCAGTTGGACGGAATAAATGCAGTTAGTGCCATCATGGTTGTAGTCTTTCCAGATGCTGTTTCTCCGTTGATGAATACACTCATTCCCTCTGCAAGCATCATCCAAAGATAAGCAGCTTCAATTGAGATCAAAGATTTGCTTGGAATAATCTGTGTTATGGATAGAGGTGTGCTTGCAAATCTTCTGATTGTAGCATTTGTACCTTTTCTGCTCACATCTTTACCAAATACAATGTTAATTCTGGAACCCTCTGGAAGTGTAGCGTCTATGACTGGTTTTGCGTGAGATACTGTCTTGCCAAATTGTTCTGCCATGCTAACAATGAGGTCATCAATTTCTTCAATACTCAAAAAGACTGGACATTTTAGTGCCCCAAACATCTTGTGGATTACATACATGTTACCTGCTCCTACTATTGAAATATCTTCCAAATGAGGATCAGTAAGAAACGGATCCAATAATCCCATTCCTGCACGCTTGCGCAAAAAATGATATTTCAAACTCGGTATATCTTTTTCAAATACTGACAAATTTTTTGTTTTAAATGCGTCAAACTTGGAATAATCCACAGAAGAATTTATAGATAATATTGTCTTGTCAAGATATTGATCTATCATGTTGAATCTCTCTGTAAGCTCAAGAGGTGGGTTCATGGTTCCAGCATGTAATGCAAATAACTTGTCAGCATTCTCCATTAATGTGCGGTCTGGTTCATCTGGTTCTATTATTGCATATTCCACGTAACCATCAGCAGAGTTGGAATGCGGATTGATGTGGATGTATGTGTTGTCAGATATTGGATATATCAAATTGGGATCTTTGAGTTTCTTATGCTCACCCTCTAGTTTTTCTGTAAATAGTGGAATAGGATTTCCTCTCTCAACATATGTTGTCAGGTAATTTAGCAAGTGCGCAGATTTTTTTAATGCCTCTGAGAATTTCTTATCACTGACTAGGGATAGACTTAGTACCATTTCATTTCGCCTGATTTCTTGTTCTCATGATTTCATCCTATTATGCATTAGCTGTGGATATTGGTACAATCTTGATCCCAAAATTAGTGTCAATCTCAAAAGCAAATGATGACTCGGATGCTTCACTTGAGCCAATCAATTTTATGACTTTCATTACCTTTACTGCTTTTCCACCAATGCTTGCAGTACTGAGTGAAAAATATACGTCACATGCGGATTTTATTCTCAAAGAAATCTCTTTTGGGGTTGATGTTTCATGCATTGTAAGTATTACAGTCATACCCGTTGAAACAAGGTATTTGCATCGGGTTAGAAAATCAAGTATTTGTCCTGCGTCTGCATACATTGTCAAAAGTGATATTGAATCAATTATGACACAGTCAAAGTTCTTGGAATTACTACTAATGTATCTTCCAATCACTGGTAACAGAAATGATGATTGTTTCTGTGACCACACTGCTCCGTATACGTGGAGTGGAAGTATAGAAAATCGATTTTGTAAAAATGCTGTTGTAAAATTAAAAGTAATGGTCTTCATCTTTTCAATATAGTCCTTGACGGTGTTCTCTGTGATGCATAACACCTTCATCTTTGATGATAACATACCTTGAATAAATTGGGCTCCCAGTGCACTCTTTCCAGTACCATGTTCTCCCTCGATCATCATCAGGCATGGTGTAGGGATTCCGCCTGCCAGTTGTCTGTCTACTTCTTCATTGCCTGTAGGGATTGTCTTTATCATGTCACCCTCACAGAACTTGTAGAAAGTACTCCATTGTCAGTTCCCATGTTTGCAGTCAATATGCTACCTGAATTTGTTGGATTTTGTAATTCTGCCTTGATATCTAGGGTCTCTTTTGGATCTAATATTCCTGGATGGATGAGGTCATTTGTTATGTTTTGAATACACCAATGATCTGATGCAAGTGCTGTACAACTATTTGTATATTGTAAGACTTCAGTTATTGTAGGGTTACCGGTTGTATTTGCCTGGTATGTAATTATTGTGTCAAACTTGTTGTAGTTCCACAATATTGTATTTCCAGTATTATCTATTGAAAAATTAACAGTACTACTATCACCTACATTTTGTAAATTTGAAAGATTGATGTTTGTATGTAAAATTGAATTAAGTGTGCTTGACATCTGTGCTGAAGATGTGCTTACCTTTGTAGTATCGTCAAGTATTGCAGGAAATGACATCATGGCGTATACTATAGTAAAAGTGACAATTCCGCCTGAGATTGCGATACTTAATCCCATTGGGTATCACCTAACAGAATGTAGCGAAATATTCATCGCTAACGCCGTTTGGTGTTGTTATTTGTAACTCGTATACACTACTACATTGAATGGCGGATAAATTTGAAAGGTCAATTTGTACGGTATTTGCCTTATCCCAACTGGTTACTGGACTTGAAAATGTCCATGATGGAGATCCTACATTATATGGGATTCTCTGCATCGCACCAGTTTGTCCGAAATACACATCAACATTTTGTGTATTAGTAATCGAATACGTTCCAATATTTTTCACCCATGCGCTTACGCTTGTTGGTGTTGGATTTTGGGCATAAATGATCTTGATGTTTGTTAGTATGGTCTGTTTCTGGTTCTCAGTTGTCTGAGTAAAAGTTGATTGAAATGTACCAACCTTTGTCATAACCACTCCGGCTAGACCAGCAGCTACAATAACCGATGCTACAATGAGAATTGCTTCAGTAAATACTGCTGATCCCATCTATCTCACCTTTGATTCCACGGTCACAAGTGAACTCTGTGACTTGCCCTGACTCATTATGAGTTTTGCATATGTCAAGTCAGCTTCCTTATCTGCTATGCCCATAACTTTACCGAATTTGTAAAGCATGATGAGTATCTCTTTGACTGATAATCCTGATTGGTCCATCAAATTGATAATGTTGTATATGACACGCTCATCTTCTTGTCTAAGACCCATCAATTTGCACTGTTCTATTAGAATGTCAATTGAGCTTCTATCTACTGTTTGAAGAATTTCTTCTAGTATTGTTGTTGTTGTCATGAGTTTACCTAGAGTAAGGCTACCATTGAATAATTGGGTGAATGGAATTGATTCTTGTAACTCTTGTTTTGGTTGAACTTCATCTGTTTGTTTTGTGGTAGTTGTAGATGGATTGCTATTGCTTGTTGTTACAGTCTGACTAGTTTCTGATTGTTGGTCTGAATTATTTGGCATTGAATTTTCTGAATTGTTTATGATGTGTATTGGTGATTGTTCTGCATGTAATGGAAGTGTTGGATCTGATAATCCCTTGATGTCAATTGAATCAAAATATTTACGCATAAAATTGAGTGGGTTTGCTATCTCTGTTTGAAATGCTTTAAGATCAGTCAACGATGTTTCAAATGTAAGTGTTAGATCTTGAATTGTACTTCGAATTGAATTGATCTCAGCTCTTACATCGCTTACAGTATCCTGCATTCTTGCCAGCTCTCTTTGAAATGGATCCACTGCACGTGTTACCATATCATTTAGAGCATTTTCATCAACTACTGGTTGTGTCATGGCCGGTGCGACCATTATATCACTTGATGATGAGGGAGAAGGCATGATTATGTCTGAGTTTGCACCTCCTGGGATGTTTGTCATGATCATACCGCTTTCTTGTTTTGGTGCTTCAAAAGAAACATTTTCAATTGGAGATTCTGATTGTATTACTCCATGATCTAAGTTCTGTTCCGGTTGCTTTGCATTTTTCTTTGTCATAAATTTAGGAATACCTACAAGTATTACTGCAATGACAACAACTGGGATTACAAAATAGTATAATGATGTGGGAAAGCTAAATAGATATTCTGGCAAAAGTTCGTAGAGAAATAAACCATAACATGCCATTACGCTGACTGTTGCAAATATTCGTGTTTTACTTGATAATTTTATTATCAAAAAGAGTGGATTTGATATGATGAACTTCAAATCAAATTCTACCTACCCTAGGTCCACAGTTGTTGTTGTAATTGCTGGCACTTGTCTTTCTACAGTCAATGCAGAACCCGTTGGTACTATGATTTCTGCCTTGATGTTGTCTAATTGTTTTGGTTGATCAGTGTTCTTGTAAACAATTATCAAGTTTGCATGTTCACCTACGTCAAGTATGTTGTTGTTGTTCTTGTTTACATCCCAGTAAATCATTGCCTTGGTACTGTTTGGATATTGATTGTCTCCTAGATTGGTGAGAGGGTCATGATTTATGCATGCACTTCCAGTTGCACCAATTGCTACTGCACCAGAAGCATTAATGACATTTCCACTACTTCCTAATGCACAACCTACTCCAAAGATGTTGTCATACCTTACCGTATTGCTGTAATACTTGATGTCTGTCAAAGTAGGATCAAGACTTACTGCGTCTCCACCACCTGCTACCTTGAGTGGTATCACTGTGGCGTTGAGTTGAGAATTGGCAATGTCTCCAAATCCGGTTACTTTACCTGCAATCTCAAGTGCACTACTTGATTCTGTGACAGATGATGAAATTGCTGTCTTTGCCTTTTGTGTTGTTGAAAAACCCATGTTGAGAACGACAAAGGCTAAAGCCGCAGCAACGATTACGAATGCTATCATAACTATTGCAGACTCTATACCGATGACTCCTCTACGAGTCTTTCTGCTTCTTAGTTCGCGTTTCAATATTTATAATATGTCGGATTTAGGTTTTAATCCTGAAGTATGTTTGGTATGATCAAACATAAAGTTTGGATGTTTAAAAAAATCTTACAACTGGATAATTCCATTGATTATTAAATATTGTATGCTGAATACGAATTCATCATTTGAAATGGTATTGTTTGACCATTCTACTGCGTTGGTCTTTATCCATGTTGGAATTACACCCGAGTTAATTTTTGTTGTATTCTGAGCATGAATTGTCATATATGCATTTTTTATACTATATTGAATTGCATTGACAAACTCAATGTCTGTTATTTTTCCGTTTGACCACAATTTGGCATTATTTTTCATCCAATATGGTATGTGATTATCATCTCGTGCTGGCATGGATTGAGTGTTGTTAAAACTAATGTTAATGTCTGTTATTGTAGCTGGAAATCCAAAAAACGATTTTATTTTGTAATCATCACTAGTTTTAAAAATAGTATTTGTAGCCTTGAATTCGTATAGGAAGCTATTGTCTGCAAGTAAGTTAGTTTTATTTGTGTAAACTAGATTTCTCTGACTGTCAAATACTTGAATGGTAACAGGTGTAATCTGATATGTATTATTTGCAATACCTGTAATTCTAATGGTGTCACCCTGTGAATATGATGCCTTATCTGTTTCAATGCTAAAGTCTGGTGATACTCCCAAATATGCTGTTCCTACATCAATTTTTCCACTCATCCAAGGGTGGATTTTGCAGAAATAATAGTAACCTGACCACATATCTGCAGGAATTTTTAACGAAAAAGTTTCACCTGGATTTATAGCACCACTATCAAATATTTTTCCAACATACTCGGGATGATCTAGAACACCGCTTGTAATTGTGTGAACAGTAGTATCATTATTTGTCCATTGTACTGTTTCATTTTGTCTTGCATGTAACTCTGGAGGCCAAAATGATGTACTATTTACTCCAGTACTTGTCTTTATCGTAATTTTCCAGGGTATGTCTGAACTATATGCAAATACCTGTGATGTGGGTATTGTGATGAACATGATGCATATGATTATAATACAATAGTGTAATGATATCATGAAAAAACATCTAAAAAATGAGAAAAGAGGATAACGATTACCCAAATTAGACTAATGGGATAATTTTTTAGACAAAACGTAGTTTACGTCTTAACATTTAACCAGTTTATCGTAGGATGATTTTTTTCTTAAAAATAAAAAAGAGAGATTGTTGAATAAGTTTTTCTTATCCTAAATCTACTACGCTTGTTGTAATTGCGGGCACTTGTCTTTCTACAGTCAATGCAGAACCAGTTGGTAGTACAACTTCAGCCTTGATGTTGTCTAATTGTGCTGGTCTGTCTGCACTCTTGTATTGAATTACCAAGTTTGCATGTTCACCCTGGTCAAGTATGCTGTTAGTGTTCTTGTTCACGTCCCAGTACACAATTGCTTGTGTAGTTGTTGGTGCTGATGCGGTTGTTCCGTTTACTGCATCTTGATCAGTACATCCTGCTGTAACTGCAGCACCTACTGCTGCTGATACTGTAGTGTATGTTGCACTTGGCAAAACACATGTACTCTTGTAGATGTTGTCGTATCTTATGGTGTTGCTGTAATACTTGATGTCTGTCAAAGTAGGATCAAGACTTACTGCGTCTCCACCACCTGCTACCTTGAGTGGTATCACTGTGGCGTTGAGCACTCCACCTGAGACATATCCTATGCCGGTTACTTTACCTGCAATCTCAAGTGCACTACTTGATTCTGTGACAGATGATGAAATTGCTGTCTTTGCCTTTTGTGTTGTTGAAAAACCCATGTTGAGAACGACAAAGGCTAAAGCCGCAGCAACGATTACGAATGCTATCATAACTATTGCAGACTCTATACCGATGACTCCTCTACGAGTCTTTCTACTTCTTATTGTAGAATTCATTAGTTGTAGTATAATATGTCAGATACATATCCAACAGTATGCGACAACCGAACAAACATTGTATCAGAATTAAACTACGTTTGATTTCTTTCTGTGAAGTTATGAAAAATATTTAGAAAATAATTTTACTGTAGGTAATTCTTTCATTAAGTTATACTATTGATTTAATTTTTCTTAAAAATAAAAAAGAGGGACTGTTGAGTAAGTTTTTTGTTTACCCTAAGTCTACTATTTGAGTTGTAACTGCTGGCACTTGTCTTTCTACAGTCAATGCAGAACCAGTTGGTAGTACAACTTCAGCCTTGATGTTGTCTAATTGTGCTGGTCTGTCTGCACTCTTGTATTGAATTACCAAGTTTGCATGTTCACCCTGGTCAAGTATGCTGTTAGTGTTCTTGTTCACGTCCCAGTACACAATTGCTTGTGTAGTTGTTGGTGCTGATGCGGTTGTTCCGTTTACTGCATCTTGATCAGTACATCCTGCTGTAACTGCAGCACCTACTGCTGCTGATACTGTAGTATATGCAGCTGACGATAGAACACATGTACTCTTGTAGATGTTGTCGTATCTTATGGTGTTGCTGTAATACTTGATGTCTGTCAAACTAGGATCAAGACTTACTGGATCCCCACCACCTGCTACCTTGAGTGGTATCACTGTGGCGTTGAGCACTCCACCTGAGACATATCCTATGCCGGTTACTTTACCTGCAATCTCAAGTGCACTACTTGATTCTGCAACACTGGATGAAATTGCTGTCTTTGCCTTTTGTGTTGTTGAAAAACCCATGTTGAGAACGACAAAGGCTAAAGCCGCAGCAACGATTACGAATGCTATCATAACTATTGCAGACTCTATACCGATGACTCCTCTACGAGTCTTTCTACTTCTTATTGTAGAATTCATTAGTTGTAGTATAATATGTCAGATACATATCCAACAGTATGCGACAACCGAACAAACATTGTATTGAGTACCATGGATGCAAATTAATCTATTTTAAATATTAAATTAACTGTAATCTGATCAAATGGATGAATAATTTTCTAATGTGATAAAATATAATTTAAAAATTAATTAAAAATAAAAAAGATGGACTATTGAATAAGTTTTTGTCTACCCTAGGTCCACAGTTGTTGTTGTAATTGCTGGCACTTGTCTTTCTACAGTCAATGCAGAACCCGTTGGTACTATGATTTCTGCCTTGATGTTGTCTAATTGTTTTGGTTGATCAGTGTTCTTGTAAACAATTATCAAGTTTGCATGTTCACCTACGTCAAGTATGTTGTTGTTGTTCTTGTTTACATCCCAGTAAATCATTGCCTTGGTACTGTTTGGATATTGATTGTCTCCTAGATTGGTGAGAGGGTCATGATTTATGCATGCACTTCCAGTTGCACCAATTGCTACTGCACCAGAAGCATTAATGACATTTCCACTACTTCCTAATGCACAACCTACTCCAAAGATGTTGTCATACCTTACCGTATTGCTGTAATACTTGATGTCTGTCAAAGTAGGATCAAGACTTACTGCGTCTCCACCACCTGCTACCTTGAGTGGTATCACTGTGGCGTTGAGTTGAGAATTGGCAATGTCTCCAAATCCGGTTACTTTACCTGCAATCTCAAGTGCACTACTTGATTCTGTGACAGATGATGAAATTGCTGTCTTTGCCTTTTGTGTTGTTGAAAAACCCATGTTGAGAACGACAAAGGCTAAAGCCGCAGCAACGATTACGAATGCTATCATAACTATTGCAGACTCTATACCGATGACTCCTCTACGAGTCTTTCTGCTTCTTACTACCATGTTCATTGTTTTTGGGATGTGTTAGATGGTATTATCAACAAGTCTGTATGAATTGAACAAACAAAGATTTGCAGTATGGAAAATCTGATTATTTATGACAATCTTACAACTCATATGATATCTCTTGTATGTTTAATCCACACATACGTCATCCTATAAACGGGAAATGGGGTGAAAGTTTGATAAAAAATGCGTTATCTTGTTGGCTATGAATCAGTTAACCATTTTCAGTTGGTTTTGAATTAAAATGAATAATAATATGTTAAAGTCTGAAGAGTCTGTTTCATCCACGTACCAACAAAATAAGAAAGAAAAAGGCAGTAATTTTACACTTGAACGAGTTGCAGAATTATCTGAAATACTTGCAAGCAAAGTGGAGTCTGCAATAAATGAGATTGAACGATTAAACGGACAGACACACATGATTGCAATTAATGCAAGAATTGAGGCAAGCAGAGCAGGTATGGCAGGAAAAGCATTTTCTGTAGTGGCTGAACAAATGAATGATCTCTCTGGTAAAATTGGCATAGTTAGCAAGAAGATGAGAAATGAAAGTCGTGGTTCTATTGATGAATTGGGAAATTTAATAAAAACCCAGGCAACCATTGTACGCGGAACAAGACTTTCTGATCTCGCACTAACTAACATTGATCTGATTGATAGGAACTTGTATGAACGTTCATGCGATGTGCGTTGGTGGGCTACCGATGATGGGATTGTAAATGCATTATACAAAAAGACAAAGGAAAATTATGATCTAGTATCAAAACGACTTGGAATAATATTAAATTCATATACTGTATATTTTGATCTGGTGTTATGTGATCTTGATGGAAATGTAGTGGCAAATGGCAGACCTGAAAACTATAGGTCTGTTGGAATGAATGTAAAAAATACTGAATGGTTTACAAGTGCAATGAAAACCAGTGGTGGAAAAGAATTTGGTTTCCAAACCGTCAGTAAATGTTCGCTGGTAAATAATGATCTGAGTCTTGTATTTTCTTGTACAGTGAGAGAACATGGAGAACAAAATGGTCAAGTGATTGGTGTTCTCGGTGTTGTATTCCGATGGGAAGAATTGGCACAAAAAATTGTAAAAAGTGTTAATATTGCAAATGAAGAAAAAGACAAGACAAGAATTTGTATAGTGGATGAAAATGGTCTTCTTCTTGCTGATTCAAAAGACTTGGTACTTGAGGATACTGTAGAGTTTCTAGGTAAAAACGAACTTTTCAAAGAGAAAAAAGGTTTTACCATATCCGATTACAATGATGAGAAATGTTGTATTGCACATGCTCTCTCTTCTGGTTATGAGACATATGCCTCAGGATGGCATTCAGTGATCATTCAAAAATTACAAGTCTAGTATTTGTGCGTGATTTGAACTCCAAAATAGGTTTACTGGACATGATTAATTCCATTAGGTGCCAAAATGGTCTAAAATAACGTCAAAACATGCATAATTGTTTTAATTCCTCAAAGTTGGACTTTATACTGATGAATGATGTGTTTGATGGTGGTTCATCCGATGATATTTGGAATGTTGCAAGAATGCAAGATCTGGAACCCTTGAGCAAAGAGGACGGATATCGTTGGGGGATTTCACATATTGGATATGTCAAGAGGGAGTTGTTAAAACTAGAAGAACGAGCTCTGGCAAGACGGGATATGGGATTACTATACGATATAGTTTCTTCCAAACTAAAAGCAACCGAGGTTGAAGAAGAACTTAGAAAAAAACTTGTAGACGCAAATAAAGAAACTAAAAACTCTGATTCTATATTCTAAACTATCATGTGTAAAATATTTACATTATAACAATGCGCTAATTTCTATGTATGATCAATTCAAACATACGTGAACATATTATGGCTCTGTATGATAAATTGACATTCACATGAACTTTAATTCAATATTCAAGAAAAGTCTTAAAACAAAAATAATTGCGATGGTAAATGTGGCCTCCGCTATCTCTATAGCTACTATTTCTGTTGCAAGTTATACTACTGCAGGTCATACTGCCGGTAATGATGATACCATGCGATATGTTGTAACAGGCATTATAATGCAAGGAGTAGTAGGAATATCTGCATATTTTATGGCTCGCTCTATTGCGCAACCAATACTCAACATGACATCTGTTGCAGAGAAAATTAGTCATGGTGATCTTACAGTGAATTTGTCCACATCGAAATCAAATGATGAACTTGGAAAATTAACTAATGCATTTAATAACATGGTTGTTAGCTTACGTCAATTAGTATCACAAGTAAGAGATGGATCTTCTCTAGTTGCTTCAAATTCTGAACATGTGGTTTCTTCAACAGAACAAATGAATTCGTCTGTACAACAAATATCTTCCACGATAGAGCAAATATCTAAAGGCTCACAGATCCAAGCTCAAGAGCTAGAGGAGACAAGCAAAGTAGTAGCCAAGATTACAAATGACATGAAAAAACTAGCCTCAAAGGCGGGAACAGCTGCAAATCTCACGAAAGAAGTTGGATTGATATCTGCCACTGGTTCAAAATCTGCAGCAGAGGCAGACTTTAGAATGTCAAAAATAATGAGTGTCACAAACGAATCTGCAAAAAAAATAAAGGAATTGGCAGAACGGAGTGGGGAGATTACTGCAGTTGTTGATGTAATAAGAAAAATTGCGGACCAGACCAATTTGCTTGCACTAAATGCTGCAATAGAAGCAGCACGGGCAGGTGAGGCAGGAAGGGGATTTGCAGTAGTGGCTGATGAAGTGAAGAGACTCGCAGAAGGTTCTGCTAAATCGTCTGAAGAAATAGATGGTTTGATAAAACAGATACAGGAAGATGCGAAGGCTACTGTACTGAGTATAGAGGGCGGTACTAAGGAAGTATCAGAAGGTCGAATTGTCATAGATAGGGCATTAAAAGCACTCAATGAAATAACTTCCAAAGTAACTGAAGTATCGATAAATGTACTAGATGTAGCAAATATTACCCAAATTCAAGTTAGTGAAATAGAACAGTTGTCAAAGGCTGCTTCCGAAATTGCGGCGGTTTCCGAACAAAATGCTTCTGCAACTGAAGAAGCTTCTGCTGCTACTGAGCAGCAAACCGCTGGAACTCAAGAGATCGCTGCATCTGTACAAAAAATGGCATGTATGGCAGATGATTTAACAAAGATTACTGCAGGTTTTAAACTTCCAGAAGACCGAGATTCTAAAATAAAAAACACTGATGATCTAAAAGAAGAGGTACTGGCACAATGAGTGAAACAATTGTTGAAGGAAATTTACAGATAGTTGTATTCAGTCTACTTGATTCCAAGTTACACAAAAAAGAAGAATATGGCGTTTTGATAGAACAGGTTCGCGAGATACGTCCCTTGGAGTCTATTACCAAGGTACCAAATGCCAAGAGCTATGTTAGAGGTGTAATGAACTTGAGAGGAATGATTGTTCCAGTAATAGACGTAAAAGAAAAACTTGGCTTTTCAAGTGACGGAATTACAAGTCTAAAAGCGCGTGTTCTTGTAGCTGATGTTGACGGAAAACTCACTGGTCTTCTGATTGACGAAGTTGACCAAGTTATGAGAATTACATCAAAAGAAGTTGAAACTAGTCTTTCTGGTGGCCTTGAATCACTTGGATACATCAAGGGCGTAGCCAAAATTTCAGGTAGATTGGTTGTAATTTTGGATATAGAAAAACTATTGGAAGATACTATATCGTCTGTATCGGAGACATAACATGTCAACAACTAGTGCAGTCAAAGTACTGATTGTCGATGATGCGTCATTTATGAGAGTTGTACTAAAAGACATATTGGTATCTCATGGACTGGTATCACAGATATACGAAGCAGGTGATGGTCTTGCAGCCGTTGAGGCTTACAAACAATTCAAACCTGATATTGTAACAATGGATGTAAACATGCCAAAAGCAGACGGAATACAGGCACTCAAGACAATTATTCAGTTTAATCCGCGAGCCAAAGTGATCATGGTTACATCAGTTGAGCAAAAACATATCGTACAGGATGCCATAAAATCCGGTGCAAGAGACTATGTGATAAAACCATTTGACAGATCTAATGTAGCTATGGTGATGAGCAAGGTTATCAGGTCGAAATAATATGATGACCACATCTGAGAAAAATCAGATAAGCGTTATGATAGTAAATGACTCTTCTTACATGATATCTCTTCTAAGTGATCTACTGTCTTCCGAACATCATATCAAAATAATAGAAACAGCACGAGATGGACTTGAAGCATTACGAAAATTACGACATCTCTCTCCCGATATCATTCTTTTAGACATGGAGATGCCTAACATGGATGGACTGTCTTTTATTGAAAACGTAAACCTTTGGCAAGAAAAAAATTTGCGTATCATTGTTGTTAGTAACTATAATCCATCTAATGCCAAATTAATTCTAGATTCGTTGGAACTTGGTGCAGTTGATTTTATTTCAATACCTCAAGATGAACCAAACATAGTTGAAAAACTCAAAGGCTCATTATTGTCAAAAATAGAGATAGCATCTCGTTCTAACAGAAATGTTCTGATTCCTAAAGCAATCTCAAAACTAAGACCATCAAAAAACACTAATACCGTAACAGAAGGTATGGCTTCAACGGTTGTTGTAATAGGTGCATCAACTGGTGCGCCGCGTATAATATCTAGCATCCTAAAAGATATCCCTAGTGACATCCGTGCTGGCTTTTTGATTGTACAACACATGAATAAAGAATTCATATCAACTTTTGCACAAAGACTTGGTTCTGTTTCCAAATTGAAGGTGAAGGAAGCTGTAGAGGGAGACAGAATAATGGAGGGAACTGCATTGCTTGCTCCTGGGGATGTGCATATGGTGGTTTCTCCTTCTAGGCAAATCAGTCTAGATCATGGACCAAAAAGATTTGGTGTACGACCTGCGGTAAATGTAACTATGGTTTCAGCATCAGAAGTGTTTGGTGCAAGTACTGTAGGAGTGTTATTATCTGGAATGGGTCAAGATGGTGCCTTTGGAATGAAGATGATAAAGAAACGAAGCGGTTTCACACTGGCTCAAAATGAATCATCTTCAATAGTATTTGGAATGGCAAAAGCCGCAAATGAATTGCACGCAGTTGACAAAATGGTTGACGCTGATGATTTAGCACATGAAATTATCAAGGTGGTAAAACAAAGTGTCTGACAATAGTAAATACCGCGAAATGTTTGTACAAGAAGCATTAGAGCATGTTGAAAGTCTAAACCAACATCTCTTAAAATTTGAAGAAGAACCTAATGTGCGAGAACACGTTGATGTCTTATTCAGATCTGCTCATACTCTAAAAGGAATGGCTGCAACCATGGGTTATGACCAGATTCGTGAAATTTGTAGAACAATAGAAGAAATTTTTGATAAATTCAGACAAGGTGAAAAAACAATAACTCCTGAACTTGGTAATGTGATTTTTTATGGAATTGATATCTTAAAACAATTGGTACATGATGAGACAAAAAAAATTGATCTTGATGAATTTTTACACTGTGTACAAAATCCATCTGAAATAAAACAAAATAATGATGAGTCTGATACTACGTTGGCATTGCAAGTGAAATCTCCCACAGTTAGAGTACGAATGCAAGATCTTGATGCGCTTGTGAATCTTGTGGGTGAGATGATGATATCCAAAATGAGACTGGAACAGATAATGCATGCCCATGATTCTGATGAAGGTAGGGAGATCTTGATGACTCTGGGCAGACTAATAACTGATATCCAATATCAAACAATGAAAATACGACTGGTTCCAATTGATCAAGTTTTCAATAGATTTTCACGAATGATCCGAGATGTATCTGCTTCACTTGGTAAAGAAGTAAAACTGGAGGTAAATGATTCTGGTATTGAACTTGATCGTACTGTATTGGATGCAATAACTGATCCACTTCTTCACATGCTCCGAAATGCTGTGGATCATGGCCTTGAAACTCCCTATGAACGAAAGGAAAAAGGAAAACCAGAAACTGGCATTATACGACTCAGTGCAAACAGAGTGGGAGATCGAGTGGAAATAAAAGTAGAAGATGATGGAAATGGTATTGATCTTGAAGCTATCAAATTAAAAGCACTGGAAAAACAAATTGTAACATCCGAGGAACTTTCACACATGTCTGACGAAGAAATTATTGGGTTGGTTGGAACTCCTGGACTTTCAACGGCAAAGGCTGTAACTGATATCTCTGGTAGAGGGGTTGGAATGGATGTTGTTATGACACAGGTAAAAAATGTAGGTGGACAAGTGAAGATTCAGACAGAAAAAGGACGAGGTACTAGCATCTTATTGACAATACCTATGAGTTTAGCCATAATTGGAGGTCTTCTAGTACACATATCTGATCAAAAATACATACTACCACTCTCAAGCATATCTACTACAATCACGATAAACAAAAATGAAATAAAAAATGTCCATGGACATGAAATGATAACACTTAGAGATAAAATCGTTCCAATAATTCGCGCCTCTGAAATACTTGGCCTTGTTTCTACCTCAGATGATACAAATTCACAGGTAAATATTGTAGTGATAGATAAGGATGGGAAATCTTATGGTCTGATTGTAGATTCGCTTGACCGAGAACAAGAAGTTGTAATAAAACGTCTTAATGGAGTATCAAATTCAATGAACACATTTTCTGATGCTACTATACTACCCGATGGAAAAGTTGCATTAATTCTAGAACCGTCATTGTTGGTGTGAAATGTAAAAATGACAACTAATGCATTAAATCAAATCGAATTGAATGTTCTTGAAGGAGTTCTTGATTCTTACATTACGCAAAAAACATCTATTGCGTTATCATCACTTCTTGGAGAATCTGTTACGCATGTTGTTAAACAAACACATATAGAAATTTCTAAAATTGGAAATATGGATAAAGTCATCAAAGAAATAGTTGCATGTTCTGTATTTTTACATGGCGGAGGAGATGTTCGTCTAGGAATTTTATACACAATGCCTGAGCAAAGTGCAAAAAACATCGCTGCAAAGCTAATGTGCATTGATAAAATAGATTCATTAGATGATTTATCAAAATCTGCAATATCGGAAGTGGGGAATATAATGTCAGGTTCCTTCTTTAATGCATTGGCGGATCATACTGGACTAAAAGTTGAACTCTCTACTCCTGATTTTGCAATGACATCACTTGCTGCATTGTTAGAGCCTCATGCATCAGAGTTTGTATGTCCTACTAGTGATATGGTAACAGAAGTGGAATTTGCTGGCAAAGACAGCGGTGTGCTATTACACATGTTGATAATCCAGGATTATGACAATGCTAGGAAATTACTAAATCATAAAAAGTGATGTTGGCATGGTTGAACTTGATAGTAATTCCACATATGGATTGTATGATGACCTTTATGTGATTTACAAAAATAATTGGAGTGAAAGAATTTGAGTCTTAATGGTTTGACTCTGAACCCAGAAGTCATGGACGAATTTAACAAGATTTCTACAAGTTATGGTCTAGATCTTTCTAGGTACAAACCCGCCTTTATAAAAAGAAGGCTTGATAGGCGAATGAGAATGCTAAACATATCTGAATATTTCGAGTATGCACATGTCCTAAAAAACGATCATAAAGAATTTGAGGAAATATTTTCATCATTATCCATTAATGTTACAAATTTTTTTAGAGACTCAAAAGTATTTGATAACTTTCAATCATTTATACTTCCACAAATATTGTCAGATCTTGGGGAGCGTAGAAAAATAAGAATATGGAGTGCAGGTTGTGCTTCAGGTGAAGAACCATATTCTATTGCTATGATGTTCAAACAAGCACTTGGGAAAATGATAAACCTGGATGTAGAAGTTGTTGCAAATGATGTTAATAAGACCGCAATTCAGTTTGCAGAACGTGGCAGATATTCTCTAAAAAGCGTTGAGAATTTATCACCTGACATAATAAAAAATAATTTTCAAAAAATAACTGATGAAAAAAATAACGTGGAGTATGAGATAATGCAATCTATTAAAGATGCGGTGACCTTCAAAATAGGGGATATTTTATCTGATACTGTCCAGTCTTTTGATGCTATTTTTTGTAGAAATGTGTTGATATATTATGAAAAAGAAGCACAAGAATTGATCTTAACAAAATTTCACAAGGGTTTGAGAGATTCAGGTTATTTGATATTGGGGATGGATGAAACCATGTTTGGAAGGAGATGTCAAAAATTATTCAATCCGTTGTTAGCGAGAGAGAGAATTTATCAAAAAATATAATGATCAAGTAATTGAATAATACAATTAAATAATTTTTTAATTTTATATGTTTTATTTCTGTATGATCAGATCGAACAAGCGTGCTAATATTACAATCATACACAAAAAATATGATTGATGGTACATGGATTTCTATCCGGAAAAGTACTTGCCATGATTAAATCTACATCACTAGTAAAATCTACTAGATATGTTATGAAATGTCATTTGGAGACATAACATGTCAACAACTAGTGCAGTCAAAGTACTGATTGTCGATGATGCGTCATTTATGAGAGTTGTACTAAAAGACATATTGGTATCTCATGGACTGGTATCACAGATATACGAAGCAGGTGATGGTCTTGCAGCCGTTGAGGCTTACAAACAATTCAAACCTGATATTGTAACAATGGATGTAAACATGCCAAAAGCAGACGGAATACAGGCACTCAAGACAATTATTCAGTTTAATCCGCGAGCCAAAGTGATCATGGTTACATCAGTTGAGCAAAAACATATCGTACAGGATGCCATAAAATCCGGTGCAAGAGACTATGTGATAAAACCATTTGACAGATCTAATGTAGCTATGGTGATGAGCAAGGTTATCAGGTCGAAATAATATGATGGTATTTACAGTTTCTGGTGTACTTACTACATCACACTCTTATCGGATAAATGTCGAGTTGTAAGAATTGAGTACTAGCTGTAGTGACTTGCAGAAATTAAATTCTGTTCTTGACCATTTCATCGTTCAAAAAACAATTCCATCTCTGAGTGTCATGCTAGGAGAATCTATAAAACATTACTTAAAAAAAACACAGGAAATACCGATTACAAATATGGATTTTATAATTTCAAATCTTGAAGAAATGAATGTCATGTCTGCAACATATGTCAAATGTGATGGAGATCTTCATATGGGAGCATTATTATATCTACCCGAAAATGAATCAAAAATATTGGCATCTAAACTACTTGGTAAACCCATATCAAATGAATTGGATGGAATTGCAACATCGTCGATATCTGAAATTGGAAATATACTCACTGCATCAATTGTAAATGCAATAGTACATGACACGGGTTACAAAATATGCTCATCAGTACCTGGGTATGCCGTAGAATTCTTTAGAACATTACTAGAAGCAGCGGTGTCTGATTTTGGAAATGAGTCTGATACATTAATTGTTTCACATGTGGAGTTTCATGGTCTAAAATCGTGTATTGTAATACATATGATTTTGATTCAAAATCCTTCTGAAATAAACAAACTTGTGACATAGGACTTGATCTTCTAATGAAACGTATAATTGAAATAAAAATGGGAGGATTGGAAATAATAACTGATAACGAAGGAGAATTGAAAACTTTTGTCGGTTCATGTGTTGCTATCTGTCTCTTTGATCTAGTATCTCACGTTGTAGGAATGGCACATGTGATGTTACCGCGAAAATCTGACGGTAAACAATTTACATCAAAAAATGACATTGGGAAATATGCTGACGAAGCAATTTCATTCTTGATATGTAATATGGTGCAAAAAGGGGCAGAGCTTAAAAGAATAAAAGCAAAGATGGCTGGCGGGGCTACTATATTTGCACATGAATCTGAGACTAGCTTGTTTAACGTGGGCCCTCGAAATGTAGCATCTTTGAGGCAAATTTTAAAAGCGAATGGAATACCGCTTATCTCTGAAGATACAGGTGAAAACTTTGGACGATGGGTTAGATTTGACTTGCAATCTGGAACCCTGACTATTACATCAAATCTCAAAAAATTTGAAAAAATGATCTGATTCTACAACTCGTTCAAAAACCTCCTCCGAAATATCATTGTGGACTCATGGAAAATTATTATTGATAGATTCTATGACAAATCAGTGACTTGCACTAATGAACACAGGATGCTTTTGTAGATAGATAAATATCAAACCTTGCCAAATTCATTCTGGGAATGATAGGCGTTGAGGGGCAAGCTGCCTGACATTAAAGAAAAATTAATTGTATTTGGGGTAATTGCCGGCATCTTTCTACCAATACGAATGGTTTTCTACGCATATTTTTCAGCTCACTGGATTGGAAGTCTAGGTCTTGCTTCTACACTTATGTTTGTATTGATGTTTCTAGCACATAAACACAAACTTGGGCGTTTTGGTAATTTATTTTTAAATCAAATGGCAAAGACAATAAAAGGAAAATCTGGAAAAGTCGCAATCGCTTTTTCTCTTATTTTAATTTCATATTTTGCAAGTACTCTAGTATGGATTGAACGAGGAAATACGGTATACTCTGATGAAAAACATTTGGTATCAAATATTTTATTTTCAAATTATGATGCAAATAAAATGAATCCAAATGATATTCATACAATTATGGGCATTAGACAAGGAATTACAATGTTTGATGTATCAAATATAGTCTATATGGATCAGATAATATCTATGACATACTCCATAATGAATGACATGATGGGTGGTTGGATGGTTAACCTGAATATGATACTTCTTGTAGAACAATTCGAATTTCTTGGATTCATTATCTTATATAGAAAAATATATAATTTGCCAAAGATGTTATTAGCAAATTAGTTTTATCGTCCAGATGTTTTCTATAATTTCATTCTATTAGAACATTGGAGATATTGAGGCATACCTTTTGACACATTGGTTGAGAGCAGGGCTTGAACCTGTCCGAACTGTATGTTTTGAGTGGATATGTGACACAAAAATGTGGTTAAATACTATTTTATCCACATTACCGGTTTTGTATTGAATGCATATGACAATAACTTAATTCATTCATGTTAAAAACTTGCTAAACGTTTGCACATTTGTTTTTAGAATGAACTATTAATCAAATTTTTAATAGAAATGATATTTATTGTATCGTTGTGTTTGTTTGAAATAAACAACCATAAGGGTTAATGTATCTGATACTTCATTAAAAATTGGATTGTCACAATCTGAACCACAAAAGACTCTTTTAGAAGATCTAAGTACATTGACGGGTAAAGCCTTCAAAGAGCTTGATGCAACAAGATATGAGTTACAAGAAAAAGAGCGACGTCTAACAACCATTGCAACCGAATCGATGGAAAAGATCAAGGAATTGTCCACCATAAATCATGATTTACAAGATAAAGTGGGTTTTTTACTTGACATCAGTGCATCTTTGAACAAGAAAAATGATGAATTGAACAAGTCAAATCTAGAACTTGAGAAGCAAAAATTCCATTATGATCAAATGACTAGGGATTTAAAATCTAAACTAGATACGGTATTATCAAAAGAAAAAGAACTATCTATGCAACGGGACTTTCTTGCAAAACAGGTGGATGAAAAGACACAAGATCTGATAAAAGCTGAAAAATTCACAGTGATTGGAGAATTAGCAGCAAGACTTGCACATGATCTCAGAAATCCATTATCTGTTGTCAAAAATACTATGGATATAATGAGAGCAAAACCAAATATGCGTATAGAAGAAAAATTACCACACTTTGGAAGGTTTGACAGGGCAATTCAGAGAATGACACATCAGATAGATGATGTCTTGAACTTTGTAAAAAGATCTGAACTCTTGTTACAGCAAACATCATTGCTTTCAATGATAGATGGTGCAATTGGTAACACATTACTTCCTCCGGAAGTTTTGATATCAAAACCCTATACAGATGTGGCAATAAACTGTGATTCAAGAAAGCTTGAAGCTGTATTTTCTAACTTGATAAGTAATGCAGTACAAGCAATGGATGACAAAGGAGAGATAAAGATACGAGTGATGGACTTGGGTTACAACATACAAATTGAATTTGAAGATACAGGTCCAGGAATCCCTTCAGAAATCCAGTCAAAGATATTTGATCCATTGTTTACAACTAAACAAACAGGTACAGGTCTTGGACTCTCAATATGTAAAAATATAGTAGAGCAACATGGTGGTACACTAACAGTGAAATCACCTCCAACCATTTTCACCGTGAGATTGCCAAAAAATATTGCGCCTCGATATCAAGTAAACAATAATTATGCCGTATAAAAGACTGAAAAATAATTGTGTATTGTACTCAACATGATTTTTTTCCGCGCATTATGTGTATTATCTTTCCATCATCAAGAGTGTATCGTACTGCAACTATTCTCTCCAATGGGATTTCATAACATGGATCTCCTAAATTTTCACTTGATCCAAGGCCCATTTCTTTTGTGACTAGAACATTTGATTCAGGTGCAGACTTGAACTGTTCGAAAAGCATCTTAGATATTGCAATTCTGATGAATTCTTGACTTGTACTACCGTCTTTTTTACAAATCTTGTTAATGCCTTGCATCATGGCATGAGGAAGATCCAGTGTTATAGTATCAGTCAATTATGTGTAAATACTGATTTTCTATAGATAAGACACTCTGCAATTTTTTTGATTAATTGTGTCCAAAATGGAAAAAATATACTAATTTAGCGCATGCTTCTTAGTGCATAACCATTTTCTATCTTGTTGACCAAAAACTCTAGAGAAAAGGGTTTTTGAATTATTTCTACGTCGTCTTTTAGAAATACTGCAGCATCATCCAAGATGCCATTTCCAAAGGCAGAGGCAAAGATTATTTTTTGATGCGGTCGCAATTCTAAAATTTCTTTTGCTACGCGTACTCCATTCTTTTTTGGCATGACAAAGTCAAGCAAAACTACGTTGAATGGATCCACATCTGACTTACTCTCTTCCATCTTTTTCTTGTATGCTTCAACACATGCTTCACCATCTTTTGCTATGGTGATATCATGTTGATGCTTTTCAAAGACTTTTTTGTACTGTAATCCGGCAAATTCATTGTCATCTGCTGCCAAGATATGTAATCCCATTTGTTATCTTGTTTGATTTGATTGATTTGTTTGATTAAGATTAGTGTGTTCAGTCTGAACATACTTAATTCATTATTTTTTCATGAAGTTCTACGGTATTTAGATGTCGCATGATCGGAATAGTAAACTTGAATGTGGCGCCTATGTCTTTGTTGTTGTATGCAAAAATGTGTCCTCCATGAGCGTTTATTATTTCTCTACTTAGATACAATCCTAACCCGTTGCCTTTCCAAGATTCTGTCTTGGGTCCTTTTGTTATGAATTTGTTGAATAACTTTGGAAGTATATCTGGATGTATTCCAAGTCCACGATCTTTTATGATAACTTCAACCAAGTTTTTTTGTAAATTGTATTGTATGATGACCCGTATGGTTCCCTTTTCAGTAAATTTTAATGCATTATTGAGTAAATTGCGAACCACCTGTCCAATTCTTACTCTATCTGCTTCTACATTGATTCCTTTTTCAAGGCTTGTTTCAATTTTTATTTTTTCATTTAGATTTAGTCCCTGTGATGAAGTTATCTCTAATACCAGATCATTGAGACCGAACTTTTCATAGGACAAGTACAACGATCCATTTTCTATTCTGCTAATGTCAAGAATTCTATTGGCCACTTCTTCTAACTGTCGTGCCTGTTTCGATATTCCAGCAAGTGCTTCATCTGCTCCAATATCGCCATTTTGTGCAAGTTCGACAAAACCGTATATTGGATGAAGTGGACTCTTTAACTCATGTGATGCAATGTTTATGAAATCGTCTTTTAAAATATTCATCTTTTCTAGTTTTTTGTTTGCTTTTTGTAATGATCTTGTTTTTCTAATTACCTCTCGTACCAAGTCTCTGTTTATCAAATTGAGGAAATATCCTAAGGCTAATGACATGATTCCGGCTGAAGTTATGATCATTAACTGCCAAGTGAATGCTTTTTGTTTATTCTCCTCAACTCCTGCATTGAGGCTATCTGTTAATTTTTGTACTTCGTCATTTAATAGGATTATTTTCAAGTTAATTTGATTCTGCTGGGTTTCTAAACCCGTTATGTTAGTTAAGTCATTTACAGGACTCTTGTATGTTTCAAAGATTTGGTCTGTTTTTTGTACGTATAGTAGATGAATTGACTCTATTTCATTTAGATTTGTACTTAGGGTTGAAAGATTTTCTGTAGTTTCGTAGTCTAACCCGTAATTTAGAAATGCATTTGTTAGATCCTTAATTTTTTCTACTTCGTAACTCCATTCATGATTATACGATTCAAACTGGTTTTTAGAAATTTCATAGTTTACTTTGCTTGATATTTTTTGATATGTAAGCATGTCATCAATGCTATGTTGTTGCATCTGTTGTATTGCATATGTTCGTGTTATTCCTTGGCTTATTGGTATGTTCAAATCTGATAAAACTTTCATCTGATTTGTGATGGTGTATGTTGTAAAGGCATTAAGGGCCAGTGCAAGACCTAACATCATTATTATCATTGCAATAGATATCCCAATTCTCAAACTTGTGCTTGTCTTGTGATCTTGCAAGATTATTTGACACCTAAAACACTGTACTCACATATCATAAATTGACTCTCACTTGTTTGATGCCGGCAAACCATTTTGTATGTCCTTATGTGTATCAAATAGACAAACAGTAATTTTTTTCATTTTTGTTAACCCGTTCTACTTGGACCAACTGGAACTGAAGTACCCTCATATCCATCCCAATCCTTGAATCCTTGTTTGGCTTTCTCTCGCCATAGATAGATTGGCCATCCTTCAATTTGTGTAATTAGAGCTTGTAGTGTAAATGGTTTGTTCATGACTTCAACTGTTTCACTTAGTTGTCTGAGTTTTTTTATCAGGCTATTGCCATATCCTGTTATGAAAATTATTCTTTGTTTTGAATTTATTTTTTGAATCTCTTTTGCAACATCTATGCCGTCCATTCCTGGCATGTTTTGGTCTAGTATGATAACATCGAAATATGGTTTTTCACCATCAACACCTTGTTTTACATATTCATTGTATGTCTGCAGACATTCAATACCATCTCTTGTTGTTATTACCAGATGCCCCCTTTCTTCTAACGCCATTTTGTAGGAGTCTGCTAGATCTTTGTAATCTTCTGCCACTAGTATTCTCAATGACCAGTCTTTCAATAATTGTAAAAACGCATCAAGTCAATTTAGTACCTTGTATGTTCAGAGTAAACGAATTGATCATATTACTTCCTTTGAATTTCTAACCTACTCTGCTTGGACCAACAGGGACTGATGTTCCTGCATGTCCATCCCATTCCGTGAATCCTTTTTTTAGCATTTCCCGTAATTTTGAAACTGGCCATCCTTCAACTTCTGCAAGTAATGCCTCCATTGTAAATGGTTTGTTCATAACAGATGCATTGTTTGTTAAATGTTTGAGTTTTTGTATAACTTCAATTCCATATCCTGTTATGAAAATTATTCTTTGTTTTGAATTTATTTTTTGAATCTCTTTTGCAACATCTATGCCGTCCATTCCTGGCATGTTTTGGTCTAGTATGACTACATCAAAATATTGTCTTATTTGACCGTCTAACTGTTTTGTATGTTGTTTGTATGCTCTTTGACACTCAATACCATTTCCTGTCATAACTATCTCGTGACCTCTTCCTCTAACGCCATTTTGTACGAATCTGCCAGATCTTTGTAGTCTTCTGCTATCAATATTCTAAGAGTCGTGTGATTCCTTATGTTTAAAATTATTTAGAAATGTGTGTGTTTGAATTATACCACCTAAATGCTTGTACTGTATCAAACTAACTTCTAGTTTGTGGAACTTTCAGATATTTTTCAAAATCTATTTCATTTTGTAAAAATGTAACATACCTAGAATCTAAGGAAATCATATGTTCAAGCAATGGCATCAGTTCCTTTTCTTTTCCTTGTTTGAGTATACTGAATGATTTGTAATATAATGCACTAGTATTATTTGGATTTGATTTTAAAATTAAATCATAGTATTTTATGGCCTCATCATGTCTTTCTAATGATGCCAAAATTCGTCCTGCTTGCAAAACTACTTCTCGATATTGGGGATTCTGATCGATTATTGATTGATAGCAGGTTAAGGCTTCATCAAAATCCGACAATGATTCTGATGTGATTCCCTTATTGTATAGTGCAGGCATGTATTTGGGATATGATTTCAGCATGTCATTAAACCATGTAATTGCCTCTTCAAATTGACCAATCTCAAATAGGGTAACACCTTTACCATATGATCCTAATTTTATAAATAATGATTTTCTATGAGATAATGCGGATGCATGATCTGGTTTGATACTCAATACTAACTCATAGCATTCTAATGCTTCTTCTAATCGTGATAATGATTCTAGAACAATTCCTTTGTTGTATAGTGCAGACAAGTGCACTGGATTTATTTTTAGAACTTTGTTCAAGTATGTAATTGTCTCCTCGAATTGATCCATCTCTAGTAATAGTATGCTCTTGTCAAACAATGCCAAAACATGTCTCGGATTTATCCTGATCAATTTATCTAGAGATATTATTGCTTGGTCATATCTTCCAATTCTTGCATCAATTACACTCTTCTGATATAATGCAGATACGTGGTCTGGTTTTACGTCCAGTATTGTTTCATAGCATTCTAATGCATCCTCTAATCGTGATAATGATTCCGAGACAATCCCTTTGTTGTATAATGCAGACAAGTGTACTGAATTCATGTCAAGTACCTTGTCAAAACATGCGATTGCCTCATTACATTGTTCTATTTGAAGATGAAACATTCCCTTGCTGTATTGGGCCAAAACATGTCTTGGATTTATTGCAATTATTTCATCTAACAATTCTGTCGAGTATTTGCTATGGCATATTTTATCACACAGTATTTTTTCATTACATGCTGCAGATACATGGTCTGGTTTTATTTTCAGCACTGCTTCATAACATTGCAGTGCATCATGATATTGCATTAATACTTCAAGTGCAATACCTTTATGATATAATGCCTCAAATTGTGTAGGATTCATGTCAAGTACCTTGTCAAAACATGCGATTGCCTCATCAAAATTATTCTTTTTGAGTAAAACGACTCCCTTGTCATAACACGCTGTAGAGTTATTTGGATCTAATTCGATTAGTTTGTTTAATGAGGTGATTGCCTCATTTTGCTTGCCAAATCTTGTATCAAGTAAGCTCTTCTGATATAATGCAGATACGTGGTCTGGTTTTATTTTCAGCACTGCTTCATAACATTGCAGTGCTTTTTCCATTTGCCCCACATGTTCATACAATTTTCCCTTACTATATTGAATCTTGAAATTATTTGGAATAAATAGTAACATGCAATCTATGATCTCTATTGCTTTAGAGTATTCTTTTGAATTACAGTGAAAATTTACGATGCCGAAAAATATTTTATCAAGTCCGCCTTGTTTTTTCATATCCATAAGTAATGATTTTTTTATAATTTGTTCATAGAGAATAATTAACGGAAGACACTTTTCAATTCTAACAGATATTTGTGGCTGGACTAAATCAAAGTCTGTCAATAATCCCGCTGACGATAACTCCTTTTCAAGTATTCTAGTTATCATCTCCAATTGAATCTGTATTTTTTCACCCTTCTGACTCATATGATCACTTGCAATGAATGATTAGAGAATTTATCATTCATCTAAAAACTATGTAATAGTAGTTTAAAAATACGTGATTGTTTGAATGTAATGAGCTTTCTATTTCATGGATTTTTGAAAATCTATTCTTTAATTTGACAACTTGATAACGGTATTGCCATACTATCTAGAAGTTTACTCAACTCACCTGACTTGATGATACACATTACATGCAAAAGAGTATTGTTAAAATCTGTCTGGTTGATATCTGTTGAATTATTTTCATTGAGATTATTCAACGATTTAGTTAGATTTGCCAACTCATCGGGGGAAAATGAGAGACTAGCATTAAAATCTCCAATTGTCTTATTGTTTAGAAACTCTTGTAATTTATCCGGTGTTAAGTCCAGTGTAGCGTTATCTCCAAGAATCTTCGATAACTGGTCTGGACTCATGTTGAGATTCGTACTATTACCCATCATTTCTGCTAGTTGTTCTGGCGTCATACTACTTTCAGAGCCTTGTAAAGTCGCATTGTTGAGATATTTTGATAATGCAGAGTCATTTCCAAGAATCTTCGATAACTGGTCTGGACTCATGTTGAGATTCGTACTATTACCCATCATTTCTGCTAGTTGTTCTGGCGTCATACTCAGATTAGTATTATTTCCAATTAAATTGGCAAGCTGTTTTGGTGTCATTTTTATTGCATCACCTGTCATGTTGCCATAACTTGGAAGTTGGTTGGTATCGTTTGACAAAGAAGATATGTTGGTTTTTTCAGATGGGATATTGATTACTTCAAGATTGTTTGAAAACAAGCTTGAAACATAGAGTTTGTTTTCTATAGGATTTATCGCTATGTATTGAGCAGCAATACCTGAATCAAATTTATTTATGACGGTATTTGTATTTCCATCTATCTCGAAAATATCTCCGGTCTGTTCATTTGTCTGAAAGATCTTATTTGTCAACGGATCTGTTACTATTCCCCAAGAACCTGCATTGGTAGGTATATCTACCATTATGAGATTATTAGTTCCATTTATCACTGAAACTACACCTGTTCCCCAATGACTAACGTATATTGAATTAGTAACTGGATTTGCCGTAATTCCCCATGGTCCGCCATCTGCATGTATTGTATCAATTATCTTGTTGTTATCACCATCAATGACTGAAATGGAATTTGACAGACTGTTTGCAACATAAATGTGATTTGTGGATGGATTTACAACAATTCCCCATGGTCCGCTTTGCACTCTGATGTTTGTGATTAGACTATTTGTTAGACCATCAATAACAGATACAGAATTTGAAAGTAAATTTGTAACATAAATCCTATTAGTGGAAGGATTAACTGTAACTCCCCACGGATTATTTTCTACGGGTATCTTTGCAATTATTTTATCAGTGCTTCCGTTTATAGCTATGACGTGACCTCCTAATCTATCTGTCACATAGATTGTATTTGTCGTAGGATTTACATCAATACGTGCTGCTCCTGTATCTGGAAATACTGATCCTTGATTGAGTGGAATATGGTTAGTAATCTTGTTTGTATGACCATCTATTGTATCTATGACCCCTGTTACAGAACCTGTGATGTATATCTTGTTTGTAGTTGGATTTACCCCTATACCTCTACTTCCCCAACCCGTGTCTATGCTAGTTATTGCATATGCAAAATGTACTGAGATACAACTCGCTAGAATGATGCTTATAACGAGTGTGTACTTTTGATTGGCCAACCCTTGCTATCTTATTGTCATTCTTATTCATATAACAATCTGCAATATTCATCGCAAAAAAGGTTCCAATTTGGCCCTGTCTCTGGAAAAAACAAGAACTGAGAACTCTGGCGTTTCTGTGGGGATGATAGGCCAGTCCTCAGATCTTATACATACTATTCAGGAGTTTTAGATTAGTCTATGTCTGTCTAAAACAAACGAGCTACGGTAAATTAGATATATGTAAGATGTTTCTGTTATGTCTATGCATATTCTGATAGCGGAAGATGAAAAGGATCTCTTGGATCAGTACAAAGACATGTTAGAAGATAATGGTCACAAGGTAACTGTCTCAAAAAATGGCGATGAATGTGTCAAGATTTATCGTATCGAGTCAGAAAATAATACAAAATCGGATGATCTTTCATCTCCATTTGATGCTGTTGTTTTAGATTACCAAATGCCGCTAAAAAACGGACTTGAAACAGCAAAAGAAATATTGGAAATTAATTCGCATCAAAGAATAATATTTGCGTCAGGGTTTGTTCAAGAAACTTTTTTTGAATCTATCAAGAGTCTCAAACAAATAACAGAGATAATGAAAAAACCATTTCACCTCCAAGCCTTGGTAGACACGTTAGAAGACAAAGAAATTTATCAAAAACTAGAGAAACTAAATGTTGACATCTCTGCAATCAAAGAGCTTAATCCATCACATGCGCAGATTAAAGCATATTTTGATGTATTATGTCAGTTACAAAAGGGAAGAACATTCTAAGTTATTTGTGTTATTGAATTTATAAAATAAGATAAAAATATCATGTATTGTTACAAAAATCATCAGATGGTTTTACATCATTGTATAATTTTTGAAGTGCGTTGATGTCACACTCTGATATGTATGAATGATCTGTAGAAATGAAATCATGCATTAGATCTACCGTATTACTAGTAGACGGTAAACCTAGAGCATATCCAAATTCATGTCGTACTATTGATCCTATTTGAATATCAGTTAATTTGTCTGCGTCATATATGGTGATGAATGCCTTTAGTATTTGGTTGCCATTTACTATTGTTCTTGTAATTCCATAATACCCATCATTGTCCTTGATTGCTGATAGTGTTATTACTATCTGCCCAGCTCCATTTGAAGATTGAGTGATATCGAATCTTTCCGGAATGTAGTGTTTTGTGTTTGAAATAGTCTGCAGTGCGCCTTGCCATCCTGTGAAATACGTGCTAGCCACATGATTCGAACTGTACAGTTGTGAACCATCTCCGGTAATTACATCCGTTGATATTATGGCTTTTTCCACTGCCTGAATCTTTTGGTCACTTACCTTCGCATTATTTTCTATAGTCACAATCAATTGTGTGTGATTGGGAATGTTCCAATACTTGGGATCGTTCTCCGTACTTCCTTGGAGATTTTCTGTCATATATCGAGTTTTCATTGATGGATTAACATCTGCTGGAGGAACTATGTAGTTTGCTGCTACGAAGAATAACAAAATCACTACAACTGGCAATATCAATAATTCTATCTTTAGTATGGTTTTTGCACTTAGTTTATGGATTCTTTTTTTAACTAGGATAATTTCATGTGATATTGTATTTTGTTTTTGAAGTAATTCACTGATTTCCTGTTCTGGCTCAAAATCTACCTGATCTTTTTTCGGTTTTGATTCGTCTTGCAGTTCTAATAATTGGATATATTCTGTGGTTTTGGTAAGTTCATTTGTTAAATGTTCCAGTTGACCACGTAATTGTTTTATCGAATTTTCTTTTGTTTGCATTCTTTGTGTCATGTTTACTTGTTCTCCTTATGCTAATGTCGTAACCAAGTCCCAAGGTGTTAACACGTTATTTTGTGTCATAACAAATGCATTTTTCATGCCTAACATTATCTTACACATTTCAGGTACCGTGATACTATCGGATATAATGCGACCAGTTTTCAAATTCAATGTACTTGCCTTAGAATCCAGAAAATCGTCCACATCTTCCAGATAATTCAATTCAGATATTTTTTCAAAGATTGTCTGCGGTGTAACAAATAAGGGGGTTTTCTCTAGGATCACAACATCTGTGTTATTTCGTAACATCTCACCTATGAGAAAACCTAAACTGTCATCTTTCTGAAAAGTTACAATTTTTTTCGAAGGCATGTCTGCAACCTTTATTCTTGTATCGCATAGTATTCCAACCTCCAATAGTCGTCTTGCCGAAATTGTTGAAAATTCGCCGTCTGTTGTTTGCACTAAAGCAAAATCTCTTTTTGTATCATTCATTTTTTTTAATAAGTCATAAACTCGCATTTTTGGCGATACCATCTCCAAACCTTTGTTCATTATGTCATACACGGATTGTCCAGAGAAAAAAACATGTGATGGGTTTGAATATATTCCCTGTAAGACTTCTCTACTTCCAACCATTCCAATTGGATTATCATTTTCAATTACTACTAGATTGTTGGTATGGGTTGCAAGAAAACGTACTAGCATTGATGTTGCCACCCATACTTTTTCTTTTCTTTCAATTGTGGCCATTGATGAATATACCAGTAAGTGTGGTAGAATTTCTTCAATAGTACAATGATTGAGATCTTTTCCCAAAGTAGAAGGAGAAAAAAGTATGGATTCTTTTTTATTATAATATTTTATCCTATCATATATTGTATTTCGTAAACCTGATAGAAATTTATCATTCATTTAGAATGCCTCTGAAATATGTACTTGTTTATGAAAACGTGGTATTTCATAAATCTTAATTGAAACTTTGAAATGATATTTTCTAGTATGTTCGCATTGAACAGACTTGTGTTTGATTTAATTATTGGAACACGTTGTTTTCAAAAATTTAAACACTCCGTATTTTTATCCACATTATTTGGATCGTATATTTGCGCTAGACGGTGTTTTTTTAAATGACAGTAGATTTTTCCTCTTGATTAAGACACCACTTATTGCAATTGTGCCAAGTACTAGTATTGGTAATGTATCAATTCCTCCTACCTTGAATGTTTTCAAATTTGTTTGAACCATTGCAAGTGATGACAGTTGAGATGCTGTCATATTGGAATCCGATATGTTGCCATTCGTTCCGTTGATATCTATCATCTTACTTGCATGAGACGGAATGTATCCAGAGCCTGTAACATTAGCATTTAGATTCATGGTACTACTATTGGAATTTACCAATAGGACGATATTTGCAGTACCATTCTGATTTGTCACAGAATCACTATTTTGAATTATGGCACCATTTACTTTCCACTGTATTTGCATATTTTTTAGTGGGTAGCCATGGTCTTGTACCGTTACATTTGCAATTAATGATTCTCCAGGTAGTGCAGATCTAGGAGATGATATACTCAACATGGGAGAAAAACTATCAGATGTAATCTTGTAAGTGGAAAGTGGCATGTCATTAGCAAATATCGATACCTGAGATGTCCCAGTAGAGTTTGGAGTTATGTCTAATGATACATAATATTGCCCTTTTGTGATAGTAATATTTTCAGGAAGTGTTAAAACATCTTTGTTGCTTGAAATAAGTTTTAGGACAACATCTTTTTGTGCAAATACTGGTTTTGCGCCGGAATCAAAAATTTGTGCTACTAGAGTATTTTTCATATTCATGAGAATGGGATTGGGGTAATCCAAAATTACCTGAGAAGGTAAATTATTGAATGACTGAAGTGTAATTGAAGTTTGGTTATTGTTTGAAAGTAGATTAACAGTTGAAGTACCAATTTTTAAAGAATTAGAGTTTACCACAATTACAGAATCTCCTTTATGGATGGCAGTCTGTTGGATTGCAAAATAATCATTAGGTATTACCTCCAAGGCAGAATCATTTGTAAAATAAACTGGAATCCCTGTAGAGTCTGTCTGATATACTACAACAGGAAAGTTTGTGTTACTCAATATCTTTGGTACTAAAGACTGTGCCTTGAGGGAACTACTAGTGGGTAATGAAATTACTGGGTTAACAGTTTGATCATTATATGTTACAACATGTAATGATATGGAAGTGGGAATAGTAGTACCCACCTTGGCAAATACGGGCGCAACACCTGATCCTTTGTTTAACATGACATCATACACTGTAAGTGAATTTGCGTCAGATGAATCAATTTCTATTTGCATGTCATGGCTTGCTATTATTGGATTTCCGTTCTTGTCTTCCAGGTGTAAAACCCCGATTAATTCATCTTTTCCTGTTGCCAATACGGGTAAAATGTCAAGCCGAGCTGACTTGTCATCATAAAATTTGGTTGTGAATGTAGTTATCTGACTTGATCCTGAATTAACATATCCGTTAGGTGTTGACGATAAAACATTGTAGGTTCCATTTACTCCTGCACTGACAGCGATATTTGTATATCCCCAATAGGAGCCTTTTTTTATTATTATTGGCGTGTTTGATTCAATATGTTGTATTGTGGGACTGGAATTTGTTAAAAGTGCATTTGGATCGGTAATGCTTACTGGAATCACAATGTCTTCTTTTGCAAGAATTGGAATTCCGGAAGTATCAGTTAACTGTGCAATAGCATATGATATTGAGGATTGATAATTGTTGATCTTTTTAGGATATACATACATGTGTATTGTGGGAGATCCTGTTTGATTGACAGTAATAGTAGTACTTGAAGACTGGAGAGAGTCTGCAGATGCAAATATCTGCGTTGTTCCGGTTTGAATTCCCTCAAGTTTTTCTATTCCATAATACTCGCCAGCTTTTATCAAAATATGTGTATTTGCTAATGTCACAATTCTGCTGTCTGTTGTATCGAGATTTACAAGAATGTCATTTTTTGCAGTAGCTGGTGAACCATTGTTGTTTATCAATTCGGCAGTAAAATATCCCGTATGTGGACCATTGATTGAAAGGATGGAGGGGGTTGACTGGACCACTAATTTGACAGGGTAATTTTGATTTCCGTATACTGTTATTGGAATCTCTTGAGAAACAAAGCCGGGTGCACCTATCTCAATTTTTGCATTGCCTTGCCCCAATGTCTTTAACTTGATATTTGTAATGAAGTTATCACCGTCTTCTACACCCATTACCTGCATGATTGACGAATCAGTAGAAGAAAACACCAAATTATCAATTTTTTGTGGGTAAATATGACCTCCATGTAAGGCATAGACTTGCAATACTCCATCCGAATTTTCAATTAGTTTCTGAGGCATGACCCTAACTCCAAAACTATACTCATTATCCGCATATGATTTCATCATTCCGACGCTGGACAATATAATTAGAATTAGAAGTATGGTCTTCAATACTAGAGAAAATACCTTAAAACATGATATAAGATGGTGTATGGTTAGTCTGAACGAAATTTAAAATTTTAAGACTAATGAATTTTTAAAAATATTATGCGGATTGATACACAACTTCGATAGGTTTTGATTTTTTCCACAAATGTTCACACAGGCTAAAGATGTTATTTACTATTTCAGTAGAGTTAGTGTGGACTATGGAGTCTGCATCATCATTTAGATCCATCGTGCCTTTCATGGAACCTGACATGACGATTTGTTTGTCTTTTTCTGCAACCATTCTTCCTTTGGATGGTAGCTTGCCAACCCTTGTTTCTGTAGCCCCGAGTTTTTGTACCAAATTGACGGCCTGTTTATTTTCAACTTCTGTGATTATTCTTACTTCTCCTCCTCTTTTGATACAATCTTTTATTTTTTCAGGGATTGCAGTGTGATACATTCTCATTATGTCTTCAACCGTACTAACTACATACACAACATCACTTGCTTCATTTACTAGTTTTCCAATTCTTGCATAAATATTAGACCTACCCTGTATGATTGAAAACGATGACATGGTATTATCGGGAGTGGGACGTTTCAATTCTTCAAGATTTGTAACAACTTGTTTTGATAGTTTTTCCATTGTTGTAATCTCGTCTTGTTTTTTCTGAATAATTCCTCTGAAGGCTTCTTCAGGGTTTACAGATTTACATATCGTAGGATTTGATAGGGTGGTTGTAATTAATCCGAGATTTCGTAATTTTGTAAGCGCTCTGTATGCCTTACCTCTGTCAACATCTAATTTTGCAGAAAGACTTCCAACTGTAACCTCGCCAGTTCGAAGTAGACCCAAGTAAATCTTGGCATCATCTCCTTCCAAACCAAAATACTTCAATGTTGCAAACAGATCTTCTTCAGTATTCAAGTCGATGTACTCCTAAAACTAGAGAATTTGTGATCGGAATGATGTGTTAAAAATCTAGATAGCGTCGCAGTTTTGTCGGTTTTAAGCACAAAAATGCCATCAGTTTGATGAGGATTAGGTTCAGAATTAAGGAACATCGTAGATCGAATTCTATTATTGTAAGTATATAAGTAAATTGATCCCGCCCCATTTCCTTTTTGTCTAATGCCGTTGACAACCACTTTGTCTTTTGTGGTTAATGAGAGGGAATTCAGCATAGTGATGTAGAATCATACAGTGATATGAGCAATTGTTTGTATAAAACAAACAAACGGAAACAGGATTGTATTCTATTGTTTAGAAATATTTTCGCTAAAAACTAAATTTTAGATTGTACCGATAGTTAAAAACGACTAGTACCACCCTAAATCACTAGGAACCATTGTGAACCTCTAAGAAAGGACATGTTATTTCGCCACGTGATGTCACTGAATAAAAAATTCTGTTGAAGTATGTTGAATATGCAGTACTCATAGAATATCCTACAATAGTATGTTGAATTGATTAAACTGCTAAATTGATGCTGATTTGTGAGTAATCTCTCAATCTATTGAATAGTTTTATACATTATTGTATGATGCGAGGTATGATCTTTGTTTATTCCTCACATGTTATCGTATACTACGTGTAGGAGACTTGATTTTACGTAAAGTGTGACACATATTGAAAAATGATTCCAAATAATTAGTCACATCAGTAAATAAATTTGAGAAATCTTGATTTATTAATGAATACAAATTTCTTATCGTTCGTAATGTCATTTGATATAAACAGTATTCGAATTATTTTAGCATTATTTATGTTAGGAATTGCATCATACACAGATGTCAAAAAAAGAGGAATAGATGACAGGGTATGGATGATCTTTGGTGGATTTGCGGCAGTACTTTTATTTTTTACTCCTAACCTGTTTAATTCTCTCATAACAATTGGAATTTCTTTAATTATTGTACCAGTTGCGTTATTTATTTGGCGTATTGGTTTTTTTGGAGGGGCAGATGCTTTTGCACTAATTGTTCTAGCAGCTCTTGCTCCAGAATCTACGTTTTCGATCTCTCAAGTACACCCGTTTACTACATTGATTAACACAGCGCTACTTTCAATAATCCCAGTGGGAGCAAATGTAATGAGAAACATCATCTCCATACTACGACATGAAAACATTTTCAAGGGTTTTGAGAATGAGACTAGGAAAAACAAGATAATTGCCATGTTTGTAGGACATCGTTCAAAAAATCCAAAATTTAGTTTTTCTATTGAAAAAAGAGACGGAAACTCACGAAGATTAGATTTTGCATTAAAGAATGCTGACAATGAAGAATTTTGTTCCTCTTCAGATACTTGGGTTACACCTGGAATGCCATACATGATCTACATTTTTGGAGGATTCATAATCCAACTTGTTTACGGAGATATCATCTTTAACATTATCAAAATGTTTCATTGATGTTTTTATTTGACACCTTTGGGTTTCTATCTAAGGTTTATTAGCTGTAAAAAAAACTCCTAGTTATGAAACTAAAGGTTGCAATTATGATGTCTGCAATATCTATAGTAATGCTTTGCATTTATGGTGCAGATGTAATTGTAGCCAACGGTAATAAAATGGGGTTTCTTCCAATGGATGTATCTGTAAGGGGATCAATATTTGGAATAATCCCCTCTGCAATGCTGGTGATCTCTTTTTTCATAACTAGGAAAGAACCCTCCAAAAAACTAGGGATGTTGATAATAATTGGCGGTGCATTGATACTTGCCGGTACGGCAATAATTCTTGCAATGCAAAGTGGTCAGTCTCAAGATTCTCGCGCTATCAGGGAGATGGGAGCTGTTTTAGGGATAGGAATTATAATTGTCATTCTGGGCGCAATTAAAATGCGAAAATCATAGATTTACAAGTTAAATAATACAAGAATTACGTTCAAAGAAATATTCAAAGAGAAGGACATGCCATTAATTGTGTGGCAAATTGTTCCAAATGCGGTCAGGATGTTAGTAAAGTATACGACTGTGAACACACTAATGACTTAGATTATTGTGTAGAATGTTATACTGAATTACACTATTATCTCACTGAGAAAAAACCTACTAGTGATCCTTAATTTTCTAGAATATTGAGAATAAGATTTTCCAAATCTTTTAATTCAAATTGAAAAATATATCATATGTGAAAGCAATGCTTCTGTCTGGAGGATTTGGTAAGCGACTTAAACCGTTGACAGATTATTTGCCAAAACCTCTGATACCAATTTGCAATTATCCCATTATTGAATGGCAAATACATTACTTTAAGAAATTCGGAATAAAAGATATTATAATCTGTGCGGGTTATCGAGCAGATCAAGTAATAAAACATCTGGAAAACAAAAATCTTGGAGTAAATATAGAATATTCTATTGAAGCCGAACCTCTTGGCACTGCAGGTGCAATAAAAAAGGCAAGTAAGTATATTGACACTAGTGATTTTTTTGTTACAAATGGTGATATCTTGACAGATATTGACTTGAACAAACTAAAAACTCATTCCAATTCTGTTGCAGTGATACCACTTAGAACATCCTTTGGAATAGTTCATCTGGATGGAGTAAAAGTTGAGAGATTCGAAGAAAAGCCTGAGATGTCCAATTACTGGATGAACGCTGGTGTATATTATCTAAATAAGGATATTTTAAAACGCTTGCCAAAAAATGGGAATTTAGAAAGTGATACATTTCCACTTCTTTCTGAATCTGGAAGACTGCATGCAGTAAAATACAGCAAGGTTTTTTGGAAATCTGTTGACTCTTACAAAGACATGGAAGAATGTAAGTCTGCTTATCAAAACCCAAAAATATGAAAAATTCATTTTTTCAAAGTGAATGAAATGAGACTTGGGTTTAGTCTAGGCTCACTTTTGTCAGTTGATGAGATTCTGGATTGTACAAAAACATTGAGTAGATATCCAATAGACTCGATCTGGATTCCTGAGACATGGGGAATGGATTGTTGTTCTATTTTATCACGTGTGTCTAGCATTACAAATACTGCCAAATTAGGTTCGTCTATCATCAATATTTATTCGAGAAGTCCTGCATTGACCGCCATGTCTGCTGTTACGCTTGATGTCATGTCTAATGGACGGTTCATGTTGGGGCTTGGTACAAGCAGTAAACCAATTGTTGAAGACTGGCATAGCATGGAATTTAAAACTCCGCTTCAAAGAATGCGTGAATATGTGGATGTAACGCGTCTTGTCATGTCTGGAAAAAAAGTATCATATGATGGCAAATTTTTCCACCTGAAAAACTTTGGACTGTTGATAAAACCTGCGAGAACTAAAATTCCCATCTATCTTGCAGCAATAAACCAAAAAATGGTAGAACTTACCTGGGAGATTGCAGATGGAGTGATATTTTACTTACGACCATTACATGAACTAAAAACAACAATTGAAAAGATGCAGTCTGGAAGGAAAATTGACGTCACATGTCAACTAATTACGTGTGTTTCTAATGACTCTGAAAAAGCAATTATTCGTGCAAAACAGACTATTGCATTTTATATTTCAGTGGGAACCATTTATCGTCAATTTTTGGCATCAAACGGATTCAAAAAAGAGACTGAGGCAATATTTGAAGAATATAAAAAAAATGGCCTTAATGATAACCATGTATTTGTAACAGACAAAATGGTGAATTCTCTATCAGTATATGGAACACCGGAAGATGTAAGACAAAAAACATTGCAATTCATGGAGGTTGGAATAGATTTACCAATACTTCAATTCAACCCAGTGGGAAATGTGAAAGAATCATTTGAACTTCTTGTCAAAACTTTTGCAAGAGATGTGAAATGAAAAAAGTAGCAATTGCTGCAGCTGGCATTACCAAGTTCAACAAGAGTGAAAAATCGTTAGAATCCATAATGCTATCGTCAATCCGACCAATTTTTGAAAATACGTCCAATTTAAAACAAGATGATGTGGATGTTGTACTCACATCTACAAACGCAAACCGTAACTATTTTGCAAATATCATATCAGAATTATCTGGAATCAAACCAAAAATATCACATTCTGTTGAAAGCTTGTGTAATTCAGGCACAAACTCTCTAGTTTCAGCATATGCATACATTTCCTCAGGACTTGCAGATGTTGCACTTGTGGTAGGAGCTGACAAAATGGACAATCCCGGTCTTGTTCTAAATTGGGACATGTCACGTGGTGAATATAAGCATCCAATTTTCTGGTCATCAATGTTTACAAGCGCACACATGAGAAAATATGGTACAACTCTTGAAGATCTAGCATATGTATCTGTAAAAAATCACAGAAATGCATTAGATAACCCATGTGCGTATTTTGAGAAATCGTTTTCACTGGATGATGTAATGAACTCTAAAAATCTAACTGAAAATTTACGATTACTTGACTGTTCAATGCCGTGTGATGGAGCAGCAGCTGTCATATTGTGTTCAGAAGAAAAAGCAAAAAAACTCACAGACACTCCTGTTTGGATTTCTGGGATTGGTCAAAAAACAATTTCTGCAAGTTTTACAAAAAATAATGATTTGTCATCCATGGAATCAACAAAAAATGCTGTCAATGATGCTTATCGCATGTCAAACAAGACTGCGGATGATATCGATGTTGTTGAACTTCATGATGCGTTTAGTGTATGTGAGATTATTGAACTAGAAGATATGGGATTCTGTCAAAAAGGACAAGGAACAAAGCTTGTCAGAGATTTGTATTATACAAACAACAAAAAAGTAAACCCACGAGGTGGATTGATTGGGGCAGGACATCCACTGGGTGCAACAGGAATAGCACAAGTTGCAGAAGTATATCAACAACTAAGCGGAAAGGCGGGGAAAAGACAGATAGAAGGTGCAAAAACAGGCCTTGTTCACAACATGTCTGCTGGATCCACATCCTCAACGGTATTGGTGTTGGAATCATGACCAGATTTGAAGACGAGTTGAAAAACAACAACTTTGTGTGTAGCTACTGTGTGAAATGTCAGCATTTTGTGTGGCCTCCAAGTGAATTTTGTAACAAATGTTTGGGAGATGTTACATGGAGACAAGTGTCAAAAAATGCAAAACTTGTAGAAGTTTCTAGTAAGGATGACAAGTATTTCTGCATTGCAGAGTTTGAAGGAAATATTCGTGTATTTGGATCCCTGTCAGAGAACTCTCATCTAAATCATGATCAAAATCTGACTCTGGAAAACTGTAGTTACGATGAAAGCCCCAAGTTTATTTTCAAGACTCGATGAAACTGAAAACTATTTATTGGAATTTGAGATTTGATTTTTCCAATTCTAGAATTGGAATGTAAAGTGACATTCCGTCAGTTCCAATTTTCTCTACAAAAGTATAATCGCCCGTAAGTCGTTTTAACTCTATGAATTTCTTTGTAGGAGGACCATTTGTTACAAGGTAATGAATTACATTTCCACCTATGGCACCAGTCTGTATGAAAATGATGTTCTGGCCATTGTGATTCAAATGATAAATCAAAGGCACAGCACCGAGAACTGATTGAGATGAATACAGTATAACTTTGAGAAGATCACCATATTCTTTGTATTTCAGATATGTTATTTGGTTTGCATCTGCTGACATGCTTTTATTGTTGGAATCATGACATATTAATGCTAAGACAAAATATTGATTTTTTTGTAAGATGGTTTTCTATTTCAATATCTGGTGACAGGAAATAGGCATCTAGGTGTTAGTATAATTACCACCTAGTCTATATCATCAAATTCATTTTATAGAATCGAAAGCACGTGACATCAATAGAACAATCAAAATTTCACAATATCAAGGCCATATCGAATACAAAAAATATCAAAACAGCTAATCAACTCATAGCAAGAACTAGAAGGCAACGAGGTTACAATTGGGAAGATACCTTGGTTAAAAGATTCAATGCGACTGATAGTTGGAAGGCATTTAGGCTTGGTTCTCCAAGTGTTGGATTGCCAGACATCCTCGCAGTGAGTACCAAGGCTAATGTCATATATACAATCGAGGCGAAATCTGGCACAAATACCACTTTGAGGGTACCATTTGATCAAATACAGCGCTGTCTAAAATGGATACATACTTTTGAGTTATACCAGACAAGAAAAATGATTGTTGCATTCAAATTTTCATCCAAGAAAAGAATAGGTACGGGAAAATATGAACATCGTGAGCTCAGAGAATTTTTTAAAATTTGGGATGAGAAATACCCAGTAACTGATTTTATTTGCACATATGATGGAGACACTTATGCCATGCATGAAGGAAAGAGACAACCATTGAAGCTAGAATCCTGTATCATGCCGTTTACTAAAAAACTGAAAGCCAAATAGATCGAATACTTCTTTAATGTGATACTGTAAACACAAGATAATGAGCTTCGAAGATTTTGTGGATGAACGTAGTTTGGTTAGCCGAGATGCACTTGGTACAAAGGAAATCAAACTCAAGTTACTTGAAGTTGAAGATGATACTTCAGACCACATTTGGAGATTCGGAGTCAGGGTAAAAGTAAAAAAGATTTTGATTACAATAAAACACATCAACACACAGCAGATTGAGGAAGGAGAATGCGACTTACATGACATTGAAAAAGAAATGAAGGAAAAAAGACATTATAGCTCTACAAATAGATGGGTTCCAACAACGGACATAAAAAACGGGTATATTATCAACTCAAGACATGCATCCCTATTAGCTGATGCAGTGGCATTAGATTACATCATAATCTAAATCAAATTTGCAATAATATCTTGATGTCTTGGCTTCCAGATAGTACCCCGTGGTAATTTTTTGCCGTTTCCATGGAATAATACAAAATTTATTCTCTGAATTTTATTCTCATTTTTTAAAACAAGTCTCTTCATAATAGGTGTGATATCCACCTCAATATCAAGCCCAGTCTTGTTTAGAAATTGTACAAGGAGATCTCTTTGATTCTTGCCTGCTTGAGGTATGATAAATGGTATGATCTTAAACTCGGTATTTGGCCACACGGTAACCAGAATTTTACTCTTAGAGGCAACTAGAACTCCAACACATTTTAAAACAAATCGTCCTTGTGCAAGATTTGTAAAAAACTCTAGTGTTTCTTTACTTACTTTGACTTGCTTTCTATCTGGCTCTATTGTAGAAGATGTGCTAAAGTATCGTCCTTTGTGATATACCAGAGGACTCTTGGTGTCATCATGTTTGATGTAAACAACTTTTCCTACCATCATAATATGATCACCAATCTTTTCCTTTCTGACTAGTTTACACTCTGCATTTATGGTGCAACCTGAAATCATCGGTGTCTTGATTTTTCTTGGTTTTATTATCTTGAAAACATTTTTTATTTTTAGCTTGTCGATTTCTGATCCTGAATAGCCTCCCGATACATTTACTTCAGTTGTTTGATCTTTTGATGCCACATTTACTCCAAATTCTTTTGTTTTTTCTATGTTCTTGATGGTTTGCGACCCGTGATGGATAAAGATGGCAATCAAAACTGGACTGTATGAAATTTGCATGACCCATTCTGCTGCCATGATATTAGGGCCTTTTACGCCTCTTGACGTGATCATACTTACGCCTGTGGAAAAATATCGCTCGGCTTTACTTGGAACTTTTCGAGTCATTATTGTATTCATGATGCTCCAGTAATTGTTCTTTTTTACAGAAAACTTTATGAAAGCATGATGTCGAGTTCATGCATGATAAGCCAGGAAATTACCATAAATGGTCAGAAATACCGTTTAACACTGACCGATCAAGTACTTTCCGATGTGCGAAGGCTCAAAGCACTGTATAACGCTGCATATGAAGATCCAGAAAGTTTTGATGAGGTAAGTTCTGCCATATCAAATACCATTACTCAGATAGCTGCTGCAGTAGAACCGGAAGTTTCTGATAGTGATCTAGACGGTTTAATTCAAGCAGTCATGAAAGCAGTAGATGAGAAGAGTAAAGAAACAGAAGAGGCAAAATCAAAACATCTAGAGGATAAGGCCAAGACAGCAAAGAAACCTGCCGAAAAACCTAAAAAATCAAAAAAATAGTCAGTATAACTATACAAGAACCCTCATATTGGTTAAATGCAATAAATTCTCAGAAGAAATATGCAAACACATTGTGAATGCGGTATTTGCGGACATGTGTCTGAAACAGAATGCATCTCAAAAGAATGCAAGTGTTGCATCAACTTTCACATGCGTTCTGGTCCAAAAAAATAGTTTAGTTTTTCTACTATCTCAGAGGTTTTTGTCTAAAACGTAAATTCTTTAGATTTAAATACGAACCAACTAAATTTTGCATAGTGCAATCACAAGCATATCTGCAATGCATAGATCCAACATGTAGTCTACAATATCCGGTTACTGATACCCGCATTGAATGTGAAAAAGGTCACTTGCTTGATGTCAAATATGGTTCTGCTCCTCCAGTTTCATTAAAAGAAGTTTTTTACAAACGTAGAAATCACTCCAATAATATTTTCAATGAAAGTGGAGTTTGGCGTTTTCGTGAGCTTTTAAATTTTTGTCAGATTGATACTGAAGACATTGATCAGTGTTCAAAATATTTAGTTTCACTAGATGGCGCAGAAGGTAGATTATCTAAACCATACCACATGTCACGTGTATCACAATATGTCGGACTGCAAAATCTCTGGCTCCAACCTGAAGGGTACAATCCAAGTGGTTCTTTCAAAGATAATGGTATGACCACTGCTGTAACGCATGCGAAACTTGTTAAAATTAAAAAAATAATTTGTGCATCAACTGGAAACACTTCTGCGTCTGCTGCAATGTATGCTGCAAATGAAAACATGGATTGTGATGTATACATACCTGCAGGAGAAGTAGCTCCCGGAAAACTTAGTCAAGCATTTCAGTTTGGAGCTCAAGTTGTAGAAATTAAAGGAAATTTTGATGATGCGTTATCTGCATCACTAAAGCAGGCTGGGCAGGCAGGAGGATATACAGTAAACTCTGTAAATCCATTTAGAATAGAAGGGCAAAAAACAATTGTCTTTAGAGCGTTAGAATTTTTAGATTGGAATCCTCCTGACTGGATAGTTTATCCAGGTGGTGCATTAGGAAATACATCAAGTTGTGGTAAGGCACTCAAGGAATTGTATGACTGGGGCTGGATAAAAAAAATACCTCGTCTTGCTGTTGTTAACTCTGAAGGTGCAAATACTTTGTATAATTTGTACAACGGTAAATTTGAAAATACTGAACTACGATGGAATCAGGGAAAATCAGATACTGGTTTGATTAAAAAATATTATGAATACCTGGATGCAAATCAAATCAGACCAAAGACCAAGGCAACTGCAATTCAGATTGCAAAACCTGCCAACATTCTCAAGGGACTAAGAGCACTTGACTTTACAAATGGTGTTGTAACCCAGGTATCGGATGCAGAAATGCTTGATGGAATGGCACTTGTTGGTCTAAATGGATTTGACTGTGAAATGGCATCTGGCGCAGTTCCAGCCGGTGTGAAAAAATTAATCGGTGAAGGTATTATCAAAAAGGATGAAACCGTTGTAGGCATACTAACAGGACGACAAAAAGATTCTAGTATTCCTGTTGATTATCACAAAAATCCACAAAACAAGTTTGCAATTCCGCCACGAACCTAGCTATTGCTTGGAATTTTTTCTATCTTTATTTTGGTAGCTTGGTTGTTTACCACTTCCTCTACTGTCATTTTGATAGATTCAATCACTACTCTATCACCTGCTCTTGGAATGTCCTTTAACTTGTCATGCAGTAAACCGCTTAGGGTGGAATAATCGTCGCCTTGTGGCATATTTGATTTGAGAATTTCATTTACCGTATCAATTTCAACATCGCCGCTTGCAAGCATGGTATTTTTGTCCAACATCTTAAAGTTGAGCTCCTCCATGTCTGTTTCATCCATTATTTCACCGACAATCTCTTCTAACAGGTCTTCAAGTGTAACGCATCCCTCTACACCTCCAAACTCATCAACTACAATTGCCATGTGAGTCTGTCTACCCTGCATCTCTCTGAGAAGTTTACTAATTCTTTGTTCTTGTGATACAAAAATTGGTTTTCTTGAAAGAGACTCCAAAGTAATTATTTTTTCATCTCTTTCTAAATTCTTTAGCAAATCTCTCACATGTAAAATACCTACAATCTGATCTGTAGTATCTTTGTACAATGGAATTCTGGAATAACCACTTTTGCTTATCAGAGGCATTGCGTCAAACAATATCGTTTTTGCTGGAAGCATGAACATCTTGGTTCTGGGAGTCATGACTGCTCGTATTACGATATCATCAAACTTGAGTGCGCCATGTACGAGTTCATGTTCGTGTTTTTTTAATGCCTTATCTTCCAAGCCTTGTTCAATTACATTGTAAATCTCTTGTTCTGTAATAGGCGGTGGATGGTATGGACTTCTCAATATCCAAAGTATCGCATATGTGATTTTTTCAAATAATATTACAAACGGATAGAAAATATAACTAAAAGTAAGTGTGATACCGCTTATCCATAACGATACTTTGACGGGATTTGCATTACAGTAAGATTTCGGAGCATTTTCACCAAATACTAAAAGTATGAAAGTCATTATTCCAATCGATATTGCAAGACCCCCGTTGCCGAATAATCCCAGTGCAATCTCAGTTGCAAGTGCAGAAGATCCTACGTTTGCTAATGCCGTTCCAAGATTTATTGTTGCAAGCATCCTATTCGGATTGGATTTTAGCTTGGCAAGAGAGGCAGATCCTCGGACTTTTTCTTTTAACAATTGATTGACTTTGGCCTTGTTTGTTGCAATTAGTGCTACTTCTGCGCCGCTAAAAATGGCGGATAGCGCCACTAACAGTGCAAGTAATATTATTTTAAAAATCATCTCGCTGTCCATGATTAACTACCTCGTTGTGAAAGTAGTTCACATTGGATTGATCTTAGATTCAGCGTTTTGATTGACAAGTACACGGATTGAATTTCAAACAATTGGTATGTGTATCATTTTTCAACTGTCTCTTTTATAAGTTCACATTATCTGCAGGAGTTTTTCTAGTATGATTATTCCATCTAACAGTTTTTTTCATCATTTCTTTGCAAAATGTTCTTGTAACAGTTTTTTCTTTTCTCCCATATGAAATAACTCTTCTGTATGTTTGAATGCATCATCTCTTTTTCTCTTGAATAACATTGCCTGCATCAAAAGATGATTTTCAGGTACTACTATACCAGTCTGATCATCAGAGTATGTCAGTTTTACAGTATCATCTTGAACTTCAATTAAATCTGCATGGATGTGAATCATGTTTGTATCCTTAAAGTCGAATTTTATTGATTCTGCATAATCTCGTATGTCTTTTGTTCCTTTTGCATCATACAGTGTTGCAACACCATATTCATTTTTGTATAATTCTAGAATTTCTTGTGAATTAGGTGCTGGACCATCAAAACGAATGTCCATGAGATGAACATGCATCTGTCTTGTTGGAACCTTGAAAGCTCGAATGAAGAGTGGTGTGTCTGCACCCATGTAACTTTTCACATCATCATTGTGATGTGGTTTTCTGGTCCATTCGATAGAATCTTTCACTTGTGTCTTTGAATCCTCCAAATCTGCCCATCTTCTCAACAATGTTGCATCAAATCTCTTGATCTTTTTTCCATATTTCTCCTTGAGAGGTTGGAGTATTTTTCCCATCCCTGTAACATTACAACTTCCTTGCATTACATATTTTGCATCAAATGCCATTTCATAATTTACACGAGAGTTGAAGATTAATTTTGCGACAGATTCTTCTCCGCCGATTTGTTCTCCGCCTTGAAAGATTGCATTAACATTTTTTGGCTCGTACAATGTTTTTTTATTTTCATATCCAGCACCTCCTGGTGCTGCATCTATCACTAGATCACTTTTAGTGACGATATCCTCAATTGTACCAGATATTTTATAATTTTTAAAAGCATCAATCTTTTTCTGTGGAACATACACATTAAATCCTCGAGATATGGCATCTGCCACCTTGTCATCCGGAGAATACTTGCCAACTCCGAGTACCTCAATATCCTTGTCGCCAGATATGAACTGGATTATTCTGCTACCGATAGAACCATATCCATTGACAAAAACTTTCTTCATAGTTTTCATAAGTACAAATCCCATTTATTTGGCTTGCCCCTTTGACAAGAACTAAATAATCTGCAAGCCTAGTCAAATTCTTGAAGATTCATCTCCCATCCCTAGGGGTTGGGATCGGAGTAACAGTTGTTGCAATAGTTGTGATTTTCCTATTTGGACAAGGTTTTCCAAATCACATGATTGCTAGTCCACAAGACACTTCTTTTAACAATGCAGCACTACAAAATGGTACATCTTCTCAAAACGTCCCGATGAATTTGTTGATAGACAATACGTCTCCAGTGCTTGGCTCAAATAATGCGCCAATTACAATGATAGAGTTTGGGGACTATCAGTGCTTTTACTGTAACCAGTTTTATCATACTGTAGAGCCAGATATTGTCAAAAACTATATCGATACAGGAAAGGTACGTATGATCTTCAAGGATTTTGTCATAATAGGTCAGGACTCGGTGAACGCAGCACATGCGGCACATTGTGCTCAGGAACAAGGCAAGTTTTGGGAGTATCATGACGCATTGTATAACAATTGGGCAGGTGAAAATACAGGATGGGCATCATCTAGTAATTTGTTAAAGTTTGCAAATGGCGTGGGGATGAATGGAACACAATTTGGAGAATGCATGTCCCAATCACGATACATTTCGGTTGTTCAAAGTAGTCTTTCAGACGCAAAGGGTCTTGGATTGACTGGGACTCCGGATTTTTTCATCATATCACCTGACAAGACAGTATCAAAAATTGTTGGAGCACAGCCCTTTGAAACATTTGATGATTTATTCAAATCCAAGCTAAAATCATAAAAGATTTCACATATATTGCAGCAATGTGGCAAAAATTGTCAATCTTTGAGATCAAAAAACGATCTCAAAATCCTTATATCTGTAATTAGAAAGCTGAAGCTATTGGCCGCAGGTATAGATGACATTGCCATCTACATTCCAAAATTGTTTGTAGACGCAAGAGATTTTGCAAAGGCACGTGGTATGGATCCAGACAAGCTACAAAGAGGTCTGGGTGTATCAAAAATGGCTATCGTGGATACTAATCAAGACCCTGCATGCATGGCTGCAAATGCATGTCTGAGGATAATGGAAAGAAACAAGATTGCACCAAAAGATGTTGGTAGGCTCTATGTTGCAACAGAATCTTCGCTTGATGAATCAAAGGCAATGAACTCTTACGTAATTGGCATGCTAGAACAGGTGTATGGCAATGAATCCTTTGGACATTGTGGTGGAATTGAATGCAAATTTGCATGTGTCAGTGGTTCTTATGCTTTGTATGATAATACTAATTGGATAAGGGCGGGGGAAGCAGAGGGCAAGTCTGCCATAGTTGTTGTATCTGATATTGCAAAATATGATCTTGGTTCAAGTGGTGAATATACTCAGGGTGCAGGTGCTGTTGCCATGCTTCTAAATGATAATCCTAGACTGATGACTTTTGATCCCAAGGTTACATCTACTTCTATTAAAAATGAATATGATTTCTACAGACCATTTGGAAAAGAGACTCCAATTGTAAATGGACAGTATTCCAACTTGCTTTACATGATACAGGTAAAGAAGGCGCTTATGGCCTACAAAGATAAAGCTCTCGCTACCGGAATCATAAAACTAAAGGAAGGAGAGACAATTCTTGATTATATTGACTTTGTAAACATGCATCTTCCATACAGTAACATGGGCAAGAAAGCCTTGACATATTTGCTAAGGCATGAGTGGAGAAGCTTACCACGCTGGAAGGGAATAATAGAAAAAATGGGAATGCAAGAACCAACTCCTAAGGATCCGCGTGGAACTATAGAATCTATACTTGCAGATGAAGAATTTATGCAAAAAGACCACGAGTTTACAAAACGATTTACAATGACTGACGAATTCCAAGAAGCATATGATTCTAAACTTTCAAGCTCACTTATTGCATCAAGCATGGTGGGAAATCTCTACACTGCTTCACTATACATGGGCTTTAGAAGTTGTCTCGAATTTGAATTCCAAAAAGGTGTTGATTTATCAGGTAAGCGATTCGGGTTTGGTTCTTACGGTAGTGGAAGCAGTGCAATGGTCTTCAGCGGAGTAGTCATGGAAGGATACAAAGAGATTGTGAAGAATATGAACTTGGAGGCAGAAATAGGAGATAGGCGAAAGGTATCACTTGAGGAATATGAACAGATTCACGAAAGTAAGCTCAGTCCAACTGAGAATATCTTGGATGGTAAAAAGGAATTTGTGTTGGTAGGAGTAGGAAGCAGTCCAGAATTGCGTGGCCAACGCAAGTATGTGTTCAATGAATAGGTAACACAAATCGATCTTGACGATCAAAGCAAATCAACAAAAAGGATATAAAATCAGAAATGTTGTTAATATTCATGAAAGACCGTTCAATGCCAGTTTGTTTTACAGCTGAACAATATGCAAAAATTGAACAGATTGCAAAGCAAAAAGGGATGCTAAACGCAGGCCAGCTTCTAGAAGAAGCCCTAAAGCAATAAACCTGAGAACTAGGTTCTCAATTCTTTTCCTTTATGATAACTATTTAATGGATTTAGGTTATTTCATATCATGAACTTGTTTTCTCGAAAACCAATCATATGTACAATATGCAAAAAAGAGTCCACGCATAAAAGCAAACCAAAGAGTGAGTGGAAGATCGAGGGCCCACTTTGTGCTGATTGTTATGTATCTGAGATGAAAAAGTTCTATGAACAAAGTCTGCGGCAAAAATGTGTTACATGTGGAATGGAAAAAGATGTTCCTGATCTATGGGAACCACGATACCAGTGGGATATGACTGGATTGTTGTGTAAATCTTGTTTTGATAAAAAAGACATTACATACAAGAGTCAAAAGTCAAATTGTACTGTTTGTAGAAAGAAACTTGGCATGATACGATACACTCCAAAGAAAAAATGGGTACTAGAAGGCCAATTGTGTAGAGAATGCTGGGATTCTCACAAGGCAAAGTTGGGCTAGATGAATATTTTCAAGAAATTCAAGTGTGATGTGTGTAATGCAAAATTTAGACAACAGGAATACCTAATGTTACATCAGCAGTTGCACCATGGAGACAAGCGTTATGATTGCAAAGAATGTAACAAGTTTTTTTCAAGTATGGAAGAGATGCGAACTCACATGCAAAGAGCCCATAGTTACAGCGGGACTAGAGATATCTAGAATGCCTTGATTGTTTTTACTACTGGTGGTCGAACTTTTGTAAATACTCTAAAACCGCAAATACATTTTATTTCTGGCAATCTTGAAAGCTCAGACTGCGATACCTGAGTTCCACAACGCATGCAGGAATAAAAAACACTAAAGCTAGTTGGTTTTTCTTCTGCTTGTATTTCTGGAGTTGGTTCAGACATTTTAATCACTATTTCAAAGTAAGTTCAATATATACATCGTTTGGAATTTTAATTCTCATAAGCTGTCTTATTGCCCTGTCATCTGCACCAAGATCAATAACTCGTCGATGGATTCTCATTTCCCATTTTTCATATGTGTTTGTACCTTGACCACATGGTGATTTTCGTGTAACTACATTGAGTGTTTTTACGGGTAATGGTGTTGGACCTTTTACTTTTACACCAGTTTTTTCGCCTATGCCCTTGATTTCAGTACAGACCCCATCCAATCTTAAAAGACTAGTACTTGTTAATTTAATTCGGGCTGTCTGGGTCATTCAGGTCCCTATTTGGTGTATTTCTCAGTAATATCTTTAACAATGCCTGCTGCAATTGTTGCACCCATATCTCTAAGAGCAAATCTACCCATCTCTGGGAATTCACCAAATGTCTCGATGCACAATGGTCTTACTGGCTTGATTCTAACGATTGCAGAATCTCCTGCCTTTAAGAACTTTGGATTTTCTTCTTCAATTGCACCGGACTGTGGATTGATTTTTGCTTCAAATGCTACTATGGTTGCTGCAACTTGTGCAGTATGTGCATGCATTACTGGTGTGTATCCAGGTGCAATTGCTGTTGGATGGTGAATAACTATTATCTGTGCTCTGAATTCTTTTGCTACATTTGGTGGGCTGTCAGCGGTTCCAATGACATCGCCTCTATGGATATCTTTCTTTTCAATACCTCTCAAGTTGAATCCAATGTTGTCACCTGGTTCTGCAGATGGCATTTCAGTGTGGTGTGTTTCAATTGATTTGATTTCACCTACTGCACCTGATGGCATTACTACTATCTTCATACCTGGTTTTGCCACACCTGTTTCGACACGTCCTACTGGGACTGTACCGACACCTGTGATTGTATATACATCTTGTATTGGAATTCTAAGTGGTTTTCCTGTTGGTTTGTCTGGCATTGTGAAATCATCAAATGCTTCGTATAGTGATTTACCTGCCCACCATGGCATGTTTGGTGATTTCTTGACCAAATTATCACCCTTCCAACCTGAGACTGGAATGATTGCTACTTTTTCAAGCTTGTAACCTACTGACTTCAATAATTTCTCTGCCTTTTCTTTTGCTGCCTTGAATGCTGCTTCTGAGAAATTGCTGTCATCCATTTTATTGATTGCTACTACTAGTTGTCCTACACCTAATGTTCTAAGTAAGAAAGCGTGTTCTCTTGCTTGTCCACCTGGTGCGGTTGCTGTATCAGTTTCACCTTCTTTGGCTGACAAGACTAACACTGCACAGTCTGCTTCTGAGGCACCTGTAATCATGTTTTTGATAAAGTCTCTGTGACCTGGTGCATCTATTAATGTGAAGAAGTACTTTGGAGATTCAAATTTTTGAAATGCTAAATCGATTGTAATACCTCTTTCTCTTTCGTCTTTAATATTGTCCATAACCCATGCATATTTGAAAGTGTCACCTTTTCCGGTCTTCTCGGATTCGGCTGCATGTGATGCGATTGTTCGTTCGTCTACTAGTCCGAGTTCCATTAAAAAGTGACCCATGGTTGTAGATTTTCCGTTATCGATGTGTCCTACGACAATCATGTTCAAGTGAGGTTTTCTTGATGCTGCGGTGCTCATGTTGGATGTTACTTGAGAAGGGCTTTATTAGCATTTTCATTTTTTGATTTTTTTTCGGTCAAAAATTGAATTAATTTCTGACTCGATCATCGAGATCAAATTTTTTCACATGGTATAAATCGAACTATTTTATCACAGAGAACAATGAAAATTACAGTAACAGTAATCAAAGCTGATGTTGGCGGAATCGGCGGACACACAAGACCAAGTGATGGTCTACTAAACGCCGTAAAAAATCTTGTAAAGCCACAAGTAAGAAAAGACGGTAAAGGACTCTTGATTGATTCCTATATCGGATATTGTGGAGATGACATACATATCGTTATGACTCACACTAAAGGTGTTAACAATTCTCAAGTCCACGGACTTGCATGGCGTGCATTTGAAGCTGCAACCAAAGTAGCCAAAAGTGAAGGACTCTACGGGGCAGGCCAAGACTTGTTGAAAGATTCATTTTCTGGAAACGTGAAGGGTATGGGACCCGGTGTTGCAGAAATGACATTTGAAGAAAGACCAAATGAAGCATTTACCATTTATGCAGCGGACAAGACAGAGCCAGGTGCATTCAACTATCCATTCTACAGAATGTTTGTTGATGCATTATCAAACACTGGTTTGATTGTAAATCAAAACTTGGCAAGAGGTGTTAGAATTTCAGTAATGGATGTAGAAAAGGGCAAAATCGCTACACTTGAAATGTGGCAAGACAAGCCAACATTGGAAGCAGCTTTGATGTACCCAGGAAGATATGTAATATCTACTGTAACTACTAAAGACAATCAACCAATATTGGCAGCATCAACTGATAGACTGCACAACATTGCAGGAACTTATGTTGGAAAAGATGACCCAATTTGTATAATAAGAACTCAGAAAGACTTTCCAGCAACAGAAGAAGCAGGATCTGCATTTAACAATCCACACTTGGTAGCAGGAAATACTAGAGGAAGTCATCACATGCCATTGATGCCTGTAAAAATCAACTCTCCAGCAAGCATCAATTATGCAATTCCAATTGTATCAGCGCTTGTGTTTTCAATGCACAATGGAATATTGACAGGTCCTATGGATGGATTTGGAACCGAAGACTGGGATTATGTTAGAAATGTTGCAATGAGACGAGCTGTTGCAATTAGAAGTCAAGGATTCGTGCATCCAGCAACCCTAGTTCCAGACGAATTAGAATACGGTGTAGGTTACAAGGCAAGAATGAGCATATTATGGAATAAGATGAAACCTATTCCAGGATCACAGCAAAATGTAAAACCCGGACAGAAACAAAATCCAGGAAATAAACAACAGGGACAAAGACCACAAGGACAACACCCACAACAAAAGCAACAACAAGGTCAGAAACCACAACAAGGTCAACAAAGACCACAGGGTCAGAGACCTCCACAACAGGGACAAAGACCACAAGGACAACACCCACAACAAAAGCAACAACAAGGTCAGAAACCACAACAAGGTCAACAAAGACCACAGGGTCAGAGACCTCCACAACAGGGACAAAGACCACAAGGACAACACCCACAACAAAAGCAACAACAAGGTCAGAAACCACAACAAGGTCAGAAACCACAACAAGGTCAGAAACCACAACAAGGTAACAGACCACAACAGCAGAAACAAGGACAGCGTCCTCAGCAAGGTCAGAAACCACAACAAGGTCAACAAAGACCACAGGGTCAGAGACCTCCACAACAGGGACAAAGACCACAAGGACAACACCCACAACAAAAGCAACAACCAAAACCACAAACTGCACCTTCAACTACTGTGAAACCATCTACTGAAGTCAAGGTAAAGAAACCACGTGCACCACGAAAGAAGAAAACAGAAACTGCTACAGCAAAACCAACAGAAGGCACAGTTTCAACAGCTGTGACAAAGACTGAGACAAATACCTCATCTTAGGTATCTTTTCTCCATTTCTATTTTCATTTTTATAAAATACAATTTTTATTAGCTCATCTTTTTATTTTGCATCAGTTGCCAAAGAAAATCCAGATTTTAATAATTGGACATAACGGAAGTAGTATTACGCCAGAAGTTGCAAAGATTGCATATGAAACAGGGGCAGAGGTTGCAAGGTCAGGTGCAGTTTTGATAACTGGTGGTATGGAAGGAGTTATGAAAGAAGCATGTCATGGTGCAAAAGACGCAGGCGGTCTTACTGTTGGGATAATACCTCAAAGTGACCCTTCATTTGCAAATGAATATTGTGACATTGTGATTCCAAGTGGTATGGGACTTGCAAGAGACTTTCTAAATGCATTATCTGGAGATGGTGTGATAATAATCGGTGGAGGTTCTGGAACATTATCGGAGACTTGTGCGGCATACATGCACAAAAAACCAATTGTTGCAATAAAAAATAGTGGAGGAATTGCAGAAAAATATGCTGGCACATATCTTGATCACAGGAAAAGCGTATTGATAGTAGGTGTATCTTCACCACAAGAGGCAGTAAAGGTATTGCTTGAAAAAATTAATTCTACTTGATGGATACTAAATACGGATCTGGTTCGTAGAACTTATTTTCTTTCGACAATTTTTCTAACTCTGATACAATATTTGACATTCCAAATTGGTTTGCAGTATCAAATAATGGTTTTTTGAGTCCCATTCCAAGCACTAGAGCTTTTTCAATTTCTTGAACATCACTTGCCTGGTTTGTGACAAGCCATGCGGCATTGTTTAGTATATTTCCAAGTAATTGTATTGAATTGAATTTCTTTGCAAGTTCCTCCGTAAGATTGATTCTTTCATACTGTTCTCCGGAATATTTGTAAAATCCTTCACCGCTTTTCTGTCCCAATTTCTTTTCGTTGTATAGTTTTTCAATCAAGGGATGTGGATTGATAACTTTTTTGTCACGAGAGTGCATCTCAAGTGTTGCCTTGTGGATTACATCCATGCCCGTAAAATCTGCCAGCTCAAATATTCCCATTGGAAAATGTAGCGTGAATTTTACTGCGGAATCTATTTCTTCTTTTGTTGCACCAGTTCTATCCATTGCATATGCCGCCTCATGTACCAATGGAATGAATAATCTGTTTATGATAAAACCTGGAACATCTTTTTTGCATATGACTGGTTCTTTTGATACTGATTTTACGAAATTAATTGTAGTATCAACTAGGTCCTTTGATGTCTTTTGTCCTGGGATTACCTCTACTAGTTTCATCAGTTGAGGCGGATTGAAAAAATGTATTCCTATAAATCGCTCTGGTCGTGATGTTGTATTTGCAATTTCAGTGATGGGTAAAGTGCTAGTGTTTGATGCAAAGACTGTCTTTTCTGGGACTACTTTATCCACTTCGGCATAGACTTTTTTCTTGAGATCCATTATTTCTGGCACCACTTCGATCATCAAGTCGCAGTCCTTGAGTGCCTCCTTGAGGTCAACTATCGGAGTAATCCTTGCAAAAATTTCTTTTCCTTGCTGTTCTGTAATTTTTTGTTTTGATACTAGTTTATCCAAAGACCACTTGATTTTTTCCATGGCTTTGTCTAGAAATTGTTGTTCTATATCTCGCAGGACAATATTATATCCTGCCATTGCAGACACTTGAGCAATTCCATGGCCCATTATTCCAGAACCTAATACTGTAATGTTTTTAATTATCATGTATAATCAGACAAAATTACACCTATTTCTAAGTTTTTAGGAAATCAGGATCTAGTTTGTGTCTTGACATCTTTTTATCATGTTATTGTATAATGTATTTTTATGTTCAGAGAGTTTCCAGAACTCAAGCCTCCAAAGGGAAAATTTCGTATTATCGGAATTGAGATGTTTGAGAATCCGGGCGAAGGACATTGGATTGTAGAAGACTTGGATGACATGGAAGAGGCAGTCAAAAAGGCAATTATTATGACTAAAAATGCCTCAAAGGATGCAAGCAATCCAAAAGAGGCAACCATTTTTTGCGCATACGACTGGAATGGAACTTATCTTGGCGGAGATATTTACTCTAAAAGATGATATCATACAATGTTCTTAAAAAAAAATTAGATACAAACGGATCCTGAAAATTAACGCTAAACAACCACAATCCGACCCGATTCAAACTAAGTTGACTATTTTGATTATAGAGTATCTATAATTTCTTTGATATGAACAGGGATCTCTGGTAACTCACCAATATGGCTAACATTATTCTGTAATACATCTGGGCCAATTCTTCTTACTCTTTGAGTCCCAATTAGTGTTGCAATCCCCCGGTCAATGTCCTTTTGAGATAATACCGCCTTTAGTTTCTCAAGCAATGTATTTTCATCCTCATACTTTGATATCGCATGTTGTAGTAATACCAACTTGTCCTCATTTGACAGTTCTACCATTTGATATGACTCGTGTTGACCTGATAAAAAATCTTTACACAACCTAACTTTTTGATTTCTTGATTATTTCATCCCACAAAATCTTTGGTATGGGCATTGCAGAAAGGCGAGATATTTTCACCAATTCCCAGTCTTTGAATTTTGAATCTTGTTTGATTTCATCCAAAGTAACAGGACGTTTGAGCCTGTCAGATACTTTAACATCAAACACAATAAACCGTTTGTCAGACTCTTTGGGATTTGAATACGGGTTTGTTATAATTTCTACAATACCAACTGCCTGTCTTTCATCCCCAGTATGGTAAAATATTGCCTTATCGCCTTTTTTCATGTTGCGCATATGTTTTAGCGCCAGATTGTTTTTAACACCATCCCAGACTGTCTTTTTTTCTTTTTCTAGTTTGTCAAAGCTATATACTGATGGTTCCTGCTTCAAGAGCCAATAATTCATGTATCAGACATTAATGTCTAACATTATAGATTTTTCTCAAAACAAAATATCTTGAAGATCTAAGTATCTGTGTCAAGAATATGCCTTGTGTACATAGCACCACTTCCAGGAATAGTTTGGTAATGCCACCATTACAGGATGTCCAGTTTTCTTGAAATGATTTGTTGCATGAGTCCCAGAAGAAGAATCACAGCATCCGACATGGCCACATTCAAGACATAGACGTCACTCCACCCAGTCTGTGCCTTCTTTTTCACATTCCTCACACCCTTCAGTATTTGGAGGAACTTTGTCTTTTACATTCTCAAAATGTGTGCATTTTTTGTCCATTATTTCTCAACCATAAACAATGCCAGGGTAAAATAATTTTTCTTATCAGTCCACATGTTAACCGGCACAAACCCAGTCTTTTTTGCCATTTTCTTGATTTGATGCACTGTATACTTGTGAGAGTATTCAGTATGAATCAATTCACCCTTTTTGAACTTCAAGAACAAATCAATTGTAGGCATGTACACATGCTGAGGCACAAGTGATTTGAGATACATCTCTATTCTCTTGTGTTTTTTATTAAACACTGCAACATGCTCAAACTTGTTCAAGTCAAAGTTTGCACCAAATTCTCTGTTCAGGCGTAATAATAGATTACAATTAAAATCCGCAGTAACACCAGCAGAATCATTGTATGCAGATTCCAAAATCTTTTCATTTTTTACCATGTCAAGGCCAAGAAGCAGCATGTCTCCAGGATTCATAGAGTCATGAATTTTTTTCAAAAATTCTATTCCATCTTCTGGACTAAAGTTACCAATGCTAGAGCCCAAAAATGCAACAAGTTTTTTTGTATGATCAAGTGTACTGATAAATTCGAGTCCGGTTTCATAATTGTCAATGATTCCAGTTATTGTCAAGTTTTTGTATTCATTATGCAACCCAATCGAGCTGTCCTTTAGAATATCTGAAATGTCAACTGGATAGTATTCTACGTCTTTTTGCTTGCAGGTTAAAATCTCAAGCAGCTTGCGAGTCTTGATAGATGAACCACTTCCAAGTTCCACCAAGGCAAAGTTGTCTGTAAGATGTTCTGCCAGGTCAGATTTTATAGTATCTAGTATTTCAAACTCAGTTCTTGTCAGATAATATTCAGGTAGATTACATATTTTTTCAAATGTCTCCGAACCTATACCATCATAGAAAAACTTGGGCGAGATGAATTTTTTCTTTTGTGACAAGCTAAACGCAATCTCTTCTGACATTGTTGAATTTGCCACGGTTTTTGGTTTAAAATAGCAAAACCTCGGAGTCACTGCAACTTTATCATAATGTTCAATTTCCACCTGTTGTTTTCTAATCATATGTCCTCAACGCACCTAAATCCTGCAAACATCCACCTCTCATCTGGCCTGAAAAAGTTCCTATAGCTATTCTTGACTTGATACGCAGGAGTAGCAAACGAAGATCCGCGTAGCACCTTTTGGTTTGAGAACCATTTGTCATTGTATTCTGCAAATCCAGACTTGAATCCAGGATATCCCACAAAATCAGACGTTGTCCACTCCCAGACATCTCCCATCATCTGGTGTATCCCATAGTGACTTTTCCCATGAGGGTACGAGCCAATCTCAGATGGGCCCCAAACATGTGACTCTAGCAAGTTTGCATGATTCTCAGATATTGCATCATTTCCCCACGGGTACATAGTCTTTCTCTGTTTTTGTTCATCCCATGAAGCTGCCTTTTCCCATTCTGCTTCAGTAGGCAATCTCTTGCTAGCCCACTTGCAGTATGCATATGCCTCATAGTATGAAACATTGCACACAGGTTCACTTGGATTAATTTTTAGCTTGCCTCTGAAATCATTTCGTATCCATGAATTCTCTTCTTTTTCCCAGTACATTGGCGCATTCCAATTATTTTTCTTTACTTGATCCCATCCGTCTGCAAGCCAAAATCTAAAATCTTCATAGCCTCCCGACTCTATGAATTTCACATAATCTCCATTTGTTACAGGAAATACATCCATACGATAGGGATTCAGATACACTTTATGTTCTGGAAGTTCAATGTCATAACAAAAATCAGTTCCATCATATCCAAGATCATATAATCCCCCGGGAATATTGACAGAATTTTTCTCAACAGGTAAGGATTTTATAATATGATCATGTTTTACTGGCCGGTAGGTGCTTGCAAGCAAGTGTTGTAAATCATACACTAGTAATTCCTGGTGTTGGCATTCATGGTTGAATGCAAGCTTGAAAAGATAATCATTATCAAATCCAGAAGTTGGATTTTTAAAAAATTCTTCAACTCGTTTGTTTACAATCTCAAAATACTCTAATGTCTCATCAACAGTAGGCCTGGATATGATTCCGCGCCGTGTCTTTTCATGTGGCGTGCCAAGTGCTTGATAGTATGAATTTAAAACTTTGGAATATTCTTGGGAATAAAATTCATAATCTGGATCCATCTTACTCATTATCACTTCATAGAACCACGTGACATGCCCTAAATGCCACTTGGGTGGGCTCATAAATGGTGCAGTCTGAACCACAAAATCTTCTTTCTCAAGGGTTTGTACAGACTCAAGTGTCTGCACACGAGTTTTTTGAAATTGTTCTGATAAAATTTTGACGTTGAGATTTTCTTGTGTTATTGTCATGATGGTATCATACAAAAAACGCTATATTAGTTATCTTCCAAATTATTTCTAATTTTATTTAGGTGTTTTGTGTTGATGTGAATTTTATTTTTTTACCATAATGAAATCATTGTAAATCATGAATAGATTCACCATGCCTCACATAGCCAAAAGAAATCCAATCATCATATATGATAAGTGGTTCATATTGCGTTTGTACTAGTGCTCTCTTTTTGTGTACATCTTTGCTCGTAGACCATTTTTTACCCAGAAAACACATCAATTGCTTTATCATGTGACTGGCTTACGGTTCTAGAATAAAACCAATTCGATACATAGATCCACATGTAATTTGTCCAACAAGGTAACACATGCCAAAATACTGTGTTAGTGACTAAATCTGGAAAATCATGTAGTATTACCATAGATTCAGCTATCCTCTTAAACCCCGCATTGGACTTGAAATAGTAGATTTTGGATTTAGAAAAATTTACAGAGGACGTCTATACAGTTGCTGAGAAACTAACTCGCGAGCAGACGCCTGAAATAAAATCAAGAATAAATTTTGTCAGGGAAAGACTAATTGAATTATACAAAAAAAATCTAGTAAAGATTAACCATTCGGTGTTAGAAATAATATGTGCATCAAATCTGATATCTCACGGATATACGGTAGATATTGAGAAACAACTCTCAAATATTCTTGTCTGTGATGTGTTTGCAACAAAGGGAGATGGGACTTTCATCATGGAAATAGAAACAGGATTCACGCCACCAGACCATGCCCTTGATACCATTGACTATTACATTGCAAGAATATCAAGTAAGATTGCAAGATACAGTAAACACTGTTCCAAGTTTGCACTGGCCACCCCAGTTGTTGGAATTTTACCAATTCCAAAATTATTCTTAAAACCTCCAAAGGATAGAAAACCTGAGGAAGTTCAAAAGATAAAATCACTAGTAGATAGATTTTACAAGAACCCTCCAATTGAAACAGAAGACATTCTAAATGCCCACCTGCATTCAATATATTTAATCAACATAGACAAGGGTTTTGCAAAACAGTTAGACCCATATACATACCTAGAACTGATTGAGAATCTGCAAGGTGCAAGTGAACTTGATCTTTGAGAGAAAATTTCAATAAACCGTTTTTACACGTTAATATCATTGTTCAAAAGTGATAAGTGTCCCATATGCAGACAAAAATTTACAGAACACTCAGAATTACAGGAGCAAATCTGTAAAGTTATAATGGTAAAAGAATTTTCAGGAAATTGCCCAGGTTTTGACATAGAAAATTGGGCAAAAAAAGACTAGAAATAATTTCACAGATGAAATCACAAACAATTGTTGAAATAATTTGTTAACGCGGTATTACTAGTCAATGGATTTTACTTTAGAATTACGTCTTTCTTCAGTACATGATTTCATCTGTTCTTGAGTATGTTTCTTTACTGGCATTCCACACATAGCACATGTTGGAATAATCTCAATAGGTTTTCTCTCAAATTTCATAAAATTCCTCGTCTTGTTCATTTTGTTCTATCACAACTAGATTATTTTTGTTTGTAGACTGGTCAAGCTGTATAATTGAGCGTAATATCAGTCCTGATATACCAAGATGAGATGTGAGAAATGCAGTCGCCTCTTCTATTGCATTTACACCCCGATATCCTTCATCATATGTCATTTCTATTACTCCCTTGTCTGTCTCTACAACTGCAGTGATCAAGGAATACGGTCCAAGTTTTTCATCCATTCCTTGAATGTACAGATTTAGCATGACACTTTTTACAACATGACCACGCTCCAAAAATTTCCCCTCGGACATCAACACAATTGTCTTATCAGGCATTTTATCAATTCTTTCGGAGTTTGCAACTTCAACTACTTTTTCCACATGTTAATTGTGTGATCATTGTAGATAATCTTTATCTGTGTCACATGATAAAAATTAGAAAATTACAGTGGTTTATTTTTCGTCATCTATTGTTCCACCCTGACCATAAAGTACTGGTATAGAGGTGGTGCTTGTAACATGTGGAACACTTCTTATTTTTCCTATTGCCAAGTCCATCTTTATTACATTGTCTGATTGTATCTTGACAAAAATATCGTATTTTCCCATTATTCCATTTACTTCAGATATGTCTGGTAATTCTCGTATTTTTTGGATTACTTCTTTTTCATTTCCAGGAATACAGGTAGCAAGAATGTATGTAATCATGTTCAGTCATGGCTCCCCAAGATGTTAAATATCTTTTGAAAAAATAAAATTCAGTAGTTTTTATCATGATCATCAACTCTAGACGTGAAATTCACGTCAAGTAGTATAATCAATGCACAACTATAACGACATAGACAGTGGAAACTCTCGGACATTGCATACCATAATACATCAAAATCTTTTTTTCTCTATTTTCGATCATGTTTGCTAGACAATCTCTAAACCAATTTGTTACATTATTTGCACATAGCACAGTATCACAATACAACTAGAACTCCAGACATGAAACTAAGGGACGATGCCACAGATAAACTGATAAAAATGTCTGAAAACGTCAGAGATGAAATAACAAGAGATGTGTTAGATACATTTGGAATTGACCTGTCAAATCAAGAACTTGTACACCATGACAAGACAAAACCGGTCTGGACTCAGCAGATTCGTGACAACAAGGCCTTGAAACAGGAGCTTGACTCATTTCTAAGGCTAGTAAAAAACAATGCAGTGCATCTTCCAGAGATGATAAAATTTGAGAAAGAACATCCTGATACAATTGAACAAAACAACTCTCATGATTCAATATCTTATGATCTTGAGTTTCTTTGGATATGTGAGTCTCATGTGAAAAAATTTGAGAAAGAAAAATACCTATCAGAAAAGGAGTTATACAAATATTATATTCAAATTCAAGAACTAAAAGACAAGATACGAAATATCACAGTGGATAATCTTTCTAAATAATGAGCCTACAAGTGAATCTTGGAAGTCCTCGACAAAACAACTACTACAATTATCGATAGTGATATTGCAAGGCCTGCCAGTGGACCAAATTCTGGAATTACTGTAGTACCAACCAATTCAAGCTCTGTAGAGTTTGCAGGAATGGTACAATCAAGTATGCGTATGGTATCAGTTTCACTCTGAGAGCACAATACCTGATTGCCATTAACTTTCAACAGGATATTTCCTCCAGGTGCGTCAACTATTTTTTTTGGAATCTGATATTGTTGGTTTATTGAAGTACCAGACATCTGGGACGTATCCATAGAAATTTTTATTGTCCTGTCAACAGAAGACACTGATACATCACCATATTTTACCAAGTTTGTACCATTTGTTCTTATTTTTATCTCACTGTCAAAGACTGGAATTGTACTCAGTACACCAGAATCAAGTACAAACTGTAATTGGCTTGATGAAGTTCCATATTTGATATTAACAGTGTACACACCTCCCAAGGAATCATCATTTAATACAAAATCATGAACAAACAAATTTTTTAACAAATTTACTTGTCCCACATCGTAAACATTTCCCATAGGGTTTCGAACAATGATATCTACCGGATCATTGTTTACAATTTGTCCCACAGATCCGCTGATTATCACCTTGTCTCCGGGTTGGTATGAATTCTTGTTTACAGATGTAGTGATTCCAGAATCGTCTGCATAAATTGGATGGGTGATGAATGGTATAATGAGAAGAGATACTAGAAAAATTGTGTTTTTTAAAACATTCATCAAAAGTCTGTGATATTTCTATGATATTTAACTGTGATTTTATCATACACCTGAAATTAAACGCCTATTCTAAACCTAGAAGAATGAGTCAAGGCCCGGCTTTACACCCTTTGGTGTCTCTTGTTGTTCCAAAAACTTGTTCATTTTTTCACCCATTCCCTTTGCAGCTGTTACCTTACGTTTTCCTATCCAATAATATGTTTCATCAGTGGTATCTTTTGCAATCAATACAACTAGTTTGCCAAAATCTTTTCTTCCAGTACGACCTTTTCTCTGAACATATCGAATTGAGCTTGGGACATTATCAAAAAACACTACAAGATTAACTTCTGAAATGTCAAGGCCCTCTTCACCCACACGAGTTGCAATTAGTACCTTGTATTGTCCATCTCGGAATTTTTGTATTGTCTCTATCTGTTTTTTTTGCTTGAGACCAGTTTCTCCAGCTTTTCCGATTAAAAATCCAGCTGGAATTCCCATCGCATTTAATTTCTGGTGTATTACATCAACTGAATCTCTATAGCTTGTAAAGACAAGTGCTTTTCCCCGAATATCTTGTAATACTTCTTTTAGTTTTTCCATTTTAGAGTGCTCGATTCCTTTTTCTTGCGCTAGTTTTGCAAGTCTTACTGCTTTACCAAAATTCATATCATTTTCAAACAAATCTTTGATGCCAACTCCTTTTTTCTCCCGAGTCCTCTCGCAAAACCTAAGAAAAGATGTAACACCATGAGATTCAAACACGTTTAATGCATGAATGAGACGTATTGCAGTAAAAAGGGGCTTGGCAGCTCGTCTATTTTGTCTTAAAACAAATTCTCGCACACGCAAAAGTTCAGACATTGACCTATTTCCAGAAAGATTTAGTCCAAGATTTTTGAGTTCAAGATACCTAGAATCAAGTGTAGCTTTGATCAAGGTCTGAATCTCTTTCATCTCAGGTCCAAGTTCAACTGTAATCCACTGCGTATCTGTTTGTTGAACATATGGGCTTACATCTGGACTCTCTTCTGTTCTCTGGGCAATGCTTGCAATCTTTAGTATCTTTACCATCTCCTCTGCCTTTTGTTTCTCGCTTGGTAACGTAGCAGTCATGCCAACTATTCTGACATTGATGTTTGCAAAACGCTCTGCAATTCCAGAATATGCATAATCACCAACAGTTCTATGAGCTTCATCAAATATCACAAGTGAAAACTGATCAGGGGATACAATCTGTCTATCAAGATCATTTTTTACAATTTCAGGAGTTGCGCAAATTATGCTGTTTATCCAAAGTCTTTTTCTTTTTGCAAGTAAATCTTCTCCTGTAACAAGAGCAATATCATCAATTAGTAAATTATTTTTTAGAAACTCGTAATGCTGATGAGCCAAGACTCGAGTTGGAGCCAAGAACAAGACTCCACCTTTTCCTCTTGACAAAAATTCTGCAATCACATGTAGTGCAACAGTAGTTTTACCAAGCCCTGTTGGAAGCACAACCAAACAATTTTCTGCAATTGCTTGTCTTGCCAAGTTGTCTTGATAATCCCGGCGCTCTATGCTTGATTTTTTGATATACCTGTGTTCTACGAAATTACCACTCAATTAATTCATAATTGTCATCATCCGGGTAAAAAGCTTGTTTGGAACAAAGAGTTGAGCTATACTTTCTTTCCTTTTCACTTTAAAAATTTGTAATCTTATATTGAAGCGTTATACAGTTTCCATGTGAGCAAATCATTTGACCGCCCTACATGGGACGAATATTTCATGCTTCAAGCAGAATTGGCAAAATTACGATCAAATTGCATTACAAGACAAGTTGGTGCAGTCATAGTACGAGAAAACAGGCAGATTGCCACAGGCTATAATGGAACGCCTCCAGGGGTAAAAAATTGCTTTGAGGGAGGCTGTAAAAGATGTCAACTTCGAATGGAAGGCAAAGTTGCATCAGGTGAAGGCCTTGACAGATGCTTGTGTAATCATGCTGAAGCAAATGCCATAATGCATTGTGCAATACTTGGAGTAGGTTCAGGTACCAAGAATTCTACGCTGTATACCACATTTGTCACATGTTTGGAATGCAGTAAGATGGCAATCACAATTGGAATTAAAAAAATAGTATGTCTTGGGAGTTATCCTGAAACAGATTACGGGTTATTACATGATGCAGGATTGGAGGTAGTGGTTTTAGACAAGAACAGGATAAATCATTGGATAAAGGTTCTTCTTGAAGAACAAAATGCCAATCTAACACCAAAGTGATGATATCATGTCAAACGCAATAGAAGAAGTAACAACCACTATGCCACCAGCACTACTGGTCTCGGCAGCATATGATGGCCTGAAAAAATGTGCGTTGTTAAAGTTTTATGAACCAAAATCTCAGACACTAAAAATTTGGTTTGACAATACAGGTCACAAACCATACTGTTATTCAAAACTAGATCTAGAAGAACTAAAATTTTTGTCAAGCAGAACAGATGTACTAAAACTAGAAAGTATCAAACGAGAAGATTTACTAAAAGACAAAATGATTAATGTTACAAAAATTACAGTAACAGATCCGCTTGCAATTGGTGGTACCCAGACTGACAAGAGCATAAGAAACATCATGGAGACATGGGAGTCAGACATCAAATATTATGAAAATTATCTTTATGATAATTCGTTAATTGTTGGAAGATATTATACAATAGATGGTGGTAAACTCAATGAATATTCATATCCGATACCTGATGAGGTACAACTTGCACTAAAAGGGCTGTTATTTGACAAGATAACAAATACTGGGATAATAGATGTGTCAGGATTTCAAAAACACATAAGCGAATGGGCAAATCTTCTCAATCAGCCCATACCAAACATACGAAGAATTACTTTTGATATTGAAGTAGAATCTGAGACAGGAAGAATCCCAGACCCCAAAGTTGCAGACAAAAAAATTACGGCAATTGGATTTTGTGCAAGTGATGACTACAAGGCAGTCTTTGTCCTAAAACGTGCTGGACTACAAATGGGAACTGATGAGATGCCAAAGGATGTCAAGGTAAGTTTCTACGAGGAAGATAAGGAAGCAGACATGTTAAGAGATGCGTTCAAAGTTTTAGAAAATTATCCATTTGTCATAACATTCAACGGAGATGAATTTGATATGCCTTTCATGTACAACAGAGCAGAACGACTAGGTGTTCCTCTAAAAGAAATTCCATTGATAATGATGCGTGACTCGGCCACTCTAAAAAGAGGTGTGCATATTGATTTGTACAGGACATTTTCTAATCGCTCATTTCAAATCTATGCCTTTTCCCACAAGTATACCGATTTTTCACTAAACACCATCTGTGAAGGACTAATTGAAGAATCCAAGACAGAATATGAAGGAGAATTGGAAGATCTATCACTTTACGAGTTAGCAAATTATTGTTTCAATGATTCAAGAATTACACAAAAGCTTACAAGTTTTAACAATGATTTGTTGATGAACCTCCTTGTTGTCATAACAAGGATTGGGCGTATGCCAATTGATGACATATCAAGAATGGGAGTATCCCAATGGATCAGAAGTCTATTCTATTATGAGCATAGAAAACACAACTATTTGATACCAAGAAGAGAAGAGCTTGATCTAAAATCAGGTACTGCGTCAACAGAGGCAGTCATAAAAGACAAAAAGTATCGTGGAGGTCTAGTAGTTGAACCCACAGAAGGAATTCATTTCAATGTATCCGTAATGGACTTTGCAAGTCTGTATCCCAGCATAATCAAGGTAAGGAATTTGTCATATGAGACAGTGAGATGTATCCATGATGAATGTAAAACAAATACAATACCGGGCACAACACACTGGGTTTGTACCAAGAAAAATGGCCTGACAGCTACATTGATTGGTTCATTGAGGGATTTGCGTGTGAATTATTACAAGAGTTTATCAAAAAACCCCAATCTTTCTGCTGATCAAAAACAACTGTATACGGTAGTAAGCCAAGCGCTCAAGGTTATTTTGAATGCAAGCTATGGTGTCATGGGCGCAGAAATATTTCCATTATATTGTTTACCTGTTGCTGAAGCCACTACAGCAGTTGGAAGATTTACAATTTTAGAAACAATTGAAAAATGTAAATCATTTGGAATTGATGTACTGTATGGCGATACTGATTCTTTATTTTTAAAAGCACCGTCACAAGATCAAGTGCACAAGGTAGTTGAGTGGGCAAAAAGCGAATTTGGTGTAGATTTAGATTTAGACAAGGAGTATCGGTATGTTGTATTTAGCAAGAGAAAGAAAAATTATCTTGGAGTGCAAAAAGATGGTAAGGTAGATGTCAAAGGTCTGACTGGAAAAAAATCACACACACCACCATTTATCAGAAAGCTGTTTTATGAAATACTTGAAATACTATCCCATGTACAAACCGAACAAGAATTTTCCCAGTCCAAGACAAAGATTGGTGATATGATATCAGGATATGCAAAAAAATTAAAGGCAAGACAGATTCCACTGATAGAACTTGCATTCAACGTAATGATTAGCAAGGCTCCTGCAGAATATGTAAAAACCATACCTCAGCACATCCGAGCTGCTAAACAATTAGAACAGACAAGAGAGATAAAAAAAGGAGACATCATTTCTTACGTCAAGATAATCAACAAGCCAGGGGTAAAACCAACAGAAATGGCAAGACCTGATGAAGTTGATACTCCAAAATACATGGAATTCATGGAAAGTACATTTGATCAGATATTATCTTCAATGGACTTGGACTTTGCAAGCCTGATTGGAGAACCAAAACAGACTGGGTTGGACCAATTTTTCTGGAAATAGACTTGAGTTATTGCGCATATTGATCGAGCCGGGCCTCAAAAAGTCGTTAAAATCTAGTATAAACCCTAAAAATGATCAAATGTTTACACCTGTGTGTCAAGTCCATCAGTACTAAAATTTATAAAGAAAGTTATAGAAATTACATATATGCGAAAAGATTCATGTAGAAACTGTGGTGTTACAATGGAAGAATTCCAACGTTGCACCGTATGTAGTGAGGTAAACCAGTTTGTCTGCGCTACCTGTAGAAAGGCAAGCGATGAGCAGGTTCACCCAGAATGTAGTCTGATCGCAAGAAACGTTGTCTGTAACTAGATATTTTTTAAATATTCAGAACCTGAACAATTTTGCTTGCTAAAGACTACATTTTCAACTTTATGTCAAAAAGAGTATTTTTGGAGTAAACACTAGTTTGTTCCATCATCGCCAAAAATCTCAATTTTTTATTTGTTAAAAAGATCAAGATTTGAAATATTATTATACCACTACAAAATGATGAGCCTTACACAAATGAGCTTTCTTGACTTGTACATGAACAGAAATCCATTGATAACAAGCCCGAGTGAGGAGGGAGACGTATCTGCAATAGTTTATGGAATTCCTTTTGACTCAACTCATTCGTTTAGACCTGGAACAAGATTTGGTCCAGACGCAGTACGACAAGCATTTAACAATATAGAAATATTTTCAACAAGATTTAACGTAGATTTGGAAAGTGTCAATATTGAAGACCTGGGAAATACATACCATACGGTAGTTGCAACCGAAGTACTTGACATGATTGGAAAGATAACTACCGAGCTTGCAGCAAGAAACAAGCAGATGATAATTCTAGGAGGAGAACACTTGATTACATATGGCACATACATGTCATTTCCAAAAGAAACTGGCTATATCGTATTTGATGCACATTATGATCTAAGAGATGAATATGCAGACATTAAACTAAGTCATGCCGCATATCTTCGAAGAATAATAGAAAAACGTGGGGCAGAAAACATTGTCCATGTTGGCGCAAGATCATTTGTAAAAGAAGAGCTTGCGTTCAAGACTGAACACAAGGTAAATGTTGTAACCGACAAGGACATCAGGGAGGGTAGAGGACCAAAGATGATCAAAGATTTCATGTCCACTTTTGATAAAATCTATGTCAGCATTGATTTAGACGTACTAGACCCAGCATTTGCACCAGGAGTTGGCAATCCAGAGGCCATGGGAATCACCTCACGTGAACTATTTGATATGATATATGCATTAGAAGATAATACAATAAGCTGTATGGATATTGTGGAATTGTGTCCACCGTATGACAATGGTGCAACGGCCTCAGTTGCTGCAAAACTAATGTCCGAAGTCATTGCAATGAATCTATCCCGCAAGTGACTTAAGGTAGAAACAAGATCACCATACCAGTGGACGAAAACATTTCAGAGCTTGTCAAAAAAGGTACCCAATTTAGTGCAGAGGGAGATTTTGAGAAGGCATTGAGTTATTTTGATCAGGCAATAATACTGCAACCAAATAATCCTGACTTGCTCAACAAAAAAGGGGTTGCTTTGCGAGGCCTAGGAAGATATGATGAGGCAATTGAATGTTTCAATAAATCACTGCAACTTGACCCACGAGATTTAGATGCGTCCTGATGTTATACCATTATTTGTGGTCTTTTTGCCACACTTCTACCCATGTTTATTCGCATGAAAGGTTTTCCCTTGGTTTCTTCTTTGATGCTTACGATAAATTCTTCAACTGAAAGATTGTGTGGATCTTTTGATTTTCTATCTCTGATGGATAGAGTAGTAGAGTTGACTTCTTTTTCGCCAATAACTATGATGTATCGTATCCATTCAGTCTCTGCATCTCTGATGCTCTTGCCTACACTTTCATTTCTATCATCAATATCTACGCGTATGTCATTTTCTGTGAGTTTGTCAGCAAGTTTTTCGCAATAATCCAAAAACTCGGGTTTTACAGGGATCAATCGTACTTGAGTAGGAGCAAGCCACAATGGGAACATGGGTTTTCGTCCCTCTCGTTGATCCGTTGCTGCTTTTTCTAATAATGTGTATATCACCCTCTCAATTGCACCACTAGGAGAATTATGCAAAATTATCGGATATTGTGGTTTGTTTTCACCATCCATGAAATCAATGTTGTATCTTTGTCCATTTTCTACATCAATTTGATCAGTAGATAATGCAGAAGCTTTTCCAAGATTGTCAACATAATTGAATTCCCATTTTAATACAAAATAGAAAAACTTTTCTTTCCACATCTCAACAAGCACTGGCTTGCCAAGCTTTGCTACAGTTTCTTCAATCAAAGACTTGTTTTCATTGTAAAATTCTTCAGTAAATCTGATTGCCATCTCATAATCTTTACTTTCAATACCCAGTCCATTTAGTACCTCACGTGACAACTCAAATCTTTTTCTAAACTCTTCTTTTGCCTGGTTCATATCTACACACATTGCATGACAATCAGGCATTGTAAAAGCACGTAACCTTCGAAGACCAACTAGTTCTCCAGATTGTTCTCTTCTGAAACTATATCTAGTAAGCTCATACAATTTCAATGGCATATTCTTGTATGATAATTGAAAGTCTTTTGCCATCAAGAATTGTCCAAAACATGCTGCAAATCTCAAGAAGAGATGTTTTCCTTCAGAATCAATGCTGTATTGTCGTGCTGGAAATCTATGAAAATAACTTTCCATACTAGGATGATGTGAATCATACATGATTGGAGTTTCAACTTCAAATCCACCATATTCCATCACTTTATCTGTCACATATCTTTCAATTAGCGATTTCATGAGCCTACCATTTGGATAAAACCTCATGTTGCCAGCATCTGATGCGGGTTCATAATCTGCAATGGCTAATTTTTTCATCAATTTTACATGAGGCGGAGGTTCATCAACTGCCCTTTTTTTAGCAGCTTCATATTTTGCCAACACCTCAAGATTTTGATATTTTGCAAAATTAAATTTGTTAATATCATGTAGTGTACCATCAGGAGTAAGTATGTGCCAATATGACTGGATTTTGGATTCTGCTTTGAGTGCATGCGATGAATGATCATTTTCTTTTTCTTCACCAGCGGTTATTGATTTAGAATTTTCAGCCAATGGATGTCCTTTAACTTGGAGTTTGTATGATTTTGTCCAGCCAAATGGTGCTCGGTGTACTTCAAGATCCTGAGCATTTTTTTCCATGTCTTGCAGTAAAAGCAATGCAGTTGTAGGAGATGCAAGTTTTGAGCTCAAGTGTGCATATGGATACAATAATAATTTAGAACAGCCAATTTTTTTCATGGATTCGGAGATTTCAATGATTGCTCTTTTTGCAACATCTGCATTATCTGATTCCTCTACTGCTACAAACGCAACTACAATCTCTTCAAGGCGTTTTGATTGCGGATCAATTTCCTCGGCAGATTTTATTTCTTTTTTTACTGGAGTATATTCTACATAATCGCAGTGCAGCTGCAATATTCTCATGTTTTATTTTTGTTTTGGTTGTCGAATTAAACTTTATGCCAAGATTAACATGTAAAGATAAAAAATATTCAAAAATCTGGAGGTAATAAAATACAGTATTACAAAATCATCTGCGCTTCATTTTTTCAAGCTTGGTGGTTATTCTAACAATTTTTTCAATTATCTCATCGTTACTGCCCTTTCCAGCCAAAAACTTGACTAGCCAGTCTATCTCTTCGTTGTTAAGTAGGTTTTCCATAGACAAAATCACTTGATCTTGGGGTATCCATAAGTATTCTCATAAGGATTCCATTACACAGATTTTATTATTACATCATCGCGGTTATAGAGTATCTTTTCATGGGTTATGGTGACAGTACAGTTTTGTTTGAACTTCATCTCTTTTTTGTTCCCTACAGAATCTTTGAAAATTATACTTGGGTCGTTAGTCAAATCAATTTTGTACTGTGTACCAAGCTTAAGTTTCTTCAATTCCTGGCAGCCTTGCATGTTGATAAGCAATGAACATGCTACGGAATTGGATTCTGAGGTAGACATTGATGATTTTGTAATTTGCAATTATAAAAATGGTTGTGTTATATCCAATATCAGTTGATTTTGATTTCATGGCATTCGTAAAAAATTAAAATGCATTGCAGAATAAATTCATCTTACTTTTCTTGAGAGTCTTCTTTCTTTTTATCATAAGAGTATAGAGAATCATCACGCACGTAGGTACCTGCATCTCTGAACTTGCTTGAGGTATCATCTTTTTTGCTATACCAACGTCTAAAAACTATTGCAGCTGGACCTCCAATTAAACTAAGGAGCAGAGGATAAATCCAACTATCCATTATGCACACTTACCATTGACACTATAACATAAATCATCTAATAAAAATCCGTCTTAGATTATATGGTTTTGAAAATATTGAAAACTGAAAAGTGTTTTTCATTAGTCTTTTTTCTTTCATCATGTCAATTATCTATGAACTAAGATATCTACCATAACCTATAACACCATTTTTGTTTACATCCCATGTTGCAGGAAGTATCCACAGATTTCCACTGTCATCAGTTTCAAGATTCAAGGTTGCAAGTACGTTTGAGGGCGGAGATTGTAGGGAGGCAGGTCCCGCTACAGCTTTTCCATTAATAGGATTATACATACTTCCATGACATGGACACTGCCCAAGATTATTTCCCCCAGCTTGACTTACAGATTTGTATTGCCATAGGCACCACAAATGCAAACAGACCATACTATAGACACGAAATGCAGATACATCATTTACATTTCCGCCAAGATCTGCTGGCAATCGTATTAGTTGCCATTTTCGAAACGGCTCTGAATCCAAAGTAGTATCTCCAGTAGATGGGTATGTGATTGTTTGAGAAGAATTTATTGGAAAAATATTCACGTTTGCAAAAGTTCCATCAGGTAAAATAACTTGAGCCTTGTCAAGAGCAGTATTGTCTGGATCAGGCATGAACTTGCCCCAATTTACAAATGGAAGAAAAGCAAGTGTCAGGCTACCAGCGGCAAGAAGTTTCAAGAAATCTCGTCTTGTCATACCATCAATGTTAACTGGAATGTCTTTTTCTTGCGATGTAGCCATTTCAGTGCACTGGAACTAAACTAGAATAGTCGTTTTTGTAATAGAGTTTCAAAATCGACTTGTTGTCATCCATCCTTAACAAGTATAGTAATTTTCCATCTCTACTTTTTTTAATCTCAATTATGGTGTATATTACCCGTGAATTTTTTCCGTCTTCCATTATTCTTACTTGCTCTTGGCGTTTGAATTTTGCCATTATCCTAAAATCATTTACATGAAATAAAACACTTGAGTAACAATATCAGTGAACGATGTTATCTAATCCGATCTTTTTTTATCAATTATCCGTGTGTTAAATCACATTTTTCTACACTAATCAATTAGTTACCCATGGAAAAGATTTGTTGTTAAGGATGGCCTATTTCTTGTGTCTCGTAGTGAATAGATTGTTTTTCCGCATCTTCCATTTGTTTCTTTCAAGCGTCATATTTTTAATTTCTGACTCAAGTTTCTTTTTCTCATTTTGGGTTAAATTCGGATCTTTCAGCAGATCATTTGTTTCATTAATTTTCTTTGTACAGCGTTCAATCTGTGCATCTAGACCATCAAAACTCATCATTATCTTTCAATCAGACTAGTAATTTAGCAATTTCTGTTAAACCATGCAATCATGAAAAACTCTAGAGCACTGGATCGGGTAGGACACGCTACTATACAGTTCATTTTTATGTTCCATCGGTACCTAAATTAATCCAAACTTATCGAAAAATTCCTTAAGAACGTAATTCAAGTGATGATACTAGAATAGATGGATCATCTGTCGTGGGTGTTGACAAGTCTTGTTTTTCTACGGGGTGATTTTCTGTTGCAACATCTTGCAACATCTTTTCATCTGAAAATTGTCCCGTCTGATTTTGGCTCATTGTTTTCTACCTCCACCTAATAATCGATTTACAATCTTGTCATACGTATCGGATTTTTTTTCTACACATCCATCCAATTTTGCCTTGGTTTCAGGCTTAATTGCAATCGTGGTGTACATAATCATTATAGATGTCATAGTAGCATGCACTAATATAGTTACCGTACTGCGACGTTATAGTGCGGTACAGTAATTATACGGTGCAAATACAGTATTTTCACAACACGGTACACAATTTGTAGTTGTTTTACAAATCTTTAAGAAAATTAACATTGTTCACAGTTCAATGGTTGAAGGACAAACTGGCCTGAGTATCAAAGACTATCCATTTGCATTTTCTATTGCAGCACTTTTTTTCCCTAATCTTTTGAACGATACTGTTAATTCTTCAACTCAGATATTGGGAATACTCTTAATCGGAGGTATGTTAGGAAGTCTTCTTACAATAATAAATCCATTAAGTCTGATAATCAAGGAACGCTACAGACGCAGTTATTCAGACTCTTCATATCATGCAATATTTCAGGATGTCCTAATTCCACATAATCACCTACTGGAAAACATTGTGAAGAAAAATATGAAAACTGCAATTTCTTCACCATCTATTTCCTTTGAAATAGACAAAACTGTTGCCATGTTGTACTTCGTCATCATTCTTACGCTAACTATAATTCGTTCATTTATTGGGGGTTTTACAGACATTCTTAACAACAATCAACCTTTGATTTGGTCCATTACAGCTGGAGTTATCATGGGGTTAATTGGAGTGTCATTAGTTTTGATCAATCACGCCTTCGGATTTAAGTTCAAATTCACGCGCTTGAAAATAATGGGACGGCTCACCATAATAAAACCAATATTAGGCGTATCTCAATTTGATAGAATTTGTTATGTCACTATTGCAAATATGGCAATTGATCTTGCTAATTTATCCAATGAGGGCGTTAAATGGGGTTCTGGCGGTGTGGATAATCAAACAATACGTGATGAAATGTTAAGAAAATTTTTCATATTTAATAAATCTGTAGAAGAAGTATCGCCTGATCTTACTGCTAGCTACAGCGATTTTGAGAGTGCATTATTTGATCAAATAAAGGAATTATATCAAAGAACAAATACTTCGTTTAATCAGGCAACGATCGATAATTCTTACCAGAAATATAAATCTGTGAAAGAAATTACATGGAAATACGAAGTAATGTTTTCAGAGGCACTAAGTTGGTTTGCTAATCTGATTTTTTTCAATCCTGGCGAATTATATGAGATGGAGCCGCAACTTCGAACTCTGATAGAATCTAGAGATTGGAATACTGCCGAGTTAACTGCATATCGAATTACAGATAAAATAGAAACAGTTCTGCGTAACAAGAAAATGCCAGCCTTAATTGATAACAAATGGAATCTCAAATAATTACAAACCAGATTCCTTACATAGTGCCATTCCACACTGATTACAAATGAGTGAAAAAGAAATTCAAGCAAAACCAACAAAATTGTTATGGCTGGCACCTATTTTCATGAGTTTTCTAGGTGGAATTCTGATGTACATCGCAGTGAAAGACGAGAATAAAGAAATGGCCAATGATGCTATGTTCATATCCCTTGTAAGCACAATAGGATGGGCCATAGTTTACGTACTTGTCATGATATTAGTACGAAGATCATTTCCCTTTTAGAATTTTCATCATAATTTAATTTCAAGTTTTGCTCTAGTATTTTATTATCCCAGCATAAGTTCATTCTGAAATTTTTTATCGGATGGTTCTACTTGTCGTTGTTTTAGGAAATTTAATACAAATTTTAAAAAGATGTGGGTTTTTTCTAACAAGTATTTTGCTTCTGATTCCGAATTATTATATTTAGGATGAGGTGGGCCATACCTAGAATTATCTCTAATTCTAGTAATTTTCTCATAATCTTCAAAAAACGTTAGATTGTGAGTTTCACAGAATATTTTGAGGACTTCTCTGATCTTTTTATGAGGAGTATGCAGTTTGATTTGGTTATGAAGCAACAAGAGAGATTCTGCTAGTAATTCTGAACAATCCCAGAGAGATTGATAATATGCATTATAGTTTGATTTTTTATAGTTGTCTTTTGCAGAATCGAAAAACTCTATTGCTCTTTCACATTTCTCTCGTACATTTTGTCTATTATAGATAAAATCAAAAGATCCAAACCATCCTCCATTATTCAGAACTAACATGATTGTTGCTGCGTTGAGATCTTTATCTGTTCTTTCAATAGATATTATTTCTGTAATGTCATTAATTAATACTGGATCTCCATCCTTGAATTTTAATCCAGGTTTTGTTCTACCTATTATGCGGAATCTAGTACTATCATTGAAAAACAGTTTATTTTTCTTCTCATCAGAATACATTTCTATGTATACGGCAAAAAGTAGAAAATCATTAGGTAATTTTTGATCAGAAAATTTTTTCAAGATTAATGGAAATATCCATTGAGCTGAAAGTACTGTAAATTTGTCCATGAGCGATAACTATATCATCATCAGATTTATCCCTCATATTGTAAAAATACAATTGCGTCCACATGCTAGCTTTCTCTCCATCCTTGTAGGATTTGGTGGTAAACCCAGATATTGATGGAAATTTGCCAATAATTTCATTATTTGTATTTTCCACCAATTGTGAATAACATGAGTACTATTTTTGTTTCTCGTGTTTTTGACTGGATAAACCGATTAGATGGCTTAACTTTTTCTAGTCTCAATACATTAGATTGATGGGTTGTAAATGTGAAGACATCTAATCCACATCCAATAGCTTCTCTCATAGATTTGGATATGACACTACGGTCTTCATGGGGATTCATAAAGAAAAATAGAAAGTGGTTCGGGTGGGATATACGATCTGCGATATACAGTCACCGCATATCCATTGTAGAAAACATGATTTATTCCAAGATGTTTCAGAGAGATCATCTCGGTAAAATTGACTGGCATGCCAATCATTCTTCCCTAGAAACTCCCAATGACTCAGATATTTTACTCATAACAGCTCGCTATGATTCATTTTTACAAGTATCCTTAGTAACGAATTATTTTACATCAGCCGAAAATTTTTTTAGGATTATTGGAAACATATCACATCCCAATTGCTTTAACGACTATACTTCAATATCGACAATTTGTGAAAAAGTACTTGAAAAGTTTGATTGTAAGAATTATGCTTGTGCATTAGAGATGTATAGATTGATTCGTAATTTATCCCACAATAGTGGAGTCTACAATAAAGAAGAAAGACGATTCTATTATGACGGCAGAGTATATTATTTTATTCCAGATAAGCTTGTATATCTCAATTGGAAACTATTATGTGATTTAGCTACTGACATAGAAGAATGTATTTTCAAAATCATAAACACCGAAACCATTTCAGATCCTGAGGAAATAAAAGATCCTTCGTCATATTTTTTAATTTAAACTATTATCCGTGTTGTAAAAGTATCTACCTTCACGCTAAACAAATAATTCATTTATCTTATCTTTTGACAAACGACATTTATCATCAACAGAATTAGAGCTAATGCTTTGTCGTCCATTTACTTCCTTTTTAGTTAAAAGATAGATTTTAGCATGATCTAAATCATATTCTACATCAGCAAATTCTATTAATGCAAGTATGTGATACATCTTGGGTAATTTACGCAAGCCCCAAACAGAAGTTTCGTATCTTTTAGTTTTAACTTGGATGGATTTTACAATATCGCCCTTAAGTGCTATTATGTCATTACCGCTATCAATTACTGGTACTGAAGATTCTATATTGTGTTCAAAAAGTCTTATTTGAAGTAATAATTCACCTACGGTGCCTCGTATTTGGTCTCGATATGAAGGGTTCATGATATCACTAATTGGTTGATGTGGAATTTTCTTTGTATACGGTATCTAAAATATCTAAGAATATCAAATTTTTTTTCACAAATTCAGGAGTGTGAACTTTATGTTCTAGCACATTGGTCTCTTTGACAATTGGATCATTTACGTATTCCTGATGAATGGGATCTCGAGGATTGATCGGTACAGCTGGAAATTTCATCGAAGTCAGAAAAGTATTGAACATAAGTTGTGATATGAAAGTTACAATATAACACATTGATTCTTGTTCATTTTCATTTAATTGATTAAAAATAAACCAGTCATTATTTTTCCAATTAAGATAGAAACAGTCTTGTTTAACAGCATTTAGTTTTTCCAAGTTATCAAGAGAAGAGTCATTCTCTTGTATTACTTGCGAGTATGGCACATTGGGAGGCAATGCACCAGTATTAGCAAGAAATCTAGATGACGCATAATACGAATCCATTCCAATTTCTTTTATGTGATTAACGCCATCGCGGTATATTTTTCCAAGTTTTGTTTCATGGACACCTTTGTTTTTAGAACTTCGAACGAGTGCATTCCATTCCTTCTTGGATATGCCATCGGTGTGTTTTTTAATATGATTTTCTAATACTTGTAATTTTGCAATTTCTTCATATGCCAGTATTGAAAGTGATAAAGCCACTGAGTATTTTTTCTTAGAATATAATATTCTACTACTTTTTAACAGTGTCTTAATTTGATTTTTTTCTAATTCGAATCCTTCTTGTAGTTTATCTTTTGGTATTAGTATATCATCCATACCTAGATTCACATTATTCTATTATTAATCAAATATTATATTCCTCTCAAAAAGTCATCATCAGAAATCCATCCATCAGCCCACTGTCCAGCATTACAAGAGAACAAGAGTAGAATGTAACTTTAGTACAATCTAGCCAGATTGTCGCTGTAGTGTTTTATAGTATTTACTAAAGTCAGTTGTTCTACTATCATCCCATACGTTATCAAATACCTGAGTTAAATTTTCAATTACTCGATGATCGTAAGAATAGAATGTTATGGATTCCTTACCTCCAGTAAGATGCAATGGCATTAGAAATACACCATATCTGCCATCTACAAATGTTCCTCGAATCCAAGGAGTTGTAGAGTACATTCGTATTTCTACACTATCCCTATTGGCTTCCAGGATTCTATGCCATTTTTCATATCGAAGTAATTTTTCATCAATATCTAAGTTATCAGGTATTACAGGTTTCGATACTGATTTCTTTTTGAGTCCAACAGATTCCCGCTTACAATCATATAGTAAAATCTTCTTGGTTATGTCATCATTTTTCCAAATTGACTCTGGTATTTCTTGCATAAATGCGCCTGTTATTGAAATACAGTTTATGCTATGTGTTGCAATACCTATTAATCGACGAGTCATTTTGAATACAAAATCTTTCTTTAGAATCTTTACTGGTAAACCCTGCATATGACGACCAAACATGCCACCCAATAGATCTTCGGCATTTACGTCATCAATATTCTCAGTTAATGTGTTCAATTTGCTAACCATCTTTTTCATGCTCCTTCTTATAATTATCAATTTCGTCTTTTGTCATTGTAGGTTTAACAATAGCACGTGCCTCCTTAAAAACTTCTAATCTAGGAAATCCTTTCCCTTTAGTTGAGGTATCAACCCTCTCCAAAAACCTAAACATTTTGTCAGCCTCATATCCCTCACAAAGTTCAACCACCTTGTGTAGATGATTTGGTTTCTTTTTCGTTTCATAATATTCTAACAGTAGAGATTCACGATCTTCATAATCCAACAAACACACAAACATTTTTTCAAGTCGTCTTTTTACTGCTCCATCCAAAAGAGATCTACAATTAGTAGTAGCAATAACTATTTTATTGGCAGATTTTAATCGACTTAAAAAATTCATGCACATTAGAACCATTGGATAAAGTTCGTCGTTTTGCATTTTTTTATTTTTACGATCTATTGAAAAAGCATCAATTTCATCAAGTATAATGAGGTCGTAAGAATCAGAATCAGTCATGATCTGTTTCAACCCCATTCTTGGTTTATCAAATTCCCAAACAGCCGCACAATTCACTAACATAGTATTCAGATTTTTTATTTTCCCAACATATTGAGCCAAACTTGATTTAGCGGTACCCTCAGGACCATATAATAAAATTAATTTTTTGCCTCCATCTATAAGATCGACCAAGTCTTTTTTTAGATTTGACATACCAGGAGTAATATGTATATCACCAGGTTTGAAACAGTGATAGAGTTCAGTTGTCATCCTTAATCTGAAACACATCCAGTATAAAATGACTCTGGGGTTTTCCAATACATATGAAAATATGATCATGATCAATAGTTGAGGATCTAGACCCGCACAGAGTCATTTAGACATCCAATTTCAGAATTATCAATTTTCAGTTTCAACATTCCAAGAATTCACGATAGATGGGCCTTTCATTTTTTATCCTTTGATTCTAAACCCTTCAGTCTTGCTTCCATATCTCCAATCTGTCTATTTTAGTCTCTAATTTGTTTTGCAAATTGAAGTTTTAGATTTACTGCATCTTCCAAGGCCTTGTCTTTCTCTGATTTCAGAGTCTTGATCACAATCTTGTTCCTTTCTTCGTTACTAATTGTAAGATGTGGTACTACGTTAAGATACTCTTCTACCAATTCCAAGACATGTGATTGAAAGTAATTCCTGTCCAGTTTTACCAAGCCAGTATGACCCATCATGTACTCTTTTTTGATTAATGCACTCAACGCGGAATCTTCTGATACTGTTTCTTTGCTTGTCTTGTTATGGAATCGTCTAAAACCATTCATCGTAGGAACCTCATGTCTTCTCTTGCCTTTCTGAAGTGGAGTTCTATAGCCAGATTCTACTAAAATTCTAGTTACTCTTTGTTTGATTGCAGTAGGTTTGAGCATGATTGGTATCTTGCTTGGCCTCTTGGACTCACCGTCTCGTCCCTTTTCTTCTTTGATAAATATCGGATCTGTTGGCCTCACTTGTCTTCCTATCTCAATCTCCCAAGTAGTTTTCCATTTCATCAATGCATCATAAGCTTCAGGTGTGATAAATGCTGGATAATATTCTGGCGTGCCTTCGTAGATTTGTAATATTCCGCAAACCACTCTAGCCTTGTTTACTTGAGATTCTGTTATTTCCAACAGTAATTTGTCATCAACTTTGTAAACTGGCATAACATTTTCCCATTTTAGATTCATGCCGCCTTCTCTAATTCCAGAGCTTGACGCAATCAGGATGATTGCCTTGTCTATCGAACCATTAGCAAATTCCAAGATTGTCTTAATCTCATCTCTAGTGTATCACCTACCGCTACTCTGATTGTTAAGCTCCGGATATGTAGCATAGACTCGTTTCCAAACTACAGGTACACCGTTCATGTCAAACAGTTTCTTTAATGGTTTGAAGAAATTACCAAAAGAACTAGGATTGAGATATCCTGGATCATCTTTGGGTAGCTTGGTTCTCTCCTTTAGCTTCTTAGAATATGTTAACAGTAAATTCATGGCCCAGTCTGGTTTTATCTTGGAATTTTTGACAAGCTCTGATGCTCGCTCTTCGAATGTTCCCGTCAGAACTATTTCAAAGACAACACAGAGAGTATGATTCAAGATTCTAGTATAGCGATCCTTTGTAGCGGGCGATTTTAGCCCTTCATAGAATAATTCCAGTGGATTCTTTTCCACCGATTCTATATCGCTTAATTCAATTTTCATCGAAATTCAGAATTCGTGCGTAGCGGATCGTAATAAAGAACGTGTAAAGAGTGGATCGGGCCGGATTTGAACCAGCGACCCCCGCAGTGTGAGTGCGATATCCTAACCAGGCTAGACTACCGATCCAGATTTATTTTTCAAAGTAGGATTATTTAGTTCTTGAATTTTCCAAGAAATTAATTAACTTACATTTTGTTGCCGCATGTTGTGCAAAACTTTGCCATATTTGATGCAGTCTTGCCGCAAGATGTACATTTTCTCCCATTACCAGACATGGCAGTCATGATTTCATCCCTCCCAGGTAATGTTTTTGCTGCAATAAACGAAGCAACTGAATTTTGAGGTCCGGATTGTGACGTTCCAGATGCCGGTTTAGGAGAGGGTCGAGGTGACAATAAGGCATTATTCATTCGATTTAGTGCTTTTTTTATCTCAAACATGGCTTTCAACCCAAGAAACTCCAATGCAGAATATTTGAGAACTGCATCAGTCATACCATAATAATAGTCTCGTTCATTCAACTTGCCTTGTTTGTAGAGTTCCTGCATCTCTGTAAATGCTAAAATGTATTGGTCATATCCGCGAAAAATATACTGTAACTTGTCAAACATCAGTGCAAGAGTATCAACATCATCGCCACCAAATTCCATTACAATATATTGGTTCAAGACCACTACTTATTTTTTTGATTTACTTAATGGCTGTGCTGTTTAAAGCACGTACCGCAGAACTCTTGACTACATTTGGGACATTGTATGAGTTCACCAGGTCTATAGCCTACAAAGCATTTAGAACATGCAAACGGATTCATGACATTTTAACAATATGGCAATACTTAATCTTTAATTGATTTCAGGGTCCTTTTGTATTCTAACACATCCCATGGAAATACAACATATTCAGAGCCAAGTGTTTTTTTGGCATAGACTAGTTGTTTGGGATATTTTACTCCAGTTCTTGCCATCATAGTAGCATACAAAAATTTTGCAGGTTTATCGGTAATCTTGAATATTTCCTGAAATGTATCTCCAGAATCATAAATGTCATCAACAAATAATGTCTTATCTGGGATTTTTTTCTTGTCTACAAGTATTTTTTTTATATCAAAATTATCTGCAACAAGTCGCGCTGGAACCAGGCCTCCACGAGAGATAGTAGCAATCACATCAAACTCAAAGCCAGTCTTTTTTATCTTGGTACAAAGGATTCGTACTTGTAACTCAATGTCAGCCCACGTAAGAAAAGATTTTCCTTTCCAATTGTTTTTTGAGACCAACTTGTTGTCGTTTATTTTATTGTCTATTAATCATTATGCAAACTGATTTTTTAAAGTTAGATCGTACTAAATAATTTAGCCTTAGCTAACTTTTATATGATGAGAAGATTTCCGTGGAATCATTATAATGTTAACTCCAGATTCAAAAATATCTCGTTTCACAGGTTTTCTTAGAAGATTCATCACATATTCCGGACCTGCACTAATTGTAAGTATTGGATACATGGATCCCGGAAATTATGGAACAGACCTACAAGGCGGTGCGGCTTTTGGATACTCCTTGCTCTGGGTGGTATGGCTCTCATGTGCAATTGCAATGCTGATGCAGTACATGTCTGGAAAACTCGGAATTGCAACAGAGAAGAGTTTGGCTGAAATTTTGAGAGAAAAACTAGGTAGACAGTTATTTGTCATCCCGTACTGGTTAAGCGCAGAAGTAGCAGCAGCAGCAACTGACCTTGCAGAATATCTTGGCACAGTCATTGCATTGAACCTGTTATTTGGAGTACCGATGATTTATGCTGCAATATTTGGAGCTGCAGATGTCATCATCATATTGGCCCTTACTTCAAGGAGATTCCGCCTATTGGAGCAGATCTTTTTGATTGTTGTTTCAACTATTAGCTTTGGTTATGCATATGAAATGTTGATTGCACCGCCAAATATTCATGGGATAATATCAGGCTCATTTTTCCCACACTTTGCAGATGCAAGTGCTCTGTTTGTTGCAGTCGGCATCATAGGGGCTACTGTCATGCCTCATGTCGTATTTTTGCATTCTTTTCTTACAAAAGAGAGAGCAAGCGGCAAAACATTAGAGGAGAGAAAAAAAATGCGAAAAATGCATCTTGCCGAAACCATATTTTTGCTTACAATAGCTGCCTTGGTAAATGCCGCTATTCTGCTAATGGCAGCAGTTGCATTTTATCCACACAACTCTGAAATTGCATCAATTGCTGAAGCCTACAAAACAATTGTTCCCTTGTTCGGAGCATCTGCTGGAATAGTCTTTCTAATTACCTTGTTGTCATCAGGCATTGCATCATCAGCTGCAGGAACATTAGCAGGTCAGATAATAATGGAGGGGTTTTTGGGGAAAAAAGTCAATGCATGGCTACGAAGAATAATTACAAGATTTGTCAATGTAATCCCTACCACTATAGCAGTACTGCTTGGTTTTGATCCTTTGCACATACTGGTATACAGTCAGTTCATTCTTAGTTTGTTGATACCAGTTGCAGTTATACCAGTGGTCATATTGACAATGAACAAAAAACTAATGGGAGAATTTGTCAACAGAAAGATAACAACTGTAATTGCATGTATTTTTGTTGGAATAGTTTTAGCATTCAACATTTTCTCGTTAGCTAATCAAATCTGACAAACCAAATCTGAGATGAAATTATTCCCTAGGTAACTACTTTGAATTGAACATTTTTCTTTTTGAGGAATTTTATCAGTTGTTCAGCGTGGTCAGAGTCCTGTGTCTCAAGGCTTAGTGTTACTCCGGCAGTACCTGCAGGTATACTTGAGCTTAGCCTGTCATGAATTACATCTACAATATTTACACTCAGAGAGGATATCTGGTCAATTACCTCCTTTAGAGCACCGGGTTTGTCAGTCAAAAGGATAAAGATCTTTACCATCCTTCCCATTTCTGTTAGGCCTTTTGCCACAATCTGACCAAGTAGATACATGTCCACGTTTCCACCTGATAGAATTGTAACCACCTTTTTACCTTTGGCGGGTTTTTTGTCAAGCAAGTATGCAAGACCAACAGCACCTGCGGGTTCTACTACCGTCTTTGATCTTTCCATTAGTAGGAACATGGTCTTCACTATGGATGAATCATCAACAAGAACAATATCATCAATCAGTTCATTTATGATTTTAAATGTAGAATGACCAGGCGTTTTTACAGATATACCATCAGCTATAGTTCTGTGACCTACAACAGATTGTAACTTGCCAACATCAAATGATTTTTTCATTGCAGGAAAACCAGATGATTGTACACCAATTACCTTTACTTTTGGTTTTTTTGTCTTGACTGCCTTTAGTATTCCAGCTGCTAGTCCACCACCACCGATCGGAACATAAATTTCATCCACATCTGGGAGATCCTCCATTATTTCAAGTCCTATCACACCTTGTGCAGCTATTACTGTTTCATCATCAAAAGCATGAACAATTGTAGCTCCTGTTTTTCGTGCAATGTCTGCAGCCTTGGCAGAAGACTCGTCGTAGATTGCACCTTCAAGAATTACGTTTGCACCATATGATTTGGTGGCAGAGACTTTGGCAGGTGAGGCCGTCACAGGCATTACAATTGTGCACGATATTTTTTCAAGCGATGATGCATAAGCTACACCTTGTGCATGATTTCCAGCTGATGCAGCTATCACTCCTTTTTTCTTTTCATCTTTTGAAAGACTTGCAATCTTTGCATAAGCACCTCTGAACTTGAACGAGCCAGTTTTTTGTAGAAATTCTGATTTTAGGTATATGTTAGAGCCAGTCATCATGCTAAACGAATGTGATCTTTCAAGCGGTGTTCTTCGAATTACATTACGTTGTATTTTCTGAGATTTTATTATATCTTCAAAAGTGACGTTCAATAGAATTTTCAGGCATATCTTGGTATATTTGGCTTGTTGAACCATGTGAACCAAAAAAGTGGTATGTATTTCATATAATTTCCGTACATTTTAAACGAAAACTAGATACTTGTATCATAAATTAACAAAATTTTCAGGGATCAAAAAGGGCTAAATAATATTCTGAGAAGATGTCAGATCTAAGTCAAGGAGGTCAGAAAGGCCACATGGTGTCAACTCCCCAAACTTTGCGCCGTGGTGTGCAGTTCTGGCCCCTTGACTAATAATATGAGATTTTTGAAAATACTATGATATAAACAATTTTTTAGTTTTTCAAAATTTCTATGATACTATCAAGCAATGCAAGAAGGTTTGTCTTTGTCTGCTCAGAAATCCTTGTGAGGTTAATGTTGCCTTGCCTTGTGTTGTTCTTTAGATATTCCAAATTAAAATTGCACAGACATCCTTCCTCTGCTGCGATCATTTTATTTTCATCAATTAGTACAGGAGTGGTATGATATACCTCTATGAGCAGGTTATCCAGTTCGCCAAACAGTCTGTCCCTATTTTCCACTAATTTAGTATGCTCTGCATGTGACGCTTCAATTGTTTTCACAATATCTTGTGTAATATCTTCACGATTAAACAACACTTCAAATAGTTTTTGTTCGTCCATTCCCTGATATCCTTCAGTTCTCAGTTTTTCTTCTATTATCTTGTCATTTTCTGGCCCTACTCGAACCTGAAGTTTTGCAATCATGTCAGATATGTCAGATAGTTCTTTTTGGATCTCAATAACACGATGATCAAGCCTGTAAAACAATAATGCGTGGTATTGTAGTGACATGTGTGAAGAAAGTAGATAATTCCCTTCTTGTATCTCAAATTTTATGAAACTTCTTCGTAAATCTTTTTCAGTAGTTGCAGACACTCCCTGATTACTCCATTCTGGCATTCTTTTTAAGACACTTTCAAAAAACTTTCTTACAAGTGCAGGATCAAAGGATTCTTGGTCTGTTACAGTACCATCCCCCAACATGACCTTTAGGGGAACTTTTTTTGTAAGGGCAGTAATGTGGTCCAAAAATGAGGCTCTGATTATTTCGGCTTTGTCACTCATGGATTTTATGAAAGGATCTGGATTACTGACAGGTATTTGCATCAGTCTATTTCCTAAATCTTCCACATAAAATCGGTATGCACTTTAAATACTCTATAAAACCATTTTTTATTAGAGATTGACAAGTGAAAAAATCGTCTTATAAGAAAATAGTCTGTTGGAACTGTAACGTGGAAGTAATACAATACTTTGATATAAAATACAAGGGAGAAAGAGGAGTATGTCCCGTTTGTGGGGTCAATTTCCCATTAGAGTGAACAAAAAATGAGTGAAGAACCAGAGAAAATCCAGGATGAAAGTACAACCACCAAAAACATCATAGATATGATGCTGGGCGGAGGTAAGACAGGCACCCTAGATAGTGAAAGTTTGATCAAGGAGACTCAAAAAAGAGTATGGAGTTCCCTCAAAAAAGGATACGAGTATGATTATTCAGTAGACGAATCAGATACATTTTTGCGAAAACATGTTGCACAAAAATTGCACATGCTTGTCATGTTTGTAGACTTGGTGGGCTCAACTGATATGGCATTACAACTCCCACCAGAAAAACTTGGGATAATAATTCAGCTCCTTTTCACAAGAAATGAGATCCGTAATACGCCATCATGGAGGATATGTCCTAAAATATGTTGGAGATGCAGTGATAGGGTATTTCATTGCAGAAGAAAGCCCACTGGTGGTATCAGACAGTGCAGTAAACTGTGCAAGAACGATGATAGATGTAATCGAACGTGGAATAAACCCCATACTTAGCGAATATGATTACCCAGAATTGCGTGTAAAGATTGGCATGGATTTTGGTGAAAATGTGATTGTGCGATATGGTTCAGACCAGGTCAGATCACATGTAGATATTCTCGGTCCTGCGGTGAGCATCGCAGCAAAAATTACTGCACTTTCAAAACCAAATCAGATCTTAATTGGAGAGGATGTTTATGATAAACTTCATCCATCACTCAAAAGTCTTTTTGAGCGAATTGAATGGTCTGACAACAGATGGTCATATCAAGACAAGAAGACGGGTATGATCTACAGAGTTTACGCAATGCACGCCTAGATAGTGAATTTATCCGGGCATTCTACATGTTCATAGTGATGATCTGTAAACTTTTGATCAACAATATACATTACAATTTTGTACAAATCCATTGAACTGATATTTTTTTTACATTTTATGCAATGCATTAATACTGTTTTTGACATTAATCTAGTGTCGATCAGACCATTCTATAAGGATCAGAGATCGATAGAATTTGATAAAAAATGACCAGTACTTGACACCTTGCTATATCTAATGCGTAGTTTTGTGAGTAAACATGAAATAGAGGACGACAAGAATTCTACTCATGTGGCCTTATGATGTCAGGAAAATGATGGAAACTTTTGGACATCCAATTGATATGATGAATTCTCCATTTGCATTCCCAAGACTGCCACCACGAGCAAATCCACCACAGGGAATTGCTAGTGCTGGAATGGTAAAAGACAGCATAGTCAAAGACGCTGACATGATAACAAGTAAGATTTCAGCTCATCATACAATGTTTCAAAGATATGCTGCAGGCTTGTTTAACATGACACCAAATGGATTCATGCCAGGTCATCCAATGCATTCTGCAATGCATGCAGTTGATACACTAACTGAGGAAAATGACAAACTACGAAAAGAAAACTTGTCTTTGAAATCTAACCTCGGCAAAGAAAAGAAAAAGTAACTTCCAACTTTTATAAAGCATAAACTTTCTATCATAATCATGCAAAAGACACCCAATCAAAAATGGGCAGAACAGATAGCACAACATAGAAAAAAATGTCAAGACATAATGGAATTATCAAAATCAATTAGATATGTAGGACTGATAAATGAATATGGAAGAACTTTGACTGGAATATTCAGACCGGGACTAGATGTCTTGTTATCAAACGAGCCTGCAAGAAATGAATTTTTCCTTGTTTCCACAATGCTTGCAATGCGAAACAAGGCAAGCTTGGCCATCGGAAATATGGATAGCGCAGTATTAAGACATGATAAGGTTACAATAATCATATTCCAAAGAAAAGAGGGCATTTACTATACATCAGTAAACAAGATAGCAACCCCAGATGCAATAAACAAAATTATTGCAAAAATTAAAAAAATTATTTAGAGTGGAGCAAATCCATGGAAACCACGGGCTTGTTTTGCACCATCATCAAATGAAGGCTCAAACAATGACACCATATACTTGTCAGGATCTAGCACAATACAGTTTTTGCCTGCCTTGTGAGAGACAATGTCCCTATAGACTGTGACATCTTTTGATTTGAGTTCTTTTACTGCAGACTCGATATCTCCTACAACCAATCCAATTACGATTCCATTTTCAATAGACGTTCCAGTATTGATTGGTTTGCTTGCAGGATGTAGTATGACAGTAGCACCCTCTTTTGCCAATTCTACCCAGTTTTCTCTGCTATTTTTGATTGGCAATCCAATCACTTCATTATAAAATTTCAGAGATTTGTTCAGGTCCGAGACTGCAAGAATTACACTTCCAAGGTGTCTAATATTCATGTAAACAGTAAAGCGTTCGTAGCGTTAAAAGATTATGGTAAAACTAGACTACCTGAACCATTGTTTCAGTACGTTCTACACCTTTTATGTTTTGGATTTCTGTTGTAACGTCTTTTATTGACGACAATTCCTTGACCTCGATGAGCGCCACTGCATCAAATTGGCCGCTTACAGCAAAGGAATCATAGACCGACTTTACCAGACGAAGTCTTGCAGCTATGAGCTTTTTTGGAGATTTTACTAGGACTACGGCTTTGACCAACCCATATCTACCTCCACTTCAATCAGAGTCTCCGTTGAAACAATTTCTTTTATTTTTTTAAAATCAATCACAATGTTGTTGATTTCATCAATTGTACCTTGAAGAACAACTGCAATGTCGGCCCTTCCTGTCACAACCATTATTTCTCGAAGTATTTTCCTTGCTTTTTTCAAAGAAGCTATAACAGGATCAACTTTGCCAGGCTTTACAGTTATCAAACAAAGAGATCTCATTATACCTGTATTGACATAATCACGGATAAGTCTTTTTGATCAAAGAGGATTAGATAGGAAAAATTTAATCGTCACTTGCTTCTTGTGAGCGTGCTTCTTCCAAGTATGCTTTTCTTGCCTCTAGTTCTGCTTCCTTGTCAAGACCTGTATCATCTTCGACAACAATTATGCCGTCATCTTCTTGAACTAGATCCTCTTTTAGTTTAGTCTTCTCTTTTGATTTAGTCTTTGGAACTTCCTTTTTCGTTACTTCCTTTTTGGAAGAGTCCTTTTTCTTGACCTCTTTTTTTGCGGGCTTCTTGGTTTCTTTTTTCTTGTCCTTTGTCATAAGACGATTATCCAACAAGTAACATCGTCCTTTTAAACTTGTCTCATTATAGCATTACCAAATAATTTCATTACAAATTAAGGAAAAAAGCCGAATTTCGTATGTTATAGAATAGTGATATTACTTGAGATTCTTTATTTTTTCAATTATTCCATGGTGATCAGATGTTGGCTCTGTTGAAAGAATTAGTATTCCATCTTTTTGGAATATAGTCAATAATTTCACTTTACCTTTAGATTCTACAATCCAATCAGTATTTCCAAGTTTATCTGTGAACATCTTGTCCATCATTGCCTTTACGGATACCTGATGATGTGCTAATGCAGCAAGATCCTTGTCAAGTAGAGGAACAACCCCATCCTTTCTTGCTGTAGATACTAGTTCTTCATCCACAATTTTACCGGCAAATCTAATCTTTGTATCAAGCGCCAATATTTTTTTGCAATAATTTATGGTATCCTCAGATAAACTCATTTTGTATCCAAAATCTCTTGTAAAAATACCATATTTAAGACATGTTTTGGATTTCAATAGACACAATTAATTTTATTAAACATCAAACCAAGATTGAAATTAAAATGAATGGTGCTCAAAAATATCTAGTTTCTGTTCTTGTATCAATATGCATAGTCGGTGCCTTTGGCATACCACTAGGAGATCCAAAGTTTTTCATCCAAGCCATTGCGTTAGAATCATCATTTATAACACTTGCAATACTCTCATTAAAAAATTTCAGATATGCATACATTCCAAATTTCATAATTGCAGGCATAGTAATAATAGGAAATACTGCCTCGCCGAAACATTTGGAGATCATGTCCACATTACATCCATTTTACAATGCAATTGTGTTAATTGTTGGAGGCTACATCTTGCAAGTATTACTGCTTGTCACAAATACAATTACACTCAAACAGTACAAGAAAATCAATATGAGATAATCTTGTATGATAAAATATTTCAATCAATTGCCAACGATAAATTTAGAATTAGTAGGCATAAAACATTAGAAAACAACACGTGATTAAATCAATCAGGTAAATATTAGAACTAAAAGGTGCCGCCGGCAAGACTTGAACATGCGACAGCTCGGTCTTCAGCCGAGTGCTCTCCCGGGCTGAGCTACGGCGGCACATTTCACTATCCAATTCCAGGGGAATTAAAGTGTGTCTCTTACTTTTTCCATGCAACATCAGAAATTTTTTTTCTTTTGTTTATTGTTCGTGCCACTACAAAAAGAAGATCAGATAATCTATTCATGTAGATTAAACATGAGTTGTTAATGTCCTCAGATTCTGACAAGTGTACCATGTTTGTTTCTGCCCTCCTACAAATTGCTCGCGCCAGATGAATTTGTGAGGCAATCAAATCACCACCAGGCAAAATAAAATATGTTATTGGAGATAATTTTTCCTCAAGTCTGTCTATCTCTTTTTCCAAGTAAGATACCATTTTAGGCGTAACCCTGTTTGATTTATTTTTTAAATTCGCATTTGCAAGGTCTGCACCAACCACAAAAAGATCATTTTGAACTGTTGTCAGCAAGTCACGAATGTCTTTTCCCAGTTTTGATGATAAAATCATACCAATAGATGCGTTCAACTCATCAACCATGCCATACGATGCAATTCTAGGATGTGATTTTTTTACACGCTTGTTACCAATAAGGCCAGTAGTTCCATCATCCCCCGTTTTAGTATAAATTTTCATAGATGTGTGATTGTATCACAATTGCCATTTTAATCTTGTTTGCACGATTATCCGATAAAAATTTCAAATATTCAAAGATTAAAACGGATGCAGTTCACATAACTCTTAGATGTTGTTTGACTTTTTTTATCTTGCATCAGAGCTCAAAAGAGTACCACGTAAAGGATGGAAGAGTAAGGTAGGCATAGAACATCCCGAATCCGTGGCAGATCATTCTTACGGAACCGCAATTATGGCCATGGTCTTGTCAGATATACATAGTCTTGATACTGGAAAAATTCTCAAGATGGCTCTTCTTCATGATCTGGCAGAATCAATTATAGGAGATTTCATGCCAGATGAAATCTCAAAGGAGAATAAAAAAACTGCCGAAGATGAAGCGATGAATGAAATTTTTGCAAAACTGCCAGAGAATATCGCACAACAATATGAAAACATATGGAATGAATATACTCTAGTAAACACAAAAGAATCTGTTTTACTTCACGAGATTGACAAGTTTGAGATGGCCATTCAAGCTGTAAAATATTCTTCAGAGGGTTTTTCAAATGAAAAACTTGGCATATTCATTGATTCTGCAAAAAAAGAGATCAAGTCAAAAGAGCTTGTAGACATACTTGATACACTATCGTATAAATAACAAGAATCAGTTTTTCAATCATGCAATATTTTGTGGCACTTAAGATGGGAGAGAAACGAGTCAAAGAAGCTCGTGAGTATCTCAATACATTGTGCAACGATCAAGCAATGCCTGCCTTGGCACTACGAGATAACAAGACCAATGTGTGGGAACCAGTAGGCCAGGAAAATCTCTATGCAGTTTTAAATGACGTGGGAGGATATGTTTTAACAGATTCTACGGGATACATGATAGTAATTTGTGATAAAAATGGAATTTCAAAAGCTCTTGTAAGAAGTGTTGATACAGAGCGAAAGGAAGCCATTGTTGCCAGATTAAGATCAGACAATATCGAGGAGCACAAAGGGGATGTAGTCCTCCCAGTTTAATGATACCATAACATAACCAATTAGCATCAAGATTAAATTAGTACAACCCATTCATTTTAGGAAATGACAAAGAAGTTTTCTCATGACATAGAGGTTAAGGGACATCTCATTGATTCCATGATTTTGACAAAGATCTTTGATGTCATAATGGACCTAAAGGGGGAATTTCAAGTTCATGAATTCAAGATTGGAAAACATAAAAAAGATGCGAGTCACGCAAAACTTTCAATCCAAGGCCAATCTCAGGAGCATTTGGACAAGATTTTAGAGGCTGTATACCGAGAAGGTGCAACCTCAAAAATTCAACAAGAGATTTCATTAAAACAAGCACAAAAAGACATGGTAATGCCAGACGATTTTTACAGTACAACTAACAACCATACTGAAATTTTCCACAAGGGAAAATGGATTCGAGTTGAAAACATGATGATGGACAAATGCATCATTGTAAAAGAAAACAGGGCATCCTGTACTCCAATCCGGGACATAAAAAAAGGTGACAGGATAATTGTAGGCGAAAAAGGGATACGTGTAACTCCACCTGAGAGACCAAGAGAAGGAGTAAATCTATTTCAATTCATGAGCAGTGGAAGTTCAAGCGAAAGACCAACACAACACATTGCAAGAAAAGTTGCTGAGGATATTTACAAGATAAAAAAACAAGGCGGAAAAATTGTTCTAGTTGGAGGACCTGCAATCATACACACCGGAGCATCAGATTCAATTTCATTATTGATAAGACTAGGATTCATCAACGCAGTTCTTGCAGGAAATGCACTTGCTGTTCATGACATTGAATATTCTACTCTTGGTACATCACTTGGAATGAATGTTCAAGATGGTACACTTGCAGTAAGAGGTCATAGAAATCACATGCAGGCAATAAATGCAGTCTTCAAGGCAGGCTCAATTCGCAAGATGGTAGAAAAGAAAGTATTGAAAAAAGGCATAATGTACGAGTGTGTAAAAAACAAGGTACCTTTTGTCCTTGCAGGCTCACTACGAGATGATGGTCCCTTACCAGATGTTATTACAGACATGACAGTAGCGCAACGTAAATACAAAGAGATTGTCAAGGATGCGAAACTTGTCATCATGGTTTCAACAATGCTTCACTCTATTGCCACAGGAAATATGTTGCCAGCTGATGTGAAGGTAATTGTAGTAGACATTAGTCAGCCAACGGTAACAAAACTCATGGACCGAGGAACATGGCAAGCACTTGGCATAGTAACTGACGTAGGAGCCTTTTTGCCTCTAGTTACGCAAGAAATCCAAAAAATATCAAAAAATAAAACCAGCTGATGAAATTCATACTCATTATTCATATAGTATAATCACTAATACCATACATGCGGCTACAAGACAAAGTAGCAGTTGTCACTGGCGCTTCAAGCGACATCGGATTAGAAATATCAAAAAAGTTTGTAGAAGAAGGAGCCAAAGTAGTTTTACTTGGAAGACAAATTGACAAACTAGAACAAGTAAGAAAATCAATTACAAATTACTCTTCAAAAACTGCTGCAATTGCATGCGATCTTACAAATGAAGCTCAAGTCATTCAGACTGTAAATCAGATAATAGATCATCATGGAAAAATTGACATTCTAGTAAATAATGCCGGAACAATCACGGATCCAATACATTTTCATCAAATGCAAGAAAAAGACTTGAACTCTCTAGTTGACATCAACATGTTTGGTACATTTAGGATAACAAAATCAGTCATAATCAAAATGCTTGAAAACAAAAACGGTGGAAGCATAATAAACATAGGTTCAATCTCAGCTGAGAGAGCAATACCGAAGGTTCACCTAACAGTATACTGTACAACAAAAGCAGCGATAAACATGTTTACCAAAGGATTAGCAGTAGAATATGCAAGAAAAAATATTCGATGCAATTGCATCAATCCAGGAATAGTCAATGCAGGAATGATCAAGTCATATCTTGATTACCCAGAAGCAAGAAAAATACTAGAAGATAAACAACCAATAAACAGAATAGGACAACCAGAAGATGTGGCAAATGCGGCAATATATCTAGCATCAGATGAGGCAAGATGGATTTCCGGAGTAATTCTCAATGTTGACGGCGGAAAATCTGCCTCAGAAGGATAAATTCAAGACAAGTGTTTTAAAAAATATTTTCCAGGTTTTAGATACCACACATCTAAAGAAAATCTATTCTATTCTCTTGTAAATTGATTTAAAATCTTCAGCAATTCTATATGCAATATTTTCCAGATGTGTAACTTCAGTCATGTTAGATTTGCCAAGACCAATTTGTCTCATCATAGTATTACATTTGTGCACTTGCATGTGATCTGCATCGAGATCTTTGCTTGACCAGGCCTTGAAACAGTCACTAAAGTCTAGACAGAAATTTAGAATTATAGATTCCCAGTCAGTGTTAGAAGTGGGATACCCTATGCCATGAGATAATTCGCGAAATTCATTACTCTTATCAGTAAGCAACATTTTTAGCGATTTTTTTGCCTTTACTGCATCATAATTATCAAGTGCGTTTGACCCTTGCATGGTAACCCTCGAATAATATTCTATTTTAAGATCACCATGTCAAGGACAGACAATGTGGATAAAATCACACATGTCTGTTTTTACCACATTTAGAGAATATGATTGAGAAACTCATGAGGGCACACGCAGATCTAAAAGAATCAAATCTTAAATATTAAACAATAAAGATACTCATGATGGCAATAAATTCAAAAATATCACTTGTTGCCATTGCGTTTTTAACAATTTCATTCATGGCAGCAACTGCACAAGCTCCAATCACGGTATCAACTGATAAAACATCTTATGCTGACGGCGACACCATGATCATATCAGGTACGGTAGTTGATCAGCTCAACATACCAATATCAGTCATAATTAGAGATAACAATCAAACACCTGTATACATTGCACAGGTAAGTCCAACTGCAGACAATACCTATTCCACTCAAGTAATTGCCGGAGGAAATCTCTGGAAATCTACAGGCACATATGAAATTGATGTAACATATGGTGGATCAGATAAAACTGCCAAGACAACATTTAGTTTCACACCTAGCCAATCACAACCTGTTTCAAACACCACAAATCAGTCCAATACCACAATTCCATCAGTTCCAGAATTTGGTTCATTATCAGTTATAATATTTGCACTAGCTATCGTAACTACCATAGTACTATCTGTAAAGACAAGACCTCATTTTAAAATCTAAATCCATCATAATCATTAGCAGACTAAACATTTCAAACGAATTTTCTAACCAGTAGAATATTTGTAGATCTTTTTTCTCACAAGATTAACCAAAGAGAATAATTCTCAAGTTTTAAATTATGAACAAGATTACAACATGCCAACATGCATAGAGATTTACAACTAACTTTTAGGATGGCGATAAGCTTTTTTGCTCTTACTATAATCTATCTTGGATTTTTAAGCTTCATTGCCATGTATTTTGGATTAGGTATTCTTCCAATTGCAATGATTGCTGGATTAATGGTTGGCGCACAATGGTTCTTTTCGGATAGAATAGTACTATGGAGTACTGGAACCAAGATCACAACTAAGGAAGAATATCCTGCACTACACCAAATAATAGAGAACTTGGCTCAAAAAGCAAACATTCCAAAACCCAAAGTAGGAATAATGACAAGTGATGTTCCAAATGCATTTGCAACTGGAAAAGGTCCCAAGAGATCAGTAGTGGTTGTAAGTACAGGCATACTACGAATCCTAGACAAGGATGAACTTGAGGGAGTCTTATCACATGAGATTACCCACATTAGAAACAGAGATGTTACAATTATCACACTTGCCAGTTTGTTTTCCACAATTGCTTGGTATTTGATGCAGTCTTCCATGTTTAGCACAATGTGGGGAGGATACGGATATGGTGGAAGACAGCAACAAGGTGGTAATACTTTCATCATCCTCATAGTGGCCGGAATAGTTTGGTTCTTGAGTTTTTTAATAATCCGAGCAATATCTCGATATCGAGAATTTGCAGCAGACAGAGGCGGTGCTTATCTCACTGGCAAACCAATGAACCTATCCCGTGCACTAATGAAGATAAGCGGAGAGGTAAAGACTGCGCCTATTCCACAACTCAAAAAGATGGAAGGCATGAATGCATTTTTCATCATACCTGCAATATCGGGTCAAACCATTGCAAGATTCTTTTCTACACACCCTCCAGTTACAGAACGTGTAAAACGCTTGATGCGAATTGAGCAAGAACTTCGAGACCAAGACAAACTAGGAATCTAGTTGAAGGTATCACAATAATCATCAATCCCTTGATCATACCATACACATCGGGTTTTACAGTATAAGTTCATGACAAGATAGAAAGACACTAGTCTAAATAATTTTTAATTTGTTTTGTGGCTACCTAGTGTGCAAAATATACACAGTGCATAATATTTGCTACATATATCACGAGTACATCCACATTTACAGTCACATTTTTTTAATTTCAACTAGATTCCTACTTGCATTATGTTTACGGACCTAGTATTTGTAAGATTGTATGACTTTACTACAATCCAACCCGTCATCATATCCACATTATACAGACATTGAAAAACGGGAGAAAAAATTCTAAATTGCCTTTTCATTCTCTGCGCCAGTAGCAATATCTATTGCACGTGAAAGTTCGTACATGAAAATTTTGCCAATTTTTGTATTACCGCGAATGATATTTACCACTTCAGTTTCGTCTTTCTCTTCTACAATCACAGTTACAATATACTTGTCCGTGAATTCGGGAATGAATGTTTCAGTACCTTTTGCTGCATGTAATGCAGGTGCAGCTGTTTTACCCCTTCCGCGAACTTTCATAATAGTAATTCCGCCCACATCTATTTTTTTTAATGCATCACTGATAGCTCGAACATCATTTTGTGGAACAACTACATCAATTCGTATCATGTAAACCATTATGAATTTGTACTATAATATTTTTGTTATAGAACAGTTTTAGATAGCTTGTTCGTCTTTTTTAGGAGTTTGGATATCATATGCTTCTGAAATTGAGGTGACAAATATTTTGCCAAATTTACAGGATTCTCTAATAGCTGCAATTACTTCATTTTTCTTTTCATCTGGCACTATTACTTCCATGATGAATCGTTCTCCAAATTCAGGAGTAAAGACTTCGGTTCCCTTTGATGCGTGTATTTCACGAGCAATTGTCTTTCCTCTGCCCCATCCTTTGTATGCGGTGATTCCACCAACTGATAATTTTTTTAGTGCGTCACTAATGGATTTTATTTCATTTTCTGGGAGTACTACTTCAATCTTTAGCAAGATGCAAGGAAATAAAATTACATATTAAAAAATCTTATGGAAAAATTCTGATCCTTTACAACTTGTACAAAAACAAATTTTTTTATACTTCATCTTTTCTAAGAAAGAAATCTTGCCAATTGACACAGGTGATACAGCCTGGATGCTCATAGCTTCCAGCCTTGTACTATTGATGATCCCAGCTTTAGGATTGTTTGAAGCAGGATTATTACGACGAAAAAATACCGTGTCAATTTTCATGCAGATCTTTTTTGGATTAGCAATTCTCAGTGTTATGTGGTTTACGTTTGGATTTAGTTTATCATTTGGACCGGACACAGGAATGGGCCTTACTGGAAATATGGATTGGACATTCCTCAATAATGTACCATATGACTCAGGCCTACATTACGCGCCTACAATTCCAGGAGTTTTATTTGCAAAATTCCAGATGATGTTTGCAGTAATTACGCCCTTGTTGTTAACTGGTGCAATCGCAGAGAGAATGAAGTTTAGTGCATATGTTATTTTCATCGTAGCGTGGAGTGGACTGATTTATTATCCCCTAGTCCACTGGATTTGGGGAGGCGGATGGCTTGGTCAGATGGGTGTTGTAGATTTTGCAGGAGGTATTGTGATACACACCAGTGCAGGCATGGGAGCACTTGCAGCTGCCCTAGTGCTTGGAAGAAGACTCAACTATGGTCCAGCCATCATGATTCCACACAGTATCCCAATTGCAGTTTTAGGTTCATCACTTTTATGGCTTGGGTGGTTTGGATTTAATGCAGGTAGTGCACTAGCATCAGGAAGTTTAGCTGGAAACACAATCATCAACACTCACATTGCATCATCGATTTCTGCATTAATTTGGGTGGGACTTTCATGGATGAGAACTGGCAAACCAAGTGTAATTGCTGCAATCAACGGAGCAATTGCAGGACTTGCTGGCATCACACCAGCTTCAGGATACATTAGTGTAGAACATGCCTTTGTACTTGGAATCGCAATTGGAATTGGATCATATCTTGCAGTCCTGTTCTTCAAGGAACATCTCAAGATAGACGATGCATTAGATGTAAGCTCAGTTCACGGTGTAGCAGGAATAATTGGCTCATTAGGAATTGGAGTTTTTGCAAGCACGTTGGTAAATCCAAACGGTCCAAACGGACTCTTGTTTGGCCATCCTCAGCAATTACTCATTCAAGCTATGGGAGTAGGAGTGGCTGGAGCAATGGGATTCTTTGGAACATTTGCAATAATGAAAGTAATAGACAAGCTAATCGGAGTTAGAGTATCGGCCAAGGTAGAAGAGGCAGGCCTTGACATTGAAGAGCACGCAGAGCGAGCATACTCTGATGAAGACGAATTTGGCAAAATGTAGACAAGATAACCAATATTAAAAACAAGAATTTCGGATAAAAATTTTATTTGTTAAATGGAGAGTTTTTTTCGTAAGATATCAAGAGTAGTGGTAGGGTCAGCTTTGCCTTTTGTCTTTCTCATCACTTTGCCAACCAGATAGTTGATAGTATCTGGATTTTGTTTTGCTTCTGCTACTGCCTTTTCTTCCTCTTTGAACACTTCATCAATTATTTTCTCAATAGATCCTGCATCACTAACATGTCCCAAGTCAAGACTAGCCATAACATCAGCAAGCGATTTTCCTGATTTTACCATCTCGTGTAGGGCTGATTTTCCTGAATTTCTTGTTAGTTTGTTTGCAATTATAGAATCTGCAAGGTCAGAGATATGTTGTGGAGTAATTTTTAGTTCAAGTTTCTTTTCCCTAGTATCTGCAACGCCCATCAGGTCAGTTGTAATAATATTTGATACCTCTTTTGCATTTTTTTCGTTATGAGATTTATCAAACAGATCAGAGTAGAACTTGTCAGATGATAAAACGTCAGCAACCTGTGCAGGCATGCCATATTTTTTGATATATCGTTCTCTTCTTGCAACAATGCTTTCTGGCATCTGTGTTTTGATTTGTTCAATGGAGTCATTTCCAATCAGAACAATAGGTATGTCTGCCTCTGGCAAGTATCGATAGTCTTGTTCTTCCTCCTTTGATCTAGATGAAACTGTAATTCTTCTTGCCTCATCCCAATGTCTTGTTTCTGCCAGTACTGTAATCCCCCTTTCAACAAGGCTCTGTTGTCGTGTAATTTCAAAATGAAGTGCTTTCTCAACATCCCTAAAAGAACCCACATTCTTTATCTCAACTCTATTTCCGTCGCCTTCTGAGATGTTGCCATCTACCCTCATCGCACCCTCAAGATATGGGTCAGATACCCCAATGTTTTCAACCAGATCTGCAAGTACGTTCAAGAATACACGGACTTGTTTTGGTGTCTCAAAGTCAGGCTCTGTTACTATTTCGACAAGCGGTGTACCTGCCCTGTTGTAATCAACTAGTGTGATCATTGTTTTCTCAGAAGTTCCTTCATAGACCAGTCTGCCAGGATCTTCTTCTAGCTGTATTCGTCTGATTTGAATTGTCTTTCCTTCAATCTCAATTTTCCCATCAGAGCCAATACTTGTAGGACCATATGCATTATACTGTGTAATTTGAAAGTTTTTTGGCAAGTCAGGATAAAAGTAATTTTTTCTAAAGAATCCTATTTTTTCAGGAATTGTGCAACCTAGTGCAAGTGATATCATTGCAGCTTTTTCTACCGCTTTTTTGTTCAACATTGGAAGTGAACCAGGAAGGCCTGCACAAACTGGACAAATGTTAGAATTTGGTTCGGTATTTCTATATTCTGCCTTGCATGCGCAAAACAACTTGCTTGCAAGTTTTGTAAGCTGGCAGTGAATCTCCAATCCTATTCTTGTCATAATGCAATCTCCGGTAATCTAGCAGTTTCTTGCAATGCATGAGCTGCTTGAAGCAGTTCTTTTTCTTTAAACGAGTTTGCAAATAGCTGTACACCAATTGGTAATCCAGAACTTGACATGGAAAATGGAACTGAGATGGCAGGAATTCCAGACAAGTTTGCAGTTACAGTGTTGATATCAGTGAGATAGAGTTTGAGAGGATCATCGATTTTTTCCCCGACCTTGAATGGCAGTATGGGCATTGTGGGCGATATTAGATAGTCCACCTTTTTGAATGCCTCATCAAGTTGAGATTTTATCATGGTCCTGACTTTTTGGGCCTTGAGATAATACTTGCCGTAATATCCAGCAGACAAGACAAACGCCCCAAGCAACATTCTTCTTATCACTTCAGGTCCAAAATTGCTTCGCGCCTTTGAGATAAATGCCTTGAATTCATATCCTTCAGTACCAAAGTCAAAACCGTATCTGAGATTATCATATCTTGAAAGATTGCTGCTTGCTTCGGCTGCTGCTATTGTATAGTATGCAGCAACAGAGTGTTCTACTGCATCAAGAGATATTGGAACACATTGTGCTCCAAGATCCTGCAGTTTTGATATTGCGGTATTTGTAGCAGATGCTACTTCCTTGTCTACTCCATCTCCGTTCATCTGTGAGATTATTCCAATTTTTTTTCCAGAGATTCCAGATTTCAAGTCCTTTACATAATCAACGCGGGTGTTTTTTGCAGTAGTGTTGTCATGTGCATCATGACCAGATATGATATTTAGTAAAAATGCCACATCTTCAACTGTTTTTGCAATTGGACCCACCTGTTCTATGCTGTTAGCATATGAGACCAGACCATATCGGCTTATCAGACCATAAGTTGGTTTCAAACCAACTACGGAACAAAAACTTGCTGGGCTTCGAACTGAACCTCCAGTATCGGACCCTAGAGAAGCAAGACATTCAAGTGCAGCTACTGATGCTCCACTTCCTCCAGATGAACCACCCGGTACATATTCAGTATTCCATGGATTTCTAGTTGGACCAAAGTAACTAAATTCAGTTGTGGAGCCCATTGCAAATTCATCAAGATTTACCTTGCCAATTATTATGGCATCTTCTGATTTTAGTCTAGAAGTGACTGTTGCATCATATGGTGCAACAAAATTCTCAAGCATTTTTGAAGCGCATGTTGTTTTCAGTCCTGCCGTGCAAATGTTATCTTTGATAGATATTGGCATTCCAAAACAGACGCCTGTTTTTTCGCCAGATTTTATTTTTCTGTCAATTACCTTTGCTTTATCAAGCGCATTTTTCGAGTCAACGGTAATGAAAGCATGTATTTTTCCATCTATTTTTTCAATCCTGTCCAAGGTTTTTGCGACAAATTCTTCTACTGATAGGGTGCCTGCTTTTACCTGAGAGATAAATTCGGTGGCTGAAATTCCTAAATTCATTTAAACCATTTTTGGAGCGCGAATGAAGTTGTTTTGATCTTTTTTGAGATGTTCAATTAAAGAATCCCCATAGGGCTCATGAACGTCGTCTCTTAGATCTTCGGTTGAAATTTGAATTCCCAATGTATCATCTGAATGAAATTCTACCTTGTCAAGATTATCAAAATAATTTAAAATCTGCTCTACCTGCTTGATGTATTTTTCTGGCTCGCTTAGATCAACCTTGACCAAATCTGCCAGATGTTCAATCTCTTTTCTTTCCACCATGTTACTTCATCTACGGTGTTAGTCTATCTACATCACGTGGATAAAAGGTAGCATCCCTAATGTTTTCAGTACCTGTTAGTGCCATCATCAGTCTTTCAAGTCCTATTCCACATCCAGCATGGGGAGGAACTCCATAATCAAATACACGCAAGTGATAATCAAATGTATCAAGCTTAAAGCCCTTGTTCTTCATCCTATCTTCCAATTCTATTCTTTTTTCTATTCTAGTACTACCAGAAGATAATTCGAGATCTCCAAACATCAAGTCAAATGATTCAGAAATTTTTTGGTCATCACTCTTGGCTTTTACATAGAATGGCTTTGGAGCAAGTGGCCAATCCTTGATAAAGTAAAATCCGCTGAGATTTATTTTCTTTAATTGGGATGGGTACAAATCATCACCCCACTTTGTTGTGGCTCCAGCTTTTTGCATCTTGTCTACCAATTCAGTGTACGTGTACTGGGGAATTGTTTCCGGAATTTCAGGGACTTTATAATCCTCCGTCTTTACAGAATCACAATAATCTTTTACTGTTTTAATTGATTTTTTAATCATATTCTCCACATGAGACATGACATCGTTATAGTCTGAGAAAGCTTCTTCAATATCTATTGAAATTGCCTCAGAAAGATGTCGGTTGGTCCTAGATGCCTCTGCTCTAAATATGGGAGCAATTTCAAAAATCTTCTCAAAGCTTAGAGTCAGCTGTTCTTTGTAAAGCTGAGGGCTTTGTGCAAGAAACGCCTCTTTGTTATAGTAAAATATTGGAAATAATGCTGCGCCACCCTCTGTTGCAGTTGCAATCATCTTTGGAGTATTTACTTCAAGAAATTCTTTTTCGTACAGATAATCACGAATTGATTTTAGGACCAAGCTTCGCATCTTAAAGACATGTTGTAAAATATTTCTGCGAAGATCAATTGCTCTCAATTCTAATCTAGTATCAATATTTGGAACTGTTTTTGTTTGCCACTGGAATGGCGCAATTTTCTCAACAACTGAAAATATACGCAACTCATTTGGTGCTATCTCTACTCCCCGTGGAGCCCTGGGGGATGGTTTTACAATACCCTTGACTGCAATAGTTGATTGTTCCTTTAGTTTTACAAGACTTTCTTTGATGTCATCAGGGCACACTCCTGCCTTGGCAGTAATTTGCATCTGACCTTCTTTATCATTTAACAAAATGAATACTAAATTTCCATGATCTCTTACACTTGAAATCCAGCCCATTACAACAACTTCTTTCCCATCCATTGATGGATCAAGTTGATTAGAATAGATCGTTCTACGCCAATTGCCAAGTTCTGTACCTATCATGGTTTCATCAAATGTATTTTTTAGTAAAGTGGTTTGTTAACCTAATCAATATCTGAGAGTTGTAAAACATTATTGAATTTTTGTGCCTTTTTGTGCATATTAAATTTATTCATAATAAAAGGCAATAGTACATTCTTCCACATCCAATCATTACAGAATACCATCTTTACCTAGCACTAGTTCAAGATATCACCAGCAATAAAGCGATATATCACAGCATGAAACAAATCATGAATTGAACTATTTGCATGCCATCAATTTTGGCGTAATTTTGTTGTTTATTACAACATTTGGAATTTTTACCACCCAAGCATTTGGACAAGTTACATCAGAAGTTAACATTCCAGCAGGAGCAGGCTCTAGTGCAAATTCTGCATGCGTCAACACGCAGGATTGCTTTTCTCCAAACCCATTAGACATATCAGTTGGAACGGCAGTAACTTGGAGGAACTCTGATTTTACAACTCATACAGTAACAAGTGTAAACAGTCTGTGTAACGGACCACATGTGACAATCCAAGTAGCTACCGATAGACAAGTAAATCCAACCGTTATGATTCGCCCTTCACTCACTGATACAATATATGCAAAACTTGCGCAAGATCAACCATATGCAGAAGAAAATAACAACACCAATGTAAGACGACTAGTCTATGAAGCATACGTATCACCTGTTACAAAATCATTTGAAGTAGTTGCATCGGAAGGAATTGGACAGAATACATTTTCAGTACAAAAAATAGTACAAGTAGAAGGATGTAGCGTTGGTTCGCAATTTGATAGTGGTATCATTCAGCCTGGAAAGACATTTGAATTTACATTTTCAAACGCAGGGGCGTACAACTATTTTTGTACCATACATCCTTGGATGATTGGACAAGTGATTGTAGGAAGTGCACCAGTACAACATTCCAATTCTACACAATATCCAGTCATAGACATGTCACAGGGAACTATAGCAATTCCAGAATTTGGTCCTGTAACAATGATTGCCTTGTTGGTTTCAATGATTATGATTCTATTTGTGATAAAATCGACAAACATATCCAGTTTTAATCGCCAGTAAAACCACAAACACGTGATCATACTGTTTTGGTTTGAATATCAAAAGAATTGTACATGCGCACACTTTGAAAATGTAAAGAAATCAGTTGCAAATTACATAAGAGTCATATTTTCAAGAAAATATAACTAAAAGATACCAAGATGACTGATCTATATCGAGTGTTACCAGAGGAGATGGATGTTCTTATCACAGAACTTGGTCAACCACGTTACAGAGCAGAGCAACTGCTTCAAGCGTTATATCGAGAGTCTCCAAAAAAAATGTCAGATTTACATCAAATTCCATCGGCCATGCGAGACGCACTTGTTAAAGCTGGATACACAATAGGTTCTGAAGATGAAGTACATCGCGTTGTCAGTAAAGACGGTCATACCACAAAATTACTACTCAAGTTTGACGAGAAAACCCTAATTGAAACAGTTCTCATGCAATATAGTCCATCACAAGACAAAATCCATCCAAGGTCAACAGTCTGTGTCTCAACTCAAGTCGGTTGTCCAATGGGTTGCGTGTTTTGTGCCACAGGACAGATGGGTTTTGAAAAAAATCTAAAAGCTGAAGAAATTGTTTCGCAGGTATTGCATTTTGCAAACATTCTTCGCCAAAGAGGAGAACATGTTACCAATCTAGTATTCATGGGAATGGGGGAACCACTTGCAAATTATGATGAAACCGTAAGAGCAATTAGATTGTTGACACATCCTCGTGCATTTGGACTAGGACAGCGAAGTATTACAATTTCTACAGTTGGTGTCATACCAGGAATAGACCGTCTTGCAGATGAAGATCTTCAAGTTAAACTTGCAATTTCACTTCATGCCCCAAATGACGAATTACGTAAAAAACTCGTACCCACTGCAGGACCTCACTCAGTTGGAGATTTGATTACAGCCGCAAAACGTTATTTCAAGAAAACAGGACGACGTGTTACTTTTGAATATGCATTAATTGACGGCATCAATGATTCCACCAAAGTTGCGTCAGAGCTTGCATACATCTTGAAAGGCAACGGTGCGCATGTGAATTTAATTCCAATGAATCCAACTGCAGGAGGATTCCAGCGTCCGGATAGAAAAAGAGTATTAGCATTTCAACAAATACTTCGTAATGGAGATGTAAATTGCACAGTACGGGTAGAAAAAGGAGCAGAAATTGCTGCTGCCTGTGGCCAGCTACGAACAGACATGGTAGAAAAGATCAGATAATGACAAGTATCTGAAAAAACAATCTGGAAACGTCTAAATAAAAAAGAATTGGATTTATCAGTATGACACTCTCAAACCGTGAAAAAACAGTAATAATTACATCTCATTTGGTATCTCTTTATTCAGAAATGATTGAAGAGGGAAAGATTCCTCAAAATCAATCAGTCATAGACTTTTTGATGAAAAACGTTCCTCAAGAATACAAATCAGAACTTTCCATAGATTTGATTGATGATGTGTTTACTTTTATCTCAAGTAGACCCATGGAACTTTCATAAACCCCAAAAATAGATGAGATAACATGAATTCGATTGCTACCCTTGGCTCTCATTGTGCTCTTCAGGTCCTCAAGGGAGCAAAAGATGAAGGATTTAAGACAATACTAGTTTGTGAAAAAAAACGTGAAAAACTTTATCGAAGATTTCAGTTTGTAGATGAATTCATACTTGTAGATTCGTTCAAGGAAGTATTAGACCAAAAATGTTCCGACATACTCAAGGAAAACAATGCCATAATCATACCACACGGTACACTAATTGCTCAGATGAGTTCATCTGAAATAGAATCTATCAAGACTCCAATTTTTGGAAACAAATGGATTCTCAGGTGGGAGTCTGACAGAAACATGAAAGAAAAACTCATGGTAGAATCAAGCTTGAAGATTCCTAGATCATTACAAAGTCCGAAAGATATCAACGGATTAACAATTGCAAAAAGACATGGTGCTGCAGGAGGCAAAGGATACTTTCTTACAACAAATGAAGAAGACTACATAAAAAAACGTGACAAGCTTGTAAGAGAAGGAATAATCAAAGGGGATCAAGACTTGTATTTGCAAGAATACGCATTAGGAGTTTCTGCGTATTTACAATATTTTTACTCTGAACTAAAAGAAGAATTGGAGTTTTTTGGAGTTGACAGAAGATATGAATCAGATATTGATGGGTTGGGAAGAATTCCAGCACAAGAACAAATTGACGTTGATTTGATTCCATCATTTAACGTGGTAGGAAATAGCCCTCTAGTATTGCGTGAATCTTTACTTGAAGATGTTTATGCCATGGGAGAAAGATTCGTAGAAGCAGCAAAGAGACTTGTTGCCCCAGGCATGTCAGGACCGTTTTGTCTTGAAGGTGTATACGATGAGAATGGTAAATTCACTACGTTTGAGTTTTCTGCAAGAATAGTGGCCGGAACAAATCTCTATGTGGACGGTTCACCATATTCATCACTAATTTATGATGAGCCTATGAGCATGGGAAGACGAATAGCTCGTGAGATAAAAAACGCTGCAAGCAAAAATAGCCTATCAAAGATAGTTACATAATATTTTAAATTTTCCAGTGACAGGACATGATATTTGTAGACCTTAGGCTCCGCCAAGTGTCACAATAAGGTCAGTGATAAAACCTGCACATAGACCAACAAAAATTCCTACCATCAAAATATTGTTGGTGGTTTGTTTGCGTCCAGAATTATACATCAACATAGATACGTAGATGAGCGCACCGCCGGCCATTGATAAAAATAAAATGTATGCAACATCAGACACCCACAAACTGCCAAGCATAGTACCAACAAAGGTAGGGCCTCCACCAATTAATCCCACTTTGGCCAAGAATTTTGTATTGGGTTTTTTCAATATGCCCGTGAGCGGACCTGCAATACCAAATCCTTCGGTGGTGTTATGTGCGCCAAATCCTATTATCAATATGATTGCAAGACCGATTTCTCCTGCAACATAAGATTGGCCAATTGCCAAACCTTCACTAAAGTTATGCGCACCAATCCCAACTGCAATCATCATTGCAAGCTTGTATGCATTGGCTTCATGAAATAATCTGCGAAGATGATCATCCCCTTCTTTGAGGTTATCAAGTGATAGTATCTGCGGAAAACTTTTTGTCATGAATTTTGTCTCATAAAATACCAATCCCAGTAAACCTATCGCTATACCTCCAAACAGGGCAGCAAGATCAATCACTGCGTTCTCAATAGAGCCTTTTCCGGCAGCTGCAGCAGTTGCAGCAGTTGATGCAGTTTCCCAGCCATGACTAAAGACATCTATTATTAAAAATACCAAAATTCCAAGCGCAAATGCATTGAGGAATCCTTTCTTTTTGTGACTAAGATTCTGTAATGCTGCAACAGGAAGGCCAAGAAATATTGTAAAACCAGCTATTGCGCCAAGTAACAAGAGTTGCCAATAATCAATCATTGATTCAGGTAGGACCAGCTAACTTTATTTAAATTACAAACTTGTTCTAAGTTCTTAGAATAACTCGCGTCGTTTAAATAGTTAGGCTTGCCTAATTCAAAAAATATTGAAAAAGAAAGTACCGTTATCACAACTCAAAAAATATGATGTAAATCAAAAAATTCTCGAAGCGTTAGCTGATGCCCAGTCAAGATCAATATTATTTTCAATCATCAAGGAAGGAATGACTGCTCTAGAATTATCAGAAAAATATAGAATTCCACTCAGTTCAGTCTACAAAAAGATTTCAGACTTGGAAGAGTTGACACTTGTAAAAGTAGACAAGTGGATATTGTCAGAAAGTGGAAAAAAATTCAAGGTGTACAAGAGCAGAATAAGCAGGGCAGAGGTAAGCATAAGAAAACCAGAACCGACCATAACATTGAGTCCCAATTAAAACATCGAGTCAAATAGTTAATATTCAAAGAAAATCCATTGAAAAAAAGTGAAAAGATACTATTTCGTCGTCATTCCAATAATAATTACAATAGTTGCAGTAATTTACATGACAACTCCTCATGAAAACAAAGCCAATGATCTAACCCCTCAGATGATCATGGAGAACGGTTCACCGATTTTAGGTGATCCTAACGCAAGTATAACAATAGTAGAATTTGGAGACTATCAATGTACATACTGTCACCTATTTCACGAAAACACAAAAGATGCACTAGTACAACAATATGTCAATACAGGCAAAGTCAACTTTGTATTCAAAGACTTTCCACTCAATGGACCTGATTCAGTCTTGGCCGCAGAAGCAGCATATTGTGCCGGAGACCAAAACCAGTATTGGCAATATCATGATGAATTGTACAAAAACTGGGCAGGGGAAAAAACCGGATGGGTAAATCAAAAATCACTTGATATGTTTGCTACAACAGTTGGCCTAGATTTAGGCAAGTTTGATAAATGCATGTCAAATAATACATATGAACAAAAAGTGTTAGACAATCAAAAATTCGGTGAAAACATTGGTATAGACGGTACGCCATCATTTATCATATTCAGCGGTAAACAAATTACAAAATTAGTAGGTGCACAGCCACTATCACAATTTCAACAAGTCATAGATAAATTCCAAAATAGCTAAAGGTAGTTGAACAATGGTCAAACCCAAGATAGAAAAACAAGATTCTGTAAAATTATACAAACTACGAAAGATGTTAGAAGACTTGTCTGATCATTCAGGACGAGGAACAGAATTAATTACACTCTATGTCCCTCCGAAAAAGGCACTGCATGAAGTCATAAACACACTTCGCGAAGAACAAGGAACTGCAGACAACATCAAGTCTGATCTTACAAGAACGCATGTGGTAGATGCATTATCTAGAGTAATTCAAAGACTAAAGCTATACAAGGTATCTCCTGATAAGGGACTAGTCATGTTTTGTGGTGCACTCCCACCACAGGGAGGAGGTCCAATTGGAAGTGAAGTGATAAAGTTGTTTGAAATAGAACCCCCAAAGGAATTACAGACATTTCTTTACAGATGTGATGATCATTTTCATGTAGACATTCTCAAAGACATGTTAAAAGATGACAACATGATTGGTTTTTTGGCAATTGATGCAAAAGATGCAGGATGGGGATTGTTGCGAGGAGACAAATTAGATGTATTATCAGAAACATCATCAGGAGTAGCAGGAAAGCACAGACAAGGAGGCCAGTCTGCAAGAAGATTTGAAAGACTACGAGAGATGGAGCTCAACGAATACTATAACAGAGTTGCACATACTACACGAGAATATTTCATAGACATTTATCCCGTAAAAGGCCTCATAGTTTCAGGTCCAGGACCAACAAAAGAGAACTTTGTCAAAGAAAATTACTTGGAATATAGACTTCAAAATAACATACTTGCAACACTTGATTGCTCCTATGCAGGCTCTGAAGGTGTACGTGAAGCATTTGTCAAAGCTCATGATGTTCTTACAGATTATAGAATGGTGGAAGAAAAAAAACTTGTAGACAAGTTATTCAATGACATACATTTCTCAAGAGGCCTTGCAACATATGGTCTCAACGAAATCATTGACTTGCTAAAAAGAAACGTGGTATCAATCATATTAATTACAGATGATACCAATTTGAGAAAAATCGATATTACGTGTAGGCGATGTCAGAACATACAAAGTGAGATACTAGAACGTCCCAAAGTAATTCCAAGACTACAAGAACTACTCAGCCAACCATGCCCCAGCTGCAAAAGCATGGACTTGGAATCATCTGAGCGAGACATTGTAGATTATCTAGATTTAGTTTCAGGTCAGACAGGTGCAAAAGTTGAAGTCATTACAGGGTCAACTGAGTATGGGGCAATGCTTTCAAGCATAGGTAAAGTTGGGGCATTTTTGAGATACAACCCCAATCAGTAAGAATTATCGACAATTAATTTTAGTCAGCGCGTATAATTCAATTCTAATGAAGCGTTTGCTTGAAATTTCCATCGCCATATGTTGTATCCTAGCAGTCATTGTAGCCGTTTCTCTCATGAACCAAAGTGTATCTAGTAAAACCACATCCATTTTACAACAAGACAATGGTACCAACATGCCAAATGAGGGTCATGTTGTTTTAACTGGATGTGCTACGGATTCTGACGGGGCAGGCAAGACAGATGTATCTTGTCCAAACTATGGCACATTTCATTTATTCAAGGAGCCACCAATCAAGGCATCAAAATGGAACGGAGTACAATTAACGATAGACAATGGCCAGTATACAATCCAGTATACCACACCCATAGGAACAAATCAGTATGTACTGGACGCAACTGGTACACCAAGTACCTCATTGAAAATATTTAGTTCTGCAAGAGAGGACATTCAACAGATCATAGGAAACATATTTCAAAAAACTACGCAAACTCCAAAATTTTCTGCAACAAAAGAGGAGATGTATCAATATGCATTAGAAATAATTAACAAGGACAGAATAGACCACGGAGTACGCCCTGTCACATTGAGTAACATGTCATCGGCCCAGAATCATGCAGATGACATGTTAAATGCGGGATACTTTTCACATTGGAATAGCAATGGTGTAAAACCCTATGTAACATATACCAAACTTGGTGGGAGAGGAGATGTAGATGAAAATATTAGCATCACATCAACTTACTGTCCTTCATCAGATTGTATACCATATTCCTTTGATCCTTTCAAACAAATCAATGACAGCGAATATGGAATGATGTATAATGACGCAGGCTCTAACTGGGGACATAGAAACAACATAATTGATCCAGAACACACCGATGTCAGTTTTGGAATTGCATATAACAATGAAAAATTCTATTTTGTTGAACATTTTGAAAACAACATAATAAAATGGCAAACCATGAAGATTGAAGGCAATCAACTTCATCTAGTAGGACAAATACCTGTAGGATACTCGTTGTATCAGATAGAGGTATTTTCTGACCCGTCTCCTATGCCTCTAGCAAGCAAGGATCTCAACGGAATGTCACCATATAATGCAGGATACTACGACCAAGGAGAATTTGTAGGAGTGATGCTACCCAGAGCGGCCGAAGGAACACACTATCCAGAATGCTCTCAAGGTAAGGCAATACTTGACACCACCAAAGGGGAAAAATGTGTAGACTATGTGATCTTTACAAATATCAGTACAACTCTTAAAGGAATTGACATCTCTCCGAATATTTCAAAATGGATTGATCCAGGATTACACACCATATACGTTTCCCTGAAAAAACAAAACGGAGAGCAAGTATACGCTTCGTCAGTGACCCTTGAATATCTATAGGGCAGACACATTATTTTACAAAAATAGTATCAAGCAAATAGATTAGAAGAATCAGATCGTTGAATAATAAAAATACTGGCTAGGATAATTTGTAAATCATACAATCAAATCTTCGAACAAGTTTGTTTGTCATTAATTTATGTTTGGTATGATGGAATAGAAGGATTCAAAAACTCTTTCACAAATTCAAGGATATTTTGTAATTATTAATAATTTTAATTTTTACTTACAAGGAATCTTCTATTACAATTAGTAATGCAAAAGAGACGCGGCACATAAATATTTTAAAACCTAACTATGAAACATGAAAAAATCCACATCTGCAGTATTGAGCATCGCGTTGCTTGCAATAGCTTCAGTATCAGCATATGGAATACTTACTATAAATGCTGGAATCCCAGTTAAACCAAATCAAGAAATCCAAGTATCAAATTATTCAGCCGAAATTAATACGTTAAAACCACAAATCAGTTCACTGAGTAACAACATAACTTCTCTTGGTACAGTAAAAAATGACATATCAGACATCAAGGGAAAATTATCTGATCTTGAAACAAAGATAAATCAAGCACAACAAGAATCCCTCGCATCCCAGAAACCTGTGATGATATTGGATGGATCGTCTTATTTTCAAGGTGATGTAATACACATAACTGCAGCAGGGCTAGACCCACAAACAACTGTCACCATGCAAATAGTTGACAGCTCTGGATTGGTGATAATGCATAGAGATACTACATCTGATTCTGTTGGAAAGGTGTCTTTTGATTTCCCCCTATCTTTTACCATATCATCAGGTAACCATGAGGTTAGAATAATCGAAGGACAAAAGACAGTTTCACAACCAATTATCATACTAAGTTCAGGTGTAACATACTCTAGTCTGTATCAATTTACTGCCCAGACAAGCAAGGGAGTATATCAAGCAGGAGACATTTTTGAGTTCTTGGGGACGGGAGTTCCAGATACTACTGTTAGTAGCACATTAACAAGTCCATCAGGTAGAACTCTAATGTTCAATACAACAGTACAGTCAGATGGAACTTATGATGTATTCTATACTGATTCACAGCCTTTTGAGACAGGAACTTGGTATATCACACTAAAGAATCAAGGAATTGAAAGAATAGTCTATTTCACAGTAACACTAAATCCGTCAATACCTCCGTCTTTGTTTACGGCACATGCATTCAGTAATGTTTACCAGGTAGGAAACTTGATTGGAGTTACTGGAGTTGCACAGCCATTTACTAATGTTGATGCGGTACTAACAAGTCCATCAGGTTTAACATACGCTGCCACAGTTTCTACAACATCTAGCGGTTCGTACATGGTATCATTTACTACTACATATGGATACGAAGTTGGAAACTGGCATGTCACACTAACCAACCAGGGACAGACTAGACAAGTGACTATCTTTTTAGAATCAACTATTTTGTCAAGCGGTTCAGATACATTTACCGCTCAAACTGACAAGACAATATACGTCAAAGGAGAACAAATCAAGATCTCAGGTTCTGCACAATCCTTTAGCGACATCACTAGTGTCCTCACAAGTCCATCAGGAAATACATACAATGGTGCTGCAAGGTCAAATTTTGATGGTTCATACAATATCACATATTTGACTTCAGCAGATTTTGAGACTGGAAACTGGCATGTCACATTGCATAATGGTGCACTAACACAAGTAATCTCCATCTTTTTAGAGTCCTAGTACAATAGTGTAAATCAAACCTCATCACGATTTTCGTGGGAATTATTACACTTACAATAGAGATAAGAAAATGTGGACTTGTCATCTAAACATGAAGAATATACAAATTATCAGATAACACTTGGATGAATTTCCTTTCTTTAGAGAATGATATAATTATACATTCTAGATAGCTCTAAATAATTTGAAATTTAATTCAAGTTTATGGAACATGTAAAGCCAGAAGAGTTTGATTCAAAGGTGCTTGGAAATAAGAAGACTGTTGTTCTTTTCTATGCAACATGGTGTCCATACTGTACCAATTTCAAACCAACATTCGAGTCTGCAAAGATTGAGACTGTAAACAAGTTGGGTTCAATTATTGACGAAGACGAAAATCCACTCTGGGATAGATTCAACATTCAGGCAGTACCCACAATTATCGTATTTCAAGATGGAAAGATAATTTCACGAAGAGATGCAAGAAAGAACGTCGGTCTGACAAAATCAGATATGGATTCCATCGTTACAGAACTAGCTTGATTTTATATTATTTTTGATCTTTTTTGCCAACTCGCCAAGATCATCATCATTTGCAATCATTCTTCTTGCCCAAGCATTTCCTACATGACCATATCGTGGAATAATGTGTACATGTACATGAGGAATTATTTGGTTTGCTGATCTTCCATTGTTTTGACCAATGTTAAATCCATCTGCCCCGGTTGCGGCAATTATTCCACGTGCTATCATAGGCACTTTGGAAAATAACCTACCAACCGCATCATCTGTCATATCTATGACTTTTTCATGATGCATTTTTGGCATTACTAGCGAATGACCTTTTTGTATTGGATATTTGTCCATGATTGCAACATGTGAATCATCTTCGAAAATCACATAGGCATCTTGTTTTCCATTTACCATATTACAGAAAAGACAATCCATGTCTTTTCCTGATGCATATTTTATTTATACTCACCTTCAAGATTACATTTGGTCATTTCAGATACTGTTATTTAGGGTAAAATTTTGACTTGGATCGTCAAATGGGAAAAAAAGATAGAGAAGAGCGAGTTCAGGAACGAGAGACTTTTTATCAAAAACGACAAAAGACCCAATTTAAGAACAAGGCAATAGCCATTGGCATACTAGCTGGAATTGTGGCAGTCCTTGGAATTTCAAGTTACAATTTTTACGTGTTATCATCAACTGTAACACCAAGTGGAGAACCACCAGGTTCTGGCCCTCTTGGAAAAATTCACATTCATGCAGGAATTTTGACAATGATATACGGTCAACAGTTTGATTATTCATCTACAGCTTATCAGATAAAGAGTCCATACATCAGTTTCCAGAAAGGAAATGGTGAGACAATACATGCAATGGCAACCAATGTAACCATGGGGTTCCTGTTTGACACACTACACGTCGGATTAGATGACAAGTGTTTCACATTCCCTGACAAGAGAGCATTTTGTACAAATGACAATTACACACTAAAGTTCTATGTCAACCATCACCAAGTTCCAGACATGAGAAATTATGTCTTCAAGGATCAAGATAGACTCTTGATATCATATGGTAACGAGAACGATACACAAATCAATGCACAACTAGCACGACTAGACGGATTCCAGTTAATCAGTTAAAGTTCAGAAAGTTCGTCTTTTAGCGCTTTGAATTCATCTACAGTGATCTCTCCTTTTGCCAACCTATTTTTGAGAATCATCATTGCATGGTCACCAGCATCATTTTGATCAGATGGTACATCAGATGGCGTAAAAGCAGTTTTCTTTGCAGATATAGCATCATCGCTTAATGGTTTTCTTTTCTTTCTAAGATATAGTATGTAGACAACAATGCCAACTCCTACAAGGGACATTACAGGATACATCACAAGACTAGTATCAAAATTTACAATACCATGTAGCGTTGAATTATTTCCCGATACATTCGCAGATTGAACTCCAAGACTTGAGGATGCATCAGTTACAGCCATATTTTCACTTAGACGTATAGTTTGAGCATTACCTGATGGAGCACTTGGTGAACTAGGATTGCCGCCATGAAGTAGTTCTTGTAATTTTTGTGCCTCCTCTAATCTTTGTTGAAGTAGTTGATCAAGAGTAAGAGTAGAAGATTGGTTAGTAGTTTGCTGAGTCGTAGTTTGCCCAGGAGATGATAACGTTACAGCAGTTGTAATGACAGATGGAGCACTTGCCCCAGCTTGGTTTACAGCAGATACTCGGTACATGTATGAAGTGTTTGGAGTAAGACCAGTATCTGAAAATGTTGTAGAGGTGATAGCACCAACAGTTGCCAACCAGGTAGAGCCCGCATCAGCAGAGCGTTCAACTTTGTAGCCCTGAGATTGTGTACCCCCAGCGTTTGCAGGAGCAACCCAGTTGAGATCAATTTCTGTTGCCGAAATAACCGATGCAGTAAGCGAGGTAGGTGAAGACGGTAAGACAGGTGAACCATCTGGTGAAAATACAAAATTCACAGTTTTCCCATTTTCCTTGTTTGCAATAAAGGCAGTTGCATTGTATGTTCCCTTGAGTAAGAATTTTTGTTGGTTATCAGAAGTGCTAGTATCAACAGATATCTGAAATTGGTGATTACTGTCTGCATTTCCTGATGCAAGCAAAATAAATTTGTCAGTAGGATCAAAGACCAATATTGTTACATTCGGAGGATCGGTATTCAAGACGGTACCAGAAAAATAGATGGTACTCCCCCCCTTGTAAAACGAGCTAGTGGTTTGAAGTGAAGTCACTTCAGCATAAGCAGGAATAGTTGTAATAGATACTACAATCACAGACACTAGTACTAAGAGATACAGTCCGTACTTACTCATATCAGGAATCTAGCATTCTAATTATTAAAAACTCAGTAGAATTCACACTTGTCAACTCTTGAGTTCATTTTATTCGTAAAATGTGGAAGATGTTTTCCTACAATTGATCGTTTTTTCAAGCAATGATGCACAGATTGACAAATTCAGATCGTAATCTTGTTTATGAGATTATCTAGTATGTATAAAATAGGGTACAAGATATACTGACAGTTATGGAGATATCAAGTAGAAATGTAGTTGAAGGTCCTTCAAGGGCACCCCATAGAGCCATGTACAAGGCAATGGGTTTAGACGATAACGATTTAGAAAAACCATTCATCGGCGTATCCCATAGCGGAAATGAAGCAACCCCATGCAACATTCATCTTGGCAGATTGGCAACTCATGCAAAAGCTGGAGTGGAATCAGCTGGAGGCACACCCCGAGAATTTTCTACCATCGCAGTAAGTGATGGTATTGCAATGGGACATGAAGGCATGAAATCATCTCTTGTTAGCAGAGAAATTATTGCAGATTCAATTGAATTAATGGTAAGAGCACACCAGTATGATGGACTGGTTGGAATTGCAGGTTGTGATAAAAGTCTTCCAGGTACAATGATGGGAATGGCTCGCCTTAACGTACCATCAGTATTTGTATACGGTGGCACCATCATGCCAGGAATTTTTGAAGGAAAGCAGGTTACAGTTCAAGATGTTTACGAAGCAGTTGGAGCATATGATGCAGGAAATCTAACATTAGAAGCTTTAAAGAATTTAGAAAATGTCGCCTGTCCAAATGCAGGCTCTTGTGGAGGAATGTATACAGCAAATACAATGGCTTCAATCAGTGAAGCGATTGGAATAGCACTTCCAGGAAATGCATCACCCCCAGCAGAGGACCCGAGAAGAGAAAAAATGGTATATGAAAGTGGCAAGGCCGTGATGAATTTACTTGAAATAGGAATTAGACCAAAAGACATTCTCACATATGAGGCATTTGAGAATGCCATAGTAGTAGCTAATGCCACAGGTGGGTCTACAAATGCAGTATTACACTTGCTTGCATTATCTCGTGAGATAGGAGTAAAACTTACACTAGATGATTTTGAAAGAATCAGAAGAAAGACACCACACATCGCAGACATGAGACCAGGAGGAACATACGTCATGCTAGATCTTGACAAGATAGGTGGAATTCCATTACTTATGAAAAGTTTACAAAAGAAAAATCTCATTCATGAAAATGCCATGACTGTGACAGGCAAAACAGTAAAACAGAATTTGGATTCAATGCAAATACCATTTGATGCAAATCAAAAGGTGTTAAAATCAATCGAATCTCCAATTCATGAAGTTGGAACTCTTACCATACTCAAAGGATCACTTGCTCCAGATGGTGCAGTAGTAAAAGTTGCAGGTGTCCACACAAAAGAATTCAGAGGCAAGGCCAAAGTGTTTGATAGAGAAGAAGACGCATTTGATGCAATATCCAAACGACAGATAAAAGAACATGATATTGTCATAATAAGATATGAAGGTCCAAAGGGCGGACCAGGAATGCGAGAAATGTTAGGAGTCACTGCAGCACTTGTTGGACAAAACTTGGGTGAAAAAGTTGCATTGGTTACAGATGGACGATTCTCAGGTGCGACAAGAGGATTCATGATAGGCCATGTTGCGCCAGAGGCAGCAGTTGGAGGAAATATTGCACTTGTAAATGAGGGCGATGAAATTTCAATCAATCTTGAAAAAAATACTATTGATATCATGGTATCAGAAAATGAACTTGCTCAAAGAAGAAAGGAATGGAAGCCAAGAAAACCAAACTATGAAACCGGCGCTCTTGCAAAATTTGCATCACTTGTGTCCTCCGCAGCAGAGGGTGCAATAACAAGACCAATCTGGTAAAATTACAGATTCCAAAAAACTATTCTTGTGGAATATGATATTGGCAGAAAAGTCTCAGGTTCAAACCTATTCTCTTTGCAGTAATAGACATTCCATCACCCAAGCCCTTTTGACAAACAGTACAGGTGGCTTCAGCCACAGTTGTATGTACTACTGGCTTTTTTATTGCAAAATACAGATCCTGGAACAGCAGTGATTTGCTTCTGCCAAAGTCCGGAATTAGTATCTGAGACATGGATAAGTATACGCTCAGATCGCATATAAAGGTACCGTACCATACCGTAATAGGCACAATCTCAGATGTGGCTTAATTTTAAATAGAGATGTTGAATGAATGTGCTCATGGGTGGCCACATTTGGGCATTCAAGCCTTAAGATAATACCTCTAGACTATACTGGCTCCCAATTTGATCTATACAACAAGATATCACGCGAATTCGAGCATTCTTTCTTCTTTGAATCCCTCACAGGACCAGAAGAGTTGGCAGAGACATCACTGATTGGTTTTGACCCATCAGTAATCATCAAGGGATATTTTGACAAAGTTGTGCTTCATTACAAAAGCGGTGGCTCTATGACTATTCAGACAAATGATCCCTTGTCTGAGATCAAGAAACTGGTATACCAAGTACCTGATCAAAAATACAGATACGTAGGTGGAGCAGTTGGAATTATCAACTATGACGCAATCAGATTATGGGAAAATATTCCAGACTCTCATAAAGGTTCAGACGAGCCTTTAATGGAGTTTGGAATCTATACTGATGGAATACTTTACGATAACAAAGAAAAAAGATCATTTTATTTTTATTATGATAAAAATAGAATCGACAAGATATCATACACAAATGTAGATTGTGGTAAGTTTTTTGTTTCAGAAATTTCAGAGAATCTGAATCAAGATAAATTTTCAGAAATTATACAGCAGGCAAAAAAATACATCCAGGCAGGAGACATTTTCCAAGTAGTACTTTCAAGAAAATTTAATTTTGACGCAGATGGAGATTATCTCAAAGTATACAAAGTTTTACGACAGATAAATCCATCACCATATTTGTATCACATGAAATTAGGAAAGAGAACCATAATCGGTTCTAGTCCAGAGATGCTATTACGTATTACAGGAAATAAGGTTGAGACGTTTCCCATTGCAGGTACAAGACCAATCACAAACGATGAGAAAAGAAATGAAGAGCTGAAAAGATGAGATGTTGCATGATGAAAAAGAACTTGCAGAACATACCATGCTGGTAGATCTTGGTAGAAATGACATTGGTAGAGTATGCAGATACGGTTCTGTACACGTAAAAGAACTGATGGCGGTAAAAAAATTCAGCCATGTTCAACATATTGTAACTCATGTAGTTGGGACATTGGATAAAAAATATGACGTGTACGATGCCATGAAAGCAGTCTTTCCGGCAGGGACGGTATCAGGAGCACCAAAGATACGAGCAATGGAGATAATTGATGAATTAGAACCAGATGCAAGAGGACCTTATGCAGGGGCAATTGGGTATTTTTCATTCAATGGCTGCTGTGACTTTGCAATTGGAATAAGAAGCATCTTCATGAATGGTTCAAAGGGTTTCATCCAAGCAGGGGCAGGCATAGTAACAGATTCTGTCGCACAAAATGAATGGATGGAGACAGAACACAAGGCAAATGCAATGATAACAGCCCTAAAGGAGGCGGCAAAATGAAATTCTTGATAATTGATAATTATGATTCATTTGTGTACAACATTGCCCAGTTACTTGGCGAGCTAAATGTTGAATCAGATGTTATCAGAAATGACAAGGTAACAATTGATGACATCAAGAAAGGAAACTATGATGCAATAGTAATTTCTCCAGGACCTGGAACACCAGAAGATGAGAAATATTTTGGAATATGCACCAAGGTAATCAAGGAACTAGGACCCACTAAACCAATACTGGGGGTATGTCTTGGCCACCAGGGAATCATACGTGCATTTGGTGGTAAAGTTGTCAATGCAGGAAATGTGAGACATGGAAAGACAAGTCCTGTAGAACATACCAAATCCCCACTCTTTGAAGGAGTACAAAATCCATTTAGAGCAACACGATATCATTCACTTGTAGGAGACAAGACAATAATTCCAGATGATCTGCAGGTAACTGCCATTGCACAAGACGATAATGAGATAATGGCAATAAGCCATAAAAAATATCTAATAGAGGGAGTCCAGTTTCATCCTGAATCAATAATGACTAGTGAAGGCAAGAAGATTCTAAGTAACTTTATCAAATTGGTGCAAAAATGATCACAGAATACATCACAAAAATGTCTTCAAACAAAAACCTCAGTCATGGTGAGATGTCCCAAATCATGGACGAGATATTGTCTGGAAAAATTTCTGTTGATGAGACTACAAGTTTTCTTGAAACATTGACAGAAAAGGGTGAGACTGATCAGGAACTTGCTGCAATGCTTGACAAGATGCAACAAAATGCAGTGCACATACACCCAAAGATAAATCAAAACATCATAGATGTCTGCGGAACTGGAGGAGATAAGATGCATACATTCAACATTTCAACGACTGCATCATTTGTCATTGCTGCCTCTGGTGTAGTAGTTGCAAAACATGGAAACAGGTCGGTCTCTGGTACAAGCGGAAGTGCAGACATTTTTGAATATTTTGGATATGACCTCAACATGGAACCACAAAGAGTTCAAGAAATAATTGAAAAGTTTGGAATTGGTTTCATGTTTGCCCCCAAGTTTCATCCCGCCATGAAAAATGTAGCAGAGTCAAGAAAACGTCTAGGCAAGAGAACTGCATTTAATTTGCTAGGTCCCTTGTGCAACCCAGCTCAGGTAAAACATCAACTTGTAGGGGTTTATTCAAAAGAATACCTTAGCCGTGTCATATCCCTCTTAGAATCAAGAGGGTCTACAAACGTAATGGCAGTAATCTCAGAAGATGGTCTTGATGAATTGTCCACTACATCCAAAAATTACATTTATCAATTAAACAAGGGCGAGGTCACAAGCTCCGTACTAGACCCTGCAGAACTTGATTTAGGCAAGGCCAAAGTCTCTGATTTTCAGATTTCAACAAAAGAGGAGGCAATAAACGCCTTTGTTACAGTTCTTAATGGAACTGCCAAGAAACCCATGATTGAAGTCACTGCACTTAATGCAGCAGCGGGATTGATTGTAGGGGGTTTTTCAGAAAAATTTGATGAGGCGTTGCAGGTTTCTCTCCAATCAATTAAAAACGGCAAGGCATATGATCTCTTCAAAGATTTTGTAAAACATTGTGGAGATGTAACAAAGTTGGAGGCTTTTGAGAAAAAATGAAAGACATGCTAGAAAAACTTGCCAAGAATTCGCAAAAGGCAATAAACGATGGCACCTATGAAATCAATTACAAGACTCCTAAGTCAAAACAAAACCTAGTCAATCAAATCAAAAATAACAAACACGCGTCATTGATTACTGAGGTAAAATTTTCATCTCCATCACTTGGTGACATACGAGCTATATCGGATCCTGTTGTTATTGCAAATCATATGGTAGAGGGCGGTGCAATGGGATTATCAGTTTTGACACAGCCATACTTGTTTAATGGTTCACCAGATTATTTTACAGAGATTAGAAAAAATGTCAAAATTCCATTACTGATGAAAGACATTGTTGTAGATAAGATACAAATCGATGCTGCCGAAAAACTAGGTGCAGATGTCGTTCTTTTGATACAGGCAATATTTGACAAGAAATTTGCAAAAGACATTGACGAGTTTGTATCATATGCACACAAAAAGAACTTACTAGTATTGCTTGAATCACACACAAAAAAAGAATTTACAGATTCCACTAGAACACATGCAGACATACTTGGTATAAACAACCGTAACCTAGATACTCTTGAAATTGACCTTGACACTACAAAATCCATACTAAAGGATAGAGAGGAGAAACGAATCATAATATCAGAGAGCGGAGTTGAATCCCAAAAAGATATCAAGTTTCTTTCCAAATGTGGTGCAGATGCTTTCTTGGTAGGCAGTAGCATAATGAAGAGTAAAGATATCAAGGGACTAGTGTCAGAGTTGGTGTCAGCAATATGAAACTCAAATATCCCAAGAATGGCAAATTTGGAGAGTTTGGAGGAAGATACATTCCTGAAACCCTAGTTCCCGCAGTAGAGGAATTAGAGCAAGCATATCTCAAATACAAGGATGATGCCGAATTTAAGAAAGAATTACAATACTACCTAACACAGTATGCTGGAAGGCCCACACCGCTATACTTGGCCAAAAATTTAACAAAATTTGCAGGCGGTGCAAAGATCTATCTCAAAAGAGAAGACTTGCTTCACGGTGGAGCTCACAAGATAAACAATACACTTGGTCAGGGCCTCCTTGCAAAGAGAATGAAAAAGAAGAGGATCATTGCAGAGACAGGTGCCGGTCAACATGGAGTTGCAACTGCCATGGCATGTTCCGTTCTTGGAATGAGTGGCGAAGTATACATGGGCTACAAAGACACCCAGAGACAAAAGCTAAATGTATTTAGAATGAACTTACTTGGCTCAAAGGTGCACCCAGTAAAGGAGGGAACTCAGACCTTGAAGGATGCAATTAATGAAGCAATACGAGATTGGATTACAAATGTAAAATCAACATACTATCTTTTAGGATCAGCAGTAGGTCCACATCCATACCCAGTAATGGTAAGAGATTTCCAATCAGTCATTGGAGATGAAATTCTTGTGCAGATGAAAAAACTTGAAAAAAAATCTCCTGACTCTGTAGTGGCATGTGTTGGAGGAGGATCAAATGCAATTGGAACATTTTATCCATTAATTGATGAAGATACCAAAATGTTTGGAGTCGAAGCGGGTGGAGAAGGAATCAAAAGTGGTCATCACTCTGCAACTTTGGTTGGAGGATCAAAAGGAGTTCTCCATGGAATGCTAACATATCTTTTACAGGATACGGAGGGACAAATTAGTGAGACACATAGTGTATCAGCAGGATTAGATTATCCCGGAGTAGGTCCTGAGCACTCATATCTAAAAGATGCAAAGAGAGTCAAGTATGATGCGGTAAATGACAAGGAAGCAGTAGAAGCATTTCTTTTGCTCTCAAAACATGAAGGAATCATACCAGCGTTAGAATCGGCTCATGCAATTGCGTATGCCATAAAAATTGCAAGAAATATGCCAAAGAGTGAAAGCATTGTTGTAACATTATCAGGTAGAGGAGACAAGGATGTTGAAGAAGTTGGGAGATATTTGAGTAAAAATGTCAAGAATAAAAAGTAAATTTCAAGACCTCAGGTCAAAGAACCAAAAAGCCTTGATAACATATGTCATGGCAGGATTTCCAAGTGAGAGAGACACTCTTTCGGCAGTCAGAGGATTGGTAAAAGGCGGTGCAGATATCATAGAACTTGGAATGCCATTTTCAGATCCATTAGCAGATGGGCCAGTAATTCAGCATGCTGGATTTCAGGCATTGCAAAAAGGCATGAATCTTGACAAGTTTCTTTCATTGGTAAAGAAGATTCGCAAAGAGACAGACCTTCCGCTAGTTTTGATGACATATACAAATATCTTGTACAAGCATGGCTATGACAAGTTCATATCAATTGTGAAAAAGGCAGGAATTGATGGATTGATACTACCTGACATGTCAATTAACGAATCAAAAGAATTTCTACAGGCAGCCAAGAAAAATAAGATTGACGTAATATTTCTAATCTCTCCAAATACCACTCCAGACAGAATCAAAAAAATTGCAGTCTTATCATCAGGTTTTCTTTATCTGGTGTCAATATTTGGAACCACTGGAGGTCAACAACAGTTCCAAAACTATACAACACTTGCAATTAAAAATACCAAAAAAATACTGGGTGGAAAAATTCCGCTTGGAGTTGGATTTGGAGTCAGTAATCCAGATCAGGCAAGATTCATAATAAAATCAGGGGCAGATGCAATAATTGTGGGAAGCGCATTTTTGAGACTGATGGAAAACACAACTGCAGAAAAGATCGAAAACAAGATCGGACAGTTTACAGCTAGTCTAAAGAAAGCCACAATCACAGAATAAGAAATAAAAGGATCTCAAATCCATCATGGATATGCAGACAGAATCTACGAAATACATTTTTGTGACAGGAGGAGTCATGTCTGGCCTTGGAAAAGGCGTTGTTTCATCATCGATTGCAAAGTTACTTCAACTCTCTAATCAAAAGGTCTCTTGTGTAAAATTCGATCCATATCTGAATTACGACGCTGGTACAATGAATCCCATTGCCCACGGTGAGGTCTATGTCACCGAAGACGGGGGAGAATGCGACATGGATATTGGAAACTATGAGAGATTTTTGAACCAAAACATGTTAAAGACTCACAATATTACCACTGCTCAAATTTACTCTAGTGTAATAGATGCCGAAAGACGAGGAGAGTATCTTGGGGCTTGTGTTCAGATAATTCCCCATGTTACAGATGCAATCAAGGAGCGAATAAGAAAGATAGTAAAAAATGAGAATCTTGACATGCTTGTGATAGAATGTGGTGGAACAGTAGGAGATATTGAGAGCCTTCCATTTCTTGAAGCCCTAAGACAGATGAGACTTGAAGAAGGGCCTGAAAATGTAATTTTCGTACATGTCACACTTGCTCCATCTCTTGAGGTAGTAGGAGAACAAAAAACAAAACCAACTCAACACAGCGTCCAGGAACTACGAAGAATCGGTATCCAGCCAGACTTGTTAGCAGTTAGATGCACCAGACCCCTTGAAACTGCTGCAAGAAAAAAGATTTCATTATTTTCAAACGTCACAGAAAGAGATGTATTTTCATGTCACGATGCAGAGTCCATTCTTTTAGTTCCTCAGATGTTGTATGACCAAGGCATAATTGATGTCATATTCAAAAAGTTTGGTAAAGTTGGACTTGTCAACACTTCAGCAAATTGGGACAGATGGAATACGATCATAAATTCATTTCAAAATGCAAAAGAATCTGTACGAATTGCAATGATTGGAAAATATGTCAAGCTTGCAGATAGTTATGTAAGTGTAAATCATGCACTAAAACACGCCGGTGCCAAAATTGGAAAAGATGTCATGATAGACTGGATTGATTCGGAAGAATTGAATGGAGATTTGAATAAACTTGCCGCATATAATGGAATAATCGTCCCAGGTGGATTTGGTGACAGGGGTGCTGAAGGCATAATCAGTACTGCAAACTATGCAAGGGAGAAAAATATCCCATATCTTGGAATCTGTTTTGGTTTTCAGCTTGCAGCAGTAGCATTTGGAAGACATGTTTGTGGATTGACAAATGCCAATTCTACAGAGATTGCTCCAAATACAGACAATCCGGTAATTGATCTCTTGCCAGAACAAAAATCAGTAGAGAACATGGGAGGCTCGCTGCGTCTGGGATCACATGAGATTACAGTTGAAGAAAATACCATGGCATTCAAGCTGTACAAATCCACAAAGATTCACAAAAGACATCGACACAGGTTTGAATTCAACCAGAAATATTTAGATCTCTTCTCTTCAAAAGGCATGAAGTTTTCAGGATATAGCGATAGTAAAAAACGCATGGAAGTATTAGAGATTCCAAACCACAAATTCTATCTTGGAGTCCAGTATCACCCAGAGTTTAGCAGCAGACCAGGATATCCCGAAGAGTCCTTTGAGGCATTCATAAGGGCATCAGCCAACGCCTAGAATCTATTTTGGAATTTCGTATATTCTCTGTCTAGTATCTCGAAGTGAGACTCTTCTTTTGACATAGCCTTTTTCAAGCAAATGACTTAGTGCCAACCTGACAGTTCTGTCTGGAAGCAATGTCTTTTCTGCCAGTTCTTTTTGAGTAAGAGAGCCCTCATACTCTAGAGTTTTGAGCAACAACTTGGAACTTGGTGGCATGTTCAAAAGCTCATCTGCAAGTTTTACTTTTTTAGCTAGAGCAGAAACTGTAGTAGAATCTTTTTTCATACGGATTACACTTGCAGGAAGTGGAAACTTTGTACATATTACGGTCTTGTCAACTTTGAATCTGTCCTTTCCATCAATTACAACCTCACATCTAAGACTAGATGAAATGTCATCAATCTCAATAAAAGCACCTTCCGGAACTATGAGCGGACGTCTTGTGATATCAAGTGAATTTACTGATACAATGCAAAAAACCTTTGAGTTTTGATATATGGTAGGACCACCTGCTGACATGGAATATGCAGAAGATCCAATTGGAGTTGATATGATAAGACCATCGCTGCTGTCATGCCACAACTCTTCTCCATTTACACGCATTACATGTTCTACCAATGTAGCACTCTTTGAAGAAAATATAGCAACGTCATTTAGTGCTGGATAGATTTGTTTTCCATCTATTTTTACTCCAACCCTTGGTAAAGCCTCAATTGAAAAATCACCTTTTTTCAATCTATTAAGATACGTTGGAAATTGTTTGAGATCAGTTTGAGCTAAAAATCCACTAGATTCGTACTCGTTTATTCCAAGAACCGGAATTGTTGAATCTATAACATGATGAAAATATTTTCTAACCCCACGGTCTCCTCCAGTTACTATTACATAGTCAACATCTTTTCCAAGAGGCTTTTTTCCAACATTTACAGACTCTATGCCATGACTGTCAAGTGAGAGTTTTATCGATTTTACAGTCTGCTCTTGGTCTTGACTATAAATTGCGACCTTCACGGCTTTGATTCACTTCTCACACAATAAAAGCTTAGACACTTGAGAACTGCATCAGATTGTAAAGATATGCCGCGTTTCGTTCAGTATCTCCCCCAGTAGGAACCTTACCAAGACCTGTAACACGTGTCTCAAGGGCTGCTTGTGCGGCACCCACTGCAAAACAGATTGCCCAGATAGGATCATTTTCTTTTAGATACGAGCAAGTAAAAGATGCGCAGAAAATATCGCCAACTCCAGTAGTATCTCCTATTTCCACATTTGGAATTTTCAAGTGAAACATTCTGTCTTTTACAAGCATTGTGATGTTTTGTTTGTTGGTGTAAAGCACATGCTTGACGCCTTTTTTTTGCAATGCAATCATTGCTTCTTTTTCTCTCAATCCTGTAAGATAAAACGCTTCATCAGGGTCTACCTTGATTGCAGTTATTTTTGATAGGTCAAGTAAAGTTTTTTCGAAAAAGATTTTGTTGTCACTTGCCACCCGACGCAGATATCCTTGAGGGTCAAGCAATGTAAAATTAAAATCTTCTTTAATTCTATCCAGTGTATCTTCTGATACTTCATCAAAGACAGGACTTACAATTGCACCGTCGGCATCAGACTTTATTGATTCAATGGGGTCACACTTTGTTTTAAGGTAAAGATCCCGTTCTGTTCCAAGTATGTTTAACATAAATCTAGTAGTTGGTGTTTGAGACATGGAATTTTGCGGAAGAATGATTCCTTTTTTTTCAAGATCAGACTTGAATGTAAAATCTGCTCCAACTTTGGTATGAAGATCAATTTCAAATTTCATGTTTTTTGCAGTCAGTCCACAATAACATGCGGGACCTCCAGCAGTTTCAACAGTGGTACCATTTTGAGATATTTCATCTATTGTACAATGTGAAAAAATTGCAACCTTCATTTGATTTGATGTCTATACCTTTCCATTTAGTCCTTTTTCTGGTGCTCTAGACAGGATTGACAGGTAGGTTTGCCTTTTACCATTATTACCTCAACATTAGAACTCATACAGACATTGCAAAGGCCACGCATATCTAACCTAAAATTATACGAAATTTAAATTTTAACAAATCGTATACGATACCCCAAATACCTGTTAGAGACGAACTGAATTCCTAAAGATGTTATCTGGTCAGTAATTTGTCCAATCATAGTAGAAATTTGATAAAACCAGACCGTCAAATATCGTTATAAAGAGGCTCTATACAGGTAAAATATGCCACTAAAACGTGCTAGTCGTGGAAGACAAAAGGGCGGGAAAGGATCAACTGGTCGTATCCAGTGCACAAACTGCGGCGCCACAGTTCCACGAGACAAGGCAAAGAAAGTAACATCAAGATTGAATCTTGTAGAGCACACTTTGGCAAAAGAATTAAGAGCACAAGGTGCATACATTGCAGCACCAACAGTACTCAAATGGTACTGCATTTCATGTGCAATACACTTTGGAATCTTGAAAATTAGATCAGCAGATTCAAGACGTCAAACTGGCAGACTGCGATAGACTAGTCTTTTATTGCACGAGACGTTGCTATTATTCTCTGAACAAATGTGATTCCTGCAATTACTGCTACGATTATCACTGCGTAATTTAGAAAACCAATCATTCCAATTATTGCAATTACAAGTAATCTTTCTGCACGTTCGCCTATACCAATACCTTGGAGCTGAACTCCAAGAGATTCGGCTCTTGCCCTAGTATAACTAACAAGCAATGATAGTCCGATTGCCAACAGTACAAGATAACCTTGCGAATATCCGCCAATTAAAATTCCAGCAAATATTGCAACTTCGGCAATCTTGTCAAAGACAGAATCAAGAAATGCGCCCTTTTTAGATGTCTTTCCAGTGATACGCGCAACTTGCCCATCAACAATGTCAAAAAATCCTGAAACAAGTAACAAAATTCCACCCAAGATAAAAGAATAGTCCAGATGAATAGCATAAACAATCGCAGATGCAAATGCAAAGCACAATCCAACTGCAGTCCAGAAATTTGCAGACAGGCCTGTTGAAGCAAAAACTTTACCAATGTTTTGCAGAGCAGGTTTTAGGCTTTCTCTAAAGTTGTTAAGCATCCGATATCAGCCACATATCTATCAATAATTTATACCATGTATCTAAGAGCATGTTTGACAAAATTTCTCATGTTTTTAACAAAATATCAAAAAATCTGATATAATAGTGCGTTTTAGAACTCTCATGGGCCTCATATCAAAAGGTGCAAAATGCAGTGTCACAGGCTGTGATAACGATGGTGTTCGTTCTCTTACTGCCTCAAAGGTAGACGGGACTGGAGTGGGCATACCACACGGTTTGAAAAAGGCAATCCTTTGCAAGGAACACTACAAAGAATGGAAAAAGGCAACAAAGGACGATAGAGACACAGAAAAAGCAAGATTCAGTAGATTCTAGATAGACAACTATCTTTTTGATTTTATTTTCAGGGTTCTTTTTGGTACGATATAATTAATTCATGGAAAAAAACGGTCGTCTAACTCTTGCGCTTTTTGTCAAAGTATGCCTTTGAGAGATCTTCATAGTATTGGGGCAATTTCTTGTACAGTCTCTTTGGCTTTCGTGGTTTTTCATTACTCAATGCATAAAGACAAAGTATTGGAAATGCGATAGTTGCATCAGTGTATACCATTATGACATCTTCGTGTGCATCTTTTACCTTGCCCCAACTTTTTCCCTCTTGCAATGTTGCTCCAGAGAGACCACCGGTATCAGGTCGCGCATCAGTAATTTGAATAATATAATTTTGGCCACCATGACCCAGGCCAAGTATCTGATCTAATAGAGGACCTGTCTGTTGTGCAGTGTTTTTTGGTACTCCTCCACCCAACTCTAAAATTCCAGATTTCTTTGAATTGTACAATATTGCAGCTTGTTCGATTATTTCTCTTACAAAGTCAAGATTATACATTTTGTTTTCAAGTCTCAGGGGTGCCAAATCTAGGGCAAGTGAAGAATCTTTCAATGTTGATACATAAACAGGAACATCATAATCATATGCAGTTACAACAAAGCTGCGTTCTGGACTTTTAGAATGTTGTTTAGAGTATTTTCCCATTTCATTACAGAATTCTGCAGTAGTAAACGGTTTGTCAAGCAAGTTCTTTGTAAACATTTTCTGGACAATCTGGTCTTCTGCCTTGAGAGTTTCTTCTCCTTTGATGTATACATCACGAATTCTGACTATATCTTTCTCGTATAGTATCATGTCATCAACCTCAAAGTGTCCTTGTTTTACAGGTAAATTCCATGCAAAGTGATCTTCATGGTATACGTTTGCACCAGTTGAGATTATCCAGTCAACAAAGCCACGCTCTATCAAGGATTTGAACAATCCTCCAAAACCAACAGGAGTCATGGCGCCAGCAATTGTCAGACATATGGTTGCATCATCTTCAATCATCTTACAGTATAGTTTTGCAGCATCCCCAAGTTGTCTTGCGTTATAACCAGTACTTGCAAAAATTTCTACTAGATCATCAATACCCATATTGGGTTTTATCTTCAAATGAGGAATGTCTTTTCCCTTGAAGTTATGATGATCCACGAACGACTAACTTATTTTTGGGTTAAATAAATACTTGCAAGGATTTGTTTACGATAACTTATGCCTCAAGACAAAAATAAAAAGTAGAAACTCTATTGTGGAATTTCTACTTTTCTTGCATCGTGTCTTGAAATTTCTTTATGCATAACAACATGTGACTCTTCTTTGAAGGTCAGGTTACATCTATAACAATGCCATGCTGTCATGCTCATGCCATCTATTACGTATTTTTAATATTTAAGATGTGTGCATGATTTGTACATTAAATTGCACTAGACGATTTTTTTAAAAAAAATCTACCAGGCCAATCAATGACACATACCATTACAAAACCAAGACAGTACTTTCCACATAGTATTTTAAGAAGAAACCCAAGTTTGAACCAGATGCAGCGTTTCCGAGAAGAAAAATGGGATCTAAGCGAACTTGTAAAGGATCCTGAATCACCTCAGTTTAACAAACGACTAGAAGTAATCCAAAAAGACGTCAAAAACTTTGAAAAGAACAAGAAGATACTCAAGTCCACAATATCTGAGAAAAAATTCATGTCCATGCTTCACACTTTGGAAGAGATTACAGAGCAATTTGGCAGAGTTTCGGGTTATGCATCATTAGAGTATTCATCGGATACCCAATCAGACAAGGCCACTTCGTTGGTCTCAAGAATGCGAAAGTTAGGCGCACAGTTGGAAAACCAAACCCTGTTTTTTGACCAGTGGTGGAAGAAGCAACTTGATGAGAAAAATGCCCAGAGATTGATGAAATCATCCGGAGAACTGTACGAATTTTTAAGATACAAAAGACTACTTGCAAAATACTCCCTTACAGAACCAGAAGAGAGGATAATCAATACTCTAGATGTCACAGGCCATTCAGCTCTTGTCAAAATCTATGACAAGATAACAAATGCATTTGTCTTTGAGGTAAAAATGGATGGTAAGACAAAAAAGTACAATCGAGAGGAATTATCAGTCCTGATTCGAAGCCCCAAGCCAAAAACAAGAGAAATTGCATACAAGGCATTGCTATCAGAGTTTGACAAAAACAAAGGTGTACTTGGAGAAATTTATCAAAATATAGTTTCAAACTGGAAAGATGAGTGTATCCAGATACGCGGGTATTCATCCCCAATATCAGTCAGAAACATTGGAAACGATACAGATGACAAAACAGTTAGTGCGCTTCTTGCAGTCTGTAAGAGAAACTCTGATGTATTTCGAAAATTCTTTTTGTTAAAGGCACGTATCCTGAAGATGAAAAAACTACGTCGATATGATATTTATGCACCAATCCAAAAAAGAGAGGAAAAAAAATACAACTATGACAAGGCAGTGAAACTTGTCTTAGATACACTAAATGATTTTAGCCCACAGTTAAGCGAGTATGCAAAAAGAGTGTTTGTCCAGAGGCACGTAGATTCCACCATAAGGCCAGGAAAAAGAAGCGGTGCGTTCTGTAGTACAATATCTCCAAAAATAACGCCATATGTATTGGTGAACTTTAAGGGTAGAACCAATGATGTATTCACTTTGGCTCATGAGCTTGGACATGCAATACACAGTATTGCAGCATCTGGAAAATCAATATTTATTGCAGAAGCTCCATTGCCACTTGCAGAAACAGCATCTACATTTTCTGAAATGTTGCTATTTAACAAAATTCTAGACCAAACCTCAAAGAATGAACAACAATCTCTACTGGTAGAACATATGGATGACTTGTATGCAACAGTAGGACGACAAGCATACTTTACACTCTTTGAGATAGCAGCTCATGAAAAAATTGGCAATGGTGCAATGGTTCAAGATATCACATCAGAATACATGAAGACGCTAAAGGACCAGTTTGGGAACTCGGTTGATATCACTCCAGACTTTGGAACAGAATGGACATGCATCCCACACTTTTACCATTCACCATTTTACTGCTATTCCTATTCTTTTGGAAATCTGCTATCATTGTCTCTATACCAGAGATATAGGAAAGAGGGAAGGACATTTGCTTCAACCTACATTGATATCTTGGCTGCAGGAGGCTCCAAAAAACCAGAAGAACTTCTCAAGGAGCACGGAATTGACATTACATCTGAGAGTTTCTGGCAAGAGGGTTTTGAATACATCAAAAACCAGACAGAAAGGCTTGGTAAAGTAATTAATTAAAGCGCCTGGCAGTCAAGCGCCCCCAACTGCCAGGCAATGTTCCCCTACGGTTTGAACCGATGTCAGTGACACTGTGTGTGTATTATAATTTAAACCTAGAGTTTAGATCGAGAACTATTTTATTTTATGAGCACCATTACTTGCCAAGTGAAATATCCAAGATGCTGCAATAAAGAACCAGAATACTTGATCACGTATGATTGCGGGCCTGATCCACAACAGACCATGCTAGTATGCAAGAGCCACTTTAAGGAAGAACCATTTCAGAGATTTGCAATAAGGATAGAAAAATTGAGAGAATAACTTAATAGTTAGATTTCGAAAAATTGCTTAATTGAAAAACCTTCTTGCCCTGTCCATAATTTTCGCATTATTGATGACTTCATTTGTTTCAGTGTATGCACAACAACCACAGCTTGCATCATATCGTGAAACAGCACACATACTAGTTGATGAAAAAGTACAGAACAAGACTACGGCATTTATCACCTTGGCATCAACAAGTCCAGTTGAGATGCGAGTGCCAGCAGACCTTAGTGAAAAAATACAGAACACAACCAATGTATCATCAGTCATTATAACAAATGCAGAAAACTGTGTAGTAGGAGTTCAAGACCAGGGATGTATCTTGATAAACATTATTTCACCATCACTTGTTGAAAGCTACAACATTACAACCATTCAGACAGATGCACGACAGATTGGAGATACTCTAATTGATCACGTAAACAAGGCATTTGCAACAAATGCGCAATTTAACAGCGTATACATAAATCCAAGAGGCGAACTAAATGGCGCACTTGGCACATCAGGTATAGTATCTGGAAACAGGACGATATCTGTAGTATATACAATGTCAAAACAAGACTCTTCATACCTATTTGATGGACTGACTGCCATCTTGATACCAAAACAGATTCGTGATGATGGAGGATTTTTCAATGTAGCAGAAAAAATGGCACAGGATTCCAACTCTACTGTAACATTTGCAATCACCCCATCACAAAATGCATTACTTTACCAGATTCAAGTTTCCAAACAGACTCCAATCAAGGCACAAGTTACTACAATCAAACCACTTGAACTATTTGGTGTAGACAGTCTTGAAAGATCAAGTTACTTTAGTGTAGGATTCTTCCCATTGAATTCAATCTTGGATGTCACAATAATTTCAAACAACATGACAGCAGTAACCAAGCATGGGGGAGACTTGGCTCCAACAGTATTCAAGGACGGTCAAAAGTTTCCATCAGACTTGACCAAGACAGGTTGGATTATCGACCCAGAGTACGGACAGCAGATTTCTGCCATATACTTATTTGGAAAAAATACAACAGTTACAAACGACCAAGCTTCGCTGACTTTGGGCAATAGCATTCCAACAGATACATCACCAGCACAAAATAATACAACATCTACGCCAACACTAATTTCAAATCCTAACAATTATTCTATTTACGCATTGATTGGTATAGTTGCAGCAGGCGGAGCTGCAGTATATCTATTCATGAAGAGAAGATAAAAAAATCTACAGAATTAATACTGCTGCTGTAAATACCGTAGTCCAGTTACCTTTTGCATCTCCCACAGCACTTTGTGTGATGTTTCTAGTTTTGTAAATCTGTCCAGATATTTTCCATTGTTGTCTTTTTTCATCCCAGCTCTTGTTTACATCAAATGATATTCCAAGTGATGATGCAAGCATTTGTGCTGCAATATCTTCAGCATAATCACCTGCTTCTTTTTCAGTCTCTCCAAAGGAGACATATTCTGAAAGATAGCCATATTTTGTATTGTCTTTTGGTTCTGCAATTCCAACAGATGCAGCCATCAACCTATGAGGCTCATTGCTTTCCTGTCTAGAATATATTGCAAAAGTTACGCTTCCTGGTCTTATCAATTTCAGTCCTTCAGCTTTTGAGACTACTTTGCAGCCAGGTGGAAATATACTAGAAATTAAAACCAAGTTTGTTCCTGCAATTCCTGCATCTCTTAATGCATACTCAAAACTTGTTAGTCTATCAGGATGTACACCCTTGCCTTTAGTAAGGAAAATTTTCTTTGCTACTAGATCCAGCACAAATCAAGTCTTAACTCACATCTTTAAAAATATATTGAATTTGTAAAAATCTAATTATTTCAAGTTCTGCAATGATGAAATTATTTCTTGGCCATGTTTTTCAGGACTGGTCTCTCTGAAAATTTTTGAAACTTTGCCACTTTTGTCAATGATAAAAGTTGAACGTTTTGCAAGTCCTGCAATGTTTAATCCAGCATAAGATTTGCAGGTAGTTTTTGTGATATCACTCAGGTGAAGATATGGTACACTATACTCCGCAACAAATTTTTTCTGTGCCTCTACCGTATCAATAGATATAGCAAAGAGTTCTGCATTTTGTTCTTTTATTTGTGGATATGCCGCAATTGTAGCCTCTGCCATCTGGAAGACCCTTTTTGACGGACATGCAAACAAGTGATTCTTGGGATAAAAACATAAAACGACATTTTTCTTGCCTTGAAAAGAACCAAGTTTTACCATACTACCATCATTTGCCTCAAGTTCAAAATCCGGAGCAATATCACCCTCATTCATGATTATAACATTCCCAATACTGGTTAATACAATTTTTGTTAGATTTTTTTTATCAGAGAACTAGTAGATAGTTACTTTTTGAAGGTCTTTTTGTATAATTTTATTCCATCAAGTACAGCCTTTTTTGCACTTGCCGCATTTTTCCATCCAAGTATCTCCACCTTTTTTCCTTCAAGTTGCTTGTATGTTTCAAAAAAGTGTGCAATCTCTTTGAGATGGTGTTTCTCAAGGTCAGAAAGGTCATGTATGTTTTCATATCTGATATCATCTTTTGCAACACAGAGTATCTTGTCATCCATTTCACCGCCATCTTTCATCTTGAGCATTCCAATTGGTCGTGATTCAATTAGAACGCCAGGGTAAGTTGGATTGGTAACAAGCACCAGTGCATCCATTGGATCCCCATCTTCTGCAAATGTTTGTGGAATTATCCCATATTCTCCAGGATAGAAAAACGGTGAAAACAAAACTCGGTCAAGTTTTATGACTCCTCTTTTTTTATCATATTCGTATTTGTTCTGAGAGCCTTTTGGAATTTCTACTATGACGTTTATCTCAGATGGTACTTTGGAACCAGTCTCAATATCGCGCCACAAATCCATGCTGGTGTCTCAGAAACAAGTCCTATTTAATTTACATCATAAGAATAAAATTTTCATAGCACATTTCCTGCGTTTCAAGTGGTATCCACCAAGAATACCGATAGATGACTTCGGAAAAGATAAAACGCCATTTCCATTTCAGGAGTATCATGAAGGCAGCATATGTTTCAGGACCATCAGATGTTCAGATAAAAGATGTAGAAAAACCACAGGTTGGCAAGGGCGAGATTCTAGTTACCATGAAAGCCTGTGGAGTATGCGGTTCAGACTTGGAAAAGATTTATGGTAAATACAGTCAGCCATCCATGAGACTTGGCCATGAGCCATCAGGGATTGTCTCTGCCACAGGTGATGGTGTCACAAATTTCAAAAAAGGCGATAAAGTCTTCACACATCACCATGTCCCATGTTATTCATGTCATTATTGCACACATGGGAATGAGACCATGTGTCAAAAATATTCAGAGACAAACCTCTCACCATGCGGACTTGCTGAAGAGTTCATCGTTCCCGAATGGAACGTATCTCATGGCGGAGTAATAAAACTGCCAGACCATGTAAGTTTTGAAGAAGCATCAATGATCGAACCCCTTGCGTGTTGCATCAGGGCATGGAATAAAATAAAATTCAAGAAAGGAGACTCGATTGCAATTTTGGGTGCAGGTCCAACTGGCCTGATGCACTTGATGCTAAGCAAAGCATATGGAATTCAGGATATATTTTGTCTAGACATTAATGATTTTAGACTGGGCTTTGCCAAAAAATTTGGCATAACAGAATCCATAAGATCAGACGACCCAGAGGCATATCAAAAAATTCTTTCAAAAACACAAAACCGTGGAGTAGACATTGCAATGGTTTCAACTGGAAACGTAAATGCCATTTCACAGGCAATTGACTTTGTAAGAAAAGGAGGTACAGTCATGTTGTTTGGAGTTCCCACAAAGGATGTCAAGATGTCACTTGAGATGAGCAAGGTGTATTCTAAAGAAATTACCATTACACCAAGTTATGCAGCTTCTGAAAATGACACAAACGAGGCATTTAGGATGATAGAACAAGGAATAATCAATGTAAAGAAATTGATCACTCACAAGTTTGATCTTGTAGACTCGGCAAAAGCTTTGGATTACGCACATCAAGGAAACGATTCAATGAAAATAATAATTACAAATTCAGAAACGCTTAACTAAGGCAAATTTTTTCGAAGAAGACATGGACTGGGGACTTAAAAACAGGCTAGCAAAAATAATCAAACCACAAAACAGGCGAGGTGTAATGCTTGCAGTTGATCATGGTTATTTCCTTGGACCAACAGAAAGACTTGAAGTACCAAGAAAAACAATCGCCCCGCTATTACCATTTGCAGATTCTCTCATGCTTACCCGAGGAGTTTTAAGAACATCAGTTGATGCAAACTTTCCAGTACCAGTAGTGCTACGAGTATCAGGAGGTGCAAGCATCATCGGAAAAGACCTCTCAAATGAAAAAATTACCACATCTGTAAAAGAGGCAATCAGACTAAATGCTTCAGCGCTTGCCATGTCAATATTTGTCGGAGCTGACACACGAACATGAGTCACTTGTAAGCTTGGGAAATCTTGTAAACGAAGGTGAAGAATATGGAATACCAGTACTTGCAGTCACAGCAGTTGGAAAAGAACTAGAAAAAAGAGATGCCAGATACTTGTCACTTGCATGCAGAATGGCTGCAGAATTTGGCGCACATCTAGTCAAGACGTATTACTGTGAAAACTTTGAAAAAGTTGTAACATCCTGTCCAGTACCAGTTATCATTGCAGGCGGTCCAAAACTTGCAACAGAACTTGATGTATTCAATTTGACATATGATGCATTACATGCAGGGGCATCAGGAGTCGACATGGGACGAAACATTTGGCAAAATGATCATCCAGTAGCAATGATAAAAGCAGTACGAGCAATCGTTCACCAAAGAGCTACAGTCAAAGAGGCCAATGAAATTTTCAAAAAAATAAAAGCAGAATCACCAGAGAAAAATGAGCCTGCCAAGAAGAGCAAGCCAAAAAAGTAGATAACTAATCTGAAATTTTTGTCAAATGCAAGTGTACAATCTTCCACTTGGTATATTTTCCCATTACAAAGGTTGCCCTGCTTTCCATAGTCATGTGTTGCCCTCTGAAACTGTAATTATCCACAATCATACCAGATTGTCTCACAGTAAAAGTCACCACTGCAAAGTTTTCAAATATGTCCACTCTCATGTTTTTTAATTCAAAATCATAATCAGAGATGCTAACAAACCGTAGCTGCTCAAGTGCTGAAGTTGTAGCAAAGTCCTTGAGGTCAAAAGGTGGTACATCGCTATATGAAGAGAACCTAGGATCATCAAGTTGGATAACACCCAATGGTGCAACATTCTTGGTTTTTCCTGCGTTGAAAAATGTCATTACAATATCAACAATCTCTTCTTTATCGCTCAAAATCGGTATTGCTTGAGACAAATCTAGTTTAAGTCTTATGACAGGTCAAGCATCACACCATGCCTAGATGAATTGAACTTTTAGCAATGACAGACTTTTGAGAATTTTACTAGTTTGTTATGACGCTTTTTAAAAAATGCAAGTATACGTGGTTGGTACGTTTGTCGAATGTACCACAGCATCTTAAAACACATTGGAAGGAAAAGTAACAAGAACAAAAATTATGGAAAAACAATGATAGTGTCAACACAATCAAAAAAATCCGATGTGGATCAAAAAATATTCAAAATTTTGGCTGATGTGCAGGCACGAACAATCTTGTTCTCCATCATAAAAAAAGGTAAGACAACAATTGACCTTTTTGAGGAACATCGGATTCCCATAAGTTCCATCTACAAAAAAATTACGGAACTTGAAGATCTAGATCTTATCAGGATAGAAAAACACATCATGGCAAATCGTGGTAAAAGATTCAAAGTTTACAGAAGTAGAATAAGTGAGGCTACCGTAAAAATACAATCCCTTAATCCCGTGATTGACTTGTTCCCAAATTCCAATAAAAATATGTTGGAATAAAGTAGATGATTATAATTTATTAATAGACGTACGAGGGGATTTGTGAAGATGTTAAAGCTATTTGGTGCACTAGTGGGTCTTTTGACTCTAGTTATAATTCTGGCAATTGTCCCATCAGCTTTTGCAGATACAGTCAAGGTAACAATTACCCCGAAACCTGCATATTGTGATTACATAGAGGCAAATACTTACTATTCTCCATGTAAAATAACAATTGCATCCGGAACAACGGTAGAGTGGACAAATGCTGACACAATATCACACACTGTAACAAGTGGTAAATATACGGATAACGAAACCGGTACACTATTTGACAGTGGAATAATTTCGAAGGGTAAAACATGGGAGCACACCTTTGCAAATACAGGTACATATGATTACTTTTGTCATTTCCATCCCGGGGTTATGATGGGTCAAGTAATTGTCACTGCAGCAGATAGTAGTACAACTGGCACTCCAACTGTACAAAATACTACAATGTCTAACATTGGAACAACGTCAACACCAGTTGAAACTTCACAATATATCACAAACACATCCACTGTTAGTTCACCATCTGATGCATCAAGCGCTCAAATGTCAGCATGGTCTGCAGGAATTGTAATATTTTCAATTGTTAGCGGCATAGGAATTTGGACGGCAGTAAGACGTAGATGAGATTCTGGTTTAACAGCTTATAAGCCCGAGATTGAACCTCGGTCTCACTTTTTGCCTAGTTTCTAGCCTCATCTGAGTCGACATCATTAGAGTTTTCATCAATATCTTTATTAACAATTTTAGAGGAAAAATTATGAGTATGACAAAAGTAGACTCGACAAGCATTTCAAGTATTTTGTTGCCAGTCGAGCTTGTGCTGTAAGATACAGCAGTTTTAGGAGATAGAAAATTATGGAAAAAATATCAGGTGCTAGGTCTTTGATGATCGCTTTGGAAAAAGAAGGCGTGGAAATTGCCTTTGGGTTACCGGGAGGTGCAAACTTGCCAATTTACGACGAGCTATACAAGAGCAATATTCGTCATGTACTGGTAAGACACGAACAATCTGCTTCACACATGGCAGACGGTTTTGGCAGAGTAAGCAGAAGACCAGGAGTATGTTTTGCAACATCAGGTCCTGGTGCAACAAATATCGTTACAGGAATTGCAACAGCTCAAGCAGATTCTGCACCAATGGTTGCAATCACGGGTCAAGTTCCTTCAAAGATGATAGGACGTGACGCATTTCAAGAAAGTGACATTATCGGAATTACAAACCCTATTGTAAAATATGCATTCCAGCCAATGAGTCCAAATGAAATTCCAGAGGTAGTAAAAAAGGCATTTTACATTGCATCAACAGGAAGACCTGGACCTGTTTTAATAGACATTCCAAAGGACGTACAACAAAACGAAGCAGAGGTTCATTTTCCTTCAGAAGTAAAAATCAGAGGATATCATCCATGGGTTGACCCAGACATAACAGCAATTGAGAGAGCAACAGAAATGCTACTATCTGCAGAAAGACCAATAATTCTTGCAGGTGGTGGAGTGATAATATCAAGTGCATTTGCAGAACTCCAGTCAATTGCAGAGTTACTCATGATACCAGTTGTAACAACATTCAAAGGAAAAGGATCATTTCCAGAAAATCATCCGCTCTCACTTGGACCAATAGGAATGCACGGTCATGCAGAAGCAAACAAAATGATGACCGAAGCCGATTGTGTTCTTGCATGCGGTTCTAGATTTTCAGACAGGTCTGTTGGTACATTTGAAGAGTTTGAGAGAAACTTGAAAATAATACACATGGATGTAGACCCTGCAGAGATAGGAAAGAATCAGACTACAAACGTAGCTGTGGTGGGAGATGTCAAGACATCACTTAGAATCATGGTTAAAATGTTAATCCAAAAAGCAATCAAGCGCAACGGAGAGAGTGCATGGCAAAAAAGAGTACAGGAAACAAAGGAATACTATAGAGAAAATCTCAAGATTCACCCACATCCACTTGCAGCATCCAAGGTTCTCAAAAAATTAAGAGAAGTTTTACCTCCACAATCAATTGTAACTACCGAAGTAGGACAGCATCAGATGTGGGCATCATTATTCTTTGATGTAATACACCCTGGCACATTTTTCAGCTCAACAGGTCTTGGAACCATGGGTTGGGGATTCCCAGCTGCAATAGGTGCAAAAGCTGCAAAGCCGGATGTTCCAGTGCTTGATATCGCAGGAGAAGGAAGTTTCAACATGACAGAGAATTCACTTGCTGTATCAGTGTTAGAGGATTTACCAGTCATTGTACTATTGTTAAATAATTTCACACTTGGAATGGTAGCCCAGTGGCAGAGAACATTTTACGACAGAAGAATGATCGGAGTAGACCTCAAGAACTGTCCAGATTATGTCAAAGTAGCTGAAGCATACGGGGCACAAGGAATACGAGCTACAACAATTGATGAAATTGGAAAAGCAGTCCAGACAGCTTTGAAAAGTAATGTTGCCACAGTCATAGACATACCGATTGACCCGCAAGAAGACGTGTTACCATTTGTGGCGCCAGGTACATCTCTCAAGGACATGATCCTACCATCATAGTGAGATATCATGTGGTCAATAATTTCCGTTCTAGTGGAAAACAAACCCGGAGTCTTGTTCAAGATTACAAACTTGTTTAGATCAAGAAACTATAACATCGATAGCATATCAGTAGGGATAACTGAGAACCCCGAAGTATCAAGAATGACAATTACCACAGAGGCAGACGAAAAACAACTAAATCAAATAGTAAAGCAGTTAGACAAATTAATTGACACATTAGAAGTAAAAGTATTAGAGGAGAAAAAGAGCATATACCGAGAGCTTGTCATGATGAAACTAAAAGTATCAAAGCCAACAGACATCAAGGAGATAACAGATCTTGCAAATGCATTCAAGTGTGATGTGCACGATGTTAGAAAGTCTTCAATCATAATTGAAATTACTGCCACTCCAGACAGAATTAATGCATTAGAAGATCTTGTCAAAGGATATGGAATTTTAGAAATGGCACGAACTGGAATATGTGCACTAGCAAGAGGTCATGCAAATGAAGATTAGAATTTTTGATACCACACTAAGAGATGGAGAACAGACCCCAGGTGTTGCCTTGACTCCTGACCAGAAACTTGCAATCGCTCAAAAACTTGACGAACTCGGAGTGGATGCAATAGAAGCTGGATTTCCAATCATATCAGACGGAGAAAGATTAGCAATAAAATCAATAGCAAGTGCAGGACTAAAAGCAGAAATCTGTGGTCTAGCACGAACAGAAAGAAAAGACATTGACGCAGCTGTTGCAGTCGGTTTGAATTACATCCACACATTCATTGCGACATCAGACATACATCTCCAATACAAATTAAAACTAACAAGAGAACAAGCACTAGCTAAAGCAGTCGATGCAGTCCAGTATGCCAAGTCACTTGGATTAAAGGTCGAATTTTCAGCAGAGGATGCTACACGAACAGATAGAGAATTCCTAAAAAAAGTATTCAAGGCAGTAACAGAGGCAGGCGCTGACAGGCTAGACATTCCAGATACAGTAGGATATTCCACTCCACAGTATATCGCAGCAATTACAAAGGACACAATTGATGCCACGCATCTACCCGTAAGTGTCCATTGTCACAACGATTTTGGATTAGCAGTAGCAAACGCAATATCTGCAATACAAGCAGGTGCACAATGCGCACATGTCACAATAAATGGAATTGGTGAGCGAGCAGGAAACGCATCATTAGAAGAACTTGTCATGGGATTACAATGTCTACAGTTTGATAAAAAATACGAGACAAACATCAACACTAAACTTCTCTATGAGACTTCAAGATACATCTCAAAGACCGTAGGAATTCAAGTCCAGCCAAACAAGGCAATTGTTGGAGAAAATGCATTTGGTCACGAATCTGGAATTCACACCCATGGAGTACTAAACAATCCATTGACCTATGAGCCAATCAGCCCAGAGCTAGTAGGCAGGACAAGATGGTTTCAGGTAGGAAAACATGCAGGAGCGCATGGAATATCTGCAATGCTTGAAGAATATGGCATCCAGCCCTCAAAGGAGCAGACCCACGAGATATTAGAGAGAGTCAAAAAACTCGGAGACTTGGGAAAGCATGTAACAGATGTTGAGCTTTTAGGAATTACAGGTGAAGTCATGCAACAGCCAGGATTGAAGAGACTTGTTCACCTAGTTGGTTTTTCAGTATCAACAGGAATTGGAAATATGCCATATGCATTTGTCAAACTAAACATAGAAGGAAAAGACTTTACCAGTACAGATTATGGTGTAGGTCCAGTAGATGCATCAATTAATGCAATACAGAAAATTACCGGAGAAATTTCCAAGGTACGAATAAAGGATTACAAGCTTGATTCAATCTCTGGAGGTTCAGAGGCCTTGTGTGAAGTTACAATCAAGGTAGAAGATCCATATGGCAACCAGGCTTCTGCAAAATCAGTAGGAGAAGACATTGTTATCACAAGTGTACAGGCAATGATAGACGGAATAAACAGAATCATGCTCAAAAAAATTCTCAAGCAAAAAAATCCGGGACAGTAAATGTACAAGATAGCACTCATCACAGGTGATGGCATAGGCCCTGAATTATCAGAGTCAGTGATTGATGTACTCGACATGGTAAATGACAAGCTTGGAGTCAAAGTTGAAGTTACAAAATTACAAGCAGGAGATGCAGCACTCAAAAAAACAGGTAAGGCATTACCTGATGAAACATTAGAGCAAATAAAAAAATCAGATGCATGTCTCAAAGCTCCAGTTGGAGAGAGTGCAGCAGATGTCATTGTAGTGTTACGAAGATTACTAGACCTTTATGCAAACATTAGGCCTGCCAAGTCTTATCCAAACATGCCAGCATTGAAGGAAAATATTGACATGGTCATAGTAAGAGAAAATACAGAGGACCTATACACTGGCATGGAATTTGAGGTTGGGGAGACCATGATAGCATTACGTTCAATCTCAAAGAGTGCATCAGAAAGAATTGCAAAACATGCATTTGCCACAGCAGAGCAACGAAATGGGAAAAGAAAGGTCACTTGTGTACACAAGTCAAACGTAATGAGAAAGACAGACGGCCTATTTTCAAAGACATGTGAACAAGTAGCACAGAGTTACCCAAACATCGCATTTGAGCACATGTATGTTGATGCCTGTGCCATGAACCTAATAAGACAACCAGAATCTTTTGATGTCATCGTAACCACAAATTTGTTTGGCGATATACTATCAGATGAGGCATCACAAGTTGTCGGAGGATTAGGAATGGCGCCAGCTGCAAACATTGGAGACAAGTTTGCATTGTTTGAACCAGTCCATGGTGCAGCATTTGACATTGCAGGAAAGCAGATTGCCAACCCATCTTCGTTTATCTTATCTGCAAAGATGATGTTTGAGTGGCTTGGAATAAAAAATAACGACAAGTCATGCCAAGATGTTGCAAAAAAGATTGAAGATGCAGTTTATGGAATAGTCAAAGATGGAATAAAGACTAGAGACATCGGTGGCAACAATAGCACAAAAGAATTTACTCAGAATGTGATATCTCGTATCACTTGAGGTCAGATACAGGTGGCTCTCTTGACCAAAAGAACATTGCAAGACTAATTGGAATCATAATCATTATTGCAACTCCAAGTGAAATCCAGTAAAAGGTAGGATCAATTCCTTTTATGAAAGGAACTGGAAATACAGTATAAGCCCAGACAAATGCAATAAACCCAAGTAAGACTTTATTTTTCTTAAAAATTCTCCATCCAAGTTTTCTTTTTGCAATATAGCAACGCTTGCATCTAGTCCTGTCATCGGTCATGCAAGAAGTACAACAGTGCTTGTCACAAAAGTAACATGTCCTATCCCCAAACTCAGAACCGCAGAAATCACACAGTCGCACAAGATATCTTGGATTTTGTCAAAATTTATCTTTTTATGGAAATAACCGTTCAGGGTCACGAGGATACAAGACCACTTCTCTTACATTATCAATTTGCGTAAGCACTGTCATCAGCCTATCAAGCCCCAGTCCCCATCCAGAGTGAGGTGGCATTCCCCAGTCAAATGCACGCAAGTGGTCTTCAAATTGTGCAGGATCCAAGCCTTGCTCTGCAAGTCGTGTTTTTATCTTGACAGGGTCATGAAGCCTTCTTCCACCAGAGGATAGTTCCAGATATCCATACTGAAGGTCAAATGACTTTGAAACTTCAGGGTCATCTTCTTTTTCATGTATGTAAAATGGCTTTAGTTTGAGGGGCCACTCTGTCAAAAAGTAAAATCCAGGATGAATTTCACCAAGTTTTCTCAAATGTGAATCAAGCAAATCATCCCCAAATGAAAGAGCCAGTCCCTGTTTTCCAAGCTCTTCAATAGCTTGCTTGTATGTGACTCTGTCAAAAGGTGCATTTGGTTTTTTGATTTCAATGCCCAGATTTTTTTGCTCTTGGATACATGTCTTTTCTACGTGTTCAAAGACAGAGACAACCAATTGTTCCAGGATTTCCATAACATCAGTATAATCCATAAATGCAGATTCAATGTCAACGCTTGTAAATTCGGTCAAGTGTCGCACAGTATGAGATTTTTCTGCCCGATAAAATGATGATATTTCAAATATTCTTTCAAGACCTAGTGTTAGTTGTTCCTTGTAGAGTTGAGGGCTTTGTGCAAGATATGCTTGCTTGTCAAAATATTTCAGAGAAAATAAATTTGCCCCACCTTCACTTGCACTGCCAATAATTTTTGGAGTGTTTACTTCGAGAAATCCACGTTCAGTCAACACTTTACGGATGCAAAGAAGAACATTGTGTCGTATTTTGAATATGGATGCAGTCTTTTGATTGCGAAGATCAAGTGCACGTGCATTGAGTCTATTATCAATTCCACTCTCCAATCGACCCAATGGGTCTATTGGTAATGGATGAACTGCTCTTGATAGTATCTCAACTTTTTCAGCTTTTATCTCATATGCAAAGTCTCGTGCTTTAGATTCTTGTACTGCCCCAGTTATTTGCACTACACTTTGTCTTGTAAGATCTTTTACCTGTTGCAAGTTTTCAGGACCTGCAACTACAATTTGTGATACTCCAGTTACATCTCTCAAAGTAAGAAAGGTAAGTTTTCCAAGTTCCCTCAAATCTTCTACCCATCCACCAACCACAACTTTTTGTCCCTTCATCGAGGAATCAAGTTTGCCAATGTCATGAGTTTTTTTTATATCCATCAAATCGTCCTTACTTTCTTTCAAATTCCACTACTAGTTCTATCTTTCGAAGATCGTGTACTATGGCAATCACCTTGTCAACATCGATTGGAAAACGCGGTGTCTTTTTCCCAGATACTATGACCTTGGTTTTTTGTACCCCTCCAGGAGCCCAGACCTTATTTATGCCAAGTATTTTGATTGGAAAAAATATATCTTCTATGAGTTTTTTATCATCAGAGTCTTGATGTACAAGCCAAATCTTTCCATCAAATTCTCCCTGAAGTATCCTGTATAACTCCCTGCTCTGCCTAATTGTCATTATATCCTGGCTGCTAAGGCATAGAACATAATTCCCATTAGATGCACGACATGAAATTAGTGTAAACTTGTCTATTGGAGGTATTTTTTGTGAAAGTTTTACCAGTTTGATTGAGGCGTCAACATCTGCCTTGGTTAATGTACCTTGATCTAATTTTGTCTCGCATTGTGGACACAGTATACCATTCATCGCATCAAAACTGCAAATTGGTGTCCTCAAGGAAATCGATTTTTTGCTTGCAAAAACTGAAAGATAAACCATGCGAAATCAGAAGTTGTAGGAATTAAGGTTGAAGGAAATAATAAATGGTTAACCTTAATTCAGAACACTAGTAAAAAATAACAATTCAGCACATTCATTATCTTGTTTTGCTTCATTTTTTCATGCTCGATTTAACTCAGAGTCTTATTGTAAGAGTTGTTATTACTACATTCATCATCTCAATAATTTCCTATTTTGTGATTAAGAGGAATATGGTATCGCCAGATCGATTAAAATGGGCCATTCCATCCCTCTTCGTTGTCTTTGGAATCTCGATACTAATCCAAATTCTGTTTGTCCTTAGCAGAAATACTGTGTGATGGAGATCAAATTAGATCGCAGTTCAAAACTCAAATGTACCACTGTCACACACAATATCTGTGGTATCTCTATCTGTAGATGATCTAATAGTCCAATACCAAAGCCAAGAGAAAAAGGTACAAGCAGTGGATCATGTGTCCTTTTCATGCAAGGAAAACGAGTCAATTGGAATAGCAGGAGAAAGCGGTTGCGGTAAGAGCACACTGGGTCTTGCCATCATGAAAACCCTACAAGAAAATGCCAGCGTATCAGGAGAAATTCTGCTTGATGACAAATCCATACTATCAATGTCAGATACAGAATTTACAAAAAATATCCGATGGAAACAAGTATCAATGGTTTTCCAGGGTGCAATGAACTCCCTAGATCCAGTTTTTACCATCAAAAAGCAATTTGAAGAAATTCTCAGAATACATAATTTCAAAGAAGATTACAAGCAGACAATTGAATCTGCGATATTATCTGTTGGATTAACACATTCTATTTTAGACAAATATCCTCATGAGATTAGTGGCGGAATGAAACAGAGAGTAGTCATTGCCATGGCACTTGTTTTAAAACCAAAAATGGTAATTGCAGACGAGCCTACCACTGCACTTGATGTCTTGGTCCAAGCACAGATAATGGTTTTATTAAAAAAACTCAAAAAAGAAGGACTGTCAATCATGCTGATTTCTCATGACTTGGGCATAATTTCAGAGATTGCGGAAAAAGTTGGAATCATGTACGCAGGTCAGATCATAGAGTTTGGCAACATGCAAGATGTTTACAAGAATCCAAAGCACCCGTACACGATTGCTTTGTTAGATTCCATACCAAAACTAGGTGAAACAAAGAAAATTACACCGTTGAAAGGCAACCCGCCAAGCCTTGTAAATCCCCCAAACGGATGCAGATTTTATGATAGATGTTCCCAAGCGATGGAAAAATGCAAAAAAGATCCTCCAAAAATCAAGACATCATCAGGATTTGTAATGTGCTGGTTACATGAATAATGAATTAAATATTTCAGATAAAGAAATCTACAGTGTTTTTACTTGAGACCTGTACCGTTATAGTACGAGTCGTATATTCTAAGTGCATTATCCATTGAGACTTGTTTTGCTTGTGCCAATAGAACATTTCTGTCTGCGCCGTTTTCATCTGTTGTTACGCTGTTCAAACCATAGTAGTTTGACTGGAGCAATGCAAGATGTTTTTCATGAATCTGGTTGAATATCATTACTGCCTTTGCCAATGAATAGGCTTGTTGTGGTGTCAAGTTGGTACCAGAATTTTGTTCGTTTGTTACAGAGTTTGGTTTGTAAGTAAACTGGCTTGGGTCAACATATTGGCTCAAGTCTACATACACTTGATCAGTCTTTGCAAGTTGGCTAACCAAATTTGCTGCTTGTGTTTCGGCGTCATCCATATTTTGAGTAATCATAGTTTGTCTATCATAAGTTGCAGCAGAGTCAGTTGTTGGACCTGCTTGGAAGTTTGCATAGTTTTGTCTAATCTTGACTAGTTGTTCAATGATATTTTGTGCTTGTGCAAGAGAAGAAGATGTTGCTGAATCAATCATAGCATTTCTGTCTCTGCCCTGAGTATCAGTTGAAGTGCTGTTTAGACCAGTATAACCAGTAGACTGGATATCAGATAACTGTCTAACATGAATATTGTCAAATTGTGCAATTGCGTTTTGGAGTGAAACTTGTGCTTGTGCATCAATGTTTCTTCCTCTACTTGTTTCATCAGTGGTAACGCTGGTAAGACCAGACCAGTCTCTTTTAGATTGATCCATATCTGCAAACTGATAGTGGCTCATGTATGTTGCCATGGCTTTTTGCTCTGCTGCTTGTTGTCTTGCAGCAATGTCAGACCAAGGATCATCTGCGAAAACTGCGTGACTTAGAAAGACAGAACCTGCGCTTAATAAAAGACCAGTAATCATTGCGAATGCTAGTAACTGAGACTTCACGAATTTCTTCCATATCTTAGCCTTTTAAAACTTTGCGATGATCAGTTTTTGGTCCATTGATCGCTTGATATATTTGCGATCATACCAAGAAGTGATGGAAGAGATCCTTTCAGTCAAGAACTTGAAAAAATACTTTATCAAAAAAGGATTTACTGGAACCGATAAAGAAACAGTCAGAGTAGCAGACGGAATTTCATTTTCAATCAAAAATGCAGAGACGTTCGTACTGGCTGGGGAATCAGGATCAGGTAAGACCACCATTGCACGCATCATACTAGGAGCCCTGGAACAAGATTCTGGAACCATAACATTTGATGGTCAAGATGTAACAAGTGATGCAAACAGCCTTAAAAAAATAAGACTTGGTTGTCAGATGGTCCATCAAGACCCATACGCATCAATCAATCCAAGGATGACAGTTTTGGACATAGTAAAAGAATCGCTTGAAATCCACAACATTGGAAACAGGGAAGAAAGAAATGAGATTGCATTACATGCACTCAGTCAAGTAAAACTAGAGCCAGTGAAAGACATTGCATCAAAATATCCACACATGTTGTCAGGAGGACAACGACAAAGAGTAGCCATAGCCCGTGCCATTGTAACAAATCCTAAACTTGTCATAGCAGATGAACCTGTTTCTATGCTTGACGTATCAGTACGAATTGGAATACTTGAACTCATGAAAGAATTGCAGGAAAAACATGGTATCTCTTTTCTTTACATAACGCATGACCTGTCCACTGCAAGTTACATCGGTCACAGGATTGCAATCTTGTATCGTGGAAAGATTGTTGAGACAGGACCAATCAATGAGATTTTATCCATCCCACACCATCCCTATACCCAAGCACTCTTAGATTCCATTTCAGACCCAGACCCGGACAATTTACACAAGGACAAGAAGATACGAATCAACGAGTCAATTGGCTATAATGAATACCAAGGTTGCAGATTTATGGCAAAATGTCCTTATGCAATAGAAAAATGCAAACAGGAACCTGTGCTTGAAAAAACTTCAGACACACGACAAGTGGCATGCTTTGTTAAAATAAACTAGTTTGCTACTTCAGGCACATTAGAAATTCTATGTGATACAACATGTGAAACACCATTTCTTGGAAATACACCATAGATCAGAGTTGCTTTTTTTACTACGGAATCTTTCAGTGATACCATTATCATCTGACTGCCCTTTGCCCGTTCTTCAAGTATGGTAGATAGTCTTTCAGTGTTTAATGCATCAAGATGTGCGTCAACTTCATCAAGCAAGTAAAATGGAGATGGTTTTAGTTTTTGAAGTGCTAGCAAAAATGTAATTGCTGCAAGTGTTTTTTCACCACCACTGATTGATGTTGATTCTCTTTTAGGCTTGTTTGGAAATTGTACAAGATATGATATTCCTGATGAAAATATGTCGTCTTCGTTTTGAATTTCAAGCCATGCATTTCCTCCAGTCATCTTGCTAAATATTTCACGAATGTCCTTGTCTACTTTATCGTATGATTCCAAGAAGGTCTGACGTTTGCCCTTGTCAATTTCTTCAATGAATTTCACAATAGAGTTTCTTTCTGCTTCAAGTTCATTCTTTCGTGATGACATGGAACGATATCCATGTGATATGTCAAGATACGCATCAGGCGCCCTAGTATTTAGTGAACCAGATAGACTTCGTTTTTCAGATTCCAGTTCTACAAGAATACGGTCAACGTCAAATGACTCCAAAAGTGTGCTATATCCATACGAGTGCAAAGTTTTACGAATTCGTTCTTCGTTTTCCACCAAGTCTTTAACGTCTCGTGCTAGAGAATCAGACTGCCTTTCCAAACCGTTTACTTCCTTGCTCAATGTCCTTTCAGATTCATACAGACCCTTTAGCTTGGAATCATATTCTTTTAGTGTCGATACTGATGTTCCAGAAGTTGAGATCAGTTGCTGTTCTTTTTCTCTCAAGGTTACAAGTATCACTTCTACGTTCTCCTTTTCTTTTCCAAGCGCTCTTGATTGGACCTCGATATCGTATTTTTCATGGTTCATAGAAGATTGTTCTTGGGACAAGAGCCGAACATTAGCCTTGAACGAGTTTTCCTCGTTACCCAAGTTAGTCAAATTTCCAGTTAATTCCCTAAACTGGGTCGATATAGTACTGTGCGAACTTAACAGGCTAGTACGCTTTTCATTAAGTGTAGATAACATGCTTGCCACCCTTGTCTGACCTTCATCAGCATAGTTTTCTCGAGTCAATGAGATACGTTCGTCCAGCGATGATTCGTATGATCGTAGTTTTGATATGTTAACCAATATGCTTTCCTCTCTTTTTCGCAATTGTGAAATCCTAGAGGTTAGTTGCTCTTCAGACATGCCCAAGTTCTTCAGTTTTGCCTTGATATCTGCAAGACCAAGACCAACGTTTGCAAAACCAGTTTCAGATGAATTGTATCTGTTTTCAAGACTATCAGTTATTCTCTCAAGTTTTTTTAGTTGACCCTTTTTATTTTGGATAAACCTCTTCAAAAGTTCAAGTGATTGTACAAGTCCATCAACTGACGTACTCAATAAAATAATTTTTGTTAGGTGAGAAACCTTAGAGTTTACATCTACTACAACAGCATTAGCATCTGCTTCAAAGAATTGCCCATCAATTGTTACTGCCTTGTAACCTTTTTTGGACAGTTCGTATGCCTTGTTCTTCGAGTCAACCAACACAATATTTCCAAAGATGAAATTTTTCAGGGACTCAAACTTTCCTTCGCACTTGACAAACTCAGACAAGACTCCGAGAATACCATCTCCTCTATTGATTGATATCTTTGAATCAGATATTGCATCTAACGGAATTATTCTTATCTTCGGTAATTTTTTCTCTTGTGCAAATTCAGCAAGTCCGAGCAACGTTGCAAAGTCATTTACAACCAACCCCTTGAGCCAATCAGAACCAGCTGCAAGCAATGGTCTTTCGTATTGCTTGTCCCACGTCAAAATTTCAAACACAAGACCCTGAATTCCAAGCCTCCTAGAATCTTCTTTGAGTTTTGCAATAGAATAATCTTCATGCATTACTTCTTTGACTACTTTGATCTTTGCCTCATATTGTGCAGCAGCCTTGCTTGCCTTTTCAAAAATTATCGTTGTTTCATCAATGTCTTTTTCTATCTTGACTTTCCTCTCACGCAGATTTCCAAGTCTTGACTTGAGGTCATTAATTACAGACTCATGTCCAGTTCGTACTTGTCGGAGTTTTCTCTCAAGACCCAAGAGATTTTCTTTCTCATCAAGTATGGATTTTATCCTCAAAGAATTTTGTTCTATTTTATTTTGAATGTCAGCTTGTTCTTGTTCAAACTTTGACAGCGAAAGTTTTGTTTCATTTAGTTGGTCGGTAAGTTTTCGTACTGTTTCATCAATTCGTAGTTTGTTTGTGGCAATTTGAGATTGTTGTTTTAGCACTTGGCTTATTTCAGAATCAACAGATGCAAGTTCTGCATTTGCAGTCTTTCGAGTTTCATTAATGATACCAATAGAATTTTTCAGTTCAGTAATTTGATTTTCTAGTAATGAACGTCGTTCATCCAATGTTGCAAGCTCTGATTGGAGCTCAGGTAATCTTGAATCTATTTGTGACAATCTTCTAGCACTAGTTGCAAGTTTGCTGTTTGCAGATTCAAACTGATGCATTGCTGCTGCAAGTTCTGAATCAATGGTAGCTTTTGTTTGGTTGTACACATTCACTTCGTCCATGAACTTTTGTTTTTCTTCTTCAAGTTTTTTTATTTCATCTCGGAGTTGTCCACGTTGCTCATCAAATTTTTTGGCTTCTGATTGGATGGCATTTAGGTTTCTTTCTTTTGAGATCTTGTTTGATTCAATGTCCCTTAGCTTGTTAGAAGATTGGATAGCATAGAATCGTTTTAGTTCCCTATCAAGAATATCAAATCTGAGTTGGTTGTTTCTTTCAAGTTCCAACTCATCAATACGCTTTTTTATTTCATCCATCCTGGCAAGTGCAATTTCCAGTCGTCTGTCTGCTTCATCAAGTTGCTTTAGAGATTCAACCTTTTTTTCGTCAAAGTATGCAAGACCGATTATATCCTCTATTATCTTTCGTCTTTCTTCTGCATTGAATTCAGATATTCTGGTGATTGTTCCCTGCTGGACAATGTTGAGTTTGTGAATACCACAATTGGCCACCTCAAGTATATCCAAAATGTGATTTCGAAGTACCTTTTTTTGATTTAAATAGTAAATATTTTCACCATTTTCATCCATTTCCCTTGTTATAGTTACAGTATTGGAATCAACTGGGATCTTTCTATCAGAGTTGTCAAAGTGACAACTTACACGTGCAATCTTGGCACCATGTTTTGCATTATCCACATCATGTAGCAATGAGCGAAGTTTGTCTACTCTCATTATTTTGGGAGAATTTTCTCCGAGTGAGAACGAAATAGCATCGAGTATGTTACTTTTTCCAGATCCATTTGCACCCGAGATTGCAACTAATCCTTGTTCAAAGTTCACTAGCGTATTTTTGTACCCAAATGACTTGAACCCAAATATCTCTAGTTTACGTATATGGACCAATGTATCCGATAATGTCTGAACCGAGATAACCGATTATTGACAAGTTTCCTTGAGCTGCTGAATAAAAATTATAATGTGAGATCTTAGCTATCGCGCTTGCCTTCTACAAACTCTGCAAATGCCTTCTTTGCCTCATTGTATGGCATCTGGATAGGAGGATGTTTGAAGCAATAAGATGAGATGCTAGTCATCGGTCCATACAATTTTCTATCAAGTGCAATCTTTAATCCCCTAATTGCATCGATCATTATTCCTGCACTATTGTATGCATCAATTACTTTTAGTTTAAGATCTAATTTGACTGGGATCTTTCCAAAGTATTTTCCCTCCAAGTTGATGTAACAGATCTTCTCATTATCAATAAAATCAACATAATCACTAGGACCAATTCTCATCGGAATGTCATAGTCTGCCATTGCCTTGACTGCACTAGTCTTGCTTATTCTCTTGTCTTCAAGTCTTTCTTCATCAAGCATGTTGTAAAAATCCATGTCACCACCAATGTTTAGTTGGTATGTTCCATCAATTTGCACACCTCTATCTACAAAGAGTTTGACAAGTGTCTTGTGAACAACTGTTGCACCAAGCTGACTCATTACATCATCACCTGCAAGTGGAACCTTCTTGTCAGCAAATGCTTGTTGCCATTTTGGCTCTGATGCGATAAATACTGGAATTGCATTGAGAAATCCAATTCCTGCCTCAAGTGCTTGACTTGCATAGTGTTTTACTGCATTGGTACTTCCCACTGGTAGATAGTTTACAAGCATCTCTGCTCCACTGTCTTGGAGAACCTTCTTGACATTAACATCAGGCTCTTGAGAAACTGTCACAATTCGACTCAAATGTCTACCAATGCCATCCAAGGTAGGACCTTTCTGCACTTCTATACCCATGTGAGGTACATCTGCTACTGTAATCGTATTGTTTGGTCTTGCATAGATTGCCTCAGAGACATCTTTTCCCACCTTGGTATCTGCAACATCAAATGCTGCAACTACTTCAATGTCTCCTGGTTCATATCCTCCAATGTTAAAAGCTGTTAAACCTATAGTATCGTGAGAATTTTGAGTATAGTATTTTCCACCTTGAATAATAGCTGAAGCGCAGTTACCAATACCAGCAATTGCAATCTTTATTTTCTTGCCCAACTTCGATAGCTACCAAATAATCCATTATATTAATTACTTGTGATCGGTAACAGAGGATTTTATAGCCCAGAACCGATTTGGGTTTCATGATAGAACCAGGTAAGCCGGTCAAGGATATCCATATCAAAAAAGGCGATACCATTGATTCAATATTTGATCAAATGTCAAAGTCAGGCGGATTTGAATCAAAAAATCTTGTTGAGGGTCTGAACATTCTGACTGCAATGGTAGAAGACAAGGATTGTTTAAAGTTCATGTCATTTGTAGGTGCAGTTGTTTCAACTGGTCTCAGGGGCGTGATAACTGATATGGTGAAAAATAAAATGTGCGATGTTGTAATAACCACATGTGGTGCATTAGATCACGATATTGCAAGACATTATTCTAATTATTTGGAAGGATCATTTACCATGGATGACAGCGAACTGTTGGAAAAAGAGATTCACAGATTAGGAAATGTTTTGGTCCCACTGCAAAGTTATGGTCCACTAATTGAAGAAAAAATGCAGAGTTTTCTACAAAAGGCATACAATGAAGGTAAAAAAGAAATGTCAACTTATGATGTGACAAAGATGATTGGAGAGAATTTGGGCGAGGATTCATTTCTTTATTGGGCAAACAAGAATAACATTCCAGTAATAGTTCCAGGAATAATGGATGGTGCAGTAGGAAGTCAAATCTGGATGTTTTCTCAAGGTCATGCAGATTTTAGATTAAATGTTACATCAGATGGAGATTTATTGTCAGGATTAATCTTCAAGGCAAAAAAATCCGGTGCGTTGATGATTGGCGGTGGAATATCAAAACATCACACCTTGTGGTGGAACCAGTACAGAGACGGACTTGATTATGCAGTATACATAACAACTGCTCAAGAGTTTGATGGAAGTTTGAGTGGAGCTCTTGTTAGAGAGGCAATATCATGGGGCAAGGTTACAAAGGATGCCAAGCAGACCACGATTCATGCAGAGGCCACAACCATTCTGCCATTTCTTTACTCTGCGCTGCTTGCCAAACTCAAATAGCATAAACTGTCTTGTAGTAGACTTGATCAAACCCTAATTTTGAATAAAACTCCAAGAGGTTATCTTTTTCATATGTTTCTAGAATTAAAGTCAAGTTTTTGGAAGCAGCGTAATATGATGCAAAATCAATCAAGGAAGCCGCAGTCCCACGGCGTCTCATGGATGGTATCGTACCAAGACAATACAGTCCCAAAATAGAGTTTTTTTCATACAAAGCCATACATGAACTGCCTGATTCATCTACAAAATAATCCACAGAGTGTAACGTATTTTCCAATATGGATGACACTGTATTTGACCAATCAAGACAGTCATAGGCTTTACAAAAAATTCCAGTCCATAGATCAATGTCACCATGTGTGATTTTTACCACATTTGCTTTCTTTGCAGGTCGTGTTCTTTTGAGAACATGTTGTACGTCATAGCGTGTAAATCCTTTTTTCTCAAGCATGGCATCAAGTTCTGGATAATTTAACGAGTAAACATATGGTACAGAGTGATTTTGGCGAAAATATTCTAATGCTTTTTCGATCATATCATCACTGATACATGTAATGCCAGTAAGCTTGTCAAAAAAAACATCATCTGCAAGTTTTTGATTTAAAAAAAGTATGCCGCAATCAAACTTTGTAGCATTACTCCACATCCCAGTAAAGCCAATGTCATTTGACTCAATTTGTTGTATCATGTTTCATACCAAGCATTTCACACATGCGGTTAAAATCAACTAAAGTGATGCTCTTTCCATTTTTAACTTCCAGACATATTTTTTCCAATATCTCAAGAGCAGTGGGGGAATCAAGATCATTATTTAGCGAGTCCACAAAATCACGCATTAGACCAGATATGGTATCATGAGTAGTGTCAGAAACTCTAGTCATGCGAATCAAATCAAGTAATGGTTTTTTTGATATCAAATCATTTTCAGAAAAATCCATGTCGTCACGATAATGTTTTGAAAAGATATACAACCGTATCAAATCAGAATCATATTTTTTTATCAAGTCTTTTATCCAAACTACATTTCCAAGAGATTTGGACATTTTTTCTCCCCCATACAAAACAAGACCCACATGCACCCATATTTTTACTGGTTGTGACGAGTCTGACAAAAGCTGGTACTGGGCAAAATGTGCTTCATGATGAGGATATACCAGTTCTTTTGCACCTCCATGAATATCATAATGATTACCAAAATTTTCTACAGCGACGGCAGTATCTTGCATGTGCCACCATGGAATACCTGTTCCAAACTCACTTTTCCATGAAAAATCAAAATCTTCAGTACAGTTCCACAGCATGACATCTTCTGGGTTCTTCTTGTCAGGACCAATATCCAATCTGTGTAGATTTAGCTGATCCCCTGTCTGCTGAGAAATCTGCCCATAGTTTTCCACTTTGGATACATCAAGATAGACATTTCCATGTGCCGTATACGCAACTTTTTTTTGTATTAATTTTTTAATTTGTGTCTCCATACTTGAAACATAATCTGACACATATGCAAGTCTGCTAACACTTCGTATGTTAAGCGATTGCAAATCTACTGCAAATGCAGATGCATAGAACTTTGCTACATCTTTGTAAGTTGTCAGATTTTCTTTTGCCTTGTTAAACACGTTTTGATTAATGTCAGTCATGTTGACAAGAACATCAGTTTTGAGCCCTTGATCATTTAGACACCTAGACAAGAGATCATATATTAAAAATATTCTTGCGTGTCCCAAATGAGTATAATCATATACAGTAGGACCACAGATGAACATCTTTACTAGGTTTTTTTCAAACGGAACAAAATCTTCTTTAGATAAAGAAAAAGAGTTGTAAAGTTTGAGCATTTTTTGACTTAACGCCCGCCCTGAGAAAGGATCGGAGTCAGTGTCACAGTGGAACGAACTTTTGGAAGTCTTCGAATCTGGTGTGTGATTAGTGCTTCTAGTGCAGAACCTGAATCAGCTTGTAGTTTTATGAAGATGTCATAAATTCCATATGTACCACGAACCTCTTTTACTTCAGAAATTTTTGCAAGCTCATTGATTATCTCTACTTCAGAACCTATGTCACAGTTAATGAGTATGTAGAGTGTTTCCATAATCATAAGCAGTTTTGGGCACATAAAACGATATCCATAATTAAAACGCCGTATCCAATATTCACATCATGGGAAATGAAGTAAATGTTAGAGAGATCATCCCAATCGACATAAAACAAGGATATCTTATAGATGGTTTTCCATATACAGGTTTAGCAAATGCCATTGCAACAGAGTCACTTGTCAACACAACATCTCAATTTGAATTGGCAGGAGTACTTGACTCTGAACTTTTCCCCCCGATAAGCATCGTAAGAGATGAGATGCCAAACTTTCCCGCACGAATTCTAGTCAACAAAGATCTCAAGGTGGCAGTCTTTTCATCATATCTTACTCCTCACGAATCCATCCATCGCGAGGTAGCACGAGTCATGCTAAAGTGGGCAAGTGATCACAAGTGCTCTTTTATCATAAGCAGCTCTGCAATCAAAAGCGATGAAGAAGCACCCTTTGTAATAGGAGTTGGTAGTAGTGAAGATGCAAAGAAAAAATTACGTGATGCAAATGTTCCAATACTAAAGAATGGAACCATACCAGGAATTCCAGGGATTTTACTAAATGAAGGATCTATTGCAAATATCAATGTCATAGTATTATTATGCAAAGCAAGAGAATCAGGACCTGATTTTCGAGCAGGTGCAGAGATTTGTATGGCAATGGCAAAACTTGTCCCAGGAGCATCATGCAACCTCAAGTTATTACTTAATGAGGCGGAAGGCATTGAACAAAACTTGAAACAAACAGAACAAGATGCAGGCCCACTTAGAGATGCAATTTACGGATGACATTTCAAGAAAGAGCAATCCTAAAAGATAACCTTGAGAAAATTCTCATGGTTTTGGATTCAGATGAGGGCATAAGGATAGACAATGAATTCAATCGCATATTTGTAAACAAGATATCAAAAAGATACTGTGTTGACATATCTACAGCCAACAAAGATGAATTCATTTACAAAACTGACATCAAAGAAGTCATGGATTTTCTAAAAGGCCACATGACAGAATCGTCAAAAATTTTCGCCTACTAGAGAAAATCAACCACAATCTAGTTCTTCAATATTTGATTTACACGCATCATTAAATTGTGATATTTTGGAATTTAGGGAATCACACAGTAAAGGATCCTTTGATTTATCATATTGCATAGTATCTGCTGCAATATTCAACTGACGCACAGTGCATAAATTTGACAATTCTAACATGTAAGAAACAACAGATGCGGTAAAACCAACTACTACTATAACTAGAATCCACTTTCAGCTGTCTATTGTGCATTCTGACTTTTTGAAACGTCTACTTCTATGGTTGAAACATTTCTCTCTTTCCCGTCATTTGATTCAAGTCTCTCAGAAAAGATCCTCACGCCACTTACCGTATATCCCATTGCACTCATTCTTTTTACTATCATCTGTGATACATCCACTGCAGTAACCATACTTCTGCCTCTTGCTTTTATGGTCACAGTAGGCTCATTTGCAAGAAGTGTGAGAGTAGCATTAAGGTATGTCAAAATGGGTTTTTTACCAATAAATACAATATTAGGCGGTCTTGACACAAGACCCACTCTTGTTGTGTTTTATTTAATAGTTAGCAAAGAAAAAACGTGCATCGTTTAATCAAGGATGTCTGCCCTAGTCCAGATTCTTTTTTTCAATGTACTGCTGTAAAATTTTTTCAATATCTTCTGATTTGGACTGCCTTACTTCCTCAACTATGTCTTTTTCTGCAATTTCATAACAATTGAGCATCTCATTTTGCTCTTTGTAGAACAACAATATTTTTTCTTGATATATACAATAGTACATCTTGTCAACTTCCATTTTTTCAGATCTAATCTTTACACCCTCTGATTCTACAACAATTGGGTAATCCATGTTCAGTTTACCCATATAGCATATTTAGATGATGTTGATTACAAGAGACCAAAGATACTAGCAATAACGTAATAAGGATTTCAAATTATAAATCTACTATGATTCACAGAGTCATATTTCATATTGATTTTGATTATTTTTATGCCCAGTGTGAAGAATTGCGGAGACCTGATTTGAAGACAAAGCCTGTAGCTGTGTGTGTTTATTCAGACCGTGGAGGAGACAGTGGGGCAATTGCAACTGCCAATTATTTGGCCAGAAAATACGGTGTTAAATCCGGAATGCCAATTAAATTTGCAAAAAAGAAACTTGAAGATGTACCAGAAGCAGTTTTTTTGCCGACTGACTTTGAATATTATTCAGAGATTTCAGAAAATTCCATGAACATCATAAGAAATCATGCAGACATTTTTGAGTACGTAGGAAGAGATGAGGCATATCTTGATGTCACAAATAGAACTGGAAATAATTTTAAAAATGCAGCACATCTGGCGCAACAACTCAAAAATTCATTGCGTAGTACAATAAAACTTTCAAGTACCATAGGGATATCATCAAACAAGCTTGTCTCCAAGATTGCCTCAGGATACAAGAAACCAGATGGTCTTACCATCATAGAGCCACATGAGATCGAATCATTTTTAGATCCACTACCAATAGGAACAATTCCCGGAATAGGCAAAAAATCCGAGGAAAAGTTTTCGGAGATGAATCTTGAAACAATATCGCAGCTTCGCAGTGTTGATGTATTTACCCTAAATGGATTATTTGGAAGAAAAACAGGGTCATACATCTACAATGCTGCACGTGGAATAGATGAAGATCCAGTATCTCCAAGACATGACCCCATACAATATAGTAGAATAGTTACACTAAAGCAAGATTCCAAGGATTTTGATTTTCTTGCAAATGATTTGGAAAAACTTTGTGATGACTTGAATGTAGCCATAGTGAAAGACAACATACTTTTCAAGTCTGTTGGAATCCAGTTTGTCCAGTCAGACCTATCAAACAGAACAAAATCAAGAACTCTTAGAAACCCAACAGCAAGTTTAGACGAGTTGAAAAAAACAGTAATTCAACTACTAAAAGAATCCCTTGAAGACCAGAAACTACTCATAAGACGACTGGGTGTACGAGTTTCAGATTTTTCACAGACCAGTGGACAGGTAGACATTACAAGATTTTTTTAAACTGATACACCTACTCTAGAAGCCAGTCTTTTGTGTTCATCGTTTGATATCCATTCCACATGTAGATAATCAAATATCTCACTATCGCTCATTCCAAGATTTCTTGCTTCCTCAACTGCAATTGCATATGCTTCAATCTCAGTAGGCCTATCAACATAAGAGTAGGATTTGTCATAAAGATCAAGTCCTTGTCTTTGTTGTTTTACATGTACCAATTCATGAATGATATCAAGGTAGAGTATCCTCTTTTCAGAATTTCGAAGGTGATTTTTGCCTATCACTATTGACGCATCATCGTTTTGGACATGCATATAATGCGTTTTTTCATTCACAATAACAGATATGTTTTCAAACACATTCTCCAGATTTTCTCTAGTTTCAAATACTTTTAAAAGAATTTTAGTATTTTTTAGATTCACAAAAATTTCTTCTATATCATATGTTCCGTTTTCTACATCATGGTTTACTTTGATCTGATCCATTTTTTCCAGCCTCTAATTTTTTGATTCGTTTTGTTTCAACATATGTTACTATGAGTAAGAATATGAAGAGCCAAGGTAGAAACATAATCTCACCTGCAATCCCATGAAATGATTCGAATTCATTTACGTTGGTAGATACCTTGAGGACAAAAATTGACAAGGATAAGATCCTGATTACGTTTACAGTTATTGTTCCAACCACTCCTAAAGCAAAATAGACTATCTTTCTGTTTCGTGGAATATTCATCTTTAGCAAAAACGCCATCATCACAAGTGAGTAGATTATGATGCTGTGCACACCTGCAGATGGCCAAAATACCTGTAATGCAAATGGACCATGGTCTCCATTGAGGAACATTACATTACCATGTGAAGTGGCCATTCCTAGATGAAACAGGTTTATCAAAAAGACATCAAGCTGTACAAGATATGGTACAACATACTGTAGTGGTCCTAGCGAATCATATGGGAAAAAGGCATCAAGTGATAAAATAATTGCGGTACCTGCGGTGTATATTGGACCTGCAGGAGATATTCGAATCCATCTCTTGCCAAACAGAATGGTCATACTTGCCATGAAAAATGCAGCCATTACAATAAAGTCCCACATCCAAGTCCAAGAATCTTTTAGCAACACATGGAAACTTGGAGCAACTGCTACAAGGTAAGATTTTAGACCAAATTCTAAACCAGTGAGATAGATAATCACTATAACAGCAAGCGGAATTATTGCCAACAAACGTTTTTTTGGAATATCTAATTTTAGACCAATTAGTTCTGCTGCGATAAATGCCATTGCAAAGAGAAATCCACCTCTACCTTGATTCCATCCAAGACTAAACGTATCAGGAAATACGGCAAGCGCAAATAGAACAGGAGAGGCAAGTATTGCTATCGCAAAGATGACACTTTTGTTTTGCAATAAATTAGGTCCAAATTGTGTTAAATAAAAACTCTAGTAACTAGAAAAAATCTGATATTGATTTTTGTTTTTTTGCCAAATACAGTTTACTGTGTGCAAGCCATTCTTTTTTTCCAATACTCAATCCCTTGCAAGCAAGATCGAGTCCTTCTTGAAAATTGAAAACAACAGATGGTTTTTGTTTTAGTGCCATACGAATTCCTTCTCGTACTTGCCACACTCCCACAGGTACTGCATATTCTGGTCGTATTTCACGAAGCACCATAACCGCGGCTTGAATTTTGTTTTCAACTAGATATTCAGACACTGCAAGCCTTGAAGCAAAGTGAGCCCCTGCAGTTTCTGGATAGTGCTTCATTCCAGCAATATCTTCAAAATCAGAGCCAAATCCTACATTTCCCTGTTCATCATACCACGCCTCTTGCATTTCAAACATCCACCTACTTGGAAACATGACAACAGCAAAAAAATTACCCAAATGGTTGTATGAGAACACCAAAGAAGCATCTAGTACATCGTATTCAATTATTTTCTCTACAAGAGATTTTGAGATGACATCATCTGTTGCAGTGATACTCCATCTGGTTGGAACAAGTTTTCGGTTTTTACCAAACATTCCAATGCTAAAACATTTTTGAATTCGTGAAATTTCTATGCCTCTGTTGTAAAGTTCCATCATGGCATCTTGGGCCAAGAGATCTTTATCGTAAAACGTTCGCTGGATATTTTTATCAGACGATGAGGTTGTAAATTTCGCAGACTTTATCTCTCCAATTGGTCCAAAAATTGGGCTGTCTCCATCAACTGTAACAATAGGTGACGCATTTTTTACTAGTTCCATTTCTGCATCAGTTGATCTTTCAGACATGGACATCTCTTGTAGATTTTCAATGTATTTTTGTCCAACATCATCTATTTTTACAGGTTTTATGCCACGAACTAGGCTTAGTCTATAATTTACAATATCTTCAAGACTTTTTCCAGTCCATTTTTCTGGCGAGTCTAAGATCATGGTATCACCATGGATAGGAGGCAACATAGGACCCACCAAGACCTTTGGATATCCATACGCTCCAACAAAAACAGATGGTGGAGTAGAACCGTCAATATGATTAGATGAAAACAGATTACCATAACGCGATAGGTATTCTTTCCAGTTTGATTCTATTGATTTTCGTATGTCAGCTGCAGTGCGTTTCACGCAAACATGTAACGTATCCTTGCTAATAATATTATTCAGATCATTTATTTCAAGTTATATTCAACTAGATCAAGATTAGATCAAATGGACTCGGAAACTTTTGGCATCGAAATAGGATATGGATCTCAAGCAGTAGAATGGATGAATGGGGAAGCAAAGAAAATGGAATGGAAGTTTGAGGCAAGGCTATACAATTATGAAATTCAAACAAAGAATTTTGGTTCATTTGAGATGTTCTCATTGATTGGAGATCCAAAGGCTGCAAGAGAGATAACAATGAGAGCAAGTAAACGCTTTAAGATTAAAATCATTGAGGGTGGATATAAGACAAGAAAGTTTTTGTTAAAAACTGCAAAAAATGAGTACGGCATGGTAAAAAAAGGTGACAGGACAATAGGTCAGATCGAATTTGAATCTCCCAGATTTTTAAACAGAGAGTGGAAGATAACAAAAGAAGAAAGAAAATAACAGGTCTTTTTTCAAGATGGACGCGATTTATTTTTCTTGACACTAGTGAATTTCCTATAGATTAAACCTATAGACATCATGCAAGCAGCGGTAAGAATAGACCAGGATGTAAGTGCAACAGTATCAAGATGAGTCAAGGGCTTACAATGTGTCAATCAATAGATCTATTTTAGTGAATTTAAAAACATGTTACGCAAAAAGTTTAAAATTATTTTATGATTTTTCCGCTGCCTACAATACGAATAGAAGCAGATTCGGGTTTTAAAATAACACATGTATCTCCTTTTTCATATACAGCAGATTTTCCAAGTGACAGTTTCATAGGATTTACGGAAACAATTTTGACAGGTCGTATTTGTAATCCAATGCTTACAAGAAACATTTGGTTTTCAGAAATTACATCTTTAAAGAATTTGCTTTGTACATAATCTATCTCAATTTCTTGTGAAATCAACATGGTATTTGGCATGCAAAGTACATCGCCCCTCTGAACATCATCTGGCACCACACCTTTTACTGCCAAGCCAACCCTTGCAGGAGACACTGCGTCTTCTACAGTGTCATCGTGCATTTGAATTGATTTTACCACCACATCTGCTCCCTTTGGAAATAGTTTCAGGTTCTCATACACTTTGATCTTTCCTTGTGCTATCTTGCCAAGAATTACGGCACCTACACCTTTTACATCAAAACAGTGATCTATTACAATCTGCGGACTGCCATCTTTTGAGATTGGTTCCAACAGATCAATTTCTTTTTTGAGGTTTTCAGATTCTACCAACTTGTATTGTTCCACAACTGTTCCTTTTATCATGGCAAGTAACTTGGTCTTGTCAACATCAAATGAGTGTGAAAGAATTCCTTGCTTTTTACCAAGTACATCAAGTGCAATTATTTGCTCGCCCGTAAATTTATCAAGTTTTGTTACATGAAATATCACATATTCGCCCATGTTCAAGGCCTGGAACAAGGATTGGATTTTGTCTGGAAATGAAGTTGGTACAGTCCAAGTGCGTAAAACACCTGACTCTTTTCTGTCATAGATTGCAATATCAGTAGTTGTACCTTTTTTTCCAAAATCTTTTGCAAGAGATTCGTCAGCAAGAAGTGTAAAATTGATTGATTTCATTTTATATGTAAAATTTATGGACTAGTAAAATATCTTGTGGAGTCGTAGTTAGAAAGACCCTAACAGATTGCAGGTCCGCCAGGCGGATTTACACATGTGTATTATTCATGGTAGCAGCATAACCTGGCATGGTTCCATTTGACATTGAGTTATTCATCATCATACCACTAAGCTGTGTAAGTGCACTAGCCATTGTTGCTGGGTCCACTGAAACACCTCTTGCATCATTCAAGAAGACCATCACACTTGATCTGTATTGTTTTATCAAGTCATGGTAATGGCTTCTTTCATTTTGATATTGTGCAGTGATGGCATTAAGTTGTGTTGCGCAATCTTTTTTGATTGGATCAACATCACCAGGAGCGGCTGCTTGAACTCTATCTCTGCAGTCTAGCATGACTTTGAGGGTGGCATCACCTTGTTGTTTAAAGTCGGCAACTGCAGTATGAATAAAATCAGATACTTGCTGAGCAGATTGTGTATCATTAGACTGTGGAGCAGTGGAATTCACAGATGTGGGTGTAGGTATTGGCGCAGTTTCAGTTGCATTTGTTGCGTTAGTGGATGACATTGATCCAGTAGCATTAGCATTCATCACCATGGTTTCATTTGTGTTTGTAGTATTACCTTGCATAGTCATGGTTTGATTCATAGTGGTTTGATCACCAGACATTGTTCCACCGTATGTTGCATATGACATGCCAACTGGCAATATCATTGCACTTGCAAGAAACATTGTTACAATCATTAATGCGTTAAGTTTCAACAATCCTACTTTTCTGTATTCAGTATTTAAGTTGAAAGAAGAATTTCTGATAATGTTAGCAGTGAATATTTTTACACCAACAGACATTCGCAAAAAGATTACTTTACAATGCAAAATATGGCATGATTACAATCCAACTACAAAAGATTATTGCAATCAAGGTTCATTTTTGTGTAATTCATCTTGTTTACCAAATATAGTTGCAAGAACTAGGTCTACCTTGTAACTTAGTTCAAGTCGTGAATTCACGTTTAGTTTCCATGAGATAAAACTGGGTTTACTAGTACCATGAATTAACTTGAATCCCATCTGTTTTAGTCTAGTTCGTAATGTTTTTTCGTCAAGTCTAGTTTTTACAGAATTCTTCCCTCTATCATAATCATAAGGATCAGACAAGAGTACAAATCTCCTAGATTGAGTAGCAATAATTTTTAAAAATTTTGATGGTTCAATTAGTTCAAGAACATTACAAGCTACAACAAGATCAAACTTCATAGAACCAAATGGTTTTGATAGAGAATCAGCAAGGAAAAAATCCATATTTTTTGTCTTGTGTTTCTTTGCTTCCAATAATGCAAAAAAGGATTTATCAATCCCAAATATCACACCGTGATGCTTTGCCATTATACCAGATACGGTGCCTATAGAACAACCATGTTCCACTACAAAATTACATGTGGGAAGTTTTTGAACGATGTTTTTTATTTTCGTCTCAAACTCAGAATGTCTACTTTTTGTGTAAATTCTTGTCCAGTTTTTTTCCAAATCAGTTGTATCATCTCCAACTTTTTTTATACCCTGCAGTGATTTTTTTATCAAAGACTTTATTTTTTGATTTTTTACATTTAACAAAAGATACCCTCCAAGCTTTGCTCTAATTGAGAAAAAAGAAGAAAGATCTTCAATTAGAAATGGAATTGACAAAATTATAGGATAGATGTTACCGCAAGAGGTACAAGAAAGTAATCCCTCTACAATCTCGGCTTTTTTTTCAAATGTTTCAATTTCCAAAGATTGGCCGCATTTGATACACCGAATATACTGTAAACTAGACTCGCGCAATAAAGCTCAACAGCCAACAAGAGATTAAATCTATAGCGGTTTACTCTGAAATCTTATTCTCGTGAAATGGCCCTGAATTATACCAGCAATATCTAAAGTAATCAAGACACCATTCGTGGAATAATTGATCTTTACTATAGAACATTTCTCTCATGTCAGCATCCCCATCAAGAGTTGGGAACAATACGCATGCCTCTTTCTCGTTTAATACAACGACCACTTTGATATACTCTTTCATTTTTCTTTCAACCAGTCCCTTGTCAAGCAATGCCTTCATTCCCAGCTTGTTTAGTAGTTCTTTTCTGCCCTTTGGTACAATTACTGTATTAGAAAATATGTAGTTGAAGGTAGTACCACGTTTTACTCTAGCAAGCAATGGCGCGATAAGATCCAATGGAACCTCTGTGAATAATTCATAGATGTATTCATCAGCATTTTTGTACACAAGTTTCCATTGTTCTAATACGTTAACAAATCCCTTGATCTGTTGACCTCCTGCAAGAGCCCCAATTCGTTGTATGAATTTCATTGGAATGTCTCCAAAGTCGTGGTTTTCAAAATATTTTCTGTTTTTTGATAAAAACAACAGTGACGGTACCTGAGTACACATTGTCTTTCCATATGTAGTTAGATCATAGTACCCATCTTTGTTTTTCATGATAAGTCCTGCATTTGAAAGACGCTCAAAGTTTCGGTGTACCTCTTGTACCGTTGCATGTAATTCCTTTGCCATGTTAGAAATTTTTGATTTTTGTTCCAATAGTTTGAATATTATCTTGAGTCGTTGTTCGCTTGCAAGTTCTAGAAAATCATTTGCGGCATTTTCATAAATGTTACCCACGACATATTTGATTCAAGTATTTATGTAAATCTTACTGACCCTGGCCTTTTACAGATTTCAATCATGGATAGATTTTGATAAAATGTTACTTGAAAAATATGTGTAGAACATATTGTTAGACTAAAATATCATTGAAGAACCTGATCATATATGATCACAGTAGACTGTAAAGACATACTTGCTCTAAAGTCACCTCTTGCAGTTTACACATCAGACCAGGTTGGAGCAGTGCCTGCACTAAAAATACGTGAATTTGTACTTGATTCCATAGATGACGAGGATATTGATGCCACCATAGTCATAAAGGCAATCAAGAATTTTCTCGAGTCATTATCAATTGAGAAACATTTTGCCGTAATACAGAACAAAAACTTGATCTCAATAGTAGCAGTAGATGATTTCAAAGTAGAGCCTCAACCTACACAACCAACGGACCAGTTTTTTTCATGCATACATTGTGGCTATGTCACTCAATTTGAGGCAGTATACAACAATCACATGAAGATACATTATTTGTAAATCTAAAGAAAAATTTACTAGAGTTTTACCTATTGAGATACTACTTCGTAAAATGTTGGCTTGGGTGGTCCTTCCATGAAAGAATGACCCTTTGATTGTATCCTAAAATGCTCTTCTGTTTTGTGCATTGTTTCAAACTGTACCTGGGTTTCAAATTCTACCAAAATCACATGTTTACCAGTACGTGTTTCTAACAATCTTCTTCTTACAAAGCCATCAAATTTTGAAAGATCAGCATTAGATTCAGATATCCAGTTTTTGAACTCGCCTTCAGAGCCCTTTTTGATTTGAATTTCTGCTGAAACCACGAACATAGGCTTGGACGGCAATTATACGAATAATAATATTTCTAAGATTTTCATGTATGGTAAATAGCATGCATCCATATGATATTCAGTTCAGCACAGACTCAATAATTCTAAATAACGGAGTAATTCGCTCAATTGTATGAATGAGAAACTTTTAGCATATGGATCAATTATTGCAGCCATAGTCGTAATGTCTACAATTGTATTCCCATTTTGGAATTTAATCCCATCAATGGTTACAGAAACGGCCAAAGTTGTATATCTAGAAGGAGGAGGCAAGTGTACAGTAGAAACAACAGATGGTTTTGACATACGAGGCATTCCTTGTAATAATGTAAAGGTAGGAGACAACATTACTGCAACATATGATGTTAAAGTAAAAGACCGAGAACACAAAATATAGCAGACTAGAGAAGTTTTAGATCTTTTGTAACTTTGTCAATCATTTCTTCTGGAGCAGGACCTATTGATATGCATGTTACAGTCCCAGGTTCTATCTGAGTATGACCTGCATCGGTAACCTCAGACCAAGGTAAATCATGTGATATTGCTTCTCGTTTTATTTTTTCAAGCTCCGACATGCTAGATACTTTGACAACAACTTTTTCTTGTCCGTATCTCTCCCATTGGTCAAACCATTCTCTTTTTGATTTTCTCACATGTTCAGCGCCCAGCACACATGCATGACCCACCTGTGCTGCAATCTTTCCAGTACCCATCCCCAGATCTTTTCTTACAACAATCACCTGCTTGATTGTACCCATACTAATTTGGAATCACATTAGGACATGTTAAACTTTTGAATCATATAGTTTAGCAGAAAAAAGAACATGTGGTTTTCAGATTATATCCATAAATAACGGCAGTATTTTACTAGATACATGCCCGGTATGAAATGTGTATCATGCGGAATTGGATTCTTTTCTGCCACTGGTTCAGACAAATGTTCCAAGTGCTCAGACAAGGGAGGCCAACATGAAGCCGCAGCAAGTCATGACTCTTGTGGTTGCGGTCATAGCCACTAACCCACTTTTTCTCATCATAAAATAAAACCAGATTTTTTCAAATCCGTATTGAATTAATAGTGTATACATGAAAAATAAAAAACATGGATTATGATGTAGTCATAGCAGGCGGAAGCGTTGCCGGCCTCTTGTGTGCAAGAGAGATTGCAAGTAAAAATCATCGAGTCCTAGTAATAGAAGAAGACTCTGAACTTGGAACTCCAGAACATTGTGGTGGCGTAGTCAGCATTCCTGCAATAGATGACTTGGGCATAATACCAATGAGGGCCACACTTGACAACAAGATACGTTCTGCAAAGATAGTGGCACCATCTGGAAAAGATTTCACAATTGATGCAAGACAACAACAAGTCATCGTATTAGATAGACGAGAATTTGACAAACAGATTGCACACCAGGCTCAGGTCAAGGGCGCTGAAATTAGAGTACGAACGTCATTACGAGAGATTACAAAAGATGGAGTGCGAACATCAGATGGAGAAATAAAGTGCAAATTTGTTGTAGACGCACGAGGAGTAACAGCACTTGTTCAAAAAGACAGGACTGGAACTCTCCAGTCAGCTCAATACGAAGTCTTTGCAGACTGGATAGACAAGGATAGAATCGAAGTACATTTAGATCAAGAAAAATATCCTGGATTTTTTGCATGGGTAATACCGACTAGAAGAGACGAGGCCAAAGTGGGAGTAGCCGGAAGAGGAATCAATCCGGCTCAAGTGATTGAGGAATTTTTAAAGACAAAAGGAAAACATTCCACCATCAGAAAAATATTTGCGCCAATTTGGGTAAAAGGACCAATCAAAGAATTTGTTACAGGAAATGTAATCACAATAGGTGACGCAGCAGGACAAGCCAAGCCCACAACAGCAGGCGGGATTTATTCATCAGGAATTGGCGGTATACTTGCAGGCAATGCAATTTCCAAGTTCCTAGAATCAGGAAACAAATCAGAATTGGCAGAATACCAAAAAGAATGGAATAAAAAATTTGGCAAAGAGTTTGAGAACATGCTCCTTGCTCGCTCTCTTCTTGAAAGAATGGACAACAAGACAATTGATTCCATATTTGATTCCATAACTCCAAAGATACTCGATGAGATCTCAAAAGAAGGAAGTTTTGATTTCCACACCACATCTGTTGCAAAGTTACTTGGCGTAAAAGGATCGGTGAAAGCAGTTCAGGCAATTCTTGGAAACGAATTGAGAAGATTGCTGAGCTAAGTTGAAAATGATAAGCAAGGTATAAATTCGGTAGAAATCGACTTTTTATCATGTCATCGACGATAACATTACCTGTGTGCAGTTCTTGTCACAGACCAATAATGCCTAACGATAAGTGTGTAAAATTCAATTGCCCAGATTGTGGCTCTGTATTACTTTGGAGATGTGAGAGTTGCAGAGAAGCAGCTAGAGTATACAAATGCAATTCATGCAAATTTGAAGGACCTTAAAAATTGGCACGACTCTCACTTAGAGCAAAAATTCTTCCAACTGGAATTGAAATAAATCTAGACGACGTTGCAAAAAAGATCACTTCATCATTAACAGAAGGTATAGTGCTTTCAAAATATACAAAAGAGCCACTTGCTTTTGGCCTCTATTTCATTAATGCAGAGTTTGCCCTAGATGACAAGGAAGGTCAAATGGATTCTCTTGAAAATGCAGTACGTGCAATTGAAGGAGTTGGAGAATTCGAAGTGCTGGGCTTGAGCAGAACATCTGTTGATATGAAGTAGGTATCCACTTGGTAAAAAAAGACGAACTGCTTCAAATGCGGGTCGGGGAAGCAAAACAAAGAGATGTTGGAAAAAGACGAGCCAGAATAGAACCAGAGGCAATGGAATTTTTAAAAGTAGAAGCAGGTGACATGGTTGAAATTATTGGAAAAAGATCAAGTTGTGCCGTAGTCTGGCCTGCAGATGATGACAACAAGACACCAGATGTTATCAGAATAGATGGTCAGACAAGAAAGAATGTAGGAATTGGAATAAATGATTTGGTAAATGTGAAAAAAATAACAGCCAAGCCTGCCAAGACTGTCACCCTAATGCCAGTAAACGGAAATGTTACAGTTGACAAAGAATTTACAGATTTTGTAAAAAATAGATTACGAGGACTACCACTTTCTGAAGGTGATGAGATATCAGTTATGATTCTTGGAAATTCAATGGATTTCAAGATTCATAAAATATCTCCAAAAGCTGTTGTAAAAATAGAACGAAGTACAGCAGTTACCATACTTACTGAGACATCAACTGATAAAAAAGTCAGAGTAACATTTGATGAAATAGGTGGCCTTCAAACACAAACAAAAAGAATGCGCGAAATTGTAGAATTACCATTAAAGCATCCAGAAGTTTTCACAAGACTCAACGTAGAGCCACACAGTGGAATACTATTGTACGGTCCACCAGGATGTGGAAAGACATTGATTGCAAAAGTTTTGGCAAGTGAATCAGAGGCCAACTTTTACTCTATCAACGGTCCAGAAATAATGAACAAGTATTATGGAGAGACAGAGGCAAGACTACGAGATATTTTCAAAGAGGCAAAAGAAAATTCGCCAAGTGTAATATTCATTGATGAAATTGACGCAATTGCTCCAAAAAGAGAGGAAGCGTATGGCGATGTAGAAAAAAGAGTAGTGGCTCAGCTCTTGGCCTTGATGGACGGCCTCAACGACAGAGGAAATGTCATAGTCCTTGGTGCAACAAACAGACCAGAAAGTGTAGACCCTGCTTTGAGAAGACCTGGCAGATTTGATAGAGAAATAGAAATCACAGTACCAAATGCAGACGGTAGACTAGAGATATTACACATTCATACGCGTGGCATGCCACTTCAAGATGTAGATCTAAAGATACTTGCTGCAGAATTGCACGGATACACGGGAGCTGACATTAAATCATTATGCAGGGAAGCTGCAATGAAGGCGCTTAGGACATTCTTGCCAGAGATTGAAAACGAGACTGAAAAGATAGCCCCAGATGTTTTACTCAAGATGCGAATAACATTACAGGACTTTTACGATGCAATGCGCGAAATTGTACCAACTGCCATGCGTGAATTTTATGTTGAAACTCCAAAAGTATGGTGGAAAGAAGTTGGTGGATTAGATGATGCAAAAAGAACGCTAGAGGATAATTTGATTACTGCAATAAAAGAGCCTGCTAAATTCCAGAAGATGGGAATAAAACCTCCAAAGGGTGCACTATTGTACGGTCCATCAGGATGTGGAAAGACATTGCTTGCACGAGCTCTTGCAACAGAGAGTGGTGCAAACATGATACTTGTAAGAGGACCAGAGATACTATCAAAATGGGTTGGAGAATCAGAAAAAGCAATAAGAGAGATTTTCAGAAAGGCAAAGACCTCATCACCATGCATAATAATATTTGATGAACTTGATTCACTTGCTCGCTTCAAATCAAATGAAGAGGGAGGAGTTGGGGAACGGTTACTCAGTCAGACTTCTTACAGAGATGGAAGACGGTGGAGCTTCTAGAGTCATAGTATTAGGAATTTCAAACAGACCAGACCTGATTGACCCATCACTAATACGACCTGGCAGACTTGATCTAATGATCTTTGTCCCGCCGCCAGATGAAAAAGGTCGATTTGAAATAATCAAGCTATTGACAAAGCAGATGCCACTCTCAGGAGACATTGACTTGAAAGAGATAGCAGTAGCAACAAAAGGATATAGTGGAGCAGATCTTGTTGCAGTATGCAGAGAATCTGCAGTAAATGCTATGAAAAATAATATTCAAAAAATAACTAGTGCAGACTTTTCTGCCGCACTCAAAAATGTAAAGCCATCAATTACCAAAGTAGTTGAAGATTGGTACACCACAGTTAAAGATAATATATCATACGCATTACCAAAGCCAATGGACAAGGCATTTTACGGGTAGATATCGATGGCCATTCCACTACGAAATCTCATATACGAAAAGATCAAGATTGCAGGCTCTCTCACTGATTCAGAGTTATCAAAATCCCTCATCAAGGCAGGCATCTCAATTCCAGAAGACGAGTTTAACAAGAATCTTCTCAACCTAGAGATTTATGGTATGATCAAAGTAACATGGTTAACAAAAGACGATCGTAGAATAGAGATATCTGAAAAAGTAGAAGACGAAGACGAGATAGAAAAGCAAAACATGGAAAACTTGGAAAAAGAATACGAATCAGGATTTCCAGGCGTCGGACAAGAAGAAGAAATTCCAGAATAGTTATTTTAGTACTGGAAAGTGAAATGCTGCATCAAGTGCAATTCCTACAAATATTATCGTAAGATATGGTGCAGTCACTTTGTATGCTTTCCATGCAAAATCTGAAGTTGGAGTCTTGGTAAGCTTGTAATGATAAACCAACATTAGTCCACCTGATACCAAAGCAACTCCAAGGTATACATATCCTAATCCAAATGCAACAAGTGCAATTGAATATGGCAACAGTATTGCAGTGTTGAGCAAAATATACTTTGATGTTTTTTGCATGCCAATCAATACTGGAAGCATTGGAACCTTGGCCTCTGCATAGTCGTCTCGTATCTTCATTGCAAGACACCAAAAATGAGATGGTGTCCACACAAATACCAGTGTACCAACCAATGCGCCTAGGACATCCATCGAACCAGTTGCTGCAGCCCATCCTGCCATTGATGCACAACTTCCTGCAAAACCACCAATTATAATATTTGACCAGTTACTTCGTTTAAGCCAGACCGTATAGATGATGACATAGAAGAATATTCCAAGTGCGATAAAGAACGTAGAAACAGGATTTAGTGTGAACCAAGCATAAATTACAGAAATGCAACTAACTGCAAGACCATAGACAAGTACGCTACGTGCTGCCATCCTTCCAGATGGGATTGGTCTTGTGCTGGTTCGTTTCATCAATGGATCGATATCTCTATCATAGAAATGATTCAAGGCACTAGAACCTGCAGATGATAGAGCGCCTGCCACAATTAGGTGAAGCAGGGTAATTGTATCAAGGGGTTTGTGTGCGATCAATATGCTTGCTGCATACATTGAGGTAACAGCTGTAATGACAAGTAAAACTATGATTCGCGGTTTTGATACTTCAAGTACTTCCTTTAATCCCACGGATCTAAGCTAATTTTCAGGGAATTTAATTTCTTCGAAGATTACCCGTCAGGTTCAAAAGAATTAAGTATGTCACTTCATGGAACAACCACAAATGAGTGACTGGGACCTCATGATGCCAGGAATGGGACTGTCAGCAATTGGTCTGGCAGGAGTGATTTTATCATATTTGGGTATTGCAAATACTTTCCTTACAGGAATGCAAGCTCTTTCAGGTTTGACCCTGTTTATGGGATTAATTTTCCTATCAGCAGGAATGCTAAGTGGTGGAGGAATATCCACCAGTCCACGTGCCAAGGCAACTGTTCTTGTAATCTTTGGCATAGCAGGCTCTGTTGGAACATATGCACTAAGTTTGAACAAGGTAATCACTTCATTGACAGTATTTGTCGGATTGCTAATCATTATCATCATACCAACTATCGTTCTTGCATTTTTTGCAATGAAGATGCCAAAACACTTCAAGCCAGTAGCAACAATATTTGTTGCAGCAATGATAGTAGCTGTTGTCTCTTACACAGTATTTGGTTTCATTGGACCAGGTGCTCAATTCCACATTAATTCAGTATCACAGAATGCAACAAACTCTACAGTTCCTGTTTCAAACGTACCAGTCATATCAATTATAATTCCAGTAAATGCATCGGTTGCTGGCAATCCAAGCTTCACCCCCAATACGATATCAGTTCCCAAAGGAGATATCATAGAGTGGACAAACAATGACAAAGTTGCTCATACCGTAACAAGTGCAGACGGTACAACGTGGGATTCTGGAATCATACGAGCAGGCAAGACATTCAGTCTTGACACATCAAAACTAAATGCAACAACATACCAGTATCTTTGTACGGTTCACCCCATCATGTCAGGAAACATAACCATAACAGCTCCAATGTTTGCAAATGTAACCATCTCAAGTGGTGCAGGGGCAAGCGCAAATGCAGCATGTGTTAGTGCAAACAACTGTTTTGCTCCAAATCCAGTGGTAGTTAAAACTGGAACTACTGTAACCTGGACAAACGGTGACAGTGTAGGACATACTGTAACAAGTGGCAAACCAAGCGACAGTGTTTCAGGAGACGTGTTTGATTCGGGCATAATAAAACCAGGAAAGACATTCCAATTTACATTTGCAAAGACAGGTGTACAAGATTACTTCTGTTCAGTCCACCCATGGATGGTTGGAAAAGTAACAGTAGGATGACAACGCCAAAAGCAATAATTTTTTCAAAGAATCAAACAGAGATACTAAAAAAACATTCAGAGCAAAACTTGCCAAATGAAGCATGTGCAATTTTGTTTGGAAATGATATGAACGATGAAACTACAATAAAAGAAATTTTTCTTGCAAAAAACATTGACGAGTCCCCAGTAAACTTTACCATTTCAAATGAAGAACTAGTATCAGCATATGGTAAAGCAGAAGAAATGAAGTTAGAGGTTAGTGGAATATTTCATTCCCATCCAGTCTCAGTACCATATCCTTCGTCAACAGACAAGAAATACATGGAAATCAATCCCGTGCCGTGGGTTATCTTTTCAAACATAAATGACGAATTCAAGGCATATATTTACAATTCAGGAATCATTCCAATTCCAGTAAAGGTATTATGACCTATTTTTTGTGAACTTTTTTGTGTCGTTCAAAATGCTCTTTATCTGTAAAAGTAGTGTCACAGTCCTTGCATTTTAGCTCGGTTTTAGCGCCCCACAACGGCAACTATAGGTACGAACTTGCGTAAAAGGATTTATCATTACAAGTAGATGTTTTAAAAGACTTTACACGAATTGGCGTAAAACAGATAGGAAATTTACGTATGGTACTCTTTTGAAGGGTAAATTTCATGTCGATCAGGGGTTTGTGCTAGCCATCATGTAATGTCTAAATATCCCTTTTTTCGAATAGCAGTTATGGAAATTCATGTATACGATACATACGTAGAGGCAAAGGACGGCCATACGATGCATTTTGACGTCATTACAAGCCAGAAGGATCACGACAAGGCGATCCAGTATGCAAAAGAATGGCTCAAGACCATCGGAGAAGCTGAATCAAAGGTTTCAACTGAAGAGTGTCAATTCTGCCACTCACAAGGTGCACCTGAACCAATTGCCAGCGAGATCCAAAAGAACGGCTACTTCATCCAAAAGATGGAAGGCTGCCCGTAAGATCTAATCTCAATTTTTTAATCCAACTGTTATTTTTAATTAGGAATAAATAGGAAATTTTTTGCTTTTTCGTGCCTGACGTGCTAATTATTCTTACAAAGATAGTGCAAACTGAATTTTGATGTTTCATAATCATTTTAGAGGTGTAGATTTTATAACATTTACATAATTTAGTATAGTTTAAACATTTAATTGTTTAAACATTTAAACAATATATAAAAAAATACTGAAAATAATGAAATTATTATAAATACATATAAAGAACCTCGGTTCAATATAGACATGCCTGAGACCAGCCCAAAGCACCGTAGACGTGGACGACCTACAGGCATTGAAAGCTTGGATATTGACCAGACTATAACTAGGATGTACTTAGGGGAGGGAGCATCTCCTGGCTTTATAATTCAAAAAACTGGATTTGGCAAGGATACGGTATACACCAAGTGCAAAGCACTGTTAGAAACGATAATGGATCAAAATACCAAAGACTTTGGGGAGAAAATCGAACAGGAAAGAATCCAGTTTGTGCTATCAATGGACAGTCTCATTCATCAGACGCATCAAGTCCTGGAACAGGTAGAGAAAAGGCTGGAAAAATATTTCAAGAAAAAGCAGGATCCGCCAGAGTATCTCTTACAAAAATTTTCAGATTTAACCAAGAATCTAGTAAACATGAAAAAAGAAAAGGCTGAAAAAAGTATGCAACTACCACTTGAAAAAGAATTACAGAAAAAAATAGAAGAGGAGGTTGCAAAAAGTGTCAACTAAAAATGACGAAATTTTACGAAAGGCGGTAAGAAACGCAGTAAAAAAGAAAAATTTGAAGAACAAAACCGTTGATAGTTTTTACAAGACTGAATTTGCAAAGCAAATACATGATAAACCATTTTGGATTGAAGATGAACTCGAACATCAGCAGGCGTCTGAAGCAACATCTGGAAAATGTTGTTTTTGGCATGTCATGGGACTGCCTGAGAAAGAACATTTGGTAGGAAAGTCTCCAGATGGGAGAGACATCATTGAAAAGAAAAAGCACCCCATGTACGACTATGAACTCGAAACCTATGAACATATTTTAAAAAATCGATACGCGAGAATAAAAAAAGCTACAGGGATGGGTGTCACTACACTTGTACTTGGAATAATGGCATACCGTTGTGTGGTAAATGACAATCATAATGGTGAGGAGATGGGAATTGTTACAGGTCCAAGACAAAAGATGGCAGATTATGAATTAGATAGACTTGTTTCTCTGTTCAAAGATACAGATTACAGACCCAAAAAAGGCGGAGACAGCATTTGGATAAATGGTTGCAAGATTACCGCATATCCATCACACACTTTTGATACTGCAAGAGGTTTAGACAAGTGCCGATTCTTTCTGGTGGATGAAGCCGACTTTTTTCCCGAAACCCAGATTGCGACCGTGATGACAGTTTTGGAACGATATGAGGCAAAAAGCCATCCACATGTGGTGTTAAATTCTACTACAAACCTTCCTACTGGCCTATTTGCACAGATGGACCGGGGAAAATATTCCATGTTTGAAACAATTGAAATATTCTACGAGAGAGGAATAGGGAAGATTTACACACCATATGAGATTGAGCAGGCAAAGAAATCGCCAAGCTTTGAGTGCGAATACAATGGCAAATACGGTACAGGTGAGGGCAACATATTCCCGTCTGAACTAGTAGATTTATGCACATGGAAATATGACGTGACATCTTTTGGAAAAGGTGGTATTATTGCAGTAGATCCTGCATACGGTTCCTCGAAATTTGCAATAGTAGCAGGCAAGAAAAATGGAGACGATATAGTAATTACGGAAGCGAAAGAGTACGACAGACCATCACCTAGTGTCATGGTAGATGTAATTGTGGAGATGAGCAAGAATTATGAAAAAGTAACAGTTGACAATTCTGACCCCGGACTGATATCTGAGCTTGCGCGACACAATGTGAATGTCAGTGGAATTTCATTTAGAGAAGACCTATCAAATATGACAATGTATGCAGCAAGTTGCATAAAGGAAAGACATGTAGTAATCCATCAGCAATTTAAGAAACTAAGGGATCAGTTAATGTCAGTCAAGTACAATGACAGGGGACATCCTGACAAAAAGTTGTTGACCTTTGATCAGGGCGATGCGTTTTTGATGTTACTGTACAAATTTAAGACGTCAAACTGGTTCTGGGTAGATATCTCGTAATTCTTTTGTGTGTTGTACCAATAGAAGATATACTTTCTAGTCGGATGGACTAGCGTTAAAAATCATCATTTAGAAAAAATGGGAGAAATCCCAGGGAATGGTGCTCAGACCAAATTATCATTTTGCAGATAGAATTTTTCTTGCTCGTAACAGAATCATTATGAAACCAGTTTTTTGAATCATATTGGTTTCATTATAATTTACAAATGCAAGTTTATTCTACTGCTTTTTTGTGGTCTCGGACCAGCTATTTTTAACAGCTCTGCATACACTTTTGGATTATCTTTTTTTGTGATACAGACTTTGATCCTGTGTGGTGCATCGCCATGTATACATCTATGATCAAACTCACCATCTATTGCGGTACACAAAATATATCCATGTAGAAAGAGTTGAGGAGCACGTCTACATATTCCGCCAGAGGTGTCTGTCCAATGCAGATTTTCTAGAAACTCTAACAGTGTCGTGCCGATATTGTGGCTGGACCATTGTCGTCTTATTTTTACTTGTATTTTTTTACACCTCCTTGTAGTTTGAGGCTAGACGATCCGAATGGGTTAACATGAATTTGTTATGGGTTACACTAATTAAAACCTGGAATTTGTTGCAGGTTGGATCAACTAGTGACATTGTAATAGATTCTCCAGAATTTAAGTTTGACTGGGATGTCAGAATATTGGAGATGGTAAAAAGGTAAAATTCTATGATAAGAGTCTATTAAAATTTAGAACGGGTTAAATTATTTTTAAGATATTCTTAGGTCCATTAACCATGTGTAGCCATTACAACACCATATATCCCAGTAAAAACAGATAGGACTACAAGGCATATGATTGACAATATTTCCTGTACTCCTAATTCCCATACGTTCGTAATTTTTTTGGTTTTTATTCTTGGGTACACATATCTATGAAGTATTTCAGAAATCATTCCACCCACAAATACTGTCAAGGCATACTTTACTTCGTTCCAATCAACATGACTTGTATCAGTTCTAAAACTATACATAACAAAAATGAAAACACCAAGAAATTCAAATGGTAAAGCAGATACATATTTGCTATACAGGGGCCAGAATTCTTGACGGAATCTCTTCAGCTTGGCAATTAAAACCCATTCAGCTATAAAACTTCCTACAAAAAATAAGAAAAAGCAATAAAAAATCTGAGTAGCAAAGTCTGATGGAAATCGAAACCATGGCGATAATGCCAATAAACTAAAAAAGGTTACAATCCTCATCGGTGGCAAAAAACTAAGTATTTTATTCAAACGAGGAAGATCTGAATTATCTGACATATCCAATACACCAATAGTGAATTGTATTCATTATATCAGTACTCTATACTCCAATTGAGAATGCCGCGACTTTTTTCCACATATCCAAGTAATTGAAGAAACCGAACCTCTTCTTCAAAATGACATGTAATAATTGCCATGCGGGCAATTTCTTTCACATATTCAACAAAAGCAAAATAGGTTAACGAAAACATTTTTCCATTATCGCTAAATTCAATTTTTTTGTTTATGGGATCTATATGATAACTAACATGCATTATAGAATTTCGTATATGTGGATCGTATTTTTCCATCAAGGGATTGAACATTTTATCAGATTTTAGTTGTTTTACCAAATTCCCAATTGGAATTTTTCCTTTAATTTCTGTAAATGGTTTGTATTTATCAAGTATAATTTGTTGTATGCCATAAAGCAATACTATCAAGGGTTCCAAGAAACCCGATATTTCCCTATAATCTTCCACATATTGTTCTACAGTTTCTTTTGTGATTCTTTTTCTAGTCTTCAACACAAATTGTGTTACTGCATTAAATCTGATTGCACTTTGCGACATGGCAAAAACATCTTCTGGCCTCATCGAACTGATAAAATGATTAATCTGTTCTAATTTTCCCATTTTATCTACGGTATAAAGAAACTTGTGTATAGTACCTCTAATTAATATCCTATAATCTATGTCTGGAATGATTTTTTCATATGAATTTTTTGGATTGGCTATTTGTGCCAGTTCTAATGCTGGATTATCAGTATTGAAATCAAAAACAGTTTTCAAAATGTCGTCAGCTAAGTCCATTCGTTTTTGTAATTTTTCTTGTTCTGAAATAGTTGCATTATTGATCAAATCTTCTTTTTGCTTGTAGAAATTTCCCAATTCCATGAAGTTTTTAATATTTTGAAAATCGTTATCGTTAAAAGATATGGGTATATTTTCTCCAGTTAATTTTGAGACCAATGGTTTAAACTCGTGTTTAAAATCCTTCATGAATTTTTTAACATCTTTCTCAGTAAGAGATTTTACATTAGTATCATCACTCATTATTTCTCAAACATTGTAGATCACATCTTTATTTATGCTAGATTCAACCTAAGCATACTAAATTGAGGTATAGATGAATAAATTACGAAGATCATTTCATTATACTTTACACATACTAGAATGGAATTAACAATTCTAATATTCTGATTTATACCAAATGTAGACTTTTAATCCGATGAATCCCATCGGAATTCCCAAATCTATTGCCAATTCCCAGATGCTGATTAATCCAGTTCCAAGTATTCCCCCATAGATCAAAAGGCCTACCCCAACTAGCCAACCAATTAGATATACTGTTCCTCTTGTTCCCAATGTAAATATCAGGATAACCATAATGAGCGCATTAGCCAGACCGAAATAGATTGTGTAACTTGGAGGTATCAATTTGGATGCAATTATGACGTTAATTATGGCCGTGTAAACAACACCATATACTATGTGTCTTATTGCATCATCCTTACCTTGTTCAAGTGACATCTTTTTCTTGTTTACTCTGAGTCAACTATTATTCAAACAATTCTATTAAATCCAAATTATTCTAACTGATACCATGCCAACTTGCAAGGAATGTGATACTGTTTTTTACTCTAATGAAGGTCTTGAAGTGCATCTGATTCACGCTCACAAAAAGGGTATGATGGATAACTTTTCGAAATAACAGTGTATAGGTTTTATCGTAAACAAAATTGATTTATGCGTGATATGATATTTTTTCATATTGGCAAACTTATGGGAAAAGATGAAACAGAATGAACGAGAAAATAAAGCACTAGAGATATTTAGGACAGGAATTGCTTTTGCCAAATCAGGCAAGCATGAAGAAGCAATTGTTTGTTATGATAAGGTGTTAGGAATGAGACCAAATGATGTTAATGTGTTATTCAACAAGGGCAATGCTCTTGGCAATTCAGGCAAGCATGAAGAAGCAATTGCTTGCTATGATAACGCATTGAGGATAAGACCAGATTTTGTTGAGGCATTAAATAACAAGGGTCAGGCACTTGTTGAATTAGGCAAGCATGAAGAAGCAATTGCTTGCTATGATAACGCATTGAGGATAAGACCAGATTTTGTTACCGCATTAAACAGTAAAGGCGATGCTCTTTTCAAAATGGGCGAGATTGTAAAAGCAATTGCATACTATGATGATGTATTGAGGATAAACCCCAACTATATTCTGACATTAAAGAATAAGGGTCAGGCACTTGTTGAATTGGGCAAATATGAGGAAGCGATTGCATACTATGATGATGCACTAAGGATAAGACCCGATTTTGTTGAATTGCTACTCCATAAGGGGCACGTTCTTTCCAAATTGGGCAAATACGATTATGCATTAGCATACTACGATGAGATATTGACAATTAAACCAGATGATGTTGATGCATTAGAAAGTAAGGATCAGATTCTCTCTAAATTAGAAAAATGCTGTTAAAAATAAAATACGTTTTCACATAAGATATACCATTTCTATACGTCTTTTCATTTTTGACGAGATTATCTTAAGTATTACGACATGACATTATTTTTTCAGATATGTTTTTTTTCACGATCTCTAGTGGGGAGGGGTATAGAGACATGGAGAAGGTCAATGCATTTTGTAGGAGATGTAACGCAATTGAGCCACATGTTTTTAGACTATATGAAGGGGAGAAAAAAGTTTATGGAGTTACGCTAGAGTCCTTTAGTCATATATCTTCAATTTGTCAGAATTGTTCATTAGAAAAACTAGTGCCAAAAATTGAACAATCGTTACTTGTTACAAAATACAAAAAACTATTACTCTGCCAAGAAGGATATACACTTGTCCAGAAAGGTAAGACTAGTGACGCAATAAAATTTTTCAAAAAAGTTCTGGAAGAAAACCCTCGACATCCACAAGCATCTTACGGTCTGGCACGAGCTTTAATTTCTCTTAAAAAATATCGTGAAGCTGAGCCTTTTGTACTAGAATTGACCAAACTTTATCCTCATGACAAGGATGTTGTAGAATTGCGAACTATAATTGAAACAAACCTTATGAAATAACAGAAATATTCTAGTGGAAAAAAGATTGATTTAAAATAACATAAATTAATTTTATTTCATCATATCCAATATAGAAACTGGTTCAGTTGTTGAAGTCAGGATAGTTCCTTATGACATTGCAAAGAATCCCAATGTAGACGCAAAAAATGAATGGTCTCCATACAATTATCAAAACATTCTAAATAATTTTAACAATATCAAGGAAACCATAGTAGTGATGATTCAAAGTGATACCGGAGGAGTGCCAGTTCCTGAGCTGGTGTTAGACACTCACATAACTCGATCTTGGTTTTCCGCGTTGGATTGTTTAGCAGTAGGTCTTTACGATCCTAGTGTGTTAATGGCATCAATTTCTGTTGAATCTGTTTTGAACCATGATCTTAGATTGGAAAAATTGAAGAAAATAAGATCTTATGATCGAATAGATTTAAACTGGAAAAATTTGGCTAGTGCATTTTATGAAGATTTACCAGTAAGAATGCTTATGAATTCTGATGAAAAATTTGAAAAACATGGAATTGAGTTTATTGAGAGAAGAAACAAAGTTGCTCATGGAGATATAGAGGGATATAGTAACATGTACCCACTTACATTTCAAAAAAGTGTATTTCAAAGTGATACGTTTCAAACTGGTCATTCTAGACCATCCAAGGAACATGCAATTGATCAAATCAACAAGGCAAAGAATTTCATTATTGAATGGGCTAAATCCAATCCAAAAATACGATTACACTAAATTTAGTTAATTCAAAATTTACTTCAGATTAGTGCAAAATCGTAGTATCCAACTATATCCCCCCTACACAAGTGGGATCGACCAAAATTGAACCAGATTTGTATAGCATGTGAAATTGAATAAGCCCACCTTTACAGACTGATTACAATTTTAAAAACTCTTTTTAGCGTGATGAATATTGTATCATTTCATGGCAAAGAAAAGCGACTATAACAGATTAACAGTAGAAGGCGACATACAGACAAAATGGATATGCGGCTGCTTTGAGACAGTGGATGGGTTTTTCAAGTTCTGTTCCCAGCATAGCGAATTAATGAAACATACCATCGTATCCCAGATAGACAAGCTTGACATGACTACAATAGTTGAAGAAAAGCAATCCTGATTGAATTTCAGTGCCTTTTTGAATATGGCTTGAATGTCCAGCCTGCAATGCCGCGTCTTACCATTTTGTTAAACCGTCTTCCATGACTCAGATATGGAAATCTCATGTGAATCAGCTCGTGAACAATTGTATTTTCCAGAGTTTTTTCATCAGGCACCTTTCTGACATTAATGAAGACCACATTATCCTGAATGTATGACACCCCAAGATACTTGTAGGCAGATGTTCGTCTTCCTTCGGTTACCTCTTTTGGCATGTCAAGTACCTCTTTTGTTGTCAAGAGAATCTTGGGCTCTGAAATGCTAAATCTTGCAGAGTAGACTCCAACTTTTTCAAGTATCTTAAAACGCAGATCAGAGTCTAACTTCACAAGATCAAAGGATATGATTCCAAGTTTAATCCATGTTGTCAAAATTCATGTTGACAGTGGTGGATTTTTTTGTTTCAACCAACAAAGTAGTAAGTAGGGTCAGAAATTCATTAGTTTAATCACAAATCATACAGCCACCGTCTCCTCATTCCCCACTCAACTCATTGAACTCATTATAGAGTTGGCCTTATTTCTTACCTCCTCTGTCAGGGATACGACAACCAGTCCTTCATTTGGTTGACCATACAATATCACAGAACCATCTGGTGCATATGCTGCAACTGGAATAACAAGCAAGTCCTCTTCCCCATTTACAATTATTCTCACAGGTGGAGCCATGTCAAACGCTTTACGAATCGTAGAGATACTTTCCTCTGTAATCTCTGCAGCAGGATTTGTGCATTCAAGTGTTGTTCTCACATATCCCCCTGGCAAGTCCCTCTTGCTTCTTTTTTCAAGCGAATCTACAATTTGTAAAGATGGATTGAGGCCAAATGATATCATCTTTTCTGTAGTTGCATCGCCTACCGTAACAACAAACGCATCTTTTGGAATGTTCTTTGAAACGTTTCCCCTAGTTACTTCATAATCGGGTATGAGTAATCCCAGAGGTTTTTGTAATTCAGAACGTAGATTTTCTGGAAGACGCAATGGTTTACCTTTGTTTTTTATCTATTTTTGAGTTGCTGCCTCAGCTTTTAGTTCCTCACTTAGCTGAGATGCAAGAACACTACATCTTGCTGCAACATTCTTTGCCACAACCATGAATGCTTGAGACATGCTAGAATTTGGATCAGTTACAAGTACTGGCCTGCCACTATCAGAGCCCTCCATGATACCAGGATTGAGAGGTATTGCACCCAAGAATGGTAGGTTGTGTGTCTCACTCATTCTTTTTGCACCCTCTTTTCCAAATATGTAATGGTCTGTTGTACAGTTTGGACATTTGAAATAACTCATGTTTTCTATTACTCCCATGATAGGAATGTTTAGCTTTTGGAACATTCCAAATGCCTTGACTGCAATATTGCTTGCAACATCTTGTGGAGTGGTTACAACAACTATACCAGTAATTGGTATTGTTTGTGCAAGTGTAAGTGGAATATCTCCAGTTCCAGGTGGCAAGTCTACAATAAGATAATCAAGGTCTGACCAGTTGGTATCAACAAGAAATTGTTTTAAGATTCCAGAAATAATTGGTCCCCTGTAAATTGCTGCTTGGTGTGCTTGCTCTGCAAAGAAACCAAATGATACAACTTTGAGTCCATGTGACTCGGCAGGCTGTAATTTATTATTGTCAACTTCCATTGCAGCTTTTCCCATTCCAAGCATCAGTGGAACACTTGGACCGTAAATGTCTGCATCAAGCAATCCAACTTTTGCACCAGTCTGTGCCAATGCAAGTGCCAAGTTGACAGAGACAGTTGTCTTACCTACTCCACCTTTTCCACTTGCAATGCCGATGATATTTTTGACTGTAGGTAACATCTGGTCCATGCTAAGAGAACGGCCTTCCATGACTTTGGCAGTAACTTTAAGATCAAACTTTGAGACTTCTTTTATTGTAGAGATTGCATTTCTGACATCTTGTTCAATTTCATCATTGAATGGACAAGCAGGAGTAGTAAGTTCTAAAGTAAATTTTAGATCGCCACCGTTTATCTCAATGTCTTTTATCATACCCATTGATACGATATCCTTTTTGAGATCTGGATCGATTACTGTAGATAACGTAGAAAGTACTTGATCAACTGAGACCATAAAGTAAAAAATCCTGAATACGATATTTAAACATAGGCAAAAATAATATTCAAGTTATCCAAAGATTCATAAATTCAAATTTTATGTCGATTTATGGATGTTTTCTATATCTACACTTACTGATGTAGTTAGAATACCGCCTAAACTATTTGGTGAGTCCCTCAAAAAGGCAGCAATTACCATCCTACGTGAAAAATATGAGAGTATGATAAATCCAGAACTTGGCTATGTCATTATGATACTTGAAACCAAGGTAGAAAAAATGGGCAAAGTAATTGCAGGTGACGGCGGAACATATCACAGGGTAGAATTTACAGCATTAACATTTTCACCAAAACTCCAGGAAATTGTCCGTGGAGAAATTGTCGAAATTACAGACTTTGGAGCATTTGTCAGAATTGGCGCAACAGATGCACTATTACACTTGTCACAAATTATGGACGATTATCTCAAGAGCGATGTCAAGTCTGGCATGATTCTTGCAAACCAGAGTGGAAGAACAATGAAGATTGGAACAACACTTCGTGCAAGAATTACAGCCGTATCAATTGGCAAGACTGCCGCCATGAAAGTTGGTATCACTTGCAGACAACCATTCTTGGGTGCAGACGAATGGATTGAAGAGGAAATCAAGAAAGCAAAAACACCTGCCGCTGCAGCTCCAGAGAAAAGTAAAACAGCAGCTGCAGCTCCAGAGAAAACCAAAAAGACAGCGGAGTCCAAGTGATAAAAAATGGTAAGAGAATTGGCATGTCGTAAATGCAAATATGTAACAGTTGGAAAAGTATGTCCAATATGCAAATCATCAGACCTTAGCCCAGATTGGAGTAGCTCAGTTCTTGTTGTAGACCCAACAAATTCTCTTGTTGCCAAATCTCTCGGAATAAAAGAGAAAGGCAAGTATGCACTCAAGGTAACATAGGTTGCAATCAAGTACAAAAAAACAGTTAGAAAAATTTCTTGCAGAAGATATCAAAAGTGGTGACATTACAAGTAAACTACTTGCAAGAAAAAAAATTATTGCAACTATAATATCTCGTGAAAATGGCATTGTAGCCGGAGTATCATATGCAAAAGAAATTTTTTCATCAAGAGGCTGCAGAGTTACAATACACAAAAAAGATGGACAAGCTGTAACCCCAAACCAAAAGATACTAACAGTCTCAGGTGACATTTATCCAATATTATCCTGTGAGAGAACTGCACTGAATCTAATGTCAAGGATGAGTGGCATTGCAACACAGACAAATCAGTATGTAAAAAAAATCCGTGCCGCAAACCCCAAGGTTGGATTGTATTCAACCAGAAAGACAGCACCGGGTCTTAGAATCTTTGACAAGGATGCAATAGCCATGGGCGGAGGACACAGACACAGAATGTCCCTTGACCAGATGGTCATGATAAAAGACAATCACATTGCAGCATCAGATTCTCTATTCCAATTGATCAAGCGTGCAAAACAAAAGCATGTGAAAATCGAAGTTGAAGTGGAGAGCCTAGAGAATGCAATCACTGCATCAATCGAGGGCGCCCAGATAATCATGCTAGACAACATGTCACCTCCAAAGATTAGAAGGATAATCCAGGAACTCAAGCGCCTGGGTTTGAGAGACAGAGTAAAGATAGAGGCGTCAGGCGGAATAAATCACTCTAATGTGGCACAGTATGCTAAATCAGGAGTAGACATGATATCAATTGGAAGACTGACAAGTGCAGTAATTGGTCTTGATCTAAGTCTAGAAGTTAGTTGATTGCAAGCATGCGTTCTATTGCAAGATGTGCTTTTTCTGCAATGTTTTTTGGAACTTTAACTTGATACTTGTTTTCTTGCAATGATGCATACACCTTTTCTAATGTTATCATTTTCATGTATTTGCAGATTGCATTTTCAGACATGGGGATGAATTTTTTGTCAGGATTTTGTTTTTGCATTCGGTATAGTATGCCAGTCTCTGTTGCTACTACAAATTCCTTTGATGGAGAATTTTTGGCATGATTCATCATTCCTTCAGTGGATAAAATCTGGACTTGTCTTGAGCCATAATCACCTGATGCAACATCATACATCACTGACGATGTACAACTACACTCTGGGTGGACTAGGAACTCGGCATTTGCATGCTCTCGGAGTTTTTCTTGAACATCTTGGGAGCGAATACCTGCATGGACATGACACTCACCTGCCCAGATGAACATGTTACTTCTGTTTGTCATCTTTGCAACATAAGAGCCAAGGAACATGTCTGGTAAAAATAAAACTTCTCTGTCTTCTGGAATAGATTTTACAACATTTACAGCATTAGATGAAGTGCAACAATAATCAAGTTCTGCCTTTACTTCAGCAGATGTATTGACATAGCCTACTGTGATTGCCTTTGGATGCTCTGACTTCCATTTTCGTAGCTCGTCAGCATTGATAGTATCAGCAAGGGAACATCCAGCCCCAAGGTCTGGAATTAGTACTGTTTTATCAGGACATGTTATTGCGGCAGTTTCTGCCATAAAGTGGACCCCACAGAAAAGAATGGTTTTTTGTGCAGTCTTTGCAGCCTGCCTTGAGAGTCCTAGCGAGTCCCCTACATAATCTGCAATATCTTGTACATCAGGTAACTGGTAATTATGAGCAAGAATGAGTACGTCTTTTTCTTTTTTGAGTTTCAGTATCTCAGACTTGAAATCCATGTACAAACTAGGATTGCTTCATCTTTAAAGCGTCATGATGTTGACAAATTTATCGGCAACAATCGATCCAGACGGCAAAATTTACCAATCAGGTACCAATGTTCAAAGGAGTGCCGCAAATCTTTCTGAGGCACTCGATTGCAGCAAGCGTTGCAAGCCGGCTAGTCTTGGGGTTGCTTGGACTGGGCACATTTTCCACCTTGATTGAAAACTTGCCAAATTTCCCCTCTGCTTGTATTTCATGAGTATTCTTGTCAGTGTCAGGGTCTGCAACTATCTTCACCCTAGTCTTTTCACTGCCAATTCCTGCTAGACTAAGAAGTGCGGCAACATTGATGTTTGCAGGAAATAATCTTACTGCTTCTTGTGCACTTCCCTCATAGAGTATAGTTGATTGTGTAATTTTATCAGGGTCAATGTTGGACGTCTTAAAGAACTTGGCGCCTTTGAGAGCTTTAGGATTTTTTGTAGTTACCAAAGTTACCAAGTCAAGTTCATCCCGTACAGCTCTAATTCCATCAAGCCCTATTATTGCACCAGATGGAAGATAGACGCGTTTATTGAAATCCTTGCAGCCGTCCATGACAATATCAAATATGGATTCATCAAGTAACGCACCCACACTCATTATCATTACATCTTTTCTATTTTGTAGTATACTCAGGATATCATCGCGTACTGCATCTTGTGATGCAGCTTCTATTATCAAGTCAACGGGAGATGCTGTAAGTAGACCAACGTTTTCTGTTATAACGGGTTTATTTTGTAACTTGTCAACAAGTTTCTGGGAAGTGTCTTTTGAAAAATCATAGATGTGAGTAAGTTTTGCAGAAATTTTTCCAGAATCTATTGCAAGTGCAATCTCTGATCCTATTGCCCCACATCCAAGTAATCCTACTCGTTTCAATCTAAATTTCTCAACGGTTTGTCCTCGTTAAATCTGTTATCAGGTTTTACACTAGCAAAATATTGAATTATCAAAGCGACGCATACAAGTTAGGCAAATTGGAAAAACACGAATCTGCATTAATTGAAAAAGTCCTGTTCAAGATAGCAAAACAGTGGATAGCAGGGGATACAATGGAAGATGCTCTAAAGTCAGCACACCAGGCAAACATACACGGAATGAGTGCAATCTTGAACAAATTAGGTGAGCACATGACATCTAAAACACAGGTTACCCAGACAGTCTCAGATTATCTCACACTTGTTTCAAACTTGCGAAGATCAAAGATAACTGGCGGATTGTCAATCAAGCCAACCCAAGTGGGGCTAGCCATCAGTGCAAAAGAATGCATCTCAAATCTTGATACCATAATCGAAAAAGCCCTCCAGTCTCAATCTTTTGTTTGGATAGACATGGAGTCATCAGAGTATACCGATGCCACATTCAAAATATATCAAAATCTTTTTGAAAAATATGAAAGGCTAGGCATAGTGATACAGGCAAATCTAAAACGCACTTTGAATGACCTTGATATGCTTTTAAAAAAAGGTGCCAAGATTCGCCTTGTAAAAGGTGCATACCATGAAAATTCAGAGAACGCATACAGAACAAGACATGCAGTAGATGAAAACTATAGAAAATTAATGAACATATTATTTGAGCAGGGAAACGAGTTTGCAATCGCAACACATGATTCCAAACTGATTGACTTGGCAATGGATTTATCAAAAAAACATGAACGAAAATTTGAGTTTCAAATGCTAAAAGGAATACGCGATGAGCTAAAGCCTATCTTGGTAAAAAGTGGTTTTTCTGTTTCAGAGTACATCCCATATGGAACCAATTGGCTTCCTTATTCAATTAGAAGACTGAGAGAAAGAAAACGAAACATACTTCTCCTTGGAAGCTCATTTATTCACGCACATCGAGTCTGAGTCTGTTCTCTCAAGAATTGTAAAAGATAGTATGCGCCACCTGCGCCTTTGCCAGATACTCCAGAGTCTTTCCAGCCCACAAAGGGTTGTGCTCCAACCATTGCGCCAGTAGTAGCACTTGCTGCCCTATTGGCATATGTTACACCAGCCTCTATTTTTTCAAAAAACTTTTCAATCTCATTTTTGTCCTGACTGAAGACTCCAGCTGTTAATCCATAATTGCTCTTGTTTGCCAAGGCAAGTGCCTCATCAAAGTTTTCAAATTCTTCGACACAGAGAAACGGTAGGAATAGTTCTTCGCGGATCAACTCGTGGTCTTTTGGAAGGTTTGCTACAATTGTAGGCATTACAAAGTTTCCATCCTTGTGTTGTTCATCTGAGACAAGTGAGCCGCCACATAGTATCTTGCCATCTTTTTTTGCAATCTCCGAAGCCTTTTGGAATTTTTTTACTGCATCGCCATTTATGACAGGTCCAATGTACGCATCTTTTTCCCAAGGTTTGCCAATTTTTAGTGCGTTAGTCTTTGCAACAAGTTTTTCCAAAAACTTGTTTGCGATAGATTTTTGCACATAAACCCTAGAACAGGCGCTACATTTTTGTCCGCTAAAACCAAATGCTGCACGCATGACACCGTCTGCTGCCTGGTCAATATCAGATGATGAAGAAACTATAGCCGGATTTTTCCCTCCCATCTCAGAGATAAACGGTCTTGGGTGACTTGATTCAAACGTAGTATAGCCACTCATTCCCACCTCTTTTGAGCCAGTAAATGCAATACCATCAACCTTGCTGCTTTCAAGTATTGTTTTTCCTACCACACTCCCAGCACCTGTTACAAAGTTTATTGCCGCAGGCGGAAGCTTGTGACGGACTAGTTCAACAAACTTGAATGCCGAAATCGGTGCATCACTTGATGGTTTCATGACAACAGTATTTCCAGTTATCAAAGCTCCAGATGTCATTCCTATTGCAATTGCAGAAGGAAAATTAAATGGCGAAATTATCCCCCAAACACCATATGGTTTGAGAACACTTTTTGTTCTCTCGTTTGGAGAAGCACTCTTGGTGTCCTTTGAAAATCCTTGATTTACATCAAGTTGTTCAGCGTAAAATCTCATAAAATCTATTGATTCATCCAAATCACCCATTGCCTCAAGTCTATTTTTTCCATTTTCAAAACTAAGAATAGCTGCAAGACTAAACTTTTCAGTAGAGAAAATGTCGGCAATCTCTCGAAATATCTGAACTCTGTTTTGATATGAGGTTATGGACCATTTGTAAAACGATTCCTTTGCAGTTTCAATTGCATGTAAAGTATCATCCTTTGTAGCAAGAGGAAAGTTTCCAAGGACAAGATTCTTGTCTGCAGGAGAACGAACCTGAAATTGATTACTTGAAAAGATCTCTTTTCCACCTATTATCATAGGATAGTTTTTTCCAAAGTCTTTACGTACTTGATCTACAGCATCATCAAATTTTTTGTGAAATTCATCAGTAGTGTTATTTTCAGCAAACCGTGCCCAAGTCCGCTCGTTTTCAAACATGTAATACATTACACATGCCGCCCATTTTAACTAGTTAGATTTGTGTTGAATTTGCACTAGCTTGGGAACAAATCTATTTCAAACGAGAAACATTTTATCTCTGCAGGCAAAGGTGTTTTATGCTCAATACAGTATATCGTGATGCGATAAAGATGCGTGAAGAGGCAAGGTCCATCTTCAAGGGCGAGAAATTTGATCAAATAATAAAAACAGCCAGAGAAAACTGGATCGAGTATACCCCTCAGAAAAAAGATGCGGAGATTGCAGGAATTGACAGTAGCTATAACAGTACAAAGTTTCAGGGGCTAGAGTTATGGGTAGTAACAGGAGTATCAATAAAGTCAGATGGTAAGATAATAACTGAGAACCACAATCAGGGACTAGGACAACCTTCACCTGAGCTTGAAACACAGGCAAGCAAGATGGAAGTCGAGGCATGCGTAAACTCGGTAGACCAGGCAGACCTTGTGGCATTGGATGGCTCACTTTATTCTCAATTCCTTACAAGACAGACATCTCTTGGAAATTCCATCACATCAGCAATAAAAAAAAGAAATAACGTAATTTTCATATCAAAGACATCGTCAGCAAGAAAACAATTTGAAAAATTCGGTTCCATGGCAGGAGATATTTTCTATTACAACCACGCAGTCAAGACACCAGGCTTTAGCAAAATATTTGTAGATACTAGTCTTGGACCTGGTAAAGTAGTATCATATGTCTATGCAAGGCTAAGAGACTCTACTCCACTTATCAAGATAGAACTTTTAGGTTCAAACCACATGGAAAATGAAATAAAATCACTTCTTGACATGATAACAAAGAATAGTGTAGGTGGATATCCATATTCACTAAAGCTTGCACATGAAAACTGCAAAATATCCAATGCAGATCTTGCAAGACTTGTTAGTCTATATGGACTAGGAAATGAAATCGGTTCAAGGGAGGTATTGAGTTGACAATAGGTGTAGTGATAGGCGAATCAAGACCTACAGATGTTATGGTACAATCATCAAAGCCACTTTCAGTTGGAGAATATGTGATAATTGATTCACAGGACGGACAGATTCTAGGTCTTGTTGAAAAATCAATCATATCAAGTGAAGCATTAACAGATGTCAGAAACTTTGATGAAGCTGTAGAAAGTAAAGAAGTTGCAGATATCAATTCAAGAGATAAAAATTATAAAGTAAAGATAGGAATACTTGGCTTTTTAGATAAATTACAAAAAGGCCAGATGATTTTGCCTGCAGTGCCCCCACTGCCTGGCACTTCAATTCTTGAAGCAACACAAAAAGACCTTGGCGTAATATTTGGACCCACAACAGAAGAATGGGTAAGAATTGGTTCTCTTTTGAGAAACTCTAGCATCGAGGCCAAGATCAATATCAACAAAATTGTATCAAGACATCTAGCCATACTTGCAATGACTGGCATGGGAAAAAGTAATCTCGTATCACTAATTGCAAGACACGTTGCATCACTAAATGGCACCTTGATTATTTTTGACTACCACAATGATTATGAAAATCTAGATGTAACAAAGATAAACTATATGCTGGCAAAGATAAACCCCAGGCTCTTACCAGCAGACAAGTTAGCAGAAGTAATTGAATTAAGAGAGAACGCAGACAAGCAACAAAGAGCATTACGAGAATCCCTTACAGAATCAGTAAAGCAATCAAAGGATTTCTGGCAAGCCCTAGAAGAGAGTACATTGGCTTTTGGTCGCACCACCAAGGGCTATGCAGACAGCGCAAGTAGGGTTTTAGACAAGATAGATGATGCAAAACATAGATTTTCAGACATATTAGATCCAGATTGTGGAGACCCAGTAGATCTCATCAAGGAAGGCAGGGTCAACGTATTGAACATATCAGAACTAAGTGAGAGACAAGCAAATGCCGGACTATCATATTATTTACAAGAATTATTGCAGCACAGAAAAGATGCAGTCTGGGAAAGAAAAGGCAAGTCATCTAGCAAGAGAAGTAACAAGTTTCTTGCACCAATATTTGTTATAATCGAAGAAGCCCATGTGTTTATTCCAAAAGGTGAGCACACTGATACAAAATACTGGGCATCAAAAGTAGCAAGAGAAGGCCGTAAATTTGGAATTGGTCTAGGAGTAGTATCTCAGAGACCACGAAACATTGATCCAAATGTACTAAGCCAGATGGGCTCACTTGCAATAATGAAGATAGTGCAAGATGATGATCAACAACAAATTGCATCTGCTGCAGAATCACTAAGCAAAGATCTGCTCTCACAGACTTTCGTCATTGAACATTGGTGACGCCGTTTTGATTGGACAATGGGTAAACTTGCCATCAATTGTACACGTAGATGAAGTCAAAAGCAAAAAGTCAGGCTCTGACTTGAATGCAGTATCAGAATGGAATCAGACCGACAAATTCAAACAAGTTGCAAAAGAATCAACCAAGTCAATGATTCAAAAAGACTTGTTACTAGATTGAGATGATCTTCTCACATATTTCAGACATACATCTTGGTTTTGTACAATATCATTCAGAAGAACGAGAAAATGACGTATACACTGCATTTGATGAGGCAATTGATACATCGATAAAAGATCACGTGGATTTTGTCATACTTGCAGGAGATTTGTTTCATGTTCCAAATCCAAGCGGAAAAGCAATTGTTATTCTAGCAAATGCTTTGAAGCGCCTAAAGAAAAATAATGTTGAATCTTTCTTTATCTTAGGAGAACACGATATCAGCAGAATCAGGTCAACCCCAGTTCCATGGGTATACCACAATCTAGAGTTCTCAAAGTACATCGGAAATGGCAAACCAACCATCTACAAAGATGTGCTAATTGCAGGATTTGACAAGCGTAGAAAGGCGGAGATTGAATCATTTGAAGCAGACTTTGCCCAAATAGATGTAGAAGCAAAGAAACACCAAGGACATAAAATATTGGTCTTGCATCAAGGGATTACAGAAATTAACAAGTTTGCAGCCGAGTTAAATTCCACAGATCTTCCAAAGAATTTCACGTATTATGCAATGGGTCACCTCCATGAGCATGAACTAAAACGGTTTTCCCATTTGGGAGGCCCTCTTGCATATCCAGGATCTACCGAACTTACATCAAGTGAGGGAATAAAAGAGACACAAAAGGGGTTTTACCAAGTAGACATTTCAGGATCCGAACCACATCCAACATGGTTAAAACTTGACACCAGACCACAGTTTTCCATCAATACGTCAATGGATGACATTTCAAAGAATATCGACGTATTATCTGAAAAGATTAGGTCACTTGCAAGAAAACCCGTAATAGAATTAAAGATCACAGGTGAGATTTCAGAGCCAGGACTTGTTCAAGCCCAGATTTCCAAGTTGTCTGACTTGACGTTACGTTGTTTTTGGAAACATGTTTCAAAAGAACAATCAGCCGGGTCTGTCTTTGTGGATAAACCAGTGAAGATAGAAGAAGAGATGCATCGTATTGCAAAAGAGATACTTGGTTCTACTGACATGGCAAATTTTGCAATAAACGAACTCTTGCCACTATTGTCAAAAGGTAACAATGATGATGCAAATCAGGCAGTAGTTGACAATTTTGAGAGATTCAAGAAAGGAGTGAAAAATGTTACAGTCAGTTGAGTTGGAAAATTTTCTATCTCATAAAAGTACAAAATTAACATTTGATAAAGGCGTAACAGTATTTGTCGGACAAAATGGTGCAGGAAAATCAAGCATCATTGATGCAATAACATTTGCACTGTTTGGAGAGCATCTAAGAAAATCAACAAAGGGACTTTTGCAAAGAGGAAGCAATCAGGCATATGCCAAAGTAGAGTTTTCCGTAGGAAATAGACAGCTTGAGGCAGTACGCAAGATAGATTCCAAGGGAACAGTGGGTGCAGTGCTTTATGAAAAGATCAATGGTGAGACAATTCAACTTGCCGCAGGAGAACGAAAACAGTTTGGAGAATCAATGACAAAGACAGTCGAGGATTTGATTGGGCTAGATTTTGAGAAACTCAAAGTTGCATCCATCGTACAACAGGGTGAGTTACAGGCAATAATTGAGGCAGACCCTAAAAAATTCAAAGAACTAGTTAATGCAATAATTGGCATAGACAAGCTGGATATTGCATATGAATCAATGAAAAAATCAATAGACAATTTTAGAATTACAATCAGATCAAGACTAAACTATGATGATACCAACATAGACGCACTTCAGAACAGAATTGATACATTGTCAAAAGAGATAACATCCCTTGAGCCACAAAAAAGAAAATTAGAGGCAGATAAAATATTACAAGAAAACGAGTTTTCCATTTTACAACAGAACATAGAATCAAGCATACCTAAAGAACTAAAGATAAAAGAAATAGAAAATAAAAAAGAAGATCTTCTCAGATACATAAGAGACTCTATAGTCAAAATGAAACGAGATCTTGTAGAGAAGGAAAAAAGACTTGCAGAATGTTCAAACAGCTTGTCGATTTCATCTATCAAATCACAAGTAGAATCAGATGCAATTCAGGCCCAGTTAGACATTGACAGGATCAATACAGAATCAAGGCAGGTAGGAGAGAAAATTGCATCAATACAAAGTCAACAAGACATTGCAAACAGATTACACTTGGTTGAAGGTAAATGCCCTGTCTGTGACTCTAAAGTTGACAAGCTAAATCCATTGTTTGACGAAAAATACATCACATCTGAACTTGATACACTAAAAAAGAAAACAGAGGGCATCACAAAAGAGAATACCATAATTCAAACTAGGAAAAGAGAACTAGATACAAAACTTCAACAAATTACAAAAGCAGAAGCAATCCTGGCTTCAAATAATATCAAAAACCAAGGCGATCTGGTTAAACTGACAGAAGAGATATCGCGATTACAGGTCAATACAAGAGATATACCTCTTGAGATAAACTCCGGAAACCTCATGCAATATGCAATAGACGAGTATTCAACTAATGTAATAAAATCAATATCAATACTAGCTGAAGAGACTAGGGATTTCAGTGTCAACACTTTCAGGGAACTAAAATTAAAGATGGAACAAAAAAGAAGAGAACTGAATTCATTAGAGCAAGAGATCGTTGCCACAAATACAAAATTAAAGATATACCAAGATGATTCTGAAAAAATTTCTCAAGTGTTGCTAGAATTGCAAGAAGTGAAACAATATGTTTCAAACCTTGAGACAATACGTAGTCAGATTTACAACAGAGATGGTCCTGTTGCCACAAGCCTTCGCTCATGGGCGTTGGGTACCATATCACAAAAAGCCTCAGAGTATCTTTCGACATTTAATGTAAAAATTCAGAGAATCACACTTGAAGACAAGGCAAGAGATATTGGAATTACATGCCATGCAGGAAATTTGGAACTTGATCTAGAATCATTGAGCGGGGGAGAAAAGGTAAGTGTTGCACTGGCATTACGTCTTGGAATGGCTCATTTCATGGGATCATCAAATTTGAATTTCATCATTCTTGACGAACCAACTACTCACTTGGACCAAGAGAGAAGAAAATCGCTTGTAAACGTACTTGCTCAAGCATTTGAATCAAACATTGATGCAACTTCACAATTTATCATAATCACACATGACTCTGACATATTTGAAAATTCAAACATTGATGCAATTTATGATTTCAAGTCAACATCAGAAGGAACTGTAGTAACACCAATCTAGCCGCCAGTCATCTTGGCAAACTTTTCATTCTTGGATAAACTTTCCATGAATTTTAGATTTGACAATGCAACCACTGCAGAATCTCTGACCTGTTCACTTGAATCCTCCAAGGCTTTTTGCAATGTTTCCTTTGCATCTTGAGAGCCGATTACACCAAGTGCAACAGCAGCCTCGTGTCTTACAAATAGGCTAGGATCGTTTCTTGTTGCATCTTCTAGTGGTTTAATACCGCTTCTTAGGCACATTTGTCCCAATGAGAATGCAGCCTCATGTCGTACCAGTTCGTTTGAATCATTTTTTAGCACACTGGCAACATGGGGAATAACATCCTCGCCACCCATATCTACAAGAATGCAGACTGCTCTACATCTTATCACAAAATCCCCGTCATCTAACAGGCCAACAAAATATTCCTTGTCTTTTTTCTCATATTTTTCTTCCATTTCAGACAAGAGTTCAAGGCGTTCTGCTGGGATGACTTCCATTGATTCGATTTTTATCATCGAATATTTAGTCGTTATTGACGTTTCTCACAGATGATGTAACTAATTGTGTCTCCATTTCACTAGTGTTAGATACATCATAAAGACAGATTTGGTTTTGATGTCCTAATCTGCAAGATTAAATTATATTTTTTGAAATACTTGTACAATACATCTTCTGATACAAGCAACTTGTCAGTGTACAAGTAAACATTTTTTGTAAATTCAAAGGTGGATACATCATGTATCTTGTCTGCCAGAGCATCGCCAACACCTGGGTCATTGTGTTTTTCTATTTCCAACAGAAATTTTGCTACCAAATCAGGAAGTTGTACATATTCATTGCTTAATTCAGGAATTATTATCCCAATGTGTTTTGATTTTTTATCATCATTTTGAATGGCCAGTATTTGAAATTTTTTAGTATTTTGTACCTCCCCGGTTTTTTTGTCAGTCAAAACAAATTCCCAATTAGCATGAATTCTGGAATATTGTGGAAATTCATTTTCTATCTTAGATGTCATCGTTTCAAAAACATCAGTTTTCTTTGAATGCATCTGAGAGCAACAAGGAAACAAGGTTCTTTATGTCTAGCGCTGGATTATGCGGGCTTGAAAAATGAGAAGGTGTCGTACTACAAGTATTGATTTTTGTAAAAACCAAATGATATCTTATCAATATATGACATGTTCTTTTTGAGAACGCAATACTATGGCAGGAATGATAGATGCAAGCAAGACAAACGTAGAGATGTAAAATATCATGTGAATTGACTTCATAAAACTAGGTATTGCCGCTTCAGCATTCACAGTATTAGAAGAACCCAAGAATATTGATTCAAGTTCATACAATGGAACAGTACTAGCAAGTAGTGCAAAGGACATCCCTAGACTGATAATATTACCAAGTGTTACAAGAGTTGTGCTCATTCCCGCTGCAACTCCACGTCTTTGAGGCGGAACCGAATTCATTATCGATGACCTGTTTGGCGATGCAAACAGTCCCATTCCTGCACCAACCAATGAAAGAGGTAAGACCAAATCACCAAAGCTTGTTTTAGGCCCAATCTGAGAAAGTATCAAAAATCCAATTGCCGATATCAACAGTCCAAGTACTGTAAGCAATCTAGACCCATATCTATCTGACAGCCATCCACTTATTGGTCCAAATGTAGCAATTGTAAAAGATACCGGTATCAAGTAAAGACCAGCTGTGAGCGGATTGAGATGCATTGACGGACCCTGTAGGTAAAATGCCATTATCAATACCAATGCGCCTCTTGCTAGTGCGTTTAGAAATATTGTGATATTTCCTGCAGAAAAGAATCTGATTTTGAAAAGAGATAGATCAAACATTGGTTCTTTTACTTTGGATTCAACATATCCAAATAACACCAACATACAAAATCCTCCAGCTAGGACAGATATTGCAACAAAAAAAGGTATTACCTGCAAGGAACCAAATGTTATTCCCAGCATTACCATAACTAACCCTATAACAAGAATTGAATTTCCAATCCAGTCTATCTTTCCTTTTATTATAGTTCCAAGTTCTCGAAGTTTTGCTCGAGACCAAACAATTGCAAAAATTCCTATCGGGATGTTTACCCAAAAAATTGCCCTCCAACCAAGTGTTTCAGTTAATATTCCACCAAGCACCAAACCTAGCGCAGAGCCAATTACAATTGATACTTGGTTTAGACCAAGAGCCTTACCTCGCTCTTTTGCATCAAAGGCATCAGTCAAGATGGCAGCACTGTTAGAGAAAAGAAATGCTGCGCCAAACGCCTGGAATATCCTAAATAATATTAGTTCTGGCCCAGTCTGAGCAAGACTGCAGAGAAATGATGCAATCGTAAAAAGCACTAGGCCAAAATTATACAGTTTGACTCTACCAAACATATCTGCCAACCTGCCAAAACTGAGAAGAACAGACGAGGTTACAAGGCCATATGAGAGGATTATCCATATTGTCTCAATCAATGAGACATGCAGATCTGGAACAAGTCTAGGTAGTGCTATAATGAGAATATTGGCATCAAGTGACGCCATCAATATGCAAATCGTGGTATTTGTTAGCGCTATCCACTTGTACTGCATTATTTTGATTTGAATAAATTGCTATAAATCTCATGTTGATTACAAAATGATTTTTAGAGAGAATCGCGAATTTTATATATTGACTGCATATTTCTCGGGCAGATCAATTAGGATTAATTCAGTTGGCTCTTCAGCCCATATTGTCAGATTGTCCTCTCCTGATATCATTGCAGCATCTCTTGTTTGCATTACATGATTCCCCAATTTTATTTTACCATCAATTACAAACAAGTAAAACTTTCTTCCAGGTCCCAACTTGTGTTGGACTTGACCATTTGCAGTCAACGTAGAGAGATAAAAGGTAGCATCTTGATGTATGTGCAACGCGTTAGCATCAGGACTGTTTTCAGATACAATTACTGGCACTAGTTTATTTGTTCTGTCTTTTTTTGTAAACTTTTTTTGTTCCCAAGATGGTTTAAGATTTTTCTTGTTTGCAAATACCCACATTTGTAACAGCCTCAACGGTTTATCTTTAGAGTGATTTGATTCAGCATGCATTATACCAGATCCAGCAGTCATTCGTTGTACTTCTCCTGGATATATCACACCGTGATTTCCTTGATCATCCTTGTGTTCTAGTTCTCCATCTATCACATATGTTACAATTTCCATGTCTCTATGAGGGTGAAAATCAAATCCAGTGCCAGGCTGTATTTCATCATCATTGAATACACGCAATGGTCCAAAATTCATCTTGTCAGGGTTTTGATAGTCTGCAAATGAAAAATGATGAAAGGTTCTAAGCCAATCAGTCTTGTTTTCATAGTGCTCATCTGCCCGTATTATCTGGACACTCATTTTCCCATCTCCAATTTCTTTTTGAATACCTTTGTGACATTGCGTATTGTTACGCTACTGATACCAGAGGCTTTTGCAATCTTGTCCTGAGTGGCTTTTTCACCATTCATTACTGCAGACATGAATAGAGCAGTTGCTGCAAGTGACACTGGGTTTTTCCCATCTACAATGCCTTTTTTCCTTGCAATTTCAATGATATCAAGAGCATCTCTTTGCGCCTTTTCACTAAGGCCCACAGAAGTTCCTATCTTTGAAACAAATTCTGATGGATTCAGAGAATCTACCTGTAACTCTAGTGCCTTGACAAAGACCCTATAGTGTCTAGATAGATTTTTGAATGAAATGTTTCCTGCACTGGATACATCCTGTAATGTTCTTGGCACTCCAGACTCTCTGCATGCCACATACAATGCAGATAAAATCATGCCGGAAATTGTTCTTCCTCTAATGATGTTTTTTGTCAATGCTTTTCTATACAAGTAGGCAGCCCGCTCAACTATTGCATCAGAGACATCAATCTTTGATTGCATTGCTCCCATTATGACAAATGCAGAACGTAGATTCCTATCAGTGGAATTAGATTTGCTTCGACTGTCCCAGGTTCGTAATCTGTTGAAGGTGTATTTCATGTACGTTGATATGGAATTCCCTGATGCATCGCGGTCTGTATTTCCAATTATGGTAGACAGTCCCTTGTCATGAATTGACAATGCAGAGCCAAGTCCAGATCTGGTACTGTTATTGTAATCATCCACTGTAAATGATCGTTGTTCCGGTCCATAATCTTCTACCTTGTCAGCAAGAACTGCACCACATGTTGCACACAAGATTTCCCCACGTGCACTATCAGTTACAAGTGGACCATGGGTTACGCCATCATGCAGGCACATCTTGCCTTTTTCAATTACAAGTTTTTGTTTAGCAGATATCATTTGTATATCTACTATACACAGGAAAGTATTTAAAATGTAAAGTGAATTCAGGTATATCAGATTAACTTTCGGTAATCTACATCAAGACTGTTTATTTGAGAACAAACCACAATCATGCAGTTTCCGTAGGTTGTGAATAGATCTCTTTTACAATTCTAGGCTTGCCATCTTTGAATACTTCCTTGGCACAATATTGCATCGAAAAGGCAGCCATGGATTCAAGTATCGGGTTTAGTGCCAATCCCTTTTTGGTTATAGCATATTCAATTTTTACAGGCGTGCCAGCATAGATTCGCTTCTCAATTATACCATTGCTCTCCATCTCACGCAACCTTGCAGACAAGGTCTTGGGGTTTATTCCCTCCACAGAATCCAGAAATTGGTTGAATCTGTTTTGTCCTAGTTTTGTCATGTTACGCAAAATATGAACAGTGAATTTCTTTCCAATAATTTTAAAAGTATTATCAATAGGGCATGCCTTCATAGATTCAAGAAGAACTTTGCATTCTTCGTCTTTCAACTTACCATCTACTCACTTGATAACTATACTATCACTTCCTGACTTATATGCTTACCTTTGTATATCTAATATAAGAAAGAACATGACTAAACTACAACACAAACATCAATGGACTGCCACAACAAAGCACTGGCAGTGTAGTACGTGTGGAAAGACATACGGATAACAACCCTTTCCAATTTTTTTCTGAATCAATCAAGCGGTTTCGATTTATTACAGTCCATGCAAACCTCAACTATTTTTCCATACTTTGCTGAATGATATGCACCAAGTTCTCTATGTTTACCGCACATAAAACAAAGTCCAAAATTCATGCATGGTATCACAAGAGCGTTCGTAATAGATTTTGTGTGTTACACTAGTAGATAGAACTTTTCAATTTGTTTGAAAAAGTGAATAAAAGAATAATCATGATAAATGAAACTCCAAATAGTGGTGCTGCAAGAGGTCCAAATTCAGGAACTGTTGCAGTCATGGTTTTTGTTTGTGTGACAATAAACCCATTTACTTTTGCACTGGCAATGATGTTAAAATCTCCAGATGTTGCAGTTGGAGGAATTTTAAACTGGAGAACAAAGTTTCCATTTTGATCAGAGGATACAGTGCGGATTAATATCAAATTTCCAGACGAGTCTTTTATTTGCAATGCAACAAGAGCATTTGATTGTCCTGTTACAGTACCATTTAGTGTAACAGTGTCACCTGGTAGATAACTATTCTTGTTCGTATCAAGTATGATGGATTGAGGTGCTTCCTGAGCAAACGAGTTCAAGACTCCTGGTAGTGCAAGTAGTACAACCACCGCAAGAAACATGAATCTACAGTGGTTTTCCCTATGAAATACCGACAAAATATGATAATTCATGTGATTGTGATGTGCCTCCCTTGTTTGGCCAGTCAGTAAATACATTTGCATAGACACTGGCAAGTCCAGTTCCAGATTGAGCTGGAACATAGTATGGTAGAATTACTTCAGACTGTCCAGGGCTTAGTACATACTGGGCAGATGCAGTACCAAGACTGCTTACATTAGAATCAAAGAGATTTACAGTTATGAGAGATTGTGTGTCCATGTCAGAATTGATTACTACTTTGACATATCCCGTTTGTCCTCTTTGTATTAGAGATACTGGATTTCCTTGTTGGTCAGTTGGTTGTACTGATATGATAGAAATTCCGTTTGGTCCAGTAGAATTGTTTTCAACATCTGCAACACATGGATTTATCCCATTTACAACAGTTAGTTGCCCTGCATTATTGAAACAAGATTGTATTCTGCTATCGGCAAGACCATATTCAACATTCAATTCATTATTCAGGCTAACCATTTGGACGTGATTTACAACTGCATATTTGTCAAAGGCTGCAAGTGCTTGGTCCAAGCTTCCACCACCAGCAATAACAGATTGCATTGCAGTGTTTGCAACATTAATTCTCTGTTTTAGGAAATTAAATTCATCTTGAAATACAGATTGAGTTCTGTTATCACTTACAGTTGTAAGAAAGCCAGCATATGCTGCATCAGGCGTAGTAGATGCAGTTGCTGCTGCGAGTGTAGACAAGTCCTGCTTGAGTTGACTGGCTGCTGCCTGTCTCTGCTGTAAAACTAATTGTTGGTCAAGTTGTGCTGCAGACTGGTTACCTAGTATGTTTGCCACCTGTCTCTTTGATGTTTGAATTTCTTGTAAAATTTTCAAAGCCATAGGATTGTTTTGAAGATCAGGGCCTGCCAATGTCGTAAATTGTGTTGTTCCAATACCAGTTGCATTACCAATAGTTACTGCACTTGTTCCATTTGCACCAAGACTAGCAAGAGTCACATTTACCAGTCCTACAGAATTGTTTGCAGTACTTTTTCCAGTGTTATTTGCATATGCAAGTGCAAGAAGATGAGCCTGTGTGGGACTCATAAATGTCATAGAATCATTTTGAATCGCAACTCCAAGCGTGACTTCAGCTTGGCTATTTGTCATGGCAGTTGACAATACACTCCCAACTCCAGACGTAACACTGCCAGAATTAGTACAACTTTGAGGTGTCGATGCAACATATGAGGCAGGAAGAGTGGATACATTTTGAAGATCTACTGCAAGACAAGACTCTGGAGTAAGTGGTGTTCCACCATTAGTTGGCCAATCAGAATAGACATCAGTGAAAACATTTGCCAGTCCTACTTGCACATTTGATGGGATGAAAAATGAGAGAGTCATTTGAGATGTTCCAGGATTTAGAACGGATTTGATAGATGTGGTGCCAAGACTACTTTGATTTGCATCAAAGAGATTAAGTGTCAAAAGTGCAGGCATTTTTTCTCCAGATGAAAGAGAGACTTTTACAAATCCATTTTGACCTTGTGGTAGAATTGAAACCGGATTTCCTTGTTGATTTGTAATTTGTACAGAATCAATAGAGACGCCATGTGATTTTATTACATTAAATTCAGTTGAATTGGTATAGTTTCTACCATCAACAATTGCATTAACATCATCTTGATAGACACCAGTCTGATATGTATCAGGTATCTTAAACTGCAAAGAGCCAGTACCGTTTTCGTCAGTAGTTATTGTTCTTGATATAATATTATCACCACTTGGATTTGACACCCCTACAGCAATGCTTTGCAAGCTCTGGCCTGGTAGATTTACAGAGAGTGTAACTACATCGCCATATGCATAATACGTTTGATCAGTATTCAACAAAAGCGAGGACGGCAATACAATTACGGTAGTCTGAGCAGTACCAAGACTACCAGAGTGAGCAGTATCCCCTCCATAGGTAGCAGTGACCGTTACTGCATTTGTGGACAATGCAGATGGAGTATAGTATACAGCACAAGTATTAGATGAAAGAGTACAAGAAGTATTATCGAACGAACCTCCTGCATTACCGTCACTCCATGATATAGTTCCAGTTACAATTGATGAGATAGAAGTATCTGCAAGTGTTGCTGTAAATTGTACTCTAGATCCTTGCGCCACAGTAACAGCATTTGGTGCAATAGTGGTTATGGTATTATGTAATACATTTAGTGTCAAAGCAGATGTACCAGTACTGACAGAGTAAGTATTGTCCCCGCCATAACTAGCAGTTATCGCTATGGTACCAGGATGATTAAGAGAAGGGGTGTATGATACAGTGCAGACACCACTAGAAAGGATACAGTCTGATGAACTGAAAGTACCACCAAGATTATCGTCACTCCAGTTTACAGTTCCGGTTTGAACGGTTTGCAAGTTAGACGCAATCACTGTAGCAGTAAACTGTACTGGAGATCCTTGTGTTACTGTAACAATGTTCGGTGTTATCGAAGTAGTAGTACTTAGTAGAACAGGCGACAGAGTAAATGTTCCCGCACTGGTGGAAAATGATCCGTTACTTTGATAATCAGTAGTTATCAATATGTTGTTTTGATAATTTGCTGGAGGGGTGTATGATACAGTGCAGCTACCAGTTGAAAGAGAACATGAAGATGAACTAAAGATGCCGCCAAGATTACCGTCACTCCAGGTTACAGACCCTGTTGGAGTAATTCGGGGATTTGATGTATCTGCAAGTGTTGCTGTAAATTGCACCTGAGATCCTGAACTTGCAACAGATGTGATAGTAGTGGTAACAGCATAGAGTACAGTTTCAGTCAATGTGGATGTGCCAACACTACCAGAGTGTGTACCATCTCCACCATAATTTGCAGTTATCAATATCGTACCAGAATGATCAAGAGGTGAGGCGTATGATACAGTGCAGCTACCAGTTGAAAGAGAACATGAAGACGAACTGAAGGCACCACCAAGATTACCGTCACTCCAGTTTACAAGTCCAGATGTAATGGTCAGAGAATTTGACATATCTGCCACATGTACAGTAAATGATACCGGAGAACCATGAGTGGTGGTGCCAGTATTTGATGTAACTGTACTCGAGGTCGGATCAATTACAACAGGCGGTGGTGCTATAGTAGAATTAGAATTTTGTACAACAGGTGGTGGTGGAATTACTGTAGAATTGGAACTAGGTACAACAGTTGTTGGTGGTACTATAGTAGAATTGGAATTTTGTACAACAGTTGTAGGCGGGACTACAGTAGAATTGGAACTAGGTACAACAGTTGTTGGTGGTACTGCAGTAGAGTTACTTGGAGTAACTGTGTTGGAACTGTTTGAAACAGGCTCAATTGAAAAAGCATATTGTGGAAAGACCAGTATTGTTACAATAGAGACAAAGAGTAGAATCCTTAGATCCATTTTGCATGATCTCCAATATTCAATAAATAAAGAATTGTTGTACATTGTTCAGGAACAATGTTACCTATGACATGACTAGATTCTGCAACCATCAAAATATGTATGAAATTCATGCCCTTGAGGTGTACGGTCTCACACCAGTTTAAAAGACTGACGTATCTTTTCTCCTAGTTTGAAAGTATGTCCATGATGATTTGAATTTTGGTTTACATGGAAAATGGCATGATAGCCTACTTCCAGTGATTTACACTTTCAAGGAAAACTTGCCCATACTGTTGTGCTATTTTGGATTCCATTTCCCAGGCAACCGTACCTTTTTGCAATAGTTCACTTACTTGAGAAAAATAGTTTTCCAAGTCAGGTGGACTAATTATCAACACTTCGCCACCATCATTTCCTACCATGAATTTATGAGGAGTGTTTTTCGGCACAACAACTACATCGCCAGATGTAGCATCCATCAATTTATTTTCAAGCACAAACTTGTATCTGCCTTTTACAATGTAAAAACACTCACTACCACCAGGATGCAGATGTAGTGCAGGTCCCACGTTTGGAGGATGAATTGCATAAAGTATTGTGTAAAAGCCACCAGTTTCAGAAGTCAGTGACTTGATTGTCATAGTAGTACCATGAAAGTCAAATGTTCGTTCCATTGCCTCTCAGCATTTCAGATCATATTGACAATATAAAAAAGAGCCTAGTTTTGATCCACGTGAGTTTACAGCCACATTAGATCTTAGCAAAAATATCAAATTGTAAGAACCCGAATCATACGTTACACCATAGTTTGCGTCTAGTAAGGCTCATTAACGGTGAATTTCATCGATTGACTAGAACATGAGCCGCTTGAGATACTGGAAACTTACAGTTGAAGACGTCCGAAAGGCAGAGTATGACCCAACAAAAGTATTGATCTGGGAAATAAAATGTCCAAAAGACGACAAGGGTGCAGTCTTTGGAGTATATTCGTATAGAAATGGAACTCCATGGGATTACGATTTAATCAAAGGTATCGTATTTTATTACAACATGATAGAAAAAGAAGAAGTGGACAAACTGACAAAATTCCTCAAGGAAAAGTTTGGTGGAGAGCCTGCAGAAAAAGGCTCTCGAGTATTCTTGAAAGGCTCACGTGAAATGTATGCACCAAAAGACATTGCAGATCTTGCAGTCCAGTTGGGTGACAATTTCGAGGTTAGCACTGAACTTACAATAGAACTCGAAAACTTTTCAGTAGCAGAACAAGAAAAAAGCAACTTGCCAGCAAGCAAGATACTTCCAATTCCAGGCTTGTAGAAAAAATACTATTAATACAGATCCGTCTATTTCATAATTTACAATGGACAAGTCTATGACCGTTAGTCAACATCTTGAAGATTTGCGAAAGAGAGTATTCAGATCAGTTATTTCAATAGGAATTATCTCATTTTTTATTTTGAGTTTTCATCTTACTCCATTCATGTACAATGGCATCAAGTTGTATTATCCAACATTTAGTCCATTTGACAACATGGCAGCACAAGCAACAATATCAATGAAACACCATCTGTTACCACCCGCAGTACAATTAATCCAGACAGCTCCAGGACAAGCATTTTTTTCCCAATTTTACATTGCAATATTACTCGGGATGGTATTTTCAATGCCAGTCATAGTCAAAGAATTTGTAGGATTTTTGGCACCAGCATTACACAGAAAAGAGATTCAAATAATTAGAAACATAACAATTCCAGCCATTGTACTTTTCATAATAGGAGGCTTGTTTTCATATTTTTTTGTCACTCCATACATACTAGGATTTCTTTACAAATATGGCCAGTCTGCAGACTTGCTCACATTTTTGAACATAATGGATTTTATCACATTTGTACTCCAGTTCATTCTTGCATTTGGAGTATCATTTCAGTTACCATTGATAATGTACGCGCTCACTGCATCTGGACTGATTGACCCAAAATTTTGGCGAAACAACATACGATATGCAATTATTGCAATGGTCATACTAGGTGCAGCAATAACACCTGATGGAAGCGGAGTAACCATGTGGTTTGTAGCAGTTCCAATGATCGTACTGTATCTCATAGGTATGGTAGTATCAGAAAGGCAGGCAAAAAATATTGGAACACTTAAATCTTGATCTGCCGCATTTAAGCCAATAATGGCATACGAAAATGTAATAATCGCAGTAGTAATAGTGGGAGTTTTGATATTTGGTGCCAAAAAGATTCCAGAACTTGCAAAAACATTTGGAAAGGCAAAGGGTGAGTATGAAAAAGGTAGACTGGAATCAGAAAAAGAGCTCAAAGATTTCAAAGACAAAGAAGACCTCAAGTAGTTTTTTAAAAAAAATCAATCTTTCCATCACGAGTTTATTCACAACAAGAAACACAAAAATCCACGTTTGCTTTAGATAACGCTTTTTTACCCAAGTAAAATAGATACGACGTGATAAAAAAGTCAGACATTATCGATATTGTAAACAAGTATTCAGAACTGACTGTTGGCGCACTTGGGAGTCACTCTGCCCTTGAGATAATGGACGGTGCAAAGGATGAAAACTTCAAGACAGTCGTGGTTTGCCAAAAGGGAAGAGAGGTACCTTACAAGAGATTTTCAAGATTAGCAGATGATATCATTATAGTAAAAAAATTCCAAGAAATGTTATCTCCCAAGATCCAGGCAAGACTAAGAGATTCTAGCACAATAGTTGTTCCACACAGAGCCCTTACTGCATATCTAGGGTACGATGGTGTTGAAAACAAGTTCAAAGTACCACTGTTTGGAAATAGAGCATTATTTCAGGCAGAAGAGCGAGCCAACAAGAAAAACCAGTATTACTTGCTACAAAAAGCAAAGATACGATTTCCAAGACTATTCAAAGATCCAAAAGACATTGACAGACCAGTCATAGTAAAAGTTCAAGAAAAAAAACGCAAGCTTGAACGTGCTTTTTTTAATGTATCATCATATGCCGAATACAAAGACAAGACAGAGACCAAGATAAAACAAGGACTAATCTCAAGAGATGCACTCAAGACTGCAAGCATTGAAGAATTTGTCATAGGTACTTATTTCAATTTCAATTATTTCCACACGCCAATATCAAAAGAGGTAGACTTTCTTGGAATAGAAAGAAGGCTGCAAACAAACCTTCATGACTTTGTCTCACTTCCTGCAAAACAACAACTTGAAACAAACATTGAATTACAAAATATCGAGGTAGGTCATACACCTGCAAGCATTAGAGAATCTTTGCTTGAAAAAGTCATAGACATTGGAGACAAGTTTGTCAATACAGTGAAAAAAGAATACGCTCCAGGAATAATCGGTCCATTCTCTCTTCAGAGTGTAATAACTCGTGACCTTGACATCGTAGTATATGATGTATCACTACGAGTTCCAGGAAACCCAATTCTTGCCACAACAAGCCCATATACAAAATACAAGTATGGTGAAACTTTTGGAGTAGGACGCAGAATTGCCATGGAATTAAAAATTGCACAGCAAGAAGGAAAACTAGCGCAAGTACTAACCTAGGCTTCGGTTTTTTCTTTCAAGAGGTTTTTTCTAACTAGAATAGGTATATTGTAAAACGTTGCAAGTGCTATAGAATCAGATGCCCTATAGTTACGCATTACCAGATCGTGTTTTCCAGTAAAGTAGACATTTGCGCGTAATACACTACCACTTTCATATACTTTGATCTTTACAAGAACAAGCTCGTTTAGTTCTGCAATTTCTTCTACCATGTTGTATATGGTTGGAATTGCGCCTCGTTGGCCTTCAATAAAATTAGATATGTGTCGTGCGACTTCGCCTGAAAATGCACGCATGTGAAATTCCTTGCCGTCATCTGACCGTAGTATCAAAAGTCCTTCAACTCCGTACGGGTCTACAAAACCCACGTAGGTTATCTTGGTTTCTGCATAATCAGAATCTTGAGGCTCGTCGATCTTCACGACTAGATAAAGATACAAAATTACCCAAGATAAACACTTTGGAGAAAATATAAGATAGGATTTAATGTCAGAATAAAAAATTTTTACATGTGGAAAAACAAAAGACATCAAGTCGTTCCCATTTTGCACTAATACTGGTTGGCTTTTTGGCTATTGCCATATCATTTTTAGCATATGCAAAAAATGGCAACCTGATAATTACTCCTGCTGCCATGCCTGCACTGCAAAGACTTGCAGTTGCCACATACATTGTGTTACTTGCATCATTTGTGGCAATAGGTTGGGGATTATACAAGATGTACAGAATAAAGATCATAGCAGCAGACTCTACTATTTCATCAATAATTGCAAATGCAATACACAACAAGAGATCAAAACAAATTTTCGTCCTAAGTGCTATAGGGTATGGATTATTTTTTGCATTTACATCTGGAATAATAATCTACAAGCCAGACATTAATGCCACAGATTATGGATTTCCACAACCTCCTCACATAGAGCTCTCACCATGTTGTGATCTTCCAGGCTACATGCCAATGATTTTTGCATTTTTCACAGAACACGTAGGGTTACAGATTATTCCAGTGAACCTGCTGCTACTAGTCACGGTGTCATTCCTAGTCGGTTTGAATTTTGCATTATCATCTACAGTATTTTCCATTGCAAAAAGTGGTGGAAAACTAGGAGCATTTGGAGCAGTGACAGGATTATTTGTTGGCTGTCCCACATGTGCTGGTACAGTTTTTACCATGTTGTTTGGTTTTGGCGCAGGTGCAACTACATTTACTTTATTTTTAACAAGCTTTGAGGCGCAAATTCAAACAATCTTTATTGCAATATCAATTCCAATTCTTTTTGTAACGCCCATCATAATGGCCAAGAAGATAAAATCGCAAAATGAAAGTTGTGCAGTAGATCCTAAATAGGCTTTATCACACGAGGTCTTTTCCAGTCCCCAATATCATATCCATCTTGTCGTAGATATTTCAGGGTAAGCTTGTACACCAGCTCATCATGGTCAACAGTTTTTAGAATTTCATCCCATTGCACTTGACCTGATTGAGTAATCTTTTCTTTCATCTGCAAAGTGATAGTCTTTGCAATATCCCTGCATTGATCAAAAGTCTTTCCGTTCTTGTATGCTCTGGTTCTAGAATCACATTTTTCCATGTATACTAGTCACATCTGTGTGCTAAATAAAAAGATCAGTTAACCATAGAAAACGCACTTGGAAAATTCATATCTTAATACACCAGTACCTGATCATTTTTTGTATTGAATAATCCTAATCCCATGGATGTCATCTTATGGACACTAAGACGTGGAGAGGGAGACATTGTAAACATGTACAACTACCTCTCAGAACTTATGCAGATTTCAACTGGAAGAAATTTTCTCAATTTTGGCCATTGGGATGATACAACAAAAAACCCTGCAGAGGCTCAGACAAACCTATGCAAAATGGTAGGAGATATGGCAGAACTTGAAAAAGCAAGGCATGTGTTAGATGTAGGAAGTGGTTTTTCAGAACCAGCCTTTTTTTGGAAAAAGATGCACCCAAACATTGCAATTACATGCGTTAACATAAATCCCAATCAACTCAGATTTGCAAGCACGCAGGCAAATGCTCATGAAATAAATTTAGCAAATGCAACAGCAATAAAAATTCCAATAACAAACGAATCACATGACAGAATAATTGCATTAGAATCAGCACAGCACTTTAGACCAATTGAGGATTTCATACTAGAGACAAGACGAATTCTAAAAAAAGACGGGACTGCAGTCATTGCAATACCAGTACTCTCAGAACCATCAAAGTTCAACATTTTGAAAATTGGCATATTAAAGTTCACCTGGTCTTCTGAACATTATGACATGGATACAATTAAAAAAATAATTCATGATGCAGGTTTAAGAATTACTGAAATTAGGCTCATAGGATCAAATGTATACGTGCCTTTAGCAGAGTATTACATTGAGAATCATCAATTCTTAAGATCAGAGATCCTAAAAAAATACCCATCATACATAGAAAAAATACTATTCAAATCAATATTGAAAATGAAACAATCTGCAACAGATCACACCATTGAATACATGTTGATAAAATACACAAAGTAACCCTTATCAATATAACAAATCTATAACTTTTCATAGCATACCAATTCCGTCTGGATGCTATTCTGCGTAGGTTCTCTCTACGCAGAGCCTTATTAATTTCCACAAATGGATCCTGACCGCATTTCTCCGTAAGAAATATTATCTCAAATCAGATAATCCAAAGCATGGGACTTTTCAAGAAAAAGGAAGGACCTGTCGAAACAAAATGTAAGGAATGTGGTCTTGAGCTGCACGATCCAGTAAGACTTGACAGACATATGAAAAAAGCACACAAACACGCACCACAGAGAAATTTCGATGAGCCTGGAACCAGTACCGGCGGAATGTGGTAAAGGTACAAAGGGCTTGCAACAAAAAATGAGGCTGATTAACAAAACATGGTTGCTTTAGACATTATCAATAATTTAGCAAATTTTGTAATCCAAACAATATCAAATACAGGATATCTTGGAATCTTTTTCTTGATGGTAGCAGAAAGTTCTCTCATACCAATCCCAAGCGAAATAATTATGCCATTTTCCGGATATCTAGCATCTACTGGAAAGCTCAATCCAGTTTTGATAATATTGGCAGGTTCCATTGGAAATCTGGTAGGCTCACTTGTGGCATATTTTATCGGTGTCAAGCTTGGCAGAGAATTTATTGTAAAGTATGGAAAATATGTTCTCTTGAAAAAATCCCATCTAGAGTGGACTGAATCATACTTTAAAAAATATGGAGACAGGTCTACATTTGTGAGCAGACTGTTACCTGCAATTAGAACATACATTTCATTGCCAGCAGGTGTTGCAAAAATGAACTTGAAAAAATTTGTTATCTACACTTTTGCAGGCTCAATTGTATGGAGCACCATGTTGACATATGTCGGTGCAACATTGGGAGACCAGTGGACCAGAATAAGACAATATTCCGATTACATCGATGGTGCAGTTATCGTTGGACTGGTCATCATAGTAATAATCATAGCCAAAAAACGAATCGGTAAGCCAAGTAATAGTTAACGATCTTTATACTTGCTCAAGTCTTCCAGAATTATTCTAAATATTGTTTCACTATCAAGTAATACACATCGGATATCATTTTCCTTACATGCATTTCCAATCTCAACATCTTCTGTTACAACAATCATTCCATTTTCATGAGCATATTTTATCACAGAATAGTCACTTGATAGTTTTTTCCCTTCAGCAATTAGTTTTTTTACGCTAAATGCGTCATATCCAAATTCCTTGAGCTTGGTATCAAACCCATCATACATTTCATCAACTAATACTTTCATTATCAATATGCAGTCCGAAACTCATATTATTATATTTAGACGTTAGAGGATAAATTGCCCAACACGTGGTTTAGTAGTCTTTTATTGCTTTGAGCAACTGGGTATTTTGTGCCAGATGGTTTTCGGGATAACAGTCAAGCATAATTCCGTTTGTGACATTATAAAATTCCCAGTTACTGCATTGAGTGTCATACTCAAGATTTGAGTTGTCAAATTTCCAGTCAAAACCATTTCTTATTTTTGCATCAGGGTAATTATGACCACGAATAAGCGTCATTGTATGAAGAGAATAGTTTACAGCTATTTTCCCGTACAATGCATTAGGATAAAGGTATACCACATGCGGGTGGGTGGTAATTGCATCAAACTCCTTTTGTGTGACATATTCATTATGTAACAAAATCACCTTGTCATATTGTAACAAAATCTTGGGATTTTTGTCTACATCGATATCTGTAAGTGTATAATATCCCAAAGATCCTAAAATGTTTACAGCATATTCACTTGCAGTGTATCCCAGAGGCACGCTGGTGTAGATAATAGCGGTCAGACAAGTGGCATTACAATCACCGGTATAGTATGAATAAAAACCGCGTTCAGAATATGCAGATGCAGTAAAAACTGGAATAATCACTACAGATTTTTTTGTATCATTTTGTACTGAGATTTGAGATATCCGTTCTTTTTGTACTCGTAATACAAAATTATTATCTAGTTCTATCACTCCATTTTGAATTAAATATTCAATTCCATGAATAAACGCGCTATCTGGAACATCCCCATGACTCCAAGAATACGCAATTTTTTTTACAGAATCCGGCATCGCAGGATTATCTATTTGTCCCATAAGATCTTCAACTGGAATAATTCTGTGTTCTACAAGCCACCTCATGTTGTTTACAAAATCAGTATCAGAGATCTCTGCCTGAGACCACAACAATGCAACATGTTTCACCCATGCAGGTACAAGATTTGTTGAAGGATTAGCATGAACACTATCAAACTGAACAAGTAATCCAGATATTAGAAAAATTACTGTGATCCTTGTCAGATGAACATATTTCACACAAGATTAGTTGAAATACATGTTTTAGGTATTACGGATGATTTCATCTAGTTTTTTACAACATACAGTAAAAGCAAATTTTGCACATCATTGCATTTCAACAGACTTTTTGCAAACCACCTAATTACGAAAAACGTTAGGTAAGTTTTCGTTCACGAATAAGTGTATATAAGTCCAAATTTTCTTCTAAGACATGATCAAGTCAATCAGTGTAGCAGGCATACAAGAAGGTGTACCGTTTAAGAAACCAACAGTCACCCTAGAAGAACTAACAGACATATCATCACCAGTGCACCTCACTTGGATTGAATGTGTTGTAGATAACATCATAGGAGAAACTCCAAAAATCTTGGAAAAATTAAACATTACAATGGATCCTTCAGTACTATTATCAGGATATGTGTCAAGTTATGAAGACAGAGGCGATACACTGGGTCTCATGATACCATTTGTGGTACCTGGAAACAACAAAACTCTGACTGCACCAATCTTAGTTTTTATGAAAAAAGATCTGATTGTAACCATTCATGATGACTATGGTGGAAAAATTACACGTTTATACAATTATGCTCCAACACTCTTACGAAAACTTCCAAAAGAAGCAGATAGCTGGGCAGATAGACAGACAATACTTTTAGCAAGAATCATTGATGAGATCAGTGAATCTAATTTCTCAATATTACGCCTCATAGTAGAAAGAGCAGAACAATTTGAGATAGACATTGCAGGTTCAAGACAGGTTACACGAGACATATCGTTGGAATTGTCAAACGTACGAACATCATTATTGACTTTTTTGAATGCAACTTGGGCAAGCTATGACACAGTACACAATCTAAAGTATGGTGATGCTGAGATGGTCTCAGATGATGAAATAATTCTTGCAAAATTTGAGGTGATTCTGGGAAGACTAGACAGGCAGATACAAATGTCAGAAAACATCATGCAGATGGTTGCTACAGGAGTCAACGTAGTCCAGACCGAAGTTACAAACAAGGTTACCATCCTCATCATCTGGTGGACAGTAGCTGGAACAGCTGAACTTGTACCAAATACAATTGCAACAATCTTTGGACTATATCCAAGTCATGAGACTTTATTTTGGCCCATTGTTACTACAGTTCTTACATCCGCAGGACTGGCAACTGCTGTTGCTTATTTCTATGTGAAAAAATTCTTTGGACAGAGCTTAGGCTTTAACAAACTGAAAAAATTCCGAAAACAGCCTACTCAGTAGATTTTTTGAAAAAAGGCCTTTTCAGATATTATCAATTTTAGGCACCAATTCTTTGTAAAAGAGAGATAATTTCTTTTAAAAATTATTCAAAGACACCATAAATCAAGAAAATTGCGATCAACTGTACAAAGTAAAAGATTCATAAATCGAGTTTACCAATGTCGAAGAATTATAACTTATGAAAGAATTTGGCACCCTGGAATATGTTCTGGACACATATTCAAAAAACTGGACTTGGAAACTTACGGGCCCTAGAGCCGTAAGCATGGTAACTCGTGTCATACCTCATGCATGGTATGGTAATGGTCCAGAAGAAGCCATAGTGCCAGATACAATCCAAAATGTTGAGAAGATAAAATGGATAATGGACAGATATCCACTTGAAATAAGATCAAAGTCAATATGGCATAGAAAAGTGCGCAAGGTCATCGTTCCACAAAAAAAATGGACTCGTATTGAAAAGCTCCGCAAGGCAAGCCCAGGACCTCAATTTCGCGGAAATTTACTTGATTTTCAAAGAGAAGGTCTGGATTTTCTATTAAAATCATATGGCAATGCATTATTGGCAGACGAAATGGGTTTGGGCAAATGTCTGAAGGGTAATGCGTTAATTAGCACAACAAATGGAAGCATTACAATCAAAGATATCTGGGAGCAAGCAAAAATTACAGAAAAAGACGGTAATGAAGAATGGGCTAAACTAAAAACTCCCATAAGCATACAAACGTTTGATGGAAAAAATGTAATTGCCAAGCAGGTAAACAGAATATTCAGACAAAAAATTGATGAGTCCATAACAAAAATAATTCTCAGAGACGGCTCAGAGGTAGAATGTACCAAACGCCATAGATTTCTCACCCCGGACGGATGGAAAAGAGCTGGCGAATTAAATGTCGATGATAAAGTTGCAGTACCCTCAAAGACAATACATGTTGGAAAAAGTACATTGCCAAAAGACATTGCAGAATTAATGGCATGGCAGATTGCAGAGGCTGGAATATCATTACGTTCTCTTAACCTATACACCCCATACAAATACACTCAGGGCATGAGCAAACAACTCGCGCTCCAAGTTTCTGACAAGTTAGAATCAGTGCATCAAGATTTAGCACAACAATTGCGTGAAATATCTTTGGAATCAATCAACTGGTGTCCAATCAAATCAGTTGAGGAAAAACAGTTTAGCGGATACGTGTACGACCTATCTGTTCCCCAGACACACAACTATATTGCAAATGGAATTATAACTCACAACACAGTGCAGACTCTAGCATATCTTGCAACAGAAAAACAGACATTTCCTGTACTGATTGTAGCTCCTCTTGTCACACTAAATAATTGGCAAAGAGAGACTCAAAAATTCCTCAAAAAACGCAGTCGTAATGGAAAAATTTCAGACGATGAATATCCATCATCAGTCTTGATAAGAACCGGTAAGGCACAAGAACTTGGAAAATATGATGTATACATCATAAACTATGATTTACTTCACAAGAGAATTGATGATCTTTCTAAACTAAACATCAAGACAATTGTATGTGATGAAGTACAACACCTTAGATCAAAGACTACTAAAAAATACACAGCTGTGAAAAAACTTGCTGCTCTTGATTCTGTGAAATACAGAGTTGGTCTATCTGGAACACCAATTTACAACAGAGGTTCTGAGATATGGCCAATTGTAGACATACTAAGACCTGGTCTTCTTGGAACATTTGATGAGTTTTGTGAATATTTCTGTTACGTGAATGAAAAAGGAAAAGCAATTGTCCTTGAAAACAAGCGTGCAAGTTTGGGAGAAGAGTTACGCAAACATGTCATGCTAAGGCGAAAAAAATCCGATGTTCTAAAAGAACTGAAAGACAAAGTCAGGTACAAGGAGCTTATCGATTCAGATATCAACTATTATCAAGCAGAACTTGGTAAAATTTGGGAGAGATTAGAAGCAGAACAAAAAAGCGCAACAAGTGCTTTTGATAAATTTTCATCATACAAGAGAGCAATACAGAGTGAAAGACAAGCTGCAGGTGTAGCAAAAGTTCCTCATGTGATAGAGTTTGTCAAAAACATCATGGAGATTGAAGAAAGCGTTGTAGTATTTTGTCACCACAAGGCAATTCATGAATTACTTCATAGAAATCTCTCAGAGTATGCACCTGCATCCATAATTGGAGGGCAGAGTGACAAGGAAAGACAAGCAGGAATAGATAGATTCCAAAATGGTGAGACCAAGCTAATAATCGCAGGCCTCAGAGCTGGTAACGTTGGCATAAACTTGAGCAGAGCAAGATATGTAATATTCGCAGAGCTTGATTGGAGCCCGGCAATACACAGACAGGCAGAAGATAGACTACATAGAATTGGACAGAAAAATACGGTCTTTGCATATTATCTCATGGGCAATGGAACACTAGATGATCATGTAGCAAATGTTTTGGTAGACAAGAGCTATGAAATTGATGCAATCATGGATGAAAAGATAGAGACATTTGAGAACAAAGAAAAAGCAGAGCTTATTCTAGCACAGATTCATGACAAGCTAACCCATAGTATCACAAAATAGATTATTCTTCTTGCACTCGGTATTGGTCAAAAAAGTCTTGGCCTTCACCTAGTTTTTGAGTCAGAAATGATTCTAGTTTTTTTATGACCTGAGCCCTTTCCATCCTGCCTTCTATTGTATCATAGTGTGTAGCTTTTGATTCACGGAATTTTTTGTAGCTCATAGCCTTCATGGTATAAAATGCAACATACCCCCACAAGTAGTTTTGTGTCAGTATAACACTAGAGAATGTATTCTTAGAATTTGGTTGCTATTACAAGCGTAGTAGTAGCATTAACGTTTGGAATCTTTCGAATCTTGTTTTCAATGATTTCCTTGAGCAACTCTACAGTGTTTGACTCGACAATTGCCAAAATATCATGCGGGCCAGTTGTTCTAACACATTCTTTTACACCCTGAATTTCCCGTATCTCATCAATTATCCTTACCTCAGAGCCAGATTCACAGTTTATCATTACACATGTCGTTTCAATATTTCTGTCCATTTGAGAAGTCTGGAGCATAAATAGAATTAGCAGAATTTTTACATATTATATATACTCAACAACTTAGCTGATTTATCATAGAACTAGCTTATCGATCAAAATTATTTCAATAGAGATTCATTTTCAACAAGATCATAGCGTGGAATATTTTTAACAACATGTGTATAAAATTTCGTCCCAAGAATCAAATTGAAAAATAAATTCAAGTAAAAAAATGTCAAATCAAACACTAAGTGAACTTGTAAAGACAGCAGACAAGATAACAATAGATGAGATCAAGGGCAAAAAAGTCACCCTAAAAATAAGCTGGTTCGATCTAAAAGGAGTAAGCAAGTCAAAAAAGTTTCTCCTCAATGAAAAAGACAAGATAGAATTTTAAAAAGTTTTCAAATCTTGCCTTTATTATAAATCCCCAAACCCTCTTTTTTCATTTTAAAGTACTAAAAATCTGTCTTTCCGTTTAAAGATATATCAGAGATAATTTTTGTGAGAAAATTCAAAAACAATTATTCCAGCATGGTATGATTCGTTTGATATTATTATTTTCAAGGATTCCAGTATGATTCTTACGTATTTTTGTACAAACAATGTCCATTTAGAATTATTTTCAGTACAAAATACTAATCTGTAATTATTTCCAGTTACCTTGTGTGAGAATTCAAACCAATTACAATATTTGGCAAGTATTACAAAATAATTGTAAATTACATGATCAATGTCATACGGTAATCCCATTATATCAAAAAGCTTCTTTACAACGCTTGGCCCTTCTTTTACAACATCATTCATGTCAGATTCAGATATTTTAGATACAATAGAGAAAAACAAATCGTATGGCATTATCATGTGTGGTAATACGTTTACAGTTTCATCGTATGAGATATTTTTGTGTAAGATATTAGTTATCATTGCATTTAGTGTGAGATCTTTTTTGTGTGCACTTTGTTTGAGAACTTCTAAAAGATCACTTTGTAGTCGCAAGGTAAGCCGATTGGTAGATATTTTTTGTAATATTTCCAGATCACATACAACTCCAAGCAGGGATTTGCCGTAAATCAAACTCTGCATGGAAGTTGTTCACAGAAATATCATCCCCCAATTTCATGTGTTTTTGAATCATTATACCATCCATAGATCGACCAATTTTAAAGAGGATGTGTGTCAACATGCGTCTATCTGCGTCAAATGATGTTGTTTTTCGTCCAAAATAATGAAAAATACATGTCAAGTAGAATCCAAAATAATACTTTAACAACATTCCATGTTGACAATTTTTTATCTGATACAAACTATGTTGTAAATTTAAAGATCACAACATTTCCATGAATTAATTTAGAGTTTACACGGATTTTTAGGGATTCTAAAATATTTGTCACATACATCATGAGAAAGTCTATCCATTTTGTACCCAATTGTGTTTCAAAGACCAACCGGTGGTTTTCACCGGTACCAGTATTTGTAAAGCTATACCAACCACAATATTTTCCCATTATAACAAAGTGCTTGTCCATAATTTCTTTTAATGTGTATTCTATACCTTGGATTACAAAGATTTTTTTTATTATGTCAGGTCCCTCCTTTGCTATTTCTTCCAGATCAGATGCATCTAATTTTTCAATTATTCGAGAAAACAGAACATCGGATATTGTTACTGCAGGAAGTGTGTTCATTTGCATGTCATATGACACATTTTTAAAAAGAATTTTTGTTATTAGTGCATTTAATGGAAGGTCTCTCTTATCTGCCTCTTTTTTTAATACGCTTGAAATTGAATTGGGTATCCTAAGCGTCATACGTTGCGTACCAGACATACCATCAGTTTCTATCATGTACTAGTCCTTACTCGTACTGACTAAATTTTCTATTTAAGATCATGTTGTGTCATAATGAGCTACATGCACCTTTCAACTACAAGGAACCAGTACTTTGTTTATGACGGAATTAGTTGTTCTATTATAACATGATAGTAGAAATTATTGAGTTTGAATTCCATTGAAGATGTGTTGGTAGTAAAATTTACTCCAAAGTTAGTATCTTCTGTTTGTGTTTCAGGCAATTGTTCTACTTTATCACCTGCTAATTTCAGTATGGAATCAGCCTCACTTTGGCTAATATTGGTTGTAAACGTATGTTCGCTAGAAATTGGTGGGGGAACATATTTGCCAAAAGCTTGATCAATTGAATTTTTTAATACAGGAATTTTATCAAGTGTAGAATTATCAAGAAGTATAGTACCAGCATCAATATTAGATAGATCTTGCAGTGTGTGGATTTTCACATTACCAGGGCTTGTTTCTGCAGTAGCACTTAGTTGAACCACGGGATTTGTCACTGTCTTTGGAATATCCAAGTAGAGTATGATTCCAGATGCAGTAATGCAAACAAGAATCAATCCAATTATCAGGGCTTTCACGTTATACTGTAATTACATGACGCTTGTTATAATGTTAGTTTTCAGACACAGTAAAATCAAAGACTGATTATTGTTTTTTCATTCGCGGTAAAAATAAAAGTACAGTTCCAAGTACGATAAGAATTCCAACTAGTACTGTATACATTAATGCCAATGGCAATGATTTTACATAGTCAGTTGGAGTGTTTGGAATTAAAAAATTAAATCCAGTAGACAAGATCCATATCAGAAAGAAACACCCAATCAATACGATAACATCAATAACCAGAATCTTTTGAAAAGGTCTCATAAAATTATACAACTGTTACCCACTGTTAAATAGTTACTATTGTCATATCATAGAATTATAGATAACTCCATCAGGAAGAAAACATATTCACGACATCCAAAACGTCTATTCATCTAAGTTTATTTTATAATCTAACTTGTTTGTCTTGAACATTAACCAATCATAACTTTCAAAAAGCTGTCTTTGATTTCATCCATGCCATCTAGCCTGTCAGACTCCAGTCTGATTTCATCTACAACAGAATAATACTCATTGGCATACACTTCTTTCAATATGTCTCGCAAGTGTTCTGGATGATCGATGCATTCAAAGATCCAAGAATCATGATATGCTTGAAGTTTAGCCAGAACCAAATTATAATTAGCATTTCCTCGCCTCATAAGTACCACTTCGACACAAGTCATAAAGGCAGTTTTACTTTCCCGTTCCTGGGAATTCATGGTGGAGATCCATTACTTTTGTACCGTATATTGTTTTTCATCATAAAATTTGAAATTAATGTCACCAAATATTACAAAAGGAGAATTTACAAAAATTTAGATTATTTTATGCCCAGATTTAACAAGATGTTACAATTAATTCTGTTTCATTTGTTTCATGAATTCGTCGCCTGCTTTTTTTAACTCGTCAGGAGTCATGTCTTTTTTGTGGGTTGCTATGCTCCATACATGCCCAAAAGGATCTACAAGTGATCCAAATCTGTCACCCCAGAAAGCATCCATCATAGGCATTTGGGATTTCGCTCCTGCAGAAATTGCCTGGTTAAATGTATCATCCGCATTTTGAACATACAGGAAAATTCCACTACTTGTTCCTCCTATTGATTGTGGAGACAGACATTTCATTTGTGGATGTTCATCGCTTAGCATAATAGATGAATCTCCGATTTTTATTTCAGCATGCATTATGCTTTTTCCATCAGGTCCTGGAAATCTCATGATTTCCTGTGCACCAAACGCTTTTTTGTAAAATTCGATTGCGTCTGATGCGCCTTTTACAATTAAAGTTGGAGTCACAGTATGATATCCGTCCGGGATGGGTTTTACCATGAGGATGTCATCTGAAAATAGACTTTAAACTTTACTCCAGATTCATGCAGGTTTCAGATTCCAACATATTACGATAGTAAAGTCTACTGCTGTTTCTTGCGTAACAAGCTAAACCAAATCCCAATTACAATAATTGCAATTCCAATAGATGCAACCCACAATCCATTTACAATCCATTTTGGGTTTGAGTACATGAAAGAAGATGTTGGTCCTACAATTGAATTTCCTTGCAGGAAGAAGATTATTCCAAATACAGAAATAATTATTCCTACAATGATTATCGGTATTCCTGTTTTTTTCATATCTTGACTTTCTCTGGTAGTGGGACTCGTTTACTCAACAAAATAGAAAGCATCAATGCCACAATAGAAAGTATTGCAGCGGTAAGAAATAGCATATCATATGATAACGCAGAGGGAAATGAGCCAGGTATGCCCTTTATGGTAGTTTGATACATTCCCATGTACATTCCAGCCATAGCAGGCCCTATTGAGGACCCCACTATTCGTATCAGGGAGGTCGTTCCAAGAGATGAACCCATAAATTGTTTTGGAGTAGACAGCATCACTATGTTTGTTATGCCAACTGCACTCAATGACAAACCTACCGACAACATGGCTAAAGATACAGAGATCGAAAATTCAGTAGAATGGAAAAAATAAAGACTGAAAAATGCAACAAGACTTGTCACACTTCCCATAACAACGGGCTTGGATGATCCTATTTTTGAAATTATAAAACCAGACAGAGGTCCAAAAACCATCAGTACAAGCGAAAATGGAAGCTGAACGTATGTAGTCGCAATAGGATCGCCTCCAAATCCCAAAGGTATCGGACTTCTTACCAACACAGGAATTGTCTGAAAGACCATGAACATTGAAAGTCCCACTATGACCATCATGATATTTGCGGGTAAAATGGTCCTGTGCATTAATATTTTAAAATCAATCAAGGGAGACACTGCTCTTTTTTCTATCATGGTAAAGGCAATAATTGAAACAATTCCAATTATCAATGGCTCTAGGATCTGCAGATAGTCAGAGTTTGTATTTTCCATCATTGTAAGCGCAATCAAAAATGATGCAATTGATATGGCAAGTGTAATTGCTCCTTTGATATCAATTGCTACCTTTTTGTTTGGTTTATTTTGCTCATCTTCCTGCGATGATGGGATTTTATCTAATTTAATGAATTTTGCAACTACAAATAAAAGCGCAATTACAATCGGGATTATTGAAAAAAACGTTGCTTGCCATCCATAATTTTCTATGATATGCCCTCCAACAAGTAATCCAATGACAGAGCCAGCTCCAAACATGGAAGTTATGATTCCTTGCCCAATTGCCATCTTGGCTGGAGGAAATTGTTCACGGATTATTCCAAATGCAATTGGAAACATGGACATCCCTATGCCCTGCATTGCTCGAACTATAATCATGAGATAAAAGTTTGTTGCAAATCCTCCTAATGTTACTCCTGCAGCATAAATTGCCAAAATTATCAACAAGATCTTTTTCCTGCCATACACATCAGAGAGCTTACCACTGATAGGCGTCATTACGGCACCAGAAATCAGAAATGTTGTGAGTATCCAGGATGAAGAACCATATGATATAGAAAAATCTTTAATGAAATCTGGGAGTGCGGGAACCAGCATTGTTTCGGCATACATTGCCATTGTTGCAATTAAGCTGAAGTATCACCAATGTCTTCCAGGCAGAAGGAGGGATTTTAGTAGAAATCTCGCCATCCAATTTGGATGTCATGAAATCCTCCAGTCTAATTTCGTAATGTTGAAAACTAGAATGGATTCCTGTTTGGCATAGTAGTTCATTCTTTTGCCAGCTTCTCCACCTGTTGCGTTGCTTTCTTTATTACAGAAAGAAGTTTAGACCTTTTCTTTTCGTAATCTTTTTCGTATATAGAAAAAACTGCGTTCTTGAACTTGGCCATTACATATCTATCAGACATAATCTTGTCTTTGTTTTGTTTCATCGTTGCCTGAAATTTGTAAATCGCTTTCATTTCATCCTTGGTACTTATTGGTTCAAAATTCTTAATCATGAGATTCATGGTATGTTCATGTATTCGTGTCAGATTGTTGAGAAACTTTCTGCCTTCTTTTGTAATTGAATAGACTTTTCTTCTTTTTTCCTCCACACAGGAGACAAATCCACGTGTTTCCAAGTCCCGTAAGAGAGGATAAATATATCCAGGCGATGGTTTGTTGCCACTCATGTTAATTGTCTTCATCAGATCATAACCAGATTGCTCTTGATTATTTAGCTCCTTGAGTACCATCATTTTGATCATTGCTATTGCCATGTATCGTTAACTGATATATCGGTTACCGATACATCCATAAATGCTTTACGCACATAAAAGATGACCCATCATGCGGTTAACTTTTTTATGTTTGATTTTTGTCAATCAGTGCTAGTACCGTTTTTATCAATAGTTTGCCTTGTCCAGTTGCCAATTCAGAGATATTTTGGAAAATGAGTTGACATCAAAATATCCCAATACAGTTCATGGTATCTAGTAAGACAGCACACAAATGGAATAATCTTTCAAGATTACGCTACCCTGGCTTTGAATCAGATATAAAAATGAAAAAGGAATGATAAGGCATTACGCCTAGATCTTATCTACTTCTTACTGCAGTCCAGATTCCAATACCTGCTACAATTGAAAATATCACAATTCCAGCAACCCATGCAGCTACTTCACCACTGGACGGTCCAGATGATGAACTGGCTGTAGTTGGAGTGACAGTAGATTGTGTAGTTTCAACTGGTGTTGTTGCAGCTGGTGTTGTAGTTTCAGTTGGTGTTGTTACAGCTGGGGTCGTAGTATTATCTGACATTGCAGATGGTGTTGTAGTTTCAGTTGGTGTTGTTGCAACTGGTGTTGTGGTTTCAGGTGGTGTTATTGAAGTTGGTGCTGTAGTATTATCTGACATTGTAGATGTTGTCATGTTTGACATTGTACTTGTTGTATCAGATGTTGTAGTTGCTGTAGTATTGGACATTGGAGTCATTGTCATGTTTGACATTGTAGTACTTGGTGTGGAACTAGCTGCTGCTACAATCACTTGACCTGTCATCCAAGGATGAACAGAGCAAAAGTAATCATATGTGCCTGCATTTGCAAAAGTAAATTGGTATGTACCGCCTGGTTTGATCAAATTACCACTATCAAACACAGATCCAGTTGTTTCATCAGATGGTTTACCGCTTGTTACATAGTGACTTACGGTATCGATATTTTTCCAAGTTACTGTTGTTCCTGGTGTTACACTCATAGGATTTGGAGTAAAGCAATTATTTGCAGATACACAATCCGCTGATGCAGAAGCGCCTGCACCTTTTACCATATCAATTTCATTTGCTGTTTGTCCAAATGCTGGTGCTACACCTAAGATAGCAACTAGTGCCAAAAGACCAAATAGTACGCCAAATGGTTTTGACATTTTCATCGATTCATCCGCTTCAAGTCTATTAATAAATTATATCCATCATTTTACGTTAATGAAAAACATGAGCACATAATTTTGTGCTAAATAGTGACGTCATCTTTTATTCGCGTCGTAGTTCCATCACAAAAAGCATACGTGTGAAGATTGGAGGAAAAAAATTAATTCAACATCAACATAAAATAAAAAAAGAGGTCATGGAGTAAGTTTTGCTTTTTGTAGGTGCTCATACTGTTTTGCACGTACTACAAAGGCAAGAAAGATTCCTCCAAAGATTGCGCCGGAAATTACTGATGCTCCTACTACTCCATTTGCATCAAGAAATGGAGTGCCAGAACCATCTCCTGGATGTTCTTTTACCAGCTCAACTTTCTTTTTTGCAAGTTCTAGATCTTGCTCCAAGGTCATGGTGTTAGGATATGTACCATACTGTTGTGCAAATGCCAGCTGTGGTAGGGCACAAGACAAGAGTACAGCAAGCAACATGCCGTATACAAGTTTCTTCATAACATATCATTGTATAATTTTGAATTTAGCGTTTGATGAAATTTGATTTTCATCAAAAGTTTTACATATCATGATACCGTTACTATTGTGCATTTATCATGGTTCAAGAAAAATCAAGACAACCTATTCCAGAAAGAGTCGGCATATACGGTACAGATGATGATAGACTTAGGTTACTTGGAGAAATCTTGGTGACTGATGTGAGTAGAACCATCTTAAAGATGCTATTTGAAAATACATTTACTGCAAACGATATCGCGATAAAAACAGAATACTCACTACAACTTGTTAGATATCACCTAAAAAAGATGCAGGATGTGGGACTGGTAGAGATATCAAAAATTGGAAAAAATACAAAATCACACGATATGAAATATTACACCGCAACAAAGTTTGCAATCATAATCTTACCGTCCAAGTTTTCAGAAAAAGCCAAGACTAGCAAATCTCTTTTTAGATCATTAAAATCATTATACAGATTTGGTGCAATAGGAATTGCAGCAATTGGTTCATGGTTTGCAACACTTGCATTTCAAGGAAACGTCAAGTTCACAGACGTACCAAGTGGGGTGTCAGAGGTTCCAAGTGGAAGTGGTTATACAAGCTATAATCCATTCTACAACGCAGTAGGTGGCCCATATTCTGGAGATGGCGGTATTGGATCCGGTGCAACGCTAGAGGAAATGCTAAAGCTAGCAAGAGCAAAGGTACAGGCAGTACAAAATAATCCTCACGTAGGTTCCGGAACGCCATTTCTTGGAGGCAACATCATTCCTCCAGATATCTTCTGGCCTGTTGTAATAGCATTAACAGTTGTAGCATTTGGTTTGTCCATTGAGATAATTTTACATCTACTCAAGGTCAAGGACTATTCCAAGTAGATTGAAAATTTCTTTCGCGATATAACAATACTACATTTTATCTAACACAAAGATTTGATTTAGACAGTTTGTAATATTTTAGAATACAGAGGCAACATTGAGTTAGATTTGTCTTATAATTTTGTCCTTGTATTCTAGTACGGCCTTTTTAATTTCAGAGTAGCTGCTTGACAAGTTTCCAGTCTTTTCAAAGTCTGTAAATGTGGATTCTAGTTTTTGCACAAAGTCAAGTGCGTCATCATTATTTTTTTGTAGTTTCTTTTTCAGTCCATCTATTTGACCAGGTTCCATGATATTCTCTTTGTACTGGATCTAGTATAAACATTGTTTCCCATGGACAATCTAGAAATCAAATATGTTTTCTACAGTATTTCGTCTCACTATCTTTTATGACGATTTGATGCGTCATACTGTTTTGCCCTAGTTTCATTATAATTAATTTGTATCATGACATGCCTAAGTTTTTTTCTCTTATGCTCATCAGGAAAATGGATAAGCATGAATTCATCTAATTCCTCAATTCCCCTATCTTCAAGAAGTTCAAGTCCAATTCTTCCTGCTTCTCGTGAGTTGTCAAGCCCACATTTGGGACACGCTACACCCCTACTAATTCTGGCCCTGCATTTAAAATTAACACAATGCATCATGGAATCAAATCACCTTTAGAACTATAAAAATGACCCGAGTACCAACCAAAGACAATTTTTTCAGAAGGTAACTAGAAATCAACCATGTACAGAAACCGGTCAGAAGCATTAATTTTGTGTAAAATATTAGAATAAAAGAAATGAATGAAGAACATGAATGTCTTGAATGTATGTCAAAGAATGTTGGACAATACATGGATCCAATTGAAAAAAGCGATGGAATGCACTATTATTTTCTATGTGAAGATTGCAAATATGAATGGGAAATCATACGAAAATAACACATCGTCAAATTTATTTTAAAGATAATCCTAAATACAAAATCATTTCACATCATATCTTTTCGCCATTTGTTGTACTACCATACCACTCTGAAAGGATATGATTAATTATGCTGTGTTAAAATTATACAAGACATGGGAGACGGAATAGGTGGACCAGTAATTGCCTGTTTGTCTGGAAATACTTTTCAAATGTCTGTAACACATTTTCGCAAAGACAACAAGGAAGAATATGGTAACATTGAAAGAATAATGATTGCCAAAATAGATGATCCTACAAATCCACAATATGACGAAAAGACACTTTACGATCTAGAACGTGCTCTAAAAGGAAAATTTGTCACATGTAATGTTCAATATAGAGATTCAAAGACCGACATACTTGTTTGCAACGTATTTGTCCAAAATCCTCCGGAATAGACAACTTGTCAATACGGATGTTCTAAGTTTTAGACTCTTGAAGTTTCCAACAATTTTTGCACAGATAGCCTTTGAGATTCCATTCTTTTTTGGCCCGACGTGGCATAAAACCAAGTTGTGCATTACACAGGATACAGTTTTTTTTCAATTCATTGTCTGACTTTTCCCGTTCATTAAAACAAGGCTCACAGAGCCACCCCTTTAGTTCCCATTCTTTTTTTGGCCTCCATAGATTCAATCCCCCTGGCTCATCTCCACATGCAATACACTTGTCATCAGGATTAGTTTTTTTGACTATGGGTTTTTTCATAAAATCCACGTAACAGTTTGCGCACAATTCACCTTTGAGATTCCATTCTTTTTTTGGCTTGCTAGTACGAGGGGTACGCTTTTTGCAAACTACACAGAATTCCTTTTTTTTACTACCAAACAAACCCATTACAAATACACCTTATACTAGACTAAAAAAGATTGACCACGGTACCTCAATCAGTCAAAGGATTGCCATACTAACATCATCCCGTTGAGGTCTGGTGGTCTATAACATGGCATATTTAGCAAGATAAATTGTTTACTAGAATCATACGGATCTTTTTTACATCAATAGAAATTGCTAAATCAGCAACCAATCAAGAGAGCATGAATTGAAAAAGTCATTTTTTGTCATATCACTAATCACGTTTAGTCTTTCAGTTGTATCATTTCTTGCCATGCGCATTTACCAATCCCACATTGCAGGATGGGCCGCAGTTGTTTTCGGATTTATTGCCATCATCACCATGATGATTCCAGGAATTGAAAAATTACGTGCCAATAAAATTACAAAACCCAAAGCCTAGACATCGTCATTTTTAGGAGCAGGTTTTTGCCTACGAAAATATATTGTAAATCCGCCACCAACCACAACCAATGCTAGGAGTATTATCCCAAACTGGGTTGGATCTACATAACTCCACATCACAGGATCGTTACCCGGATTAACTTGTGCATGAGCATAGTTTACGGTCAGAAAGAACAGTACTGAAATAGCAAATATCCATACAGGTATCTTCATTGATATCACAATTGAAAATTGCCTATAAAGAATTATTGATTTTTGCGAAAGTATTCTAGAACAAGGCTTCTACTGATTTTAGGACGTCCCATACAGGACTTACATGACCAAATTCATCAAAAGCTGTCTGACGTATCTCTTGTATCTTTCTCTTATTATCAGGATCATCTCTTAGTAAGACTACCAAATCTTCTAGCCTATCTGCAAGCTTGGAGTGATCTTCTTTGTCTACATCTTGGATTGATTTTACCTCATCGGCAGTCAAAATCGTTAATGGTTTTTTTGATTCAGATAGCGTCTTTATTATTTCATCAATTTTTAGAATTGTTGTCTCTTTGTCCAATTATTATCAGGGAAGAAATCCATTATTTAAATTAAATTCCAAGTTTCAAACGTCATGTTATCAGTTTTTGAGAATTACCAGATATCATCCATAAGATCTGATTAAGACATCAGGTTTACAATTGATCCATACTTTGTGGTTCTTTTTACCTCTAGTCAGTTTGTCTATTCCCAGTACATTTTCTGCCTAAAACCATCATGTTTGCTTGGATGTGCTGCATGAAAGTGTCTCTCTAGTCGTACAGAGTCGTCAAATTGCATTCCACATTCCTTGCATTTAAAATTTTTTTGTTTGTCATCCATATCAGAATGTAGTTTTGCATGATTCTAAGTTTTACGATACATGGTGATATCACATATAACAAAATTTAATCTCGAAAGCTAGTCGCAAATAGAATTACTGGACACATGAAAGATTAGAAATTAGATTTTTTTATCTAGTTTATTTATAAAATCTTCCAACCTTTGTCTGGCTTGAAGAATTGACATCAATTCTTTCCCATACTCTTCTTGATACTCTTTTACATCACAACAGACCAGATTTGGAATATCATAATTTTCAGAGTGTCGTTTTACGGATTTTCTTGATACATCATAAGATTCCAGATATTCTTTTTTGAGCGTATTTTCAGGAATATGTTCAATCTTTTCCATTTTAGTCCTCACAGACATATGAACAAGTTTGTAATATACACATGTTTTTTCATTTTAAAAACACCACCGATCCTTTCAGCGAACCAGAGATGGAAAAAGATCATGAGAGAAATAGATCATAGAGAACCAGCATAGAAGTTAATTGATGCTCATAGGATTCATTACAATTTTGTGAGAGGTCGTGGATCTATTGGAAATGATACCACCCTATGCACATAATCTTCGAATAGATTCATTCCCAATCTTTTTTCTTTCTGTTATTGACTATTTTGTGACATTTAACGTGCACTACCTTTAGATTTGTACTGTTATAGTTAGAAGAATTTCCATCGTTGTAATGAATATCATATTCTTCATCATCTATTATCTGTCGTTTACAACCATCACATAGGAAATTCTGACTCCGTGCAACCTTTACTTTTGTAGGACGTGTGAGTCTTTTTCGTGTTTTATTATTTCCAGAAAAGATAGACAAATCACACAATCATGTATGTCATAATTATTAACTTCTTTCCAATAAATCATAGATTCTGTTATTTCATACTGCTAACGAGTATTATGGCCAGTGCACTGCCAACTATTACGACTGACCACGGTACCGGACCATAGTATTTTTTCCCAAACTTTCCTCTTTTTGAGTTAAAGACCATCCATATCAGAAATGGTATGATCCAGAATATGGCAGAAGAATGATTCTTGAAGATTATATTATTTGCAACAAATATGCTAGCTACTGATACAACTGTAACAAGTGTAACAATGCCGAAATGTTTCTTATTCCATGGCGCTACATTGCTGCTTGGTTTCACATACTTGTCAATTGATGCTACACTATAACACATTCGGTTGATCCAAGGGTGGTATTCTTGAAGATAGTTTTAGAATCTTTTACTTGATTGAAAAGCCGTGGCCTTTGAGAAATTTTATGCTGTAATGGTTTTTGTTTTCCTTTTACTGTTATATCATTATTTTCTTAATTTTTTAAATCGTTCATCATACACTTTCTGTTTTTGATCAATCGTTCCATATTTGGTTTCATTTTCATACTCCTGTTGAGTAGCATCAAATTTTGAGAATACTTCATCCATTACCGCCTTTGCCATTTTATCAGAAATACGTCTTCCATTGTTAGCGATCTCATCTTGAGTCTTGCCCTTTACCGAATAGGATTTTGAATCGAATTCATAATGTAATCTCTCGTATGCGACATGCACATATTCTTGAGCAATATCGAAACGACCTTGTTCATGATTGAGGACGTATGGTTTGTGATGTTCTAACATGTTGTCTTTTTTCCATGAGGTTGCTTTTAGAAAAATTGCTTTTACAGTAAATTTTTTGAATCGGAATTTGATTTTCGATTGTGTTTGTTCATATTCTAATTCATGCACTATGTCAAGTCCAACATTTGACTCTGCCTCAGCAGTTTTTTGAAGATCAGGTTCGCCTCGAAAATCTTCCCATTTTAGAAAATAATCATCACTCCAAAATATTGTATTGTCGTCTTCATGATCAGCACTCAATTTATTAAAATTAGAATTTGTATTATTTCAAGACTTCCCAACAAATCACACTGATGTAATGATTCTAGTCATAACGGATTTTTTACGTACAGAAGTGTGGGCTTGTCTTTTTACTCGCTATCTACGTATTCGTCTGGAGATGGCACTTCTGGTGCAAGTCCTTTTCTCTTTCTAATGTCAGCAATTACTTTGGTCAAGATAGAGTTTGGAATTGGAGTCCATGCCTTAAAGAAAGTATTCCACATTGCCCGTCCCGCAGTCTGTCCTCTCATTATTTCAGATAAATCAAATGTCTCAGATGCTGGAAGCTCACCTGTTATGATATGTATGACACCTTTTTGTTCCATGTTTAACACCTTGCCTCTCTTGCCAGATATTACACCTGCAACGTTACCAATCATTTCTTGTGGTACACGAACCTCGATTCCAAGCATTGGCTCCAGCAATACAGGTTGTGATAAAAGCATGACACCGGTACAGGCTCTTCTAGAAGCTGGTCCCAATTGGGACAAGCCTCTATGTGCTGGGTCCTCGTGTGGAACAAAGTGATGGAATGTAAACTTGCATCCTCTTACCTGTTCTCTTGCAAGAGGTCCTTCTTTTACTGAATCTTCAAAACCTGATAGTATAGAATCGGTAGACTCGCCGACAAATTGGACACCCTTGGTTCCATCCACCACGACATTACCTCTGATATCAAATCTCATTACACGCTTTGCCTCGTCACGGTCCCATCCTGCCTCTTTTAGTATCTCGGCAACTTCCTTCTTGTCTTTATACTCGTTTAGTGTTCCATTTCTAATCAGTTCAGCAATCTTTTCATCCAATGGTTCAACTTTCATGAAAATTTTGTTGTGTCTGTTAGGTGACTTGGACATGATAGGTCCTGCAGAGCCACGAATTGTTTCCCTATAATTGATTAATGGTTGTGATGTTATAATTTCCACCTTGGCATCCGCAATCAATGCAGTTGCAATCTCAAGGTGTAACACACCCATTCCAGCAATTATAGTCTCACCAGACTCTTCGTTAATCTTTACAACCAAGTTAGGATCTTCTATAGTAATACGGTTTAATGCTTCAACTAATTTTGGTAAATCTTTAGGATGTTTTGGTTCTACTGCAATTTGTACAACAGGCTCTGACACATAGTGGATTCCCTCAAATGCTTGAATACCTGCGATAGAAGATAATGTCTGACCTGCTCTTGCGTGTTCCAATCCAAGCAAAGCTGGAATGTTTCCTGCTGCAAGTTGTCCCACCATTTCTCTTTGGTTACCCATGAAAAAGTTGACAGACTGGACTCTGCCTTCTCGTTTTGTATCAATCAAATGTATACGGTCACCATCTTTTATTTTACCAGAAAACAAACGACCAATTGCCACAGGACCTGCAGCAGGGTCTACTGTCATGTTCACTATCATCATTACGGTAGGACCATTATCGTCACAGTTCAAGAGTGCCTTTCCAATATCAGACTCCAAGTCTCCCTTCCAGATTTTTGGAATTCTGTATTTCTGTGCAACGTCAGGTGATGGATGATGTTTTACAACCATTCCAAGTACTGCATCAAACAACGGAGCTTTCTCTGCAAGTTTCTTGACATCCCCGCCTTCAGAATATGCTTCGTAAATATCTTTGAACGAGATTCCTTTCTTTTTCATTACGTCTGCATTAAATCCCCACTTGTCCTTTGCAGAACCAAATGATACACTGCCATCCTGAATGCTTACCTTCCATTTTTCCTTGTACTCAGGTTCTGCGTAAATATCGATTAGTCTGTTAAAGTTGGTAATGATTTCAAGCAGCCATTCTTGCATCTTCTCCGGGGGCAATCTTAGTTCCTTTATGAGACGGTCAATCTTGTTAATGTAAAGAACAGGTTTCACTCTTTCTTCTAATGCCTGACGAGTTACAGTTTCAGTCTGTGTCATTATACCTTCTACTGAATCAGATACAACAACTGCACCGTCTATTGCCCTAAGACTACGAGTTACTCTACCAGTAAAGTCAATGTGTCCTGGGGTATCTATCATGTTGATTACATACTCTTGGCCTGCTTGTTCGTAAAGTAGTGTAACGTTTGCTTGGACAATTGTCATCTGTCTGTCTTGTTCAAGTTTCATTGAATCAAGTGCCAAAGCTTGACCTGCAACGGATGGGCTGATAATTCCACTAGAAGCTAAAAGACTATCACTCATGGTTGTCTTTCCATGGTCTACGTGAGCTATGACTCCAAAGTTTCTAATATTTTTCTTATTACCAATAATACTCAGAATCTGATCTGTGTTCTTGAATTTCATGGTTTAGCTAAATCCTTTTCCAGCCGCTATTAAACGTTTAGAAGAATTATAAAAAAAATCAATGGATCATGGAAGAACTAGCACATCATAATTTTTTACATGACATGGAATCAAATCTCTTTTTTTATTTTAGACAAAATGATAAATTTGCAAACAAGAGTTAGACAAAAATCAGATGATCGCATACCATTTAGAAATGATCCACACAAACTTGATTTTTATAATAGACATAAAAATTACTAATCATGGATATTACAATAGGTCACACCCCTGATGCAGATGATGCTTTCATGTTCTACGGAATGTTAACTGGTAAGGTTACTTCACCGCACTTTAATGTAAAACACGTTGTAGAAGACATTGAAACCCTGAACAGACGTTCCTTAAAGCACGAGCTTGATGTGACTGCAGTTTCTGCACATGCTTGTGCATACCTTGATAATTATACAATATTACGAAGCGGAGGCAGTTTTGGAAAGGGATACGGTCCGATTGTCGTTGCAAAGCAAGACATGGACGCAGAAAAATTGCGCAAATCAAAGATAGCAATCCCTGGAAAACTTACCTCGGCATTTCTTCTTCTAGAACTAATGATTGGCAAGTTTGACTATACAGAAATGAAATTCAGTGACATTCCAGACGCAGTTGCAAGTGGTGAGGTTGATGCAGGCTTGGTAATACATGAAGGACAGATTACATATGATCAGAAGAATCTAGTAAAACTACTTGATGTGGGCTCTTGGTGGAGAGACAGTACGGGAGGATTGCCAGTTCCACTTGGAGTAAATGTCATGAGCAATCATTTTGGAATTGATGTTATCAAAAAGTTTGACGAGTTTTTCCGTGAGTCAATTGTATATGGAATGGCAAGACCAAGCGAGGCATTGGATTATGCAATGCAGTATGGTAGAGGACAGTCAAAGGAAACAATTGACAGGTTTGTTAGAATGTATGTAAACGACGTAACAATAGAGATGGGAGTACTAGGAGAGCAAGCAATAAGAAACTTGTTCCAGTTTGGAATAGAAAAGGATCTAGTTCCAGAATTTGAACTTCGCATAGCTTAGATTATTTACAGCTAGTCTCAGATTATTCAAGTGGACAAACGTGTCTTTGCATTAGGTGTTGCAATGCTTGTAGCAGGCTTTTCAGTTTACGGATATCTAAATGAAAATGCTCCAACTGGTAAGGCAGACATGTCACAAGATGAGATAAATGCGTTAGACCAAGCAGAGATAGTCAATGCAGGACTAGGTAATATTGCAGCAATGATTGGCGGCATTGGCTTTTTCATTGTATTAATCAGCATTGGTTTGAAACGCAGGAAAAAAGGTAGCGAAGGAAAATCAATTACGCAAAAACCTGCAGAGATTTAGAAGCAAATCACACACGAAATTACATTAGAATTTAGTTTAACAGATACAGATCATCCCACATAAAATCAAAAGATTTCAATTATTTTCAAAACTACAGTTTCTAGAATTTTTTTAAAATATTGAAAAATGTATCTCTCTGTGCAGGCTCACGTCCAATTTCTTTAATCATGTTTGCTAGTTCGATTGTAGAAGAGTTGGTTCCCTTGCCTGCTGCGCGATAAATCTCTTCAGAAAAAGCTGTACCTACCAAGTCATTTCCACCATAGGTCAGTGCAACTTGAGCAAGTTTTTTTCCTAGTGCAACCCAGTATACAGAAATATTGTCAAGTTGGTTTGCAAGCATCAGCCTTGATACTGCAGTGACTCGAAGATCATATGTAGAGGAACTCTCAGATGTTACAAGTTCCTTCTTCTCAAGTTCTGTATTGTCAAGACTAAACTTGAGCGGTATTAGTGTAAGAAATCCCTTGGTCTTCTTTTGAAGCTCTCTGATTTTCACAAGATGATCAACAATATGCTCAGGTTTTTCAATATGGCCAAAGAGCATAGTCACGTTACTCTTTATTCCAAGATTATGGGCCTGCTCTATAGTATCAAGCCACTCTTGACCAGAGCACTTGCCACGAACTATTTTATTTCGTATATCAGGGTGAAAGAGTTCTGCACCGCCACCAGGCATTGTATCCAAGCCAGCAGTCTTTAGTCTTGTCAATACTTCTTTTACAGAATTTTTTGTCAATCTTGCTATGAAAAATATTTCTGCTGCAGTAAGTGCTTTGATATGCATTTCAGGATGACTGGTCTTTATTGTTTTGAACATTTCTTCATAATATTCAAGTGGAAGTTCGGGATGAAATCCTCCAACAATGTGAACTTCTGTTGCACCCAAGTTTTTTGCTATTGCAACACGACCCTCGATGTCTTTTGCAGATAACGTGTATGCATCGGTCTCATTTCCTTTTCTATAAAATGCACACATTTGGCAACTTGCGGCACAAACATTTGTGTAATTTAGATAGTATGATGCTGCAAATGTTACTTGCTGTCCTTTACTTTTTTGCCTAACCAAGTCTGCTGCAGCACCCAACATGTAGAGATTATCGTAAGACATTAGTTCAATTCCGTCATCATACGTGAGTTCTTCTCCTGCAATGGCTTTTTCAAGTGCCTTTGATTCCTTGACTAGTTTTTCCAGCATGGTACCACTTGAATCCAATATCAATATAAAATTAGCAGGTGATTCGCTAGATTATAGTACATGCACAACACCACGACTTTTGTGAAACTACACCACATTGGCATTGTAGTTAGTAACATAGAGCAATCTCTTGGTGAACTCAAAAACTATCTCAATTTTGAGACTACTAGTACGATAATGCCAGTAGGTAGTCAAAAAGTCAACATTTGTCTCTTAAAAATTGGCGACCCCTTTTTGGAGTTGATAGAGCCATCATCCCCGGATTCTGCAATTAGCGAATTTGCAAAATCAGGAGGCGGAATACACCATTTGTGTTTTGAGGTAAAAAATATCGAGGCAGAGCTAGAATCACTTTCAAGAAAAGGTGCAACCATTCTTGTAAATCCGGTGAAAGGTTTTGATGAACGTCGTATTGCGTTTGTAGATCTTAATACAAAGAATACAAAGTGTGGTCTTGTTGAACTTTTAGAGATAAAATAATTACGGTCAGAATATTACAGAGTTTCAACTAGTGTGCAATCTCAAACTAGATCGGGATGATATTGCAATTATTGAAACTATTGATACAACTAGTATAATTGATGCAAGCGGACCAAATTCTGGAACAAATGTAGTGCTCTTTGAGAAAACAATAGTGTGATTCCCGCTCTGACCTACCTCCTCTTGCCACACCATGTATACTGTATTATCTAGTATAGCCATTTCATTTTCGTATGACTCGTCCTTTGAATGACTAAGGTTTGTTGGACTTTGAAATGTCGTACCACCATCAGTGCTTTTTGTAATCAAGATGTCAAATTTTCCAGATGAGCTGTCGGCCCAGCTTACATAGACATTTCCATCAGATGCAATTTTTGGCCATCCAGATGGACCAAGGTTATTACTCAAATTTATCGGGGAATCAAAGGTATTCCCATTGTCACTACTCTTTGCAAGAAAAATATCATAGTTTATGCCAGACATTGTTTGGGTCCATGTGACATAGATGTTGTTTTTCCATACAGTAAACTGTGGATATCCCGAGTCGCCTTTGAGATGACTAATGTCAACAGGTTTTTCAAACGTGGCTCCACCATCAGCGCTTTTTGTAAAAAAGATATCATAATTTCCAGAGGTATTGTCCATCCATACAGCGTACACATTATCTCCAGACGCAATGACCTCAGGCGTACCAGATTGTCCAGTAGTTGTGCTTATGTCAAAGGGTACATGAAATGAAGCCCCAGAATCATTACTTTTGCTTAGAAACACCTCATAGTCTCCTCTGCTGTTGTCTTCCCATGACAGATAGACATTATTTCCATCTGCAGACAGTTTTGGAATTCCAGAGTTTCCAATATTGTGGGTAACATGCAATGGAACACCAAATGAATTTCCCTGATCATTGCTTTTTGCAAATATTACATTAGTTGAATTATCATCTGATTTTTCAATCCAGGAAGAATAGACATTATTCCCAGATACAGCAATCTGAGGAAATGCTGAGAGTTGTGCTGCATCGCTTAGTTGAATTGGTTTTTCAAAACTAGCGCCACCATCAAGACTTTTTGCCATCAATATAGTTGAATTTCCAGAGAGCGCCGACTGCCAAATCACATAAACATGATTATCTTTTTCTGCAAATTGTGGATAGACTTGACTGTCCCATAGTAGTTGTGGATAAATTGATTGAATTTCCAAACGTGTATCCACCATCAGTACTCTTTGAAAACAAGACATTTGATTTTCCAAATTCTGTTTCAGTCCAAATTGTAAAAACTCCATCACTTGAAGCCACCACAGATGGTAACTCTGAATTGCCAGATGCAGAACTAATACTAGTAGCATTTGTAAATCCAGGCTGATCTGCAAAACTTTGTCCAATTCCCGCAAGTATTGATAAACTCAAAATTATTGCAATTGAGACTTTCACACATTTACCAAGATTTGCCAGTATAATACAGTAATCATAAAGGCAAGATTAGTTTAGTCCCACCTTGTCTACTATGAGATTTAGTTCCACGTGTTCCTTTGTGTTTACAGCATTTGTAAGATGTACAGTCAATGTGATATGATGTTCCATACCATCAATTGCCAACATAGTTTTAATAAAAATTGGTTTAAAATCAGTATTTGGGCCTAGCATGAGTTTTGGGATCTCTTCTGAAATGGATAGATCTTGTATGATTGCCTTGATTTTATAGGCAGTTGTATCTGTAAAGTACACACCACCCCTAGTGGTTGGTTGTCTCACAGGAATTGTAGACTTGGCAATAGATATTTTTTGAATCAGATATGATTTTTCTTCAACATGTATAGTACAAGATAGATTTTGTATCTCAGATAATTTCACTAACACATCTTCGTTTTCTATCATTTACAGTATTTTAAAAAAATCAACTACTAATAATCCTCTGCTTGATACTAGACGATACTTTTACAAGATCAATTCCATGACCAGTACTTGTGAAAAATTATGAAACAGATGCAACATGGCACTATCACAATGGCACAAAGCATCCAAACGGAATGTTGCTCAACAGGTTTCATGTATACCACCCGTCTCACAGACCTACGCCTTACAAAATTTACAAAAATGTATCTCAAGTCAATTTACCATTTGACAAAACTCCAATAGGTATTTCTGCACTTGATGCAATCTCAGCAGAAAACACTGGCAATTCCACCATTTCTGATCTTGGTACACTTGGTAGAATTTTGTATTTTTCATCAGGCATTACAAAAAAAATAAAATTCCAAGGACTAGGAGAGATGGATTTTCGTGCAGCCTCTTGTACAGGCGCATTATACCACATTGAGATTTACATCATCTGTTCAGATATTGCAGGACTTGATGCAGGAGTGTACCACTTTGATCCAAAACACATGAAATTAAACACAATACGTCTAGGAGATTTTAGAAAATTTGTTGCAGATGCTACAGTTGATGAACCATCTACAAATCAATCCCCAATAATTCTGGTTTTCACAGATGTCTTTGCCAGAAATTCTATAAAATATCAATCACGAGAATACAGACATGCATTTTGGGACAGCGGAACAATTCTTGCAAATATGCTTTCCATAACATCTGCCCACAATATTCCCTCAAAGGTAATCATGGGTTTTGTAGATTCCAAGATCTGCCAGTTACTGGGACTTGATATCAACAATGAGGCACCCATTGCAATCATACCTCTAGGACACACAGTACAAGGCATGCCAGCATGCCCACCAGTACAAGAAATCAATATTGATGCAGTTTCGTCAGACTATGAGATAGAATATCCAGAGATTAATGCCATGCACGAGTCGTCCTGCCTTTTAACTGAGACAGAAGTGGCATCATGGAGACACCAAATCACACTAGAAAAAAAACATTCCACCACACTAATTCCACTTGGAAAAAATATCGCAAACCAAGAACCTTTGGAGAATATAATAATCAGACGTGGTTCTACAAGAAAGTTTTCCCTTGAATCCATAACATTTGATCAGCTGTCAACCATACTCAACCAAGCAACATCTAAAATAAACTCAGATTTTACAAGCCAAGAATCACTGTCAGACATTTACATCATTGTAAACGCAGTAGACGGGCTTGAATCCGGTTCATATTATTTTGTAAAAGAAAAAAATTCCCTAGAGCAATTACGTAAAGGCAATCTCAGACACGCATCTGGAAATCTCGGATTGGATCAAGATCTGCCATATGATGCAAGTGTTACAATTTTCTTCATGTCAAATCTTGACAAAGTATTGGAACATTTTGGAAATCGAGGTTATAGAGTAGCCCAAATAGATGCAGCCATAACAGGGGGCAAAATGTATCTTGCATCATATGCATTGGGTCTTGGTGCAACAGGGTTGACATTCTACGATGATCTAGTGACAAATTTCTTTTCCCCGCATGCAGAAAACAAGGAGACCATGTTTTTAATTGCAATTGGAAAAAAAGAAAAACCTACCTAGAATCATACTTTAGTTTAAAGAACAGCCAATTCTTTTCTTCTGGCTCAAAGTGTACAAGACAATATTTCCCCTGTATCCTGGAACCATGTATGTTAACAATTATTTTTCTAATGTTGTTTTCCACAATTTCAAATGTACCCTTGTCCCAGATTCTGACTTGGCCTGCCCCATAGTTTCCATCTGGGATTGTACCCTCAAACATGGCATACCCTATAGGATGATCATCAACTGATATTGCCAAGCGTTTTTCACCAATTTTTTGAGGCGGCTCCTTTGGCAAGGCCCAACTTTTCAAGGTGTTATCCATCTCAAACCTCAGGTCCCAGTGCAGTTTGGATGCATGGTGTTCTTGGATGACATAGACCGGTCTTTCTAGTGTAGAGGAATCATGGTTTTTTACAACATCTTGACAAAATGACTCGGATGGCTCATCTTCCACGGTAGGATATAGTGATTATCGTATTAGAAGAATTCTGAATGCTTATATTTTTGCCATCTAGTTCAGGTGGATATGCATTCCAAAACTAGGTACATTGTACTTGCCTTGCTTGTTTTGGTGCCATCATTTGTGAACTTGGCAGTTCCCATATACAACAGGGATGCACCAGAGTTATTTGGACTGCCATTTTTCTATTGGTTTCAAACAATGTGGCTTGCTGCATGTACCGGATTTTATCTTGTGTATGCCAAACTAGTGGAGAATAAACCATGATAAGCTCAGATATTTTCATTGTATTTGTTTCACTGTTTATCGTGTTTATGGGATTAGGGTTTTACGGCAAGTATTGGAGAAGAGGAAACCTGAACCATGTTCACGAATGGTCACTTGCAGGAAGAAATCTTGGAACAACTCTAGTATTTTTCCTCATTGGTGCAGACCTGTACACGGCATATAGTTTTGTAGCAATCCCATCAGGAGTATTTGCAAAAGGCTCACTGTACTTTTTTGCAATTCCTTATGTCATGCTAACTTTTGCAGTGGCGCTAGTTGCAATGCCCAGGCTCTGGACACTTGCAAAAGAAAAGGGATACATCACAGCATCAGATTTTGTCAAGGACAGATTCAATAGTAAAACACTTGCAATTATGATTGCAATTACTGGAATTGTTGCAGAATTACCATACATTGCACTCCAGATAGTTGGAATGCAGTCAGTGCTCACTGTGATGCTTGCAGGATATGCCAATTCTCAAATGATTCAAGAGATATCGCTTCTCATTGCTTTTGTAATTCTAGCAGCCTTTACTTACACAAGCGGCTTGCGCGGTGCAACTCTGACTGCAGTATTCAAAGATATTCTCGTATGGATAACAGTAATTGTTGTCATAGTTGTAGTACCAATTAGCATAGGCGGTTTTGGAAATGCGTTCAAGGCAGCAAGTAGTAGCTATGTCACACTACCAGATACACTTGTTCCAGCATATGCAACACTCATTCTTGGCAGTGCACTTGCACTCTACCTCTATCCACATGCAATAAGCGGAGTACTTAGTGCTCAAAGCGCGCAAAAGCTTCGTAAAAGTACTGCATTATTACCGCTCTACGGAATTGGACTAGCAGTACTTGCACTAATGGGCATACTGGTTTATGCAGTTCCAGACGCAATGAAGTTCTTGTCAGGATTTCCGGAGAGTTCACGTGGAATACTTGTGGTTCCTTCATTGATCCTGTACTCTTTGCCAAGTTGGTTCTCAGGGGTTGCTCTGCTTGGAGTTTTTGTCGGAGGTCTAGTACCTGCAGCAATCATGGCAATGGCCCAGGCAAATCTCTTGACTAGAAATATCATCAAGGAGATAAAGCCAAATCTCTCAGACAAGTCAGAGATTAGAATTACAAAGGTGTCATCAACTGTTTTCAAGTTCATAGCTTTAGGGTTTGTATTTTCTGTTCCGGCAACTTATGCAATATCGCTACAGTTGCTTGGAGGAATACTCATAGTACAAATTTTACCCGCAGTGTTTTTTGGACTGTACACAAAGATGCTCAGGAAGATACCTCTGATAGTTGGCCTTCTTGCAGGAATATCTTCTGGCATACTCATGGTAGAGATGGCAAACAGTTTTGGTCCATTGACATCATCGCTATTAAAAACAACATTTGGTCCAATATACATAGCAGTCATTGCACTTGGAATCAATCTTGCAATATCATTTGGTGGAAGTATAATACAGCAAAAAATAGATAGTAAAAAACAAGAATTATAAATTATTTATAAAAATTTAGAAAATGGTTTTACGATTACTCGTATTCCATGAGTTTCTTTTCTTCTAATAATGTATGAAGATTGTGGACTGCTCGGTAAACTTCAGCTTCTTTCTTTGTTCCGGTGCATACTAGTTTTCCAGATGCAAAAATGAGAACTACTGAACGTGGGTCAAGCATTCTATGTATCAGACCAGGAAATTGTTCTGGTTCATACATACTTCTTGGGAGACTACGTGCTGCTTTTTCCAAGTGAACCTTTCCTCCAAGGCTAACAGAAGCTACTATATTTTGAATTGTAATTTCTGGATTCTTTTTTATTTTTATCTTGCCTTTTCGAAGTCTTTGGACCACTGTATTTACAGCATTTACTGCCGCCTCTTCAGATTTTGAGCCAGTGCAAACCATTTTGCCTGAGCTGAAGATAAGTGTCGCAGTTTTTGGAGACTTTAATCTAAAGACAAGGCCTGGAAATTGTTCAGGATGATATTCAACATCCGGAAATTCTTTGGTAATTGCCACAAGATCAATTTTTTGATCTACAGAAGCAGAAGCAACCACGTTTACGATGTCGACAATCGGTTTTGTTTGCGGCATTTAAATAGGTTATAAAGTGGTACCATATATAACCAATTACATAACTACCATGACTGGAAAGGTGAAAGATCTTACAGTGGGAGTTGAAAGTGAAAAAATTTCGATCAAAAAAAGCGAGCATGTTCCATGGATCTAGATAATTTTCTAAATAGGTTCAAAGTTGTCAAGACAACATGTTTACTACAAACTTGATCTACGAATACAATACAATGAACAGCAAATATGCAATTGCACTAGTTCTGTTTTTCCTAGTCATTGGATTAGATCGTGCTTTTGCATGGACAGAATATCAGCCAGTGATATTTGTAGGAGACATGTCACAGATCTATTCCAATATGCCAGTTTTTCAAGGATATACTCAAGAATTTCTCAACAGTCAGCAGGCAAAACAAATGTGTCAAGATGCTGCAAGTGACGGAATAAAGTTAGATTATTGCGAATAGATTTTTTGCCATTCCCTCATACAATGCATTACGTCTAGCGTGTGAGAAAAGATCAAGAAAAACTTTCATGGCATATATTTTGGGAAAAAATCTTTCAATATCAAATGCATCATGATAATTCCCAGGGACGAGCAAAAGATGATGAAACCAGAAATTCAGACATCTCAAAGATAAAAAATGAAATGGAGACTGCAGACAAGATATTTTACAAAGAACTCTCAAGCAAATACTTTCTTTTGGATAAATTTAACATGGATCAGCTAAAAGAGATGTGCAATAACCTACTTGGTAATGGACCTGAGACAGAATACTATGAAGATAAAATCACAAAGAAGAAAATAGAGTTACCCCAATACAAGGAAGATTTTATCCATTTTATCATAGAGGGATTTAGATTCTCTGAGATCAAAAATTACGCACTAGAAAAATCCATAGTAACTAGTCACTTTTTTGAGAAATAATAGGCACAAAATTACGCGTGTAATATGGATAATTCAAGAAATTTTGTGGTAGCCACTGATCCATCAGATGCACTTATGCCAACAGTGTAATTTCCAGGAGCAACCCCACCATCACTTATGGACAGTGTAATGGCATCATTACTAGGTAGAGTCACCACATTAGAAGAAAACTTTACCTTCAAATTTCCAAGTTCGGCAGTAGAAGTAATTGAGCTAGAGGCATTCAGAAATAGTTGGTCATGAGTATGTGTGATACCTACAAGTTTCAAATCAATAACACTGGTACCATGAGGATTCAATGTTATTTGTGTAGCATTGAGGTTTATTACAAACGGTATTGGCACATGTCCGTTTATCACTGCGACCTTGTCTGTATTCCATTCAGAGAACCAAAGAATTTTTTCATCCATTGGATCTTGTGAAATATTGAGAGGATAAGTAAGATAGCCATCTTTTGGCAATGAAGGAATTGAATATTCTGTCAATGTTTTATTGGATAGATCAAAACGCCCAATTTTATTTCCTTGATGTTCATTGAACCACAAAACATTGGTATTGTAAGTGCCTCGAATCCAGAAAGGAAGTGTAGTAGTACCAAAAGTATTTTGAGATGTTGGATATCGTATGATTTTTCCGTCATCTAGATCATAACTTGTAAGAAAGCTTGTTCCATGTTCAGTTAACCACAAAGTATTCTTGTCTACAAACAGATCAGTTGGAGACGAAAACAGCGTGGTGTTGTCTTTTGGAATTTCTCTGATAATTGAAATGTCTTTGACAGTGTAATTATCATAATTAATTTTATACTGGAAAATATTTTGAGAACCTACATTAGATACCCATACAGAATCATTTTGTAAAAACACACCAGTTGGATTTGCATGAGGTGGAGTAGCAAAAGTGGAGACAGTCCAAGTACCATTTTGTGATTTCTCTATAACGCCAATTGTGTCTCCGCGCAGTGTAGTAAACCAGATTTTACCATCCTGTGCCTCTTTCATCTGAAAAGGAGCCCCAGTTTCAGATTTGAGCGAATCAAAGATGCCACTTGATGGATCAAACCTCCAGATGGATTGGGTTCCCAGAGAAGAAAACCAAATGTTTCCGTCATTACCTTGTATAATTGCCCAAACCATGGTAGAATTGATTCCAGGGTTTTCATATGGTGCCATCTTGCTCTTGATATCATAATTTTTCACCTGTCCGTTTGATGGATCAAGAGAATAAAGCGTGGCATTCTTTGATGTCACCCAGACCAAACCTGACTTGTCTACAACCAATCCATCAGGAGCAGAACCTGAGGGCAAAGAATATTCCTTAACATAGGAACTATTCCCAGATGTAACGTTTGAAGGCAATGTCTCATTTCTAAAATTCTGAAAGTATACAAACAAGATTATCGTCATTGCGATTATTGTAATTGCCAAAATTTTTTTTGATGCCAACTTGTTCAAGATTAAATTGACAGCATCGATGTTTATTAGTATCTCAAGTCCGGTTTGATCATTCCATAAAACTCAGAGTTACCCATACCTGTACTAGGTCATTAAACATGTGGATATATTTTCTGATTTGACAAATAGAGGCAACGTAATATATGAACAGGTCTAATGGCACTTTGTGAAGAAACGGTTCTATCTCTTTTTGCCAATCTACCTGAGCTTTTTTGTAGGACTTGGAATATACGAGATTACCCACCCGCCTTTTAGTACAGACTCTGCAAGGATTGGAGATTATGAAATTCAGGTCGGTACAACTCCTCCGGTTCCAGAAGTAGGAAAAGATGCTACAATACATTTTCTAGTTCTAGACCAGAATGGAAACCCTGTTGATAATTTCAGAATGGGAGCTGAAATTTATTATAACGATGACATGGTAGGTTCATTTCCTTCCGCAAATCATGATTCTGGAAAATGGGATTTAGATTACACATTCAAAGAGCCTGGAAACCACGTGATTAGGACCAACCTTGTTGATTTTAAAAATGGCGGAATGTTATCATATACATTCAATGTTGGCGTTCTTAATTTCTACATGAATGTGTTTACGTATCTAGTAATAGCAGGTCTTGCAGGTGCAGGTGGAATTATAATCGCCATCATCTTATTTCAGAAAAAACTTTGGTTCAAGAAAAGTAAAACATAAGGCGTGGTCTCCCGTGCAGGTGTTCGGAGATTACCTCCGTTGGAATCAACGCCATTGCGTGTATTCGTGTAACGAGTCCTGCGAGACCACGCATCGTCAAGCCATCTGTCGTGACTTTACGAGCACACATATAATATAATTTCAAATTATTTAAGAATTTATGTTAAAACCACATTTAAAAAATTACTAGATAAAATATTTCTAGAAAAACAGCACTTTTTTAATAATTATCACACATCATATCGAATACAATCATTCAAGCATGTTCCAGAACCTAGAATAGCGAAACAGGCCAACCCAGCCAGATATGAAGGAAATAATGGATAATGCAAATAATAGATACATCTCTCGCTTACGATGCGCCAGATCAAGATTTAGAAAGATAAATGCCCCTAGACCTATCAAGCCGAAAAAAAGTACCAGCCTACCAAGTCGCTTGAAATTCAACTAGTGACACACTCCCATGGTCAGATATAAAACGAATTGATCTTGCAAAAATTTCATAAATCAGGTAATAGATTACACGATTCCACATTTGTCATAATATTTTTGGTGATACTCTTCTGCTTTGTAAAATTCAGTTGCAGGTACTATCTCAGTTACAATCTTTTTTCCACGTTTTTCAGATTTTTCAAGGCGTTCTTTTGACTGTAATGCATCATGCTCTTGCTCAGGCGTGTGATAAAAAACAGCAGATCGATACTGCGTCCCAACGTCAGGCCCTTGCCTATTCAGAGTAGTAGGATCATGGTTATTCCAAAAAATATCCAGAATTTCACCATATGAAATCTTTGAGGGATCATATTCTACTTGTACTACTTCTGCATGACCAGTCATATCAGTACAAACATCCTCATATGTAGGATTTTTAGTCTTGCCACCCATATAGCCAACACTTGTTGATGTGATTCCATTCTTTCTGAAAACATGCTCTATGCACCAAAAGCATCCTGCACCAAAAGTGGCTTTCATCTATGATACGATACACATACAAGAATTAAATTCTATCTGGAAGGTTTATTGTACATTTTTCCGTGTTTTCGATCTCAAAGATTGGTACTCGAGTGGACGATCTACAGTACTACAATAAATGAAAACCTCTTTAATCAGTGGATTATATTTATTGATTCATGAATGAAGAACTAATTGAACTCGTAGAGCAATTAACAGAGTTCGGTTATGGCGATTCACTCAGGTTAGACTCGATATCTAAAAGATTGCGAAATGGACAGTCACTATATCCATCAGACCAAAAATATGTAGACATGTTAGTTTCCAAATATCTTTACCCACACGAGGAAGAAGTGGGCAAGGCAAAAAAATTAGGATCATTAGAAAGTAAAATACAAAATGTAAAGCAAAGATACGGAGGCGATACCAACCCACCATCAGATAGCAATCTTTCTGATCTATGCCCCAAATGTGGCTCCCCTGTACCACGAATGTTTAGTTTTTGTTCAAAATGCGGAGCATTTCACGATGAACATAATTTTATTGACATGAGAGGAGATCAACAAAAAACGCAAGCCCTCAATTCCCAGCAATCATCTCAAGATACATCGATGAAGTCATGCATCACATGTAGTTCTAAAATATTCAAAACGCATGAATTTTGCCCCATATGCGGTGCATATCAAGGTAAAAACAAGTTAAAAGACATAAAAAAATCCCAGTCAAAGCGAAAAAAATACGCAGGCATGGCAGCAGCCGGAATAATATTCATCATTCTTGGTGTCATACCGGCCATATCGCTATACCAGTATTCGTCTCTGTGTAGTTCAATCATAGGACAATTTGCACAACTGCTTAATTCACAAGTACAGGAATCGTGTAATTATATCCAGACAATAACTACCGGCGGTTACATATTTTTCATCATAGGGATAGTTTTGCTAATAGTCAGAGCTGTTAAAAGAAGAAACAGATCCTAGAGAAAACTTTTCACTCCAAACATAATCAAGTTGTCAAATAAGATTCTAGAATTTTTGAAAGTTGTAACTATCTTGAAAGAAGATAGAGAGAACTCATTACGTCTTGGTTAGATGACTTGTCACCAGCCCACAAACAAAGTGTTGTTTTGTCTGGTGTTGAAACTGCAGAATCACCTTGTACAGACAAGATATTATTTGAAGCAAGGTATCTCATGCTGGAAGATAACTGGTTGTCAGATATTTCTCCAGTACACCAAAACTCTACTACTTTCTTGGTCCAAGATGGAATATGACTCTGATCTTCTACCACAGATATCACAAATGTCTTGATCACAGAATTTCCATTTTGATCCTTTGCTGCACAAGTTACTGTAGTTGTCCCCATCATGAAAAAAGAGCCAGAGGTCGGACTGCATATTGGTCCTTGTAGATTGGACAAGACGGTAGAATTCAGATAATTGACATTTGTTCCAACGGAATTTGTTGCATAGAATACCTGCGGTGTGGGTGGAACCAAATGTTGTGTTCCACTGGAATCAGAGTTTGAACTAGATACGCTAGAACCAGAGTTGTATGAAGGTGCACTGTACGATCCACCACCTACCGTCAGAAACACACTTGAAGGCATGGATTGATCATTGAACCGAAATTCTAGTGTAGAGCCCATATCTACTGGAAACCCGTCAAAGGATTTTGGTATCTTGACATTTACCTCAAACGTACCAGTATCAGGCCCAGTCTCCCTCATTGTATACGGGTTGACTTGAAAGGCACTATCTGCTAGCGTGGTTTGTGCCCCACCCATATGAACCTCAATCATACTAAGAGGAATGTCATCAGGTGTCTGCGAATCAAGATTATAGTTTGGCGCATAGATATCCAGTTTAAAGTATTGTCCAATTCGAACATTTGGCGATGAGCTTTCTACAGGGCTTGGAGGTGCACCTGACAGAACTTGCGATTGTGTTACATCAGTTGGATTTCCAGAATAGTCTGCCGCTTGATGGTATGTCATCAGAACAACATCACCATTTTGTAATGGCTTGCCATTGACAGAGTCTGGTAGTGTGAGCTCAAGTTGAAAAACTCCAGTATCCATACCAGTTTCTACCATTTCACCTGGCCCAGATATTGGAACTCCGTTTATTGTAAAATCAACAAGCCCAGATGTAGATACGGTCATAACTGCACGATGGTCTGTTGACAAGTTAGAATCAGTTACATAAAAAGTCAGAACAGTTCCAGGAGCTGCAGGAGCTGCATAAGAAAGAGACATTGGCAACAAAAGTAAAATGACAAGAAATCCTTTCATGTTGGATATATTCATGAGCTACCCTTTCCAGATGCAGATTTGATTTCGCTTATTGCAGAGTCAGAATTTTTAATTAAAGATTTTAAAACATCTCTGGTGATGTTTAGGTCATCTTCAGATATCTCACGATAAATCATCTTTCGAATTTGGAGAATTATTACAATTATAGAATCTACTGTTGATTCAGCTTTTTTTGTAAGAAATATTCTATTGTTTCTTCTATCCACAGAGTCTGCTTTTCTTGTTACCAAGCCATTTTTCACCATTGTATCTATCACTGGTACAAGTGTACTTCCATCAACATTAATTTTTTCTGCGATCTCTTTTTGGGTTGGCCCATCAACGATATTGAGAACTAGAATGATTTTCCACTGTGCTGGAGTTAATTTTAGCTGTTTTTTCATCTCCATTTCTGCAAGCCGTTCCTGGGATTTTGCCGCAAGCGCAATCAATGCTCCCATACTATCACTTAGATCCAATTTACGCATGATAACTATAGGATATACTGGTATACAAATGATTGGTATACCAATAGTTATATACCAACCAGTCAAATATTACGCCATGTCAGAATACAAGATATTCAGATTTTTCGAGTCAAAGTTTCAGACATGGTTGACAAGTCATGCAAAAACATGATACGAAATCATTACAGTTTGCTCTTGCCATCATCATAATAGCGGTTACAGTCTTTTCGTTTCCATCATCATATGCAGACAGGATGATCACGTTGCAAAAGGTTTCTGACGTAAGAGAGGAATCTTTACTCAATGCAATAACAGACGTATCACAATATTCTAAAATATTTCCAGATAATGTAAAATCTGTCAAGATACTAGATAACAACACCGGACTTGTAGATATCAGTGCAGGAATAAATGGTATATTTTTTGACACCCAGGCAATATGCAAGACTGATTCAAATGGAAATTATGTAGTTCAAGTGGTTTCAGGAGACCTCAAAGGAACCGTCATGACTACTAGTTTGGAAAAGACATGGGGCTTTCATGGTCAAAAAGATGGTGGAACAATTACAAACATATCCTTGGACGTAAAAACATCAGGGCTTTTAGCATGGATGATTAATTTTGTTCCAGACAATTCAGTATCAGATGCTTTGCAATATGGATTTGAGAGGTTTGTCGAGCAAGCACAAATACAGTAACTATAAACAAATTTTATTTTATCGTACTAGTCTTTTTTAGGAGTTTTGGTTTTAGTTTGGTATTATTTTTTAAAAGCTCTAATGCAATTGTTTTGTTGTTCAATGCCAAGTCAAATTTTTTATCAATCTTCAGAGCAGCGTTAAAGCATTTTATTGCATCTTTTAGCAAGCCAATCTCACCTAGTGAGAGACCCTTGTATGCCATTGCCAGGGCATATTTTGGTTGAATCTTTAGCACCATGTCATAGCAGTCTATTGCATCATGATATTTTTCAAGGGTATGCAATACAGAGCCTTTGTTTACAAGAGCATCCAAGTTGTTCTTTTCAATCTCTAACGCCTCATCATAGCATTTTATTGCCTTGGTGTGTTTTCCAAGTGTTTGCAGTGTAACACCCTTGTTTATCAGGGCAGTGATGTTTTTTGGTTCTTTGAATAAAATTAGATCATAGAATTCTAGTGCCAGAGTATACTTGCCTTCCTCACATAACTCATACGCCTCATCAAGAAGGGAGGATTTCATTATCAAGGGTTAAAATCTGCGGATATTATATTTTTAGAATGTTTGACAACAAGTACAAGTCAACACCAATTTGATCGATATGCAGAACCAAGTTTGTGCGATCAGACAAGGACGGGACAAAATCAAAGAATAAAGTGTTCTATACAACCATTCCAAAAATCAAGAATATCATAAGCACATGTACTTGACCAATAAATAATGAAAACTTGATTCACAACAATCTTTAACGGCAATTTCTTGCAAAATCCTAGTGCGTACAGTAATCTTTGATTTTGACGGTACTATAGCAGATACATTATCAGTAGTCATACGAATTGCAAACAAGTTTGCAGATCATTACGGATACAAAAAAATTCCACTCAGTGATTTACCGAAACTACGAGAAAAAAAACCAAGTGCAGTCCTAAAGCATCTAGGAATATCAATATTCAAACTCCCAATTGTAGCAAGAAAAATAAGATTTGAGATGAATAAAGAAATAGTCAATCTAAAGACAGCAGTTGACATGAGAGAGACGCTTGTACACCTCAAAGAAAATGGATGCGTTCTAGGAATATTGACTACAAATTCCAGAGAGAATGTAGTAGAATTTTTGAAGAAAAACGATTTAGAGTTGTTTGATTTTGTCTATTCAGGAAGAGCAGTATTTGGCAAGAGCAGGTTATTGAAAAAAATGATGAAGGAGAAAACCATTTCGCATGAAGACCTGATCTATGTAGGTGACGAGATAAGAGATGTAGAGGCAGCAAAAAAGGCAGGAATCAGAGTGATAGGAGTATCATGGGGCTATAACAGCAAAAACGCTTTGCTCAAATTCCATCCTGATCACGTCATAGAGGAACCAGAAGAGCTCAAAGGTATTATCTTAAACTAGAACATTATAAAACAAAACAAGGTGTGATGGAATCAAATGAGTTCTGATGTAACAGAAGAGGAAAAAAAGACACTTACACCAGAGTCAGGATTTGACTTGTGTGGAATTGATTACTTTGAATCATTTGGAAGAAGACTTTACTTTATTGCACATTATGAAAGATACCAAGATGCACTACAAGCAAAAAAAGAACGGGACAGACCAGATGAATATTTGATTTTATACAAAGGTGCTACGTGATGTTATCTCATAACTTGTATGATTAATTTTTATAGAATTTTATTTTTCACTTGACATGTTCTTGAAGATTTTTACAGCTTCAATGTGAGAACAGTTTGCCTTTAGTCCTTTTCCATGATGAAATTTATAGAAATTCTTGAATCCCTCACAGTCACAGCTGTCTGATGTCACCATGTATGACTTGGAAGGATCACTTGAGGATTTTACTTGGTACAGGTCATCATCAATCATGACTACACCATCTTTTGCAAGGGCTTTGGCCTTTTTTATGGTATTAGCGCTCATGTATCCCTGTAATGTATCTCAATTAAATAATCCTTAAGTTTTTTCAACATAATTGGATAACATGTCTAAAGAACCAGAGGATGCCGAATCCGAACTAATAAAGCAAATGTTTGATGAAATAATGAAGATGATTCGTGAAAAGCAAATCAAGCTAGAAACCATCATCCAGAGAACAATCGAACATGGAACCATGCAGCAAGAATCGTTTGACCGAATATACCGTACCCTCACAGAATATGGCAAAAAGAAACAATGGATATCTCCTTAGAGAAACCCAGACGTAAAATTAAAGAATCGCCATACATGGGTTTACGAGTAAAAAGGATTACAAAAAAATTGGAGAGATGTCTTTGGTAGGACCTCTCCATGAAAGTATTACACGGTCAAAATGCTGACTATACACATGTTATGTGAATTACATTTTGATCTAACTTTCAGTTGTAGTAGAGACATAACCAGATATAGGATTCGTTCAATAGCAAAGATTAGTTTTCATAACATTAGCTGATAAACAAAAGCCAATTCAAGTAATTTTCAACAGGACTATAATTTTACGTTAAGATTTTTTATCTTTTGAATTATCTCATCATGATCTGATTCAGGCTCAGTAGATAGTATCAACAATCCATCGTCAAGAAACAAAGTGATGAGTTTTACTTTTTCTTTGGATGTTATCATCCAGTTGGTCTTGCCTAATTTCTCATTGAACATTTCATCCCAAGAGGCCTTGACTGATGCTTGATAGTGAACCATATTGCTTAGTTCTTCATCAAGTAATGGCGAAGCATTCGATTGTCTAGCAAATGTGACTAACTTCCTATCCTTTATCCTACCAACAAAACGAATGGTATTGTCAAGTTGTAAGATCTGACCATATGGATCTGCTTGTTTTATGCGCTGTGCCAATTATTGAATAACAAGTCCCAAAGGAAATTTAACTCTATGCCATTATGTAAAAACAGATCATGCTAAATGAGATCGATATCATCATACTAGAAAATATAATAAAAAAATATCAGATCGATAAAAAAACCATATCCCTGATAAAACAGTCTTTGAATAAAGTAGATGCAATAGATGAATCCAAGACATTTAGGTATGAATCACTTGAAGAATTTGAGAAAAAAATAGCACATCTAAACAAGCTAAAGGAAAAGGCAACTGAATCATTTAGACCATTTGCGGATAGATATAGCACATCTCTTTGCGCTGCCATGGGAGTTCCCATGATGGAATCAATAGAGAAATCAAAAAAGAATGGAAATTATGAAGCATTTCACGAGTTATTTGGATTGACAAATGCAAAAGCCAAGAGATTTGGCCTAGCAGCACTATATTCATCAATTCAGGGTCAGAAAAACGATGTACCACACACCTACAACATAGTATTTGATAGAGATTCACCCTGTACATATCGAAATGAGGCAGAACACATGGAAGAGTATGCCAGATACCATTTCAACAGCTATATGATAAATCACGTAACAGAGGAGACATCAAACCCATTCATTCCAGTAATGGAATTGTACGAAAATGGCGCTGCAGATTTCATATTCATGCAAACAGAGCAAAATAGAACAATCAAAGAAAGACTGGCAACATTTCATACAGTCAACATCCCAGAGATAGGAAATGTTATTGCAGTACATATTACAGGAGATGAAAAACTAGTCCATTATAGAAGATGGGGTGAGCCATATTTTATAATCAAATCGCTCAAGGGACAAACAGAACTGAGAATAATAGGAATTGCAGATCAGAGATTTATTGCAGATTAAAGTCTAGCTCAACTTGCTAGGATCTTTTTTCCAAATTCTTACACCATCAACGAAAACCTGTTCTGGTTCTTCAAATACAGTATGCCATCGACCGTCATGTGGAAAGAGTTTATCCATTTCTTTTATCTTGTCATTTGTTGGAAATGCGTTGGTCAGTGCGCCCCATTTCATGTTTGGAACTTTTGGCATTATCTCATTGATGTCTTTCATGGTACCATACCATGTCAAAACAACTAATAAAACACTATTCATTTGTTTAGAGTGACTAGTTTTTGCCATCCCTAGTCAATTAATTCCCAGATGCCGTAATGATACCATGACAACAATAGTCGGAATCAAGACAAAAGATGGAGTAGTACTAGGATCAGATAGGAGAGCAAGTAAGGGCTTTTTTATCGGATCAAAGATAGTACAAAAAATTGCAAAGATAGACGATACACTAGCTGTTGCAATTGCAGGACAACTCTCAGACGCAGAATACATCATCAAAGTAGCAAAAGCAGAACGAAGGCTAATGGAATTAAGGAGAGGATTCCCCTTGACCATTAAAGAGGCTACCAGATTGATTGCAAACATTACGTATGCAGGTCTTAGAAATTACCAGCCATATTACGTGGAACTACTGGTTGCAGGGGTTGATAGAGACGGAGCACATGTTTTTGCAGCAGACATGAGTGGAGCAATCACGGAAGAAGATTTTGCGTCATCCGGATCAGGCTCACCTATTGCATACGGAGTACTTGAGAGCTTGTACAACAAGGACATAACAAACAACCAGGCAAGCGAGATTGCATCACGTGCAGTATCTGCAGCAATGGAAAGAGATCCAGGTTCTGGAAATGGCATAAACATTTTGACCATACAAAACTTGCAAAAGGAGGCAGTGGCATAAATGTCAGAGTCAAGCCAAAACGGCAATAGATTTCCGTTCTACGGCCCACAAGGAAGACTAGTTCTTGTAGATAGTGCATTGGAAGCTGTAAGCAGAGGTTCTACAACCATTGGAATCAGGACTCCAAACTTTGCAATGATTGCAAGTCAGATAAAGCCAACACATCCACTGATGGAACCTTCTGAAAAAATATTTCCAATAGATTTCCACATTGGTGCAACAGGTGCAGGATACATTGGAGACATTCTGCAGTGAATTGACACACTACGACTAGAATCACAAAAACACAGGCTCACATATGAAACACCAATAGATGTGGATTCTTTGGCAAAACATCTCAGCAGTTTCCTCCACAACTTTACAACATATGCAGTAAGACCACAGGCAGCATCTGTGATAATTGTTGGTGAAGACCAGACTGGAATCCAGTTGTATCAAGTAGACCCAAGCGGGACTTTTTTTAGAGGTTCCGGGTTTGCAATAGGTCAAGCATCCGAGACTGCACTTGAGGTAATAACAAAAGAGTACAGCAAGGACATGAAATTGGATCAAGCAGTAGAACTTGGCAGAAAGGCAATTGAGAAATCCCTTGGGGAGAAACCCATAGTTGAAACAGGAATAATAGAACCTGGAAAGGCATTTCGTAAGATACGTACAGATACTGCATAGAGCCAGTCCTACTTCTTTTTTTTAAAACCAAGAAATGTATCATGGGTACATACATAGCCAAAAAGCATCATGTCATGTCAGGTAAACGCCATAATGAATGCACAAAACTTGGTTGAGATTGTCACCAGATAAGACAAAGAGAGTTATGGTTTTTTTGGTGATTCTGATTCTTCAAAATCCAATACGATGCTTTTGAGGATTATTTTTACCCCTTTTAGAATTCGCAGTCCATGTTTTTTTGTAGAATTGTTTGTAATCACACGTATAATATGTATTCATAACATAAAAGTCTGATCCTAAACTTCCATAATTTTAAAAAAATCAATTATTTCTTTGACATCAACCAATTCTCCAAGATATGATTTGATTTGAGATATGATGGAAGAATATTCATCACGATATACTTCCTTGAGTATGGTCTTAAGATATTGAGGATGGTCATAGCAATCTACAATTTTGCAATTATAAAGAGAATCAAGTTTTGCCAATACCAAATGATAATTTGCATTCCCTCGTCTCATCAGCACAAGTTCCACGTATGATATTACGGCCAACCTGTACGGTTCAGAATGAGAATCCATTTCAAGACGTTAATGTTCTATTTTATAATATTTCGTGTCATAGAATACAAAAGTAATGTTAGATAGACTCTTAGTTATACATGCCAAATGAACTGTATCGGTTTTTTCCATCAGGTCGTCCTTGGCCCTCTTTGAGCAATTTGGCTATATGCTCAAGTATACGGTGTGCGTTTATGGTGGCATCAGACTTGTCTTTTGCACCCACTGCATCACTTTCCACAACTGCATATCTTGTAACCAATTTTAGGTTGACACGATACTTGTCATTGCTTGTCCACTGTAACACATACCCTCCATCACCCTCAACTATGCCAATCCACCTAAGTGTCCCAAACCATTTGCCAAGTAATTTGTCCACAACATTTTCAACTTTGACAGTGGTTGGAATGTACAGCTGAATTATTTGCTCAAATTGAGCATCTGGATGTGAGATTGTCTTTGAAAGATTTTCAAGATCAATTCTTGATTTCTTTGCAAGCACAGAGTCAAGATTTTTTGTAAGTTTGTAACCATAATCTGTTTTTTTTACAAGTCCTGCACTTTCCAACCTATGTAACGATCGTGCCAAGCTTTGTTGATGAATTCCTAATTTTCGCACAAGTCCATTGAACGTGTATTTGCTATCATTGATGTCACTATCTTGATTTAACAATGACAAGACTTTCTTGTCATTTATCTGAAAATCATCAAGGGATACATCAGATGAACTATCAATTATGATTTGGACCATTTTATCATCTACTTTAACCTCTTTTTCGTTTCCAGGTTTTTCCTCTTTTTCATGCAAATCTTTAGTATCCATATTTATCAATTCCAAATAGTCTCTTTACTTATTTAAAACTAGTTTAGATGTTATCACTTGATCGGGTTCGGATATAGTACCATGAATTGATTTCATCAAGTGATTTGCCTTTTCCAGTATTGGATAATTACCAAGGTTGAACCTATTTTTTCTCGACTTTGCATTTCTTGAATTTAATCTCAATTTGTTATTACAGCAAGGACATCGTACCCCAATTGATAGCGAGTCCACAAATATTCCACAAACAGAGCAAGGCCTTTGTCCTGCTGCAAATCTATATCCTCCCAATGGCTTTTTTGCCGCAAATCTATAGCAAATTCCTTTGCATTTCAAATCTCTAATCTTCCTTGTTGTACCAATACACATCATTCTAAATTAAATAGACTAGGATTTGCAAAACCTAGTCACATGTATTTTTATACAAAATCAAAGATACCACAACGAAATATACTCAAAATCACGAGTTTGACAAACCAAATTACAGCAGAGTCTCTAATTTCAAAAAAGACTAGTTTTGTTGCTTGTTGCGTGTAATTGCAGTAACTGCAATTACGACTCCTGCCACACCAATTCCAATTCCTGCCATGCTTATCATGTATAATTTATCAGTAGTATCCTTGACTTGTTGGAAAGATTGTACAACATTTGAGACACTCTTAGATGCAGCATCTGCATTGTTTTTTGCATCTTCTATATCACTTGTTAATTGACTTACCACAGCGCCCATCTGGTTCACATTTACAGATGTATCAGGTGACGAATCAGCAGATGATGGAAAGTTCAAGGTGTCAACACTGTTCACATCATCCAATGGAATTTCATCATCAATTGCCTGATTTTCCACATCACCTTTCAAGACAAGACTATAGGTCCCAACTCTTGTTGGAATCAATACTGCATGATATTGTCCATCAACAACACTACTAGGAAGAAAGTCAAGCGGTTTTGTTACACTGCCATACTTTACAGAAACTTCCATATTTTTTAGTGCATTAATCACAGGTGTTGCACTATCACCGCTTCCCTTCTTTACTGTCACCTGTGCTGCATTCATCAACCCAGTATACACAGGCTCATCATCCCAACCGACTTGGACAATATAATTTCCGTAAACCTTTGTAATGTGAGCCTCTGCGGGTTTTATAGAAATTGGTGACATGAGTATGATTGAAGCTATTAGTATTGAAAAAACAATAGGAACTAAGATTTTAGTTATCGTAGTCATTGCTCTACAGATTTAAAATCCAAGTCGTGGTCTGAATCTAGTTGCTACAACTACACCCGCAATTGAAATTACAGCCAAGAGTGCGGGTAACGGAAATTCAGGTACTGCTGGAATAGTACTGGTCGTTGTTACATCAAGACCCTGTATGCTGTAAGCGCTTATTATAACAGGATGAATATTGACATGAACATCATTCATGATAGTATTTACATCAGATTTGTTATTTAGATCTTGTACTAGTTTTGTAAATGCTGCAGATATCTTGGCATTTGCATCAGATTGACCAGGATTCTTTGCAGTAAGATCACTGAACATACTTTGTGCTGCAGTTGCAAGTCCTATCGAGTTTTCATAGGCATTTGCATCTACAATAGTACTTGACATTGACATACCACTAGACATACTTGCTCCAGACATGTTCATTTGTGACATGTCATTTAGATCAGTTGTTGTATTTAATGCGTCAGCATATTTTTCCAAGGCCTCTTTTTGTACAAATACAACAGCCAGTGCCTGTACTGTAGAGTTGTTCAGCTTGTCAGCATCTACTCTCACAGGTATTGACTCGTCAAGATAACCATTAAGTTTTGTAATATCATCATTTACAGCATTCTGGTTTCCTGTCTTTGCATCAGATAGAGTCGCGTTTATGGTAGCTGGAATTTCAGTTTGTAACAGAGTATTTCTTTCTCCCATTTCTCTGGTGTCATTTACATTCCAGTACTCACCTAATGCGTCAGAATAGTAATCAATTGCATCCTTATCGCCGACATGTTTTGCAACTAGACCTACTTCTGTTCGGATTTCTGTCATTTTGGCAAGCCATGATGCACTTTCGTCACCACCAAAATTGTGGGCAAATGCAGGATGGGTATAGATCAAACCAGAAGCAATAATCACAGATAGCAACACTGCAATTAGTTTGTTGTTCACATGTAAATAAAAATCAGCGTCATTTAAAAGCCTTGTAGTACAACAATCGAATACTAGATTCTAAAAAAAATCAAAATCATCCAACATAACAACAGGTATTCGATGATTGTACCACAAATTCAGTAAGAGCAATATAGTAAATCAGAGATTACAATTTCATTAAATGTTCAAGTTTAATAAAAAAACAAAATTACAACTAGTTCTCATCATAATTGTAATTTCATCCATCATTATAATTCCCAGTGCGCCAAAATCTTATGAGCATGCATTTGTGGAAAAAAGCGATCCCGCTGCATCACAATCACTTTCATCACCACCAGCTAAAGTTGATGTATACTTTAGTGATCCTGTTGACATAAGATATAGTGAAATCAAAATACTAGATTCTGATGGAAATCAGATTCAAGAAAATGATCAGCATTACATCACTGATGATCAAAAATCACTGAGTGTGTCCCTTCCACCAAACCTCAAAAACGGCATATACACAATATCAACAAAGGTTTTAGATCAAACAGACGGTCATGTTACTGAAGATGCATTTGCATTTGGGATTGGGCAAGATGTTCCAACTAGTATTGCAAACAATCTAACATCAAGCAATTATCAAGAAGTTTCAATACCAGAAGCAGTAGCAAGATTTCCATCACTTTTAGGCCAAGTCATAGTAGCAGGCATTGCTGCATCTACCCTGTGGCTATGGAGTCCAATATCCAGAATACCAAAACTAGCAGATTCACTTGCACAGATTAGACCAAAGATAGACAACAGTATGACAAAGATGGCAGTAATTGGCTCCATCATCATTTTAGCATCAGGTTTTGCGATGATAATTGTACAAGCATTGTCCATAAATGCAAGTATTCTTGATGCAATCTCGACAAAGTTCGGAAACATATGGATTCTAAGGATGATTGTTGCATCTGCTTTGTTTGCAGTATCATTTGTTATGTATCAAAAAACAAAAAACACTCCAACAATAATCGCAAGAAAGCATTCCTTATTGTTACTTGGTGTGAGTTTTTCAGTGCTACTAACTACAAGTTTGATTAGCCATGGTGCAGCTACTGGTCAGATAATCCCATTCTTGTTGGACTTTTGTCACAACGTATTTGCATCACTTTGGATTGGTGGAATAATCTATCTAGCATTTGTTGCGATGCCACAGATAAAACAAATTACAAACTCTAGCATCAGCCTTGTAACATTATCAGTTATAATTCCAAGATTCTCAATGCTTGTAACTGCTGTACTTGGCGCAGTTGTAATTACGGGTCCATTTTTACTCTATGCATTAGAAGGTAACCTAGCACTAACTTTGGCATCATTTTATGGCAAGATTCTCATAATCAAACTCTTACTTGCTGCTGCCATGATAGCATTTGGTGCATATCACCAGGCGTTTGTAAGTAACAAAGCAATCTTGGCAATATCAAATCAAACAACAAGAAATACCATAATACAAAATACATCACCAGATGTAAAACCAATTCTTTCCAGATTTAGTACAAGTGTAAAGATAGAGGCATTCATTGGCATTGCATTAATTGCATCTGTTGCAATTTTGGTTGATTCAGGTTTGCCATCAAGTGAATTTCAAAACCAGTTACAATCATTGCAAAATAACGTATTTGCACTTACCACAAATGACAATTCAAACACAAACGGATTTTCTCAGACAGGATTTATTGAAAATGGAAGCAGAATAGTTTTATCAATGAGTCCATTTGCTACAGGGGATAATGATTTTACAGTGTCATTTTGGGACTCGAATAAACATCAAATAGACATGAACTCTACCCAACTCAAACTCACACAGACAGATAGTGGAATAGGACCAATTACAATTGATACAAACAAAACAGATACCGGAACTTTTACCACAAATACAGATTTTGGATTTCCAGGACATTGGACAGTGAGGGTAGAGGGAATACAAAATAAAGAAAATTCACTTAATTTGGTATCGTCATACGACTTGTTTGTCAAGCCAAAATTGAACAACTTACAATTGGACATGACAGAATACAAGACTCCTGGAAACAGCAGTACTCCCAGATATCCAGTTTATGATAGCAGTAGAAACAAGATATGGGTTTCAGATACAACCCTTAACAGTGGCAAGATACTTGATTTTGATTTAGGAACTGACAAGTATACCGAACACAAAATCGATGGATTAAACAGTATAGTATACATGGCATTAGACTCTCATGATACCCTTTGGTATATTGACTATCAAAGAAAGGTTCTTGGACATTTCAACCCAGATGACAATTCAAATCAAGTATACCCAATCCCAAATCAAGGAATTATTACAAGCATGGGAATAGATAATAACAATACAATCTGGGCCACCTCTGCAAATACTAATGAGATATTAAAGTTTGATACCAATACAACAAAGTTTGATTCAATAAAGTTGTCAGACAAATCAGACCCATTAGGAATTGCAATTGACAATACTCAAGGTATTATATGGATAGCAGAGAGTATTGGAAAAATATCAAGTCTTGATATTTCAAATAATAAAGTAACAGAATTTGTGCCATCAGGAAATTATACCATGAACGAGCCCACTGCAATAATTTTAGACCCACAGACAGGATTGGTATACATTTCAGAACACACCGGTAATGCGATATCCGTCTTTGATCCATTACTCAAGACATTTAAGAAAATCCAACTTGATCCAAATCGCAACAATCTCCCATATGGAATGGCCTTTGACAAGTATCACAATATATGGGTTGCACAACACGCCTTTGACAAAGTTTCAATAATAGACCCAAGAACAGGCGATGTTATTGAAAAAAACACTCCATCTGCAAGTAGTTCTGTACAATGGCTGACATCAGATTCTGAGGGAGATATCATAATGGCAGAGGAAAGGGCAAATGCACTTGTTACGGTTTCAATTTCAGCAGGACAGCCACAAAATAATCAATCTAGTCAGGAAAATATCTCTTCTGTAATTCCAAATCTAGGCTTTGATTACGCTCAAGTTATGGCCCCAACCATTTCAGGATTGCTAGTGGTTGTAGCATTTTTCTATTGCAAAAGTGTAATAGATTTACGAAAAGCCGTAAGTCATGTAAGAAAATTATGAGATCACAAAAGTTATTTCGTGTGATACGATAGAACAAAGATTTTCAAATTTCAACTCTAGTCTTTGTTGTATGGGCGCACTAGCCACACAACAAAGAACGAGTCAGATGAAGCCGAAACAATATGCAACAGTTACAACAGTACCAGATAAAATAAGTAAAGTGGTACATTTGCCGAATATACCATTTGCCATGGGTGTAATTCATAAAACACAGGATATCATTCGGGGATTGTACCAGTTCGTTTAAATTCAATTTTTGACTAAAGTATGCCATGTCCATGTATAGCAGCATTATAGAAAACAGATCTAATTTGCTGACTGTGATAATGTTTTCAATCATAGGCATCTTGGCAATACCTGTAATTTTACCACATATTTTTCACGAGTTCCAGATTTTCCACATACTGATCCATCTTTGTGGAATCAGCTTGGCAGTCTTTTTGAGTATAATATCAGCAATTGCCTATGCCAGAGTCAAGACTAAGAGATTATTTTTCACAATGCTAGCATTCTCACTCTTTGTTATAGCAGAGGCATTATCTCTTGTAGATGCAGCATGGCAGTATACATATTATTTGGGTCCATTTCCTGCAGGAGAGATTGGACACTTTTTTGAATTGTCAACGTTGGGAATGTTTGCACTCAGTGTCTTTAGGAAGGATTAGTCATGAATAGAGAAACAGAAATTATCAACATCGTTGAAAAAAATCCAGGAATAAAATTCAGAGAGATAATGAGAGAGACAGGATTAAAAAATGGAGTACTAAGTTACCACGCAAGAAAGTTAGAGGAAAATGGTAGTGTAAAAATAAATAGAAAGTCAGGTGAGACCAGATTCTACCCGCTCTTTGTTACAGAGGAAGAATCAATATTGATAACTAGTCTTAGACGAGACACACAGAGATACATTTTACTATCATTGTTAGAAGGCAAGTCATTGTCATTTAATGAAATAGTTCAGAAAGTGAACAAAGCGCCCTCTACTGTTTCCACATTTCTTTCAAAACTTGTAGATGATCAAATAGTAGAGATCAAAATCATAGAGCTAAAGAAAGTATACTTTTTGAAAAATGTAGACATGGTACATGAAATTATAGAAAAATACAATCCAGTCTTGCTTGAGAGAACTGCATACAACTTTGCAGATACATTCTCAAGTCTATAGAATAGCATCAAACTATTTCTAAATTGGTATTACAGGTAAAGAATCCAGTCAGTGCGATCAAATGAGAAGATGCCTACTATTTATTTAGAGTGACAAGATAAGACTCTGCAAATTGGCAAGACTTGCAATTCTAATCTTAGTTTCATGCGCATTACTTTCAAGTTTTGTTTTCATGTCAGCATATGGAGACGGTCTTGCAAGTGAGATATTGCCACCTGAAATGATTGGAAACAAAAATGTCACTTTATCAATAAACTCATCACCATTTTTGATTGACAATAACCACGTAGGAACACAGATAAATTTTATTTTGCAAGATGCATCAACCCAAGAACCAATACCTCAGGTGACACTTGCAGTATCAGCTTTCAAAAATGATCAAGCACTTTTTGGTCATGTGTTTATGAGTGATAGTGGGAATTTTCTATTCAATGTGGCACCAGATAGTTCTTCAAATGAAACTTCAATAAATGAGCAAGGCGGACTGCTTCCAGGTCTTTTGGGCCATGGTGGAAGTTATCAGATAAAGGGCCCAGTTTTTGCATCAGGCGGATTGTACAAATTCAAGATAAACGTACTTACAATGGGCTCGTATAACAACCAAATAAGCAAAACATATGATGCCGCAATATCAATTCCAATAACCAATGAATACCCCATAACCGATAAAGATGACGGAAAACAGAACGTCACAATCATTGCATACTATGATCAAATTGGAAATTTCCAATATGATCCTAATAACAAGCAGATGAGTTTTTCCATGCCGTTTAACTGGAGCCAGGACAACTTGAAGCAAGTAACTGTAGTACACCAAGAATTAAAGATCCCAAGATCATTTTCCAGTTTCATAGTTACAAAGTATGATGCCCATGTAAATGGCATAGCGTTACCAGACAATGCAGTGAGCATAGATGACTATTCTTCAGATAGTCAGAGAATTGTGCACCTGATATTATACAAGCAAGAATTAAACACAATTGCCGCACAACAACAAAACTCCAAGCCTGAGATGGACTTTACCTTATCTCCAAGTAATCAAACAGCATTTCCAATCATACAATATACAAGAAATGCCCAGTACAAGATCAGTCTTAGTTGGGATCCGCCAAAGATTCTTGCAGGCCAGACAACAAAGTTTAGTTTTCAAATTCTCGATCCATATCTAGTAAACAAGACAGTAAATTCAATAGATTATGATTTTTCCATCATAGAGGGCAAAAATGGCTTACTATTTCACAACAGTGGTACAACCAATAACAATGACAATCCAAATACAATAGATGTTAACTTTCCAACAAACTATACCGGTCCTATCACCATAGGGTTTGAAAATCTAAATGGAAATAGTTTTTCAGATTCTGAAATTTCAGGCGTTGTGTCACAACCCCACATAATACCTGAATTTCCTACAGGGTCACTAGTTGTAATTGTAACAGTATTTTCATTTGTAATCATACTTCCAAGACTGTCTAAAATATGAAGATACGAAGAGGCATAGGAATTTTGTTGGCAGGAGTAGGCATGTTCCTAGCAGGACGCTTTCTCTCACAAACTGTTCTTGATTTGATTCCTACAATCAATCCAGCCAATTCAAGTGACATTGCTGATGCAAATTACCACATGTTATCCATTAGCAACCAACTATCAATCATCAGCCAATTTGGAATCATAGTGATTGTCATAGGTGCGATTATTTTCTTTACGGATATGAGAAAAACAAGAACTGCAAACTAGTGTTAACCATTCATTCCACATCCAGCAAGTACAGAATAGTATCCAAGGCCACATTCTTCACATATTGGCTTTGTGGAAGAGTTTTCTGCGCTGCCAATACAGCATGGTTAAAAGACGTTTTTAGTTGCAGTAATTTTAACAATAACAGAGGGAAATGCTTTGGCATTTTTGCACCTAGTTAGCACACATCAGTGTGGTAGTACAGCGTACATTTGACAGCAGGCGTATCTTTTGCGCTATTGTTTCACGTATCTCATCAACGTTTGTGCACTCTAATTTCACTATGACATCATAGTTGCCAAATACACCTGACACTTCTTTTACTGAATCTATTGATTTCACACCGTCTACAATTGTCCCCTCCGCACCCATTTCGCAGTTAATCATGACATATGCGGTTTCCAACTATAATATATGGCGTTCATAATATATGAGATTTTTGGAGACATGTAATTTTGAAATGTAATCATGAAAAACTAGTTTTTTGGAAAAATATTCCACATGAACAAAAGTACAGGACAATGATTTTACTGTCACAGTGCCATAGAATGTTCAAAAAAATGAAAAAATGTAAAACTACTTGTCTCCGATTAAGAAGGTTACATCTACAGTAGTTGTTACTTGTTGGTTTGCAGTAAATACTGGTGTTGACATGTCAGCAGCCATAGACTTGGCCCCATAATACATTGGAACTGGTGCCATGTTAAACTCTGACAAGTTTACCATTTTTACTCCTATTATTTTCTGGCCTAGAGGATCAATTGCCTTTTCTGCCCTTGACTGGGCATTCAAAACAGCTTGTCCTAGTAAACTATCTTGCATGCTTTGTTGTTTGTCAGGAGAGAGTGAGAACGAGATGTTGTCTACTCTATTTGCACCTGCGCCAACTGCGGCATCAACAACACTTCCTGCAAGAGATAGTTTGGTTGTCTTGACATACAAAGTATTTGAAACCTGATAGCCTGCAAGAACAGACTTGTGTATACCAGTTACTAGATCAGGTACAGTGTCATTGTACACCGGATAAATTGAAAATCCAGCTGTGCTGATCTCGTCTTTGGTTATACCAATATTCTGAACAGCGCTTACCACTGCATTCATCATTTGAGCGTTTGTGCTTATTGCATCTTTGGCAGTCTTTGCCTGAGTATCAACGCCAAACTGAACAGTAACCATGTCCGGTGCAATAGATGTAGTTGCAGAGCCGGTAACAGATGCTGTTCTTTCTCGCGATGCTGGTATTACAGGCGCTTGTTGTCCATAGGCCCCTTGTTGAGAAATCTCTAGGCTTGCAAATATTGCAGTTGAAACAATCAAGATTGCTGCAATCGTTGCAAACATAGTTTTTTTCCGAGTTGTCATTAGATACCATTACGCCTGTAGAGCTTATAGGCTTTGATTAAATTTCATTTTAACTTAATTTTTTTTAAAAATTTCCAACATAATTGATAACATGATGTATTTTTCATCAAAACTTTGCCAAAATATAATTTTACACTATTTTTTTATTTTGTGTAATTTTCGAAATATACGTATTCCAAAAAATACTGAAAAAAATGCGACAGTTGCTCCAGCTATTGCAATTGCAATCATCATAGGATCTGCAGATACAACAGATGGTTCTGGACTTAGTTGTACATTTGATGCAGCAAATGGCGCAATTGATACATTACTTCGTAATGAATCAGTTGTGTGTAAAAGGCTTTTTTGTGCAATTTCTGGAACTGGTTCAGGGTTTGCAATCTGGTTTTTCTGTACGAGGTAGATCATAGGACCAACTATAACAAATGCAGCAATACTTGCCAAATAATGACGCAACTGTAAGAATATGGCTTCTTTTTTCGTTTTTGAAACATTGTTTTCAGTTGGACTTGTAGGCGGTACAATTACAAACGCTGTTTTGACTGGACCATAGTATTTCATTTTTTTATTTTTTGAGCTTAGTTCAATCTTTTCTACTTTAATCAATCCCACCCCAAGTAAGCGAGTGATATGCCAGTTAACAAGAGGAAGTGAAATGTTTAATGATTTTGCCAGATCGTTTGTGCTTAGAATCCCTTGAGATATTTTACCAAAGATTGCCCTGCCGGTATCATTTGCAAGTTCCTCACCAATTATCTTTATCCTTTCATCTTCTGTACTGATTACCTCAATGTGCTCTTGTGCCTTGACAAGAAAATCAGAATTATCGTTGTCATCTGACATGATATAGTAAATTATGGTCATGGCATATAATTGAACAATATATCAACAATCATGCACAAATCTTATCTTCTTTACAGAAAGTGATTTTTCTGCCAAGATTTAGGTATCACATATTGGTTCCAGTTCCACATTGGAACCAATGATCGTGCGTAAGTTCCAACCTCCTTTCATATCACACATGTAAAATGAACATATCTTGCAAGTAGAGATTGCATACATGAAGACATTAGAGAATATTCCAAGCAAGGAGCGAGACCATGAGTAAGATAGACAGCAAGGCATGGAAAACAATAGTGATACTTGCAATAGAGCACACATTATTGAAGATGAGTAAGAGTACCTTGGAAAAAGTCCAGTCAGAATTATACAAAGAATTCAATTGTGGCATAGCAGATTGTTATGAACATCCAGAGTACCTAAGCAAAACTCTCAAAGATCTCTTTGGTGCATCACATTACGAAATTGTGGAAAACGTGAGCAAGTATCTTGACGAGTTCTCATATCAAGAACAAATAGCAGAATTCTTGGTCAAGATCAAATAAGCCATCAAACCTAACTAGGTAATAGCACAGTACCTTGAATAATCATACTTACAATCATTTCACAACATCGTTAATTGATACTCATAGACAATGTAAAAACATCATATACGCTGTTTTTTACATATCAGCATGTTACCTCTAGTTTTAGACATTTGGGGATGTATGACAGAAATTTCAAAGAATTGCATGGATATGAGCAATGCATCTTCAACATACCTTGGAATCATAGGTGGTGCAATAATTGGTGGAATCGTCAGTTGGTGGATATACAATAGACAAAACAGAACATCAGAGCAGCAAGACAAGATACTAGGTAGAATAGAAAAACTAGAGGAGAATCACAGTGACATTTTAAAAAAACTTGCAGATTTTGATGACAAGCACGAAAGCTCGTTTGATGCAATACAAGAACTTGATAAAAAAATTGATCTGCTCTTAAAGAAATTTCAAAACGATTCCAAGTGATGGTATCATCACTTGCTTGAAAACGACCACTTGTCTTCCTTGTTGATTTTCAATATTTGTTCAGGTGGTATGTCTTTGTGATCAATACCAATATGATTAGTATACTCTATCAGACTGGTAAATTTCTTGCCACATACAGGACAGTTCTTCTCAAATCCACCCATCTAATACAATAGATATCAATTTTATATTTTAAGATATTCCAAATTATCAGACAGTCAAAGTTTGCCATATTCTTCTTCGTCAGAGTATGCCCTTTCGGCATGCTCTTCAATGTCAAGTCCTGCCTCTTCCACACCTGGGCTTACCCTTATTGGAATCAAAGCTTTTAGTATCTTGAGAATTACCCACGTACCACCAAATCCCATCAATACCGCAATACCAACCCCAATTGCCTGGGCTTCCAATTGTCCCGGATTTCCATATAGCCAACCATTTATTCCAAGGTGGTTTACTGCAGAGTTGGCAAATACTCCCACAAGAAGTGAACCGATAATTCCCGAAACACCATGAACTGCACCAATGTCAAGTGCATCATCAATTTTCAATTTCTCTTTGAACACTGGTACCATAAGTGACGATGCAAAACCTACTACAATTCCAATCACTACAGCAAATTCAACTCCCACATACCCAGAAGCTGGAGTAATTCCAGCAAGACCTGCAACTGCACCGTTGATTGCAGCAATAATACTAGACTTTCGTGTCCTTATCCAGAATATTACAACCCAAATAAGACATGATACAGCAGACGCCATCTGTGTATTTACAATTGTAATGCCAGAAAGAGAACCTGCAGAGTAGGCGCTGCCAGCGTTAAATCCAAACCAACCAAGCCAGAGAAGAGAAGAACCAAGAACTGCAAGTGGAATATTATGTGGAACCATGATACCAGGACCAAATCCAAGTCTTTTGCCAAGCACTAGAGCAGCTGCAATTCCTCCAACACCTGTTGTGGTGTGGATTATCATCCCTCCTGCAAAGTCAACTACTCCAAGCTTGTGCAGCCATCCATCTCCCCAGATCCAGTGAACCAACGGATAGTAGATCAATGCACTCCAAGCAACAATAAACAAGACATATGCGCTAAACTTCATTCTCTCTGCAACAGCACCCGTAAGAATCAAGGGTGTGATCACAGCAAACATCATCTGAAACATTGCAAATGAGACTCCCGGTACAGTTGGAGCATAAGAGAGTCCTTCCTTTTGTGAGACACCGTGTAAAAATCTCCAGTCTGTGTTTCCAGTTAGTCCTTCACCAGTATCAGGACCAAAAGTTAGACTAAATCCAACTGTAAACCACATCACACTAAGTAATGCAAGACCAAAGAAGATCTGCATAAAGACCGAGACTGCATTTTTTTGTCTTAAAAGGCCAGCTTCGAACATACCCAGTGCAGGTATCATAAGCAACACCAAGCTAGATGCTATCATAAGCCAGGCTGTGTCGCCTGTGTTTATCGGAACTGGCAAGATGGAATTAGGTCATAATATTGTATTATTAATTATTTTCCAAAGACAGCCAAAGGTAGAGATCTGAAATTAGGAACGCGGTGCCATGTGAAATATTTTTTTAGGTACAATCTTTAGCAGTATTCTCTTTTCTCCAGGCATCGCAAATGGATACTTGTCCACTCCAAGATATTTTTTTGCCATCTTGTCAATATGGCTGTCAGCATTCTCAGTTGTCTGTTCGACCACTTGACCCTGAATTGTAACCATGTTGTACGGATTATTTCTGTCAACTATGGAAATTGCAATCCGTGGATCTCTTGAAACATTTCTTTGTTTCACCCTACCTTCTGCAGTATTTACAAGAATTTTTCCATCTACCAAGTCTACCCATACAGGAGTTATCTGAGGCGAGTTATTTTTCATCAGTGTGGCTATAAATGCCAAGTTTTTGCCTTCAATTAATTGTGCAACCTCAGGAGTCATGTTTCCAGTCATGGCGGAGGAATATTATTGCCAAACTTGCCAGCCATTACAATTTCTGATAATGGTTTTCTAGTGTTAGGAGTTTCACGAGCTTGGAGTTCAGGAGATAATTTTTCTTTTGATCCTCTTTTCCCTATTGCAATCATTACCATCACTTCATAGTCATCAGGTACTTGCAGTGTATTTCTTGCCATGTCATGATCAAATCCAGCCATTGCGTGTGTAGCCAGCCCCTGAGAAACTGCCTGAAGTGCAAGATTTTCCCATGCCGCACCAGTATCAAATTGATGAGTTATTGATGTCTGTCCATTATTTTCAAAGTTCTTTCGAGATACAACTACTACCAAAGCAGCAGCATCGACACACCACTGTTTGTTAAAATCAATCAGTAAATTAAAAAAATTATTCCAGTTTTCAGAATTTCTCTTTGCATAGATAAATCTCCAAGGTTGGCTGTTAGAAGAGGATGGTGCCCATCGTGCAGATTCAAAAAGAGAAAACAAGTCCTTGTCACTAATATCACATGGTGCAAATGATCGTGGAGACCATCTGTTTACTATGACAGGATTGATTTCAAATGTCATATTTCTGGTCTTTTGCACTTCAGGATCTATCATGAATTATTTTCACTCTCTGTGATAGATATCCAGTATTATTGGTTTTCTAAATGACTTGTCATTACACATGAAAAAACAAGTTATCTCTTCATAGAATCAATACGAGAAAAAATTGGTCCCATGTATTTGCTTGAGGCAATTACTACGCATGCAATACCAGTACCAAGCAATATTCCACCAACCACATCTAGCGGATAGTGTGCACCTACATAGACTCTAGAATATGAAACAAGTAATGCCTCAATTCCAAGAATTATTGCTGCAATCATCTGTCTTCCCCTGTTAAATCTCAAAAGAAGTATGGCTGCGCCTCCTGATACAATTGTTGCATGACCAGATGGAAATGATGGATCAGTTTCGTTTGCTACAAGCAGATTGTCACTAGACGAAGCAGGTCGTGGTCTATCTACCTCAGATTTTAGTATGGTTCCAAGAGGAATCAAAATCAAGAATGTTATCGTAAGTAAAACGGCAACCTTTCGGCCATCTTTTTTGCCAACAATGAAAAGTAGTGCAGTCATTCCAATCCATACTACTTCACGACCATATTTACTCAGGTCAACCATTATTTTATCTACAATTTTGTTACCTGGTTTATTCACCTGGATAAATGAGGTATGATCCCATTCTGAAACATGGGTGTTATTTTCAACAATTAAAAAAGATAAAGCTGCAAAGCCTGCAAGCAAAATTGCAGAGATTACAACATACTTCATTTCAAACAGATGAAAAACATGGTCCATTATAAAACAAGCTTGTCAGATAATTTGCTATATAGTACATTGCCTTGTTTCTTGCTACAGGCATACAACAGAAAAGACAATCCATTAATTTTCAGACAATATAATCAATTCAGCAACTTAGCTTAACAATAATAAAACAAGCTTATGAGATCTTATCATCTTGTATCACCAACTATAGGTATGACAGACAAACCAAAACCTACAGTGTGGTCAGCAGAGGTCCGTGCTCCATTCAAGAAAGTAATAGCATTTGATATCCTGTTTTTGGGATTAGGTGCAATTATCGGAGCTGGAATAATTACGGCGGTCATATTCAACAAGTAGGACTGTAGAATCAAAATCAAGAATGTTATCGTAAGTAAAACGGCAACCTTTCGGCCATCTTTTTTGCCAACAATGAAAAGTAGTGCAGTCATTCCAATCCATACTACTTCACGACCATATTTACTCAGGTCAACCATTATTTTATCTACAATTTTGTTACCTGGTTTATTCACCTGGATAAATGAGGTATGATCCCATTCTGAAACATGGGTGTTATTTTCAACAATTAAAAAAGATAAAGCTGCAAAGCCTGCAAGCAAAATTGCAGAGATTACAACATACTTCATTTCAAACAGATGAAAAACATGGTCCATTATAAAACAAGCTTGTCAGATAATTTGCTATATAGTACATTGCCTTGTTTCTTGCTACAGGCATACAACAGAAAAGACAATCCATTAATTTTCAGACAATATAATCAATTCAGCAACTTCAGCTTAACAATAATAAAACAAGCTTATGAGATCTTATCATCTTGTATCACCAACTATAGGTATGACAGACAAACCAAAACCTACAGTGTGGTCAGCAGAGGTCCGTGCTCCATTCAAGAAAGTAATAGCATTTGATATCCTGTTTTTGGGATTAGGTGCAATTATCGGAGCTGGAATAATTACGGCGGTCATATTCAACAAGTAGGACTGTAATTTTTTAATTTAGCTAGACCTGAGATTGTAAAAAAACTCTATTCCACGTGATGAAATGGCACTAGCTGGTCATAGTATCTTACAGATTTGACGTTTACAAATTCAAGCATTCCATATCTTGAAAGTTCTCTGCCAAACCCACTCTGCTTGACTCCCCCAAACGGAACACGAGGATCAGATATGAGCACGTTGTTTACGGTAACCATGCCGGATTCTATCAATCTAGACAATTTTTCGGCCTTGTCAAGATTCTGAGTCCATATACTTGCCCCAAGACCATATTGTGACGAATTTGCAAGCCGTACTGCCTCAGCCTCATCTTCAACTATAGTCACAGGTGCTACAGGACCAAAGACTTCCTCGTGCACCACCATCATATCAGGAGTTATGTTGTCAAGCACTGTAGGTGCATAAAAATAGCCCTTGTCTCGTAACCGCTTTCCTCCAGTGAGAACTCTGGCGCCTTTCACTATAGCATCTTTTACCATATCTTCAATTCTATGTAGTCCATCAGCATTTACAAGAGGGCCAATGTCTGTATCATTAGACATTGGATCTCCTACGTTTAATTTTGCAGTCTTTTGCACAAATTGTTCAATAAACTCTTTTGCAATATTTTTTACTACAAAAAATCTCTTTGATGCAATACAGCTCTGACCACAATTAATGAATCTCCCTTTTACTGCACCAGTTGATGCCTTGTCAACATCGGCATCAGAGCAAACAATGAAAGGATCACTGCCACCAAGCTCCAGAACACATTTTTTGATTTGCGATGTCGCTCTTTGTGCAACCCGTGCACCGACAATATTACTTCCAGTGAATGTTACTGCATTAATATTAGAATCAATTAATTTTTCAGCCATACTAGAATCACTAACAAGCGTTTGAAATATGCCGTCTGGAAATCCTGTTTTTACAAATAGATTTTCCATTTCAATTCCGCACTGCATTGTAGCACTTGCAGGTTTTAGCACAATGGTATTTCCAGCCATAAGCGATGGCGCTGCAAATCTCAATGCCTGCCAATATGGAAAGTTCCACGGCATTATACTTGCAATGACACCAATTGGCTCAAAAGCAACAAAACTTTTTCTTGCATCAGTGTTTATTACTTCGGTGTTTAGAAATGTCTCCCCATTATCACCATAAAATTCCATGGCCCACGCACATTTTTCCACTTCAGAAAGAGATTCTTTGAGGGGTTTTCCCATCTCTTGCGTAGCTATCTTAGCAAGAGACTCTTTGTTCTTTCTAAGTTCTATAGATAAAAGATGTAAAAACATTGCCCTGTTTTTAGAGTCAGATTTCCACTTGGTAAAGGCCTCTCTTGCCTTGGCCACCTTATTTTTTAGATCTGCTTCTGTGATATTTTGATATTCACGTATAACCTCTTCAGTGGCAGGATTGATGGTTCTAATTGTCATCACTCATGGTACTAAACAATAATGTTATATACCTTTGGCTGGTTATCATTACCAATGAATGGTAACTATGACCAACCAGACCCGTCTGCTATCTTTAGAGAATGGATCCAAAGAAGTGGTAAGGCCCAGATGGACTTTATGAGAACGTTTGGCGATATGATGAACCGTACAAACCAATCAAACCCATTGGATACACTAAAGGAGATGGCAGACAAGACCACCAAGACACAATCAGATCTTGTGCAAACTTTTGCAGAGAGTGGATCAAAAGCCATGTACAACTGGTTTAACCTTGCACAAAATTTGCCCCAATTTTCATCATGGGGTGCATTCAAGACATCAGTTGGAAGCAATGGTAGAATTTCCATACCCGAAGCAGAAAGAGAAGCAATTGGAATCAAGGAAAACGATCTGGTCCAAGTGATTGTAGTTCCAATCCATAAAAGTAATTCACGACAGGAGGTGAAAAAATGAGCAAGACAGAAGCAAAAGAGACATACGCAGTATACAAGCAGAATGTGAATCGATATTTTGAAGAGGCAGAAAAGAATGTCACACAATACATCCAGGCAATCTCAAATCTACAGCAAGAATTTGCAACAGCATACAAGAATGCAGTAGAAACAGCAATTGAGTTCCAGCAAGAAGCAGCAACAAAAAGCGGCTTTGCAGCAAACATTCCACCAACTTATCTCAAGGCAATAAATGATGCAACAGAGGAGATAGTTAAAACAAGTTCAGTACAAAATAAGGCAGTACTAGCAGCAATGGAAGCAGCAAGACAAAACATCAAGACATTCAATGACAACCTAAAGGCATTCACAACAATGGATGCAAACATACTGCAATCATGGTTCTCAGCATGGACACCAAGCAAGAACTAGACAATTAATTTTTTTATTTTTTTATTTTTCAGATCTTTCCACAAGCCATTGGGCAAATTCCGGAAGAACCTTTTTTTGTGAAAATGAACTTGCTATCATTCCCACATGCCCAGTTGGGTATATCTTGAGTGTCTTGTCTTCACTTGATACAGCATAATGAATAGGCATACTGCATTCAGGTGACACCAGATGATCACCCACTGCAACCTGGGTGAGTAACGGCATTGAGATGTTTTTCAGAGTTACTTGCCTTCCCCCTACATACATTTTGTTATCTATCAAGAGGTTTTCTTGATAAATGTCCTTTATCCATTGCCTATATAGTTCCCCTGGGATTGGAGGTGTATCTGAAACCCATTTTTCTACACGAATAAAGTTTTCAACGTATTCTTGGTCATGAATGTTTTTGAAGAAATTGAGATACTTTTCAAAGCCTTGCTCAAATGGTTTTAGAATTGAAAAAACGTAATACATCAATTCAGGCGGCATGTTACCCAGAGTATCTATCAACTTGTCAACATCCATATGTTTTGCCAAGTTTGATACCACAGTACTATCTCTTCTCCCATCAATTACTGGCGCTGTAAGGATTAGGTTTTTGACTTTTTTTGGATAAAGAGCAGAATATACGGTAGACAGAGTTCCTCCAGTACAATAGCCTTGCAAAGATACAGTATCAGACAAAGTTTCTTTTCTTACAAAATCAATACAGTTGTCCATGTAACCGTTTACATAGTCATCAAATCCCTCATGTCGATTGATTTGTGTAGGAGTTCCCCAATCAATCAGATAGACATCAACTCCTTGGTTTAGCAAATGTTTCACCCAACTCTTTTTTGGATGTATATCTAAAATATGAAATCTGTTTACCAAAGCATATGCAATCACAAGCGGTGTCTTTAGTTGCCTTTGAACCAACGGATTAAAGTGAAGTAATCTGATTTTTCCTTCAGAGTATACAACTTCATGTGGAGTTATTTCAAGATTAATCTCGTCAAGTGACTTGGCAAGATTTGGAGCTTCAAGTATGTTCTTATTTAGTTTTATAAATTCTGCCAACATCTGAGGATCCACTTTTAGTTCATTGGCCATCTGAAATTCCTCCCTTGTTTCCTATTTTTTCAAGTTTGGCAACTCTTTTTCGCAAAGAGTGTAATTCTTTGTACACTTCATCCATCTCTTTCTTTGTAGGCATGTTTGCACTTTCAAGCAGTGTAGACGCCATGTTGTTCCAGTGTTTGGCAATCTCAAGTTCACTTGATACAAGTTTGCCAAAGTTCTCTGCAAATTCAGTAGAGTCAAAAAGTCTTGTAAAGTAATTTTCAAATATATCAATCCAAACACGCTTTGATGCCTCCATGTGTTCTACATCATTTGGAAGCTCGGGCACTTTTCTAGAATATTCTTTCTGGGCCTCATTCCACGTATCTGAGAGTTGTTTGTAATATCCAGATAGTCTAGTATTGAACTCGGTCATGTCTTCATTCATTTCTATGGTTTCAGTGCTCAAAGTTTTTGCATTGATTGCAAATTTTCTAAATGGTCCAGTGGCAGCAAGTGATTGTTGTCTGTTTGACATCAAGTATAGCAAGTCAGTCCAAAAAAGAGAATTGTGTTTGTAGTTTGCCAGTGATTTTTTAAAGTCAGGTGGAACGGACATGGGAGGTAGAATAGATTAGGATTCTATACATATAGAGATTGCTAGCTATCATGTGAACGCGCAACAAATTGTTAAAAGGATCTATGCCATGAATAATGCTGCAATGTCAGAATCAGAACCCCTAGAAAAGACAGATGCCAAACAGTTCCTTTCGGTATGTGATGTAATGAGAGACAACACCAATGAGGTAATAATGAAGGTTGAGGGTTTACTGCCGTCATATATTGAAAGTTTTGCAGACTTGCAGGAAGAAGGCTTGCGTATTGCAAGAGACTTTTTTGGAACATGTTACATTGCAGAGAAAGAATTTCTTGACAATATGGGAGTAGACCAAAAAGCAATAGAATCATTTGACAAGTATTTCAAAATAATAACAAAGACTACCATATCAGAGATAGACATGATGAGTAATTTTCAAAAAATATTTGTAGAAAATACCATGTCGGCTATGAAATCATATGACGATTATGTAAAGCTCGGCCTATCGTCTTATGCAAAGATGCTAGAATATGCAGCAATTATGACAAAAAAGACGTGATCGCATATTGATCTTAGTGAACATTGCTTTACCAAGATTGTCATAAGTAATATCGCTAAAAACTTATTTTGTTTGTAAGACCTTGAGTGAAATAATGAAGGAAAAATTTGTCGCTATAAATAGAAACAATATTAGATACCTAGAAGACGGAAATCAGTCTGATCGCAATCTCATCCTTTTACACGGACTAGGTGGATATGCAGAAAGGTGGAGTAATCTAATGCCTCACTTGGATAAGAAATACCATATTTTTGCACCAGACATTATTGGATATGGTCAGAGTGACAAACCTTCAGTTGATTACACTCCTGAATTTTTCATAAAATTTGTTTTTGACTTTATTGAGGCACTTGGAATAAAAAAGACACTCATTGTTGGTACATCACTTGGAGGTCAGATAACTGCAGAATGTGCCGCAACCCAAAATTCTGCAATTGAAAAAATAATTCTCATTTCCCCTGCAGGGATAATGAAAAAATCTACTCCAACACTTGATGCATATACAATGGCAGCACTATACCCAAACAAGGACTCTGTGAAAAATGCATACCAAATGATGGTTGGTCCAGGCATGCAAGTATCAGAAATATCAATTGAGAGATTTGTCAATAACATGTTAAGGCCAAATGCAAAGATGGTGTTCCTGTCAACACTTTTAGGATTAAAAAATTCGCCAGATATTTTTGACAAGCTGGAAAAGATCAACATTCCCACACTGGTAATTTGGGGTAAGGATGACAAGCTTATACCTTTTGAGTATTCACAACAGTTTGTTTCATTCATCAAAAACTGTGAGTTTATGCCAATGGAAGGGTGTGGACATTCACCATATGTAGAAGATCCAGAAAGACTAGCTGATATAATTATCAAGTTCTTTTCGAAATAGGGAAATACATCCAATATTCAAAATATAGAAAAAATGACATCAAATAATGGCAGAACAAGTTTTGCAACAAACCACAGATTATTGCTTTTTTGTCTGTTTTCTCTTGCCCTCATTGGTACCACATACTATTACATAGACGATAGAAAAGAAACATACCAAACACAGTGGCTTGCAACATCCATTGTATGGTACAGCGCAATCAGTTTTAGTGCAATCAAGGTCTTTCACAAAGCAAGAGTGGGTTATCTAGTTGCAGGCATTGTATCATGGGCAACATTCGCATTTTGGATGCTGGATAATTGTTATCTAGTATTTCAAGCAACAATAATTGCCACAAGGCCAGACCACATCATGACAATAAGAAATTTCATAGGAATTGTCATAGCATCACTTGGAATTTTATCCTCTCATAATGCATTCCACAAGATCAACTATGCAAAATCCACCTAAGTATACAATATAGAAAATATGAGAATCATAGAAAACATCATAATATGACAATGTAGTACAAACTAGTAGAATAACAGATGAATGTAAAGAAAGAAAGAAATCATGATGAAAATGTTCTGATCCTCCAAGGCGGTGGTTCTCTGGGGGCCTACGAATGTGGCGTATACAAGGCAATTGACAAGCTCAAGATAAAAATAGATATTGTTGCCGGTACCTCGATTGGAGGAATCAACTCATCAATAATTGCTGCAAACAAGAGCGGCAACCCTGCAAAAGACTTGGAAGATTTTTGGCTCACCTTGGCACAGACAGTAACACCATCATTTCTTACTGACCAAGCAAGAGAGATCTCTTCTTCAATATATTCAGCAATGTGGGGGAACTCTAATGCATTTGTTCCTCTTTGGTTGAGACCATCTTTTGGATTCTTTTACAATTCACCTTATCTTTATGACATGTCACCGCTCAAAGTAACTCTAGAAAAATTTGTAGATTATACAAAACTCAAAGATCCCTCAAGACCAAGACTTGTAATAACTTCAACAGATATTCAAAATGGAAAACCTACCATATTTGACAGCAAGTACGATAATTTCACATCAGAGCATGTCTTGTCTAGTGCAGGATATCCATTTTATGGGATATCTTGGACAAAGGTTGGCAACAAGTACCTATGGGATGGCACACTGCTTAGTAATACGCCCCTCAGGGAAGTGATTGATGCATCGCCCATGTACAACAAGCGAGTCATAATTGCAAATCTATTTCCTCGTGGACAAGAAGAAATTCCAAAAAACATGATGGAGTCATGGCACAGAGCAAGAGACATCATGCATGCAGACAAGACAGACCAGACAGTTCGAATGTCAAAAGTAGTTTCAAGATATCTCACCATAATAAACAAGATGCATGACATTTTGGAATCTGTTCCACTTGATGATATCAATAAGAAAAAATTTGCAGAAATTGAACCAGAATTCAACAAGCTTGCATGTCAAAGAGGTGCAATAATAAATGAGATAGTAAGAATAGAGAGAAAAGAGGATTCACACTATCTTTTTGAAGATGCTGATTTTTCAATTGATACCATAAAGAAATTAATAAAATCAGGTGAACAAGATGCACACAAAGCCTTGGAAAACTTTGGGAAAAACTAGGCATATTACACGTTATACATGTGAACGGTTTTTCATATCAAGAATATTTGAAAAGTTATAAGCATAAAGAAAAGAAGGAAAATATGACTGAAAAAGAAGATTTTCCAGATGAACCTTCTGAAAACAATGATGACGTTGATGAATTTTTAGATGAAGAATTTGATGAAGAGATAGATGCTGAAAAATCAAAAGTTACAAGCAATATGACAATCACTTAAAAGCAAGAAATGGATTGAATGTATCATGAATGATGCACAGTATAATTCCCAGATTGAATCAGTTGCAGCAATAATACTCAAAGACAAAATTTCCCTCGATGAGCAAGACGAAGGCAAATTAAAAAAATATCACGACTTGGTAAAAAAACAGTTTCACCTGCAAGACGAGTCTGCAATCCAGTTGGTAAATGAAGCATTTTTGTACCTAAAACTCAAGGGTGCTGATTCTGCAGATCCTCTACAACATGGAGATCAATTCGGTGCAGGGTTTAGCTAGAAAGATGCGTCATATTTCTTAGACAAACTTGAGACGGGTTTTTGCAGAGATACCGACTATGGAAATTATTGCTACAACAAATACCATGAAAGATAGCGCACCAAATTCTGGAATCACCTGGGTGCCAATCACCTCTACCTGTACAGTATCTTTAGGAACAAACATGGTTATTGTTCTATTAGTATCGGTCTTGTGTTCTGTAAAATCAGTCTCTGCCCCATCCACTAGAACAAAGAATTGATCATCATTTGCACCATTTTTTGCATCAATAAGAGATCGTGGAAGTGTCATGGTCAGATTACCATCATCAGATGATTTTAACAACACCACAAGAGACGTATCATTAGGACTAAGCGATATGTCACTAATTGTTGCACCAGTTATACCATATGACACATGAAATGACTGTCCACTCTGTGCATCATTTATGACATATTGCTGTGACGTTTGTGCGAAGACTGGTGCAATGCCCATTGAAAAGACAAGACAGGCCATGATAGCATACAAGTATAATTGCATAGATTCTTTTTTACCCAGCATTATTTGACCTTTGCTAGGGATTCAAAGTGTTTAGAGAATTGCAAAGTAAATGTCATGCACAAAGAGATCTGTCAAGTTTATTCTTAGCAAAACATGTTACTCTTTTTTTGATTCCAGTGTTGTTGTTTTGTATTTCTATTCCATATAATCAAGCATTTGGATATACTCAGGACAATCAAGCAAAATCAATCATCACTATCAGTTATGCAAATAACACATCACCAGAATATGTCATTCTTGCAGACAGTAACCAGAATCATACAATTTCCCAGAGATATTCATGGACGACAGACAATGGCAGATACAATTTGCAGGCGTATTCCATTGACAATAGTAAATCAGTTCCAATAATCAGAACACCCAGTGGAAATTTCACTCTAGATATCATGGCAGATGGAAATCACTCCATGGTATTTTTTGCAACACCCCAATTTGAAATACAAATTCATGGAACAAACAATGTAACTTTTTCTCCAACATCCCCTACAGAAGACAACTGGTTTGACAGTAACACTGATGTACAATTTGTCGTACCTCACATCACATCATCAGACAAGGAAGATACAAGACAAATACTTGATGGATGGTCACTTGATAGCCCAGATGTCAACGTCATTACAAAACAGGAATCTGGTACTTTCATGTCCCCTCGAATCCACATGTCAAGCATACACAAAATTGATCTAGAGTACAAGACTCAGTATTATATCAAAGTCATTTCAAATTTTGGACGGGCTCTAGGAACTGGATGGTATGATTCAGGCTCCATCATAGATGTAACAGTTACTCCAGGAAATGACATTCTTGTAAATCACATATTTTCTGGATGGCAGGGACCCACCATAGGAAACTCAAATCAAGAATCCGTAGAAACCATAGTAGACTCCCCAAAGGTTTTGGTGGCCAATTGGTCTGAAGATTATACCAATGTATCCATAATTGGAATAGCCATAGTTGGAGACTTTAGTTTTACTTGTAATTTATCAAAAAAGGAAAATGCCATCTAAAACATGATTATGTTTAGAGCGAGAACTTAAAAATATCAGTTTCAATTACCAACGTGTTGCTACAGAATCAGGATCCAGTCAGCTCTACGTGAAGAAATTCAAAAAATCATGGTAGACAATGGCTTTAAACGAGAATGTTACTCCAAGATCCTAGATTACACAGTAAACCTATTCGAATCAAAGGGTCTTGGCATAGATTACTATGGATATCACAATATTATTCACGAATTAGAAGTGACCTATGTCACACTGCTTGCAGCACAATCTGAAAATACACATAACATTCTCAAACCTGAAGATTTTCCGTATCTGTTTGTAGCAGCACTGTTCCACGACTATGACCCACAAAAAAAGGTGGACAAGCCACACGAAGAAGATGCCGTAAAATTTGTCATGACAGATGAGAAACTAGACTCGTTACTAAGAGACGCAAACATTGACAAAAATTTGATTGCAGTACTAATCCATAGAACCACATACCCTTGGAGTGGAGAGATAAAAGAGGTCACAGAGAAAAAAATTGAAGACTGTCTTAATTTGTCAGAAATTACAAAAGATGACAAGGACAAGAGATCTCATTTTAAGAAAGTCGGTTGGTTTCTCTCAGTTACAGATAGGATTGCAGGATATACTCTTGGTGACTTTGCAAAAGCATTAGAAATGGCACAAAAAAATGCCCACGCATTAGCATGGCATCCGTATTACATCGTTAGAAGATCAGTTGCATATTTTGAGGATCTTCTCAATAACGATGCAGAAATGTATCAAAGCGTCTTGTTAGCACTTCCAAAAGACATGCGAAAACATTTTACAGAAAATGTGTTATCATTTATGAAACTGCGTGAACAAGAGATCCAGATTGAAGGATCACTTGTGTATGACAATACCAAATTTTTTGCAATAATAGAGCCAATGTCAAACAGACAAGAGCCAGGATTCATAGATACATTATCAGAAATACACAAACAGTTACCAAAGCCACTCCAATTCAAAAAAGATGATTTTGTAGAATCTGTCATGGCAAAAGATACTATACTAAACACGTTAAGACTTGGAAGTGACAATGGTCCAGTTATTGGGTTTACAAAAGGCGGACCTCTTGAAGCATACAAGCTAAGACCGGAAATAAACGACGTAAATCATGGACTCAAAAATACTGCATTTATGGAACCACTTGCAATTAGGATGGGATATTGGGGGCAACGAGGCGGTAGAGAGATGAGGTTATTGTTCAACATGCAGGCACAATCAAAGGGATACAAGTATCTTACAAGTTTTGCATTGCGTGATGTAATTACAAGTAGAATCGAGAGAAGTGAACCAATTGAATTTGTAAAGCAATTTGACCCAGAACGCTGGGACTATTATCGCATAGTTCTTCAATAAGCTACTTTGAAATTTTTCTAGACATGATAAACTTGGCAAGGTGTATAGAACCAATAAATGGCCACGATGACAACAGTATTAAAAATCCAAACCAGACAACCATTCCATAATTAAAGTAATTTGCAATCAAATTTAGTGGAAATACATATTGTATCACATTACTAGGTACAAAGATAGACAGCAATGATTGCAAATAGTAGGTCTGGCAGGCATTCCAACCTACAAATACAGTAAAAAAGAGCAGGATCGTTTTTCTTCCCACGTATTTTTCAAATCCTTTTCTCTGCATTTGCTGGATTTTTTGATTTAGTTCCTTTACTTCATCAGATAATCTCCCTATTGCAAGTTCTGCATTTTGCTGGTAGGAATCTTTTGGACTGAGATAGAGTGGAATCATTATTTGTAAATAGTTTTGATCAGAATCTGTAAGCGGTCTTCCTTTTTGTAATATATCAAGAAGATATTCTAGTCTACCTTGGTCGCCTTTTCCAAGGATTAAGACTTGCTGAATCGCTCCAATTAGGTCCTCTGACAACAGTTGAACCAAAGTTTGCCCAGATAAAAGCGATAGCACCTAAAGTAAACTTAGTTTTGAGCAGTTCTCACAACTACCCCTTAGAAAGAGACTTTTTACTCTAGCCATGTGCCATATCATCGAGCATTACTTTTCGTAATGTCTTCTTACCACTTTTGATATTTATCGCAGGATTCTTGTTTTCAAATTCTTTAGGAATTGTTACAGATGAGGAACTTCCAGCATAGACATGTTTTGGTTTGTCTAGGTTTGTGTCGGTCCAAACACATGTGTTCCTTTCACAAATTATTATACAGTCCTCTATTGTTTCTCCACTGTTTCGTATCCTGATTTGTGACGATATGGTAGAGGACACATGTTCTAATGTAAAATGATACTCTTTTGCAATTTTTCTTGCCACCTTGGTCTTGACAAACCATGTTGCCATACCAACAATACCAGATGCTACAACAGATGTGATCACACCATTTATCAAAGTACTGTCAGCAGGCGGAGGTTTAACAGGTTGTTGCAAAGGTTGGCTAGAATTTACAACAGGTATAGATGACACTGTTTCTGGTTCTTTTGGAACATGGAGTGTTTGATATCTCAAAATTCCTGAAAGAACATTGTTTATTGTAAACGATGTCTGGGTCACATTTGATAAAATTGATCGTGGATCTTTTATGATAACAAGTTGTTGATAGTCACTTTGTGACAGTATTATTCCAGAAAGTGAAATTCCATCAGGAGCAGTAAAATCAGACTGTACATTAGTTGGAATAGAAGTGGTTGTACTGGTAGTAGATGTTGTACTAGAGTATGGTACAGAGGATGTGTTGGGATTTGTTTGCGGCACAGATGGTGGAATGTATTTCAGTGTTGTCGCAGATGCCTCATTTGATGGATTACTATGAGTACCAAGATATACTGCAAATATTCTATAAGTGTACGTGGTATCAGGAGTTAGCCCATCCACAAAATATTGTGTAGTGCCATTTCCAGTGTTTTCATCAATTACTTGGTAATCACTAGGAGCATTTTTTAGTTCAATCTCGTATCCTGCCAACTTTTGGCCATATTGATTTAGAGGTGGAAGCCATGAGAGATTAATCCCAGTAGAAGAAACTGGTTTTGCAATCAATGGAGCTGGAACTGAATCATCATTGAGATGTCCATTTTGATACGATAACAAATTATCAAGCTGGTTATTTGTCGGATCAGCAGTAGGGACAGCATCAAGCATCATACTCCTGGGATCTTTTTTGTATTGCAATGCAAGATAATCACTTTGATCAAATATCACACCATACAGAATAGATCCATCAGATGGAATAAAATCAAATTTTACATTTGTTTTTGCAGAAGAAACCGGGGGACTGGGAGACTGTGAAGATGTGGTAGATGGAATGGCAGCAGCAATATTTGATGGGTCGGTGGTTGTATCATCAGAATAAACCACTGAAACTCGGTAAGTATATGCTACTCCAGTTTTCAGGCCAGTCATTGAATATGTGGTAAGTGTGCTACCAGTATTGTATACAATTATGTCAAATACGCCAGGACTGAGTTGTTGCTCAATTTTATACCCAATGATTGTTTTCCCATAATTTTGTGTCGGTGCAGACCAAAACAAGTTGATTTGGGTAGGAGAGACTGCAGTTGCAGACAATCCAGTAGGTGTAATGGTCTGTACCTGAGGAGCCGCTCCCTGAGCTAGATTAACACCAAGCACTCCAATCAAAACTAGCATAATTACAAAAACGGAAAGATGTCGATACACCACATTCATGGCAGTCATTTAACTCTAAATAAATCAGTCATATTCATTCTTAAGAATTACCTAGAAAAATCAATTAAAATTAGAAAGAGACAGTAGGAAGAACCTACAGAGTTACTTGATTGTAATTACAGCAGTTGGTGGTGATGATGGGTTGACTACTGTAATGTTTACTGTTGCTGCATCCTTTCCAAATGAGTTACTGACAGTATTAGAGAACACTAGATCCTTTGATTGTCCTAGTGCTACATCTGGTGCAGTGAACATTGGTTTTGCAGTGTTTGAATCAAGTAATTGTACTGGTTCACCTGAGATTTGCATCCAAGAGTACTTCAAATATCCACCAGTACTGTTTGTGCCATCAAGTTGAACTTGTGCTGCTGCAGAAACTACTTGGTCAGGACCTGCATCAGCCACTGGACTAGCTCCTGGTTCTGGATATGCAGCATAAACATATTGTTCGCAGTTTCCTACGATTGAACCGCCTTGATTAAGTGTGATTAGAAATGCAAATACGCTACCACCTGAACCGGTTGGAAGGTATACTGATGGGGATACACTTGTTGGAGATGAAATTTGAAGTGGCATTCCAGAAACTTGAGACCACATGTATGTTAGTGGGGCATTAGATGGATTCTCGATTGACGGTACAAGAGTTGCACTACCACCTTCATGTGATCGGATTATTGGACCACAGTCAAGAGATGCAAGCTTGTATGTTGATGCGCTAATGACGTGAACTAGAACAGAATCAGAACCTACACCACCATATGGGTCAGTTGCAGTAATTGTAAAGTGCAAAGTTGCATTATTACCAGAATTAATTGCAGGTGCAGTGAACATTGTAGTAAGTTCTGTTGGGTTTGACAAGGTAACATTAGAACCAGCATCTTGAGTCCATGCATAAGTCATAGTATCAGAGTCTGGGTCAGTGGCAGTTGCCATCAAAGTCATTGGACTTCCTTCCATCACTGTCAATTCATGATCAGTGGTTACTACCGGAGGATGATTGTTATGAATAACATGTAGTGTGAATGCTGTGATACTTGTAAGTCCTTGTGGATTTGTTACAATTAACGAAAACTTAAGATCTTTTACTTGACCAGGATCAACTGCCGGAGTTGTAAAAGTAATATCAGCATCAGAAGTTGAGGACATGGTCACTGGTTCGCCAGATAATTGTTGCCATTGATATGATACTGCTTGGAAGTGTGGATCTGTAGAGTCTTCACCAGATAATGTAATAGCAGTTTGTTCATTTACTGTAGCCTCACTAGTTCTAGATGTTCCAGTTGCAGCATATGCGGATACGGAAGATATTGTCAAGGAAAGCAACATAACTGCCAATATTGAGAAAAGTACTTTTGAATTCAACTTGTGTGTTCTAAATTTTCGAATATTAAAAACCTTTCTCTTAAATGAATTGTTAGCTGAGGATCGCTAAGAAAGTTGGCAACAAATTTTATCTTAAAATCGATTTTTGAGCTCAAAATGATCCATTTTTGATCAAAAAATAGGCAATGTGATTTTTTAGATCTTGCCAGACTGGACTTTTAGTGAACATAATACCAGTTTTGCAGTTAAAAAAATTCTCATCAAAGTGCCAAGTTATGAAAAAGTGAGGATGAGATGATTTACTTGTTCCACATCTTTTGCCAAGTTTCGGCAAATTTATTCATCATATCACCATAGGTTTTCACTTGATCCATTCCAGACTGATTAAATGATTTTTGCCAGTTGTTACCAAATTGTTTTAATGATTCAATTCCTGCTTGGCTCATAGATTTCTGCCAGTTTTCAGTAAATTGACTCATGGTCTTATCGCTAGATTCTTTGAGTGCTTTTGCCATGACATCATTGTATTTGGACTGGACATCATTAGTTGCCTTTTGAAGTGATTCAAAGGTGTTCATCCATGTCTTGAGTGATTTGTTATATTCAATCCACATCTTGTCCCAATCTTTTGGAGCATGTTCTTTTGACATGATATGATATCGTCACATCACTTGATAAGACTATTGATAACTGTCAGATATACAGAATTAGAAGAATACACATTCAATGTTACAAGCATACAACTTACATCTTTCTAAGTTTTTGTTCTTTTTTGAAGTCATACATTCCAATGCCAATTCCAACAACAAATGCAATTATGCCAATTGCCACCATGCCCACTGCCAAATGTACTACGTTACATTTTATTCCATATGATGTATTACAACTATTACCTAGAAATGGATCTTCACCCATCACGGCAGTAATTCTCACAGGCTGACTTCCAGTATTTATCATAGTTATATTGTATGAACCACCCTGTGCACTTCTTTGGATAATATGATATAGAAAACCATCATTGCTGTCTTTCTCAAAGGTCATACCATTTGGGTCTACGCCTGCCAGTTTAACAGAACCAGATGTTGGCATTACATGTACTACAATTACATCATGTTCTTGAAGATGTGATGATGCTATTGTAGAATTAATAAATTGGTTTGGAAGAATTTCTTTGTCTTCAAATATACTAGAGGTTGTTCCAATAATAGATTCCACGGATTGATATGATGTATCAAAAAGGTTCGCTCCTACCACGACTACAATCAACCCAAGTGCTGCAAGTATTGGACCACGTGCCAACGATAACTTTGCCAAGTGTTAAAAACTTTCAAAGTACCCAAATAAGAAACTTGCAATAGTACGCAGTATACGTTTGGAGGCACAATACAAGATTTCATTCGAGGTAGATTCATCTCAATGTTTATGATGGCCATTTACAATACTAGATAACGTTTGAAGAAAATTATCATACTATCAATAATAGTTATCTGTTTTGTCTTGATACCTCAAGATGCATTTTCGACAACACCAATACAACTTAACAAAAAAATATTCAGTTGGACTGACCGTGTGTATATTACAGTATTTGCACCAGACTTTAATTCAGATCCTAACATAATTGATGAGATAGGCGTTACCACTGATGACAAGATAACTGTCTCCACAAGTGGTCACAGCATACCATATCGTTTGGCGGAGACAGGTCCGAATACTGGAATATTTAGCGGCTATGTTACACTTACTGGAGATCCAACACTAAAGGGGGTAACAGGTGTTGACGGTCAGGGTACAAATCCAACAGGGATCCAATCAACATGCAATCCCACATGTGGTCCTACAAACGGACTTCTTCCTAGTAGCAATAATGATGGAGTTACAGTCTCATTTGAGTACAATCGTAATGATGTTGTGACAGGATCTGGTGCAATAAACTGGAATATGGGCAGCATCCAATGGTTACAACCAAGTTATTCGGTAAATAATCAAGCAATATTACAGATAACAGATCCTGACATGAATCTTAACCCAGATGCAATTGACAAATTTGATACAAGTGTTTGGTCCGACTCGGATTCAGGAGGTATCAAGATATCAATGACTGAGACTGGTCCTAATACTGGGATCTTTCAAGGAGCTGTAAATCTTACTACTGACTTGAGTTCAGCAGGAAGTAGATTACATGTATCATCAGGAGACATTGTAACTGCAGAATATACAGACATGACTTTACCATTACCACATACAACATCTGATCAATTGCGTCTTACTGCTACAACAACTGCAGGAACTGTTCTTGCTCCACTTGAACAAGCATCTTTGAGTAATGCAAAAATTGTAGATTCAACTGGGAAATTATTAAACAAAGTCAATGTCAATCAACAGATACAAGTTGTTTCAGATATTACAAACCAACAGAATAAAGATCAACCATTTGCATATCTGGTCCAAATACAAGACAGTAATGGAATCACTGTTTCATTATCTTGGATAACCGGTTCGATGGCTCCAGGACAAATTCTAAATCTGGGTCAATCATGGTTACCAACCACTGCTGGCGCATATACTGCTCAAATCTTTGTATGGCAAAGCATATCAAATCCAAATGCATTATCACCTTCATTGCCACTACAAATCCTAGTGAAATAACACATTCATAGACTAACAAATCAGATATTCTAAAAATATAATTAAATAATTCCAAGAATATTTCATAGTATAATGTACAAAGAGGCATTCAAAATTGTCTATTCCAATAAAAGATACCTATACGTTTCATGCTCAATATTTCTAGCACTACTTGTTTCCCTTTCAATTGTTTCAGAATTCATCTTTCTTTCCCCAGTTTTTGTATTTTATGTCCCAATAAATTCAATTGTGGACTTTGTGTTAATTGTTTTAGTTGCAATATTGTCTGGAATTGTTACAAGCTTTAGCATTTATCGCATACGCATGACAAATAATGGTTTGAAAAAATCAGGAATTGGTTTTGCAGGCTCCATCATAGGTGTAAGTGCAGGTGCATGTAGTTGTGGTTCACTTGGATTTTCCGCAGTATCAATATTTGGGACCATAGGAGGAACAGCTACATCGTTTCTTACAAATTACGAAATGCCGTTAAGACTAGTATCGATTGCAATCTTGTGTTATACATATTATGTATCAGTAAAAGACATCACATCCAAATGTAAAATCATCAAATAGATTCAATCAGGAAATCAACAGAAGTAATCCTAGGGACCAGTGCAGGTAAAATTTCCATATTGTCCTTGTAGACCAGCTGCTCGTGCAATTTCTGCATCAGAAGTGTCATTCTGAATTGTAAGTTTGCAAGAGGGACTAGTGGGATGTTTACTTACTTCAAACTTGTTTGCAAGAGCAAGTGCTGCAACAACAGATGAGTTTTCAGGATGGGCCTTGTCAAAGAAAGTGTGACCTATAACCTCAGGTACTACAACCAACAATACAAGAACAATTGCAAATATGTTAATCGTTTTCTTACGATTTGAATTCAAGATAGCATCATTTTGTAGAAGATCATTATAATTGTCAAGGTTATTGTCAATTTTAGCAACAATATTCAATGTAATAGTACATGTACAATTCGAATCTTTATCAGTCAGGATCACATAATGATACCATTGGGTAGAGCTGGTACTACATCAAAAAATGATTCCATTGAATTACTGCACAAAAAAGCGCTCAGATTGCAAAAAGAAGGAAACCAAGAAGAGGCAATCATACAGCTGGACAAGGCGCTAGAGATCTCTCCAAACAATGCTGAACTACTATATGATAAGGCAATATCATTTCAAATGTTGCTACGATTTGACGATGCAATGGAATACTATAACAAATCATTGAAGATAGATCCAAACAACTTTGGTGCATTAATCAACAAAGGATTGTGTCTTTCAAATCCAAACATAAACAAACATGAATATGCTTTGTGGTGTTTTGATAACGCGTTAAGGTTGATACCAAATGATCCCGGCGCATTATCATTGAAAGGATATTCACTTGATAACATAGGCAGATATCGAGAAGCAATAGATTGTTTTGATAAAATTCTTGAAACCAAACCAAAGGAAGTAAATATCATAATAAACAAAGGTCTATCTCTTTCCCATCTTGGCAAGTATGATGAGGCTATTGCATATTTTGATACAGTGTTAGATTACGAGCCAGATAATTTTTTTGCAATGCAACTACGACAACAAGCTAAAAAGAGCATGAGGCGAGACTTTGCCCAATAATTTAGTCATGTCACATATCATATTCTGGTGTTAAAGTTACAACAAACAATACATTAGAAAAAGCAAGTTGGAAGCTAGAGCAGGTAAACAATGGTTATATAGCAAAAAATTAGAACAAGAGTTGTTGAATAAAAAAGATGCTCAGGAAATAGTAAAAGAAATACGAGTAATTAGTCAGTATGTCAGATTTGCAGGTGTAGTAGACAGTAAGGGAAAGATCATAGTATGGGAAAGAAGACCTGGGCATGAACCACTACTTAACATAAAAAATACAACTGATCAGTTTTCACATCTTGCAATCAAGACCCGCATGGCATCACAGTTCAACAAGCAACTCGGGGACGTACAATTCATGTGGGAGGAAAGAGAAAAAGTACAAACGATCTCTTTTGCAGTAGGCAAAAATACTGTTTGGGTTTCAATTGATAAAAAAGTCATTCGTTCTGAAGTGCTCAGAATAATAGACAATTGTCTACCAATAGTAAGACATTTTTCATAAGAGCCAACTAGGAAAATCTGGAACAATAAATAACAGTACAATTAAGAAAAATCATGAATAAAACAATACCAGTGATCATAGTAATGATTACACTCGCACTCTTTTCTACAAGTATAGCACATGCAACAAGTCACAATGTTTCCATATTTTCAGACGCCCTCAGATATGCAGATTCAAACACCTACAAAAATTCGAACTATGATATTTCTATCCAGCCTCCTCTTAATTGGTCAGTCTTGACCAACTTGCCACCAAGTGTAACAAATCAATCATTAGTCATATTTTCAAATAATGATAAAACGCAGTTGGCTACATTTGGGATTTATCACAGATACATAACATCAGATGTAATAGGAGCCATAAACAACCATACTGATAATGATGTTCTTGCCACCATTGCCCAAGAGATGACACATCAAGATACAGATTCCAAGACCATAGTATACAATGGATTGGTAGACAGATTTACTGACGGTGTACGAGTTACAATTCAGCTCTGCCACGAATTATGCTGCAGACAATTCCACATCACTGAGTGAAAACATAATTTATTTTCTAGATAATGGAAATCAATACACATTAGATCTAACAAGTGATCAAGACAATATTGATAAAAATTCACAGTTGTTTGAAGACTCGGCAAATACATTTGTAGTAAGCCAAACTAATCCGGTCCCAGAATTTCCAATATCGCTTGCAATATTGATAACTGGAATGTTTTCAGCCATTTTCATATTTAGGGTAAAGGGCATCTCCAGAACAATAGACCAGACACAATCAGGCACGTGAGCAAATCTAATGCTAGAACACTCACGGAAGTATAGTCATAGCAGACTTCAGTAGGCAAAATGCGATAAAGGTCTAAAAATCCTGAGTGAACAGTTATTATGTAGCATTTATCAACAAAAATCATGTCAACCGAAGACAGACAAATGTTTCCTGCCACATGCGCAGACTGTAAAAAAGAAACACAGGTTCCCTTCAAACCAGCAGAAGGCAGACCAGTATATTGCAAAGAATGTTTACCAAAACATCGTCCAGCACGCAGATTTTAGGCTGAAAAACGCTTAAAAAAATTTTTTTGATCTAGTCCCATATTGTTAGATCAGAAAGATTAAGTTGATTTTTAGAAAGAGGTTAACCATGCCTCAGATGCAATCAGCAGAAAATTTTGTAAAAGAAACATACCTAAGCACTACAAAAAACGATGGCATCATACATCAAGTATACTTGGCGGCAGTAGTTGCAAGACTCAAGAATCTTGGAATAACAGATGATGAGGTATTATCAGCTGCGTGGCTTCATGACATAATAGACAATTCTAAAACAAGCTTTGATGAATTAGACAAGAGATTTGGCTCAAGAGTTGCAGTTTTAGTATTATCAATATCAAAGGACCAGAGCCTGCCAAGACCAACACAGGAAGAGCAATATGTAAAACAACTAAAGGAATCGCCTCTTGAGGCAAAGCTGATCAAGTTATGCAGTATATCTGCAACCCTCAAAGATTTGAAAAATTCATCATTTTCAAAGACAAGAAAAATGAAGGAGATCAAAAAAAGACTATACTACCTAAATGTGATAAAAATGGATCTAATCAAAAATAAAACTCAAACTCCAGGAATTGTAGGACTAGTAAATGGAATTAATGAAATAATTATTCTATATGGACTGCGACCTATTGTCTTTCAATAATTTTATAGAACAGTGTAGGTGAAATCTATTCAACAAACCTTTTAGAGTCTAGTTAGAGAAGAGATCTAATGGTACTAGGCCCATACATTCGAAAAGAGATAGAAAGTGCCATCAAGAATTGGTGTCCCAATGTAACCTTATTGAAAAAAGGTGAATCTCGTTTGCAAAAAATTTGGAAATTCAAAAGTGGTTCAGATTTTATATATGGTTATCTTGTCGGCCAAATGGAGGGATACATTGCAGGCCTCATAGTAGGGAGACATGGTAAGATACCAGATTCAGAAGAGAGTAAGGAGATCAGAAAAATGGTAGAAGAAAGAGCAAAAGAAATCAGACAAGTAATGACATTGCATGAGAAAAAAGACAAAGCAAGTTAAAAAATTTGTCCAGTATCAGACTTTTATTGAGCCAGATCGTCATTCAAATGTGGCATTAGATAAAAAGGATAAAAAAATTCTCGATACAATGATAGAAGAAGAAATATTCAAGATTCCAGGACTTGTCAGAAATCTTCGTCTTCCTCAATTTCAAGAAGTCTTTCAGATAGGAAACGAATCAGAGTATGTCTATGGATACACGCATGGTTCCATTATAGGCAAGTTTGAAACATATTATTTTGTTGTCCATTCAGGAAAAAAACCAACGGGCATAGAGGCAGATGAAATAGGAAAGACCATCTTTGAGAAATCAGCCCAAATAAGAGAGGCTATTTCTAAAACTAGCTGATATTATCACATCATTAGGCCATACACATGGGAATAGTGAACTTGAACAGAGAACCATTTTGACGTCTAGAATCAACCCATATTTCTCCTCCATGTAATTCAATGATGCCTTTACAAATAGCCAGCCCAAGTCCAGAACCCCCATATTGTCGAGACCGTTTACAAGTACCCTTGTAAAACTTGGTAAATATTTTTCCAAGATCTTCAGGTTTTATACCTTCACCATTATCTTCAATAAAAAACAACAAATTACTGGACATATCTTTTTTAACCACTATTGTGATTTTGCCGTCAATTTCAGGAACAAAATCTATAGAGTTTTTTACCAAATTAACAATAACCTGTTCAATTCTGCTTTTATCTGCGTAGATTTGTTCGTTTACTCCTACTTCTATTTTTAGTTCAATCTGTTTTCCTACAATCAAAGATTGTAATATGTCAGCACATCCATCCATAAGACTTTGTACGTCTAACTCTGTTTTTGACAACTCAAGCGATTGTAGTTCAAGTTTGTATACATCTGAAATGTCTCTAATCAAGAATTCCAATTTATCCACACAGCGATGTATTGTCCCAACCATTCTTTCCTGTTTTTCATTTAATGGACCAGATACATGAGATTCTAGCATCTCTGTACACATCTTGATTGGAGAAAGATGAGTCTTCAGATCATGATTAATTACAGACACATCCAAGAAACGTATTTCAGATACTCGCTCTTGTTGATTTGAAACAGTATTTGTAGTCAAGGGTTTGTTTTCCAATCCAGATAAAAAATAATGGCAAAAATATCAATATAAGAAATAGTCAGGATACTATGAACAAACACGAGTCAGATACAAAATAGCGATCATTGAATCGATAGAAATGTCAGAAATTAAGATATTAGATAAAAATTGAGAAAAATATAGGAATCAGATTTTAATCTGAACTGCCTGTATTTTATTGAGAACCTTCTACTAGTTCAGCAGAAGCAAATCTCTGGCCTACTTGGGTAATTCTTACCTTAGCATTCTGGCCAGCTTTGCCGTCTTTAACAAATATTACAAAGCCTTCTACTCTTGCAATACCGTCGCCTTTTCTACTGATTTCAGTAATGGAAACGTCGTATTCCTTTCCGGTTTCTACTGGTTTTGGACTATTATCAAAACTTCTACCGCCGCCACCGCCGCCAAATCTTCGACCGCCGCCGCCGTATCCGCCACCTGATCGTCCACCGTATGAACCGCCTCTATCGTTGTAACTCATCGTCGCACCTCCTTCTAAACGTGATTTAGATATCACTCAATAAAAATGCTCGAAATTTGATTTTGATGTCAAAATTTTGACTCTTTTCCGATCATTGCATGATTTCATTATGCTTAATACCGATACCGAAAGCAAATATCCATGGCAAAAGCCAAAGCAAAACCAAAAGCAAAATCAAAAGCAAAAGCAAAGAAGAAATAAAATAAGTTGACCTGTAAAAAAGGTCTTATCCTTTTTCTAGACTTTTAATTTTTATCCCACATTTTACTTTTAATAAATAAATCAATTTCGAATTTTTAATAGGGAGACAACTTTACCAAGTATAGTGTCTTCGTCACGCGATATTGCCAAAAAATCTATCATGTATCACAAGAAACTAAAAGGCACCATATTACTTGGACAAAAATCACGCCATCTTAGCATTAAAGAAATTCAGTTGATATACACACCAGGTGTTGCAGCAGTATCAAAAGAGGTATTTGATCATCCAGAGAAAAAATTTATTCTTACATCAAAAAGAAATAATGTTGCAATTGTTACAGATGGAACAAGAATTCTTGGTCTTGGCAACATAGGACCATATGCTGCAATGCCTGTAATGGAAGGAAAAGCAATATTATACAAACAGTATGCAGGAATCACTGCATTTCCAATATGTTTAGCGACTGTAGATAAAAAAAAGATAATTGAAACCATATGTGCAATAGAACCAGCATTCGGTGCAATAAATTTAGAAGATATTGAATCACCAAAAGTTCTTGACATTGCGCACGAATTACAAAAAGAAATATCTATTCCAGTATTTCATGATGACAGGCATGGTACAGCTGTTGTAGCACTGGCAGCTCTCTTGAATGCACTAAAACTTGTCAAAAAACAGATAGAATCAGTCAAGATAATCATTGCTGGAGCAGGCTCTGCAGGAGTTGGCATATCAGACTTGCTCAGATTTGCAGGATGTAAAAATCTCATCGTATCTGATTCAATAGGAGCAATATACAAGGGAAGAAGAAGAAATATGAATCAGTATAAAAATGAAATTTCTATACATACCAATCCAAAAAGAGAGAAAGGAACTCTTGAAGATATCATGATAGATGCAGATGTCTTTATCGGAGTTTCAGGAATAAGTAATTTAATTACATATAACATGGTAAAAAATATGAAAAAAAATCCAATAGTTTTTGCACTTACTAACCCAGAGCCAGAAATTGATCCAGTTATTGCAAAAAAAGCAGGTGCACGAATTGTTGCTACTGGTAGCTACCAATTTCACAACAGAGTAAACAATGCACTAGTCTTTCCATATATCATGAGAGCAATATTAGACCACGGAATATCTAGAATAGAGACAAAGATACTTTATGCTACAGCTGTAGCAATTTCAAATACAATGCCAAAAAGACAGTTACGATATGACAACATCATATCAAATGTGGGAGACAAGAGACTTCAGCAAAACATATCCAGAGCATTAAAAAAGTTTTATAAAAAATAATGTAGTGATATTATACATTCAAGCGATCAATATTTTTTATGGCTGACATAATACACCATAACTAGTGTATATGCAACAAAAACACAATCATTACAAACACAGCAAAGAAAATTATTTTTTTAACAGAGATAGTTCGTTTTACAAGAATTCAAGAAGCTCATCGTTTTCTGTAAAAATTAACTAGACTTTAGAGCATCCATTACCTTTTGCATGTCATTTATAGGAACAATCTTTACTGTGCTAGTAGTGGAAATCCCCACTTCTATACACATTTTTTCTATATCATGGGCATTTTCGGCATCCAAAATTATGATCCATTCATGTTCAAGAACTGACATGTAAAAACCCAGTACTTTGTTGATGTTGAATTTTTTTTGTGTTGTCTTTATTTTTCCCTGTATTCCCAAGAATATTTTTTTACTATTTTTATTATTCATGGGGCATAGATCAGGACTATGTATTGCAAAGACTCCAAATAACATAGAAATACTCTATTAGACATTTCTAATAAATCTTAAGGCTACAAAGTATAGACACCATTTGCAATTTCACCAAACAAAAAAGATAGAAATTTAAAAAATTATTTAAATCTCAGAATAATTAAGGAAATATATGATAAGTCACATCATGATACCATATGACAAATCAGAGTCAGCCACTCATGCATTTGAGTATGCTATAGATCTGGCAGAAAAATACAGTTCAAGTGTTAGCATCATTACATGTGTTTCAATACAAACTCCAACAGATCTATATTTTGGCACAGCATACATCGAGACTGCAAGACTGCTAAAAGAAGAGGCCACGAAATCAACACTAGTCATAGAATCCAAATTAAAAGATCTGAAGATTCAATATAAAATTGAGATATTAGAAGTAAGATCAATTACAGACTCGTTAATATCATATGCAGAATCTCATAATGTTGACTTAATAGTAATGGGCTCCCGAGGGTTTGGTGGTTTTAAGAAATTACTTCTTGGAAGCGTTGCAAGTGGTGTGTCTCAACATTCAAAGTGTCCGGTTTTAATTGTAAAATAAAAGATCAAACAAAAATTATTTAAAATCATTTTTTATATCTAGATGCAAAGGTATTAGCAGAGTCATCCAAATCTTTTACAAACTGCTGACGTATAATAGCGCCATAAACAACCAAATCTCTTGCCAACATATCTAATCGTGATTCTAGTTTAGAGTTTATTTTTCCGTCTGTGAGATCTTCACTATCACTTATAGATACTCCATAAGGCATGCTCCAGCCATAACATTGCCTAACTACAGTTCTCATTTGATCCATGGCGGTCAAACCTTTTTCATGTGATGCACAAATATACCCAAAAGTTTTTCCTGCAAATTCTGCCCAAAAATAATCAAGAAAGTTTTTCATTACACCAGACATTGAACCATGATAGTCAGGTGTGGAAAGAATCAATGCGTCTGCCCACATTACGTCATCTTTTGTTTTTTCTATTTCAGGACTTGATTGGTTTTCACTTGGATCATATAATGGCAATTTATTTTGTTTGAGATCTAACAATCGTGTTTCTGCACCATATTTTCTTGCAGAATCTAGTGTCGCAGATAATCCTGTTGTACTGGATGCATTATCACGCAGACTAGAGCCTATACCCAATACTCGAAATGTCATATATACTACCTCTGCTTTTCGGTGATAAATAATCTCGTTTTAGATGAATTAGTCATGGTGTGACCGAGTTTTACAATCCCAAGTCAAATAATAAGAGGTCATTCCAAATACATCTGGAGAATGAATACAATTTGAAATTTTACATCGAGTTTAATCCATGTAGAGAATGTAAAGAAATCATTAGAGAAATAAATGAAAGTATGCCTACAGATGACAGCTCGAAGAAACTTTTACGACACATAACATACAATCACACCGAAGTAGTACAAGCAATAGTTGAGGAGATTCCAAAACAGGCAGATAAGGAAAACTTTCCTTGGTTTGGGTAGAAAGGTTTTCTATCACATATAAGACATTGTTTGCATCAATGTCAAATTAATTTCCATACCACTCTGTCGCAATTTTTTTGATGTCAGCAAGTGATTTTTGCATATTTTTAGACGAGACTTCATCACCAGCATTCATGCCTTCATTTAAGAATCCACGCACATCTGAGAACCCCATAAACTGGAACTCTATTGTTGTAAGAGATAGAGCATGTTCCCAATTTATCATGGGGCTGTTAGAGTAAGAACCCCCAGATGAGACAATTATCAATGCTTTTTTACCACCCATTAGACCAAAATATTTTCCATCAGCAGTATCCCATGTTTTACCCTTTAACATAACAGAATCAAACCATGCCTTTACAGATGCTGGCATTGAGAAGTTATGCATTGGAAAAGCCACTACAACAATATCTGCGGATTTCACTTGACGAGTCATGCGATCCATTTTTTCGAGAGATTTCTTTTGTTCATCAGAAAGTTCCTCTTTTAGATAGTCTCGGTGAATGTACGCACTTATGCTCTCATTGTTAAACAAGTCCGGAACGTCAATGCAAAGATCAAGAATCTCAATTTCAGAATTTTTTATTTCATTTTTAAAAGCATCCAGTAATTTTTTGCTGCTAGATCTTTCTTCCCTTGGAGTATATTTTACAAGTAGTGTTTTCATGTCTTATTATAAAATAAGAGCCTAATAACATAATCACTTTGAAAAGATACTATAGGTATGATGTGTTTTGAGTTTGATCAATACCACGTTCTATTGCAGAATAGATAGGAGTCTCCAACCTACTCAGGGTCTTTTTCTTGATGAATCCTACAGTCATAATATCAGCACGAAAGATCAAACTAAGTAACCAATCAAATCCAACTTTTATCTTCTTTTCACGTGTTGGTAAATGCGTCCAATAAAATGATCTCCACAAAAGCCATGCGGCAAATCCATGCACTTTTTTTCCATTGAGAAGTGCAACTCCAGTTCTCTTACCTATCGTAGCCATTACCCCTTTGTTGTGATACAAGAATGGTTTCATGGAATTCGTTGGACCGGTAATTGCCGCAATCAGATTTTCCGATACTAGTTTGGCTTGTCTTATAGCAATTTGTGCAGTGGTGGGATATACGGTGTTGGTTTTGATATCAATCAGATTAGCGCAGTCCCCTAATGCAAAAACACTAGAATGATCTTTTAGTCTCATATACTGGTCAACTATCAATCTACCAGATTGACCATGTTCACACTTGAGTGCGGATATCAGTGGATCCACTGTAACTCCTCCCGCCCAAATTAAAGTAGCACATGGAATTATGGTATTATCACTCAAAAGAACATGATCTTCTCCTGCATCAACTGCTTTGGTATTTGTGATTACTTCAATACCTGATTTTCTAACATGATCAAGTGCAAATTTACCAAGTTCTTCACCAACTTCAGGTAAAATTCCTTCTCTAGCAGATACAATAATAGTACGAATTTTTGTCGAGTCAATATTTTTGTAATAATTCTTTGTAGCATCTTGTAAAAAGTGATGTATTTCTGTTGCAATTTCAACTCCTGCAAAACCTCCACCAACTACTACAAATCTTAAAAGCTGCTCTTGGAGAATTTGATCTCTTTCTTGATCTGCACATTCCAGTACACTAATGATATGATTTCGAATTGCTATTGCATCTTCTAGTGTTTTGATGGTAAATGCAAATTCTTCAATGTTGACATTTCCAAAGAAATTATCTTTACTGCCAAGAGCAAGAACGAGATAATCGTATTCCAACGTAGTCTCTTTTTGATCAAATATTCGAATTATGGAAACACTCTTGTTTTCTATATCAATTGAAAGAATTTTTGCGTGACAAAAGTTTGCAGTCTTACAAAAAGAACGGATCGGTGTAGTGATATCACTTGCATGAAGCATTCCAGATGAAACTTCTGGCAACATAGGAGTAAAAAGAAAAAAATTATCCTGGCTTACCAATGTGATTTCAACATCATTTCGATGTGATTGTTTTTGTATTTCATGTAATACATGGCTTCCCGCAAATCCTCCCCCAAGTATCAGTATTCTAGTTTTTGCAGGATTATTTTTGTTAAATTTCCGTATCATGGCAAACTACTCCTTATGCCCAGTAAAAAGATAAAAAGAATGCGCATTATACATACAAAAATTTATTGTTAATGTATCAATAAACCAGTAGCTTCTTTGAGATGAACAAACCTGTAGAAAATAATTGCGTAGGTACACAAGAGGCAAGCATCAGATGGTGTTTTAGTACATTTTCCATACGAATTATGTCATATTAGACGCTCATCATATTCACCAGACAAATAGGCACAGTATCAAAACAAGGAAATTGTGAGAGACAGTCATTATGTTGGAAAACAGTCCAAAATTAGTTTTAACAGTTAATGTAATTCTTTAGACATTTACAATATGGAAGCTAAATCTACATCACATGGCATGATCACATGTGCAAACTGTGAAACTATCCACCTGTCAGAATCCATACTAGTCTGTTCGGATTGTGGCATTACAATGGAATAAACAGAATCAAATTAAAGCAGGGGTTTATTCTTGCATACCAAGAGTCAACAATGAACAAAGACAAAGGCATCTGCAAAGGACTGTGTAAAGAACATAAGATTAGAAAACCAAGAGATGGTACTAGTCGTTATTTGTCAGGCCAAGTTAGATGTCAGATCTGCGGAGTCTTCATGTCAAGAGAAGCGTGTCATGACAGAGAAGACAAGCCTGCAATGGAAGATACTGTAGACTTGTATTGCAATTGCTGCAATTGCATGGTAAGATCAAGACCAAGAAACAAACCTGGAACTAAATCTAAAAAGACACCACAAGAAGAATACGACCAGTTAAAGGAACTTAGAAAAAAATATTAAAAATCATTTACACTTGACAGCGATTAATTTTGCCACTCTGATGCATACTTTCCAAGTTTAGTAGCGCATCATGATAACTAGCCCTATTTGCAATTTCATGTTCCATCTTATTGATCCCATTTTGTTCATTTATGGAATCATGTATTCGAGAAGGATGAAGTGCGTGCAATAACTGATGTACAAGAATAATTGTTGTCATCCTTCTATTGTCCCTAGTATCATAACCAAACACATCATGGATACATATTTTGTAAGACGGTTGACTCGGTAAATCTCCAATCAAATTGATATCCCCAGAAGCATTACCATTGTTTTGTATTTTCACACCAAAAGTCTTATCCACAAAGAATTTTGCACAGTCCACAAAATTTTTGTCATCAGGTTTTTCATCATGATATTCTAGTATCATATTCTGTGCATCCTTTAGGCAATCAGATAACCAATAAGGAGATTCTCCAACAGTACTAGTCAAAGACACATTTATTTTTTCCACATTAGATACTAGCTGTGTTACAGGTGTATCTACAGTTTTTTTTGATTCATTCGATGTGATAGTTTCTTCTACACTTGAAAATGAATCAGTTTTAATATATTCGACATTTTGTAGCATTGCACACTTGTGTTTTGATGGCAAGAGATGATCTCTACAGTAGACATATCCACACAATTTACACAGGTTACTTAGAGTTTCATCTACTTTGAGACCATCATAGGTGCAATATTTGTCCGTAGTTTTAGAATCCAGTCCATTAAAAATAAAGGTGGCTGTTTACAGATTTGACTAAAAGGTATATGACATGTGAGTTTCAAGACAAGTCTAACCACAATAATAATGAAATTTGTGATTTAATTTCAGAGTAAATTTACCAGAGTACTGTACAAGTGCAATATTTTGGTCAAAATTCTTTTCATGGATTGATCCAAAAAACTTTCCCCATACAACTTATCAACGATAAAAAACAAGATTGGTTATTGATGGGACTGGGTAAATATGCTAAAAATTGCAGAAAAGATCATTTTGTAAACACATTATCTATATCTGTAATACTTGTAACAAGCATTGTTTTTCTTTTTGGACACGCAATCGCTCAAACTGCAGAGGCACCGGACCAACCCATAGGAGCTTCAGCAACCGCAATATCTCCCACTAGCATTAGCCTGAACTGGAGTCCACCTCAAAACAACGGCGGCTCGGCAATTACAGGATATCAAATCAATTACAGAGTTGTTCCAAATACATCATATACGACTCTTGTCACATTAGGAAATGTTACAACATACACTCACGTCAATGTTGCAACAGGCAAGACATACATTTACAGCATTTCTGCAATCAATACAATAGGTACTGGAAGTCCATCCCCAGAAGTTCTCGCCACACCAACTAGCAGTTCCGCACCACCAAAGAATATCGCACCAAACCCGCCACAGAATCTTGTTGTATCCACATATTCATCAACCCAGATAAATCTCTCATGGAGTGCACCAGCATCTAATGGAGGACCAATCGTATCAGGATACAAGATAGATTACAGTGCAGATTCTGGGAATTTTACAAACATAGTGGCAAACTCTGGTAGTTCATTTACAGCATATTCTCACACAGGATTGCAAGTGGGTCACACATACACTTACAGGGTTTTTGCAATAAATTCTATTGGTACAAGTAATTCATCAAATACTGCAACAACTACACTTACACAGGTGATTACAGTTCCAGGTTCACCGATACTTAGTGCAAACCCATCTTCTTCCACAAGTGTAAGCTTGTCATGGACTCCGCCTTCAAATGACGGTGGGTCTGCAATTACAGGATATAAGATAGAATATGAAAACAATACATCGCAGTATATTGTACTAGTTGCAAATACTGGAAACGTGCAAACTGGATATATTCACAACGGACTTGTTGCAGGTACAAGCTATTCATATCGTGTCACTGCAATCAATTCCATTGGTGCAGGAAATCCGTCCAATGTAGTAACTGTACAACCTCAAGATACCCAAACTCCTACAATCACAACTGCTGTTGCAATATCTCCAACTAGTGCAATGATATCATGGATAAAACCATCTCAGACATATGGCCAGATTGTAAGCGGATACAAAATTGATCAAGTGATAAATGGTAACTTTATTTCAGTAGATGAAACATCAAGCAGTGTTGCAAGTTATACAATTCCAAATCTTACAACAGGCAAGACATACACTTTTGCCGTAACTGCATTATTATCGGGAGGGTCGCAGACTAATCCATCACCTCTTGCTTCAATTACGCCAACAAGTACATCATCAGAATCAGGTTCATCCAATCAACCATCACAAACCTCTACACCACAAAATCCAGCACTACCGGATCCACCAACAGGGGTCAATGCAACATTAATCTCACAAAATACAGTACAGATATCATGGATATTGCCATCAAACAACGGAAAACTTCCGGTCACAGGATTTAAAATTGAATCAAAGACAGGATCAACGGGTACGTGGTACACCATCATTTCAAACACAGGAGTTCAGACATCATTTATCAAATCAGGTCTTCTAGCTGGTACAACTTACCATTATCAAATATCATCAATAAGCAATACAGGAACTAGTCAGCCTTCAGATCAAGTTTCAATTACCACCCAGTCCGACGCTGGTCAGCCACCAGTACAATCACCTCCACCTACCCAGTTACACTATCAAGGAATGATTCCTGTTGTCAATACAACTTCAATGGTAAGTTATGACATCATAGGAGGTCAAATACTTGGCATAAGTGTAAACCCCGGTACATATTCTCTGAACATTAATGTAAAATCTGACAGTCCGGGAACACTATCTATCCAAATTCCAAGAGACATGATAGACGCAAAGAAACTGGACGGTACAGATGAGACATACATTGTTACAAACGACAAGAGTATTGCGCAATTTAGTGAAACCAAGACTATATCATATAGGACACTTGCAATTTCATTTCCTACAAACACTGCAAACATATCAATTTACGGAACAACCGCGGTGCCTGAATTTCCAGTCGCGTTGATCATATTCATCATGGCATTTGTTCCAGGAATCATATTTTCAAAAAGATTCATCAAGTACTAGACCAATTGATGTAATTTCACACTATTACATCGTGATTTAACTAACCATGTAAAGAGAAATGTATCAAAAACAGTTTATCCAATACAATGATTGTTTGTATGCGCAGACAAACATCTCAAATTACACATGCATCATATTTTCTGTTTAAGGTAATCTCAGAAATATTTTTTCACAATTTGGACAGTATCTAGATGATTTTATAAAAAAATTCTACATAAAGATTATCAATAGTACCGGACTGGTATAATCATGCCAAGAAAAGAATACAAGACAATTACAGTGAAAGTGGATACTTTTCATCAATTTGCCAAAGCAGTCAAGAAAGCAAAGCAGGAAGACCCAGAACTTGACAACAGTACATTTCTTGCATTACTAATGAGCAAAAATCAAAAGACCAAGAGACATCGTTCATAAAATACAATAACTGCAAAGTCACAAATAACTGTCAAAAATTATTTTAAATTAGTGATTCAGACACTATTGACCTTGTACACTTACACCTACTGATTCATTTAGTGATAAAGTAAGGTGTCGTGGAGTTTGAGGAGGAATGATTGTAGTCACATTAGAAGGGTTGGTTGAATTTACTCCAGTAGAACTAGTAGGCAAAACAGGTGTTGTATTCCACACTTTAGAAAGGTTTACCGTCACATCAAACCCAGCCAATACGCCAGTGAGTAATGACACTGTTTCTTGTTTTGCATTAGTATCAATTGAGAATTTGGCTGTATCACCCACTTTGAATACATCAGTATCAGTGCTATCAATAACAGTTGAAGAGAGGCAAACTGGCACAGACGTATCACATGTAAGATTTGGGGATATAGATACATGAACGAGTCCTCTGCCCACAGGAGACTGGATGATTATTGTTCCCTTGTCTCCATTTATTATAGTCCACATTATGACACCGTGAAAATTACTACTTTCAGATACTGCGCCCTTGATAGAAACATTTGCAGTCTGCGCATACCCTGCAGTCATTAGCGGTAACAAAGTCACAGTAAGAACCAAAAATACCATAAAGATACCAAGTAGTTTTGATGTCAACTGCTTAACGTAGAACGCCATAGTCTAAAAACATATAGCATAAGATCAAGTCATGCTGGTCTCATCAATATTTTTCCAAACAAGTCACCCTTTAGCATTTTTGTGTGAGCCTCTACTGCATTTTCAAATGTGTAAATTGAATCAACTATAGATTTTATCTTTCCTTTAGACATCCAAAAAATTCCAGATTCAAGCTCAGAGCGTGTTCCTTGTGTAGAGCCCAAGATACTAGTTCCTTTAAAAAATATCTGTCTCAAATCAGAGGTTACATCATAACCTGTTGTTGCACCAGTTGTAACAAGTGTAGCACCATATTTTAGCAGTGCAAGTTCCTTATTCCAGTGTGAACCCCCAATATGTTCAAAAATTACATCGATTCCAGGGCTTGATTGTTTTTGTTTGGCCAAGTCTTTTGATATTGCAAATACTTGTTTGTTCCAGTCTTCTTTTCTATGATCTACTGCAAAATCTGCACCAAGTTTCAGACATTCTTCCAATTTATTTTGACTTGCAGTTGCAATCACATCACAACCATAAAGCTTGGCAATTTGAATTCCAAATGTACCCATACCGGAACCTCCGCCCATGATTAGGACGGTTTGACCAGGTTTGATTTTTGCTCGTCCTACAAGCATATGCCAAGATGTTGTCATAGTCATTGAAGCAGCTGCAGCATCTTCATATGACACATTTTCTGGAATTTTTACAACATTTACCTCAGGCAGATGAGCATATTCACAATATCCACCCCATAAAGGACCTGTTTGAAAACCCCAGATTTTTCTATGTCTGCAGTCATACTCACGGCCCTCAGTGCATGCAATACATACCCTGCAAGAGAGATTACCATGAGAGACAACTCTGTCCCCTACTTTGATTGTACAGACATCTTCGCCCACTGCAATAACTTGACCAGATGCATCAGTTCCTGAAATATGCGGCATCGGTATTTGTATTGGCTTTCCGCGCATTCCCCAGATATCATCATGGTTTAATCCTGCAACTATTACCTTGAAGACCACTTCATTGGGTCGTGGTTTTGGTTCAGGCACATCCATTACTTTGAGTATTTTTTTATAATCATCATCAGGAGCATATTCTTCATAGACTAGAGCTTTCACAAGTCATATGAAATGCATTGCCAATATTAAGAAAAGGGTTTGTTTAGCGATATTCATCGCCGCAGTCACCTATTGTCATAAAAAGATCTGTTGAACGTGACGTAACTGATTTTATTTTCATGTCATCTTCTTTGTCCAATTGTAATGAAAATACTTTCAAGTTGTCAGATTTATTATCAGAGATTCCAAGTCTTGCACCAATTATTACTCCTGCTACAACAGGCTTGTCCAATATGTATTTGACAGCAATATTTGCGATACTGGAATCATGTTTTATTGCAATTTCATTTAATGCTGATAAAAGTTCCTGAAACAAATTCCAACCGCCCCATTGATCAATCATGTTTTTGTATTTCTCTAAACTATACGTATTCAGGTCTGATCTTTTTGGTTCAGGTTTTCCAAGGTATTTGTTAGATAGGAATCCTCCGCAAAGAGTTCCATATGTGATAAGATGTATTCTATTTTTCTGACAAAATGGAGTCATTTTGATTTGAGGTCTTTGGTCTATGATAGAATATTGTACTTGATTAGATACAAGTTTGAACCCTTGTTCCAATATCAGATTCATTGTATCAGTATCAAAATTTGTCAATCCAACATGTCGTATTTTCCCCCCAGCGCAAAGCTTTGAGAGATGATATAATGCGTCAATGTATCGAGTATCATTATAATCCCACCAGTGAAACTGGAGAAGATCTATTGATTTTACATTCATTTTATTGATTGATTTTTCTATATAGTGTTCAACTATTGAGCCAGTCATAGGTCCTGGATTTGGTACAAATTTGGTAAAGGCTTGAATTTTTTCTGCTGCATCTTTACCTCGTTGTTTTTCCAGTCTTTTTCTAAATTCTCCAAAATATTGTTCTGCAGGACCATAAATGTCTGCCATGTCCCATGTAGTAAAACCAGAATCATGATATGCAAACATTTCAGATATTGCAGACTCTGAATCAATGTCACCATGACCTCCAGATACTTGCCACATGCCATTTAGAATTCTACATATTTTGAGATCAGGTGTCAATTGCCATGTATTTTGACTTGATTTCATGAAATGTTTTGAAGGTACATTGTTGATGTTATAATCTTTCTAGCCAAAGACTAACAGATAGAGATATCAATCAATTACAAAAAACAAGAAAAAGACATGGTGCAGTACAAGTGAACATAGTTCATTTCCTCAATACAAGATCAAGTTACACAATACCTATTGCATTATTCCTAGTATCCACATTGGTTTACGCATACAATTTGGAAGGACAGCCACATCATGGAGATGAGATAAACTATCTAGGATGGGCAGGAAATTACATCCATCTGATAAACACAGGAGATCTTGCCAACACGTGTTTAACATCAATTGATAATTGCAATTCATTATACCACATACCTGCACACGGTGCCACATACAGCCCGTTGCGTATGATCTTGATCGGAGTACCACTAAGTTTTGAACACCAAGATACTGGAGATTATTATGATTGGTCTTGTTATTGGTTCACTTGTTATAATTTCCATAATGCGCCAACAGTTGAACAAATGACTGCAGGACGTGCACTATCTCCAATCTTTGGAGCACTGGGAGTAGTTATTGCATTTCTGATTGGCAAGGTTCTTTTCAACAGAAATGTTGGAATACTTTTTTCACTTGTTTTCATGTTTTACAACCTTTGGATATGGTATAGTAGGACCATAATGACAGAGGTCCACTATATTTTCTTCAGCATGTTTGCGTTATTGCTTTTGCTTTATTCCTTTAAAACAGGACACTTGAGAATAAAATATCTTGTTTTAAGCGGAGTAACATTTGGATGTGCGCTTACCTCAAAGTTGCTGGCTATTGAATTTTCCATACTATTTGTTGGAATTATTCTATTGAATGGTTTGATGCATAGACAATCAGGATCATCAATTGATAAAAGACGGATCTTTAGAATCGCTGTAACAATTGTTGTGTTTTTCAGTATTGCAATGTTTGCTTTTTTGCTAACAGAACCAGGATTTTATAAAAATCCCATTCTCCAGATTAAAACCATGAAATCAGATATGGACAACTATAACCGTGATGTTTGGTTCATCGCATATCCAACTATACAAGGACTACAACCTACTAGAATGCTCTTGCTTCTGGATTATACCCTATTTCCAAGTCCAATAGAACATACCATACCCGGAGCATTTCCAAATTCCACTTTCAATCTAGGATGGAATAATCCATCTACATATTCCAGCATACCATTAACCATTTTTTTCTTTGTCGGTATTGGATATGTGATTCAGAAGGTGCGAAGATTAAAAGACTGCATCCCAGAAGCACTTGTCTTAATTTGGTTTGTTAGTACTTTTATTACTACGCTCATGATTGCAAGAGATCTTTCACTTGAGAGATACATGTTGCCATTTTTGATCTCAATTATCATAATCACATCGTATGGATTTTGGAAGTTTACGAGAAATATTACAAATAAAAAAATACAGATTTCATTTGTAGCATGTGCTTTGCTTGCTCACGCTGTTACTTCAATGTCATACTGGCAAAAGATCTATTTTACTCCAAATACATTCTGGACAAACCCATTACCGTATGGAACATTGCAAGAGTCTCTTGTAAACCCAGTTACATTATTTATCAACATAATATTCTTAACATATTTTGCATATCTCATAGTAGTTCAATTTAAGAACAAGGCAAGAATAACAGCATAGACAGAATCAGATTATTCTTCTGCATCACAATCTTCTAGTCTATTTTTATCATAGTATAGTTTGTTATTTTCAATTTTCACGACAGAGCCAGTCAAGAAACACATCTCGCTGCGTTTTCCGTTCATCTCTATTAGCATAATTGATGAGATATCCTCGCATGGAACAGAAACCAAGAGAATGGCATCTTTTTGATCGTTTTGTGCTTCAACCCAACAAGCATTTGGTAAAATGATTTTACATTCTACAGAGTTTGGCAGTGATATATTTACAGACATGCAAAAATGGTTTCACGTCCACATATTATAGATTGTTCGAAAAACTCCCATCCACCAGACAGGATTAAAATTATTGAAAAAATTACACGATTTAATAAATATGTCAATAGTAGAATTGAAATATTTAGCAGATCATTCTACTACTAGTTGAAAAAGTCCATCCTTTCAATGGTAATAGGAGGATGTTTCACAGCAGTCGTAGTGTTTTTTCTGATTATTTTCTTACCAGTAATTCCCATTTCGGAAAAATATAGCATGTCAGTTGATCCAATAATAGTAAAAGATGACATGGGTACTGAAACACATGTTGCTATCAGGAACACGGGTACAAATGCACTGACAAACATTGTTGTAGAATATGGAGGAGCTGCAAAACCAGACATCATCCCAGTACTGAATCCGGGAGAAAAGATTTCACTCTCACCTCCAGATGGAAGTGTGCTCAATGAAGTTCAGGTAACAACAGATCAGGGAATCAACATAACCAAGGAATACAGAACTCCAGCAAGCATTAGTTTTGTAGGAAATTCTGGCTATGGTGGATAGTCTCACACAGCAATTCAATCAAAGAAACATCGTTGAAAAACATTCAGACATGTTTTACGAATCAGAATATTTCTTTACAAGCTTTATCAATTTTGTGGCAATCTTTTCAGCATCAGAATTTGGCAACACTACGCACAAGATTATGCCATACCTACCAAGCGGTGCAGTAATGCGTTTTGCTTTCTCATACTTTGCCATAGCATAAAGAGGCTCACCAAGAGTCCTATGAGATCTTCTAGTAACCCACCTCAATGATGCATCAGCTAGTGATTTTTCAATATCCTCTTTTGTTTGGAGATTTTTGGTTCCTTGACGTTCTTTAAAAAATGATTCCGCCCTATAGGATACTGCAACTAATGTGATTTCTTCATCAGAAGTCATTATTTCATCACAGATCTTTTCAAGATTCATGTTTTTTTCCCGAGAGAACATCACCCTTGTCATAACACTTGTCAGCAGAATCAAACAATGTAATTGATCTGTTTACCAATTTGGGTGCATTTGTACGATCATCATTTGCTTTATCAACTAAGGATTGTGCAAAATTTCGTAACGCATTTGCTTTGTTATACCACGCATTTGCATATTCAGGATTTAGTTCGATTGCCTTGTCATAACATGCAATGGATTCTTCAAATCTTTTCACCCTAGACAGAATAATTCCCTTGTTATTCCACGAACTCACATGATTTGGATCTATCTCAAGGGCTTTTTCATAAGCAATTAATGCATCATCGTTATTACCATTCTTTGCATTTTCATTTCCTGTATTATACCAAGAATTATGGTCAACAGTCCCCATACAGAATCACATTACTTGGCTCTATTTTAAGAACAAGATATTGTTGCATGCATGTTTCAAGAAAACTAAATGTCAGAATATCACAATCAACCGATTCATAATAATATGAAAAAATCACCATTTACCAAAATATGATAATCGACAAGTTTCTAAAAAATAAATAAAAATTGGGTCAATCATATTGATGATTCCGACATAGAAAAAAATTCAAGGAAGTATTCATGTAAAATGTTATCCACACACTATATAGTTATTTGAATAATTTCATAATTTTACACATTTTATGAAAAGTTTTTATGAAACATTTCAAGTCTTTATATTAATTGCCAATATTCATTGATGGTCACAGCTCAAAAGATTTGACTCATGAGGAATTAGAAAGACTAGTAGATTTACCTCCGGATAAATTTGGAGTAACTCATCTAGAGTTATTTTTCAACAAAAAAGAAGATAAAATCTACTGTGTACTAGATGCACCAAATGAAGAATCCATTTGGAAACACCATGAGGCAGCAGGTTTCAAGTGTGATTTCATCACAGAAGTTGATCAGATCAAGACAGAAAAAACCACAAAGACTGAAAAACTTGTGACCTTGGGCCAAATGAGCTCAAACATTAGTCATGACCTTAGAAACCCAATGTCAGTAATCAAAAACTCAGTAGACTTGTTAAGCATCAAGTACAAAGATCAATTTAACCCAGGAGTTTTAGAACAAATCTCAAAGATAGACCGTGCCATTTTTAGTATGAGTATGATGATAAATGATGTACTAAATTTTGCAAGAACGCAATCTTTGCATTTAGAAGATCATTCGCTGACAAATACTATCATTCGATCTATTGCACCGATCAAAATTCCTGTAAATGTTAGAATAACATTTCCACAAAATGACATTACACTAAAGTTTGATGTGCCAAAATTAGAATCAGTCTTTTACAATTTAATAATAAATGCAATTCAGTCTATCGCCGATACGCCAGAGAGTGAAATAGTGATCAGACTTGTTGAAAAGACAGATGATAAAATTCAGATCCAGATTCAAAATTCTGGCCCTCCAATTCCAGATGAACTGCTGACCAAGATATTTGAGCCATTATTTACCACAAAACAACATGGAACGGGGCTTGGTTTACCAAGTTCCAAAAATGTGATTGAACAACATTATGGAACAATACACGCTTCGAACAATCCCACTACTTTTACAATCACATTACCAAAACATATTGAAAAATTACTTGCTGTAGACAAGAGCTAAAAAGTCCTGATGGGTTCTGGCGATTACCAATCCTTGGTTGGATCGCCTGAAAACATGTTTTCCAAATGTTCTATTATTTGTGATGAGCCGCCATCGATTCCCCATGTGACCATTATGAGATACTTGTCTCCAAGAGGCATCGTTAGACGTCTTAGCTTATCATATACTGCCAATACGTATTTGCCTTTTCCAATTTTTGGTGCAAAGGTTCTTCGTATCTTCCAGGCATTTGCTGCATAGTGTAGAGTCTCTTTTGTGTCAGGATCAGTTAGAAATGGCTCCACTCCATCACGTATTCTAGTGCTTAGTTCATTCCCATCATTGTCAAATATTGTAGCATACCTGATTTGTTTGTCAGTATGCATGATGTTTTCAAGAACTCTATCAAAATATTGAGCAGATTGTGACATGGGTAGCATATACACTTGATTGCATATAAGAATAGTAGTCAATCAGTAAAACGATGCGCATAATCAACAAGTTATCAAGTCATGTTGTTGTAGAAAATCATTAAGACATGTTCGCAAATCATCATGTGTAAGATATTTCATCAAAAAAAATAGTTGTGCATCGAACAAGACATTTTTCTCTTTAGACAAATCTTTGAAGTAATCATTTTTCTGCACAATATTGTAGCCATATGGCATGAGATATTTTTCCATAATACAGTACACAATTCTCACAAAAAGAATCCCATTCGTTTATTTCAATCATATGAAAAAATTCTCGAGTCCATTCATAGGTAGGCAATTTTCGATATTGAAATTGTTGAATGGTAAAGATCTCTTTTTCTTGGAATTTATTTAGACATCTTTTGCATTGAGCATTTTTTGTCTTTTTTGACTCCATATCTTTCACGAGTATTTTCTACAGTATAAAATTCATTTTGAAGAGGGTTATCAGTGATATCATACCAGCAAATAATACAAATCCCGCATAAGAAAACTCCGGTATTGCACCATGACTTGTTTGAATTGGCATTTGATCATTAGATGAGGCTGAAATTGTATGTCCATTAGCATATGTAAACGAGACAGTAATGGCATCATCGCCCCCTGCTGCTAAAAATCCATCAGTTGGTCCACATATGGGAGAACACACCGAGGTTGTAGAAGACAATAGGACGTAACCTGAAAAATCTCCAGTATCAGGCCCAGTTTCTACCAACTTGTACGGAATACGTGATTCTCTTGTTGATATTATAACACTACTTCCATCTTGACCAATAGTGTCAATAGCATATGAATTTGAATTAAAGTCAGGCGCATGAATCATAATGTCAACCTGTGAGTTAGGTGAAAACGTATCTCGAGATATCACAATTTGCGAACTTGCCGTTTGAGAGACAAGATTACAATTGGCATTTGTCATACAAGTTGCATACACATCTACAGTTGGAATAATGCAATACAATGTTCCAATGGATACAGCAATTATCACAAGGTGTCTAATTGTCATCATTTTGCCTGTATCATTTGAGAAAGCCTTCAAGATAATACTTGCCCATAATCACAGCAGTGTCAATTAGTTAGAATGTGAAACTCTGCATACAATCATGAAGTAGTGATCAATTTTATTAGGAATGAAGACTATAATATCAGTTGGAATAACATGTCCCAAAATGTTACAGTAGTATGTCTTGATGAGTATCTCCTAGTACCAGGAGTTGAATTTGTTGGATTGGTGACCAGAAATGGTCGTCTTGTAGACTACAGAGCAAAGAGCGGACTACAATTTTCAGAAGAACAAAAGGAGATGTTTTTCATGTCAGTTTCCCTGTATCAAACCATGCAACATGATTTTGATGAAAGCTTTGGAGTAGTAAAATATACAATTACAGAAAGAGAAAACTTTAGGATAGTATCAGTACCAGATGGACAAGATACGATCGTAATTGTAATGAAAGGAACGTTTTCATCAACAGTAAAAAAAATCATAAAAGCAATAGACCATGTAAAAAATCAAGATAGTAAATGCAAAAATCCAAAACCTACAAACACTCGGTAGGATAAAAACTCCAGTTGAAGTTGTTGTAAGAAACATAAAACCATGAGAATGTACAAATGTCATACTGTAAAACATACCTTAGCTAGTTCACAAACATGGCAAACAGGTTCACATGATATGGGGACGGATTTGGGTTTCCACACAAGAGATCATCCTGTTTGCCTAAATACAATAGTCACATAAAGATTAAAAAAGAAACGTATGATTTCTTACTAAGACATAAATTCTCCAGAATATTGTTCATCATACCATACATTGTTAGTTACCTAACGATGAGTAACTTTGTTACTGAACAATGTAGCGCAATTCCTTATAGATTCTCAACCGTATGAATGGCATGATGAACATGAGTGAGGAACTAGTTGAAGAAGTATGGATTTCGAGTAATTATGAAATGGTGTTTTGTACCAAAGATGAAAAAGAACACTATCTAAGCTTCCTTAGTTCAAGAAGAGAAATACCAAGAGGAATGAGCATTGTCTTCATAAGTAAAAAATTGAACAAACCATACACTAAAAATGAAATCATGAACGCTACCCCTGAACAGCTCAAGGGAATGATCAAGTAATGTTAAAGTGGCAGTTTCTGAATTTTGCAAACGATCTTGTAAATAAAAGTGGGCAATTAATTACACTATTTGTTTCATTTCCCACCATCGGATTAATAACAGCGATATCAGTTGCAGCAATAGAACGTTCCATTATGCATCAATATAATAAAGACTAGAAGACATTCCAAGTCTATAACCTGAGTATGACAAGAATCAATCTAGAGTGATGTTGAAATATATTAATACTTGATTTGAAGATGCGTAGTAATACAGAATGACCAGTGCAAAAAAAGACAAAAAACCAGAGGCGGTCAAGCCTTCATCAAGTAGAAACAAGTTCATTGCACTAGGAGTTATTGCAGTCATAATAGCAGGAATAGCATACGCCACATCTAGATCAGACAATACTGTTGATACCAATTTTGCTTCAGTTGACGACATACCCTGTGAAACTCAGGAATACACAACATTTCACGTTCATGCACATATGGACATTTTTGTCAATGGTCAACACACACCAATTCCTGCACAAATAGGACTTGAAAATACGTGTCTGTATTGGTTACACACTCACACACCTGATGGAATAATACACATAGAATCGCCCAAAGAAAGAGACTTTACAATCGGAGAATTTTTTGACATTTGGAAGTCAACACGTAGTGGATATCCCATAGCAACTAACGGACCAGAAATTTTTGTAAACGGAAACTTGGTAAATACCAACTTGAGTGACACAAAAATGAATGCTCATGATGAAATTGTACTTGTATATGGAGACGTACCACAGAACATGCCTACATTCTATCAATTTCCAGAAGGCGACTAGAGTCCCAAATTAAATAACACAATTAATTCCATAGTAAAAGTTATTTTTCATCAGATGCAATTGCCCATCCCCTATCCATCAATACAGATACACTAGAATGTAAAACACATGCAGGTGAATTGTTTTCAGATTTTATAACTAGTTCAAAACCGGTCATACATTCCACTTGTGTTGCACTTGTACCAGACCTGAATTGTTCCAGAGGTGACATTATATCAGATTTGGATATTGTAAATGTAGCAACATAATTCGAAAGAGGTATTCTAGTTCCATTCGTTGGATACGGTTCAATTTGGATTACTTGTAAGGCATATCCCCCAGCAATGACAACTGTTGAATTTTTGTCTCCCAATCCACTTGTAAGACTAAAGTTTCCTAAATTTTGGTCATTTTTCATGACATTAACAAGTACGGTGGACATTCCTTGCCATATACAGGTCACGCCAGACGGACATCTTGAATCCGCAGTAACATTGAGAAACCTTACATTCACATTATCAGGTTCTGTGGCAATCTGGTTTACTTTGAGTTGAAATTGAATTGTTTTTTGACCAGAATTTGTATCTCCAAATGCATTAGGTGTGATCATCAGTGCCGCACAGATAATCCCAAAAATTAGACATCGTACATCCATAATGAATGTCAGATGCAGGCGCTTTTAGATTTTACGAATGAATTATCGTTTATTCCATAAGAGATATTTCACAGTGAGATTGATGAGTGAGTAGTCATTTTGGAATATTAATGGTAAACATAGTGCCCTTATTGACTTCAGTTTTTATATCAATATAGCCTCCATGTTTTTCAACTATACTCTTACAGCTCACAAGACCTAATCCAGTACCTATTTGTCGTGTTGTAAACAAAGGATCAAATATTTTATTCATCAGGCTCTTTGGAATACCAGGGCCAGTATCTTCTATCTCAATGGTAGCAAAACTTTTGTTTGCATCATCATATTGATGATCTTTTATACGAAGATAGATACTGCCGTAATTATTCATAGCTTGTGTTGCATTTAGCAATAGATTGGTAAACACAATTTCCAGTTTTTCAGGATCGCATTTAATATGAACATCATTTTGTGGGACATGTATTTTAGTACTTTTTGTTACAACATTTGAAATTGAGGAATTTATTACGCCAAGTAAAGAAACATTCTGTTTAAGTTTTAATGGATTTGGTACAACGTACTCCATTACCTCATCGATCTGATGAGTCATTCTCTTTACAGCACGTTCAATCCTATCAAATTTTGATTGGTTGTTTTTCTCAAAACTTGGATTTTGAATTTTGATCATTTCAAGAGTATTATGTATTACAGACAATGGATTTCGAAGATCATGTGCAATGCGAGCAGATAATTCACCTATTGCAGTGAGTCTTTTTGTTTTGTGTTCTTCAATTTCTTTTTTAGCATCATGCATTAGAGTCAGATCTCTTAATGCTCCAATTCGTCCAATCAAATTGCCATTTGTATCATAAAGATTTGTAGAAAGAAATAACGTAGGGAAAATATCTCCATTTTTTCGTTGGAGCCAAATCTCTCTATTTTTAATTGAACCAGTACGATTCCATTCCGACATTGCATCCGTGAGGTCACATACACTTTTTTCTGCCACATGTGCAAACAATGATTTCCCGATAATTTCCTCACGTGAATAACTAAGACTGGTACAATAAGCATCATTACAGTCAACTATATTTCCAGCCAAGTCAATAGTACGCAAAAGATCGGGGGATTTTTCATACAAAGTCCTATACTTTTGTTCAGTCTCCAACAGATGGTCATATGCAATCTTTAATGCTTCATTTTGTTGTTTGAGCTTTTTCTCATTATTTTCTACAGTCTTTTTTATTTCATACAAGTCAGTTATGTCCCTTATGGTAGTATTACTTCCAATCAGTTTTCCGTCAATGTCATAGAGGTTAGTGGCATTAATCAATCCAAGAAATTCAGAATTATCTTTTCTTTTGAACCATGACTTTGTATTTGACACACTACCAGTAGTCTTCCACATTTGAAAGGAATTTTCAAATTCATCAACACTTTGAGTTGTTACAAAATCAAATACAGAGTTTCCAATAACTTCTTTTTTTGTATAACCCATGTATTTGCAATAAGAATTGTTGCAATCAAGAATTATTCCTTCAAGATTTATTGTGCGCAAAAGATCTGGCGAGTTTTCATATAGATCTCGATACTTTTGTTCGGTCTTTATAAGAAGGGCGTTTGATTTTTCAAGCTCAGCAAGATGTGTTTTTATTTGTCCTTGATTAGAATTCAATATTTCACGCGCCTTGTAGATCTCAGTCATGTCAACTAGAACAGATGTCTTTCCAATCAGGTTTCTTTTTTTATCAAATAAGCTTATTCCGTTTAATAGAATTGGAAATGTTGAACCATCCTTTCTTTTCAACCAAATTTCTACATTAGACGTATTTTCAGAGGTTTTCCAGCGTTCAATCCCATCCAGTAGATTTCGAGCACTTTTCTTTGCTATATGATCAAAAATAGATCTTCCCATAATTTCATTTTTTTGATATCCAAGTTTTTCTGCATAAAATTCATTACACGCAAAAATGATTCCATCAATTGTAGTAGAGCACAACATACAGGGAGTTTTTTCATATAGATCTTGATAATTAGATTCCAGAAGACCAGGTAGACTAGACAACGTGGAAGAATTTTTTACAACACAATATTGCTGATCATTTTGCAATCTTTTTTTTCCATCATTAGACCTAGGTATTGATTCTTTTTTTGATTTCAGTCTGGATTTGCTTGCGGTACCGGACATATACCATCTAGAAAAATGTACAAGAATACTTGTTGTATGTTCAAGAAAAACAAGCTTGTCACAGTAAGATTATTTTACAAATGTAGAATGCATGTCAGCTGCTTGATATCTTAGCTGTTACAACCAAGATCTGACATTATTTTTGCAGTTACATTAGAGGATATTGTTGAATTTCCAAGATCTGCTTTTACTTCAGTACATACAAAAGATGGTATCATAGGAGGAGTTGGAATTGGTGCAGGAGTAGACGGTACCGGAGAAGAAGATGGAATTTGTGTATCATTCATTGAGGCTTGTGTTGTGGAATTGGTTGGCATCTCCATTGAAGAGTTTGATGATGACATTGATGTAGAATTCGCTGATGTGGTCATTGTTGTGGTAGAATTTGTTCCCGAATTTACAATTTGTGCATGGTTTAGATTTTCTTGTAACTTGGTCCATTCACCTGGCGCACAAATATGATCTCCGCATACTACATCATTTCCAGTTCTTGCAGTAAGATGTTGATTATAATTAAAAGAAAAGTCTCGCTTGATCAAGTTATTTGGTATGGGGGTTGTTTGCGCTAAGGCTGGGGCTGTCACTTGTCCTAAGACAAATGTAGATAGTATTACTGTGATAGATATTGTAAACATTACACCCTTCATTCCAGATTGCATTAAGATCCTATTGGTACCTTTTCTATTTAAAAATACCTCTATCCTACATGAGTTATTAGCAGAAAGGAGATGTCATATTCTATGAATGCAAGCCACTAAGTATTTTTGCATGTCAGCAATCATACCATGATGTAAAATATGCAAGGCAAGTGACTTGGTTTTGACATAGGATATTGTAATAAATCGATACATGCGAACAGTGCCGTATTTCTGTGCTAATTTACTACATGTGAGAGTCATTGGAGCATATTTTAGAAAATATCGATGGACTATTCTTGCACGTAATATTTTTTTAGCATAATTAATTATATCATAAAGCAAATTGAGATAGAAAGTTGGTGTTAATAGTTCATGATATGAGCCGTATTCGTTTTTTCGTTTTTGGTATGTAGAAACATTATCGGTGTATACATTTTTGGTACGTATTGTTTGATAAGCCTCTGTAACCAACCTGAATTTTACATCATTTTTTGTTGACATGTTTTTGTCAGGATGGTACTCTAGAACCATTCTACGATATGCATTTTTTATCTCTGGTATAGATGCGCCTTTTTGTAACCCAAGTAGTTCATAACACTGCTCTATATTCAACAACAAAATACTGCGCTAGTCATTTTAATAAAGATTGATCGCATTTTTTTATCATAATTGTTAAAGATGTCAGTTTTTAATCAATACGCAGTACAGTGTTTTTCATATTTTTTGCAGGATATGATAAAAAATTAGTTTGTTCAAACTAAACAAAATTCATCTAATATATATTCAATATGACACATAACTGGTGAAAGCTTTTGCGCAGTCGCATTCAGACAGTAGAGACAATCCTATTACGGCCATAGTAATTGACGATGACAAGGATACAGTATCAGTACTATCAGACTTTTTGAAGATAAAAGGTATCAAAGTGATTGGAAAGGGGTATGATGGATTAGAAGCAGTTGAAATTTACAAGAATCTCAAGCCAGATGCCACATTTTTAGATGTCATGATGGAAAGTTATGATGGATTATACGCATTAGAGAAAATTAGAGAGATTCATCCGAATACCATTGTCATAATGGTAACAGCAGACTTGACAAATGACACCCATGAGAAGTTGCTCAACCTTAGTGCATCTGCCATAATTTACAAGCCTTATGACATTAATCAAATAATGCACATTTTAAATAAATTACATACTCTCAAGGCGGTTTCATAAATGAAACAAGAATTATTTGAGGATCTGGCATCACAAAAAACTCTTCTCAAAGAGATGAACTCTGAGCTCAAGAAACGTGTTGATAACTTGGAGACAGATACGGCAAACCTTGAGCATGATATTTTAGAGAAAAAAAAGATAATTGAAGATCTTCGTGAGGATAAGAAAGTTTTAACCGGCTTATTAAAGAGTGAACCACGCAAAAATAAAATTTTACGAAATGTGACAATAGTGGTTGCTCTTGGGCTTGCAGTCTTCATCTTCATTTCATACGTACCAAGTGATTTACAGTCATTTTACAATTCTAACAATACACCACTCAAAACACAATACTTGATACAAAATCTAAGAGGTAATACAGTTGACACATGGAAACCGTGGCATCTAGTAAACAATCAAGCTTTTAACATTAACATAGTAAACGCAGACAAGGTTTCAAAAGAAAAAATAGCTGCCATCAAAGATGCAATACTTTCAGAAGAATCTGTAAAAATAGACAATTCTTTGCTTGACAGAGGACCAGTTGGTACCGTTTCTGTATATTACAAAGGATGGCAGGGTGCAATTCAAAACATGCAAACTGAAAAAACAATATTCCACATACCAACCAAGTTTAACATAATTGAATCACCAACTGAAGAGGGAGATGTCACAATAGTTCTTTCCAGTCTTGAAGATCCAGATGGGTTTTCAGGATACACTAAAACTATTTCAGATGGACAAGAGACCCTAAAATCAGCCATAACAATTTACAATGTAGACAACATTTCACCTGAGAGACTTGGTGCCATAGTCAGACATGAATTTGGCCATGCATTAGGGTTAGGACATGCCACTGATGAGGAAGATTTGATGCACTATGTAATTCAGACAAACTTTCCGTTCATCTCAGATTGTGACGTTAATGCAATAAAGGATCTATACAATGGCAAAGATCTAAGTGATGTAGCATGTGGGCCACAAAAGTCAGCCTAGGTTTTTGCCTTGAATTGGAAAAATACTTCTTTTCTTGTTCCTTCTTGATCCCAGGCAGCAACCTTGTATCGTCCGGGAATACGCCATTGTTTTGTATCAAATCGTAGAACATTAGAGTACGACCCCTTTTGAGAATTCAGATACTGGTCTTCACTGAACACTTCTTTTTCAGAAGGATCAAAGATAACCAAATGCATTGTTTGTTTTGGAGAAAGTGTTTCATAATCTAATTTTATTTTGACATATTCTCCTTCAGTGTATATTGCCTTGTCAAGATTTATCAGTATTTTATTTGGCATTACAAACAATCGTTTGGATGGAATTTAATAGTTTTATGACATTAGACATGAGTCAATATCTGCATGTGTGAGTGTTGAGTTATTCCAAACTTGTCTGCAAAACCAGAAGATACCTCCAAGACGTATTGGGCCTGTGCCAAGTTTTGGCCGTATATAGTACAAGGATCTGAAATGCAGGGTGGAGCATTTTTTTCTACATGTAAGACATTTCCTGAACTATCAAACCATATAATGTCAATTGGAAATTGCATGTCTTTCATCCATATTGAGATAACCTGTGGTTGGGCAAATGGAAAAAGCATACCTTGATTGTATGATAGAGGAGCATGATATTGAAGTCCTTTAGTCTGTCTCTGCGGTGTATCTGCAATCTCAATGTCAAGCAATACATTATCTATTCTGACTTGACCTTTTGGTAGATCAGTCATATTTGGAGTGGCGTCATTTTGAGAAACTGGTAATGATATCATATTGTTTGAGACAAGATATTGTATTGCTCCTGCAAATTCATTATCAGATATAGAATCTGATGACCAATACTTTGCATCATCTTCTACCCATGATGGAATTTGAGAAGACGGATTATCAGACGGAGTAGTTTGTGGAATAGTTACTATTCCATTGTCAATTAGATACTGCATATCTTGGATAAATTGTGCACTAGTCATTGAACCATCTGACCAAAACTTGGCATCATCTTTTATCCACGAGGGAATGAAAACATGACCAGCCACATAGTTAGAATAAGTAATTTTGTTAGTGTCAACCAATTTGTATGATTGTTGACTAACAGATACCTTACCATTCACATTTACAACATGCGAGATTGCAAGTTGTACCAATATTCCAGTATCTTTATCAAATTGTACCAGAATAGAGTTCGTCTGGTTAGTGGTTTGGGCATACATGATATCTCTGGTATAGTTGTTAAACTGTGCAGCTTCCTGATGATATGCACCATTTAGTTTCAGAGGAACTGGAAGCAGGTACATAAAATCAGACGCATTACCGCTAGGTCTTGTAAACAATGACTTTGACAGATCAAGAATATCAGATTCAGATGCAGGTAAACCATTTTGCACAGCACTTGTCTTTACTGTGATATTCTTGTTGTCAGTCGGATTTTCAAAATTAAATTGTATAGTTTGGTTTAGATCAGATGTTGTAATCTGATACTTGAGATAATCCCCAGGTAGCACACATATCTGGTTTGCCTCACACTCGGGGTTTTGAGTTTGGACAATAGAGTTTTCAGGTAGAGTTAACGCCTCACTTTGCGGGGCACCTGGCGGGAGACTGGTTGACGGACCCTGTCCATATACAACCATCACAGGAATTTGGTTTCCAGAAGGAGATGTCACTGATGCAGAGTATTGCGGACAAACTTTGGCAAAATTACCCTGTTGACAGTCATTTTCTAGTGCTTGAATATAATGAACCCAGGAAACTGAAATGGTATCAGGCTCGCCAAAATATCGCAGTGAAAAATGGGACAATTCATGAGACAATATCCACGCTCCTGCCCAGCTCTCTATCTTGGTGTCACAAGAACAAACATAGATTGCTTGTGTTCCAGTGCCAGTTATCTCATACATTCCATAAAATCCCTGTTGGACCAGTTGTTGACCAACGGTATCATCAGATATCACTACAGGAAGTGTAAATGTGGACAGTCCAGAAAAATATGATTGATAGTTTTTCAAAGGTATACAGAGTGAACCCTGTAGATCATGAGATATGCCATATAGTGATAGATATTCATCTGTAACTACTTGATAAAATTTCAAGCTCTTGTATTCAGAATCAGAACACTTGTCATTTTCTGTTATGTAAAATACTGCATATGATAGATTAGGACTATTTTGGTCTCTTTGTTGTTGCAGTGTTTTAAAATCTTGAACTGTGGAATTTGTTTGTGCAAAGGATGGTACCATGGACATGACCAAAAGAAATGACATGGTAATTGACAAGATAGTTTTTTTCATTTGGTGAGATTGAGATGTATCTCTGCATTATATGACTTTAATTGTAATAAACGATTTTGTCTGCACATACTATTCATACCAAAAATAGGTTCAATCAAGTAACATTGTTCTCGGAATCTTTAAGTTTTGTAATATAGATCACAAAAGTACATGTCAGAAAATAATCCAAACCTCAGAGAAAAAATAGTTGAAAACAGAGGTACATGGAAAAAATTACAGTTAAAGATACCCGGACTGAGAGAATATCGCAATCTTGAAGACTTGAGAGCAGCAGACCAGTTGTTACGTAAACAAGTATCAGACAATCTAAATGAGTCCAAGTCCAAGATGGAGGATCTACGACAAGCCATAACGACAAAGGGTGATTTTAGCAACTTAACGGCGGTTGGAAATACCATATCTCAGATACAAAAAATAGCTGGTATGGTACAGCATTCCCAACAAGGATCAGCAGGAATATCTCCAAACATAAGAATTGACGACGGTGTTCTCAACAAGTTATATGAATATGATTTTAATTTTGTAAACACTGCAGAACAGATTTTTTCAGCATGCTCAAATTCCACATCAGAATATAATTCAGGTAAATTCACACAAGACATTACATCCAATATTAATTCCATGCTTGATTCTCTCGATAATTCTTGGAAACAGAGATTAGAGTCAGTTGAAAATATCTTGGTTACAAAGTGATAAAAATGGTAAAGATTGGAGATTGTCTGTAAATGTTTGGACGTAAAAAAGATCAAAATTCAGGTGGAAGTGTAGTTGGCTCAACTACCATAGAGTGGGAATCACAATACAAGGAAGGTAATGTAATGTGGAAGGTTCCTAGACTGATAAGACTCAATGACAATATTGTAGTAAGAGAAGATGAGATTGCAGTATTTTTCAGAGATGGTAAGGTTTTAACTTATTTTGACAAACCAAATAGATATGCACTAACAGATTTCAATGCGCCAATAGTGGGCGGACTCTTGAAATTTTTCACAGGAGTAGAACAAGCTGCGGAAGTATACTATTTGCAAAACAGATACATCGATGGTAAATTTGGTTCACAGGGACCATACCAGTTTGTTGACCCTGTTCTTGGCATAGTAAACCTGAGAATATTTGGAGAATTTAGATGGAAAATATCTTCTCCTGAAAATTTTGTGAATCAGTTTGTTGGGACATTTGCAATGCAGACATCTGATGCAATAGAATCACGACTAAAAGAGCAGATGGTCCTTTTGCTGTTCAATGCAATTGGAAAGATGAAAGAGAGTGGAATGAAGGTTACAGACTTGGCATCAAATTTGCAAAATATTGAACAAGTTGTACTAGCCAATGCACCTTCAAGTTTTGGACAATATGGATTAGAGATAAACAAGATATCAGGATTGACAATCAGCCTTCCAGATGAGGTACAAAAAGCAATCAATACAAGATCAGAGATGTCCGTTCTTGGCGTAAATTACATGCAATACCAAGCAGGTCAAGCCATGACAGAAGCAGCCAAGAATCCTTCAGGAGGAGCAGGCTCGATGGCAGGCCTAGGAGTAGGATTTGGAGCAGGCTCTGGAATTGGATATGCGATGGCAGGCCAGATGGGTCAGGGAATGTACCAACCTCCAATGAAACAATGTCAAAAGTGTGCAATGATGATGCCAGTATCAAATAATTTTTGTCCAAACTGCGGAGAGACACAACAGCAAGTAGCACAAAAGTCTCAAGGAGTTACATGTTCAAAGTGCAATACCATAGTTGCAACAGATTCCAAGTTCTGTTCTCATTGCGGAAATGAGATGAAATCAAGTTAGGTAGAAGAAAATGTTTTGTGAAAAATGCGGTATACAACTTCCAGATAATGCAGTCTTTTGTGTCAAGTGTGGTACAAAACAGACAGCAACTACAACGCCTGTTGATAAACCGGATGCAAGTACAGAGGTAAAGGAGATAAAATGTCCAAACTGTAATGCTGCAATCACACCCAAATTTGGTGAGATGGTGGTAACATGCGAATACTGTGGAAGCAGTGTAAGTCTTGAAAACAAGGGATGGAAAAATATTGCAAAACATACAATGTTGCCAATTACAATATCTGACCAAGACCAGATCACTGCAAGACTACACCAAATGATGGACAAGGGTATACTACATAGACATCTTCAGGAGAGCTCAAAACTAGATGATTCTGATCTTTCCATGATACCATATTGGATTATTCCAGTATCTGCAAAGACAAATCTCATTGCAACAGATATTGCAGTACAAGTTGGAAGCATTGCAGCAACTGTAGCCATGGCAGGACTCATGGGAGGAGCAATGAGTGGCGGAGGCTCTAGACGAGGAGGTGGAGGTTTTGGCGGAGGAATGATGGATGGAATGTTATTTGGTACCATGATGGGAGGAGGTGGAATGATGGGTGGTGGTGGCAATGCAACAAAGGCGTATACAGTAGATGAGAATTACAACTGTCCAGTAGTTTCTGTAAAATCACTGACAACATACCAACCACACGGATATGAGTTTGCACTTGATAACAGGATTGATTTTGACGCAAAAAAAATTCCCAAGTCAGTCAAGATCTTAAATGGTGATATCAATGAGGACACTGCAAAGAGCCAGGCAAAAACTATCATAGACCAAATACAATCACAAAAGGTTCACTCCAAGTATCACATGATAAGACAGATGGAGACCCAAGAAGAAGTTTCAAGTGGAGAACTTCTCCACGTTCCAATTTGGTTTGCGCAATACGACCACAAGGGTAAGAAAATAATTCTAATAATTGATGCAAATTCAGGAAACACCATAAACAGCATAGGATTATAATTTTTTCAAGACATTACAAGATTTGGAAGAGATTTGGAACAAGTCTTATCTATAAAATTTAGTCTTGTGCATATAATGACAAGTAAAATTCGTAGCTTGGGAGTATTGTTGATTCTTCCATTGCTTTCCATCTCTATAGTTACTGCATTTGTTGATATCCCATCTGCAAACGCACTTACAAAAAGAGACTATACTGCACCAAATGATCAGCCAATTACTGCAACAAATGGCGGAAATTTCATAGTGTGTGGAAACCACATTTGTGGACCAGGAGAGCATACCAGGATGCAACAGGAACTCAGTCAAGCCCAGTCAGGAAAAACAAATCAAGTGATGTCAGAGAATGGACAAACTATGATGTCTGAAAATATCATGAGTGATGAGCACATGTCATCCGGTTCCATGTCCAATGGTTCCATGATGATGCATGACAAGAACATGTCATCCGGTTCCATGATGGGTAACAACATGTCTGGTAGTATGACGCAACATGATGTAATGACAGAATCAAAAGATGCCGGTTCTGTTTTGAAATTGTCAAATGCAAACCTTCCTCTAGTCATTCCACTAGTAAAAGGATTGTATGATGGAAAAGATGTTTTCTACATCACAACAGAAGCATCAGATTCTACAATAGCAAGCGCACTTGCAAAGTTCACCAACTTTCCAGTTACTTTTGCACCTGCACTAGCCAAAGCCCCTGCATCATCGCAGGCAAACATCTATGCATTCAAAAACGGCATAGTTGGAGGCGGAGTATTAGGATTCCAACCAAATGTCGTAGATTCCATTCCAGGAGAAACAGCATATAGTCCACTTTGGAAAGTAAATCTAGTAGAATGGAAAGATGCGACAACTGCCACAGTTCTTGGTTCAGAAAAAGATATCATGGACGCATTTAATGCAGGCAAGATTATAATCACGCCAACAACAATAGTTGTCAACTGTCCAATAATACAATGGGGTGGTAACAGCGATGGAACAATTCCTGCAGGACATTTGAAGATGCGCGATGGTATAACCGAATCAGGTGCATATGGAAATGCCCAAGTGTTAAACATTGACACAGATAAAATGCAAGTAACTTTTGTAGCCCACAGAGGATTTGGTCCAGATGGTTCTACAATCTATTACATTGCAACTGATGCATCACAAAAAGGTCCATCAGATGCACTCGGAATTGTTTTGGCAAACAAGACCCAAAATACAATATCTACAAGTGCAGCAGCAGACTTGTACCAATTCTCAAACGGAATCGTAGGCAGTGGACCTCTGGGTTACCAATCAGGAGTAGGCAGTGCAAAACAAGGCGATCAATACTATTCACCCATGTGGAGAATTCAGGTGATAACTTGGAAAGACCCTACAATGGCAACACTACTTGAGAACACTCATGATATCACAAGTAAGAGCAGTCTTACAGATACAATGGAAGCAGGATTTATTGTAAACTGTCCTTTCTTTAGTGCAGATACGGTATACTCTCACAGCCAGTAGAGTATACATCCAATTTTTTATTTTTAAATTAAACTAAATTTATACAGTACCTGAAAAATTAGTGTGGATTTGTAATTGAGTGTCATTCCAGGATATGTCAATTCCTACAAGCCTATTTTGAAAGAACAGTAATTTTTTGCCATCAGGTCGTATGGTGCAAGACACCTGTAAGAACTTTAGAGTTCGAAGTGTTTTCAATCTCCTATAGACAGTACTCAAAGGAATATCACAAGCCAAGGAAATTGCAGCTGCAGTGATTGGATTTGCCGTAGTTGCACCCAGAATAGATCTGCAATGTGAATCTAGCAAAGTTTTGAGAATCAGATCTTCTTTTGTGTCCGATTTGGTTTCAACCTGTGATAAAACTTGCACATCTACTAGCTTGTTTTAAAATATTAAAGTCGATACGTACACACTGCAACACAATCAAACCTAGAATTATTCAAATGATACAATATCTTGATTACAAAAAAATCACGAGATTTCTGATGCAAACAATAATGGCAAAGACAAGACGTCATTATAAATAACTGGCAACAAGCGGTACCTGTGAAATGAATCTTTTTGGATTTCATATTCATGGAGGACTGGAACCATGACACTTGATGGACAGATGGAAAAAAGAATCAGAAAAAAACGCTTTCTTCGAATAATTCCATTTATCTTTGTCTTGTATATCATAACATTTCTTGATAGAGTAAACATCAGCTATGCTGCACTTACCATGACAAAAGACCTGCATTTTACTGCAGCAATATTTGGGCTTGGTGCTGGAATATTTTTTATCGGATATTTTGTACTAGAGATTCCAGTTACTGTATGGATACAAAAATGGAGCGCAAGAAAATGGATAGCACGGATAATGATTGGATGGGGCATTGTCAGCGTTCTTACTGCATTTACAAATACGGATAATCAGTTTTATGCACTACGACTTGCATTAGGCCTAGGAGAGGCAGGATTCTTCCCAGGAATAATACTGTATATTTCTCACTGGTTTACTGGAAAGGAGAAAGCTGTTGCATATTCAATGTTCATGGCAGCAGTTCCCATATCTCAGATAATTGGAGCTCCTGTATCTACACATATTTTGTCAATTGATTGGTTTAACATGCAGGGCTGGAGATGGCTCTTCATATTGGAAGGTTTGCCATCAATAATACTGGGCTTGTTTGCGTTTTTGTATTTGACTGACAGACCAAGCCAGGCCAAGTGGCTTTTGCCAGATGAGAAAAAATGGTTTGTATCCAAGATGGAAAGTGAGAGCCAGGCCAAAGAGACAAAGTTTGGACACACATGGAAGACTGCCATAAAAGAAAGAGATGTTATTTTGCTTGTCTTGATTTATTTTTTCTGGATAACTGGATTTTACGGACTTGGTTTCTTTCTTCCAACAATAATAGAAGGACTTGGAAACCAATCCATTACAAGTGTAGGATACTTGGTAGCAATTCCATATGTTGCCGCATTTTTTGGTTTGATGCTTGTTGGAAGATCGTCAGACAAAAGAAATGAAAGAAAATGGCATTCATTTTTTTCTCTTGTTGTTGGTGCAATAGGCCTTGGACTTTCCATTCTAGTATACCCAAATCTGTTATTTTCAATGATAATGTTTACAATTGCAACAGTTGGAATCTATTCTGCATTTGGCCCATTTTGGTCATTGCCTACAATATTTTTGACAGAGACATCTGCTGCAGTATCAATTGGATTGATAAATTCAATAGGAAATCTAGGAGGATTCATCGGTCCCACCATAGTCGGATATCTAAAGACAAGCACTGACTCGTACAATCCTGGAAGTGTATTCATGGTAGTATCACTTTTGGTCGCAGCGTTTCTAATTTTGGCACTAAAAAAGACCAAAGAATCCGAAGTGCAGGCATAATAAAATCATGTTTGCACTTGATTGCAGTATATTCCTAGTGCTTAATATTTTCAAGTTCTATTACATCCCATGACATCAACTCTAGATTTTCAAGATAATGTAAAGACAAAAAGATCTCTTGACATGCTCTTAATTGACAGGAGTAATGAATTCCATGAGCTTGCAAATGCAATTGGATACTCGACAAATTACAGCAACTGGGAAGAATTTATCCTGAGATTTTGTTTAGAGTTTGACGATTGCTTTCAAATGTGGTCAGACAAGGTAGACCATGAGGACCACCACAGAATACACAAGTGCATGACCATAATGAACCAAATTGGACAGGGAAGATCAAATATCACACAGGTGACCAAGATTCAGAATATGGCATACAGAATAGCCAAGGATTTCAATGTCATGTATAGTAGACTGTGATGTTATAATCAAAATAATTTTTCTTGGTTTTTTCCATGCCAAGTAATTTCATGTAATCCCATTGCAAGTCCTAGCTTGTTTGCAGTAACTGGAGAAAACCCTTCAAAGTGGTTGTTTGTCATTACCACTGCAAGTGATACCTTGTTTTTGATTTCATCTAGTTTTTGCGCCCATTTTTTTATAGATTCTGCTCTATCCCTTTGAATTGTTCCAAACAAGTTTTCAGGAATTGTCCTGTCCCCAATTAATCTAACATAGACAAAATCTGTTGTAACATTGCATGGATTTAGCACACCTTGTACATCATTCCATACAAGACAGACATTATTTTCTGAGAGAAATTTGTGTGACTCGTCTGTAAACCATGATGGATGTCTTCCTTCTACTGCATAACGATATCCATCAGGAAGATGATTTAGCATTTTTTCAAGATTTACTTTTGCTTCTGTAAATGACAATGATGGTGGTAACTGTATCACAAGAATTTTCATCTTTGAGCCAAGCGGTTTGATGGAATTTAGGAATTGATCCAAGTATGGTCCAGGCTTTAATCTTGTATCATGTGTTATCTGTTTTGGTAATTTGGCAGTGAAAATAAAATTGTCGGGTGTGTCAGTGAACCATTTTTTTGTTGTTATATGAGATGGAATTTTGTAAAATGTTGAATTTATTTCTGTAATACCAAATGTCTTGCAATAATGTTTTAGATATTCAGAGCTTGCCATGGTTTTTGGATAAAATGGCCCAATCCAGCCTTGATAACTCCAGCCGGTGCATCCAATTTGAATATCCACAATATCATCAAAAAAGACTGAAAAATATGAACCAAGGAGTAGAACCATCAAACAGAGAATTCGTTGAACTAGTCCATGGTACTAACATTATTCACATACGATATCATCACGAACATTGTTAGGCAAGAGTTAAATGAAAAAAAATCAAGTTATACCATGGCACATGTATTCCTAATCATACTTGTTGCTAGTGTATGTGGAGCAATTGCCATATCTGTTGGCATGCTATCAGCATCCGGATGGGCAACACCCGGAATATACACTGGAACAAGCGATGCATCTAGAACAGTTGCCAGTTCAACCAACTGCTATTCATTTCAGACAGGATGTAATAGTACGTACAGTGTGATACCGCAAGATTCCATGGATAGCGGTGCATATTTGAGTGGCAATTACCACCCATAAATTTACTTTTTTATATTTCTGAATTATAACTTGCCAATTTTTTTAGGTTCTTTCTTAGAACAATGACAAGTACAATTGAAATTATAGATATTATTCCAGCACTAGAAAATATTTGCATGTAAGACAATGCAGATGGAAATGCACCAGATACATTTGGAATTGTTTGACTGTACATTTGCTGGAACATGCCAGCAATTGATGGACCAAGGGATTGTCCCACTAGAATAAGTAATACAGACATGCCAAGTGATATTCCTTCAACTTTAGGCGGAGACGATACCAGAATTATATTAAATCCGCCTACAAATGCAAATGATAATCCTACAGATATTATTCCTAGTGCTGCAGATATCATAAATTCAGTAGAGTGGAACGCTACTAGTCCAAAAAATCCCACAGTGCAAACAATTGTTCCAAGTGCTGTTAGCCTGAAATTTCCAACCTTTGATACGATAAAGCCTGATGCCGCAGAAACAATTAGCGATATTATCATGAATGGAAGTTGGACATTTGCAGTTGTTATTGCATCCCCTCCAAATCCTAGGGGCTGTGGACTCTGGATCAATATCGGAATGGTCTGATATACCATGAATGTGGATATCCCAACTATCATCAGGATAACATTAGTTGGCAAGAGTATCTTGTTTGCAAGAACCTTGAGATCAATTAATGGATGTGGTGTTCTTTTCTCTAGCATCACAAATACAACTACAGAGACTGCGGCTCCTACAAAAAAGACAAGAGAAGTCATGTTTCCAAGTGCAATTTCTTCAAGATATGAGACGCCCATCAGGAATAAAATTACGGTAATGGAGAGTGCAATCGCACCTGGGATGTCAAGTCCATAGTATTGCCCAGGATCTATTTTTGGAATACGGATGAACTTTGCCATTATTGCTGCAAGCAATATAGCTACAGGGAATACAGAGAAAAATGTTGCATGCCAACCATAACTTGAGATTATTCTTGAACCAACAATTAGTCCAACTACAGATCCTCCGAAAAATGTTGATGTGAATATTCCTTGAGCAATTGCAAGTTTTTCTCGTGGGAAAATGTCACGTACAATACCAAACGCGATTGGAAACATGGAAATTCCTACACCTTGTGCAATCCTTGTAAATATCATGAAATAAAATGAATTTGCAAACCCTCCTCCCAAAATTCCTGCAGCATAAATCATCATAACAACAAGCAGAACCTTTTTTTTGCCGTACACATCTGAGAGCTTGCCTGCAATTGGAGTCATCACGGCACCTGCAATAAGATATGATGATAAAATCCAAAATGACGTATTATATGAAATACCAAAATCTTTTATGAAATTAGGAATTGCTGGCAATACCATTGTCTCTCCATACATTGTAACTAGTGCAAGGCCGCTGATTATTGCAAGTGAGATCCATGCAGAGGACGATATGATGCCAACTTGATTGTCTTTTTTGTCATCCATGTAATATCATCTCATTTTGGGTTTCATATAAGTCAGAAAGTTACGATATCATTACCAAGTGAATACATAAGTGAAGATCATTTACAGATTTTATGCCAATTTGTGATTTTACTTCTTTGAAACAGTTATTTTTTCTTTAATCTTCCAATCTCTGATAATCCCAGTGCAAAATGCACATGGATGCAGTCATGGCCTTCGTCATTTGAACAATGCATCTTGTTTTCTTTTAGATACACCTCGACAATTTTCTTTATTTTGTTGTCACGGAGTATGATGGTATCCCCAGTGCTTATTTTTTCTATATGCGGCGCATAGTTTTTCAAGAATGTGTCCTTTTCCACATTTTGTAAAATGGTTTCATTGACATAATCTACAAGTGTTAGGCCCTTTTCTGCTGCCTTTGACTTGGCCTTTTCGTACACGTCATCTCGTATGGCTACGGTTGGCTTGCGCTTGTATCCAGAATTTGATGACATGTCTTTGACATGTCTATTATGATATCCCGTGATATACACCAACTGGTCAATAGCATGTGAGCGACAAGTTATCTACACGTAATCTTTATTACGTCTTATTGACATGCTATTGACATGTCATTAACAAGTTCCCAGGAACGTATCAGGCCAAAGCGAGACCGTACTACCTTGCAGTATGACAGGATAACATCCAAGTTATTGTACTATAATGCCAAGTTTCACGGAAGAACCAAGGTACAACAGCTACGAGAACTAGTCAAGGCAGACATCAAGCGACACAAGATAGTGATTCCATCCAGGCAAGAACCAAGATCACCAAATCTAGGAGTAAGACATGACAAATAAAACTAGTAGGGTAATGTTTTCCATTCTAGTTCTAGTTATCATAATCCCATCAATTGGAATAGCTCATGCAGATTATGGTTATGTAAAATCAACACCATCGATAGAATACGGAATGACTACAGGAAACACTACAACAAATTCCATTCCTCTTGTTAACGTCTGTATATTTCAGCCAATAGATTTTACAATGGATTCCAACTTGCCAAATCTCATTCTTGCTGAAGTTCAACGAAATAATGTAACTGGTATACTAGTAAGTATCATAGATCAAGCATTTCAAAATTATAATTGTAACCACATTATCAAAATTGACAGAGCCATAAATGACAATTATAGATACACAGATAGAACAACAAAATATCAAGTGAGCGGCAACATTTTGACAGTGTATACTTACAAGACAAACAGTCCACTACAAGCCCTTGATCCTGCCAACGCAATGACAAATTGGAGCTGTGAAATACTTGCACATACTGCACCGCATCAAAGTAATTATCACATATCGGATAGTGGATATTACAATACCTACACTGGAGGATGTAATCCATACCAATCTAGTCACTCGTATAGTAATGAGCTTCCATCAAATGTAATAAAACATTCAGTTGATGAAGGTCTCAAGAAATTAGGAATAAAAGTTTGAAAAAATAACTATCTTTAGAGTCTGGTACAATCCACTCTAAATTTAGAGCGACTTGAATTTCTTGATGGCCTCTCTTGTGAGTCTCTCTTTTTCTTCTTCTGATATGATAGTGGGATCTTCAGAGGCCAGTGCCTTGTTATACTCATCTTCAGTGTTTGACTTCATTTTTCTTTTTTCTTCCATGATATCACAATAGACTTTCCAGTATATTTAGCAAGATATCACTCCATTTTTGCTTCATCTGCGATAAAATGCTTCATTAATGAAATAATGTACGACGAGGTACGAATGTTCTCATGGGAATAATTTGTATGAATAAACCTCATTTTCTCATGCATTGACATGGCTTTTGTCCATATCTGCCTCATGGCAGACCGCTCAATTGGCCATAGAGAATCGCTAGTTGTCACCATTATTCTGCCACCCAGATACTTGGCAGAAAATGGCTTGGTCTGGGTTGCAAACTGTTTTGGTTCTACAAGTTCTGTTGATATGATACCCCAAAACTCGTCAAACTTCATTGTATTAATACAAGACAATCTTTGATTTAACTAGTTTCACTGGATTACTTTATTGTTACAGCAAAAACAGATGTAGACAGTTTTAGATTCTTTTTCAGACTTGTCCATTGGTGAGCCGCATTTTGGACACTCCATGAAAATAGTACAACATTTTATTCTACAATAAGATTGCGATTATTTTTTTGCTAAAATTTCATGATTTTTATTTCTTTTGGGTAACACTTTAAAATTATAAGATTTCAAGTAACTAATGAGCTCATTTAGCAAAAAGAATTCCGTTCTAAATAAAATGCATGATCATTTTCTTCACATTGCCCCCCAATATCGTGAGCTAAGAACAACAGATCTTGGACCTATGTTGTTTATCACAAATAAATTACAAGATCTACCAAAGATACATGCCGCAGACATTGGATGTGGTGCAGGAAGATATAGCCTCAAGTTTGTGCAGCACCTAGGTGAGAAATGTCATCTATTCTGCCTTGATAACAACAGAGAGATGCTAAGAAACCTAAAAGAACATTTTATAAAAAACGGTACAGTGAACTTTACTCCAATTCGAAGTGACTCTCACAAAATACCATTACAGACAGACTCGCTTGATTGCGTCATGTCATTTAATGCAATACACCACTTTACACTTTCAGATTTTTTAAGAGAATCTTCTCGAGTGCTCAAAAACAACGGCAAACTGTTCGTATACACCAGATCGCGAGACCAAAATGCCAAGACCATATGGGGAATGCATTTTCCATCATTTAACAAAAAAGAAGATAGGTTATACGAATTGGATGAGCTAAAGTCAGCATTTGAAAAAGACAAGAATCTGAATATTGATACCATCAAGTTCTTTGAGCACCATAGAGTATATCCACTAGAGAAGCTAGTAGAACAGGTGAAAAATCACCACTATTCGACGTTCAAGTTTTACAAAAAACAAGAATTCAAGGAAGCATTACACAAGTTTGTTCAAAATATTTTGAACCATTATGACGATTTGGACAAGATAACATGGAAAGATCAGAATACACTCCTTGTGATAGAAAATAAACAATGAAATTTGAAATAATATTATTTTAGATCAAGGGATGAACAACTCTGATTTCATACTCTTGCCGAGTTTTTTTATTTGGTTTAGATGCATTATGACAACAAGTCGAAATCAAATTACAAGATTTCCATATAATTGATAAACCAGTATTCATGGAATCATATGAACTTCATCCAGTGGTAAGATCTGCATAGTTCCATTTGTCATATTCAAATCTAATACATGTCCTCCAAACTTCTTGTCATCAGTTAGAAAATGAAAATGATACCCTTGCACATTGATCTCTTTCATGTAAGCTTGGAACGTAAAAGCCAACAAGTGTACCAGATACATTAGAAAAATGTGATACCGTCTGATTTGCTACAACATCGGACAACGGAACGTACAGTTTGTCTTGTTTGTGTACACTACGTGTGGTGATATCATTAAAGAATCCATTTATCTTGATTGCAAATATGTCATTTTTGTCGGCCATCTTATCATCAAGGTATAGTTGTAATAGGGTAAAGTTTCGCTGCTCCGGAATGCCTGATGTATTATTAGATTGGAAAAAAACGATGGTTCCAAAAGCAATTGTAGATTCAGGCGATAATTCATGTGCCACTCCATCAGTTGAAATCCTATAACACTCTGCATCTAGGCATACTAGTTCTCCATCCATGTAGTTCACAGCCCCCAGTCCAAAATTTCCATGACTGAGAAGATCATGTACAGTCATTTTTCCATCATATGCACCTTTCAAAAGAGAGTCTAATGAAGAGACTTGGAACATGACATTATCATTTTGCGATACAGTTTGCTGGGAAAATATTACAAAAACAGCTAGTGTGGCAGTAGTTATCGAAGTTATGACAAGTAGTAAAGTTAGCAGTTTTGCATTCATATAATTTTCCTATTCTACTTGCAGTAAATCACGATATTTAGAGTTGTAGAGTTTTCATGATGTATCAGTACAAGAACAATTTTCAGGCTCACATATGTATAAAAAAATTAAATCTTGTCTTCGTTTATCTGATTTTTATTTTGTCTAAAAGTATTTTCAGCAATAAGATGTGATATACGTGGAGGATCTGGTCCCACATGAAACGATCGTGCCTTGTCTTCTAGTGCAATATCTGCCTTGGTAATACGCTCATGCTGGCGCAAATGTTCAGTCCAAGATTCTGAAATAAATGTCTCAACATAGCGATTTGGATTTTCAACATCGTGGAACAATCCCCAATTTATTGCACCATCACGTAATCTTAGAGAACGGACATCATGCATCACAGACTCGAATTCATGCGAATTACTCTCATCAATGTTATATTCAATCTCTACCAATACAGCCCCATCCTTGTGCTCATCAAGATCAATTTCTATATGCGGCATTGGCCAATGCATGGACGGAGTAAAATCTACATCAGTATGCGGCTTTAGTTTGTAACGAGTGGAAGCAATCAAGCCAACTAGCAACCCAACTGATGCTGCAAATAATGCGACAGGAATACCCCAAACCTCTGCAACAATTCCCCACACTATACTTCCAAGCGCAACTCCACCCCAGTATACCATCTGATGAACTGATACTACGCGTGTTTTTACCCACAAGGTCACTGAATTGTATGCAACAAAATTCAAGCTAGATGTTACAACAATCAAAGCAGTTCCAACCGTAAATACTCCAAGAAATACAGTGATGATATTGTGCTGAAATGCCAAGGCACCAAGTGTAATCGCGTACAAAATTGTTGCACCTATGACACGTCTTTCTATTGATATCTTTTGTAGTCGTGGTACTAGAATCAACCCACTTATCAGACCACCAATGCCAAATGATCCTACCAAAATTCCAAATAGAATGGGGTTTTCACCTGTTTGATTACGAACCAAGAGAGGCAATAGTGATACCACAGAACTTGAACAAATTGTAAATGCAAAATCACGAACAAAGAGCGAACGTACATGCAACGAGTGTCGCATGTATCGTAATCCTGTACGAATAGCTCCGACTACTTGCTCTGGAGGTAAAAGATTACGTGTAGATGGTTTGCGCCATCTATGAAGGAATACAATTATTCCAATATATGAAAATGCGTTGAGAGTAAATACAGCCCATGCTCCTATCGCAGAAACTACCAGTCCACCAAGAATTGGACCTACTGCAAGACCTATGTAAATTGCCACACTAAACAAAGTCATTGCGGCAAGAGCTTTTTCTTTGGTACAATCTCAGTTTGAACTACAATATTTACAGGCAAGCTCATGGCATTACCAATACCTAGCAAGAGAGTAAAGACAAGAAGAATTGAAGATGTTGTGTATCCACCAAAGGTTAGAACGCTCAAGACTATTGCCACTGCAAGCGAAAAATACTGTGTTGCAAGGAAGAGTTTTCGCCTATCAATTATATCAGCAAGAGCTCCCGCAGGAAGTGCAAATAGAAATATCGACAAGCTTGTAACCATTTGTAAGAGAGATACAACAAAAGGCGATGGTGCAAGCGATGTCATGAGCCAGCCAGATCCTACAGTTTGCATGGCAGCACCAATGTCTGACGCAAACATTGTAATCCACAGGAATCTATACAAAGTATCTTTCAGAGGACTGTCAGATGCAGATGTGTTATTCAGATAATATCACACACAAACAATACCGCGTCAATCAAATGTATAAACTAGTTTGTTCCAATTTTTTACTAGTATTTCATAGCCTGAAAGTTTTAGAACTACATGTTCGCCAAATATACATTCACTTGGATTCTACTTTTCTTTTTTGCTTACATGTAGGACAAAAAGGACCATAGTCCAGGCGTTTGCTAAATATGACTTTTTTACAGTCAAGACAATAATAGACTGGCATGAGTTTTCTAAACTAGTTTTATCTCAAAGAACCATTTTAGCATTTCATTCTAGTCACACTACAAATTTGATTAGAATATAGTATTTCAGGCACAAAAACATCTAGACAATGCCAACTTCGTGCAAAGTAATCAGGCCATTATCATCAACTAGTTCTTTGATTTCAGGCAAAACTTTTTCGAGTTTTTGCAGATCGTCGATGACCTCGATAACAAGAGGCATGTTAATGGATATGCCTTCTATGTGAGTTGTAGAATCTCCTCTTTTGCCATATCCTCCCATTCCTGCCCAAACGGTTGCGCCAGATATTGATCCTTTTTTCAATATACCAAGTATCAAAGACTGGACGCGTTTTCCTTTTACAGTATCATTCTTTTTTATCCGAATAACAAGTGACCACATTTTTATCACTTTCATCTCAACGCTCCAAGAATAACACTTGTCAATGCTCTTCCTCCAAAGATTGCGCCAAGTGATAATCCCACATTTGCAAGTACAGTTATCGCCACTAGCGTATACTGCTTGGCATCAATTAGATTAGCTGATTCCAAAGCAAAAGAAGACATTGTAGTAAGTCCTCCGCAGAAACCCATAGCAATTAACAAGGCATATTTTTGATCCAGGTTCCATTGTTGCGAAAGTATTGCAAATGAACCAAGTATGAAACTACCAACTACATTTACAATCAAGACATTGACAGGCAATGCACCAATCAATAGCGGTGATTTTGTCATACCATACCGTAGAAAAACTCCAGCCAGTCCACCTACTGCTAGAAATATTATTTCAATTCCTTTCATTGGTATGATCATTTTTCTTTATTCCCATGAATTGATATAAAACATTGTAAATCATGCGCTATCCTCAAATCTGTCTGCCCAGTGTTTTCGGGTTTCATATTCAACTGGACCGCTGTAACCAATAACTTCGTTTTGTCTATTCTTTGCATTCTTTGATACTCTACTGCTCCACCAAAATATACCTGCAGCTATTACAACAGCAAATGCAGCCATAGAGTATATCACTTGAGCAGAATAGTTTCCTGTAGACGATATTCCACTGCCTTGTGGAGGTTGAGGGCTAGCGCCAAAGTATTCAATGCCATTGATATCAGTCACTGCTACGTATCCATCAATCTGTATGCTGGCAGAGCTTGCTCTCTCAGTATAGCTTACAGGATAGTCAATATCTGACTTTAAATCCGAGTTTTTGACAATTGGAAACATTGTTCCCTCGCTTATGTTACTCTCCCCAGTTGCGTATGTAGAAACAACTATTTTTTGCCCATGATATCCAAGGTCACTTGAATCAGCAATTGTATACGCAGGATCAAACAGGTGTTGCCATTTTGATATTGGATCACTCATGAGATCATTTGATGACATTAAAGGAATCTCAAACAAGTTTTCTGCATTAGACCCTTTCAATTGAGTGTAAAGGTCCGGGAGCTGTTTTTTTATGAAATCAATTGGTGAATTGATATCAAACTGTCCATAATTTGGAACAGTGACCAATACGGGATCTTGTACTGTCAATCCCCTCCACTGGGTATCAAGTATTGCAGCACTATCACCAGTTGCAGGTCTTAGTACATAGTTTGATACTGTTGGAACAAACGTTATCTTGTAATCAATACGTGCTTGACTGTCACTTGGATATACCGTTGCTTCGTAGGTAATGTCAACATCTGTAATATTTGATGCGCTCTTGAGATTTCCAATAATTTCAGAATCAAGACTTTTGACAAGAGATTTTTTTATTCGGTCAGATGGATCTGCATGAAATACCATAGTAATGTTTTTGCCAGCTAGTATGCTCTTGATTTCTCCACCTTGTGAATAATCAATCACATATGTTCTTTCGAATTGAAATGATGGTTTTGCCGTAGTTGATGTGGTTCCAAGTTGTGCAACAAAGTCCACTGCACTAACAGGAATTACGAATCCGGTTATGAGAACAATTGAAAGTACTAGAGAACATGCTAGATTTTTGTACCAGCCCAATTTTTGTTTTTTATTTTGTGTGTTCATTTGTCTACCTATTTAATTTCCATTAGGTAGACATTATTAGCACCATTCTTGGGCAGTTTAGGAGTTTATTCCAAGGCTAATGTCATAGCCATTATTTGCTTGAATAGTATTGCTTTTAAGGTTTGTTACAATTGGCGTATTCTTCATTTTTATTTGAAAAACAAGTGAATTTCAAATATCAAAATACATTTCTCGAGAATTTCAAATTTGATGCTTTTCATCAGTATGATATTCTCCATGAATAGAATAAGCAAAGCAGAGAAATAATCCTCAAAAATACGAGAGATGTGAAGTTACAAAATCAATACATCATACCAGTTACAATCTTTGTTGCAGGAATTATCATAATTTCATCATGGATGTATGGCATCACACCTAGATTAGAAAATGATCTAGAGAAATTTGCACAGCTTGATTATTACGTTGGCAAATCAAGCATAGTGGATAAAATAGGAGATAAAATGCCAGATCCTACTACAATATACGTAATATACAATCAACAGTCAAGTCCGGTCAACTCTACCACAGTACAAGTCAATGCATCGTTTAACATTTTTGATGCTGCAACTGACGAGAAATTATGGGATTCAAACAGTACAAATCTTGTTGATAAAAATACAGGCAAATTCATCAAGCCTGCAAATACCTATTTTCGTTTTCCACAAAATACACAAAAACAAAATTATTCTGTATACCTATACTCCGGTTTAGATGCACAACCGTTTACATTCCAAAAAGAAACTATGATTGACGGTCTAAAAGTTTACAAGTTTTCATGCAAACTTACGTCTGATTTATCAGATTCATATCCACAATTTCAGCCAAAGACGATTTTATCAGACTATACATGTAATTCATGGGTAGAGCCAATTACAGGAAATGAAGTAATGTACCAAGAGAATTGGACTGACTATACAGTTCAAGATGGTAAAAAAATTCCAGTGGCCATAGGCAATACCCATACTGCCCAATATGCTCAAGAAATTAACATAAAAGAGACAAAGGAAAAAATGGATCTTTTCTACATTTATGGAAAAATAATGCCAATACTGTTTTCAATCACACTTGCAAGCATTTGCATTACCATAATAGTATATCAGAAACAAAAACAAAAAATTGCTGAAGCCAGATTAAAAAAAGAAAAAGATGAAAAGCTTGCCATAGTTGGACTGTTATCGTCAAGGCTTGCACATGATATCAGAAATCCGTTGGCTGTAATCAAGAATGGGATTGCATTATTGCAATATGAAATCAAAGACCAAAAAAGTCGAGAGCGATTTGGCATGATAGACAAGGCAATTTTGGCAATTACGCACCAAATTGATGATGTAATGGGCTTTGTTAGAAGCAAGCCTCTAGTTCTCAGTGAAAATGACATCACATCAATAATCAATAGATCTGTAAAATCGTTGATAATTCCAGAAGGAGTGACGATTACTATCGAGCCCTCAAATATCAAGGTAAAATGCGATGTAAAACAACTAGAGACAGTATTCAACAACCTCATAACAAATGCAATAGAATCAGTTGGGGAGCAGGGTACCGTAACAATTCGTGCTAAACAAGTGGAGAATTTCATCCACATTGACATCCAGGACTCAGGGCCAGGAATATCTCAGGATATAATAAATAAAATATTCGAACCTCTGTTTACAACAAAACAGTCTGGAACTGGATTAGGATTGGTATCATGTAAAAATATCATAGAACAACATGGTGGAAAGATTTCAGTACACAACAATCCAACAACATTCACCATAACCATACCAAAAAACATCTAAGATTTGAAAAAATTTTACATTGAATATGTCAGAAAGTAATCAGTGATTTTTGTAAGTTAGGCAACAGTTGATTCTACTAGATTTTTTGGATTCTTGTTAAACTTGCCTACGATGTATTGTGCCTTGTCGTCTCCTTCGGGCATTGGATTTGCGCATCTACCACATTTTGGCAAAATGACTACTGCATCACAGTCAATCTCACCTATGAACCTGTCACACTTGGAACAATGGACAGATTTTTTGTCATAGATATTCATGGTATAATATCGTCTCCGACACTATTAAGGGTGGCAGACATTTGTCAACTAATGCAAAGATGGTACAAATGTCAACTTGTGGTTACAAACCATTGACATTATCTGTTAAATGTCTGATATTACATAACAAGTCATGTCATATTCAGACTGGATGCCATTTAACAAAGAAAACATAGGCAAAGCACCAATCAAGGCAGGAGTCTATTTCCTAGGCTCTGAGCATGAAACAACATACATTGGCGCAACCCACAACATCCATGAAAGATTGAGTGAGCACCTGAATTCAACAGATGAATGTATCAAAGGTACAATATCATTTTGTTACCATGAGACATTGTTTCCAGAGGCAGAAGAGGAAAAACAGTTAACAGCATTCCAATATGAGCACGGAAGGCTGCCAAACTGTAATAAATCAAAATAAAGTAAACTGTAATCTACATAGAGGGCAATTTTGGACTTTCAACTTGCTGCATTCAGAAAAAATTATCAAATAATTTCTCCTGATTAGCATTAAAAAACAAATTGATTATTTCTTTCTACAAATAATATAGAAGAATGTACTAGCAGAGTTTTACAAAATCCTTTTAAGGATTTTTTACATATTTAGAAGACTAATGCACGATAAAGATGAACCGGACGTTGTACCGGATTTATTAGATAAGACAAGTTTATCCTTTCACACTAAGACATATCAAGACAGATTCTTCAATTTATCCACCAATAGAAATTGGAACAATGGAATGACGCATCAAAATTATCGAGATCTGACAGAAGATGAGATTAAAGATCTAATGCAACAAAAGACGTTTTCCAGGGCAATCGTTGAGTTTCAAAGAAAAAATGCAAAAAAATCCGAGATATTGGTTGAGATCATTAATGAGACATTACTGGAACATTCTAATCGATTAAAGGATTCAACACAAGAAAAAATCGTTATTGGAGAAATTTTAGTAAAAAAATCAAATCATAAAAAATATCGGATATATTTGTGTCTTTCAATAATTACAATTTCCATTACATCGATAGGATTAGGATACTCGTATTATGAGGATCAACTGTCGCATACTACCGCCTATGCACTGGAAGATTATCCTTCTAGCTATTTAATTCAAAATTTACAAGATGATTCGGTAAATTCTTGGGTTGCATGGAATATCCCAAATGGTAAAACAATTCACATTCACTTTGTAAATGATGCAAAACTTCCACAGGATCTGCTAAAGTCGGCAGAGGATGCAATTTTGTCAACTGACAATGTTACAATTGATGCCTCCATTACAGGCAATGGGCCAAAAGGATCATCTTCAGTATACTATACAGGGTGGCAGGGAGCTTTGGCTGCATCTTATTTGCACCCAACCATGCGCTACATACCACAAAAATTTGACATTAGCTATTCACCTTATGCAATGGGAGATGTGGAAATATTATTTACAAAGGATATTAGTCCAGATGGATATTCAGGATTTACAAAATCAATTACAGATGGCAATGAAATTCTAAAATCCAAAATAACAATATTCCATGCAGATAGTGATAGTCCAGATAGGCTTGCAGCTGTAGTAAGACATGAATTTGGACATGCAATGGGTCTTGGACATTCTTCTTCATCAGAGGATCTAATGTATTCAATACTTCCAGATTATCCGCTCATTTCAAAATGCGATGTTAATGTCATTACAAAATTGTATAACGGTTCTCAAAATAGTAAGATCATATGTTAAAATACGAGATTGTAAATTTTAGAATTTAAAAATCAACATGTAGTATTTGATGAAAATTAGTAGGACGGACCAGAAATGGAACGTGTGACATATGAGTCCAGCCTATTCGAACTTATCTTATTTCACAGTCTTAATTTTTGCAAGTTCTCCAGCAGCAATCGTTTTTTCAGATTCATACATGATTCTTTGTAGATCACTGAGACTTGGATCCTGTAGTCTTGCATTTGCTTGATCAAGTCGTCCTTGATAAGTTTGGACCAATTTGGTCATTGCGTCTTTTTTGTTCACAGTTAATCAGAGATTAAAGCGGTGATTTAGCAATATCGATTTGCTACAAACACTGCAGACATCTCCATACCAGTACGAAGAGAAGAAGATTGTTCCAGAAGAATTATGAGACCGTCTTAAAAATTATCAATACCAAATACCAGTGAATTGCAAAACGTCACACATGAAACAAATGACTCACAAAATGTCTCACTTGACGCAATAAATGCACTATATGACGAGGGCAATCTCCTCTTGTGCATGGAAAAATACGAAGAGGCATTAGTATGCTATGACAGGATTTTGGAAATATCCCCATCTTCTAAAAGAGCTGCAGGTTACAAAGGATTGGCCCTCTTCAAGCTAAAAAGACATGCAGAGGCTTCACGATACTATGAAAGAGCATTAGAGTCACAAAAACAAGACTGATTTTGACAAATTATACCAGTGTTAAAAAATATTATGCAATGGATCGTCCAATTCACTCAGAATCAAGACATACTTGTTAATCATTTTCATATGTAATGTAGATTACCATATGTATCATAGTCAGATCGATTGCCAAAAATTGTTAAACTATAATTGATCAATCACTAGAATAATTTGGATTTAATCTTTAAAACTGATTACGACATACACGAAAATCAAGTGTCAGAGATTACTCCCGAGCGATTACAGGACCTAGCCCAACTTAATCGGCTAAACGATATTATCGCTCCCTCTATGTTTATCATTTACAAATAGGCATAGAGACACTTTTTTTAATTCAATCATCCTAGGTTGAAAAATTAGTCTCAGATTTAGATCGCTTTATACCATCAAGGAATGGATAAGGATCTTTTGTGGTAGTTTTCTCCTGTTTCTTCGCAGTATTACATAGCAAGTAATTATCTCGCGAATTTTTTCTTCAGGAGTAAGATTTTGAAAATTGCATTCGGCTAGAAAATCAGTATAGTCACTATAACTAATGTTGATAGATATTCTAGGGGGCAACATGATACGATTATTTCATTTTTGATTTAATAGAATTGATCAAATCCAAGCTCATACAAAATTAATTTCCCATCAAGAATTTTAGAGAGATCTATTTCTTTTCGGTTTTAGAATCAACGTTACAAGCGGTACACCATATATCACAGCATTAAAGCCGTAGAATATGGCCCAGTGGGAGCTAGCTTTGGGCACACAATTGTTCGGTTTGTTGTCTAGATCTGCCACGATGTGGTTTTGAGTGGACCCATTACAATCAAGGCTAGTCAAGACACCATACCACAAATAGGAAACTGGTAGAAAGGATACAGTCATGGCTACAAGAATCAGGACTCGAATTTTCATAGAGGATATGTTTGGTGACCACAATTTTTTTCAGCTTCTAAACTATTCCAGTTTACAAGTTTTTGTTCATAAATGTTACACATGAATGCCTAGTGGCATAATTCCATACCAATATCCGTATATCCCAGAATCACGTATTATACCCCATGTCTACACATACAGATTCGTATGCAAGAACAGGAAAACGACATGACGAATATCTGCCCATAGGAGTAGCATTGATGATATCATGCTGCCTTGTGACAATATTTGTGATCAGTCCACAAAGTGGCGGATATGCTGGAGGCTCTAATCAACTGGCATTTTGGGAAGGTGCAGGAGTAATTTGGGCAGGTGTGCTAATAGGATACATAGCACTAATCTTCAGATCAGTCTAGAACAACAATCCAGAAACAGAGAAGTAACATGTCAGCATTGCTCGTACAATTTTGTTTTCACATCAATGAGTATAGATATTTTACAAAAAAAATTAAAAAAATAATTTATGATACAAGTTGTCTTCCGCATTTTGAGCATTTTACATGGTACATTTCCATATACACTTGTTGTTTTGTGTCAACCTTGACACATTGTTTCCCACCCTCTTTGCACAGATGACAAAATTCTTGTTCCATGATATACAATAGTGATTCAAAGATATAAGATTAGATCAAAAAATTTTAGTACCAGACGATTTTATCAAGTGATATACAACAAAACTGTTTTTTCTTTTGAACAACAATAAATATAAAAACTTACAAGTTTTCACGTGGCATATTTTTCCAGGACAGCATTTTCTCCAAGGTGTTGTATTTCTCCAAGTAATTCGTCTAAAATACGAAGACTTTGTGCAATTAGTTCCTGGGTTAATTTTCCAGTCGCCGTTTTATTTTTTAAGACCAATTTTTCATTATAGGCAAAACTTGAGAGGCTAATGCTATCTTGCATGTTTAGGCCCACATAGAATTTCACATAATCAGATACAGTCCTAATGCCCATTTCTGAAAATGCAGTCTTTACCCCATAAAAATATTGGACCTCAGTCATTTCTTCACAGTATCAAGAAGCTAGGCATCAAATAGAAACTGTAAATCAAGTGCTGCTCACAATTTTGATAAATCTCACAATTCCAGCCTCATCTTCAAAGTTATGTAGTTCTTTTTTCACTCTAGATACCACAGATATGCGAGTAGCATCAGGTAGATGTTTCAAAGCTTCACGCAGGATTTGCGGGTTTTTATAACATCCTGCAAATGTGTCACCTTTATTTTTTAATGCCACATCTATTTTTCCATATACAGATACACTTGTTTTTAGAAGTATGTTTTCAATAATAATTCCAACTAGATCATCAAACATGTCATCATTGTTAATCAACTAAACACCATCCAATAGTACAGAGAAAGATCAGTCCAGTGTTTTTGTCAAGTACGAACTTACCTATTTAATTCATCAATGAACTTGGATATTGACTCATCATAAGAAAACTCACCTAGTCCTCTTTTTATTGAATCCATGATATGAGAACGCGATGTTGTATCAAGTGTACGGAGTATCTGATCAAGATATTCAGGATGATCATAGCAATCTGGCATGCTACCATGATATTTTTCTTCCAACAACTGTACAACTTTTTCATAAGTTTCTATTCCACTACCTAGTAAAGCACTTTCCACAGTCACAGAAATTAATGCCTGTCTCACTTGATCGATTCTATAATTATTTTTATAAAATAAAACATTGCCATGATACTGTTCCATGTTATTGATACAATAATGATTTACTTAAGTTACCATGGAAAATTGTTCTAGTGTATGGTTCTATTTGTCGCTGCATTCAGGCTTGGAAAATACAGTTCCTGCTTGTATAGTGGAATTTGGCTGAATAAAACGTCCCGGAAGAATTATTGTTCCAGCACCTATGGAACAATTGTGTCCTATTACAGAACCGAATTGATCAAGTCCTGTAGATACCAGTAGACTATCTAACTTGTATCGAATTGTTTCCTTGTTGAGTAACACATTGGTTGTTCCAACATAACCACCTAGCCAGCAGTTCTGTCCAATTATGCTATCTAAAATCACGTCAAGATGAGCAATCCTGCTATTACCCATAAAAAACGATCTTGCAATCTCACAGTTAAATCCAATTACGACATCTTCACCCATCATGCTATGCCTGACAAGACTGCCTGTGCCAATTTTGGCATTTCTGCCCAGATAGATGGGACCAATTATCTTTGTAAAATCATCAATCGATACGCCATCTTCTATAACACATGGACCTTTTATGACGGCAGACTCTGCAATCGATGCATTTTTTGAGATTTTTGTACTTGTAACATCCGTATTTAGTACATCATGCATTACTTTGAGTATGTCCCAAGGATATACCATTTTGCGTACAAGGTATTTGTCAGTTCCTTTGGGTTTTGTAACAACAGAGTTTAACGGTATCTTGACAGAATTAGATACGGTACATTTGCTTTTATTTTCAGGCTCGTCAATTTGAATAAATGGAAAGTTGGATTGAATTAGATTAGCAAGGTGTGATGAATTTTCTGGTAGAATTATACTATCAATATCATATTGCAAGGACAATAATTTTTCAATGTTGTATAATATCAACGGCTTGCCCATTATTTGTAACAAAGAAATTTTAGATTCATCCTTTGAATAAAAAATATCATCAAGCCAATTTGTGCTAGATTCTATTATGAGAGTTTTTTTGTTGTGTATGTCAGGATTTGCAGCGGTTTCATTTTGAAGCACGCTACCACCAGTTTACGGATTACAGTCCTAGAAGAGAACTGACCTTGTAGACATCGCCACCAAAGATGTTTGCAGGACTAGAGGTGGATGCAAGTTGTATTCCGTGTGAGTCATAGATTTTGATGTATGCAGCCAGAGGCATGTGATATTGTCCTATGGTAAAAGTGGCAGTACCTGATGATACTGGTGAAGTTGTAATGACCTTGCCTGTCGGGTCCACTAAATCTACAGTGGATGCAAGTATTGGATTGTTTGTTACCGTGACAGTTTCACTAGTTGTTGCATAGTAATTAGTAAAGGTTCCATCTAGCAACTGGCCCTGATAAGTTGATTGTGGTTCAAGATATGTGTTAAATGGCATGGGCATTTGTAGATTCAAAGTATTATTTTCATACACCTTTACGCCGTCAAGATATACTTTGAGATAGTTGTTTCCGTTTGTTATTATGGTACAATCTCTTGTGAGAGGCTGATTTTGACTGCCGTTTACGTATAGATTAGTGAATGTTGTTGCCTGATTTGCATTTCCTGTAACTGAAATTACACCCCAGAGTGTTCCCCACTGGCTAGTAGCAGATGTACATGTTACATAGTTTACAGAGGATTGTGGAGTAACTAGAGTTTGAACATACATTCCATTTTCATACCATTGTGCTGTTGGTAACACTGGCAATGTGCCAACTGGTGTTGTTATGATGGAATGGTATAGCATTGCATTTGTGTTAGGCGATACTGCATAGTATCCAGCCCAATTTCCATCAGGTGACTGGACTCCAATGTGTAACCCTTGTGGATTTTTGTAAAAGTCATATGGTGCATTTAGTGCTGGTGCATCTCCACCATACACCCAATACTTTTGATCTGCTTGTAGTTGTTGTTGAGTTTCAGTTTCATTGTTTAGCGGATCAGATGCAACTAGTCCTGATTGAACTTGTTTTATGGAATATAGAGAACCAAGTGGAGGCAAGATTGAAACAGTTCCCAAGTTTGGAAGATTAGGAATTACTGGAATTACAGTAGGGGCAAAAATATTGCCAGGAATAGGAATTGGGCCAACGGTTGTGGCAGCTTGTGCAGATGTATTTGCAGTTAGGGGAGCTAACATGATTGTTACAATCATCAAACTAAAAATCAGACGAGTTTTTATCATTTGATAGTATTATTCATCTAATGTTTATCTCACTATACAGTAAAATTACTAGAAAATTAATCTAGAAAAATATAATGAAGGGATGTTAGTATAACATACCTGAAAACATATGGTTCATACGCGTTTTATGAAGTTAAATGTCAGATTTTTTTTATAGTGCGATTGCAAATGCATGATCATATGAAATCATCTTATGTAACATGCATGTTTTAAAGGTGGTAAGATTCATGGAATACATAGATAACAAAGATACCGATCTGAAAATAGACTCTGCCAAGGCACAAGAGCTAACAAGAAGGTTCCTTAGCCAATATCATACTGTAATTGACACTAAAGTTGTTTTAGAAAAGGACGTATGGGTAGTAACTGCCTACCTAGGTTTTGCAAATACACAGACAAGACAGGTAAGAATAGACGCAAATTCAGGCCAAATATTAGGATATACCTGATACGTCACAAATTAATCAATCATACCCACACTTGGGCACAAATCAGACATATTTCATGGAAAATCAGTCTTTAGAGTTGTAACTTTGGATATTTCCAGTGAGTCCATCAATTAAGATTCTTCTGGTCTGTTTATTTATCAAGCCAATCTCCAATGTTATTATCCAGACATCTCCCTCCAAAGATCCAGACTTGAATGTTACAGACGAGTTGTATTGCTCAAGAAATTTTATTGCTATCGTTTTTGCTCGAGTAAGATCAATTGTTCCCACATGATACAATTGCACAATATTTTTTTTAAACCTAGCCGTATATTCTTCTAGGTTAAAATATTTTATAAAAATTCTAGTGTATTATTTTATTTATGTGGAATCATCTGATACGGAATTTCTAGACATGTTTTGAAAAGTTTTGTTTTCCGGTATTTGTTCAGAATTATCGTCATTGATTATCCAATAGTCTTCACCATTGATATCCCAAACAGGGTTTACAGTTGTTTTCGGTGGTATAGTTATCATGTAATTTCATAATTGCATTAAATTATACAGTTAGCTTTTGAATCTTAGATACGTTTTATCTATAACCAAGAACCTCAAGTACGGTTCAATGGTACCATGACTTGAGAAGAATTGATATTAAAAATTCTATAGAAGAATATTAGAAGAACAATAAATATCATAAGAAGAAATTGCTTGTGTGAACATTCTAGCAATAGGAGCACATCCAGATGACATCGAACTTGGTTGCGGAGGATTGTTAATCAAGTCTGCAAGACAGGGTCACAATGTCTACATGTATTCACTTACCAGAGGCGGAGTAGGAGGAGATTCCAATCAGAGATCAGAAGAGTTGGCAAGATCAGCCAGATTCATCAAGGCAAAGCAGTTATGGATTGATAATTTTGAGGATTCCAAGCTTACAGTCAGTAATGATTTAATCAATCATATCGAATTTTTCATAAACAAGGCCAATCCAGACCTTATTCTCACCCATTCACATGGAGATGTACACCATGACCATAGAGCAATAGCGTTAGCCACACTAGAGGCAGCTAGATTCAATTCCAATGTCTTGTCCTATGAGATACCCCTTAGCAGAAATTTTGATCCAAAAGTATTCGTTGACATATCAAGTGTTGTAAATGAAAAGGTAGAGCTGAATTGAGATCTTTTGGTCTCAGCAAAGTAAACTATACCTCAAATCAAATGCAATCAAAGGACTTGCAGAATACAGAGCTCTCCAAAGCAGATTAAACACTGGCATAAAATATGTTGAGGCTTTTGAAGTGTTAAAGATTTGTCTTGCCAATGACTTTAAACTATTAACTGTTCCATATGACAAGGTAACAAATGAAAAGGCTGTTGCCAATCTAGATGAAATCTTGGAACTTGCTTAAACTCTTCGCGAGTTGTAACAATGTTCGATCCATCAGGCACCATTGAACGTAGCGTAATGGGTTGGGGAAATCGTGGTTGGGTAGAAATAATTGAATTCATACTTGAGACATGCATAGACGGTGCACTAAAAACTCACATCATGTACAGGTGCAATTTGAATTCCAAACAGATAACACAGTACGTAGATTTTCTCATAGGTTGTAAATTGTTAGAGGCCAAATCAGAATCACGCAGATCAAAGCGACACATATACAAAACAACTGAGCTTGGAAAAAAATACATTAGTGCATACAAGCAGCTTTACGATATTTTCAACTAACAATTGGTGTTAAGCAATCATCACTTTCTGAAATAATTTTCATACACTCTGGACCAATGTTAAACAACATGTCAACCATGGAAAGATCTGGTACAAACACTTGTGACAAACGTTGAGGATATGGTGTTGCAACATATCTTTGATATTCTAGATTTAGATTATTTTTTACAAACATGTTCTCATCCATGTAATTTTTACCTCCAATTCCAGAAACATAAGTGTCAGCTCCAACTGCTTTACACAAGTTAACTATTCTTTCAGTCGATGTACCAGCAGCATTTAATTCCGAGCTTTTTATGATTTCTACATCAATACCAAGAATGCCAGTCATTTTTTTGAGTAGCTCAAAATTTAATTCAAAAAGAGAGTTCCATTCCTTTGCGTATATACCCTCAAACAAACTCTCATATTTTTCAAAATATTTTGCGTTTGCATACGAGTGACGAATTTTTGACCAGTGTTCATCTCTCCATGACATACCATTATTGATTTCAACTTGATAGTTTGGCAAGAATTTATGATCTTTATTTATTGGAACGGTAATCCAGATCCAGCCATTTGTGGCCATTATCCTATTTCTGTTCGTAAATCGTTTGTCATATTGTACATCATCCATCATGATAAATACATCAGAAATGCTTAGTTTGTGAAAAAACCCAGGATACGGTAGATATTGTGGCTGGTGCACAGAAGCCTTCAACTTGATTTTTCATATGAAAATTAGGTTATAACATATTGGGCATATTGTTATAGAACTTTCTTCGAAATTCACACAAGGTAAACCACAATGGCATACAAACCAAGTTTCTTCAATCAACCCATTGTTTGTACCTTTATGCAACTTCAACAATTGGGAGTTTCACATCAGACGAGATATCATTTTCAGACAGGTTTCTTGTCTGTAAAAAGTCAATCCCAGAAAGACATGAAAGATGCAAGTGTTCCTCAGTTTTTCTAGTACATTTTGTGCATATGCGTCTAACTGGTTTTCTACATTCTGGACATATAGAAAAATTAGTTAGATCCGCACCACAGAATCTACACAATTCATCACGCATTTGATCTAGTATTATAGTATGATTAATAACAGACTCTCACTGCCATGGCAAGTAAAATTCGTATATACTCATCATGAGTATGATAGTTCTTTTTTCATGTCTCGAAACTTTTTATTGTACAAGACATTTCCTCGTTCAGTTAAAATTACTATCTCAAATCCTTCTTCATTTTTCTCTTTTATAATAAGATCCATAACTTCCATCCAATCAAGATAGCGACAACATTTGTCATAGCTTAAATTACATTTTGTTGAAATGTGTGTTCTTTTTAATTTACTGTGAAAATATAACATTCGAACAAGCCTTTCTATTATCTTCCAATCTATTCTTTGCATTTCATTTCTTATTTTAGATACAGGCGAGCGAGTATTCTTTACAGTTTTCAAGATATAAGATCGGTTGACTGAAAAGCAAAAAACATTACGCATGTTTACTATGAAGTTATCATAGGAATCAAAACTGCTGGAAATATTCCAAAAATTCCGATCTAGGGCTAGTTTATTCCTAATTACAATCTAAATTAGAACAATGTTCTACAACAATAAAACAAATAATTTTTATAATATTGTTTGCTAATATAGGCAGTTGAAGTATCGTAGTAGGACAGACATAGTGGCAATGATACTACAGTCTGCGCACAATGGTGTAACAAAAACCAAGATAATGTACAAAGCATACCTATCATACACCCAAGTAAAAGAATACCTTGCATTCCTACAGGATAATCACCTAATAAAATACGAGGAAGGTAACCAGATATACAGGATTACAGACAAGGGTAGAAACTTCCTAGAAGCATATGACAAGATAAGTGAACTAATTACTTCCAAAGTAGACGACAAAATGCTACGAATGTAATTTTAATTTATAACTCCAGTCCAAAATAAAATCATTGAACAATTCTTCCCTTGATAAATATATGATCGCTATTTTTCTAATGTAAGTTTTTTCTAAAACATTTTTAGTATTCAAAATTAGCTACAATTCTTGCAAAGAGCTTTAAAATCAGCATTCATTGATCAGGCTCATGCTAGTACAAAATGAAATAACAAAAACAGAATCCAACACGTGTCTTTCATGCACGGGAAAATTAATTTTTGATCTTGAAAAAAATGAAAAAATATGCAGTGGTTGTGGCATAGTAACAGAGCATGACATGGAACACCAGTCAAATTATGACATGGGTCACTCGCTTGGCAGCAATGAACCTACATCATCAATGATGTATGACATATCTCTTTCAACTTTAATTGATAAAAAAAATGTAGACGCTAGCGGAAAACAAATTGTGGGAAGTTTTGACATGGAAAAACTACGAAGATTAAACAAATTCACAATTTCAAATGATTCCAAAATTAGAAATTTGAATAAAGCCATGGCAGACATTCGCAGAATAACTGGAATTTTAGGATTTGGAAATTTAATTGCTGAAAGAGCATCATACATTTATCGCAAAGCCCTAAACAAGGGGCTCATCAGGGGCCGCTCCATCACTGGAATATCAGTAGCCGCAATCTACATTGCATGTAAAGATACTGGAGTATCATTTCCAATAGACAAGATTGGAGATTATGTAGAAAATATCAACAAAAAAACCACAGTACACTATTACAAATTTTTGCTTCGACAGATGAAGATGAGTGTAAGCATACCAGAACCAGCTCAGAATATATCAAAGATTGCGGCAAGAGCAAAATTAGGCGGCAGGACACAACGTAAAGCGCTAGACATCTTATCCAAAATAGGAGACGACCCAATCGTGATTGGTAAAAAGCCAACATCTGTAGCAGCAGCTGCACTATACATGGCAGCCCTTGAGACAAAAGAATACACCACACAATTAAGATTGGCAGTAGCATCGGATCTAACTACAATAACCATACGAAAGAGATACCTGGAAATTGTTCACATATTAAAAAACAAGACAAAGACAGTTTCAGACCAAGAACCAAAAGATGAACCATTTGTAGAGCCAATTCCTTGCGAGATAGAACAGGTAGCATAGAACATACCAGATGATCTAAATTGTGTTCCAATCTTGTCCAGTTTTCAAATAAAATCAGTTTACGAGAATTTGTAGACACTATAACTCAGACAACAAACATTTTGCAAAAAGAAAGAAGCGAACAAGGTATCCAAAACGGCAGAATTGAAGAGGATTACACATGGCTAAAAATTCCAGAAAACCTTGTAATCATAAGTGACCTACATGGAGATGTCAAATCACTGCACAAGATTCTAGACAAAATTAATTTCCAAATATTTTTAGAAAATAAAAAAAACAAGTTGGTATTTCTGGGAGATTACATAGACAGGGGATCAGACTCTATTGCAGTCTTGTATACAATATGCAAGATAAAACAGACATATCCAGATTCAGTTGTTTTGATGCGTGGAAACCACGAGGCATCAGAAGAATTTCCATTCCAATCTTATGAACTTCCACATGATATAGAGAAATATTTCCAAAGTAGTGAATGTATCAACATACACTCACTTGTATTGAAATTGTTTAGATTTTTGACAGTTATGACTATCATAGAAAATCACCTATTGATAGTGCACGGTGGACTACCTGTATACGTAAATGAACCAATTGAAGAGATGTGTTTTCCCTCAAACAGGAATAAAACACTACTTTTACTCGAAGAAATATTGTGGAACGACCCAAGAGATATTTACAATAGTACAAGCGGTGAAACATCAAGGAGACCTTACGGAAAACATTTTGGTATGGCCATCACAGAAAAATGGTTAGATGTCACCAAAACTAAAGTGCTAGTCAGGGGACATGAGCCATGCATGGGTTACAGGATAGACCACAATGAGACGGTTCTCACATTATTTTCCTGCAAGGAATCATATCCAAAATTTGAAGCCGGATATCTATACATAAAAAACAACGAACTATCATCAATCAAGAATGCAACCGAACTATCCAGATATGTTAGAAAGGTAAGTTAGTGAGCTGTCATAGTATGCCACTAGAGTGACATTACTTGTTGGTGTTATAGTCTTGATCGGGTTTGTGCTTCCATCACTCCAATGATCAAAGACATAATTTTGATAATTGGATACTGATATGGTATAAGTTGTACCAGGAGTTGCAGTAAAAGTCAATGTAGTATACCCCTTGGCAACTACAACACCATTAGACTTGATGACAGTCCACAGTCCAGAGATTGGACTTCCGGACAAGTCAACTGACTTGACCTTGAGTGTTACCTGTGTAGGTCCTGTGGAATAGTATTCGGTAAGAGTAACATTCTGTGTCGGTGTGATTGTTGCTGATGGTGCTGTTGTACCATCGTTCCAGTGGTTAAAGACATAGTTTTGATAATTGGATGAGACTATTGTATATGCACTTCCAGAAGCAACTTGGAATGTGATTGGTGTGTATTCAGTAGCCAAAGTTGTACCATTAGAGGCATGAAGTTCAACCCACATTCCATTAAATGCAGTTCCAGAAAGATTAGAAGAGTTTACTGTAACAGATACAGTACTACCACTAGTTCCAGCAGATGTTGTTGCAAATGAAGTGTTAGAGGCAGAGCTTGTTCCGACAATATTGATTGTAGATACTTGGTAAGTGTAAGTTGTACTTGGTACAAGTCCGGTATCAGAGTAGGTAGTTCCAGAAGATGCAGTATTTGCAACAAGTGTAGACCAAGTTGAACCATTATTTGCGGATCTATCAATCTTGTAACCAGTTATTGCAGAACCTCCATTATTTGATGGTACAGTCCAGGACAGGTTAATCTGTGATGATGAGATGGTAACAGATGTCAATCCAGTTGGTGGTTGCGGTACAGTTGGACTGATACCAGTAGTTGTTGCTGACGCAGTATTTGATGGAATGCTTGTACCTATAGTGTTTATTGCAGAGGCACGATAAGTGTAAGTTGTACTTGCAGATAGTCCAGTGTTAGAGTATGTTGTACTAGTGCTGCCGGTATTTGATACAATTGTACTCCAAGTAGTTCCACCATCAATTGATCTATCAACTTTATAGCCAGTTATTGCAGAGCCACCATTTCCTGCTGCAGTCCAAGAAAGATTGATCTGTGATGATGACGGCGCAGTTGCTGCCAAGTTTGTTGGCGGTTGAGGTACTGTGACAACAGAACCGGTTGTTGCAGATGATATTCCAGATGGAGAACTTGTTCCAATAGCATTGATTGCGGAGACACGATAAGTGTAAGTTGTACTTGCAGATAGTCCAGTGTTAGAGTATGTTGTACCAGTGCTGCCGGTATTTGCAACAAGTATAGACCAAGTTGAACCAGAGTTGGTTGATCTGTCTATCTTGTAACCAGTTATTGCAGAACCTCCATTATTTGATGGTGTAGTCCAGGAGAGATTGATCTGTGATGAAGAGACGCTAGTTGCAGCAAGATTTGTTGGAGATTGTGGTGCAGTTGGAGATGATGAACCAGTATCCAAGTCTGCTACAAGTGTAGCAAAATAAGGCGGTAGTGAATCATAGGGATTTGGAAGATTGTCGTTTGTTAGATCAATGTATCCCACCGTATTTGATGCACTTGCAAGAAAACTTGTAGATATTGAGCCTACGCCAAATGCAATCATGGAAAAGTTGCTCTTGTCATAGCTTGCGTGCCATCCCTGTAGGATAGAAAGTACAGGTAGGCCAGGATTTTCATATATCATAAGATTGTCAACTGTTCCAATGTAACTTGGTAGTGTATCAGTTCCAGGGTTTCCAACAGTCATGGCATACCCTTGAGATTTTGCATAGTGACTCACTGTAGAATAAAAGTTTTCATCTCCGGCTACATTTGACATTTCATCAAAAAATATCCCATCAATACTATAGAGACTCTTCCAGGTGTTAATGTCAGACTCTACTGCGCCTGTGCCTCGCGATGTATAACCTGTTGCGTCATAACCTAATACTACAACCCCTGCTGCATGTAGTTTTTGTATTCCAGATACATAATTGGAATCTCGTGAACTGCCTGGTCCATTGTTTGGATTAATAATTGCAACAACTGGTACGGACGGATGTGCCGCCTTTGCTTGTGCCACAATATCCCAAGTACTGTCAGGATACGTATACAATGCAACCATTACACCTGTTTGTGATGCAGCAGATGCAGGATGCGGTACAAATGAAAATGATGAACCAATAATTAAAAGAGCCAAGATTCCAGCGACAAATGTTCTGTATTGTTTTATTGTCATAATATTATAGAAGAATGTTCTATGGTATAAAACAAGTCCGTAGAAATAATATGTATACAAACTTCATTTTAGATTCAGACATGGAAGATTGTACCGGAAGATTGTACCGGAATACAATTACTAATTATTGATGTGTATGCAAATAAATTAAGAATAACAACCAAATTTATGAACGCAAATGTTCTTGTCACCGCATCAGGTGGAATTGTTGCACAGGGAATTATAAAATGTCTTAAACTTGCAAACAAACAAAAAAAATCAAGTACAAATTACAAGATCTTTGCAACAGACATTAATGCAAAAGCTCCTGGTTTGTACCGTTCAGATATAGGAATTTTGATACCACCTGTTACAGACGTAGGTTACCATAAAGCGATCATTAAAACATGTATTGAAAAAAAAATAAAGGCAATTTTCATAGGATCAGATGAAGAACTTGTACCTCTAACCATGGCAAAACATGAGATAGAAGACAAGACAGGAGCCATTGTCATAACAAACCCCACAGATACAATATCAAATGCAGGCGACAAATGGAAGACATTTGAGTTTTTAAAGAAAAACGATTTGCCTTGTGCAGAATCATCTCTTCTACAAGATCAGGACAAATTCATCAAGGAGTACAAATTTCCCATCATAATAAAACCAAGAGAGGGACACGGTTCTCTGCATTTTTACATCATACACAATAACAAAGAACTAGACAATGCGGCAAATGCCATCCGAAATGCGGGTTGGAGACCACTATTGCAAGAATATCTACCAGGTGATGATTCAGAATTTACTACAGGAGTTACAGTAAGCCAAGATGGAAAGATAATGTCTTCAATTTCAATTAATAAATTTCTAAAAGGTGGTCAGACCTACAAGGCATTCATAGACAATTACAAAGATGTTCGCAAATCTGCAGAACAGATAGCAGTAAAGATTGGAGCTAGAGGTGCCATAAACATACAAGCAAAGATGGTCAAAGGAAAACCAAAAATATTTGAAATCAATGCGCGATTTTCTGCAACATCTCCACTCAGAGCAGTTGCCGGAATAAACGAACCAGATATTGTATTTCGTAATACAGTACTAGGTGAAGACATTAGCATAAAAAAATATGAAAGACTAGTCTGCATGAGATATTGGAATGAAGTGTATGTTCCATATTCCACATATAAAAAAGTAGAACGTGAAAAAAAGGTCCAGCAATCAAATGCATTCATTCCAGATTATTTTTAGATGTTAAAATCTATTTTATCAAATTAGTCTTGCAAATATTATACTGCCAGCATTTTTCATTACTTTATGTGCATAAATTGTAGATATAATAGATACAAATATTGATGCGCCAAGATATGCAAGGACCAAGTTTTCAAATCCAGACGAAACTAACAACATACCACCAGTTACAACCATTGATGCGGATATTATGACAATGATTGCAAGTGATTTTATTTTATTTGTAAGCATTAAAAATAAACTATTTGCAGTAAAAATAGACAAGAAGACATTAGCAACAGAAGCAATTTGAAGTACATGTATACTAGTTTGTGACAATCCAACATTTGAAATCAAGTATGGTGTTACAAGATTAAGAACACATGCAGTTGCAATAGATGAAAGTACTGTAATCAAAAATATCTTTTTGTAGGTTTTTTGAAGAAACTTGTTGATCATACCTACCTGTGATACCTTGATCTTTATACTGACGTTATTCATGTGCATGTGAATTGGCTCCATCATGACATATTGTATTATGGAAGCAGGAAGTAACACTACCAAAGCCATGTCTGCGCCTGCGTGATATACAGAATTAAAGGCCATAGGTAACCCAAAGCCATCTCTGAGAACAACTGGATTGTAAATCCAAGACAAAACCCTGTCTGCAAACATGGTAACAAGGTAAAATGTCCCATAAAGGGAGTATGCCGTAACCTCCCAAAGCTGAACACTAAATCTTGATTTTATGGTTTTGTCAGTCTTGCTTATTGGATTGTAAAAATGAGGCATTTCAGCAGATACAGTTGTTGAATTTGTTTTAAGCAGCTTGTAGTGTTGTATGATTGAAAAAATAGACAGTATAGCAAAAGCAGTAACCAGTCCAACAAAATATCTTGTCACATTATCATAGATTATAGAATTTGCAAAATAATATACAGACAGTAATGATGCAAATGCAGCAGAATATGCAGTTATTAGTTGACCAAGTTTTTTGAGCGCATAGATTATCATATAGCTTGCACGATGTAATGATACTGTAACTGTACTAATTGTCATGATGGCAACAAGATTTGCAGGAATTTGCATTACATATCCAATCATAAAAAGCCCAAATACGGTTACAGTCAATACCGCACCCACAAGACCATAACTGCGTTTTTGCAATCGTTTTATTTCACCCAGATTAGTTTGTGCATTATAAAATAGAAACAACCTATTGAAAACTTGAAGCGTTCCTTCTGTTATGACAAGCCCGAGAAAAACTCCACTTACAAATGCAGTAGTGATTTGTATTGGAAGCCCCCATGCCATCCATAATGATACACCAGTGATAAACAACAGTGCTAAAGATCCAAGCCATGGAAAGATCATCCCTATTCCCTCCGCGATTCTTTTTTGCATGCTTGGAATCTTCATTGTAAAAGACTCGATGAACATCTCCTTGCTTTTCCCTCTAGTTTCATACATGTCAAGAAAATCATAGATATTATTTGCAAGTGCGTGAAAATCTGCAAACCCATATTGCATCAAAGTTTCTTTTCTATAACCAAGACATTCCAGTAATACTACAATGTCTGCAGTGTTGTTTACATTTGGTTGTACCTCAATGATAGAGCGTGCAACCTTTTGTGCAAACATTCTTGATTCTCGTGATGTATTTTGTTGTGATTCTGCAAGCAATTTTTTCAACTCGTATCACGTAGCAATCTCGGCCACTAGTTTTGATTGGATATGCCTAACAACGTCTGCCAGACCCTCAGAAATGGCAATTTTAGGCACAAATCCAAGTGAATCTACTATTTTCTCAGCATTAGCTAGGCCAAATTTGACATCACCTGGCCTTGGAGGCCCAAATTTATGAGATATGTTTCCAGTATTTGTCACAGTCTTTAGTGTCATCAGCAATTCCAATATGCTAGTAGAGTTACCAGTGGCCACATTGAACACTTTTCCTGCAGCATTTGGAGATTCCATGCCAAGCATATTTGCCTGCACGATATCTTTTACATTGATAAAATCACGTGTCTGTAGGCCATCGCCGTAAATGGTTGGCTCTTGTTTGCTCATCAGTTGATTTATGAAGACTGTAATCACACCGCTGTAATCATTTAGTTTTTGTCGTGCACCAAATACATTGAAGTATCGTAATGCCACAGTCTCCAGCCCATATGTTTGATAATATGCACTAAGATAATCTTCTACTGCAAGTTTTGTTGCGCCATATGGAGAGTATGGTCTGCAGATCTGCTCTTCAGATGCTTTTCCCTTTATGACTCCATATACAGCAGCAGATGATGCAAAAACCAGTCTCCGTATTTTTTTTGCAACACAAAAGTTCATTATTTCAAGAGACATGTTCACATTCACATCATGAACGACCATTGGTTCTGAGATTGACCGTGTTATGCTTGCAATGGCAGCTTCATGAAATACAACATCGATATCAGAAACACCATCCAATAATGTCGCAATATTTTTTGCATCTCCTATTATGATATGCAATAAACTATTGTTGCCATGTTGTCTTAGATTATCAAGTGAACCAGTACTAAGGTTGTCTATTACAAATGTCTCAATATTTCGGTTTAGCAATTCATCTACGATATGACTTCCAATAAATCCGGCTCCACCAGTTACTATTGCTTTTCTAGTCACTGAACAAGTGCCTCCTCAAGTTTTTTATCATTATTTTCTACATGATTCCTAGTAAGATTTTCATATTCTTGTCTAAAGCTGTCCACACACTTTTCCAGAGTAAATTCATTGTGGACTTTTTTTATGGCTGCTTCTTCAAATTGATGCCTGAGATTGTCATCTTTTAATAATTTCACCATACCCTGTGCAAGATCATGAGGTCTCCTGCTTCGTACAAGTAATCCACACCCATCCAATGCCTCTCTTACACCTCCAACATCAGACGCAATCACGGCTTTGCCACAAGCCATTGCCTCTATGATAGTAAATGGAAATCCTTCAGTGATACTGCTAATTGCAATGATATCTGCTTCATTGTATACTCTTTCAGGCTCTTTTGTTCCACCCATGAATTTTACATTGTCTTCAAGTTGTAGGTCTTTTACGGTTTTTAGACATCGTAATGAATAATCAAGATCACTTGAAGTTCCATAAATCAGACATTGTATGTCAGGAATCTGCATTTTTGCATATCCTATTGCCTGAATAAGACATACAATATCCTTGAAGACGTCAACTCTTGCAACAGTGACAACAGTTGGCCTAGTGCTTTGACGCGTGACTTTCATTGGCTTGAATCTAGATGTGTTGACACCATTGTAAATGACCTTTATTTTTGAAGGATCAGCTCCAAGACTTTTTTCCCAGTTTTTGTTTGCCTCGCAAACAGGAGTGATGACATCTGCAATCGAATATACAGCTCGTACTACATTGTGCGAGAAAACTTTCCAGAAAATTTTGGAAGGCTCGTCAAACAAGTATGCATTGTAATATAGTAACAATTCTCTAAACGCTACACCATGTTCTGTAATTATTACAGGACAATTACTTTCCTTCTTTGCATATACTGCAACTAACGACGGAAGCCACGCAAGTGAACAATGTATGACATCTACTTTTGGAACCTGGATTGAAAAAAGCTGTATATTTCTCTGTATTAGTTGAAATGCCGTAAGGGCTTCCTTGAATGTCATGTTGCCATAAATTGGTTCATTGTTGAGACACTCGATGAAAATGTCCCACACTAGAGGATGTTCTAGACATTTTTTTGCATCATACTTGACAAGCAAATCATGGAGTTGTATGACAGAATTTGTCAGAACACTAGTATTGCAACAATCAGAGAGTACAGATTTAATAAATTCAGTATATAGTGGAATGAATTTTTCTTTTATGATTTTTTGTGTGGTCTTGAGAATTCTTGCTTGTAAGAAATTGTCTCGTTTGCAAAATTCCTCATATCTTGTAGCGCCAAAAATTGGAACCTCAATTACATTTGTGACATTTTTTGGAATTGTATAAATTCCATTACTATTTGGGTTTGAAAGTTGGTTTATTACTGCAAATTCATAATCAGGCATGGAATCTATGAGTGTCTTTGTCCAAGTGTATACTCCGCCTGTTGCAAAATTTGGATAACAGTCCCAGTTGATTATCAGAACTTTTTTCATTTTTTATCCTCTGAAACTTTATCCATTATACGTTGGAAGATGTGTGAATTTGGCTTGTCATCACTTGGTATCATGCCATTTAGAAAATTTTTGATGGCGTTATCAACATCTGCAGATACCTGCATGTTTGTTGCATGAGTCCCAGAATGCGATTCATCATCAGTTTTTCGTATACGAAGCGATTCCATTGCTTCCTTTTCGCCAAAAAATGGATTTATTTTTCTTGAAAGAGAGACATATTTTTCATAAATATGCTGCGCCTTGTTGTTGTCACATGCCAAGTTAAAGTACTCATATGCTTCTTGGTATGACCATAGTGCTTCTCTTACAGAATTTCCAATCACTTGTACAGCATTATTTTCATAAAGAGTTGCAGTTTGTAGATACAATTGACGCGCTCCAGCCAAGTTACCAACCAAAGTAAGACAGTTTGCAGCACATGAGCAGTAAGTGCAGCCCTAACAAGCGAGTTTTGATGTATGCATTCTGTTGAGTCTTTTAAATAAAAAAGAAAGGCCTTGAGGTAGTCCCCTCCATCTTCCATCTTTATTGCGTTGAGCCACAGATTAGATTCATTAGTAATTCTATCCATCCATGTCTCCAGTTTTTTCAATCTGAATGAACTTCAGTCTCGTGTTTTTTAAGATGCAAGTAAATTTTTACAGGTAAAATCTTGTAGTGAAAAGTTCTAGAAGGACCTAGTGAGAGACTTTACGCTAATGCATTTAAGATTCAAAGCGATTAGAAGTTAGGATGTGTTCGATCATAGGATATCTTGGAGACATTTCTGCAACAAAGATTCTTGTGAGTGGATTAAAGCGCATGGAGTACAGGGGGTATGACAGTGCTGGTGTGGCAACTTTTGCTGACAGCCAAATTCAGGTAAAAAAAGGTGTGGGCAAGGTAGAGCAAGTAAACAATCAAACAAATCTACAAACACTACCAGGAAACATAGGAATTGGACATACCAGATGGGCAACACATGGAGGAGTCAATGAGACAAACGCACATCCACACCTGTCAAGCTCAGGACAGATTGCAATTGTTCATAATGGAATAATTGACAACTATAAAGAACTAAAAGAGATTCTTCAAAATAGAAAATATTTTTTCAAAAGCGAAACAGATAGTGAAATTATTGCAAATTTGTTACAATACCATTATGACATCACAAAAGACATCAAACGATCTATCATCAAAACAGTAAACGAGTTAAGAGGTGATTATTCATTTGTGGCAGTTTTCCCAGACGGGACTCTGGGAGCTGCAAGATTTCATGAGCCACTCATTATAGGCGTTGGAAAAAAAGGGTATTTCATTGCTAGTGATGTTTTGGGATTCATAGAACATGCAGATGATGTGATTTATCCAGACAATGGAGAAATTGTAATAATAAATTTTGATGGCATCGAACTATTTGATTTTACAGGCATACCAGTAAAGCATCAAGTTACAAAGATATCAAAAGAGTTTGCAGATGTATACAAAGGAGACTATGCACATTTTACTCTAAAAGAGATTTTTGAGCAACCCCTCACAATGTTACGTGCAGGAGAAAACACAAAAAGAGAACTAGAATTATTTGCAAATTCCATAAAATATGCCAAGCAGATATACATCACAGGAAGCGGTACGAGCTACAATGCAGCACTTGTTGCAAAGCATCTATTCCTAAAATATGGCAAAAAAAAGATAGAGGCAATAATTTCTAGTGAAGCCAGATTTTACCCAGACTATTTTGACAAGCAATCAATTCTCATAGCATTATCTCAAAGCGGCGAGAGTGCAGATGTGATAGAGGCAGTCAAGATTGCAAAAAGCAATGGTAGTGACATATTTTCAATCATAAATTCAATGACCTCATCTCTTGCACAGATCTCCTCAATTTCTGTTGGACTAAATTGCGGTCCAGAGATAGGTGTGGCTGCAACCAAGAGTTTCACGTCACAACTGTCTGTAATATACAAAATTGTAGACATGGTCTGCGACACACAAATAGAATTTGATCTGCAAAAAATATCTACATCCATGAATGATATTCTTGGATCGCATTTAGAAATTCAAAAAGTGGCAAAGGTCATCAAGCATGCTTCAGACATTTACATAATTGGAAGAGGAATACACTATCCAATTGCATTAGAGGCAGCACTAAAGCTAAAAGAGTTGACATACATACATGCAGAAGGATTACCAGGTGGAGAACTAAAGCATGGGCCGCTGGCCCTGATGGATTCAAATTCTTTTGTAATTGTCATAAATCCCAATGATTCCACATATGTTGATACACTAACTTCTGCAAGAGAGATTAAAGCAAGAGGGGCAAAAATAATAGGAATTTCCGACATTCCAAGCGACGTTTACAATTACTGGATTGAGATACCTAAAACTAATGAATCATCATACCCGTTTATTGAGATCGTTCCAATACAGATTCTTGCATATTATGCAGCATTAGAAAAAAATACAGACCCTGATTATCCAAGAAATTTGGCAAAATCAGTAACAGTCAAGTAAATCATTCTTATCCATTACACCAAATCTTATAGAACATTTTGAGCAAATCAAGATAACACAGGACCGTGGATATATGATGATGTTCAAGATACAATACAGTACAACAGAATACCACATCTTTGAATCATACAAAAAAGAATCAATTACATCGAATTTTACAGGAGGTGAAAGTTATTCATCCAGTTCATGATTCTTCCCACATGGAACACCCAAGTTTCCACAGTCCCACATGCGTGGCATGTAAAAAGACCATACATTTTGACACCGGTGATACAATCTACGGCAGTAAATGGTATCATAGTGCATGTTGGAACATAGTAGAGAAGGAACACCAAATTCTTTGTCAAAACTAGAATAAAATATTGTAGGCATATCTTGTCTCACAGTATTTTTCCTTTATCCGATATTATCATATATTAGCCAGTAAAATAATAACAATTAATGTCTCGTTTACCGCACACTCAATCAAATTTCGTAAATGGAAGAATTCCTGAGGAACTAGTAAATTTTCTCAAACAAGAAACATATTCGCTAATAATAAAGGGATATGCGGGAACTGGTAAAACTACTCTAGCACTCACAATTTTACATGAACTACAAATCAAAACAAATTGTCTATACATATCTACTAGAATATCTCCTGAGCAATTGTTCCAGTATTATCCATGGCTTGGAAGATCTTTCATAGATTCAAGAAAAACCAAACTAACTGATACAGCGCACATTGAAGACGGTTCTCTTGTTTTTGTTGACGCAAGACTTGATGAACCAGGTTCACTTTTTGAGCGAATAACAAATGAATTGATGGATGTTAAAGCACCAACAATAATTATTGATACATGGGATGCAATAGGATTTTTCATGGATAAAGAAGCATTGATGAATAATGCACGAGTGTTACAAACTTGGAGAGAACGCGCTGGTGCAAAATTAATTTTTGTAACAGAAAGTCCAGAAGATCATACATTTGATTTCCTAGCTGATGGTGTAGTAGAATTAAAACAAGGATATCACAATAACAGAAAAGTCAGAGAGATCTTTTTATCAAAATTGCGAGGAATTAGAATAAACAGACCATCATGCATTTTCTCGCTAAACGATGGAGTATTTCGAAGCTATGGACATTACAGGCCAACAGAATTTACTAACATACAGGTTTCAAAGGATCATATCAAGTCAATAGAACAAAATGTCGTAAAAAATTCACATGTTCCATCAGGATACAAGGAATTAGACGAGTTATTCGAAGGAGGTCTACCAACTGGCGGCATCATAACTTTGGAACTTGATTCCCATGTAAATACTCGCGTTGTAATGGCATTTCTAGACAAAATTATTGCAGGCTATATGCATCGAGGAAATCCAGTCGTGTTTGAGCCATTTGAAGGTGTGGAATCAGAACACATAGATCATCTTCATAAATCTCATCCAAGTTTGAAATCAAAAAACATTATCGAAGTTATAACAAACGGTAGCAAACCAAAGATTTCAGACTATTTATCAAATCCAAAATATGACGAAAACAAGAAGAGATTACAGCAGTTTCAAGGTACACTACGCAGACTCAGACTCAAATACAAAAAGGAGCCATTGAGTATAATTGGCTCAGATATGGCAAGCAGTTTTTCCAATATCAAGGGGGGCAGACAGGGGATTGAGAGTCTAGTATCTTTTATCAAGTCAAACTCTACACTCTCCATTTTTGTACTAAGGCAATCAAATGACAATCTTCGTGAATATCTATCAGAAATTTCAGATATTCACTTGAAGATGTTAGAAATAAACGGCTCTCTATTTCTCCAGTCCGAGATTCCATGGTCAAACTTGTATGCAATAATTACAAGAAACCATGTAAATCACAATGAGCTCATGATTGAACCCATAGTGTGAGCATATCAAAATATCAAATACACTTTGTAAATTGACTTGATGATTTTTCTTATAGAACAATCTTCCATATTCTTTAAATCAATTATAGAAGAACGTTACCTTACTTGCTAATTGAGAGATGTAATGATGTAGACAACATGGAACTTGAGAAATATTTCATGCCAGAAAATCATATTCAGACAGAATTTACAAACATGGCAAGTCATGAAATGAAGACTTCTATTCAGGCCATATTGACATATTCTGAACTTTTACAAAACAGGCAAGATACATTCAGAGAGAGTTATGTCAAGGCAATTTTAAGAAATGCACTAAGACTCAAGGTGCTTTCAAGCAATTTAGGCGATTTGACAAGAATTAATGAAAAAATATTGAAATTAAAAAAAGAACGGCTTGATTTGAGATTGCTAGTATCATCAATAGCAAAAGATTTCGAAAATATGAGAGGGTATGATCACAAACAAGAAATAAAAATATGCGTCATCTCACCAAAACATGTTTTGGTAGAGGCAGACAAGGAAAGACTAGAACAAGTTATTTTCAATCTATTAGATAACGCAATAAAGTTTACAGATAAGGGAACCATAATAGTCAAGTTAGAAAACATTTCAAATGAAAACTGGACAGAAATAACAGTAACCGATACAGGTCTTGGCATAGAGGATGCAATAATGCCAAACCTGTTCAACAAGTTTGTCACATCATCACATCATGGTATAGGATTAGGCTTGTACATATGCAAAAACATCATAGAGGCACATAATGGGAAAATTTGGGCCAGGAACAATGTTGACAAAAATGGAGCATCGATCACATGTAGAATTCCAACAAATCAAGAACCCCTAAATAGAAATTACACTAAATTTTTAAATTCGGAAATGGTGCCATAGTTAAGATGGTAAAGATTCTAGTGGTCGATGATGAACCCGACATTACAGCATCGCTAAAAAATGGATTGCAAAGAAAAGGATTCGAAGTTGATGTATACAACGACCCAACAGATGCGCTCTCAAATTTCAAGGCAGATGTCTATGATTTACTTTTAATTGATATAAGAATGCCAAAGATGAACGGTTTTGAGCTATACCGAGAAGTAAAGAAAAAAAGTAACAACGTCAAGATTTGTTTCTTCACAGCCTTTGAAGTATACTATGATGAATTCAGAAAGATGTTTCCAAATCTAGAGGTCAAGTGTTTCATTAGAAAACCTATCACCATCAGTGATCTGGTCACTCACATAAACACCGAATTAGATAAATAATTTTATTTTATCAGAGTTACAGAAGCTTGCTTTACCTCATCTACAAAAAATGATGGTAAATTATAGTATGAATCTCCATAGACGTATACTGTTCCAATTCCCTTAGATGCAACTTCGGTTAATTTTGATATCATTTCATCACTTGAAGTCACATTACCAAGTATAACACTCAACTTTGTTGGAGGTAATTGGTCATTGATTGAAATATGTTGAGACTTGTCAGACTCTATTTCATGTATGTTTGCAATGTCAGTACTACCACTTGTGATGTAGCTATTCACTTGAGGATAGTTATATCCGGGATTGATGTATACAATGCCTCCCAAGTTGTGTACATAATCTGAAAACTGCTTGAAATTTTGCAAGTTATCGGTGCTGCTTTCATTATCAAAAAATATTCCATCAGTAGGTATTTGAGACTTCATGTAATAGTCTATGTTTGCCAGACTTTCCGAAGTATTGAAGATATACCCAAGTGTCTTGATATCCCTATTTTTTAGATTTAAAATTACTTGTTTCCAATTTTCTGACAAGGAATCACCACACGGACCACTGCATGGATTTATGATAACATACTTTATTGTCTGCGGGTACTTGTCAGCAACTGCGTATATCTCACCCCATTGAGGATCAGTAGGATCAAAATATGGAACAACAATTATCTTTACAGTCTTGGCATCGTTCATTGAATTTCCCACTCCAGATTCATGTACAGTACTGTCCTGTGTTTTTAGCGTAAAAAATAAGACAAATGACAATGTAATTGCTACAAGCACAGCGGCGATGACCTTTCTCAATCAGTGAATAATCACCATGATGTTTTAAATAATGACATCTAACATTATGCCATAAAATTAGACTCATTTTTGTAATACATTGTAACAATCGTAAAAACAGAATTGCACTATAGAACAATGTACCATATCATCTTATATCTAAGAATTTCAAAGTAGAATGGTCTAGAATATGTCACAACAACAAATGTACAGACCAATGCTAAACATCTACGATCTAGTTGATCGTGTCTTAGACAAAGGTCTAGTTATTGATGCAAACCTCTCAGTTTCACTAGTAGGCATAGAGATTCTTGTGATAAGAGCAAGAATCGTAGTATCTGGAATTGATACATTCCTAAGATACGCATCTGCACTTGGACTTGCCGCGCCACCGGGATTACCCCAAAAATAAACGCGAGCTGATCTAAATTGGCAGTATGTCTAGTATGCGGTAAATTTGAAGAAGTAGATCTTAAGAAAGCAATGAGCGGCGGCTGGGTCTTTATGAGGTGCCCCGAGTGCCACAGAGGTACACCGCTTGATATCATCATGGCACATCTATTAAAAACAGTCAGCGAACAATATCTCGATGGATTTTGTCCACGTCATTGGTTTAAAGATAGTGGAATATGCGGTTATTGCAAAATCAGAAGAGAGGGTGTGAGCGAAGATGTCTCTTAGCCAACGTCAGCTTACTCCAGGACAACTTACAATAGTAGATCTCATAGACAGGATTTTAGACAAGGGTGTTGTGATAACAGGAGACATTACAGTTTCAATTGTAGGTGTAGATTTACTTTCTTTGAAAATAAATCTGGTAATAGCATCACTTGAAACAGCAAAACGTTATGGTATAAAATTACCATGGGAAAAATGGGAAAAAGAACAAAAACGCTTACCACAAAAAAACACTACGCCAAAAAGTATCAAGAGGTAAAATTCTTGATGAAGCAAGATATTCATAAATCAAAAAAAACATCCGTCCAACAGATTAATCTAGATGGAGAAAATTTACAAAAAGGACTTGCCAAGCTTGTTCTAGTAATAATTGAATTGCTCAGACAAGTATTAGAAAGACAAGCACAACGAAGAATCTCAACTGGAACATTAACCACAGAAGAAGTTGAAAGACTTGGACTTGCATTTATCCAAATAAAACAGACAATAAATACAATTTCTGACCAGTTTGGATTTTCCCCCCAAGAGTTTGAGATAAAGCTCGGTCATGCAAGCAGCAAGATAATAGGAACAGAACCCAAGACCACCTTAGTTGATTTGGTTGATCATCTTTTAGAAAAAGGAGTTTTAGTCAGTGGACAGGTAAAGATCTCCGTTGCAGACATTGACTTGGTCATTTTGGACCTTTTAGGCGTGTTATCGGCAGTACACGGAATCAAAAAACCAGGCAGGAGAAAGATATCAAAATGAAGACATTTGGCAAATACATTTACTGCATCATGAATGGTGGAAAAGGTGAAAATTTCGGAAAGATTGGTCTTGAAGATAATGAAGTATACACAATCAACCACAAAGATATCAGTGCGGTCGTAAGCAAAATAACATTCAAGGAAATGCAGCCAGATGTAGATAGCATTATCACACATCAAAAAGTTGTAGAAAGTTCAAGAAGCATTAGTACCACACTTCCGGTAAGATTTGGAATCATGTTCAAAACAGATGAAGGTGTAAAGCAACTTCTAGTAAAATCATATAATGATTACAAATCAAAGATGAGTAAGCTAAATGGCAAAGAAGAATTTGGGATTAAAGTTATTTTAGAAAAAGAAGGAATGAAAAAAATCCAGGAAACAGTAAGCAGGAGCTCAAAAGAGATCAAAAAAATGAAAAAAGAGATAGAAAAGTCTGGAGAGGGAACATCGTATTTTATCAAGATGCGAATGGATGAATCGATCAAAAATGAGACACTAAAAAAGATAGATGAGATGACAGGAGAGATCCATCAAGAACTCGCAAGCATAGTTACAGATAGTGCAGTTTTAAAATCAGATGTACAAGAGATAGTTCTCAATACAGCATATCTTATAGACAAGGATAACATTCCAAAATTCATTGAAAGTATAGAAAAAATAAAAATAAAATCCAAAAAACACGGATTCATAATTCACCAGAGTGGACCATGGGCGCCATATTCATTTTGTTGAGGAATAATGTATGATCATAACATTTTTGATAATGAAATTAACATTTTCAGCAATCCTAAATGAATGCAATAAACTTGCATTAGAAGCAGACAAGACAGAGCGTGCAAGATGGATAAAAACAAGATTAATCAGGCTACGGACAGAGTATGAAAAAGGAATCATAGACGACAAGACATATGTAGAAAGAGAGCAGGAAATTCTAAACGATTTGCGCAAGGGGACGACGGCCTAATGAGCATTTATGACGAAAACGATAGAGCCATAATGCATGCATTACAGGTAAAAAAAATTCAAAATCACATCAAAGAACAAGTAGAGAAAGTAAAAATGGATGCATTTACTGCTCGTGAAGAACTCATACAAAGAAGAGCAGAAAAAATAGAACAAGTCAGGCAAAAATTAAACGATACAACACTATCCATAATTAAAAAACACGAATTGATAAAAGAAAGGCTCAATCAAGAGGCAGTATTCAGAGAAGCAAACATTCGTGTCAATCGTGGACTTGAGGCACTAGAAAAATTCATCCAGATTCTACGTGATACTGAAATGGAAGATGAGATGCTCAAAAAAGCAATTCGTGACCCTATAATATCAAGCAGTATGAAATCAGAGGCAAGAAAAATAATCACATCTGAATTTTTCCAGTCAATTCAAAAACAGACTTATTATGCAGACAGAATTTATCAACATTGCAGCACATGAGCTTCGTACTCCAATTATGCCAATATTGGTAAACGTAGAATTACTTACAGACAGACTTGGAAGTGACAATGATGAAATAAAAATAATCGTACGTAATGCAAAGAGACTTCAACGACTCACTGAAAACATTCTAAGTGTAACAAGAATAGAAAGTAAATCACTCGCTTTGAAAAGAGAGGTGTTTGACATTAATGCACTAATAGAAAATGTCATAAAAGATGAAAGAGCACACATTGAAAACAACAAGGCCCGCATTGTTGTCAACAATGACGATGGTCAACCCATCTATGTAGAAGCAGACCGTGACAGGATGGCCCAAGTCATATCTAATTTTCTTAACAATGCGATCAAGTTTACAAAGATTGGCATAATTACAATATCATCAAGAATACAAGATGGAAATGTCATTGTCAACATAAAAGATAGCGGTCCAGGCATAGACCGTGAGATAATACCCATATTATTTTCCAAGTTTGTTACAAAATCAGACAAGGGAACAGGACTTGGACTATACATTTGTAAGAGCATCATAGAGGTACACGGAGGAGTAATTAGTGCAGAAAACAGTCCAGATGGGGTTGGCGCAATTTTTTCATTTAGTCTGCCAGTAAAAATGTGAATTAAATAAAATTAATTCAACATAAAAAATAATTAGAATGCAATAATGAAACTCTAGTTAGCAGAGTATACATCGCCTCCAAATATGTTCACTGCAGTTGGAGTTGATGTGATAATATTATTACTAGAATCATAGACTTTGATTATTCCAACAAGAGGAAAGTGATAGTTTCCAATTGGTATTGATACTGTTTCTGCACTTACAGTACCAGATGTAATGATACCACCCGAGGTATTAACCAAGTCAACTCTTGCAGCATTTGACGGTAGGTTGTTGACTAGGACGTTTTCACCAGATGTTGCATAATAATCATTGAAGATGCCATTTAACATGCTGTCAGAGTATGATGATTGGGGCTCTAGAAACACATTGAATGGTCCTGGCATTTGCAAGTTCATCGTACTATTTGTGTACACCATGGAACCATCAAGATACACCTTGAGGTAGTTATTGCCGTTTGTTATGATGGTACAGTCTCTTGTGAGAGGCTGGTTAGGACTTTGATCCACGTATAACAGTTTAAAGTTGACAGCTCCATTCACATCTCCGGTTGCAGATACTATAGCCCATTCAGTTCCAGCAGTACCAGTGTCAGCAAAACATGTCACATAGTTTACGTTCTGGGATGCGGCTGTTTGTACATACAATCCGTTTTCATAAAAGTTAGAAGATATAGATCTTGATGGAGTGGACACAATTGAATGAAATAGAGTTGCATTTGTATTTGGAGTCACTGCGTAAATTCCTGCCCAAGTTCCATCAGATGGAGCTTGTACGCCCACATGAAAGCCCATAGCATCTTCAAAAAATGTATAGTTCGCACCTAATGCTATTGCATCTCCACCATACTTCCAGTAGTGCTGATCATTCTGGAGTTGTTGTTGAGTTTGGGTTACATTGTTTAGTGGATCGTTTACAACTAGTCCTGAAAAAATCTTGTGTAGTGATATTGGAGGCGTGTTTGTAGTTGCAGACGCAGTGTTGGAAGGAGAGCTTGTTCCAATAGTATTGATTGCAGATACTCTGTAAGTGTAAGTCGTGCTTGATGCAAGTCCTGTATCAGAATATGTGGTAGTACCAGAACCCGTATTTGATACAATAGTATTCCATGTGAAACCATCAGGCGAGCGTTCTATTTTGTAGCCAGTAATTGCAGAGCCACCGTTGTCACTAGGTGCATTCCAGGACAAGTTGATTTGCGAAGTAGATATTGTTTGAACAGAAAGATTGGTCGGAGGTTGTGGTGCAGTTAATGTAGTAGTTACAGAGTACACATCTCCCCCGTAGATACTTGCAGGGCTAGATGCAAGTATTGAACCAATAGAGTCTTTTACATATATGGTTGCAGCGAGCGGAAAATTATATTTTCCAATGTCAAGTGTTGCAGATCCAGCAGTTACAGATGAGCTTGCAAGCGTTGTTCCAGAGGAATCAACTAGCGATACAGTTGCAGCATTTGATGGATTGTTTGTAACCTGGATATTTCCATTTGCTGTTACATAATAATCGCTGTAAATACCATAATGCATAGAATGTGAGGATGTGTCATCTTGAACAAATGCAATGAAAGGACCTGACATTCCAAGATCCATAGAATTACTTGAAAAAACAAGATTGCCGCCGATGTAGACCTTGAGGAAATTGCTTCCGTTGGTTATGACCGTGCAATCCTGGGTTTTAGGTAGACTGCTTGGTTGAGATATGTACAAAATTTGATATGTGTTTCCAGCATCACTTGATTGTTCCACATCCCAATAGTATCCAGTAGAATCAGCATATGCCTCACAACCTACGTGTGGAATGTAGTCTGATCCCTCTACGTACAAGCCTATGTTTGATACTCCATCTGATACGGTTTTGTCAGGGATGGTAATGGTAGTATGGAAAAGAGATGCATCCGGTTGGGGTAGGTGCGCATAATAGTTGACCCATTGGCCGCTTTGCGGTGACTGGACTCCAATGTGTAATCCTTGAGAATCTTCATAGTAATCATGTGACGATGCAGTTCCATCCAATGTCCAAGAATCCAAATTTCCGCTAGTGAGAGAATCAGATACAACAAGACCTGACTGTGTTTTGTCAATAGAACTAGTAGCGTTTGCAGTACCCATTGTGGGCATCATCACACCAGTCAGTACAAGCAATAATACTGTAAATACTATTGTAGTGACATTATGTTTAATCAAAATTTACCCTCGTGTATACCATATTACTCATCATTACATTGGAAGCATCATATTTTCGACTATGCGTATATTTGTATTGAAAAATTATCTTGGTTGAAATTACATAAGACCGTTACAGTTTCTGCATACATGAAAACATTAGAATATAGTCTAATCTAATTTGCGGCAGTTCCTGTTTGATTACCAGACACTCCAAGAGGTGCATGACCCTTGACTATTGAAAAACTTGTCTTAGAGCCATCAATTGTAACCTTTGATTCACCCCACTTGATACCATTATTTGGATCCACCAAACGAAACGTGTAATCTCCCACTTTGAGATTTGAAAAGTTTGCATTTCCATGATAATCAATCTTTGATTCAGAGACAAGGTTACCATTGTGATCAAACAGATCCACTGCAAAGCTGCTATTTTTTGCAGACAATAATTTTGATTGGTCATCATATGCTTTTACAGTGATGAGACTGTCAACCATTGGAGGCCATGGAGTGATGATGTTAATCTCTCTTGCACTTCCAGGATACAAAAATACAGGCCAATAAGTATATGAAAGATGCTGGCCAATTTTTACATCCATGATATAATGATCATCAGTTACCATAGTTGGTTCAAGCCAGAAACGTAGCGTCTGCCCATGGACATCAGTATAGTCCATCCCCCAAGTATTGTTGCTCTGATCTTTTATGTATACAATTGCATTAGAGACTGGAGTAAGTCCATCATTGTAAAAGACATTAGGGCGCATACCTCCGGGCGGATACAGGTGAAGAATCAAGTTTTTGGTTACAGGGGCATTGGCTGTTTTATCAAGACGTACATACTCTGTATCTGCACCCATCCCATTCGCATAGATATGTATCTTGTACGTATGGCCCAACGGTAAAGAATCAATAGTAAAGGGATTTGTGACTATGGAATCTATTGTCCTATAAACAGACTGGATAGAATCTTGATAAATTTTCAGAGATACGCCGTAGGTATAGGCCCTATCACCCGTGGCATAGGATATAGTAGTAGAGACAGAACCATTGTCAGACAAGCTGTTTTTGACAGGCGCGGTACAAGTGCAATTCAGACTTTGTGGCCCAGTCTGTGGAATTTTCAGTACAGAGGAATTTGTTTGATTGGACATGGTTACATTACCCGCACCATAATATGCAGTCAGAGTAAGATTTCCGGTAGGTGTAATTGTTACAGTATTGTTATTTGTTCCATCATTCCAATGATTCAACGTATAGTTTTCAAAGTTTGACATGGTTACAGTATAATTATTTCCAGGAATTGCACTAAAGGTAAATGGTGTAAATCCTGAGCTGCTATTTTGTCCAGATGTGACCACAGTCCAAAATCCAATCAGAGGTTTTCCATATATCGTAGTAGCATTCACAGTCACAGGAACATTGTAATTTATTCCATCAAGTATACTCAATAAATTATCAAGATATCCAGGAAGAGAATTAAACGGATTTGGAAGTGTAGCGTTTGAGACGTACATGTACTGAACAAGCTTGGACATGTCTTCGATATAGCTTTTGTTGACATTGTTTACATCATATGAAACAAGTGAAAAATTTGACTTTGTAAAATTTTTGTGCCATCCTTCAAATGCTGATACATTAGGAAGATCAGGATTGTCATAGAGCACCATATTGTTTACTGTTCCAACATATGACGGGAGTGTATCAATCCCTGGGTTTCCCACAGTAAAGTTTAGTCCAACAGAACGCGAATAATTGCTCAAGTGAGCATAAAATGTTTCATTGCCTTTGACATTTGACATTTGATCAAAAAATATACCATTTACATTGTACCAGTTTTTGTACTCGTCAATATCTCCAGTGATGTTATTGTAACCAACATTTGCAGTATAGATATATCCAATTACACGAATTCCAGCAGACTGGAGTTTTTGTACCCCATAGACATAATTGGTATCTTTTGTTCCAGGCCCACTGTCAGGATTAATTATCGCAACAATTGGAATGGACGGATGACTAGTCTTTTCTTTTACAAGCGTATCCCAGTCATTTCCCGGATAGCTATACAGAGGTACTAGCAGGCCTGTCTTTGACAGAGCATACGCATGAGGTGTAAAGCCAAGAGACCAGACAGATATGGAAACAAGCACGATAAGAACAAAAATTGAGGCCAGATTACCAAAGATGGTACGATCCAAGACTTACACCTCAGAACAAAAATAGGACTTCAAATCCCATTTTGTCTCATACTTTATCGTCACAGATGAAATGAGCATCAGATGCATAGAAAATAATCTAGTCTAGTGGATATCACGATATGCATAAAAAATTCTAGAACAATCATACATGTAAAATGAAACAATGTTACAGAACATTCTAACAAATTACTTTTATAGGAATATTTGCCTCTTGTTGATATGAAGTATCGAAGTCGTACAGAGATAATCGCAATGATTTTAGACTCTGTGACAATTGGCACAACAAAAACCAAGATAATGTACAAGGCATACTTGTCATATACACAACTAAAAGAATATCTCTCACTCCTCGAAGAAAGCGGAATGATAGGATATGAAAATGGAACTCAGATATACAAAATAACTGACAAGGGTAGAAAGTTCCTAAAATTATCTATGGAGATAGGCGACATGGTGTCATCAAAGCCAGAAGAATCTCTTGCCAAGATAACAATTTAAAATATTTTTTATATTTATTGAATGACAAGTAATGTCAATTTTAATTGTAAAAATTAATTATATGAATACACGTTTCCGCCAAACATGTTCACTGCAGTTCCAGTAGATGCCAACAAGTTATTACTAGAATCATAGACGTTGATTATTCCAACAAGAGGAAAGTGATAGTTTCCAATTGGTATTGATGCCGCTCCTGCACTTACAGTACCTGATGTAATGATACTGCCTGATGTATTTACCAAGTCAACTCTTACAGCATTTGACGGCAGGTTGTTGATTAGGATGTTTTCACCAGATGTGGAATAGTAGTCCTTGTAGACTCCGTAAAGCATAGGTCCCGTAGCTGAGGTCTGCGGTTCCAAGAATGCAATAAACGGCCCTGGCATTTGCAAGTTCAAGGTATTGCTCGTATATACCATAGAACCATCCAGGTATACTTTGAGATAGTTGTTGCCGTTTGTTATTATTGTACAGTCTCTTGTGAGAGGCTGGTTTGCACTTTGATCTACATACAATAGTGTAAAGTTACCAGCTCCGTTAGCATTTCCTGTTGCAGAAAATACTGCCCATTCAGTACCTGCAGTACCAGTGTCAGCAAAACATGTCACATAGTTTACGTTCTGCGATCCTCCTGTCTGTACATACAAGCCATTTTCGTAAAAGTTAGAAGGTACTGTTCTTGATTGTGTTGTTACAACTGCGTGGAAGAGTACAGCATTAGAAGGCGGGGCCACGCCATAAAATCCAGTCCAGTTTCCATCAGGGGATTGAACTCCAATGTGGAGACCCTGTGAGTCTTTGAAGAGATCATAAGGAGTATTATTCACTGTAGCACTACCTCCATAGTGCCAAAAGTTCTGGTTTGCAAGAACTTGATCTTTTGTCTGAGTTTCATTTGTTAGTGAATCAGAAACAACAAGACCTGATTGCATACTTGTTATGGTGTGTACTTGCGAATTGGTTGTAGCAGAGGTGGTATTAGATGGAGAACTAGTACCAATTGAATTGATTGCTGATACCCGATAAGTGTAGGTCGTGCTTGATGCAAGTCCTGTATCAGAGTATGTTGTGGAACTAGAACCCGTACTTGAAACAATTGTACTCCAAGAGCCACCACCATCTGTAGAACGCTCTATTTTATATCCCGTGATTGAAGAGCCTCCATTATTCCCGGGTGCATTCCATGACAAGTCGATTTGAGATGAGGATACAGTACTTGCAGAAAGATTTGTTGGAGATTGTGGTGTAGTTATTTGGATATGAGTTGTTGCTGATGCGGTGTTTGATGGAGAACTAGTACCAATTGAATTGATTGCTGACACTCTATACATGTAAGTCGTACTTGGCGCTAATCCAGTATCAGAGTATGTTACAGATACACTTCCAGTGTTGGATGCAATGACATCCCAAGATGAGCCACCATTTGTGGAACGTTCTATTTTGTAGCTAGTAACCTGCGAGCCGCCATTGTTAGATGGAGCACTCCAAGATAGATTAATTTGAGACGAAGAGGAGGCGGACGCTACAAGACCAGTAGGCGGTTGTGGAATGGTTAATTGCACTAGTGTAGTTGCAGATGCAGTGTTTGAGGGAGAACCGGTTCCAACAGAATTGATTGCGGATACTTGATATGCATATGTCGTACTTGACGCAAGTCCAGTGTTAGAGTATGTTGTTGAACTAGAACCTGTATTTGATACAATGACATTCTAAGAGCCACCATTTGTAGATCGTAAAATCTGATAACCTGTAATTGCCGAGCCCCCATTGTTATTTGGCACATTCCAATTTAGATTTATTTGAGAAGATGAAATTGCGGTAGCAGTAAGACCAGTGGGCTGTGATGGAACCGTTATCGGAGTAAATGTTGTAGCAGATGCAGTGTTTGAGGGAGAACTAGATATCAATACAGTGATTGCAGATACTCGATAAGTGTAGGTCGTGCTTGATGCAAGTCCTGTATCAGAGTATGTTGTGGAACTAGAACCCGTACTTGAAACAATTGTACTCCAAGAGCCACCACCATTTGTGGATCTATCAATTTTATAACCAGTCAAGAGAAGGCTTCCAAGATTCGAAGGCGGACTCCAACTTAGATTTATTTGGGAAGTTGACACTGCCTGGGCAGTTAGATTTGTCGGCGGTTGTAATAAAATTGGAAGTGACAAGGCATTTGCAGTGGAAACAGTAGAAGAAAGTAGCAATAAAGAGAAAAATGCAATACTGAAAAATATCGTGTATTGTTTATTCATGTACATTTTAGATAATCCCATACATTATCCCGGTATGCGTAGAAAATACCAGAATGCATCTACAGATTTATTTTATGACACCATGTAACAAAACATTTTTAGATTGTACAGTACATCATTGCAAGATTTTATCAAATACTATTACAAATTAAAGACAAGTCGTTGTGTACGGCAACATCTCAGATTAGATTTTATTTATAAAAATGAAAATTTGTTAGACTTGATGTCCAGTGTAGAAAGGATTTATCTTATTTGTTACCTATTGGCGCTGCAGGAGGAGTTGGTTTTACAGGGTGTTTGACATGTATCTGCCCTGGAAATGGGATCAAATCTCCAGGTATTGGAGATGGCCCATGTTTACTAAAGGCCTGCACGGTATTTGTAACTAGAGGCACTAGCAGGATCAAAAAGATCAACACGCCCATGACAAGCAAGTTATGTCTTTTCATGCATTATGACATGATACAATTGTTATTTGACTTTGCCATAAAGTTACCATAACAATCTTCTGACAAGATTATACAATCATATCAAATATGTAGCACAATTCTCATTTTTGTGTAGTGTCAAGGAGAAATTCTTCTAGAAAAGTCTTACTTTAACATCAAGGTAAATGAATCACATCAGATAACAAATGTCAAACACATCAAAATTTTTCGACATTCAAGAACAATACAATTATGAAAAAGTAAGGGAAAGACTAGTATTAACAATTCTTGAGAAAACGTTGTCGAATGCTGGAATCTACAATCAAGTAGTGTTAGAGCTCGACAGAAAATACAACTCTAGATTAAATGACTGTTACAGACATCCTGAATATTTTAGTACTACACTAGAAAATCATCACAAGGACATGCATGATGACATCATAACATCAATCAATAGACAATTAGAAATATTTTCTTATCATAACTCCATTACAAAATTTTTACAGGCAATCAACTAGTTCAAAAACTATCACAGTTAAGAAATAATGTATTTTTTTGTCTTCATATCATACCAGTACATCAATTCAGAATAAACTTACATAAAAAATGTTCAGGAATTTCTAAGCAAATTGAGATAATATTTGGAATACATCAAAAAACGTTGAATCAAAGCTGCGACGTTTGTTGGGATGACATTGACGAGATTGACATTGACACGGAACTTGGCTCTGATGGTAGTATCATTTGTTTCAAATGCCAAACAGAGTCAGTAGGCATGTGAGCCTAAAGGTTCCTTATGCGTGTTAAACTACCAATCTCAGATAGATTATGTTTTATCGCCAGTTTCATCTTTTTGACAATTTCACTGCTATATGGTACCTCTTTTCAAGCAGCACATGCAGATTTACAGACCCCAGTTCTGCCAATGCAGAGTTTTAGTAATTTTACATGTATTTCCGGAATTGGAAATGTAATGCTCACAGGATACTTTACCAATGGAGAAACTCCTTTCAAAGTGATTTTTCTCAAAATGTTTTTACTTGATTCAGGATGGAATGTAATTGCCACAGGATATGGCAATATACAAGATGTCAAGCCACATGAAATAAAGAGCTTTAATGCAATAACTAGATTTAGCGGTAATTATTCTTCGTGTACCGTTCAAATCGATAATGTCATACCAAATTAGATAGTTTTTTTAAAAAGATCATGCATTAAATGCAAGAACTTGCAATATGATAACAAAAATTGTACAGGACAAAACCAGAAGATAGATACATGTAATTTATACGATTTATTTTAATAAAAAAATTTGAGATAGTCAACATTGAAGACCCGTAACGGATGGAGTGCAATTAGAATGATATTAGATGCAGCAAAACTTGGTGCCACCAAATCAAGAATAATGCATGACGTATACCTGTCTTCAGAGAAGGTAAGTGTTTATCTCAAGTTTTTAGAAGAACACAAGTTAGTAAGATGTGAACTGGGAAGCAAGATGTATCATACAACTGAAAAGGGATTTGAGATACTTGATGAATCAAGCAACCTAAATGAATTTCTACGCAGATTAGATTCACGATTCTCAGATTTTGATTCTATGGGAGAATTTTCTGACCAGATTAATTGAAAAATAGAATTATCTTCCACAATCATGCCACATAACATCATACCATGCTACAGTAGTAAGCCAGATTTAATAGACATAGTACAAAATTAAAATAATGTATCAAAAAAACATGTCATTTTTAAAAATTATCACTGTCAAATCATATGGATTGGTACTAGAAGATTCTTTCATAGTATCTTAAATAAATTATAGTCATATGGAAAATGTGCATGATGTAGGATCAGTAGAGATACAATTATCAACAGATACAATATGGGAGGTATGGTCCAAGGGTGAAATTTTTGCAGGTAATGACCCAGTCTTTTGGAGAAGAGATGTGTGTGGTGCCTGGATATTTCGTTCTCATTATGACAGAAAAGACTCTGAATATGGGTGGGTAGTAGACAGAATAGAACTACTCAAAGACGATAACATGAATGCAATTTCAAATCTACGCCCAATGCAATGGGAGAATACAAAGAGAAAGGAAGACGGCACCATAGAGTGCCACGTGACCTCAACTGGGATTCACAATGACAAACCAATAGAAGACGCATCCATCGAATCCCTCGAGTCGTATTTCACAGATTCCCAAGATATTTCAAAAATTTAGATATTTTATCGGGTTTCACAAAAAAAAGGGTGGGTTTTGTAGCATAGGTATGGAGAGGAATGCTTGTTCTATACGTAAAATAGAACAATTCTGTGGGAACCCACCAAAACCCAATTCACGTTTTAGTTGGATCAATCATTGATAAAGTCATGGTAAGATTCTTCCATCACACCAATACATATTGTAAATCTCATGTCATGTACAAATAAAAAAGAATCAATCACAATACATTAAAAATAAAATTATTGTTTGTATTCAGATATTATACCAGTAACTGTATCAACACTGACTTGGACAATTTTTTCATGTGTTAAACCAATATCCATTGTTATCTTGCATATTGTATCATTTAGAATGGCAGACTTGAACACTACTGGAGAGTTGTATTGCTCTAGAAATTTTCTTGCTATCTGTATTGCATTGCGTGTCTTGTCGTCTACATTCATTGTTAAAAAATCGCTTCTGTCTACACTATCATTTAAAAAATCTTGCACATATGCAAGTATGATCTGTGGAATTTAACCATTAGGCGTATCCATTCTGTAAAAATTCCTAGTAATATGTATCCATAACATTGTCTTTTGTACCGTAACTGATTCAAACAAGTGTTTTTAGATCGTCATCTACTTTTTTTCTAGAAGATTGTTACTAAGAATTCATGAGCAAACTTAATGTGTTAATATTTTTGGTAAAAAATATGTCAATTTTTTCAAAAGGTGAGAGAGTTCGCATAATAGAATCAGAAATGGACGATACAATCAACAATGTGTACCTGATAAAAGGCATCAAGAAATACAGCAAAGGCGGGACGCTGTACCTGTTAAAACTTCTTGATGAAGATCCAGTCATGCGGCTATATCATGAGAGTGAAAAATCACTTCTTGAGAGAATTTGCTAGTTACAAGTCAATCATTCAAGTATTAATGGCATATTTTTCAAAGTCAGACAAATTACGGTAGTTTTGACAAAAGCGTGCCTGAAGAGCCACCAAGTACAGGCGGTATTGGAAGAGGTCCTAGTAAGAGAGTCGTGGAGGAGGCAGTATTTGATGGAGAGCTGATGCCTATCGAATTGATTGCAGAGACTTGGTACGTATAGGTCATGAGAGGTAACAATCCAGTGTTAGAGTATGTTGTAGATGTGCTGCCCGTATTGGATACAATAGTAGACCAAGAACCGCCATTAGTTGATCTTTGGATTTCATAGCCAATTATTGGCGAACCGCCATCGCTTCCAGGTGTTGTCCAGGACAAATTGATTGTAGAGGATTTTTTAGATGATGCGGCAAGTCCCGTAGGCGGTTGTGGTACAGTTGCACCAGTACCTGCAGTAGTTGCTGATACAATATTGGATGGAGAGCTGGTACCTATAGCATTGATTGCAGACACTCGGTACGTATAGGTTGTACTAGAAGCAAGTCCGGTATCAGAGTATGTTGTGGAACTAGAACCAGTATTTGGAACAATTGTAGACCAAGTAGTTCCACCATTAGTTGAACGCTCTATTTTGTATCCAGTGATTGTAGAGCCGCCATTGTTTGACGGAGCAGTCCACGATAGATTAATTTGAGATGAAGAGGATGCAGACGCAACAAGACCTGTAGGAGATGATGGAGCAGTTGTTTGTGTTCCAGTTGTGGCAGATGCAGTGTTTGATGGAGAGCTGGTACCAATACCATTGATTGCAGACACACGATAAGTGTAAGATGTGTTTGATGACAATCCAGTGTTAGAGTATGTTGTTTCTATACTGCCGGTGTTGGATACAATTGTAGACCAAGTAGTTCCACCATCAGTGGATCTATCAATTGCATATCCTGTAATTACGGATCCGCCATTGTCACTTGGTGCACTCCAAGATAAATTGATTTGAGATGGTGATATAGAACTTGCAACAAGATTTGTTGGGGGTTGTGATATAGTTGCAGTGCCACCAGATGATACCGTGAACGTATCCCCACCATAGATACTAGCAGGACTAGATGCAATGGTATTGCCACTTGAGTCTGTCACATCTATAGTTGCAGCAATTGGAAAGTGGTATTTTCCAACATCAAGTGTTGCAGAACCCGCAGTTACAGATGAGCTTGTAAGAGTAGTTCCAGTAGAATCAACCAGTGATACAATTGCAGCATTTGTAGGATTACCTGTAATCTTGATGTTCTCATCAGTTGTTGCATAATAGTCCTTGAATACACCGTGTCGCATTTGGTTATAGTATGAATTCATTGTCTGCAGATAGTAATCAAATGGGGCAGGCATTGCAAGTGAAAGTGTGTTGCTTGAGTATACCATGACACCATCCATGTATAGTTTCAGATAGTTTGCACCATTTGTGATTACAGTGCATTCTCTTGTAAGTGGCTGATTGGGGCTGGTATCAACCCATAATGTATCAAAATGAGATGCTTCTACAGCATCACCATAACCGTGAACAAGTGTCCAGTAAGTACCATCAGAATTTGTTATTGCTGCACAGTCAAGATAGTTTACCTGACCGTTTGTTGTCATGATTTCTAGTTGATTTTGAAAGTCATTGTGTAGTACGGATTGATTTGTGGCAGTAAGCGTGGCATGAACTAGTAAAGCAGTAGTATCAGGAGATACTGCATAATATCCAGAATAGCTTCCATCGCCAAATTGTGCTGGATCTGGTCCAGGCTCTCCAATGTGCAACCCTTGGGAATCCTTGTAGATATCATACGCTGTGTTTTTCTCAGATACCGCAGTTCCATAATAATTCCAGTATCTTGTATCAGACAAGACCTGCTGCATGGTTTCTGTCTGGTTGTCTAGTGGATCAGATGCAACTAGTCCTGATGTGGTTTTGGTTATCGAATATGTTGCAGATGCATAGATTCCATGTGATAGCATTCCAAATGAAAATAACAATATTGCTGCAAAAGATAGAGCAAGAGATTTTTTTCCAAAGACATTGTATTGTTTTGTAACTAGTTTCATCAGCATTGTATGTAATGTTACATAATCTATCTAGATATGCTAGGATTATTCTGTAAGATTAATACATTTTTTGTATATCAAAAATTGATTGAAAAAATATTGGCCACTAAAAAATGTGTGGCAAAACATTTTGGTGCGGTCAAGTCGGATTCACACCGCTTCTTTTAGACTGGAGAGTCTAACGTGCAATTATGTACACCATAACCGCATAGTATTACCTTGTAGTTATTTTTCATAAGACTAGTCTAAGAATTATAGATAACAAGGTTCTAGTTGAAATATATAAAAAATATCATAATGCCATAAACTAATTTACAATCACATCAAGATGTGACCTATGACTGTATGTAAATAGAGAGTGTCTTGCTCTGTGAAAGATTTGACACAGTTACAATCCAATTACCAGTCTCATATGATTGGCTGATTGAGAAAAATAACGTATACGTACCATCAGAATTTGTTGTCGAAGTTGTTGTGTGTGTCAATCCCGATGGACTGGTGAGAACCGCAGAGATAGAGGTATTTGGCTGTCCGGTTCCAGACACTTTTATCAAGTCACCTTTTACGTATATGCTCTTGTCAGTTTGTGCAGTAAATGTATACGAGCCACTTGAGCTGCCAGTGCCAACGGATATGCCAAGAGATTTTGTTTGTCCAAGGTTTGTGATAACTATGCTCCAATTTCCTGTTTCATATGGTTGTGAGGGCGCAAAGAACATGACATAAGATCCGTCAGACTGGATGCTAGTGGCAGTAGAATATGTTTTTCCAGAGGGACTAGTAAGAACTCCAGTAATTGAAGAACCTACAGGACCAGTTCCAGACACTTGGATAAAATCACCATCATTATAGATTGATTTGTCGGTTTGAGCAGTAAACGTACCAGATGTGGTAGTTGTTGTACCAGTACTTGATGCTATAATGGCAAGCGATTGTGAAATTGTTTGCTGGTCCGAAATTACTTGTATCTTGTAGTTTCCAAGCGGTAACGCAGTGGAGAGCTGCAGTGAATATGATATCCTGCCAGTGGAATCAGACCATATTGTTTTGTGCAATACTACAAATCCAGTGTTGTCAAGCAATTCCACATCTACTGTTTTTTGTGGATTTGCACCTATTGCAGTAACTTGAATTGCATCAGTTTGCAAATAATTTGACTTGTCAAGAACAACTGCAAGTGAAGTAAATTGAGAAGAAATTGGCTGAATCTGTTGTGCATAAGTGTAATTTACGGCAAGATCAGATAATTTTCCATTAATGTCTGCAACATTATTCTTTAGAGTATTGAGAACAGCAAGACTCGTACTCATCGTATTAATCTGTGAATTTATTGAATTGACTTGAGAATTTATTGAATCAACTTGTGATTTTAGAGAATCAAGCTCTGTAGTATAATCAGGTACCTTAACCTGTTCTGGTTTTGCCTGAATCTGTGTGTTTATGGTCAATATGCCATATACTGCAGCAGATGTTGCAAGCAGTGTCAACACGCCAAGTGTTATAATCGCATAGTCCCTTAACATGGGCATTATTTTGTTTTTGAAATATATAGGACATGCGACTCTTTTATCAGTTACAAAGTATAGTAGCATTGTTCATACATTTTCGTATTGGGAGAGATACCGTACGTGCTATTAAATTTGACTCACTACAGTAACATGTAATATTTTCAGATAAAATTTTTCGATCACAGATATTAACAAGATTGTTGCAAGACAAGTTTCAATGGCATCAACAGAAACTCTGAACAATATAAAATCTAGAGACACATCATTTCTAAAACAACAATACAGAACTTCTTTGGGCATAATTTATGACATCTTACAAGTATGCATGGACGCAGGCATTGATGGCATACCCATATCCAAAATATCCCAAAAAGCAAATTTATCGCACAATGCAGTCATGAATAACTGTAAGAAACTCATTGATGTTGGCATGATAGAAACTAGCAGAATCAAAAGAAAATACATTTTTGCCATTACAGAAAAAGGAATCAAGTTTTTTTCTGAACTTCAAAAATTTCAGGACATTGTAAGAGAAATAAACATACGATACTAGAGTCGAAAAAATCTTACACTTTACTTGGCACTAGACGTAATCGTCCAAATATGACAGCAGTTCCCACCATGACAGCCATAATTACCGCCACTATGGAAACTGGGAATTCAGGTATTGCGGGTGCGCCAAGTGCATTTGCAACTTGAAGAGTACCGACTGCAGTATCAAATGCTGCAACTTGCGAATCATAGTTTGCTGCAGAATTTGCCCTATATCCAATTACGATGTAAGAGGAATTGGTTTGAACAATATCATATTTTGCTTTCATCGTGCTAGTAGAACCAGTACAATCTACAACAACTTCAGTAAAGCTTACACCATTGATAGTTTTAGCCAGGTTAGAATCATTATTGCATGTCATGTTTTGAATCATACGTTGTGACATGTATTGAGGAGTAGGCGTTGAGCCTTTTGGTTCTATATTCATCATCAAGGAAACAGTAGGACGCTGTCCTTGCTGCATACTAAATCCCCCAGGGGCTGCCATCACAGATGTATATCCTGAAGATCGTTTCATTTCAAAACCAGTCCAACCATCAGGAAGTGTTATTTGCAATCCAGAGTTAGAGTTGACATAGGTACCATTTACAGGAGTACGCGGACCTTGAAATGAGCGTGTACCAGACGGATATTGTTGCGCACTTGCTTGACTGGCAAATATTGAACTCATTAGAAAAACAATTGCAACAAATCCTAAAAGTTTTAAATTATTCAATACGATTCGTTTTCTTCTATGTATTTATCCATTAGTGAACATAGTTCTTGAACGGTATTTTTGATATCAAAAATCAAGACAGTTGTAAATGTATCAGACCTAGAAAGCATTCCAGTCTGAATTCAAATATTCAGATGTTTTGTACAATCCACCAGCAAAAAAATCTAGGATTTTTTCTTAACCAGAAAGAAACCACAGACAAATAGTAACGCACTTAACAAAAATGATGTCAAGTTGATCACAAGATATCCAACCCCTAAAGGAATAGGAATGTACAATGTTGGGATGCAAAGTCCATGAATGAAACTATCACATGTAGGAAATTTTTTTTGAATTGTAGTAGTAAGTGAAGCAGATTGACGAGTTATGACACCTACAGCATATGGAGATAACAACAGAACAAGTCCGATGATTGATTTTCTATCAATTTTCATAATTTTGTTAATTATAGATATCATTTCAATCAAAGTCCAAGATTTGACTCATTTTCAACAAACGAATCATCCGGAGATTATATAATGTGTTTGCCAACTTTTAATGAATAATGTGCATAATTTACTAGTGATGTAATTCTATCTTGATACATCTGCAAGTGTTTTGGCAGCATTCCATAACATATAGAGACCGTGGATTGCAGATTTACCATCTCTACATGGTTTGTGATTCCACGGTTCTACTTACAATATTTGTACATCAGGGTGATATATTCAACAGTGTGTTTAGTTCAAACATACTTTTTACCATCTTAGATTAGTTTTTTTACAATAAACAAACACAGTCTTTTCTATTCAGATATACAATTACTATTGCAGATTCTCTACAAGCGGAAAGTTCTAGGGTCAAATCCCTCAGAACAACCGCACTTGAATCTGATAATTTTTCACATCATACCACAAAACTTGAGATTATCACATAAAAATAATGTTACATCCCATACATTTTAACAACTTTTAACTGAAGAGTCTATCAGTACACAGTCAGCCAAAAATGTCGACTGAAATCAAGAACCACAAATTAGACAAGACGGATCTTGCTTATGCAGCAATACTTGGATTGACAGTCATTGTATCAGCTTGGTGTGGATATCAACATGAGTTATGGGGTAGTGCGTTAACATTTGAATTAAAAGCTGCAAATACCGCGCATCGTGAGTACGCAACTGCAGAATTAAAAGAAAAACAATCCATGATAATTGATGTTGTTGCATTTAATGGATACCTTGTAGCTGAATCAAATCATGATCAAAAATTAATGGATTATTACAAGAATAGTTTTCGGCCAGAAATGAAAACTGCTTTTGAGGTATGGCTCAAGACCAATTCATTAAACAATACAGGCGGAAACATTACCACTCCATTTGATTTACCAGAATATCAACTACCGGTATCCAATGAAAAAGTAATTAGCTTTTTGCAATTAGCTGATGAAAAATCTCAAAATGCTGATAAGATGAGTTCTATTGCATCAAATTACGTATACTTTACAACCATGTATGCTAGCATTTCATTTCTTGAAGGAATTGGAAGGGTTTTTTCTTCTAAAAAAATGCAATCAATATTTCTTATAATGGGAATTATTTTCTTTGCCATCATTACAACAGTTTTATTTTTGACACTACCAATCTATTCAACCAATATCTCGATTTGATATGAATTTCATATATTTTATTTTTTAGGTTCAATAAATCAAAATCACAACATGCTTTAATCCAAAAACTTTTCTTGATTTTTGGAAAGAGGATGCATAATTACTACAAGTGCTCCAATTAATGGAAATTACTTGAATTACCTTACTGGAAAAACTTCATCCACAGTAAACATATGATAATACAAATATGAATATGGTGTAGTATGTGATAACTGGACTTTTTACAAGATAGACAATGGTAAGATGCTAAATTGTTATCCGTCGTTTAGAACGTATGTGGATCAAGACCTGTTGACAGATCTTAAAAAATAACTGACATCTACTAGGAAAATAATATTCATCAGTCTTTTTGCTAGCATGTGACTTTCTTTTCATTTAGGTTTATTTTTTAATTTAAATTGTTCTTCTTTCCAGTGGGTTCTTTGATCTATTGTTATCAGTTTTTCATCTTCCAATGCAGTTCTTTCTTCGGCAGTGAGATTAGTTTCATGGAGTAGTTTTACTAACCTAAAAATTCTATCGTTAAAGACCTGAACGGATTCATTTACAAAATTTTCGTACGAGTCCATCATTATACCATGATATGGATCTATTTAGTTGTAATAATTAAAAAAAGAACTTGCAACCAAGACTTGGGGAGATAGAAAGATGCCAGTCATTTACAAGCAGGAAATCTTTCTAAATAGTTCTTGCCACGTTTTTCTGGATCCATTATGATAAAATGTACAATCTTTTTTCTAGTATTATTTTCCAAGTATGTCTGGATTAGAAATATCTCTTCTTTTCCGTTTGGAAATCGAAACCACAAATCAATTGGTCTATCTACTGCCTTGAACAGTTTTTGTACAGGTTTGCCATCAGTTGGATTTGCAATTGCTCCAAATACCTCAGTAATGAGATTATTTTCTTTTTTCACACAATCTATCTTGATTAGTTTCATAATACAAAACATTACATCATTTTGATTTAAATTTTATTAGTATATGATGAACGGTTTTTCTTTAACTATCCTAATTTTTACGGGTCATGATAGATTCAAAAATAAATAAAAAAGAAGAGGATTAGTGTTTATGGTTCACTATGTGTTGTAGTTGTTGTATTGTATCAGATGCAGCCTTGATGTCATTCCAAACAGTGTCTGATTGATTTCCCTGATATTGACTTGATCCAACTTGGGTTAATGCAGTCTGTGCATTGGTAAGGTCTGTTTGTGCTTGACTTACAAGTCCTTGAAATGTAGAGGTGGTGTTTTTGGCAGCAAGAACATTCAGTCTAGCTTGGTTTACCTGAATTGCTGTGTTTGCTGCAAAGTGTTGGTTACTAGGAGTTTTACATCCATTGTACAGACAAAAGCTTTGCAATGCGGCTTTAAGTTGTGTACTGTTTTGAGCATTAGTCACTGCTTGTTCAAATTCTTGAACTCCGGCGTTTGCAGTGTTTATTGTCTGATTGAATGCAGTCGTGTTTAGACCACGTGATGCAAGTTTGCCTGCCCTGTCCTGAGTATTTTCAATATGTTTACTGAACATACCTGCTTTGAGCTGAGCCACTTGTTGTTTTACTCCAAAGAGACAACTTTGGTAGGCTGATTGAAGTTGTTTGTTATCTGATCTTAATGTAGTGTTGACAGTCTTACTATGTGCAGTCTTGATATCAGTTTTGACATCAAGATCGGCTGTCCTCGTATCGCCATTATAGGTATTCAAATCAGTCTTGAACTGTGCAGTATTGTTAGCACTTGCATCAGATTGTATGGAACTAAAATCAGTTCCTAGTTTTGGAATGTCAGTATTTGTCAGAATGGATGTGGTTGTTGAGTTGTTTATTACACTTACAACATCACCTAGGTAACCAGTGACATACGTATTGCGACATGTCATTGTATCTAGTTGTAATTGTAGAACTTGTGAAGCATAATTGCTGCGTGTATCACTATCTGCATAAGCCGCTAACGGCATAACCAGAAGCAGTGATGCAACAAACGCACCGTATCTTAGGTTTGGCTTCATTATGGGCTCTTGTCTTTTCTACATATAATAGATTACGGAGCTTTGTTACTAAACAAAGTTAACTGAGATATTAGTCGAGTCTCAATTTTGTTCTTGCAGATATCAAAATAATTGAGATAATTGAAACTGCAAGTATAACAGGTACTAAACTTCCAAATTCGGGCGTTGTTACACTTGATGTCAAGTTTGTTCCAGATGCAACAGTAGAATTTGTAGAGTTGTCAGATAATCCCACACTTGCCAAAGGATTATCAGAGGATATTCCAAGACCAGCGGAATCATCACTGGTGTTAGCATTTTGTGCATAGGCTGTTTTTATAAAAGAAAAAGATTTCATCGTGTTATTTTTGTCATCACTTGTCAAGATTGTCAGATTAGAAACTGTTACAACTAGAAGAGACAATAGAATTACACTTGATACAAGCGTACGATCCATGTGATTTCTAGTTTTTTTATAAATATTTAAGATTTATCTCCATTATTGTAATTCACATATCTAAAAATAAATGAAGATCATAGTGTATGAAACCCAAATTCTACAAGACTCGTTAAAATACGTGGTGGGCCCGATGGTACAAATGCTGTTATCAGGCAAGATTTGCCGGTATCGTGAATTTGTGTCATGCCATAATGTTACGTATAGATATAATTTCATTGCAAAGTTCGAATCATATCTGAAAGAACCGTTATCGGTTGCTTTCATCCGTTTTCAAAACTCTTTCCTTAATTTTTTATTTTCAAGTTTTATTCTATAAATTACAATTACTGATAAAATACTAATCAGTAATACTGGAATTGAAAACGGAAATTCTGGAACATTACTTGTACCTACTGTAATCTGGGTGGGTTTTGACCAGAGAAATATTCTGTTACAAGTATCGTTAACATCATAGAACAGATCCGAAACAGTAGATACGGTATAACTGCCAGGTTTGTTCACCCCGAATGTCAGATACTGAGTTAGCGGGGGAAACATTGCACTATTTGAAATAGTCATGGATTTACCAGCTTCCAAATTATTAGTTTCAAGAGTTGGAAATTCTGGTATGGGCATAACTTCTACTCCTGGTTTTGATTGATCTTTGAATACACTAGATCCATTCTGATAATTTACTACAACAAAAAATGGACTAAAATAATGGGTGACATAGACACTTTTGTTTCCAATGTTAGTTAATTCGGGATATACGTGGATGTATTCTCCAAAATTATATTCTGTTTTATTCAGTGTCTGCATTGTGATTAACTTTGTACCATTGTAATCTATTAGGGTCGTTTTAGTATAGTTCGAGTTTAAATCCCATGAAAATTGTGTTGCAGTATGATTAAGAAAAGATGTTATTTCGTTGAAAGAGAGGACACTGGTATTATATCTATTATTAATGTCCATTTTTTCACATTCTGATTGTTTAGCAAATACCGGTTGTGGTAAAACCAATATCAACACAAATGATAATACAATTATTGAAAGCAGTAAAATTTTCATCCAGTTGACAATAATTCCAATGATAATTAAGTGATTTTCAAATAAAAAAATTAAAGAAAAGAGTTTTGTAGCTATTCAGAGATTGTAATGCGAATGATTTTAACCTCTTGGTTGGGGCAGTCATTCTTGCCTCTCGGAAGATGGCCGATCGTGTCGGCAACATCTATGCCGCTCTTTACCTCACCAAACGCTGTATACTGGCCGTCAAGGAATGTACTGTCGCCTGTTACTATGAAGAACTGTGAACCAGCACTGTTTGGGTCGTCGGACCTTGCCATGGATACAACACCTCTCAGGTGTGGTTTGGAATTAAATTCAGCCTTTATAGTATATTCAGGTCCTCCAATTCCCCAACTACTTTTGTCTGGCTGCTTTGTATTTGGATCTCCTCCCTGAATCATGAATCCTGGTATTATTCTGTGGAAAAGTATGCCGTCATAAAAATTGGACTTGGCCAATTTGACAAAATTCCTTACGGTCTCAGGAGCATAATTTGGTAATAGTTCAAAAATAATGTTCCCAAAGTTGGTCTCTATTGTAGCTTGGGACACCTTTTACAAACCGCCATTTTATCATAATAATCTTTTCTTCATTTCTACTTTGTCAGTAAGGGAACATCTTTTCTATTCTGTTGTAACACAATGTGATGTCTTAGTTCCTGAGGTACTTGAACTCAAATTATGATCGAGTCTCACAGTTTTTGAACCGACAGTCAGTCCAAGTACCGACGATTTTGTGAAAATACACTAACAAGAAACGAGCAGTAATCTAATCGGAGTATCTACAAAACTCCTCCCAAATTTTTTATTTTTATCCTTCAAAACGAGTTCATCGACAATCAGTAAAAATGGAATCTCCCATATTTGAACATAGAAACATGTCATGTGTCGTAAAAGTATTAGACAAGTAAAAAGACAAGAGAGTATTGAAGAAAAAGCAATCTAACCTATTTGATTATGCTAGCCTGTTATCCTAATCGCAAAGGCCGTTTCAGGAATTAGAACATCGGTAAAATTGTGTTGTTCAGAATCTGTAAATCTGACGACGTATGGTATCATACCATCTTTTACATAGAAACTAAGCCAGTCTTTTGGTATGGTCATCTTTAGAATAACTGTAGTTGACTTACCTGCAGGTACTGTAATCTCTGAAGGTATCACTGCTGTTACTGTAGAGTTTAGATCAAGCTCATGTGATGGATCCCTGAAGGGTACGAAATGAGTCATAATTCCAACATAGTGTAACTTTATTCTATCAAACGGGTGTATACTTGCTATGTGAGTAACATTGAGGGGAACCTCAACTGTAGAACCAAGAGTGACATTAATTATTTGCTCATAAGGAAGTATGAGCATAAAAGAACGCCCACCCATGTAGAAGAATTGATCTGAGCTAGGATTACCAGAATGATAAGGTATGGTAAGATTGTGGCCAAGATTGGATGGTCCAAACGTATTAGGAATCAGACCCAATTCATGGGATGTATCTAGTTTCTTATCAGAATCTGATAATTTAGGAGTCATAGTGATGATTGTCTGTTGTGTTGTTGATTCTAATTGGTAAATTAAAAAAATACCGATAATCACCATGGCAACACTTACTCCTACGTAGATGTAAGCATGTTTCACAAACAGAATATGATCGAGTAGTAAAAATTAGTATCTATGTGGTAATTGAATTTAACATGTGGAAATCTATTTTCAAATCCATAATAATTAAAAAAGGACTTACTATTGAGACTCGGATTCTCACAGGTCTGAATCTTACAGAACTCATAAGTAAACCAGAATAATGACTGGATAGAATGTACTAATGTTGAAAATTTGGCTGTCTCTGATATTTTGCTTATGTCTTATTCCGCTTAACCAATATTCTTCTGCCCAAGTCATATCATATCAGCCATATGTGGATTATGGTGGTTACTCCGACATATGCACAAATGTGGATATAACAGATGATTTTTCAAGTGTTGTAACTCCAAACTATACTCGAACTACAATGATCTCATATGGAGGAACGAATCTGATAACGACCATAGTTAATGATACAGTAAATCCTTCTCAGACAATAGATCTTAGAAATTATGACTATTTCGGACAATATGCATTATCAAATTCAACTCTACTTTCCACCGACTCGTTAAAAAAAGTAACTACTTATGGAATACACGATGTCCGAAATTTCACACTTGGACTGACAAACATCGGAAATAAAACTGTGACAATTTTGGTACCATCAGGTATTCCAGATTCGGTTGTTGTTGTCAATAATAAAACTGGTGCCACCGTAAGTGGTGTAGATGAGTATGATTTTGCTACTAACAAAGCAATACATGCCTTCAATGATCAGAGGATCACTCTGCATTATCATTATCGTGATGCATCTTTTAATGATTATGATGAAACCATGACTCCTATCAGATTAGGGCCAGGAGATTCACTCATAAGAAATGGTGTTCATCTTGAATCCCTGTCATATTTGTATTCTGTTAATCATGGCAAAATAGTAGATATCATACCAACTTATACCGTGAATATAGGATCTGGTAACTATACTATGACAGCAGTCTCAAGATTTCTAGCCTCGACAGATAAAGGGTGCACCATGGTGTATTTGTGGTCAAAACCTGTAGATCTTACAGTAGTTCCAGAAAGCGGTTCATCTACATACCCACTAGAACAATTCAAGTCTGGAACCCCGATAAATGACATACAATGTAAACAAGGATTTACACTACTTGTAAAAGCATCTGATAATTCTCCAGCATGTGTAACTCCAAATACAGCTCAGAAACTTGCTGGGCATGGATGGGGATCAATAATAAAATATTTCATTCAATGACAGGTTCTGTTCGGTTTATGGGACACAATGAAAAAGTATGCGAGAACTGTAAACCATTAACGTCTATAGAATTCTACAAAATTTTGATTTTTACTGCTCTGAACTCAAAAGTTGAGTCCTGTGAGGCTCGAGCTAGAGATTTAATTGATAAATTTCTATTGTGGTGTAGTCGTACTTGGGAAAACTAGATGGTATCCCTGACAAAGATAAACACTGGCCTCTCTGTCTTCGGCTTGATCATCAGAAGACATTCTGTAATCCATTTTGTTACTATCTGTGTATACCCAATAATTGACAACAGAGCATTTATCGTATTCCAGTGTATGTAAAAGAGTCCCATCTCCTGTGTACAGATTAATCAAGACGTCAAATTGCGGCATATTAGAATTTGACTGTGAGTTTTGAGCCGAAGAAACTCCCACGTTAAGAAATTGGTAAAATTGTGCTTTATCTTTACTTGGCAGATCATCGAGTCTAAATTCAGGATTGCTCTTTGGATTTGTAGGTGTGCCGGAATTACTCATCCCGTTAGTTATCTGACCAAATTCGAATATTCTTTGAAATGAATTAACTGTTAATTTGTTAGGAATATTCTTTGGATAATTTACTAAATTTTGAAAAGTGACAACAATCGATGTTACACGATCATTATCACTTGGACTTCCATTTGTAGCAGATATTTCTTTTACGGGAATATTAACTTGGATTATGCCTTGTTGTACAAGATATTGTATTGCCTTGATAAAATCTGCATCACCTACATCGCCATTTACCCAGAATTTTGCAGTGTTTTTTATCCACTGTGGGATTGTAGTATCTGCCATTGCGGAATTTGTTGATAACGCTATAATTGTCACAGTTACGGTTAAAATTGAGACAAAAACTGCTTTTCTATTGACCAATTTCTATTCTAAATGATTATTGTATAAAAATACTTCATGTTCGTGTGACATATCCACTTGCTCTAGATTCACCAAATGTCCAATAATCATAAAATTAAGTCCTGTGAGACTCAGACTCTCACAGATCCAAATCTAGATGTGGAACATGGGAATGACGAATGCAGGAATGGTGAACAAAGGAACAAGTCGTATCAGTATGTCTGAAAAGGCATGAATATTTTTCAACATCAATCTTTTCGCGCAATAACTTTCGTATCAATTTAGAAATTGTCAGATTAGTCTCTTTAGCATATTGACTAAATGCTCTGAATTCCTTTTCATTCACTTTACTAGATATTGTCTTCATGGTCTACCTTTGGTTTACCTTCAGATTACCACGTTTACTCAAGGTTTACCTGAAGGTCTACCAACAATTTATCAAGTTTACAAGATATCAATTATGGAAAGTACTAGTTTTGATAGATTCGAACCTATAAGATCTAGGAACAGATTATCTAGAAGAGTACATGGTAATAGGGTTCAATGTTGTCAACTACCTAAGTTAATTTTCAGATATTGCTTTTTCAATAGCTTTTCTTACTATTTCAACACCTTTTGGAGATAAGACCAATTCTCGTGTGTTAGTGTATTTTTTCTTATCAATATGACCTGCATTCTTTGCATTGCTGGCGATTTTGTAAATTGGAGTGGGTGATTTAATATTGCTGGCTTGACACAATTCTCTCCAATCTTCAAATTGCATAGATTGTTTACCTAACGCAAATTCATTTACAGCTAATAACAGATAACAGCTTTCAGTGGGTTTAAGTTTAGTAGGTTTCAAAAGTTGAACTGCATCATTTTTTATTGCAATTAGTTTTAGTTTCTCAAAAGCATCAGGATCCACTTCTATTTTTTCAGCGAAAGATCTTACTGGACTTTCCTGTGGAAGTGGTGATAAAATTACGGGCGGTGTTTTTATTTCTGCATTAACAGGTTTTGCCTCAAATGTCTTGGATTTTGATATCTCTGCAATAGTATCATCAATGCATTTTGAAATTTCAGAAACAGCCACTATTCTTGTAATATTTATGGAGTGAGTATCATTATGCGCATTAACCTCCAATCTGATCATTTCATTGTCTGATTTTTCCGATACTATCTGCTCTGGAGCCTTAGATCCCATTTTTGGCGGATCTAATGGATTATACACTGTATCTATAGTATGTTTTCCAGTATCGATTGATTCTGCGGAGTTACTTGGTGTGGGTTCAATTTTTACTGTTTCTTTTGTTGTATCTTTCACTTTGATTCATCTCCATCTGACATAACATAAGATTTGCGGATCTCATCATATCTAGATTGTCCCTCATCAGATAATTTCCAGTATTCATCAAAATAAAATAAATGAGGGTAAAAATGATTTAGATTTCCACTGATCACTGAATTAGAAATAGTTCCTTTGAATCCTTTCTTTTTTAAAAATTCATTAATTTCAGCCGTTGTTTTTGATTTAGATTCTGCCACAGCTACAACTATCACATTAATTCTTTCTGGGATTTTATTAATGGGAATTTTGTCAGACTCAGTGTCTTTTTGAGGTAACAAACTTTGAGAAAGAGGTACAACGTCTGAACATTTAATTGAAAATAAGTTATCAATGAGAAACTCGGTTAATTCCTGAAAGTCTCCAATCGTTGTATCAGAAACTGTTTTTTCTGAGTCGTTATGATACATTCCAGTTCTAATTTCGTAAAAATAATTTACTTCTTCCCATACTGCTTCATCAAATGCAGAATTTTTCTTAACTATTTTATTAATACTTTCTCTATGTTTCCAAGTAGATTCACCTATATTTGGAAGTTTTTTAACATTTTGAATATATTTTTTGAAAGCCATTTCAAGAGTACTATCTAAAATGATGAATGCGATTCTATTTCGATGTTCAATTGTAGAACTTCTTATCAGAGTTGATGCGCTAATACCATCTATCAACCCATTTATCCATGGCCTAATTTTTGACATATTCTACTCTCTCTTAGAATCTAATGTAGAACATAATAAAGAATCACAATTCGCTTTCAGGTTTGCATTTTTCATCATCATAAAACTCAACTTTTTCTTTTGAAACCAACTTTTCATGCCATCAGTGGAAACAGCCAAAGTGAGACAGAACATTATTCAAATTTTTAAATCGTTATTTCTCTGTCTTCGTGCTTTACAATGATGTTATTGCCATCTTCTCCAGCTCTAAGATAGTTTAGCGTAGTGTATCGTTGTGCCATTTCATCATCAGTCATGTTTTCTTTTCTGACATACTTTCTAAGCAGATCAGCAAACTCTACTTTCATATTCAACATTTTGTCTTCCATTTCCTTTTTCAACTCATCATTAGAGATCATGGTTTGGTTTACGCTCAGAGAATCGACAGCTTTTAGATACTCTGCAAAAAGTTCCTTTTCTGTTATTCTATAGTAATTGTCTCCTAATCCAGTGGAATGGTTGATTAAAATTTCAACATTCAATGATTTCATATGCTGTTCTGCCTTGGTCTTGAAGTATTTTCTAAACCCGTGATTTGCCTGAAACTCGTGTCTCTTCTTTCCAGGTTCCAGTTGACTTCGTATTCCTTGTGCCTTTAATGCACGTTCCATCAATCGTTTCAAACCAGAACTTTGCAGTCTAGTTGGCAGACTTGCACCCCTAGACTCTTCAACATTGAATTCATTTCGCATCACCCATGAATTCTTGTCAATGTTTTCTCCATGACTTGATCTAAAGTCAAGATATTCTTTCAGTGCAAGATATGCTTCCGGTGTGATAAATGTAGTATGCTGATCAGGTTCACCACGATAAACAATCATCTTTGCTGCAAGCAGTTTTTCATTTTCATAAATTGGTTGAATGTCACCCCATCGCAGATAATCCCAGGCACCAAGTCGTATCCCTGATGACATCATGATCATTACTGCTGGCCTTATTCTTCTGTCAGGATACGCCAGTAGTTTTTTTATTTCATCAAGTGTAGGGATACGATCTGATGCATATCCCCGTCCTTTTGGTAATCCGCGGGTTATCTTTTTCCATTTAAGTTCGATGTCATTCATTTCACAAAATGATCGTATTGGCTTGTAATAGTTTGGAAGCGTATTTGCAGAAAGTTCGCCTTTTTCCACTCGTGCCCTATGAAATATTATATAATTTATAATACAAGATTCAGCCCACCGGAGATCCTTTTGTGATTTTGAACAAAACAAAATACATCTTGATTCCATTGTATCACCTTCCAGATTTATAAAATCAAAAAACTGTTTTACCCTTCTCGCATATTTCTCTCGAGTTACCGGGCTCTTGAGCCCATAAAGAAACATGGTCAATGGAGTATTGTTTCCCATTACCAAAGGTATTGTTAGAATCTTATTTAAGAACCAATATAGTGGTGGGCCCGATGGGACTCGAACCCACGACCTGACGCTCCGCAAGCGTCCGCACTATCCAAGCTGTGCAACGGGTCCACAGATAAAATTCAACATGGACCGGTTATAATACATTTCAAAAACAAAGAAAAAATCTATGCGACTTCTTTTTCAGCCTTTTTTACAAAGATGTAATTCATTACCAGTCCTGCAATTACAGCACCAACAATTGGAGCTGCCCAGTACATCCAATGGTAATCCCAGAAACCAGAAATGAGTGCAGGTCCAAAAGTTCTTGCAGGATTAACACTTGCGCCTGTCAATGGTACACCTACCAAGTGTATCAAAAATATCATTCCACCTATTGCAAGACCATACATTCCAGCTGGTGCCTTTTTGTGCACTACGGTCATGAAGATTACTGTAACCAAGAAAAATGTAAGAATTGCTTCAATTGCAAATCCAGATGCTACGCTATTGTGTATAATGGCACTAGGTCCGCCCTGAGTTCCAAAATGTACCTTGTCACCAAGGTCAGGCAATATTACCTTGAGTGTTGCAGCTGCAATAACTGCTCCAATTAATTGTGATATGATGTAACCAATTCCGTCCTTGATATTGATTCGTCTAGTAACTAGCATCGATATAGTAACTGCTGGGTTGATGTGACATCCTGAAACATGGCCAAATGTGTAAACCATCAATCCTATTGCAGCACCATGTGCAAGTGCTATTACAACAAGTGCTGGAATTGTGAGAACAGAGCCAAAATATGCAACTGAAAGTATGATAGATAACGGTCCAAAGAATACTAGCGCGTATGTTCCTATTGCTTCTGCAAGCCATGCACGTAGATTCACCATCAATCACTCGACCTTTGAACATACAATATAAAACATTCGAAACATCGTAGACAAAAAATAAGTATGGTAGATTCTTGGTGTATTTCAGATGTTAGCAGAAGGAGATCAAGTTCCAGATTTTTCCCTAAAGGATGGAGAAGGTAAGACAGTAAAAAAATTAGATCTTAAGGGCAAAAAATATGTGGTCTATTTTTATCCAAAGGATTTCACTCCAGGATGTACCACAGAAGCTGCCGAATTTGCACAAGATTACAAGAAATTCAAGACCGCAGGAATTGAGATAATTGGAATCAGTCCAGACGATGAGGAATCACACAAAAAGTTTGGTGAAAAGATGAAGGTCCCATTCATTTTGCTTGCAGACACTGAAAAAGATGTGGCAAAGAAATTTGGTGTATGGGGCAAAAAACAGTTCATGGGTCGAGAATACATGGGCGTAAACAGAACAACTTTTCTTGTAGATGAAAAAGGAAAAATCCTTAAAGTTTTTGAAAAAGTAAAACCTGCAGGACATGCACAAGAAGTGCTAGATGCCTTTAAGAATTAGGCTTTGAATCCTGCTGGAAGTGTTGTACGGAATGTAGATTTTGGTTTTGCAGGTTCTGCAGCTGGTTGTGGTGCAGTGCTAGTTGAACTACCAGTAAACTGTTTGTCAGCTGGATGATATGATAATCTCTTTCTGGTTGCAAAATACTTGTTTCCAGTATAACCTGTTGAGCTAATCTGTGCATATGCAGGTGCTACTTCTCCTGCAGATGGTTCTTGTGGATGAGATGTTGTCTCTGGTGCTGGTTGTGGTTTTGGTGCTTCTGCTGGTTTCATTCCTGCTGGAAGTGTACCATGAGTTGGACCTGATGCCGCTGGTCTTTGTTGTGGTTTTGGTTCTGGCTTTGGTGCTTCTGCTGATTTCATTCCTGCTGGAAGTGTACCATGAGTTGGACCTGATGCTGCTGGTCTTTGTTGTGGTTTTGGTTCGTCTTCTCCAACATATGTCTCCGCTACATCAGAACCCTTTGCTTTCCACAAAGATTTTTTCTCTTGTGGTTTTGCGCCTTCTGAATGTGTATCATGAGTTGTACTTGTTTGAGTTTCATGTTGTTGAGGAGCTGGTGGAGCAGTTGTAGTAGTAGTTGAACTACCAGTAAACTGTTTGTCAGCTGGATGATATGATAATCTCTTTCTGGTTGCAAAATACTTGTTTCCAGTATAACCTGTTGAGCTAATCTGTGCATATGCAGGTGCTACTTCTCCTGCAGATGGTTCTTGTGGATGAGATGTTGTCTCTGGTGCTGGTTGTGGTTTTGGTGCTTCTGCTGGTTTCATTCCTGCTGGAAGTGTACCATGAGTTGGACCTGATGCCGCTGGTCTTTGTTGTGGTTTTGGTTCTGGCTTTGGTGCTTCTGCTGATTTCATTCCTGCTGGAAGTGTACCATGAGTTGGACCTGATGCTGCTGGTCTTGGTTTTGATTCCGAAGTCTGTGCAGGTTTTGTTTCTGCTGGCTTGACTTGGGATGATAAATTAGCAAGCTTTGCTTCAAGCTGTGCTATCTTTGCCTCTAGTTCGGCAGTGTTAGATCCTTCTGTAACTTTTTTAGTAGAACGTGGTTTTTTTGGTGGTGCTTCTTTAGACATGTAGTAGTTGTGAGATATGGCAGTTTATTTACATTTTGATCAAGCTTAGATCTGACAATTTCATAGAAGTTTTATATGAAGCAGGCACGTCTTTTAGGCATTGGACGACTTTGAAAGAGAATATCCAGGCTTTGACTGGAAAAATACTCCTGCATACAAGCACCCAGGCGGAAGAAACTGCCCATGTCCAAAGCATGAATACATTCGAGAACAAATAGGAGTTGCAAAGACAGTAAGCCAGACTTCAAAGGAGCCAAGTAATATTACGTTAAAGTTTTGCCCAGACCACTATAACGTGTACCTTAAGGAAGTGATTCCATCGATGCCTCTAAAATACAGAATTCTAACAAAGATTGCACTCAAGATAGGCGCAATCAAGATTGAGCAATTAAAGTACATGCAGTCAGACCAGTGTTTTTACTGTAAATTTGGTTCTGGCGGACATGACAAAAAGAATGAACTTCCACCAATTTTCTAAACAGGACTAATCAAGACTTTGGGTTTGTTTGGAGTGTCATGATGACATCTTTTTCCACATAGAGGACAGGTAATCCTGTCAAGAAATATGCACTGACAGATATGTGATTTCATATAACTATCAGCAGTCTTGGAGTATTCGCCTGTTCCATTACAAAAAGAACATTGCGTATCAAGAAGAGCAATTTTTCCCTGACCTCCACAAACTGTGCATTTCTCGTCGCCCAACTTGATGGCATTTTGCTGTATAGCATAATTAAAGTTCTCTTGTCTGATATTTTTTTGAAAAACTTGCTCCAAATCTAGTTACGCTTATACAATATTGCAGATTCAGTAAATGCGTGCCCATTGAAGATGTAGCAGAGTTCATTGAAAAGCTGGAACAAGCAGGAGAGCTCAAAAGGGTAAAAACGCAAGTAGATTCCAATCTCGAGGTTTCAGAAATTCTTAGTAGGGTCATGTATTCAAACGGCCCTGCCATACTTTTTGAAAACATAAAAAATTATGACATGCCAATACTTGCAAATGCATTTGGTTCCATTAAACGACTTGAAATTGGATTAGAGATGCAGGACTTTACTGAGATTGGTCAGAGAATTGTTGACATGACAAGAATGGAAATGCCAACAGGAATTTTGGACAAGTTGAGAAAACTTCCAGAGCTTTCAAAGATGACAGACATTGCACCAAAGTTGCAAAAAAGCGGGCCTGTCACAGAAGTAATAGATGAGACACCATCATTTGACAAGATTCCAATTTTAAAAACATGGCCAAAGGATGCAGGCAAGTTTATCACGTTTGGCTTGATTGCCACAAAACATCCCGAGACTGGTGTTAGAAATCTTGGGGTATACAGGATGCAAATCATTGACAGTACCCATGCATTCATGCACTGGCAAAAACACAAGCGCGGTGCACATCATTATGATATCAAAAAAGATTCTGGAAATAAAATAGAGGCTGCGGTAATAATTGGCTCTGACCCTGCAACCGTATTTTCTGCAGTGGCTCCAGTACCAGAGGGACTGGACAAGTATCTCTTTGCAGGAATTACAAGAAAGACCGGAATCAAGACTGTAAAATGTAAAACAGTAGACCTTGAGGTTCCTGCCAATGCAGAGATAGTTCTAGAGGGATATGTTGATCCATCAGATATTAGAATGGAGGGACCATTTGGAGACCATACTGGATACTATACACCACAAGAACCATACCCAGTGTTTACGTTAACTGGAATCATGCGAAGACAGAAACCAATTTACCTTACAACCATAGTAGGCAAGCCAATTTTAGAAGATGCATACATTGGCAAAGTAATCGAGCGCTCATTTTTGCCTCTAATCAAAATGTTCCATCCAGAGGTTGTTGATTTTGCAATGCCAGCTTCAGGATGGTTCCAGGGCATGGCAATAATTTCCATAAAAAAACGATATCCAGGACAGGCCAAAAAAGTAATGATGGGACTCTGGGGAATGGGCCAGCTTTCACTAACAAAATTCTTTGTAGTAGTAGATGAAGATGTCAACGTTCATGATTTCAATGATGTAATCTGGGCAATTACTACAAGATCAGATGCTGCAAGAGATACTGTAATAATCAACAATACACCAACTGATACACTTGACCCAGCATCTCCTTTTGTAAACTTGGGTTCCAAGCTTGGAATTGATGCAACACAGAAAACAAAAGAAGAGGGATTCCAAAGAGAGATTCAAGAACTTGTAAAATCAGACCAATCAACAAAGAGTCTAGTCGATTCCAAATGGTCTAGCTACGGCATCTAACAGGTTCTTACAGTATTATAGAAATTGTCTCGCTCTTCTACTTCATAGCCAATCTGCTTTACTGCCTGGATTATTTTTTCTCCAGTAAGTTCAGTTGAGCGAGCTCCTGTACATGAAACCACTTCTTCTCCTAAAAGCGTGCCACCAAAGTCATCGGCTCCATACTGCAAGGCCATCTGCGCCATGGCAACTCCATTTGTAAGCCAAGATGATTGTATGTGTGGTATCAAATCATTGTACATTATTCTAGATATTGCAATCATCTTCAAGAGTTGTGTTCCCCCTGCAGGATATTGTACAGTCTCTTGTTTTTGCATCAGGGTATTGTTTGGCTCAAAACTCCATGGGATAAAGGCCATGAATCCATTTGTCTTTTCTTGTAGTTTTGCAATTTTCATAAAGTGTGATGCGACATCATCTCTTGTTTCCACATGACCATACATCATAGTAGCAGATGCTGGGATTCCAATACCGTGTGCTTCTTCCATGATTCGAAGCCATGTATCACTTGAGATTTTTTTTGGACTGATTATTTGTTTTACTTCATCAACTAGAATTTCTGCACCTGCACCAGGAATTGATTGCATTCCTGCTTCCTTGAGTCTTGACAAAACTTCCTTTGTACTAGTGTGTTCAACTTTAGATATCATGTCAACTTCGGAAGCTGACAGACCATGAACTCCAACTGTTGGGAATTTTTTTCGTATTAATCTAAACGCGTCTTCAAAATATTCAATTCTAAGAGATGGGTTGTGTCCTCCTTGGAACATCACTTGTGTGATACCAAACATTTCCCAAGCTGCTTTTACTCTAGATTCTATTTTATCTAGTGTTACAGTATATGATTCCTCATGACCAGGAGAACGGTAAAAAGCACAAAACTTGCAATCGGTAATACACACATTTGTATAATTTAGAATCATGTTGTTTACAAAAGAAGAACGTCGTCCAAACTTTTTTCTGGTTAGATATCCAGCAACAAGTCCCATCAGGTGGACATCTCCAGAGTCTAGCAATCTCTTGCATTCTTCTATTCCAGGCCTTTTACCTACAAGAGAATTCTCTAAAATGTCACCAATTTCAGAATGATGAAGCTGTTCAGTAAGTTGGCTCAATTGACTGTATTTTCTTTTTAGCGTATTTAATCGTTTGAGAACAAAACCACTTGTGTCCAACAAGGTCAGAAAAAGTTTCAAGTCTCAAAAATTAATTTCTAAAAATACATCACATGATTATCTTTTTGATAATTTTCCCAGTGGTATAATTTGTAAATTTTTGTCTATTTTTCCCGCTATTTTTAAGTAGGGCACACCAACGATTAACACCAATGGTAACAGGCCACCAGATTCGAATGAATCGTATTTTACGTAATGGCAAGATGCTTTGCATACCCATGGATCACGGAATATCAAGCGGTCCGCTAAAAGGAATAGAGGATCCTTATGCGTTAATTTACAATTGCCAATATTCTGGCCTTACATCAGTTATCATCAACAAAGGAATTCTAAAAAATCTACCAAAACCAACCAAGATTGGATTACTCGTACATTTCTCAGGTAGCACTTCACTATCAGTATCCCCAAACAGAAAGATGTTGACAGGCTCTGTTGAAGAGGCATTACGACTTGGTGCAGACGGAGTTTCACTTCACATTAACATCGGAGGAAAAGAAGAACCAGAAATGATAGAACAACTTGGCAGAATTGCCGATGACTGTCATAAATGGAGCATACCTCTTTTAGCTATGATGTACCCCAGAGGTGAAAATATCAAAAATCCACACGACCCAGAGATAGTGGGTCATGTTGCAAGAATTGGGGCAGAGTGTGGAGCAGATATTGTAAAAACACTTTACACTGGAGATATTGATTCGTTCAAGAAAATAGTCAAGAGTACACCAGTACCTATTGTCATAGCTGGAGGTCCAAAGGCAAAGACAGACAAGGACGTATTACAGATGACCGAAGATGCAATGCAAGCAGGTGCCAAGGGAGTAACATATGGAAGAAACATCTTTGAACATAAAGATCCAAGCAAGATGACTCATGCTCTTTCTGCAATAATATTTAGAAAAGAAACAGCAAAGGAAGCAGCGAAATACATTGAGCAAAAATAGAGAATTAATTATTGCCCCAAAAGTTTCAAGGGGCCAGCTTGGCAAATTTTTGTCAGAGATAGAAAAAGAAGGAATCAAGATTGTAAGTCTAGACCCTGCAAATCTCAAAGGAATCAAAACTAAAGTTTCTACGGTACACACATCACCAAATGCAGACTATGTCATAGTTGACAAAATTACAAAAATCAAGGGCAAAAAAATAGGAATGAAGTTCAAGGTTCTCTCAAACACAGACATTGAAAAGATACTCCAGTTTGCAAAGGCAGGACTAGACTTTGTCATAATAGAGGTAAAAGATTGGAAGATAATTCCACTTGAAAACATAATAGCCAAGTTACACAAGATCCACACAGAGGTATTTGCAGTGGCAAACACCCCTGATGAAACCCGTAAGATGTTTTCAATATTAGAGATAGGAGTAGATGGCGTGATATTTTCAACCAATTCAGTAAATGAGGTAAAAGAGACCTTGGTATATCTTGGGACAAAGAACTTTGATCTAAGACCTGCCAAGATTTTAGAAATAAAAGAAGTTGGAAACGGAGAACGTGTTTGTGTAGATACAGCATCCATCCTAGGACGCGGAGAAGGAATGTTGATTGGAAGCAGATCTAATTTTCTTTTCTTGGTGCACAATGAATCAGTTGGCTCATCATTTACTTCCCCAAGGCCTTTTAGAGTAAATGCCGGTGCAGTGCATTGCTATACGTTATCCCCAGATGGAACGACAAACTATTTGTCAGAGCTAGAGACTGGTTCAGAGGTTTTGGTAATTAATTCACATGGAAAGGCAAGAAGAGCTACAGTTGGTCGTTCCAAAATAGAAAGCAGGCCTATGCTGATGATAAAGGCACAGATTGGAGAAGAGATAGGAGGAATCATTGCACAAAATGCAGAGACCATCAGATTTGTGCGTCCAAACGGCCATCTTGTATCAGTTACACACCTAAAGAAAGGAGACATTGTGCTAGCATATTCCAAGCCAGCAACTGGAAGACACTTTGGCATGGAAGTAGATGACGAGTACATTGTAGAAAAATAAGAAATACTCCAGTACTAGAAAATTATTATACAGATACATAACAAGACAATCCAATGAGTCTTCATTGCAACATATGTATCATAGAAATAAATGAAAACGATGTCGAGTCACACATCATATCATCAGAGCACCTAGAAAACAAGTCAAAAATTTCTACAAGCGGAAAAGGTTTGGATAACAGCGTGGCAGCCATGTGGCTAAAATCATTTTCTTAGCTATATCATTTCATCACAAATTAAATTTATAACAAAATATACACTAACAAAATTTTTTAAAAATAAAAAAGATGTGTTTACTCGAATTTCTTTTTTCAGCTGAATTATTTCAGCCATCTCGTCTTTGAGATGTTTTTTCAAAAGAGATTCATGTTCTCTTTTATGCCTCCAGTACAAGTTCATCATGGATTGTCTGGATCTTGCATGTTTCAATGCAGCAGTATATTTTCTGTGACTTTTCTCAACAATTCGAAAATATGACTTGCTGTTAGAAGTAACCATAGGAAGAATCTTGGTTCTTAATAGATAACCTTTCCTATCGAGTTAGACTAGAACAGGTGCTATAGTGATATTGGTTTTTTCCAGTTAGGAACAAGCTGCATCTTACGAAGAGATGGAGGCTCCAAGGTTCTCTTCTGTGCTATTTTTACATATTTTGATGACTTGTCAACTCCATAGTATTTTCTGTGAAGAAATCTTGCCATCTTTGTAGTTTGTCCGCTTCCAACAAATGGATCAAGAACCAAGTCACCAACGTTACTATACAGTTGAATCAAGCGATATGGTATCTCTTCTGGAAATGCTGCAGGATGAAACCGCCTATAACTTGGAGGCATCGGAGCAATGTGCCAGACAGAGTTTGCAACCTCTTTTTTCATCAAATCATCGAGTACTAGTTTGCTTTTTTTGTCCTTGACGTTGTAAAACGGCATCTTTCTGAAAATGATAATCTGCTCGTGCATGATATTTGGATAATAATATGTGGGATATGGGTGCTGGACTGTAACCCTGAACCTTTTTTTTCCTCCGGTAACTTTATTCCAGATTATCTCTTCAAAGAAACTCCAACCTATCTCTTTTTTTGTCAACTCTACAAGCAGTAATGCAGGAAGTGGAAGTTTGTTTTTTCCTTCGATTATTTCATTACCTATAACAATACAACAAAATCCTCCAGGTTTGGTTACACGATACACTTCAGAAAAGACTGTACGCATCTCTTCAATCCACTCTTCAATAGATATCTCAACTGTTCCACGATACCATTTTTCAGAATCTTGGTGTTCTTGATAGTTTATGGCATTATGATAAGGTGGGGATGTAACTGTTAACGCAATTTTATTGTCAGGCAGATGTGAAAGATCTTTAGAATTAGCTACAACAATCGAGTTTGGTTTCCACATTACATTCCTCAAACATTTTGATATTTAACAGTTGTAAAAATAAAAAATTATTCCAGTCTGAAAATTAAATCAAAGAAAATCACCTAAAACATGTACTTGACATGTTTTAGTCGATTATGCGTTTTTCTGTACTTCTATTTCTATAGTTGATACGTTTCTTGATCTTCCATCAAGTGATTGAAGATGTTCTGATCCTATACGGATTTGTCCTATAGAATATCCAGAGTTGTCAGTTCTTCGTGCAATTATTTGTGCAACATCTACTGCTCTACCTATGCTAAGTCCTCTTGCCTTTATTGAGACCTTTGGGTTGTTAGCCAACTGTATGAGCGCAGATGTTACATATGCCATAATAGGCTTTTTTCCGATGAAGACAACGTCTTTTGTGTCATGTGATGTGTCTGAACTCATAGATACCCTCTAAAATGATCGTTTCATAAAAGTTTCTTCCATTATCAGGTTTCCACCAAACACTATACGCATCCATAACAGGTTCAGATCCCAATGGTGTGAATAATTTCCCACCATTCTATATGATCAGACATTATCCCATAGATGGAATATGGAAATCAAGTTTATCCCATTTAGAGAAATAGATGCTAATCTAAATATACTAGTAGAATGTAGATGCAATTAATGTCTAACCAACAAATTAAGATCGGTTTGGTCGCATTAGCATTATCAACCATAATGGTTTTTGCAGTAGCTATACCAGCTGCAAGTGCATTGACACCAAGTACAGTGTATGCAAAATACTCCCAGAAAACAGATAGAATTCCAGGAGGACAACACATTTGTGGACAAACCTTATGCTCACCAGATAGTTGGTCCAAGATGAATCAAAAGCTTCTTGACTCACAACGCGATCCTAGCAAATGCAGTAATGAATTGAAAGGATGGATGTATTGTACACAGCCAACCATGAGCATGCCAAAGAGCCAAACAAAGTAAGTGCCGAAAACTCATGGTAACCAAGGTCTGCGTAACAATTGCAGCTTCCAATCCTAACAAAGTATCTAGCGAGTTGAAACAGGCTCTTGCCAAGTCAGACTATGCAGAACTCAGGTTAGATTTTTTAAAACCAAATCAAGTTCCTTTATGTTTAATTTTAGTTAGAAAATATCTCAAGAGGTGCGTATGCACATTACGCCCCACTACCGAAGGGGGAAAATTTTCAGGCAGTGAAAAAGAAAGGATCTCAATATTAAAACTAATTTCAGAGTTTGAGCCACACCTTATTGACATAGAATACAACACGTTAAAGAAAAACAAGGAATTGTCAAGATATCTCAAAAGTACAAAAACTAGAGTTTTGGTGTCATGGCATGATTTTACAAAAACTCCAAATGAGCAGACTCTAAAATCAATGCTCAAAAAAATGTCTAAATTTTCAAACAATATCAAGATTGTAACGACTGCAAAAACAATTGGTGATACGATACGCATTCTTTCCCTTTACAAGTACCACACAAGAAATGTCAACCTGATTTCTTTTGCAATGGGAGACTATGGCAGAATGTCAAGAATTTTGTGCACAAAACTTGGGAGTCCCTACACATATGTTTCCCTAGGCAAGCCAGTAGCCCCAGGCCAGTTTAGTCTAAAAGAAATGAAGAGCATACTAGCTTTAGAAGATAAGAACTAGGGCATTTTTCATACATCAGTCAGATTTTTGTTCAAAAAATCTTTTAACAAAATGCGATTCTGCTTTTTTTATTCTGGAGGAATCGGCGACTTCATGAGCCATGTTTACAAGATCATTTTTTGTCAAATCAGTGATAACAGCATCTTCTTTTTCAGACTCGAGAGAATATTCAACATCGTTTAAGACATCAATGTTGTCATCAAGCATCTTTATACAATCATCAAGTAAACTAGCAAAATCATCCTTGTCTTCCAATATTTTCATCAATACAGTTTACATTAATTAATTGATCTGTAAGGTGTAACACGCCAATACTATCCTTATTATAAAAGAAACATGAAAAAGATACTAGTGAACCCAAAATCGTCTCAGAACAACATGCCACGAAATGTAGTCATTTTAGCTACGATAACAACAATAGTTCTTGGCATGTTTAGGCTGGTACTATTTTTGATATTGGTGTGGGTTGCAGCAATTGTATTCATCATAGTATACCAATACAGTTCAACTAGGACATCCAAAGGTAATTTTGTTTGCCTTGATTGTGCCACATTACATCAAGATGCAGCATGTCCAAAATGCGGCTCTAGACTTAAAAAAATCTATTCCCAAAGTGACAAGTACGGAATTTAAAATATCTCAAATACAAATATCTCGCATGTCTTCTAATCGCTTAAATCACGATTCATCAGGTAGAAAACAATGACCAAGACCTATGCGGTCATAGGAGACCCAATAGATCATTCATTTTCGCCTGCACTTCACAATGCGGCTTTTTTATTTTCAGGTCTTGATTGTACATATATCGCATATAGAATTCCAAAGGGAGAGCTAGAATACGAAGTTGAAGCTCTAAAGAAAATCAACATCGCAGGATTCAACGTTACAATCCCCCACAAAGTTGACATGATGAAATTTCTAGATGATACAGATAATGAATGTAAAGTGGTTGGTGCCACAAATACCGTAGTCAATGAAAACGGCCATTTCAAAGGTTATAACACTGATGTGGACGGGTTCTTGGATCCAATAAAAAAAAGAAACATCAATCCAAAAGATTCTGATATTTTACTAATCGGAGCAGGAGGAGCTGCAAGAGCAATCATAGCTGGATTTGGTAAAGAAAAAGCTCACAAAATAACCATCACAAATAGAACCCGCGAGAGGGCAGAAGAGTTGATAAAATTTGCTCAAGATATAGGATTAGAATCAGATTACCTTGATCTCCAGTCAGCAGGGGAGCAGGTCAACAAATACAAGTTCATAGTAAACGCAACATCAGTTGGACTAAAGGGAATTGGCTGTCCCATATCTACTAGAAATATTAGCAAAGAGTCCATAGTGTACGATATTGTATACCTACCAGTAGAAACTCCTTTGATTGATCAGTCAAAGATTCAAGGTGCGACCATCATATATGGGTGGGAAATGCTTCTTGCTCAGGCAATGAAGTCATTTGAGATTTGGACTGGCAAACCAGCTCCAGAGCAAGCCATGAAATTAACCCTGCTTGGGAGATTTTAGAGATGAGTAAAGTAAAAGCAAGCATGCATGGCGCAGTTTCAATTGTAAATGCCATTGCAACAGGCAAGGGTGCAACACTTGGCATATCACTAAACATAGAGGCAATCGTAGAGACACAACCTGGAAAGGGAATAATATTTGAAAACAAGGAATCTAACCTTAGTTCGCGTTTAATACGAAACGTTGTGGAGACATCAGTTCCAAAATCAGAACTTGAAAAAAATAAAATAACAATTTTTGTAAAATCAGAAATTCCTTCAGGGTATGGACTAAAGAGTTCAAGTGCAATTTCATCAGTAATATCACTTGCATGTGCAAAGATATTCAGACCAAAAGCAAGTGATCTTGACATCCTAAGAGATGGAGTAAATGCATCCATCAAATCAAAGGTAAGCATAACAGGTGCCTTTGATGACGCATGTGCATGTTACTTTGGAGGGTTTGCAGTAACAGACAACTCTAACATAAAGATCATAAAATCAGAAAAAGCACCAGAAGATTTGACTGCAGTAATTTTCATTCCCAAGTCTAGAAGAAGAGGAAATGTAAAAAAGCTAAAAATTCTAAACGGAGTTTTTTCACAGGCATGGGATCTTGCCAACAAGTCAGATTATTGGAATGCAATGACACTCAATGGCCTTGCAACATCAGCCATTCTTGGGTCAGAGTCAAAAATTTTAACAGACTTGTTAGACAGCGGTGCCCTTGGTGCATCAGTATCTGGCAACGGACCTTCAATAGCAGCAGTGGTAAAAAACGACAGAGTGTCAAGCATAAAGAAGGTATTTTCAGCACAGGAAGGAAGTGTTATCGTATCACCAATAAATAACAAAAAGGCCGAAGTCTATGAAGTGTAAGGTTGAGAAATCCACGTTATCGGGAACAATATCATGTCCTCCAAACAAGAGTTATTCCCACCGAGCTATCTTTCTTGCTTCACTTGCTAATGGAAAAAGTACACTACGAAATGTTCTACTCTCAAGGGATACTCTAGCGACAGTAAATGCATGCAAAGCATTTGGGGCAAAAATAGAAATCGATGGTTCTACTGTAACAGTCGAAAGTACCGGAGAAATAATTCCAAAGACTAGTCAAATTGATGCATCAAATTCAGGTACTACAATTAGAATTGCAACAGCAATTGCTTCTCTTTCTGATAAAAAAATAACACTTACTGGTGACACCAGTTTGCAAAAAAGACCAATGCAACCGCTCTTAGATTCCCTGATACAACTCGGAGTAGAGTGTACATCAACTGATGGTAAACCTCCTGTAACCGTAAAAGGTAGATCAGATGGTGGAAATACTCACATATCAGGTTCAATCTCAAGCCAGTTTATTTCTGCACTCTTGATCTCAGGTCCAAAAATGAAAAACGGTGTCACATTGGAAATAGATGGAGAATTGGTGTCAAAACCATATCTTGATTCCACCATTGCTACAATGAAAAAGTTTGGTGTCACAGTGGATGTTACATCACCATACAAAAAATACAACATGGTAAGCCAAGAATACAAACCATCAGACTTTGTAGTGCCATCAGACTTTTCAAGTATGGCACTCTTGCTTTCTGCAGCAGTGTTACTAGGAGAAGACATGTCAATTGATGCGTCCTTGGGAGATTTACCGCAAGGAGATCGTGTGATATTATCATACTTGGAAAAACTAGGAGTCACAATAAACATTGGACAAAAAATAACTATAACATCTCCAAAGATTCTCAACGGTGGAAGGTTTGACCTTTCAAATAATCCAGACCTACTTCCTCCAATGGCAATTCTTGCTCTAAAAACATCAAAACCAATCGAAATTTATAATGTAAAACATGCAAGATTCAAGGAAACAGATAGGATAGCAATTTTGGCAAAGGAGCTTGCAAAGATTGGGATCATTGTAACAGAGAAAGAAGATGGATTAATTTTAGACGCACCAAAAATCCTAAAGAGTGCAGAGATGGAGTCTTCAGACGACCACAGGCTCTTCATGGCTTTTTCAATAGCAGGTATGTTCGTTGGAAACTGTACTGTAACTGATCCTGATTCTGTTGATGTCTCATATCCAACATTTGTAGAAGACATGAAGAAGATTGGAGCAAATCTCACAATTTGAATTTTCAAATAATTCTCATTCCAAGCCCATAATTCCTAGAAGGATTATAAGCACGTAAAAGAGAATTTCATCATGTCTTCAAGCAGCATAGGACAGCGTTTTGTTTTTACAAGTTTTGGCGAAAGTCATGGTAAATGCATAGGTGCAACAGTAGATGGTTGTCCAGCAGGATTAGAAATTGGAGAAAAAGACATTCAAACCATGTTAGATCTACGCAAACCTGGGCAATCAGTTATCACCACCCAAAGAAAAGAGGACGACAAGGTAGAAATTCTTTCAGGAGTATACAAGGGACATACCACTGGTGCACCAATCACAATGATCATTTGGAACAAGGATCAACATTCAAAAGATTATGACAATCTAGCCTTAAAACCAAGACCTGGACATTCAGATTATCCAGCATTTGTAAAGTATAGTGGATTCAATGACATTCGAGGAGGAGGAAGATTTTCAGGAAGACTAACAGTTACATTTGTAATGGCAGGAGCCATAGCAAGAAAATTACTTGCAAAGACGCTAGGAATTGAAACTTTTTCGTATACATGTCAAGTTGGAAGTGTAAAAATGAAAGAGTATGCTACAATGAAAATGAAAAATTCCGTATACAACAATGAAGTAAGATGTCCTGATCCAAAAATTGCATCAAAGATGCGCGAAGTGATCCTTACCGCAAGACGAAAGGGAGATTCCATAGGAGGCGTCATCGAATCATTAACAGTGAATTTGCCAGTGGGACTTGGTGAACCAATTTTTGGCTCACTAGAATCAGATCTAAGTAAAGCTCTATTTTCAATTCCTGCCGTAAAGGGTGTAGAATTTGGTTCAGGTTTTCATGGCTCCACATTACATGGCTCAGAGAATAATGATGAATTTTTAATTAAAAATGGAAAAATTCAAACTAAAACTAACAATGCAGGCGGAATACTAGGTGGCATATCTACAGGTATGCCAATTGTCTTGCGAGTGGCATTCAAACCAGCATCATCAATAGCAAAAAAACAACAAACTGTCGATCTTCATACAAAGAAACCTGCTTCCTTGATAGTTCAGGGAAGACATGACCCATGTGTAGTTCCTCGTGCACCACCGGTAGTAGACTCGCTAGTATCAGTTGTGCTTGCGGACCATGCAATCAGAGCAGGCCTCATTCCGCCAGTCATTAAATAAGAAATGTCAGACATTAACAAATTACGCGATAAGATAGACAAGATTACATTTGATGTAATCAGATTACTCAAAGAAAGAAACGATGTAGCAAAAGAAATTGGAGATTTAAAAAATAATCTTGGCATAGGAGTTACAAACGAGGAAAGAGAAAACCAACTGCGTGCAAGAGTGCTTGCATTGTGCAAAGAAATCAATCTTGATGAAAAGACTGCAATGACAATGTTAAATTTTCTATTAAACGAGTCTGTCAAGATACAATCCGTAGACAAACAGACACACATGTCAGTATTTTTGAAAGCAAAAAAATTGGAAAGAGAAGGAAAAAAAATAATTCACATGGAAGTAGGTGAACCGGATTTTCTCCCACCAGAGATTGTACACAGTGCACTAACCGAAGTATATTCCAAAGGATATACAAAATATGGAGATTCAAAAGGAATGCCAGATTTCAGAGAGGCACTTGCAAGATACGTCACACAAAAATTTGGTACCGGAACATCAGCCCAGAACATTCTCGTATCCCCTGGCGCACGTTTTTCAATATTTCTTGCAATATCTAGTCTGCTAAATCCAGGAAATGAGATCATAGTAATAGAACCAGCGTGGCCAGCATACAGAGACAATGCACTCAATTCTGGAGTTAAGGTAAGGACAATACATACAACACTTGAAAACAAGTGGGAGCCAAAAATAGATGACATCAGGGGTACCATAAATGAAAACACCAGAATGCTAGTTCTCAATTATCCAAATAATCCCACAGGAAAGATACTTCCAGTAGATCTACAGGATGAGATAATGGAACTTGCAATGAAAAATAACTTGTATGTGTTAAGTGATGAGATTTATTCATCATATGCAAACAAACCGTGGAAAAGTATTCTCACCTATGGATACAACAAATCCATAGTGACACAGTCATTTTCAAAATCACATGCCATGACAGGTTTTAGAATTGGTTATGCAATATCAAGTCCAGACATAATAGAAAAAATGTCAAAACTTCAGGCCCTTGCAATGACAAATGTTTCAGAGCCTATCCAATATGTAGCCATGAAGGCATTAGAGGCTGACACGACCAACAATACTAAAACCATCAAAAACAGGTTAGATACCATATTAAAAAAAGCCAAAACTATGCAATTGGACTTTGTAGAGCCAGACGGCGCAATGTACTTGTTTGCTAAGGTAAGACAAGAGAACTTTGATTCAATAGACTTTACAAACAGGCTTTTAGACATAGGAGTAGCAATAGCACCAGGAGAAGGATTTGGGAACTACCAAGGATTTGTCAGAATATCAGCCTGTCAGCCAGAAGATACACTTAATCAGGGAATGCAAATAATAGAGGAAAGGTTGAAAACAAAATAATGAAAAAGAAGATTGCAATAATTGGTGCAGAGGGTCAGATGGGCAAGTGGTTCTCAAAGTATTTTCTAGAAAAAGATTACGATATCATAGGATACGACTCTGAAAAAGAGATTTTGAACAAGTTAGTTACAAAGGCACAGTCCCTAGTGGGGGCCATCCTGACAGCTGATTATGTCATTTTATGCATCCCTGTAAAACGTACACCTGAGACGATAAGACTAATTGCAAAAGAGATGAAGCGCGATTCATATCTGATAGATATTTCATCACTTAAAACAAAAACTGCAGCAGCTCTCTCCAAGATACCAGATAAAGTAAATCCAATCTGTATCCATCCAATGTTTGGTCCAGGAACTAAAAAGCTAAAGGGACAAAATATAATATCAATTCCAATTCGTGACGCAAAAAAAGAGATGGCGGTTGCAAAGTCATTGTTTGAAGAAGCAAACTTTGTTCAAATAGATGCGGCAGAACATGATAAAAAAATAGCAATTGTACTTGGAATGCCACATCTAGTAAACTTGGCACTTGCCAACATATTTGCAAAGGAAGAAAATTTTGCACTAGTTGAAAAAATGGCCGGAACTACTTTCAAAGCCCAGAAGCTTCTCACTGCAGGTATAATGACAGAACCTCAAGAACTTATTGAAACAATAATTTCAAATCCTGAAATTCGAAGATATGCAGAAGAATTTTGGAAAGATATTGGTAGAATGCTCATTTTAATTCAAGAGAACAAGACCGAAGAAATGATAAAGTACATCTCAAGTGCAAAGGAGAGACTTGCAAAGAATGCCGATCTTGACGAAGCATACAAAAAGCTTGTTACAATGGTAACTACCGTAGAAAAATAATTGAAATCTACAAAAATAGTGACATCTTTTTTAATTCAGGACGGCAAGTTCCTAATTCTAAAACGAAGTAACAAGGTAAGGACAATGAAGGATCTCTGGGCAGGCATAAGCGGCATCATAGAAGGTCACGAAGAACCATTGTACAGAGCAAAAAAAGAGATACTGGAAGAGACAGGTATTACTGAAAACCAGATTACTCTCATCCGAGCAGCATCGGAAATAAGAACAGATTCCCCCCAATACGAAAATCACGAGTGGTTAATTTTTCCATTTTTGTTTTCAGTAAAGGAGCACAAAATAAAATTAAACTGGGAGAACTCTGAATATCAATGGATAACGCCTGTAGATCTTGCAAAATTTCAAACAGTACCTAGTCTTGATAAAGTGCTAGCCAGCTTGTTGTAATTTTTCTACTTCAGTTGTAGTGAATCTCTGTTGTGGAAGCATGATGTATACACATGCGCCACCACACATGGTACATGGAACTGTATTTCCTTTTAGTTGTCCACTGCGTGCATGAATACGAGATGCTTCTTCAGGATCAATGGACAATGCAATTTGTTTTTCCCAGTTTAGAGTTCTTCTTGCTTCAGTCATTTCCATATCCCACTTGATTGCTTTATCTCGCATCTTGACCAAGTCTCCGGCATGTGCCGCAATTCTATATGCAATCAAACCCGCCTTGACCTCTTCTGCAGTAGGTAATGCAAGATGTTCTGCAGGAGTAAGATAACACAGTAGATCCACACCTTCACTTGCAGAGATTGCAGCGCCTATTGCACTTGCAATATGATCGTGTCCTGATGCAACATCTGTTACTAGAGGTCCTAGAACATAATATGGTACTTCACCAATTAGGGATTTAGCTAGTCGCACATTTGCTGCAACTTCGTTGAGTGGAACATGTCCAGGTCCCTCTACCATCACTTGAACATCTTTTTCATGTGCAATCTTGGTGAGTCGTGATATATTGATCATTTCCTGCACCTGGAGTTCATCATGAGAGTCAAGAATAGAACCAGGTCTTAGTGCATCTCCCAGACTAAAAGTAACATCATATTTTCTTGCAAGTTCTATAAGATAATCAAAGTGTTCAAAGTACGGATTTTCCTTGTCATATTTTAGCATCCATGCAGCTGTGATGGTACCACCCTTGCTTACTATTCCAGCATGTCTTTTTACTGCAAGAATACGCTTTGCGATGTCCTTTGTAATTCCTGAATGGATTGTTGTATAGTCAACTCCATCTTTCACATTACGCTCAAACGCATTAAGAAAATCATCTTCTGTAATATCAAGCGGGTTCTTGTGTTTTTCAACGCCATAATTGTATGCCTCATAGACAGGTACTGTTCCAAATGCTATTGGTGCAGCTTCTAACAATCTTCTTCTAAATACACCCACATCCCCTCCGTCGCTTAGATCCATTATAGTATCAGCATGATATTTTATCGCAACTTCAGCTTTTCTGACTTCATCTTCAAGATTCTGATTTAGGGTGGAATTTCCAATGTTTACATTTACCTTAGTCTTCATGCCTTTTCCAATTCCAACCACTCTGATCTTTTGTGGACGGAAATTGTTATGAGGTATGATAATAGAACCATTTGCAATTTTTGGAATTAGCCAGTCTAGTGTTACATCTTCATCGCGTGCAACTGCTTTCATTTCATCTGTGGCAACACCCCTTCGGGCGGAATTCATCTGGGTACTCAATTTACTATTTTTAGCCAGTAATTGGATTTAAACGTGAGTTTCTAAACCTAAGATCATGAACATTTTGTCCATTGCAGGCTCTGATCCTTCCTCAGGCGCAGGCATTCAAGGAGACATGAAGACATTCAATGCATTTGGAGCATATGGCCTAAGTGTGATTACTGCAGTTACAAGTCAAAACACAAGAAAATTTTTCGGCGTGGAACCAGTCTCAGCATCTCTTGTAAAAAGCCAGATAAGATCAATTCTTGAAGATTTTCACATAGATGCAATAAAGATAGGAATGGTTTACGACAAACAGACAGTCAGAGTCATACACTCTGAACTTGAAAAAATTAAAGTTCCAATAATTCTTGATCCAATATTCAAATCCACAACAGGCGGAGATCTTCAAATAAGAAATGCTTTTGTGGATTTTAAAAAACTGCTCCTTCCCATTGTGTACATCATCACTCCAAATGTACCAGAGGCTGAAAAGATTTCAGGTATAAAGATCAAGTCGTTAAATGATATGAAAAATGCAGCAAAAAAAATCCAGAAGATGGGGACAAAAAATGTGATAATAAAAGGAGGACATTTTTCTTCAGGCTCCAAGGTTGTAGATGTGTTACTAGATGATAAGAAATTTTACATCTTCTCTCATGATAGACTGAAATTTGAAAATCATGGAGGCGGTTGTACTTTTTCAGCATCTCTATGTGCAAACATTGCAAGAGGAAAAAAATTGCCAGATGCAGTAGACGCTGCACGTCTTTTCACCATAGAATCAATGATAAAGGCTACAAAGATTGGACGTGGACTTGCAATCACCACACAGACAAAAGGCGATGAGATTGAAAATCATCTAGCAAGTGCCATTTCAAAATTTTGTTCAATTGATTCCATCTATGAGTACATACCAGAATGTCAGACAAATTTTGTATATTCAACACCAAGTCCGTTGTCTCTAAATGACATAATGGGACTAGAAGGAAGAATTGTCAGAGCAGGAAAACATGTGACTGCTGCAGGCCATCTCAAATATGGTGGCTCAAAACATGTGGCATCAGCAGTATTAGAAATGGCAAGAAAGTTTCCAGTCATCAGATCTGGCTTGAATCTAAAGTATGACAAAAAAACAATAGGGAATGCAATCTCAAAAAAACTAGAAGTTTCATCATATGACAGAAGTGTAGAACCATTAGGAACTAAGAAAAAGGAAGGTGTTACCGTATCATGGGGCATCAAGGCATCAATAAAAGATAGGAAGACACCACCAGACATTGTATTTCATACAGGCGATTTTGGAAAAGAAGCCATGATCATAATTTTTGGAAAAAATCCAGAAGACATTCTGAGAAAGACTTTGAAGGTAACACGAATTCATCCTTCAACATAAATACCAGAAATCTAGAATAGTGTATAACATGAAAGCAGTCATTTTAGCTGGAGGTCTTGGTACAAGGCTTCAACCGTATACCATATTTCTTCCAAAAGCAATGCTCCCACTAGGAGAAAAGCCGCTTTTAGAACACCTCATAGAATGGGTCAAAAAAGGAGGAGTCGATTCCTTTGTTCTTTGTGTGAGCTATCTAAGAAAGACGATTGAGGATTATTTTGAAGATGGTAGTAGATTTGGAGTAAAAATAGAATATGCAGTTGCAAATAGACCTCTTGCCACCGCAGGTCAACTAAAGACTGCTGAAGAACTTATTGACGACAGTTTTGTTTGTCTGTATGGAGATTCCATATTTGATTTCAATTTGAAGACCATGATAGAAAGTCATCACAGGAAAAAATCATTTGTTACCATGGGGTTGTCTGAATACAAAACCAAACTACAATATGGATTCATAGAAATGGACAAAGCCAATAAAGTAAATGCATGGCGCGAGAAACCAGAAGTCAAAGGAAATATCAACATCGGTTGTTATGTAATGGAGCCAGGCATATTCAAGTTCATACCTCCAAACAAACCATATGGCATGGATGATGTAATACGCAGTGCAATAGCCAAGAAAAACAAGGTAAGCGGGCATCTCATAAAGAGTGGCGGTTTTCTTGATATTGGAGACAAGGCTTCATACAGAAGAGCCTATCAACAATACATTACACGACTAGGTCGGATTTAGACCAAAAAGCATGACAGCTATCAAGATACGCAAATTACAAAAAAAAGACATCTATAATGGATTCCTACTTTCTCTTGACTCCCTTAGAAAATCAAGCAATATCAAACCCAATAAAGCCAATGCAATTTTTGACAAGATTGCAAAAAACCCATGTCAGATTATCTATGTCGCAGTAGATAATTCAGAGATAATAGGCGCAGCAAGCATTTTGATCGAACAAAAATTCATTCATGAAGGAGGTAAGGTGGGCCACATTGAAGATGTCGTAGTAAGAAAAGAATTCCAAGGAAAAGGAGTCGGGAATCAAATAGTTGTTGCACTCTTAGAATATGCACAAAAACAAGGATGTTACAAAACAATCCTTGATTGTACAGATGATCTGATCCCATTTTATAAAAAAATTGGATTCAAAAGACATTCAAATTCAATGCGGTTTGATCATCCGTCAAAAAAGTAATCCCTTTTTGGCATAGGTTTTAGTCGGAACAACAATGCACCTATGACAATCACAGGAATAGAAGATATTGTAAATATCATAGGAGAAAGAGTAAGTTCAGGAACAATATACGCAGGTATGATTTTTGGTATCAAGGTATTGACATAAGACATTCCAACAATAGTGATTATGCCACCAGATATTATTAGAGAGCCTACAAGTCGTGAACCATATTTTCGTGCTAGCATGAAAGACGTTCCTGCAAGAACCAATGCAGGAGCCACACTAATGGAAATGAATTCTTTCATTTCAGAAGCTGGGTCAATATCATATGCGGGATGTGCAAGATATGTGCTAATTGATATCATTTGAGCTACAAACATAATAAACATGCCAAGACTTGCAACTGCTATCCATTTCTCAACTGCCACAACGATTCATCTAGTAGTTCAATAATTAAACCAAATGGTTATCTCTAAACTATTCCAACAAGATTTGCAAGTTCTTTTCTGCATGCAGAACCAAGCTCTTCTGCAGCTTTTTCAGGAGTTACCTTGTTGAGAAACACACCATAACCCCTCTCAAGTCCAGACCATGGATCAGCTTGTGGATAAACTTCAATGTGCCAATGAATCTGTCTATTGTTCTTCTTTTCTGGAGAAAGATGAAAGACCATATTATATGACAAGTTTTTCATCGTATTTGCAAGTCCACCCAATGTAGCTCGTAAAATTAGAGACAGATCGTTTATCTCTTTTTGAGTTATCTTGGAAAAACTTGTTATGTGTTTTTTTGGATAAATCCAGAACTCATAAGGATGCGATGGAGCCCACGGACAAAAAGCAAGAAAGCCTTCTGTCTGCAGTATTTGTCGCGGTCCACCAGTTTCAGTACCAACAGTTTGACACATTGGACATATTCCTTTTTCATTTAGTATTTTGTGTGCAGCCTCTGCTTCTAGTTCTATAACAGGCGGTATAGTCGAAAATGTTACAATGTTTAGATGTGCATGAGTTGTAGAGCCACCTGCTTCTTTTCCATGGTCTACATATATTGAAACATATGTCACTCCACGTTGAGTGTACAACCATCGAAGCCTATCTTGGATTACAACAAGTACGTTAGACCATTGTTCAGTAGATATGCTTGCCAGAGAATCTTTGTGTTTTTCTGAAGCAACAACAACATAGTGATATCCATAAGCTGGTTCACTGTAAAGCGGTCTATCACTGTAGGAATTTTCCGATGTAGTAGTAACAATTGGGTTTTTACTTTCAAATACTCTAACTGACCAATTCTGAACATAGTTATCTTCGGTATCCTGTAGCCTTTGTAGCATTCCATCTTTTGCCACAAGAGAAAGTGTAGACGGATTGGTCATCGATTCATTTCCTGGACAGTATGGGCATTTTTTTGAATCAGCTACAGGGTGTATTTCAGGAGATGTGATCACAAAGCGATCAATAGAATAATCCTTCCTTAAATCCCCCATACCTGCTAATTTTGGATCTAGCAATTTAAAACCTTTGCAAAGATCGGAAACAAACCAAGTTGCAGTGCCATTTTGACAGATATTGGTCCAGAATACCATTTTGATAAAAATTAAAACTTAAATTGGAAGATCAGATCGTTGAAATTGTCTCATGTCAACAAAATCATTAAAACAAGATCATGATTTGATCGAAAAAGTACTAAAGTCAATGTGGTCAACCATACCATTACTCAAGTCAGGAACTGTCATACCAGAACCAATCCTAAATCAAGTAATTGATTTTTCAGTGAATTTCACAGATGTCTGTCACCACGGAAAAGAAGAAAATTCGCTCTTTCCAGAACTTGAAAAGAAAGGAATGCCAAGAAATTCAGGACCAATTGCAGTCATGTTGATGGAGCACGAAGTAACACGAAAGATAGGAATGAGGATGGAGGCATCTTCAAAGACATACCTGAAAAGTGGTGATGCCACCCAACTGATAGTAGACATGCAAGAATACATCAATCATGTAGTGCAGCACATATGGAAAGAAAATAACAGACTATTTGAGATGGCAGAGATGGCCCTCAGAAACGACACGGAGCAGGTCAACAAGAGTCTTCAAGAAGTAGAAGATGCAAAACTCAAAGAAATAGGCAAGAAAAGAGAATATTACGAAAAATTTGCAGAAGAATTTACAAAACAATTCCCACCTCAAGACTAGAGTTATCATAGAATTTACCAAAGGATTTTTCTAGTATACATTTCTGAGAAAAATATGAAACCAACAAAGCAGAAAAGGTCAGGTTTTTACACACATGAAAGGAGATTTCATTCTTGACTGTAAAGATTGGAGATAAGGTCAAGATAGAGTATACCGGTACTCTGGAAGATGGAATAGTCTTTGACAGTTCTGCAGAGCATGGAAGCCCACTAGAGTTCGAGGTTGGCAGTGGACACGTGATAAAAGGATTTGATGACGCGGCACTTGGAATGAGTGAAGGCGAAGAAAAGCAATTCAGTATCGAACCTGCTGAGGCATATGGAGAGCACGACCCAACTCTGGTTCAAAAAATACCAAGAGAAGTATTTCCTCAAGATGTAGAACTTGTTCCCGGACTATTGTTTGAGGCAGGACTTCCCACAGGAGAAAAAGTACCTGCCACAATAACAGAAGTGCAGGAAGGAATTGTAATAGTTGATTTGAATCATCCTCTTGCTGGCAAGAAACTTAATTTTAAGATCAAAGTGTCAGCCATAATATCCTCCTAGTTTTTTTATCACTAAATAATTTTAAAATTTAGATCGCATAAAAAATCAAGGTTTATGTGTGATATCAAAAAACTCCATCTCGTAGACTAGAAAATGGACAATTCTGATATCCATGTGATATATGTTCTTCTTGATGGCATAGGAGATTTGCCACATCCAGATCTTAAAGGCTTGACACCACTAAGTTATGCAAAAACTCCCAATCTTGACAAACTTGCAGCAAATGGAACAATAGGAGAAGTAATTTCGGTAGGCAAAGGTATTGCTCCCCAATCAGACATTGCAGTTTTCAATATGTTAGGATATAGATTTGAAAATACACAATATGTAGGAAGAGGAGTTATCGAGGCAATTGGAATAGGTATTGATTTTAAAAGTGGCGACCTTGCACTGCGAGGAAACTTTGCCACTGTAAATGATGAGAGAATAATTACAGACAGAAGAGCAGGAAGGAATATTGAAAAAGAAGATGCCGTTGCAGTAGCACATGAAGTAGAAACAAAGCTCAAGTTTTCAAATCCAAAAGCATCAGTTGTAGTATCCCCAACAGTTGGACACAGAGTAATTGTAAGAATAAGGTGTGACGGTATATTTCTTACACCTGAGATAAGTAATACAGATCCGGCTTATGCAAGAATAGGCGGCATGGGAGTTGCCAAGGCAGTAGGCGATTACATGAAGGTGGAAAAATCATTACCATTAAACGAATCTGACGGCGCTAAACTTTCTGCATCATTTGTAAATGAGTTTACAGACAAGTCACTTCAAATCATGAAAGATAGTGTAGTGAACAAGAATAGAAAAGACCAGGGAAAGAAGATGCTAAATTCCATATTATTACGCGATGCAGGAAATGAGTTTCCAGATGTTGTTCCAATAAACGACCTACACCAAATGCAGTTTTCATGCATAGTTGACATGCCAGTAGAAATTGGAATTGCAAATGTTTTGAAGATGAAATCATTTAGTGCAGGCGGCCTTACAGATTACGAAGAAAAAGCACGGGTGGCAGCAAAAGCAATGGAGACTCAGAATGCAATCTATGTGCACATCAAGGGACCAGATGAATTTGGTCATGACGGAGATGCAATTGGTAAGATGCAAAACATAGAAGAGATAGACAAACGATTCTTTGGAACACTGCTTGAAAATATTGATACATCAAAAGTTGCAGTCGTTATATCAGGAGATCACTCTACACCATGCATAAACAAAAGTCATAGTGATGATCCTGTTCCAGTTTTGGTATCTGGAGACTTTATCAAAAAGGATGGAACAACAAGATTTACAGAGGATCAGGCAAAGAAAGGTAAAATTGGCTTGCTCATGGGAGCAGACGTCATCAAGACTGCAGTAAAGATGATCAAATCATAAACGGCCCAATAGACTTTGAAGATATCATCATTGCCACAGTTTGCTTGAATTTATCTACATCAATCTCATGATACATTCCAGATATATTAGAAAATTTTTCCATTGCCCTATTCATGATTGAAAGACAAATATTGTTTTCATATTTCTCATAATGAACTAGAGCGGCTGCAACAAGAATTATTCCTTGAACAAGATCTTTTTCTCCATCATGTATGTTTTTCCAAACACCCTCTAGAACTTCGTGACATTCCCAGTATCGTTCATCATTAAAGTACTGTCTTGCTCTTTTTATGGCATCTACTTTTTCAATTTTTTCTTCTACAACAGGTCTTGCATCATAAAAAGATCCAATCGTCTCAAATTTTTCCACAACTATATCCAGTTCTTCTTTTTGTACAGAAACATCAAACTCTAGATATTTGGTTGAAACCCTCGTGTCTCTTACAATTACATTCATTTCTGAAGTCAACTGATCAGCTTTTGCAAGTAATGTTTTGGCATCAACTGGAACATAACCTGAGTTTTTCAGGTGAACCATAAACCTGTCCACGAATTTTTTACATATTGATTTCTTAAATTGTTATCTAGAAGCGGTTAAGATTTATATGAACTATTAAAAGGACTTGGAATACATGTCAATGATTGAAGTTACCCGAGATGTAAAGAATCCCCTACTGTCAAGAAGGGAGATCACATGTAATTTCAAAGGCCTTGCTGGTAGACTCAAGAAACTAGAGGCAATTGACATGATTTCAAAAAAATTCAATCTAGAAGGAAAAATCGTAATACCAATATTGTTGAAAAATGAAACTGGAAGACCAGTAGTATCAGGAAGTTTCTATGTATACGATGATGAAAAACTTGCCAAAGAACATCTAAAGACTGCAGTCTTTGCAAGAATTGAAAAAGCAAAAAGTGCCGCAGCTGCAAAAGCAGAAGCCGAAGCACCAGCAGAACAAGCTGAAGTAAAGGAAGAGACCAAGTAATGGCAGGCAAGAAAGGCTCTAGCCCATCAGTATACAAGTATTACAAAGTCTCTGGCGACAAAGTAGAAAGAACAAAAAAAGAATGTTCAAGATGCGGTAAGGGAGTATTCATGTCAAACCACAAAGACAGAAAAAGTTGTGGCAAGTGCGGTTTTACTGAATTTAACCAGTAATTAGTATAATTTCTTCGGTCTAAGACGAGAGGTCTTTTGTTCTATCTGATCTAATTTTTGTAAAAGAACAGGATCAATCGTAGTGTTTGCAATCACTGAAGCTGGAATCTTGGCAATATTAGTGTCCATTGTTATGTTTGTAGTAGGAAGATTCTTTTCAATCCAGAGTTTCATCACCTTATCTTCTAGTTTATAGTCCCGAAATCCCTCTGGAAATTTTTTAGTTATATGTAACAGCAAGGTCTTGTCATCAAAGACCGCTTTTGGTTCAGATAGTCTAGTAGAATCTGAATAGCTATTCTCAAAAAGATTGCCGCTTATTTCATCTGAGACTATATCCATCGTCGATATTCTTCGTGTCAATTCCAAATAATGTAAAAATTCATGTGCTAAAATAGCATGTATTGTACCCTTTAGACCATACGCAACAAGTGGTGCAGTGATTTGTATGATGATGCTTAGTTTATCGTTAGAAACAACAGGAATCGTTCTTGCAAACAGTATTCCATAATCAAAAGAACCAGCAGCCGGATGAGACACAACTACAGATGGTTCCACATATGCAAGCGGAAAATTAATCCCTGATGCCTTTTCTATTCTTTTTATTCCAGACAAGGCTACTCCAAATCTCTTGACTACTAACGAATGAATCTTGTCAGGAATTAATCCATTTTTGTGTGCTTCGTGTACTCTGAGTAAAGGATCCAATCCAACAAGATTGAATTTGACGATAATAAAAGTTTGACATAAAAAGACAGATTTCAAATAGTTTTATGGCAATCAAGAGATTCGATCAGAATTGCCATAATTACGCAAAAAACTTAATCGCTAGACACTATTTTATGAAAATCAAATGTTGTGCACTTGCACGCATTTTCAAGCAACATGCTTATGCTTGGTTCCACATTATTTCCAGTTACAAGTCTCTTTAGCGGTATTCCGCCATCCAATGTCATCATAACAGTAAACGATTTTGTGTCCATTTTTTTTATTTTTATATCATAGACTCTTTTTTGGTTCCTCCATGGCAAATTTTCTTTTATGGAGATAGGCATGTTTTTTAGACTTTCCAGCACATTCAATGCTTCATGCGTTAGATCTTTTTCAGCCGTTATTTCCAGTATGACGTCTGTTTTGAATTTTATTTGATCAGTGGGAATTTTAGAAACAGTTTTCAAATTAAGAATCGTAACATTATCAAGCTTGATCTTTTTTGCTATTGTAACTTTTCTTTTGTGAGGATTTATCATCTTGACAAAAAATGGTCTTCCATTTCCAAGAACAAGACTTGATTGGTCTTCACTTCCTATCCAGGTTATTTTGGCTTGCTGAGCTCCAAATTTTTCAAACAGAAACTTGGCAATGTGTCCTTCCACACTATTAAATTCAGATATTCCATGAAAGTCGCAAGCAAAGCATCCTTTTCCATCACACCTATTGCAAGACACTTGTTTTTGTGGAATTCCCCTTGTCTCTTTTGTATATCTTCCCTGCAGGAATAATGCTTTTGGTTTTATGTCACATTGATCTTTTTTGAAATCAATTGTGAATACGATATCAGGATTTTGATAGTCAACTTTGGTCCTAGTTTTTTTGCCAAATTGTTTTCCCATTTCTCTTGTAACATCACTTTTGATTCCAGCAATACCACGAAGTTTGAACTTGGAGCGTATGATATCATCCCTATCCAAAATAGAAGGCTTGAGAATTGCACCTATAAGAAATGTAGAAAACTCGTATTCTTTTGACATGTCAAGAATTTTGTTCAGGAACATGTCAAGTTCTGGCATCAGATTCTTGCAAAGATAGCATGATTTGGGTTTACTTTGTTTTGTAATTTTTCTAATTTTTGCTCCAAGATTTTTGTGAGATATCAACCGCAATTTACTTGCAAACATCCTTCCAAGACAATAGTCACAAAGACTATACTCTCGCAAGATCTGCCGAGTCTCTTCAATTACTAAATCCATCTTGGTTTTTTTCAACAGTGCATCAAGTAACCAAATGAGGTGCTTTAATCCTAATTATGCAACTACCAAGGATATAGTCTTCTGCAAGATTCCTTGTCTGAAACACTGATGGCTTTAGTTGGACATGTTTGTGCAGCATCAAGAATTTTTTCAGAATTTGCCCCAGATTCATTAATTACTTTAGATTTCGGGTTTACCTTGACATTTTTTTCTACCCTAAATACAGATGGTACAATGGTTTCACAGCTGCAACATGCTATACATTTGCTAGGGTCAACACTTACAGAAACAGAGATGTCATTTTCAACATGTATTGGTTCAGTTTCAGTTTTTGTTTCAGACTTTACTTTATCATAATAATCCCAAAAAGTTTTTTCATAGCGTGTCCAAAAATCCTGATATTCATTTTCTGCATATCCAGTATATCTAGTCCAGTCCTCATTTGGAGGCCTGTCAGATTTTTTTGCACCCCATGAATATTTTCCGGAATCAAATCCAGATTTTTTCCTGGATTCCTGGTCGGTGTATTTTGTAGAAGATTTTGCTACATGACTCTTGTATTCTGCACGAAGTGTTTGATATGCCTCAGTTACTACCTTGAATTTGGTGCTTTGCTGATCTAAAGAATTCTTGTCAGGATGATATTGTAAGGCCAGTTTCCTGTATGCTGATTTTACATCCTTGATTGAGACTCCTTCTTGGAGGCCCAGAACCTGATAACACTGATAGGTGTTCAACAAGATGTTTTAGGGTATACAATGCAAGATATTTAGATACATCTCAAGGAACAGATTAGCCTAATCCCATCTTTCTAAGCATGCCTTGCATCTGACGTCCTTTGGAAGCTTTCATCATGGTTTTTGAATTCTTGTATGCCTTGAGAAGTTCTTTTACTTCGTGTTCTGGCCAACCAGAACCTCGTGCTATTCTTTTCACTCTTGATGCATTTATCAAATCAGGATCAGATTTTTCATCCTTTGTCATAGACTGGATGATGTAACGCCATTTCTCCATACGCTGTTCTTGCTGTTCAACTTGATCTTCTTTTACCATTCCAGAAAAGCCAGGCATGTTTTCTAAAATATTGCGCAGTCCCCCAGCTTTGGTTGCTTCTTCAATTTGAAAATAGAAATCCTCCATATTCATTTTACCGTGTGAAATTCTCTTTAGTCTATCTTCATTACCTTCTGTCTCAAGTCTTTTTGCCATGTCAAGCAATGCCTGAATATCACCCATGCCAAGCATCCTTCCGACAAATCTAGTAGGAGAAAACTTTTCAAGATCATCAATTCTTTCTCCTGTTCCAATGTACATTATTTGTGCACCAGTGGCAGCTGCAGCTGCAAGGGCTCCTCCACCTTTTGCACTGCTATCCAATTTTGTTATTATGATTCCCCCTACTGGCACTATCTTGTGAAATGCTTCTGCCTGATTGTAGCACTGTTGCCCAATAGTACCATCAATTATCAGCAATGCGAGATCAGGATTTGCAACAGCACCAATTCGAGTCATTTCTTCAAGAAGATCTTTTTCTTCCTTGTGTCTTCCCGCAGTATCTATTAGAATAATGTCAAAATTTTGTCCCTCAAAATGTTTTAGACCATTCTTGACAATTTCAGGTGAGTCTTTGTTTCCTTCCTCACCATACACTTCTACATTTGTTTTTTCACACATTGTTTTGAGTTGTGTGAGCGCACCGGGTCTATACGTATCAGCACCAATAACCGCAACTCTGTATCCCTGTTTGGTCAAGAGTTTTGCAAGTTTTGAAGTTACAGTGGTCTTTCCGCTGCCTTGTATTCCAAGCATCAGGACTTTGTTTACCTTACCAGGTTGAAACACATATTGTTCTTCAGTGCCAAGCAGTTTTGAAAGCTCTTCGTATAGAATTTTTACAATGTGATCTTTTCTAGAGAGCCCAGGTGGTGGAGTTTCTTTAAGAGATCTCTCCTCAAGATTCTTTGTTATTTGAAAAACAAGTTTTACATTTACATCGGATTGTAATAGTGCTCTTTGGATATCTTTTGAGAGTTCCTTGATGAGGCCTTCATCAACTGCAGAAGAGTTTACTATTTTCTTTAGTGCAGCTCTAAGACCAGTCTTTAAGCCATCTAGCATTACTTGTCTAAAACGGCCTCGGTTATTTCAAATCTTCCTCTATAACCATCCCAGATCTTGTTTGCTTTTACTATTTTAATTGGAGAATAAAATAATGGGCAGTCAACTACAAATGTTTCAGCCTCACCACCCTCAAATGCCAAGTTAAAACCATGCTTGATAGATAATTTTACAAGCTGTTCTACATCGTCTTTGGTTATTTCTCGTCCCAACCATGTTTGATCGAGTCCTGCAGATGTTACACTTGTCACAATGAATTTGAATTTAGATTCTAATAATTCCTGCAAATAGTCTTTTTGATCAAGATGCCACAATGGAGATATTATTTTTAGATCTAGATTATTTCCAATTCTGTCAAAACGTATTCTTTGATAATCACTAAACAATCCACCATGAATAATTCCGTTTATTCCAAAATCCTTTTTTGCTTTGTCCAATAGATTTTGCAATTCCCTGAGCTCTACTTCAGAATCAGTTGTATCAGTTTGAGCCATGATTTGAGGTATCCTCATTGCTTTTGCCTGCAATGAAGTTGATGCAATATTTGGATAATGTAACAGGTGACTTTCTGCAGATTGTGGGAATAAAGAAACAAGACATTCTATATCATGGCCTTCTTTCTTGGCTTTGTAGATGGCATAGGTACTGTCCTTTCCACCTGAAAAAAGAGATGCTAGTTTCAATTCAAGTTCACAACATGTCCAATCAATTAATTTTTTTCTAGTTCGGTTACATGTTTTAGGCAGTCATTACACAGTGTAAGATTATCCCTAATGGTTGTCTCCACATTAGATGCAAGACAAACATGACACATCCCTTTCATATATCATTCATACATTGCTGTATTGTATAACTAATTCTACTATTTGAAAAGCGTTGATGCTTCAATACTCATAATCTTCATCATACAGTCAGTTGGCTTTTCTAGTCATCATCAGCATCAGAATTAACTTTTGATTCTTACTATAATAGTTCTATCCATGACTTTCCAGTATTCAACATCTACACCTTGCAAAACTCTTTCCTTGATTTCATCTTCAATTTGTTGTGCGTCAAAGACTTCAAATGTTTCAGCATCCATGATTTGGACGCTGGTAGGAGTTTTTGAAATTATAGACCCTACTCGTTTATCAATGAGAGGAACTTGAACCTGTGCGCTTACAGGTGAGACATGAGAATATTTTTTCTTGTCAAATATTCCGACTCCCACAATTCTTGCTTTTGCTGCACCGTGTTTTCCTGGTTTACTTGTATCATATTCAACTATTTTACAAGGTTCTTCATTTGGACCGCTTACTGGAAGCAGTATGTATGAACCAATTTTTAGTGCACCAAGCTCAGATGGCTTACTCATCACCAAAACAGAATTTAGCAGAGTATATAACTTTTCTACTATAAGATTTTCAATTTGATCTCTTGAAAAGAGTTTGTCAAAAACTCTATTTCAGTCGCTCAATTACTGACAGGTTAAGAAGACTGGTCATTCCAATTCCTTTTCGTTGCACTTCTTTTCTTGTCTTTTCACAATACTTGTGATCAGCTTGATGCTTATTGTCACTTGTCACTTCAAGAACGATGAGGTTTCCCTCATATGGAAAAGTGAACTTTTGAATCTGAGTGGTAGATAGTTTAAGATTTCCAAGCTCTGCCCTTCTCACCCTATGACGTTTTGCTACAATAAAACTAAGATCAGATAGATCAGACATGGTGTCTCCATGTTCAAGATAATATATTGAAACCAAGTTGAGGCTGTCACCAGTCAGTCTCTCAAACAATTCGTCATTTTGTGTAAATACAAATGTTGGAGTAGCTAGATTACATTTTTCAACATCATTCATCATCTGGGAACGATTTTTGAATCGAGCAAGAAGATATGTGTTAGAGTGCGATGGAAAGTATGCACGACCATCTTCAGAAAATGTGGCCGTTACAAAATACATGTCATCGATAAAAGCAGATTTTTGAAAACTGTTTCTCAGAGTAACAAAATCATTATTTTGTAAATATGGTACACATACGTATCCACCTTCAGATGTAGCCCCCGACACATTATCGAGACTTTCTTTCCTGTTTATATGTAATTTGATCAATCAAAAATTTAGTACATGGATCGAAAATTTTTAAAAAAAATCGAATTATCGATAGTTATTTAATACGAAAAAACAGCGTGAGAAACAGTCCCACGCTAGCTCAGCCTGGTAGAGCTTCCGGCTGTAGTGGTTGGCCAGCGGCTAACCGTAATTCAGCCTATCAGGCTTACAGAAACCGGGTTGTCGCAGGTTCAAATCCTGCGCGTGGGACCATATCATAAACTTCAAAAAGTCAGTTATCCAGATACAAATCATGTCAGAAGATAAAAGTTGGTCCACGTTAGATGAGGTTGATCAAAAAATAATTAACATTCTCAACAAAAATGCAAGAACACCATCAAAAGAAATAGCAACAGAGTTGAGAAATCTAGGAGTAGATGTATCAGATAGAACCATTCGAAAAAGAATTGAAAGATTAGAGAAGAACGGAATCATAAAAGGTTACAAGGCAGTGTTGAGCGGAATCTCTTCAAATGATCAGTTTGAAGCATTGTTTCTCAAACTCAAAATAACAAGATCCATGGAAAATACAACTGAGGCAATAAAGAACTATATCAAAACTTTACCGAATTATCTTTTTGTTGCCACAGTAGATGGAGACTGGAATATGATTACAGTATTAAGAATAGAAGGAAATGAAAAAAATCCATCTGCAAGAATAGTGGAAAAGTTCTCTGAACAAATCATAGATTACAAGATGGGTGGAATTCAGATCAAGGATGTAAATCTACTCAACATGTCCATGTTGTTGCTTACTTGATTTCAGACAGCTTGGTTGCATCTAGTGCATTTTTCAATTCATTTATTGAGAATGGTTTTTGAACAAATGCCGTAGAACCAAAACCAATAGTCTTTCTAACACGTGGTGTTGATTTTTCGTCAGCAGTTATCAATATGATAGACATATCAGGCTTTGACGCAAGAAGAGTTTTTGCCACTACATCTCCTTTTATGTCTGGCAAGTCCATGTCAAGCAATACAATAGGATTTTGTTTTGATTTGACAAGTTTTGCAATTAGATCAAGTGCAGATTTTCCATTATCAACTGTTTGTATGTCATCATATCCCAATTGTTGCAGAAAACTTTTGAGCCTTAACAGTATTGCAGGACTGTCATCAACTAAAACAATTGGTCTTTTTTCTTCAACTAGTTCATTAGTATATTTTTGAGCCTCATCAAATGCTTTCCTAGCATCATCATAATGACCGATTCTAAGAAAACACCTGGCTGCGCATTGATATGCATAGTTTGAATTATTTTTGTCCTTTTTTGCAAGTTTCAGATAAAACTTGGCTGCTTCCGCAAGTTCGTCTTTTTTTTCCTTGCCTTGTCGTGATTTGCACTCAGAGGCAAGTATGAGATATAGTCCTGCTCGATAGTTATTGTTCTTCATTTCCTTTTGGGCAAGATTCATGAACATTGTATGAGCAGTCATATTTTGATCATTTTTCAAGTACGTACAGGCCAGATCAAATCTCTCTAGATCTTCTTCCATTATCAGCAATATACAAGATCGAGTATAATATTTGATTTGTGTAAGAAGAAAACTCTTGACTTGAACTAAGAAAAGAGTAGATAACACACGTATTATAAACAAAAATGAAGCAGTAATAGAGTGAGCAAGGAAAATCCTAGCGTAGGCATTTCGCAACCTCCTGTAAACATACTGTTTAGCCCACTAGATGTTTCAAAAAAAGACGTATGGAGTATCAACGTAGTAAGCATACTAGATATTTTAATCAAAATTCTAAGTCAGACAGATAAAAAAGATCTCCGAGTTGCAGGAATTGCAGCACTATCTTCTGCAATGATACATAGGATGAAGGTAGAGAGCATCTTTGCACTGCAAAAGGCAGCCATGGAGAAAAAACCGCTCACCCAGAGAGAAGATATCGATATTGAAGTGATAAACATGCCATATAGGCATGAATCAACATATCCAGTAACGTTAGATGAGCTACTATCAGTTCTTGAGAACCTCATTGGAACAATAGCAAACCCAAGTTCAAGCAGAAGACAGTTAGAATTTGAGCCAGTCCAGGCCCCTAACTTTGATGATTACTTTATCTCCCTTGAGAAAATAATAGGTCAGTACGAGGAGTTAATAATGAACAAGATAAAGACCACGGGCTTTGGCTCCTTCAAGGTAATAGTGTCAGAACTTGAGCTTATCGATGTAATCAGATGTTTCTTTGCCATTTTATTTTTGGCAAGGGATATGAAAGTAGATCTTGAACAGACAGAAGACGATATCATAGTCTCGCTGATAAAATAGAAATTTACAATCAAATCAACACTAAGTAGGAATTTCATTTAAGTATGCTCTAGCATACCTATGATATTGTAAATGGGCAAGATTGAAGACGATGATGCCATGGCAAGACTAGAGGCTGCGCTATATTCAGCAGGAAGGCCATTGACCATAGAAGAATTGATCAAGGCATCAGGGACAGAATCAAGAACCAAGACTTTGGCCCTAATGACAAATCTTGTAAAAAAGACAAAAACAGTCTTCAAGGCAATCGAAGTTGCAAGTTTGCCAGATGGGTCATATGTATTTCAACTAAAACCAGAGTTTAACACAGTAATTAGAAAATACGCCTCAAAACCACTTTTGCCAACAGCCACTCTCAAGACGTTATCATATATTGCATACATGCAACCTGTTTCTTCAAAGAGACTAGTGGAAGTAAGAGGTTCTGGAGTATACATGCATCTAAAGCAATTACAGCAATTGGACTATATCGAACATCAAAATGTCGGCAGGCTAAAGATCTACAACACTACAGAAAAGTTCCAGAAATATTTTGGAATACAGGGAGACATGGATCTTCTCAAGCAAAAACTCTTTACAAAAGTAAGAAGTCCAAGTCAGGCCATACAACAGCAAGCACAACAAGTTTCTACCGAGCCCTTGACCCAGACAAGTCAATAACTGGTTCAAAAATAGTGTCCCCACCTGTAAATGGTATAAATTAGAGATACTTTATCGAGTCAACATGAAGAAATCTGTGGAAAATCTTGCAACAAGTAAGATTACTGGCGGTAGAAGATACCCACTCAGATCAAGACGAAAATATGAAATTGACAGATATTCAGTAGAGGCAATACCAGGAGAACAAGTAACTGTAACCCGTAAGACTAGAGGAGGAAATCAAAAAACATCGTTAAAGACAACAGACGTTGTCAACTTGACAGTTCCAGGTTCCAAAGTTAAAAAACTAAAGATTCTCAAAGTGTTAAAAAATCCATCAAACAAAGACTATGAAAGACGTGGAGTAATTTCAAAAGGCGCAATTTTAGAAACCGAGGCAGGTCAATGCAGGGTAATTTCAAGACCTGGTCAAGACGGCGTAGTAAATGCAATCTTGATAAAGTGATAAGATGAAGGATTACGAACATGTCGTAATCTGGCTGGACTATTTCAATAAGACCATCACTAAGAAAATGGGTAGAAAAGTTTCTCGCGAAAAGAGCATCTTTGACCCATCACTAAACGAATTGATTGCCGCTGCCAAGTCGGCAGGATTAGAACCAACCGAGACAAATGATCAAGTTAGATTTCCAAGAAGACCATATGTAAGGTCTGGCTACATAACACTTGCAAAGGCCAAGCCAAAATCCAAAATGATTTCTGCAATTTCGGAAAAATTAGTTTCAAAAAGAGCCAAACAATCCAAGTAAATATCCTTTATAGCTTGCAGCTAAAGTAATGTTGACAGAACCGTATTGATAACAGTATTTTGTTGAGAATGCAATTGCAGGAGGTAGGCGAAGTATTACATCTAGCGAGTAGCGGTAGAGTCATCATCAGACTCACAAAACAACTAAGAGATAACCAGATAGTCGTAGACAATTCTGGAGTCAAAGTCGCCAAAGTATCAGAAATGATAGGTCCTGTTGATGCACCATATGCGTCGGCAGTTCCGCTTACCAACAACATAAAAAAACAAATCGGAAAGAAAGTTTTCATCGTCGAAGAAACTCCTGTGATGAGACCAAAACGATTCAAAGGAAGAAGAAGATGACCACAATAACAGAATTACAAACACATTGCCCGGAATGTCGTTCTAATTTGATTGACGACACTCATAGTGGCGAGAAGATTTGTTCAGGCTGTGGATTGGTCGCAATGGAACAGATGCCAGATTATGGAATTGAATCAAGAGCAACAAATCCTGAAGAAAAAATGAAGTTGACAAGAGCATCAGGACAGACAAGTTATGCACAACATGACTTGGGAATCAGAACAGAGATTGCATTGGGAACAAAAGACTTCAGTGGAAGAACAATATCAAGTGATATGGCAAACCAGATGTACAACCTAAGAAAATGGCAGACTAGGATAAGGGTTGCATCTCCAGAAGAGCGAAGACTTGCAAACATTTTAGCAAAGATAGGAGAAACATGTCATGCGCTATCACTGCCAAGAAATGTAATCGAGTCAGCATCCATGATATACAGAAACTTCCAAGGACAGGCAGATGCAAAAGGCAAGTCAGTTGCTTGCATGTCCGCTGCAACAATTTACATGGCATGCAAACAATGCGATGTTGTAAGATCCCTTGACGAGATCTGTGCTGCAACAGGAAGTTCAAAGGAAGAAAAGCTCAATGTCAAATTGACAGCAAAATACTATAGAACACTTGTGATGGAACTTGGTTCTAATACAGCACCTACAGTCACTCTTGAGAAATACATATCAAAAATAGCAAATCTGGCAAAGCTTGAAGTTCGTGTAGAAAGACTTGCTGCAGAAATTGCAGAAAAGACATCTGATCACAGTCTTGCAGACGGAAAGGCACCAAATGGGTTGGCTGCTGCATACTTGTACATAGCATCAACCCTTCTTGGACAGAGCATCTTACAAAGAGATGTCTCAAGTGTTGCAGGAATAACTGAGGTCACCATAAGAAACAGATGCAAGGAAATTCTCACGGCATACAAGATGAAAGTGACATTACGACAATCAATAGTTAAGAACTAACCCTCTTTCTTATTTTTATATTCAACTCAGGGCTAGATTTTCAACTGGCCATGGTAGTTTTTGTCAAATAGCCCACATCTACCAGATTAGAGTGGCATGCTGTATGTTGTTGTCTAGATGTTTCCCTGCTACATATCTTGCATATTTTTTGTATTGTTTTTCTACACTGACCACACCAAAGGTGCTTTACAAGTTCGCCTCCACAGATTCTACAACTTTCATCAGGCATTATACAATCACACTTGTAATGAGTAGATCTTTGTTTTTAGCAGAGTGCAAATAGTTTCAATAGTATACCATAGAAGTCATGTGGTCCAATGGTAAACATTTCAATACATTACACATGGTAAATTATATCATACAATAGCAATTAAAGAAAATAAAAAGAAAAGGAAAGATGTCCTTATGGATATGACCAGAGCTGTTGTCCGTTGAATTTTATTTCAGAAATACCCTTCTTGTCTATTTCTTGTACTGCACTTGGTAGTGGTACATACAATAGTTTTGTAGAGTATTGCTGTCCGTCTGTTACAAACCAGTAAAGCATGTGGACAAGATCCTGTGCCTGTTGCTTATTCATACCCTTGAGTTGTTCAAGGTTTGGATTCACCAATAGATAGGTGAATGTTGTAATTGGATATGCATTAGGTCCTGGTGCATTATTGATGGATACATTGCTCCACACTCCGTCAGATGCTGGCAGTGAAGATATTGTTCCTGCCGCAGCTGCGGCAGTTGTGGTCACAGTAGCATCAAGAAATGCAGTCTTGTCGTGGTTCTGAACATAGGCGTATGTCATTGGGATACCAGATGACAATTTGTTGGTCTTGGCATATGCCAATTCAACATATCCTATGGATTCTGGAACTTTCTTTACTATTGCAGCAACTCCTGCGTTGCCTGAGCCGCCCATTCCGGTTGGCCATGGAACAGATGTAGAGTGTCCTACTTTTGCACTCCAATCAGAGCTAACTTGTGAAAGATAGCCTGTAAAGGCAAATGTTGTGCCAGATCCATCAGACCTATGAACAAGAATTATCTTGTTTCTATCAGCCTGCAATGCTTTTGCAATTGCTGGATCAGTTTGTAGTTTTACAATAGCAGGGTCATGCCAGTAAATGATTTGACCCAGATAGATCTTTGCTATTACATCTCCAGTTAACAAGAGTCCGCTTTTCTGAACGCCTTGAAGATTGTATGTAACAACTATTGCACCCAATGACTCTGGAATGGTTAGTGTTCCTTTTGGAGCCTTTGCAATATCAGATGACTGCAATGGTGCATCGGTTCCTGCAAAGCTTACTTTCTTGGCGGTAAACAGCTTAATGCCAGCGCCACTACCAATAGGTTGGTAGTTCAATGTAATTCCAGGATATAGATCATGATATTGTACTCTCCATTTATCAATTATTGGAAATGCGAAAGTTGATCCCCCTGCATTGTAGTTGAACTTGTCGCCATCAGCAGGTGCTGGTGGCGGTGTAGTGTCTGCACGTGCACTAAGAACAGTTGTCGGTACTATTAGAATTAGCATCAATGCTAATCCTAAAAAGATTTTATTTGTCATTGAGTGGTATGAAGGATTTGTTTATTTACATATAATCGACATAGATCACGTAAATAGCTGTACACTATGGTGATGTATGTAATTCGTTTTTCGATCAACGTACGCTATGAAGAATCATTATTGTAACAATGAATTTAAAAATTAAATAATTATCGTCAGATGATTTTATACAATAAAAAAGAAAAGAGTTTTAGATTTTTGGATTAAATCCAATTCTAGATTTTGACGAAACTGCAATTATAGATACAATTGCAATTGCAAGAACTAGAGCTGCAATTGGGCCAAATTCTGGAACTGCGCCTCCAGAAAATGATACTTGTGCAAGTCCAGCTTCATCAATCTTCTTTATCGAGTCTGGCAGAGGTACGTACAACAAACCTGAAGCGTACTGTTGACCATCGTTGATTACCCAGTTAAGAAAATCAAGTACTTGAGTAGACTTGTCTTGTGTTTCTCCATTTACCATACTCAAATCCTTGTATATCATAACATAGGTTAGTGTAGATATTGGATACGAGTTGCTTCCAGGTTCATTCACTATAGACACAGCACTCCAGTCACCATCTGCAGCAGGCAGGTGTCCACTAGCTACCGCAGCATCAGCTGCAATGCTATCAAGAGTAGGCTCCACAAAGGAATTGCCATCAGCGTTTTGGACAAATGCATATGTCATTTTATTTTGGAAGACATATGCCAATTCTACATATCCAACGGCATATTGTGTAGTTTTTACAATGTTTGCCACGCCTGCATTTCCTTGACCTCCAGTACCAACTGGCCATGGCACTGATTTTCCTTGACCTATCTTAGTCTTCCAATCTGGACTGATTTTTGAAAGATAATCAGTGAACGCATACGTTGTTCCAGATCCATCAGATCTGTGCGCTACCACTATTTTTTGGCTAGGCAGACTTGTTCCAGGATTAAGATTTACTATTGCAGGATCATTCCATGAGGTAATATTTCCCATAAAGATCTGTGCAATTACAGGTCCTGTTAGTTTTAACCCCTTATCAATTCCAGGAAGATTATAGGTAATTGTTATTCCACCTATTGATTCTGGAATGGTAAGTACACCAGGAGCTTTTTGCATATCAGCTGCAGATAATGGTGCATCAGATGTTCCAAAGTCTACACTTTTTTGCTCCAAGAGCTTTATTCCAGCTCCACTACCAATTGATTGATAGTTTAACATGATCTCAGGATGTATTTTGTTGTATTCAACTCTCCAGTTGTCCATCAATGGAAACACGAAGGTTGATCCTGCCCCTGTGATCGTATAAGATTGGCTAGTTTGTGCACTTGCATGCAACGACATTGCGGGCACTATTAGGATTAACATTAATGTAAATCCCATAATGATTTTTTTAGTCATAGTGACAACAGAGAATGTATTCTATTTACCCTTGGTCAACATAGTTTTCATATTAATTAGTAATCTATATAGATTAGAATTTGCAAAATAAATTTTGTAAACAGAACTAGTGATATGTTCTTGCGCCGGTAACAATATAGCTTACAGAGTCGCCTACAAATGCAGCATGATCGGCCATTCGTTCCATATATCGAAGAACAAGGGCATCAGCAAGTGCACATTTGACACTACTCAAGGTTATCAACATTGGCAAATGCTTGTTATAGTATTTGTCAACAAGATCTTCATCAGTCCTTAACTCCGTGGCCTTTTCCAAATCAAGTGTTGCAAAACATTCTACAGCAAGTCTAACCATCTGCTTTATCTCACCAGATAGAGTATAGATCACTTCATTTTTACAATCAGAAAGATCGCCAAAAGTATCTCTAACCAATGTTATGTCATATGCATATCTTCCAAGTCTAGTAAATCCGTATGAAATTTCAAGTGAAGAGCGTATGAGTCTAAAATCACTTGCTACCGGTTGATATCTCAAAATCATGTCAAATGTTAGTTCGCCAACTCTATCATACAGATCCATCATTTGTTTTGAGAGATCTTGTACTTCTTTTCGTGCATTTTGACCACCTAGGTATGCATCAATTGCAAGATTTGTACATTGAACTGAAAGATCGCACATTTGTTTCATCATTTCAGATAAATTTGCAAGATGCGGATCAATGAGACGTGTCATAGTTTATCCAAACTGACCCTGAACATACTTGGCAGTTATTTCATTTCTAGGATTTTCAAAGATTTGTTTTGTTTCTCCAAATTCTATCAAGTCTCCAAGATATAGAAATCCAGTATAATCAGAGACTCTAGTTGCCTGTTGCATGTTATGTGTTACAATAATTATGGTGTATTCTTTTTTCAACTCTTGTATCATTTCTTCTATTTTTTGGGTTGCAATTGGATCGAGTGCTGAGGCAGGTTCATCCATTAAGAGAACTTCAGGTTGTATGGCAAGTGCTCGTGCTATACACAGACGTTGCTGTTGACCTCCTGAAAGACTCATGCCTGGTTTTTTCAAGTCACCTTTTACTTCATTCCAAAGCGATGCCATCTTGAGACATCCTTCTACCACCTCATCGATTATTTTTTTGTCTTTTACGCCGTTAAGTTTCAATCCGCATGCAACATTGTCATAAATAGACATGGTGGGAAATGGATTTGGTTTTTGAAATACCATCCCTATTTTTCTCCTATTTATTATTGGGTCTACCTTGTTAGAATAAAGATCTTCTCCGTCAAGCAAAACTCTTCCGGTCAATGTCGCATTCTTTGTAAGTTCATGCATCCGGTTTAAACATCTAAGAAATGTTGTCTTTCCACAACCAGAAGGTCCAATGAGTGCAGTAACAGCCCTGTCCCGGAACTTCATTGAGATATTTTTGACGGAAACAATACCATCATAGCTTGCAGAAATATTTTCTGCAATGAGTTTGTATTTTACATCTTCAGTAGAATTATCTTTCAATGGAACTTTTGTCATTGTTTCCATCATGATAAGCTCCCGAGTTTTCTGAACTTTAATAGTGTTTGTCCTTTCTTTTGTAAGAACAAATATCTCACACCGATATTTATTGAAAGAACAATAATTATCAAAATGAATGCACCGCCCCACCCTTGAGCTACTGCACTATCATATGGAAGAGATGAAAGTCTCCATATTCTAAGTGGAAGTGCATCAACTGGTCCACCGAAGTCTTGTATGAATTGGCTGCTTCCAAGAATTGTAAATACAAGCGGTGCTGTTTCTCCAGCAATTCTTGCAACCGATAACAAAATTCCTGTGATGAGACCGCTCCTTGCACTACTGAGTACTATTGTAAAAACTACTTTCCATCTTCTAATTCCAAGTGCATATCCTGCTTCTCTATATGTAACAGGCACTAACTTGAGTGATTCTTCAGTTGTTCTCATTATAATAGGCAGCATAATAATAGAAAGCGCAAAAGATCCGGCCCAAACAGAAAAGTCTCCAAAAGTCAAAACAATCAAGACGAATGTAAACACTCCAATTACAATTGTTGGAAATTCTGCAAGAACATCGTTAAAAAATCTCACAGTTCTACCATATCTGTTGTTGCCATATTCTGAAAGAAATATTCCTCCCATAACACCAATTGGAACACCTATGAGACTAGACAATCCAATAAGTACCAAAGTTCCTTGAATAGCTGGACCTATTCCACCAGGATCATCACTTCCTACTGCTCCAGGTACTTCAGTAAGAAAACTCCACGATAAAGCACTTGCACCATTACTAAAGACGTTGACTAGTATAGCTATAAGCGGTACAATTGCAACCAATACACACATGAAAACCACACATTTGACTACTTTGTCCAGAACAAGTCTTCTACCAACATTATAGCGAAAATGTTTTCTAAATTCTGTTCTCTGTTCAACAGTTATCATGCCAATACTGCTCCCTCATGAGATTTTACTACCCTTGCAACAAAAAGATGTGCAACTACATTTATGGCAAAAGCCATCATGAATAAAATCAGTCCAACACCAACAAGAGCCGCTAAATGAAGGCCTCCTTGAGAAGCTTCTGCAAATTCATTTGCCATTATACTTGCCAATGTTTGTCCAGGTGCAAATAGAGAAGATGGAAAGGCTGCTGCACCTGTTGCATTTCCTATCAACATTGTGACTGCCATTGTTTCTCCTACAGCTCTTCCAAGACCTAGTATCGTAGCACCAATTAATCCAGATTTAGAATATGGTAAAACTGCGATTCTAAAAACTTCCCATTTTGTTGCCCCAAGCATGTATGCAGCTTCACGTTGACTGTTTGGTACTGCCAACATGATCTCTTTTGAGATAGAAGCTATGGTAGGAACAATCATGATTGCCAGAACGATACTTGCAGTAAGAATATCCAACCCAAATGGAGTTCCAGCAAATATTATACTTTGATCGCCAAATAGATTGTGAAGCGGTACTTCTATCCAGTTTTGAATATATGTTCTAAAAACAAGAAGACCCCACAATCCATACACTACACTTGGCACAGCTGCGAGAAGTTCTATAACCATAGCAAGCGGAGTTCGGAGTAATTTAGGTGCAAGTTCAGAAAGAAACATGGCAATTCCAAAGCTTAGAGGCACCGAAATTGCCATGGCAATTCCAGCATTAACTAGAGTGCCCATGATGTAAGGTGCTGCACCATATGACTCCCTACCTTCAACAGAATTCCAGTCAGAACCAGTAAGAAAAGAGATTCCTTCTTGTTGCCAAACTTGAGCTGATCCAGTAGTAAGATTAACTACAATCATAGCTATAATTGCCAGAACATAAGTGGCAGCTCCAATAGCAACATATTTGAAAATTTTATCAGTGATAGGCGATCCTTTCTTCATTTTAACAGATATCATGTAACACATTTGGTTGTCAAATCAAATATGAGAGAATCGACCATAATTTCTTAGATTTCATAGTTCTATGGTTAACTATATAGACATACATAGAATTGGGAGACAAGTGCTTTAACTATAAGAAATACAATTGATGCATGTCAGAAGTACTAAACGATAAAGAGGTTAGAAAACTACAACTCGTGGGCGGATCTACGTATGTTTTATCACTTCCAAAAAAATGGGTTGATGAACTCAAACTAAAAACAGGAGACCCTGTTTCAATAATTAAAAATGTTAACAAGTCTCTTTCAATATTACCAACACAAAACTATTCATCTCCAAAGATTTCAAAATCAAAGACAGTCATAAGCCAGAAAGATTCCGTCGAATCAATTCAGAGAAAAGTTATTGCAATGTATTTGGCAGGATATCAGATTATTGAAGTCCATGCAAAAGGAGGTAGGATTCAGATAGAACACAAACAAGCAATAAGAGACCTTGTAAGAAAAAACATGATAGGAACAGAAATAGTTGAAACCACTCCAGAATCCATTACAATCCAAATTCTAACTAGCCTTCCAGAACTTTCAATAAGTGATGCACTCAAGAGGATGTTTCTACTCACATCAACTATGCACAGGCAGGCAATTGACGCACTGAAAGAAATGGATGTAGAATCAGGTGAAGAAATAACACATCTAGATGACGAAGTAGACAGATTCAGTTTGTACATACTTCGAAACTTGACACTTGCAGTTGAACACGAAAAGATCCTTCGTGATATTGGACTCAAAAAGCCATCAGATTGCATTAGTTATAGAATTGTAGTCAAGTCAATTGAGAGAATAGCAGACCATGCAGTATCAATTGCTAGCAGAATAAAATTCCTAAAATCAACTTTAGAGCCAGCACTGATACAAAAAATAACACGCCTAAGTGAGGACTCGCTTAAGGTCTTTGAAGATTCCATTCTAGCTCTAAACAAAAGAGATTATACTCTTGCAGACAATGTCGCATCAAATGCACATAGAATAGCTGAAAAAGAAAGAGAATTTACAGACAGCCTGGAAGAATCAAAGAAATATTCTAGTGTAATCAAGTTTGTCCTAGAAGATATTCGTCGAACTGCAGAATATTCAAGTGATATTGCAGAAGCAGTGATCAATGAGACGGTGCAAGACGTAATTTCAGAGAATAATTCACTCTAAAGCAAGTTAAACGACAGATCGTGTGTATTTTTCTGCCTATATAGATTACGTATCCCATATAGAGCAGGTATTTATCTATGAATTTTAGGAGGATCTACATGGCACAATGGTTATCATGGATAAAATCAAATGATAAAGAAATCATTATGATCTTAAATGATCTTGCGAATAAAGCAGAAGAATCTGCAAAACTGTTGGTGGAATTATTTACAAACTTTGATAAATTAATCCAGGTTCATGCACAGATTGAAACAATAGAAAAAGAAGCTGACAAACTTACACATTCCATATTTGAAGAATTAAACAAGACCTTCATAACTCCATTAGATAGAGAAGATATTTCCAGGATTGCCTCAAAGACTGACGACATCATCGATTACATAGAAGGAATATCTGGAAGACTGATTGGTTTTAAAATTAAATCTACTCCACCATATATGCTAGAAATAGCAAAAGAGATTCACAATTCTACAAAGGAAATCAATTTCATGATTACTAAATTAAATAAAGTAAAGGCAGACAAATCAATAATTGAACATTGTCGTACCGTAAACGACCAAGAACATAATGTTGATGCCATATATCGTAAAGCAATGGCAGAATTATTTGAAACAACAGATGTCATCAACATAATCAAGATGAAAGATACCTATGAAGCACTCGAACATGCTTCAGATAGATGCCTGGATGTTGCAGACTCTATAGAAGACATTGTTCTCAAATACACATAGGTATTTGTATGATCGAACTAGCGATTGTAGCAATATTAGTTGCCCTATTTTTTGATTTTCTTAACGGATTTCATGATGCAGCAAACTCGATTGCAACAATAGTTGGCACAAGAATTCTAAGACCATTACATGCAGTAACATTAGCAGCTGCAGCAAACTTTGTTGGTCCATTTCTATTTGGAGTTGCAGTTGCTACAACAATAGGAAAGGGAATCATAAATCCAGATTTTGTTACGCTTAACATAATAATTGGTGCTTTGGTCGGAGCCATAGTCTGGGATATCATAACATGGTTGTTAGGATTGCCCACATCTAGTAGTCATGCACTAGTAGGCGGAATCATAGGAGCAGGGATAGCAGGAGCAGGCTCACACGTGCTAATAGCAGATGGAATTCAAAAGGTCCTAATGGGAATTCTAGTCTCCCCAATTGCAGGTTTTGTTGCGGCATTTGCAGTCGGACTGGCAATAATGGCAGTATTTGCAAAAGCAAAACCACATGCAGTAAATTCTGCATTTGGTAGGTTACAGCTGGTTTCCGCTACATATTTTTCGTTAACCCACGGGGCAAATGATGGACAAAAAACAATGGGAGTCATTGCCTTGATTCTACTAACTCAAGGAGTGATCACAAAGTTTAGTGTCCCATACTATGTGATCGTAATGGCTGCATTAGCAATAAGCCTCGGCACGTTCATTGGAGGTTGGCGAATAGTAAAGACAATGGCAGTAAAGATTACTCAGCTTAGACCATATCAAGGATTTGCAGCAGAAACAAGCGCAGCTAGTATACTAGCAACTCTCGCATGGCTTGGAATTCCTGCAAGTACTACACATGCGATTTCTGGAAGCATAATGGGAGTAGGAGCAGTAAGAAGAATGTCCGCAGTACGATGGGGCATTGGAAAAAGAATCGTGTGGGCATGGATAATTACCATTCCTGCCAGTGCGGCAGTGTCATTTGTCATAATGCTTTTCATAAATGCAATATCACATTAATGCTAAATTCCACACAACAGTGTCACAAAGTCATCACAGAGTTTTCAACATACATTGATGTATCAAAACAATTACCAGAACTTAAAAGAAATGATGTATTACAATAAATAAAATGAAAAAATTACTTGTGATTAACAAGAAAACATTTCTTAAAAAATTTAAAAGGATTTTAAATAACTTTAATCAAGAACTGGACAAATACATAACAAATCCTAATGACGAGAATATACATGATATCAGAGTATCAATTAGACGTTTAGAGACATCACATAGGATTCTTCCAAAGAGTGCACAAAAACAAAAAAAGATGATAAACTACATGAAACAAACAAAGGATCTTTTCAAAATGAATACAAGGATAAGAGATTTTGACATAATTTGTGCTAACATGGAATCAAAACATCCAGACAAAACACAAAATCTAGTCCAGTCCTTGAAAGATTCCAGAATCGAACATGTTAGAAATGCCAACAAACTAGCACTCAAGATATCACATTCATCCATCCCCAAAATTCTCAAATCCGCTTTAAGAGAGTCAAAACTAGAAAAAAAATACCGTGCGGTTTTGGATGATATAGTGCTGAACATACAGAAAAATACAATAATTGCGCTCAGAGATGAGAAAAAAATTGACGAACTTCACATGCTCAGAAAAGATTTTAAAAAATTACGATATTCTCTTGAGATTTCATCAGACAAAAAGCCAATTGTAGAGATACTTGAAAATTTAAAAAAAATTCAAGACATGCTTGGTGAAATTCACGATAGTGATATGATAATAGAATATCTCAAAAGCATCGGGCAAAGCTCAACATATTCAGATATCATATCAGCTGAAGTTTTGGAACGAAACAAGAAATATAATGCATTTATTACTTTTTTTAGAAAACATCCAAAGGTACATAATTTTGATTTAAAGTTCTAGCATAGCATTATGTGAGCTTCCTTGATACGAACGAACTGAGAGGATTACCTTGACATCAAATACAGTTTCAAATTTTCGTAGTGTATCTTTTAGCAAAAAAGTCTGAGTTGATCTTGACGGAGTTATGACAAACTCTACTATTCTCTGACCATGTAATTTTAGATCAACCCTTGATTTGGTTCTCTCTAGAATCTTTCGTAGTGTAACTAGTACCGATATTTTTTTCATGGATATTTTATCCTGTTCAGACAAGATTGTCTTATACCTTGAAAATAACCAATCAGATGTCTTTGAATGCCTTGCATGAACAAGAGAAAGTCCCAAAACTAGATGATCATTATGATCAAGTGGTAGATCTTCATCCATGATAGAATAGAACACGCTTTGCGGATTACTGTATGACGACTTTTCAGATATGTTTTTTTCAGCGTAATCAAGTATCTTTCTCTCTCTATTAGAGATTAATTGAGTAGAATACAAATTGTTAAGGAGACTTTGTTTTTCTGGACTAGTTTTATGTCGTTCATCAAGACCTATTGTCTTTCGAATTTGTTCTGCCGTGATATTTCCATCATGATACATCTTTGGATCCTCTAGAAATATTGATAGTGCGCCCTCACGGAGTCCATGATTACTCACATATAGATTTGAGAAATCATATTTTTCCATCAATGTATTAATCACACAAGATCCTGCGACAATGGTTTCTGCCCTGCTGGAGCCAATTACTGAAATTTTTGAAATATCATCAGATTTCATCTTTGACAGTTTGTCAACTGTAGAATCAAGAGATTTATGACTAATTTTATAATTATTTATTTTATCCAAAGGATATTTGGAAAGCCTTTGTTCATATCTAGCCAATGCACGCAGTGCGCCCCCAACTCCTACAAGTTTAGTATCCTTGCCAAGACCCAAATCTTTTTTGTTTGGAAGAAGATCCCATATGTATCTCTGAAGGCTTTTGAGATTCTTGTCAGTAAACTTGCCTTTTTTTCCATCAAATTGATTTGTTAATCTCAGAGATCCTAGAGGCAGTGAGATTACTTTTTTTATCTTGAATCGTTCTGCATGTACAATTTCAAGACTTCCGCCTCCAATATCAAAGAATAATGTGTCAGGAATATGAAGTGATTTTATTGCACCAACATAGGAATACAGTGCTTCTTCTCGTTCAGATAAAACTTTGAAATTAAATCCAGTTTCTTTGGAAACAGAATTGACAAAGTCATCTCGGTTACTTGCTTCTCTTACGGCACTGGTAGCAATAGGTAATACAGATTTTATCGGATTCAATTGAATTATTTCTTTAAAAATTTTTAATGTGTCAATTGCTCTTGACATTGGTTTTTTACCCAATGTACCTTTTTCGTCAAGCCCTTCCCCTAGTCGTACTTTTACTCCCTCCTGCTGATAAACATCAAATGAATCATCATCTTTAACATTATAGATTACTAATTTGGCAGAGTTAAAGCCAAGATCAATTACAGATATTTTCAGCTAAACATTACCTGCCTTGATACTAACATGTTACTATTAATCTACTTCTGATTTACATTTTTTTACTAAATGAAAAACATAGGAAACGTAATGTCTCACGCAATTTTGTTTAGGTGTTTTGGAGTAAGTAACCATCTCAACTCTCCTTTGATTTTTGGTAGCGTCGAGATCACTTTTATCCTTGCCAAACCTGCTTTCTTTAGACGTATTCTGCAACCAGATTGAGATATTGCCTCACTTATCATTTCACTCAGATATGGTTCATGGCCTACCACAAGCACCACAGAATCACGTTTCAATTTTGACAAGACAGAGTAAAATTCCAACCTATTGCCTTCTGGTTTTAAAGAATCAATCTCTTCAATTTTACCACCATATTTTAGAGATTTTGCTACAATTTCGGCGGTTTGTTTAGATCTTAAAAGAGGACTAGTAAAGATGCAATCCAGTTTTATCTTCAAAGATTGTAAACCATTTGATAAATCTGTAATTTCTTGTCTACCTTCCAAAGTAAGTTGTCTTTTAGAATCCCCTGGGGACAGAGAACGTCTGCCTGCCTCACCATGTCGTAGTATTAACAAATCCATTGACCAGTCATCAATTTTTCATGTATTTATCAGTTAAAGAAATTGTAATGCGGCATTCCATTAAATTAGATTTGAGGGGGTCGGATATCAAAAATTCGACCATGATTTCATATGTTTCATAGAGTTACAATCACTATATAGATCACAGTCATTACTTCATATCAATTCTACAAAACAAATGTCAGGTGAGAAATCATGGTAATTTCTGTAAAACCTAAAATTGCCTTGCACCGCAGTGATTCAAGTATGAAGACAGAGTCTAGAGGCAAGTTAATCATAGTAGAAGGTATAGATGGCTCAGGAAAATCAACCCAAATTCATCTTTTAGAGAAATGGCTTGCATACAAGGGTGTCAGTGTATTCAAATCAGAATGGAATTCCTCAGAAATGGTAAAAGAGATCACCTCAAAGGGAAAGAAGAAAGGATTACTCACACCAACTACATTTAGCTTGTTGCACGCTACAGACTTTGCAGATAGATATGAGAGAAATATTTCACCGTTACTAAGAGCAGGTCATTTTGTACTAGCAGACAGATATGTGTATACAGCTTTTGCAAGAGACATTGTAAGAGGCTGCAATCCAGAATGGGTAAAGAAAGTTTATGATTTTGCAATAAAACCAGATGTTGCATTTTATTTTAAGGTTCCAGTTGACATTGCAGTTGACAGGATTTTGATAGGCAGACCTAAGCTAAAGTATTACGAAGCTGGTATGGATATGAATTTGAGTAATGATCAATATGAAAGCTATAGGATTTTCCAGGGAAGAATAATCGAACAATATGATTCGCTTGCAGAAAGTGAAGGATTTACAGTAATAGATGGAACTATGAATATTGAAGAACAACAAAACATTGTACGAAAAAAGATCATGCCTCTTCTAGAAGGTCATCAGACAAACAAGGTAAGGACTAGGAGATAAAAAAATGTCACGAACAAAATACAAAGATCTTGGAAAGAGAACTGTAGAATTTTATGGTCATGGCATAAAGAATCTACAGGACATAGAAATCAAGGGAAGACTCATTGTAATAGAAGGTCCAGATGCATCAGGGCGTAGTACACATATCCAAGACATCACAACAAGGTTAGAAGCAGACGGTCATGCAGTACTCAACACTGGCCTCAAACGATCAGAGCTTGTAGGCAGAGGAATACTGGAGGCAAAAAGAGACTATAACCTAGGAAGAAAAACTTTAGCACTGTATTATGCTGCAGACTTTGCAGACCAATTTGAATACAAGATAATACCCGCACTACAGGCAGGTTACATCGTACTTGCTGACAGATACATCTACACCCTCATAGCAAGAAACTTGGTGAGAGGACTTGACAGAACGTGGTGTCATAATTTGTACGGATTTGCCATAAAGCCAGACATTGTGTTTTATCTAGATGTTGAACCATCTGTATTGATACACAGAGTGTTTCAGAAAAATTCTGCGCTAGACCATTACGAATCAGGTGCAGACATTGGCCTCTCAGAAGATCTGTACGAATCATTTTTGATTTATCAGAAAAGGATTTCACAAGAATTTCATGCAATGCAAAAAAAATATGGTCTAATACCAATTAATGGAAACAGGACAGTGTTAGAAATATACAATGACCTTCAGAAAAGAATCGATACTTTTCTTCAACGTGTAGGTCACCAATAATTTTCATAAAACTGTATATATTGTATAAAAATTTCACTGCGGACATTGACTAAATTATTGTAAAATAATTACAATAAGAAATGAGTTAGATTTCATTTAGATGGTTTCATGTTAGGATGTATCTTTCTTAGTTTCCTCAGATTTTTCTGTAGTCACAAAATGTTGCACCTGTATCATACTAGTGTATACAGCTTTTCCTTTAGAGATTGGAATTAATATTTTTTTCAACTTTTTTAGATGTTCACTTTTTTCATGTGTCTTTTTTGCAGCCTTGTCTACAAAAGACATGATGTGCACAAATAAAGTATCATCATCCCCATCTTGAAACACTTTGTATTCCGTTGTTCCCGGTTCATTTGTTTTTACTTTCTCCATGTACTCTGATATAGCACTAATTGCTTTGGCAAGTTTTTTCTTTTTTATCTTATATTGTACTAGAATTGTAATTGATTCCACCATAGCACTTGCCTGAGAAACAAATAGTATCTTGATAGATAAAAACTTGATTGTCTCTTTAACTCTTGAAAGATCAAACTTGGAAATAATTTGAAGAATTAACGGTACATAGTATCTTATTTTCTATATAGTCATCATAAGTAGTAACAGTCTATACGGCTTATCCTTTTGAATCACAAATTACATCTAGTAGTAATGTCAATAATACACGATAGTCATTTTGGCTTTGACACATTATGCAATGATATTGTCAATCTAGACAGGGATATCGAATTAGTTGCAGTGTTAAACCACAAAGGCAGAGTCATAGAAACCAAAGCCAGAGAAGAAGGAGTAGACAAGGCTTTGACTACACAGAAGAGAGAGATATTCTTCATGCAGTGTGTTCTTCAGACATCAATGAATCGGGATCACGATGATGAGTTTGGCAAAGTGACAAGTTCGATTCTTGAAAGAGAGAGGTTTACTACACTTTCATTTGAGTTTTCCAGCTATGTTATTTTGATAGTTTCAAGACCTAGTTTGAATCCAATTCAACTCAAGAACGATATTTTAGAAAAGATAAACAGCATGAGAAAAATAGCACTAGTACAGTAGAATACAATTACAAGAAAATCAAATCTAATTGTTATTTTTTTGATCATTCATTCCTAGACTATTTTTGTCAAACATGCGCATATTTGAAATGGATTACGTTGTATTACGTAGAAAACAATGATAAAATAAAATTGAAATTGTTTTACGTTGTATTATTGATCGCGTAAGAGATCATATAGTAAACAAGCTAGATATGTATTGATCAAAAAAAATATAGCAAATATTTAGATAAAGAGATGTACTCTGTAGATCGGTCTACAGAGATTCCTTACAGGCGAAGGTTTTCTGGATTTTTGTAGACCCTCCCCGCAATTAACAGTTTTATTGTTTTTAGATGACAAAAAATAGAAACAGAATTGACAATATGAAAATAGTTTTTATTTTGAAAAAACTTAGTATAATTAAAACATATTATTTCCCAATCCATAAAACTTGGAATAAAAAAGAGTGAATTTTATTGGATGATTGGCAATGAATCAGATCCAGTAATGAATTCAATTATCTGACCTTGTGCATTCTGAACATTTCCACTAAAGTAAGTGAAACTAGAATCTCCATCAGGACATCCAGATGCACTACCCCAGGAATATACTCCAGATCCATTGAATGTACGGCCATCTCTTCCTGTCAATTTGACCATTCCAGACTGTTCATAACTTGTTTCTAACTTGCACACACTAGTTTCATGCGTAATGCTAGTCTTGTTTGCTGGCTCAAATTTTAGGTCATATGATGTAGTTCCAATCATAACAACGCCACTTTGGGAAGAAAGACTCATGGTTCCATCAGACTTTGTAATCAGATTTCCCGTTACATGCACTTGTGGAATAAGACAGCACTCAGACATTATAGTAAATCCAGTAAGGTCTGCATGTATTTGCTGTACATCATAGTCCAAAGCCAATACTGGCATTACGGTATTTGTTGCCAGAATAACAACTATTGATAGAATAGTTGCCAGAAAAAACATATTGGTTTTCATTACATCTCCATAATTTCCAGGGTATTTTTCCAAGACATCAGTAAATACAGTAACAGTACGTAAAATATGGGAAAAAATTTTGCAGTATGATGTTTATGAGATACTATGCAATGTATGATTTTTGTATAATGTGTAGTACAGATTATTTTACTATTTGATTTGATTCTTTTTGTTTCACTATCTTTCCAAGCGTTATAGTGTCAAGTGTAGAGCGAATCTTTCCCTCTTTGATTTTTGTGTTCCATTCTTTCACTCTGGCAAATTTTTCTGCATCACCTATTATTTTTGTAGCCAATACAGGGTTACTTGACCACCATGAGATTGCAGTTTGAATTACATACTGCAAGTCACTATCAGAAATAATTGGCCAGTGTTGGCTAAGTACATTTTCAAGCGGTAAATCAAGAAGACCAAGTCTTTTTTTTATCATAACCAAGATCTCTGCAAATCTTGGCGGGTCTTCAAGTGCGGAAATAGATATTCGTACCATACTACCATCTTGAGTACTCTTGTCATTATCTACAAAGGTCATCTTTACCAATCCGCGAGTACCTGATACAGTGAGACTATCTTTTTCAATCTCGATTTTACCTCCCATTTCTTTAATAATATCCAACATAACTTGTAGACGATCTTTTTGTATCTCTTCAATCAGTATAGGAACATCAGATTTTTTATCAGTTAGAATAGTTATGGATTCAGAAGATGTAGTCAATTCAATCTTGATGCATCCCAGTACAGTTTTTACCAATTCAAAATCATCGTTTTCAAATATCATGGTATCAGGGACTCTCTTGTCTACAGTTGCCAGTCTACGCAATACATTGAAAATCTCATCTGGGATATTTGGCAACTGATCATATCCAATAAATCCATGTTGCCCATTACCATCAGACTTCCACATAGCTGTAATAGGTTCAGCAATGGTAGATACAATGTTGTATACTGCACGTTTTTCCATAGGAGTGAGCATCGGAGTATCAGCATTTAGATAAGTGCGAAAATATGTCGTTCCTTCAAAACTTGAACATTTGAGTACATTTCCCAAATTTACCTTAGCGTAGAATTTTTCTTTTTTTGTATCAACTTTGAGAAGAGTCCAGTCCCTTGATTTTGAATCAAACTCTTCCCACGATTCAGGAGTTGGAAGTTCGACTTGTTCCCGAGCACCTAATTTTCTCACATCTGGTTTGTAGAGTTGGGTTACTACCTTGACATGATCTTCTAACGTATGTATTGTAACACTAGCACCCCACAAGGAATCAAGAAACTCCTTACGTTTTTCGGATTGAACAATCAATGTCCAGCGTTTATCAACTGAACGTGGTCTTATATCCAATCTGGTGAGAATCTTGTCTAACCTAGTTTTTTGAGAAAACTGTAATGAAATGATTTTGGTAAACGTGTTCTTGTATGTTTCACAAAGATTGGGTCTCCCCCTCTTAAAACAAACATCACAAAATTCAAGCGGCTCCAAATCTATATCCTTTCACTACAGTATAACCCGGCATTATAATAGGTATGACAAGCATATTGCAATCTTTTCTGCATAGTAGTTTTTCCATTATCATCATGATATGTGGTGTGTATAATGTGATACAAAAAAAATAGTAATAACTTGAAAAATACTTTAATTAATTTAACTAATAGAATCACACGATTTCACAGTAAGCAATAGCTTGTAAATTTCACGATATATCATTGATGTTCTTATGAGTTCTGCTGCCCAAGCATTAGAAGGAGCAGCCGGAAAGTATGCAGCAGACGCAATAAGACAAGACGGTCAAGGAGACAAAAATGCAGCAGCCACTAGTTACCAAAGAGCTATTGATGCACTAGTAAAATTAATCCAATTATTTCCAGACAATACACTAAATCCAGTTTATGAACAACATTGTGAACAATACAAAAAAAGAATAAGTGAATTACACCTTCCATCAGATAGTTTCTCTCAAAATAGTAACAATCAAGGTAACAGTTCAGATCATGGTAATTCCAATCAAACTGCATCCAATAGCAATCTTGAAAATATGATTATAAAGGAAAAACCAAATGTAAGCTGGAAAGAAGTAATAGGATTAGAGGATGTAAAAATTGCACTGCGAGAATCTATTGTATATCCTGCTAAAAAACCAGAACTTTTTACTCTTGGATGGCCTCGAGGAATTCTCCTATATGGACCACCAGGATGTGGAAAAACAATGCTTGCAGCAGCTACTGCCAGTGAAATTGATGGTTATTTCATAAATGTAGATGCGGCTTCAATGATGAGTAAATGGTTGGGAGATGCTGAAAAAAATGTTTCCCAGTTATTTCACATGGCACGAGATACGTCCAAAAAAGAAAATGTGCCAGTAATCATGTTGATAGATGAAGTAGATTCGCTCCTTGGTAATTCACAGAACGAAAACGGTGGAGAGATCAGAGTGAAAAATCAGTTTCTCACCGAAATGGATGGAGTAAATGACAAAGGAAAAAATCTTCAAACATATGTAATTGCAGCCACTAACAAACCTTGGAAGCTAGACTGGGCATTTCTTAGAAGATTTTCAAAAAGAATCTACATACCACTACCAGCATTAGAAACCAGACAAAATCTATTTTCATCATATTTATCAAAACTAAAAAAAGACTCTTCCGTAGACGCACCACAACTTGCACAATTAATAGATGGTTACAGTGCAAGTGATATAAGAGACATCTGTCAATCAGTCCAGTTATCTGTAATAGATGAGTTTTTCAGTCAAGCAGAATCCAAAGGGAATACGGATCTTACACATGTACAGCTTCGTGATATTACCATGGATGATTTTAAAAAGACAATCAAAAAAAGAAGGCCCAGTGTAAGCCCCGGTATGATTCAGGAATATTCAAACTGGACTAGAGACTTTAGTGCCGCATAGTCGACATTTTTGATAATTTTTGCACATGTGAATTATTTCATCATCATTGAGAAATTTAAGACAGAATAATGTCTAAAACTTTATTCTCTTCTCAGCGCAACCATTGGTGACAGCTTGGATGCTTTCCATGCAGGATACATTCCAGCCATAACACTTAGTGCTAAAGAAAGTAACCAGACTTTGATCAAATCCATAGGAGTAAAGATCGGCGGTATGTGTACAGGTGCACCGCCCCCGGCAGGAGCAGTTGTTGTTACAATACTCATTATGTATCCTCCACCCATACCTATGACAACTCCTAATGAAGCACCTATTACCCCTATCAAAGCTGCTTCTACTAAAAAGAGTGCCAAAATCGTAGTATTCTGAGCACCTATTGCTTTCATGGTACCTATCTCTCTAATTCGCTCTGTAACCGAATTATACAATGTTGTAACAATACCAATTGCACCTACAATAAGTGCAATAATTCCCACCATTAGAATAAAGGCAGCATTACCGCTTGCGGCTTGCTGTCTTACGGCCATAAGTGCTTTTGGTGTTGTTGCTCCAAGAGTTTTTCCAAATGTAGATGTTAGTTCTTGTTGTACAGTATCAACATCATCAGGAGTTGTTGCTGCAACTATTACCTGATCATATTTGTTTAGCTTGTGCAGTAATTCATTACCAGCATCGAGATTTATGATAACTGAACGATCTATTCCAGTATTTCCAGATGGTTTTAAAATCCCTGAAACTACATAATTCTTTATTACTGTAACAGATTTGCCACCAGGTACAGAGTAAGTAGATGTCGCTTTAATTGTCTGACCAAGTGTAATAAATGCACTATCCGCACCAGGTGGATTCACTATGGTATCACCTACAATCGCTGAAGATCTATCATTTGGATTTACTGTAGAACCGTCAACATATTGAAGATTGGGTAATTCTATAGTCAATTGAGAGGGATCAAGTGATGTTACTGATGCACGTTGTGTATTTCCTTCAGAGTTTATTTGAACAGAACCAGTATACTCAGGAATAGCAGCCTCCACATTTGGAAGAGCTTTTATTTTTGCAAGAATTACATTGTTGATTATTATAGAATTTCCCGATGATGTTGCAAATGAGCTTAGTGAACGTTGACCGCTTCCTACAAAGAGAACATTTGCAGCCAGCGTATTGAATTGTTTCTCCAAAAATGCAGATTGTCCTGCACTCAGACCATTCAATACAACAACAAGACTACATCCAAGTACAACCATCATAATGGTAAGAAGAGTTCTCACTTTTCTGTCAACTAGTGCTTCAAATGAGAGTGAAAAAAGATCCTTAGGATTCATTTTCTTTCTTTTTGTTATCATCAAAGATTGAGACTATGTCAGTGTCTCCCTGTGCCAACAATTTCAGTTTTTTCTTTGCTGATTTTTTTCTTTTTATTAGAAATACAATTGCTGCTACTACTGCAATTGGTACTCCAACAAGTACGGGTAGAGGAATATCATCAATTATAGACGTATGCTGATTTGCAGATGTGTTGACTTGAGGAGTACGTGCAATGTTGACTGTTCCATTTACTATAGTAGTGTGAAAATTCTTCAAGTCATCAGCATATGTTATTTTGAATGCTACTTGATACATTCCAGGAGATAAAGAATTGATTCCCCTAATAGGCATGCTAATTGGAATTGGTGAGTCAGGTGAAAGATCTCCTATGAATTGCTGTGTTGAACTTGAACCTCCAACACCACGTCCTTGACCGGTTCCGCCACCTTGGAATCCTTGACCACCAGCACGTCCTTGTCCACCTTGGAATCCTTGACCGGTTCCACTACCTTGACCGCCTTGGAATCCTTGACCAGTTCCACTTCCTTGGCCACTAGTACGTCCCTGACCACCTTGGAGTCCTTGACCAGCTGCGCCACCTTGGCCGCCTTGACCAGTTCCACTACCTTGGCTTTGATCACTACCAATGAATCCCGTACCATTTGTAGAATTTGCCATTCTGGCAGCACGCATTGCACTTGTGAGTTGAGAAGGTGCAAGTTGAGCAGTAGTAAACAATGCAGTTGTACTACCTTGATTAAGTAAATTACCAACAATATTAGAAGTACCACCAGTTGTAGTCAGAGTGAGACCATAGATTTGGAGTCTAATATCACCAACAACAAAAGTTCCCAAAGTAAGAGAATTTGTTTGTGATTGTCCTTTTGAAACATAGTTTGCAGTAAGTGTAAAAGAAGTTGGAGTACCAATCAATGTGTTTGCTGCATACACTTGGGTTACGAGCACCTGTCTATCTCCTGGTGCCAAGTTTTGTATTGTCCAAGTAGATGGACCTACTACAGAAACTGAGGTTGATTGAGGTACAAGAGAAATTAGAATATTTGCCATGGGATCAGTACTATTATTTGTAACAGCGAAATCCAAATCATCTAACACTGCTGCAGTAATGACAGGAGTTGTGGAATTTCCAAGATATGACAAGCTAAGAGATTGAGGAGGATTTGGTTTTATAACAAGTCCCGTGCTAACCGCAGTTGTTGAAAGTTTACCCCATGCATTTTGATAAGTTATCACAAGGTCTGCTTCTTGTGTAGTACCTGCTGTAACAGCACTTGGATAAACAATTGTACTTACAATAGCTTTTGATTTTGCAGGTATTGTTCCCAAGTTAAAGGTATTAGGTCCTAAATTGACAATCTGTGTCGTAGCTGACTGTAATACAAGCGACCCTCCACTGCTGCTGCTTCCGGTTCCACTTTTAGAACTTCCAAGGTTTACAATTGTTGCTACCACTCCTGTTGCATCAGCAGAACCCTTGTTTTCAATTGTTATTGATATAGGATCTTTATTTTGAGGAGCAAGATCTGCTGTGTCAATTGATGCATCCAATATTACTTTCCCCGGAAGAACAAATGGTACATTGAGTAACGCAGATGTACATTGTTGTCCAACTACTCCTACTTGGACATAATTTGCTACAACAGTTGTAGCAAATGTACCCACTTTGGCTGTTGGTAATACATTGATGTTAAAATACACAGTAAATGATGCGCCAGGTGCTACTTGACCATAATAGTTTCCTACTGCAGGATTGTTTGCAGCTCTTGCTGCCTGATTGAAATGCTCTAGTAATTGAGGATTGGCACTTTCACCAGTAGGAGCAAACCCGGATGGAAGATTAAGAAATGCGGTGATCGAAGTTATTGGAAAAGCTGAATTTCTATTATTAAAGACAACTGCAAAAACAGAAGGTCCTTCTCCTGGCCCTATCTCTTTTTTGACAGGATTACTGGTGACATCATTAGCAGAAGAGGTTCCTTGGTCCACCCAATACGAATCAACAACTACAGGACCAGCATAAGTTGCGTCAAGTATTGTAGTAAGTGGTGCAAAACAATCTTGTGTTTGTACCTGTGCAGATGCATCAAAAGATGAAAGTGTGGTAGGTGCAAACATCATTACAATTAAAATTGGAATTACGATTTTTATTGCAAGTCTTTTCCCAAAAAATCTTTTAACAGAAGTTCTAGTTGAGGACATCTTTTTCTATTCTCCCATCTCTTAACAATATAGATCTATCCGTAGATTCAGCAAGTTCAGGATTGTGTGTTACCATTATTATAGTACGTTTGAATTTGTGTGAAAGCATTTTCAACATGTCAAATACATCATCACCTGTCTTTGTATCCAAATTACCAGTTGGTTCATCTGCCAAAATTATGGTGGGATTGTTTATCAAAGAACGAGCTATTGCAACTCTTTGTTGTTGACCACCACTTAGATTCACAGGTTTTTGATTCCTCTTGTCAGCAATACCAAGTGCTTCCAGGATCTTCATAGCACGAGAGTTTACATCGTCATTTGACATACCTGCAATTATTCCAGGTAGTTTTACGTTTTTGTGAACAGTTGTTCTATTAATCAGATTAAATGATTGAAAGATAAATCCAATACGACTGTTTCTCATAGTAGCAATTTTGGAATCATTAAGAGAGAATATGTCTATGCCATCGATGTAGATTTTCCCACTTGTTGGCCTATCAAGTGCGCCAACTAGGTTCAAAACAGTAGACTTTCCACTACCAGATGGGCCTACCACTGATACAAATTCTCCTTTTTTAATTGCAAAACTTACATTATCCAACGCCACAACTCGCCCTGCAGAGGAATCATATATTTTAGAAAGATTTTCAACTTTCAGGGCAAAAGAACTATTGTCAACAATTTCATTTTGTGTTCTTTTTTCAACTACCAAATCTTTTGTCATGTTTTTCAAAATCAATCCCCTTTTAGAACTCATCTATTTGAATTTCAAGTGTATAAAAAAAATCCCTATATGAATTACATAGGCTTAAGAAAGTCATCATTGTCTTCTTTTATTATTTTTAGAATAAAACGATTACCAAACCTTGTTCATGAACATTGTTAGTGAATACACTGTACAACGCACAGAAAATAGAAAAGTAGATCATTTTATGAGTCAAACTACTCAATAGACTCTAAAACATTCCTTGTGATAATATTTTGGAGGTCTTGCTCCAATTCGTACTACAATATCGCCTTCAATTAATTTTATGGTACATTTTCTACACACATTATTACCAAGTGAACTTAATCTTGCAACATCTCTTGGTTCTAGTCTAATTTGCATCATATGAGAGTCATTGCCAAAAAAGTTCATAGTTCACAAAATTAATTTTCTTCCCGTTTTGGTCCAAATTCTTTTTCTCGTTAATTTTCTTTTGTACGCAATTTTGTTACTAAAAGTCGTAGTATTAGAAACGGTATTGTTACAAGATCAATCTTTTTTCCAGCAGAGACACATAATATTTCATCTCCTAATGGAAAATTCATTGACACCATCTTGTTACCATATGAAACAGTGAAATTTACAGGTCCTAGATGTGAATCATGTTCCTTGCGCATTCGTACTCCCAGTGCAATCTCCATGAATAATATTTCCTGATCTTGTGGAGTGATTAAAGCCCGTATTCTCTTTTTCATAATCCTAGTCAGCAGTTTACCTTTGTTGTTTATCACTCCAACAAACCGAATATTAGGATCAAGATCAAGAATTAGGTTACAAACAGATTCAAGCATTTCCGGAGAATGTGACCTGTTTTCAAAATTTTGAAGCGATTTCAATCCAACTTGCACACATTCGTACAAGTTGTTTTAGATAAAACAATTATCGAACATTGTTAATTAACAATGTTAATGAAGAGATAATTTTTTCAAGAAATCATTAATTGAAATAAAAAGGAAAAAAGAGTTTAGGACCAGGATTGTGATCCACTTGAGGTTGTCATGTCAGAGGATGGAGTTGTGCTTCCAGATGAAGTCTTTGTCGAATTCCATGCATGTACGCCCATATGTCCATGCTTCATTGTGCCTGTATGACCCATGCCAAAACCGCCCATTCCAAACTGGTGACCTGTTGATTTGTACAATACAGCACCACTTGATGGATCGACAATCACGGTGTATACCATGTTCTTGTCATCAATCACCTTGAAACTATATACGACAAAGCCCTGTGCTACTGTTAGACTTCCGCCTATTACTTTTCCACTGACAGCTGTTGCTGCAGTATTTGCTGCATCAGGGAATGCTATCTTTACGTTAGACAGTATTGTTTGTTCAAGATTGATTGAACCTTGGATTGTTGGTTTCTGACTTTGAGAACCTTGAACTTGTGCAGATGCTGCTGATACTCCCACGGTAGCAAGAATTGCTACACCTAGAATCATAGCAAGCATCTTCTTGTTCTTGACTAGTTCTGTTGTATTCATTACATATCAATATCACAGTTGTTTAATAAAAAATTGCGAAACTATGTCAGTGAACATTGTTAGTGAAAGGTAAAAGTACTAGATATACAAGTTTTAGACTTTCACGAGCAATTTCAAGTAAAAGCTTATACATAATTTACATGGCAAAGTAATAATCTTGTCACATGAATACCGGGACCGAGTATACATACGAAAAGATATCATATTAAAATTAACAGAGCACGGTGAACTCAATCAGACATCACTTCTTAGTTATTGTGGTTTGAATTTGATGAAGCATAAAGACATTCTTGAGAGTCTAGAAAGAAAAGGATTCATAAAAAGAACAGAACAGGCATGGGGAAATAAGAAGATAATAAAATATGCAGTGACACAGAAAGGACGAGAATTTTGCAAGTTGATTCTAGAACCATATGAAGACATATTTCCAAGGAGTGAAAAACGTGACCAAGAACAAAGTTAGCGAAGCATTTTTAATGCAACAGGAGTGTTCTTAGTAAATGTCAGAACCTGAAAACACACCACCAGAAAAGAATGGAGCATCATCTGACAAAGACGAGAAAAAAGAATCAGATAACGTTCTGAAAATTTTAGATGAACTTTTATCCCATACTAATAGTTCACGTAGATTATTTCTAATTTTTATTGGCAGTGCATTACTTTTTGGACCAGTTGCCTTGATACTAGGGGGAGTTTTACTTGGTCATCCAGATTACAACATAAAACATCTAGAACCGCAGCAAGGTACTGAAAACTTTACCAACATGCACCGTACACCTGGAATGCACATTCAGATTGTTGATCAAAACGGTACAGTAATCAAAGAATTACCAATGATGCCATCTGCACCCTCAGGAATGGACCGTTCTCATACACTCCAATATTTTTTGGACTACGAACATTCATAGTAATTTCAATAGTATTTGCAATAATTCTGTTGATCATTGCAATAAAGGAATATCGCTTCTTTTCACATTGGAACAAGAGATTCAACAAGTACAAGTCGTTGAAAGATAAAATCGATAAAGAACTTGATGAAGACTAGACATGTACAAAGTAGTTAGACAGAGCTAATTTTTTGTTAGATTATATACCCAAAAGCATTCCATGATCACAATGGCAATACTTGAGATTAGAGACCTGCATGTACAAAGAGACGGTAAAGAAATTCTCAAAGGAGTAAATCTCAAAACAGGTCCAGGAGAGGTTCATGCCATAATGGGTCCAAACGGATCAGGTAAGAGTACACTATCATATACAATTTTAGGTCATCCAAAATACGAAGTTACTAAAGGAGACATTTTGCTAGATGGTGAAAGCATCCTAGGTTTATCAGCTGATGAAAGATCAAAGAAGGGATTATTCCTAGCATTCCAGTATCCAACAGAAGTTGCAGGTGTAGGCTACTCTCATTTTCTTAGAACTGCATACAATGCACTAAGCAAATCACTTGCAGACGAAAAAAGAGAAGTTTTTCTTACAGTAAGAGAATTTCAGAATTATCTAAAAAAGAATCTTGACGAAGTTGGACTAAAACACGACTTTCTATCAAGATATCTCAATGAGGGATTCTCCGGCGGAGAAAAGAAGAGATCAGAAGTTTTACAGATGGCAGTACTTCAGCCAAAAATTTCAATTCTTGATGAACCAGATTCAGGTCTAGATATTGATGCAGTGCAGGCAGTCGCAAAGGCAATCAGTTCAGTTTCAAGAAAGGATGCAACCGTAATTGTAATCACACACTATGCAAGAATTCTCAAGTTCCTAGACAAGCTTGACTATGTTCATGTGATGGCACAAGGAAAAATGATCAAGGAAGGCCCCAAGGAACTTGCTGATGAACTAGAACAAAAGGGCTATTCGTGGCTTGGAATTCAAGAAACCACTCAATAGAAAATTTCTACTCCCAGTTATACTATAATTTTACACATACACCATGAAAATAGGCGATAGTGCACCAGATTTTGAGTTAGAGTCACATACAGGTGAAAAAATAAAACTTTCGTCATATTTTGGAAAGAAAAAGATAATTTTATTTTTCTATGTTAAAGACGATACACCTGGCTGCACTGCAGAGGCAAACGGAATCAAGAATCAATATCCAAAGATATCAGGCAAGTATGAGGTCATCGGAATAAACCAAGGTTCGCTGAAATCACATGCAAATTTTTGTCAAAAATACAATCTTCCCTTTAAGATACTCTCAGATCCAAACAAGAAGGTATCTGAACTATATCAAGCAAGAGGCATCTTTGGCGCATATACAAAAAGGATGACATACCTCATTGGACTTGACGGAAGAATTGAAAATATCATAGAAGGAATGAGTACCTCAAATCATCTAGAATTTGTACAGAGTCTTGCAGACTCTCAGGCCTACAACTAATAAAAAAAAGACAATAACAGTGTCTAAAATTTCTTACATTGGTGTACAAACCCAATTTTTTTAATCAACACACATGCAAATAGGCAATAGACCAAAATCAAATGAATTTTACACAGACTGTATGACGTACTTTGAAGCATTAAGAAAGACTGGAAAACAGGACTATGGTTTTGAGGACGAGTTTTTCTACACCATGCCTGCAATGTCAGAGAAAATTGTAAGCGAACAATAACGACATCCAAAAACCAAGACAGGTACGGTTTCAGTTATATATTCAGTATAGGGATCTCTCGTTGCAGAGGTACCGAAGCCCGGTCAACCGAGAGGGACTCAAGATCTTTCGTAAGAAATCCCTTCCCTTAGGGGTTCGTGGGTTCAAATCCCACCCTCTGCATTTTTTTCATCTTTTTCTCTCTTCGCTGCCTTTGTTTACGATTTGGTTCATCATATCCTCGATGGTTTTCGCCCATGGTAATTCATACTAGTGTTTATTAGAAAATTTTTCCATTGGTATGTGATAGAAAATGAAAGCCAAGTCAATAGACAAGATACCAGGTCCAAAAGCCCTGCGTGTTATTGACACCATGAAAAAACATGCCTATGATTCTACATTCATGTATTCGCTAGTTGTTTCACATGGACATAATTGCACCATAGAGGATATTGATGGTAACAAGTATCTTGATTTTACATCAAACATAGGTGCATGTCCTCTAGGCTATTCACATCCAGACATAATAGATACACTTGCACGTTATTCATCAAATGGAACATACAAGATAGCAGGCCAGGACTTTTACTGTCAGGAACACGCAGATCTTGCAGAAAATATTTCAACCATTTTACCATCAGGCTTTAAGACATTTTTCATAAACAGTGGTGCAGAGGCAGTTGAAAATGCAATAAAGATTGCATATAGAAAGATGGGCCCACTTCCAGGAATTTCGTGCACTGGAGCATTCCATGGAAGAACATTGGGAGCTCTGAGTTTTACATTTAGCAGACCAGTTCAAAAGTACAACTTTCCAGAATTACCATCAAAGAGAATCAAGTTTTGTACAAGCGATAACGATCTAGAACTTGATGCCGCAGAAAAAATTCTAAAAGAAAACAAGGCTGCATTTATCTTAACTGAGATAATCCAAGGTGAGGGTGGATACAATGTTGCAAGTAAGAAATTCATTTCAAACTTGAGAAAATTTGCAACAAAATATGGAGTTCCACTCATCTTAGACGAGGTCCAGTCTGGAATAGGGCATACAGGCAAGTGGTGGGCCTTTGAGCACTATGGTATCAAGCCAGACATAATGAGCACAGCAAAAGCATTACAGGTAGGGGCAACTGCGTTTAGTAAAAAATTTGATCCTGGACAAAGATCAGTGTTATCAAGTACATGGGGCGGAGGAAACAGAATAGACATGGCAGTTGGGTCTAGAGTAATTCAAGTGATAAAACGTGACAAGTTACTAGAAAATGCAACAAAGATGGGCAACATACTAAAGAACGGTTTGATGGAGATGGTAGGAAAAAAGAAAGTGACAGATGTCAGAGGACTAGGTCTCATGGTTGGCATAGAGTTTGATTCAGATACTCATCGCGATAAAAAACTTGTAGAGTTGTTCAAGCAAGGCTTGATGACTTTGGGGGCAGGTCAAAAATCAATGAGAATCATACCGCCATTGATAATTACAAAAGAGCAGATTCATCAGGGGCTTGATATCATGCACAAAGTTTTGATGAGAACCTAGTATGCATCATACTTGTCACCCATTTCAAGTGATGCAATCTTTAGTTTGAGCACTTCGTTTGCACCTTCATAGATTACAATTGCTCTAGAATCAAGAAAATGTCTTGCCACACGACTTGTTTTTTGATACCCATAGGATCCAAATATCTGAACTGCCCTGTTTGCACAGTCAAAGGCTGCGTTTGTAGCATGCAGTTTGGCAATAGCCGCAAGCCTGTCCGCCCTGTTACGTAGAACAGAGTATTCCTTGTTTTCCCTGTTGAGAACATCTAACCAGTTTGCATCTTTTTCTTTGAGGTCTTCAACATAATCATGGAGTTTTTGCCTTGCCATGCCTGCGCGATATACTAACCACCTAGAACTCTCAATATTTACAATCATTGTAGCAAGATGCTCTTGAATGAGTTGTTTTTTTGCAAGAACAGAACCATGTTGTTCTCTTTTTTGAGAATATCTAATGGATTCATCAAGACAGTCTTTCATTACACCCACAGCACCTGCTGCAACACTCAACCTTCCGTCAATTAGAGCACTAAATGCAACACTAAGACCATTCCCAATTTTTCCAAGAAGATTTTGCTTTGGGACAAGACAGTTTTCAAAAGTAATTTCTGCATTTTTTACAGTAAGCAATCCCATTTTGTTGTGCATCTCTTGTGCATCAAAGCCTTTTGAGTTAGTATCCACAATGAATGCCGATATTTTTCCATCAGGACCTTTTGCATAAGTTGTAATCACTTTGGCAAATGTACCGTTTCCAACCCAGTGTTTAGTTCCATTGAGGACATAATTGTCACCTCGTTCTTCAAATGTTGTAGTCATTCTTGCAGGATCACTTCCTGCATCAGGTTCTGTCAGTGCAAAACCCATTATGCTATTTCCATTTGTAGTATTTGTAAGATATTTCTTTTTTTGTTCTTCAGTTCCCCAATTTTGTAGTACCATTTGGCCAATGGACACATGTGCAGAGAAAAATGTACGGAGTGAATTTCCTTCCCTTCCAATTCTCTCAATTGCAAAAAGATATGTCAAAATGTCATATCCAAGTCCCCCATATTTTTTCGATATTGTGCACCCAAGCATTCCAATTTCTCCAAATTCCGGAATTACTCGGTCGTTTATTTTTTCATCAAGATAACACCTTGTCTCATAATCCCTGATGGATTTGCATACCCGATCTATTTTGTCAAGAAAAATTTTTTGATCTTCTGATACTTCAAAATTCATCTTTGAAAGGTTAGAGTAAGACATGGTTTTATTCAGTTGACTCCAAGAAGTATAATCTAGTTTTAGTTTCTATACTTTTACTATCTGAATCTCTCTTACATTGTGTTTTGACAGATCTTCATGTAAAGCAGCATGAGATTCATCGATAAAGGTCAGGTTGCATCGATAACATTTCCACGCTTTGGTGCTCACAGAACTTATACGTAATTTTAATTTATAAATATATTGTACTTGTCAAGTCATTTTTTGCATAACTAGGATCTAGGATCCAAATGTTTGTAATTATTTGCTGTTTAGCACCATATTTTGCGAATTTTTTCGGGGCATGAACAAGGATCACAGCCTCAATTTATAAAATCAATTTGCATCAAAGACCAAATTGGAGTTTGAAAAATTAAAGACACTTGCAAAAAATAGACTTGGACAGAATGACACGGCTCATGATTTTGAACATATCATGAGAGTACTCAAGAATGCTACATTAATTTCGAAAAAGGAAAAAGCTGACATGCGAATTGTAACGGCTGCAGTACTTTTGCATGATATCATTTCATATCCAAAATCTGATCCTCGCTCAAAAAATTCCTCAGCAGAGAGTGCACAAGAATCAAGAAAGATTTTAAAAAAATATAATTTCACTCAAGATGAAATTGATATCATACATGATGCAATAAGAGACCATAGTTTTTCAAGAGGTGCCACACCTCAAACATTAGAAGGTAAGATACTACAAGATGCTGACAGATTAGATGCACTTGGGGCAATAGGAATAGCAAGAACGTTTTCAGTTAGTGGTTCGGAAAGGAGGCCATTTTATAGTAATATTGATCCATTCTGCAAAAAACGCCTACCAGATGACAAGAGTTGGGCAGTTGATCATTTTTATAAAAAACTTTTGCTGTTGGAGAAAACAATGAACACCAATGCCGGAAAAATTGAGGCAAGAAAAAGAATCAAAACAATGAAAAATTTTCTGGATGAATTAAAAAAAGAGATCTAACCATAGTCAATATATCGCTTGTATCTTTTTTCAATCTCGGAATTATTTCCTGTTATGATCCTTCTAATTTCATCAGCGTGTTTATTTTTTATATAATCAATCATTTCTTTGAAATGTTCATCTTGTGGATATGCATTTGTAAGAGGTTCTAACATTCTGAAATATTCTGCAACTTTTTCTCGAAATTCTTCTTTTGTAGGTCTTGTTATTTTATTAATACGAAACCAGATTGATGCCCAACTTGCACCAACCACATGTGGTAGCAAATCATATGCACGTGTTATCTCAAATGTTAGGTCTTCTCTCATCTCTCGTTGAGTGTTTTTGCTGCGCCCTTTGAGAAATATGTTACTATCATGTCCGCACCAGCACGTTTGATGGCTGTAAGAATTTCCAATGTAACCTCTGTTTCATCAATATATCCAGCCATGGCAGCTGCCTTGACAAGAGCATATTCTCCCGATACACTGTAGGCTGCAATTGGAACATTGAATTTTTCCCTAGTCATAGATATCAAATCCAGATAAGCCAGTGCCGGTTTTATCATGACAATATCTACTCCTTCCTGTATGTCAGTCTCAACTTCTCTCATAGCTTCTTTTGGATTTGTATATGGCAATTGGTAGGTCTTTCTGTCTCCAAACTGAGGAGCAGAGTGAGCCATGTCCTTAAACGGTGAGTATAATGAGGATCGATGTTTTGCAGAGTGGGACATTATTGCAACATCAGAAAATCCAGCATCATCAAGACCCTGTCGTATTGCCTTTACCTGTCCATCCATCATTGCAGATGGTGATACAACATCTACTCCTGCTTGGGCTTGACTTACTGCAACTTTTGCCAGAGTTTCAAGACTGGAATCGTTATCTATCTTGTCTCCCTTTACAAGTCCACAGTGACCAGAACTTGTATACTGACAGAGACATACATCAGCCATTATTGCAATATCATTTCCAATATTTTTCCTTATTTCAGAAATTGTTTTTTGTACAATTCCATTTTGAGTAAAAGCTGACGTACCATGTTCATCCTTGTGTGAAGGTATTCCAAATACCATTACTGCCGGAATTTTCAATTCTGCTATAGTGTTTATTTCAGTTGCAACATCTTCAAGAGGAAGTCTTTCCATTCCAGGCATTGAGATTCCTTGAATTCTGGATTTTAGATCTTCTTGTACAAATATTGGACAGATGAGATCCTTTGGAGATAATCGTACTTCTTCTAAAAGCTCTCTAATTTTACCAGTTTTTCTCAGACGTCGTAGTCTCAAATTAGGAAAAGACATTACACACAAGACATCCTATTTTAGCAATATAATTTGTTACTCTTTTGTTTTATAATCAAAGAGTCTTGTGACAGTTTTTAGAATTTCAGAATCACCTTGTTCTGAGGCCTTGCGTAGATTATTCATTGGAATTGACATGATATCTTCTACAATTGCTTGTGTAAGTTGGTCAATAATTCGTATTTTTTGTTCATCTTTTTCGCCTAGCATTTGAAGTGCCTTTTTCAATTCCTTCACTCGTGCTTGGTCTATCTCTTTGAAGACATTAGTTACAATAGGTTCTACCTCAAGTCTTTTCATTGCGGCTTCTACTAGAGGTAATTCCTCATTAATTATATGCTCTGCGGATGATACTACACCCATTCTATTTTTCATGTTCTTTTCTACCATCTCTGCAATTTGATCCAAGTTCATCACTTTGACTTGATCTATTGTTGACACCTTGTCATCAACAGTTCTTGGATTTGAGAGATCCATTATGAGCATTCCATTTTTTCTCGAGTCCATCGCTTCTTTTACTCTGTCGTGTGTAACAAGAAAATATGGTGCAACAGTAGCTACAAACAGTACATCAATTGATTTGAAGTTGGCAGTTGCTTCCTCAAACTGCATTGGCTTTCCACCTGCAGTCTCTGCAAAGGCCTTTGAGCGCTCAAAAGTTCTACTTGTTACAAGAAAATCAATATCTCTTTTTTTGAGTGATTTTGCTACAAGACTTGCTGCCTCTCCAGTTCCAATCAACAAGATATGTTTTGATTTCAAGTCGTCAATGTTTTCTTCTGCAAGATTTACTGCCATTGAACCTATTGAGATACTTCCCTTACTGATTCCGGTTGCTTGACGTACACGTGTTCCAATTTTAATTGCCTTGTCAAATAAAGTATTGAGATTATCACCTGAAGCTTTTATTCCTCTTGCAGTACTGATTGATTCTTTTACTTGTCCAAGTATTTGCTCTTCACCGATTACAAGAGAATCAAGGCCAGATGTGAGCTTGAGCAAATGAGTATACGCATCAGTTCCTTTGCTTATCTCAAGATTTTCTTTGAATGCATTCTCTTCCAATCCTGCAACAGATGCCCAAGTTTTTTTTATTTTATCAAGATCTGCAGAATTGGCGCAACCAAAAAGTTCAACTCTATTACAGGTTTGCAATATGACACATTCGTGCAATCCAGAGTGTTGTAGAAATGACTCGTATGCAGAACCTAGATCTGGAAAAGTGAACCTCTCAAGCATGTGAATAGGTGACTTTCTAAAAGTAACTCTAGCGTTGATTACATCACTTGTCATATCAGATTATCTAGCATCTCCATAACCCGCTTCTGTGCTTTTTTTAGATTTCCGTCTTGTATTAATTGTTTAACATGATTATCATTCATAACACCATAGAGAAACTTTCTTCGTTCTGGAAATGTTGAGATCTTGTCCTTTGCAGCCTTTCTTGCAAAATCCTGTAGTTTTATCTGATAAATGTCCTCTTTTGTTATTACTTTTTTGAAGATCTGTTCTGCCTGAAGTTTTAGTTTTCTTGCCATGGCAGGACTTCGACCTCCTGTAGATACTGCAATTTGTACAGTGTCAGCTATGTTAATGACTGAACCAAATGCAAAGTCGCTTACTTCTGGATCGTCTGCAGCATATGCATAACAACGCATGGACTTGGCCTGCTCTACAATTTTGCGATTTAGTGCCTTGTCATCAGTTGTTGCCAATACCATGAACGGTTTGTATTTTTTTAAGAAATTTGCGTTGACAAGCCTCATTTCCTTGAAAGAAATTTTTTTTTGCTTGACATAATTTTGAATTTGCCTGTTTGTCGAATCGCTGATAAGAAGAATTTTGCATTCTTGGGTAAGCAAGGAATTTACTTTTTTCAAACCTTCATTTCCTCCACCCACTATAATCACCAAACCCCCTCTAAGATTTAGATCAACTATCAACGGATCTTGGCGACTGTAAATGATATTTATAGATTCCATGGGAAACTAGGTAACGTTTTTAATTGTAAGATAAGGTTTTCATCTAACATGGACAAGATGGATAAGGAAATTCTAAATGAGATCCAGTGGACTTTTCCTCTAATTCCAAAACCATACGAATCCATGGCAAAAAAATTTGGTCTATCTGACCAAGAATTGATGCAAAGACTTGTCACCCTCAAGGAGGCAGGAATAATCAGACAAATCAGTGCAATATTTGACACACGAAAATTAGGATACAAGAGTGCACTTGTTGCAATGGCAATCGACCCAGAAAAGCTAGATCACATTGCAAATCAAGTAAACAAACATCCTGGCGTTAGTCACAATTATGAGAGAAACCATGAATACAATCTATGGTTCACACTTGCAGTTCCTCCAGGATCTGATCTAAAAACAGAGATAGACAAATTTTCAAAGTTACCAGGAATTAAAAAAACAAGGCTTCTTCCTACAATCAAGCTATTCAAGATTGGAGTAAAACTTGAGATGGTTGAAGAGAAAAAATCTGACATTAAACCATCAGAAGAAAAGAAGAAAATTACAGATACCAAATTTATTGCAACAGAAGAAGAGAAAAACTACATACGAGAATTACAAAAAGATCTAGAGGTAGTTGAGAGACCATTTTTAAAATCTGCTCAGAAACTTGGAATAACTGAAGAACAACTTCTTGAAAAGGTAAAACAATACGAAGAGACAGGAATAATGCGAAGATTTGCAGCCATCTTAAGACACAGAGAAGTCGGCTTTACTGCAAACGGTATGATAGTATGGCAGGTCCCTGATGAAAGAATTGAAGAAGTTGGCTCAAAGCTAGGGTCATTTCCACAAATTAGTCATTGTTACCAGAGACCTGTGTACCAAGACTGGCCATACAGTGTATTTTCCATGGTCCATTGCAAGTCAATTGCAGAGGCAGAGGACATGGCAAAAGAAATTCAAAAACAAGTTCAAGTCAATGATTATAAAATTCTCTTTAGTTCAAGAGAATTCAAAAAGACTCGAGTTGAATATTTCGTAGAACATGAGTTTAACATTGAAGATCTAATTACTGCATAAAGGTATCATAAAATAAATTTCTAGGATAGCTCAATTGTGGATTCGGTAAGAGACGTCAATGTTACTTTGATGGAGCTTACCTTGCTTTGATACATGAAGAATTTTTTGCCAGACAGATTTGTATCCCCCGAGACACGTACAAGTCCAGACGTGTGAAGCCTTCTAACCCATCTATATACCTGGGTTAGTGGAACTCCAGACATTACACTGATATCCCATGCAGATTTTGGCATGTCAATTGTGGACCTGAGTATATTCATGGCTTGGTTGTTTGACATGATTTTCAAAACATTGTCTGCATCTTTGTTTTCAAGAGTTCTGCCTTGTTGTAATACTTGCATGGATATAGTACCAGCCTACAAAAATATAACAAGAGCGATTAGACTGAATTCATTTGCAAACACTTGCAATCGTTTGCAATCATTTATTCAGTAAATTTGAACGACATCATACCTGCATTGTATTCAAAGTCTACTGCTGTCTCTAAAACTTCACGAAATATCAATCCAAGTACGGTAGTATGATAGAGTGACCAGTTTTCCCCAAGGTCATGTTTTATGATAAATGTATGAGCATTATCTTTTATGTTATGATTTATTTCAATTGAAGAAGCACGCATTCTTGCCTCAAACCAAGAGATAAACGAATTTAGATTAAAGTCCCCCCGCATGAACAATGCAGTATCTCTTACTACATTTTTTCCAATACGGGTTGCCATGTCAACAACATGATCCTTTGTTAGACTTCCAAAGAGTTCTAAAATGATTGGCTTTGCAATTGGAATCATGCCTACCTTTGCTTCATACATGTCCCACTCGACATATCTTTTGAAGATGTGATTGACAAATGTATTCAGACTGGTTTCTCGATGTTCTGATTCGGAACGAAGTTTGTTTAATACATCTTCATCTATTCTGAATGTCATAGTTGATGTCTTTTTTTGATCGATAACCAACTTGTCTTACTCTAATTCTTCTTTGAATATAATTTGTTTTATTTCTCCAAGATTTTGGAAATATGACTTAGGCTGTTTGTACAGAGGCCTTTAGATCATAGGATGGCCACTGGTTGAAAAGCCCAACTATCTCATTTTTGTCACTGTCGTTTAGATATTTGCCATCAGACATTGCAGAGAACATTTCAATTTCTTCTTCACTTACAACAGTAGGCAATACAGATGAGACAGATTTTTGTGATAAAATGAACTTGATTGCAAGCTCTGTGATATTCAAGCCGTTTCTTTTTGCAATAGGCATCAATTGATCAACTTTCTTTAGCGCCTCTTGCACCCAGTCACCACTTCTTACAGAACGATGATCCTTTTCACTAATTTTTGTGTCTGCGTTTACTTTGCCTGTCAATATTCCAGAAGCATCAGGCACACGAACGAGGATTCCAACATTGTTCTTTTCGGCCTCATCAATTAGTGTATTTCCTGGATTTTGTTCAAGAATGTTGTACACCGTCTGCACTGCAGTAGTATTGGTTATCTTCATTGATTCAACTCCCTCTTGAGTCCATCCAATTGCAGGACCAAGTGCAATTTGGTAACTTTTGATGATTCCTTCTTTTGTTTTCTTGTCCAAGAATTCAAAAATTTGCTTGTCGCGTATGGTTGAGATCTTTGGGTTGTGCAATCCATATACGTCAACATAGTCTGTCTGCAATCGTTCAAGACTTTGCTTCAAGGCAAAATCAGTAAATTCAGTTGTAAATTTTTGTGGGAGTTCCTTGTGACCTATCTGTTCGTTTGAATAAATGTCATATCCGTATTTTGTAGACAAGACAACTTGGTTTCTCATCCCAGAGAACACCTCACCAATTAATTTCTCACTTTTTCCCCTTCCGTAAATATCTCCAGTCTCAAAATAATTAATTCCTAGATCAAATGCTCGTTTTAACATTCTTTTTGCTTCATCATCTTCTATCTTTTTACCCCACCAGTCAAGGCCTAGAGTCCATGCGCCAAATCCTATTTCGGAGACATTGATTCCACTCTTTCCTAATTTTCTATATTTCAATTCACAATACTCCTAAACTCTGATAATTTTTGTTGAAGTTCTGCTTCATTTAAAACAGCTGATCCAGTTCCAATATTGTCATTTAATTCTATCCAAGATTTGCAACCATTGTATTCTGGAAGAACTGAAATCTCAATTGAAGGAACCTTGTACACCTTGAGAAACATTGCAGTCATTGGTTTTTGTGGCATCCAGTTCATTCGCTCTACAATATACGAGTCACTCCAGATATGAAATCCTGACAATTCTTCAATTGTTTTCATGGAAGGAATGTCACTCTCTGCAAGCACTTCGGCATAAGATGTAATTCTGTTCGTACCATCTTTTGGTTTTTGTTCTCTTACATCTGCAAGATATCTGTAAAACTGGGATTTTAGAGAAGCGTTCTCTTGGTGTTCATATGTGGGAAAGAGTATGAATTTTTTATCTTCTACCTTAAAGCCAGAAGCAGTCTCAAGTATTCCGCCCTTTCGAAGCAAAACTGTTTGGTCTCCATTTTCAAGTGCGGTGATTACTGTAGCCCACTCTTTTAGTGCCTTCATCATCCAAGACTCCTAATCAGGGGAACAATGTCTTTTTTGACACATACAATCATTGGTGTATCCACTGCAATGTATCCACTGACTCGAGTTTCCCTCAAGTCCATTATCAGATCCTGAAACTTGTGCAAAGTATCAGTTTCAAATGCAAGCATAAAGTCTTCATCATGTATTCCAAATGAATAGGATGTATTGAGTAAAACTTCAGGATACTTGTGCCCAACCTGAATGTGTTCGCCCATCATTTCTTTTCTCTTTTCAAGTGGTAACAGATACCATTCTCGTGTTTTTATGAAAGGATATACGACTGCGTATTTTTTTTGATCTTCTCCTCCAAGCCAACCACGTTGTGTTTTGTTATCTACATACATTGACGGTCTTGTGCTGGAAAGATAGACATGTGTGGGTACGATATATTTTCCAAAGACTGTAAGGTATAGTTTTGATACCACATCCTGAATTTTTTCTACAGAATCAGATACAAACCAGAACAAAAATTCTGCATCATCTCTCAGACCCAGAGTAGAATATGTTCTGTATTTTATCTGTGAATTTTTAAGAATAATTTCTACTTCTTTTGCAGATTCTTCTTTTGCAAAATCTGCCATCCATCTCCATTTTGGATCTACCTTGAAAAATGAGAAATTGAAAAACTGTCTTGGCGGTTCGCTCATAAAGACTGGAATTATTGTTACCTTATTTAAAATCTAATCAAGTTAGCCAGGCTAGACAAAACCAAAATCGGTATTGTATAATCATGTAATGTCTTAAATTAGCGAAATGGAACAGGATTGATATGATAAGCAGGAATACCAAGATGGCAATAGGAATTGGTTCTATCTTTACTGCATTTACAATTGTAATGATTGTTCTTATTCTCCAGTCATACTAGCCTTGGAATATCTCCAATAGCGAATCGGATCCATTAAATGATACACTGATTGCTTTAGAAATACATGGTAATAATCAGACATCAACCAATAAATGAAATAATAATTCATGAGCTAGTCAAAGTCAACAGCATTGAAGATTTTCTAAGTATCAAGACCAATAACGTTCCTTTGGGTAACTCTGCACCTCCAGCACGCTGGGCAGATGGAATACTATACGAGCCACAAGGTTTTCCCCCTACACCCGAGATAATCAAGGACCAGATAGAAGGCAAGATACATTTTGCAGCAATAGAATACACAGAGATGCCTCAATACAAACAATATCTGAAAAACAATAACAACAATGTACTTTTACCAATAATTGACATGTCACACAACGCGGCAACAAAACAGATTGCACAGTGGCTGAAAAACCAGATAATTACCAAGTGAAGATAATCTAATCAAGAAAACTCCAGCGGAACAAGCTGGGATTAAGCTAGATTTAGGAGAAAACAAAATAGAAACTTTAATCAAGTTGGCATCCAAGAAATACCAGAATTAAAAATGGGAAATTATTGGAAGCGAAGATTCTTTCAAGAACGAAGAAAAATGCGTCAAAAGAGAAAACAAATGAAAGTATTATTGAGTATTACAATTGCGGCTGCATTAATCTTTGGTACATTATTTGTGATTGGGTACACAGGAAAACAAGCAGAGAAAACAGCAACTGAAACTGCTGGTTCTTTTTACATTCTATTAGTAAATTGGATAAATTCAGTTTGGAATGAAATTGCAGGCATTCTTGGTGCTATTATTGTAATCTTGTTTATTCTGTTCTGGATTTGGATGATGATTCCAAAAACAGAGACAACTGGTACTAGTTATAGTGGTTATTGAACAAACCCCGAAATTGAACAACAAGAATTTCATTTAGTGAAACCCCGACTTCTTGACAGAAGTATCCACCAAAACACTTATTATTTGAGAATGGAAAATTTTGTCAAATGCCAAGCATAGATCAACTGAGCAGACCACAAAACAAGCTAGAACCAGTTGAAGGAATCATCGAGAGCATTAGCGACCCAAGAACTGTCAACCTCAAAACAGGCGGACAAGCTCAAGTTGCAGATGCAATGCTAAAAGATGAGACTGGACAAATCAAGCTTAGTCTATGGGACGCACAGATAAAGATGGTAAAACAAGGTTCTAAAGTAAGAATCGAAAACGGATACATTTCCACATTCAGAGGCGAAAATGCACTCAATGTTGGAAAGTTTGGAAAACTAGTAGTGTTAGAATTTTAAATATATCTATCACTAGACTGATTCTTTCCCTTTCTCCAATCTAGTACGCTAAGTATTCCGCCAGATATTATCACAATAATTCCAACAATCAACAAGAATCCGGCCTCAGCCAATGGCAGTATGTTTTTAACAAATGGTGAGTTGGGGTCAGTCAATGCCTTTGACTTTTCAGGGTTTTCCGTAAATAACATCACTACTGTAATTGGTTCTTTGCCATTGTTTGCAATGTTGAAATTATAGGTATCCGCCTTTGGCACATTAAACGATTTTATGAAAATTGGATCATCGTCTACAAATGAACCAAACTTGTCTCCAAAGATATTGGTTATAGATACTGATACTGCATCATTTGGGTTATAGTCTGTAACGTGAACTCCCCACATCAATGGTACCTGAGCAGCGTTTGTAGTATGCGAGAAAGTGTATACATTTCCTGCATCAATTTCTACTTTATCAGATACAGTATCAAACAAGCTTTCTGGTGACGGAAAAAAATCCGCTCCTTCACTACCAGATGATATTTTTGGCATTACAGAATATGCGATTGATGCAGCCATTGCAATCATGACTGCTCCTGCAATTGCAACTATTGGTCCACGTTTTTTCATATCTAGCTAATGTATCCCAATTTTTTGTTATGTTGTGGTATTGGAAGTGAATCCCCTCCAGTAGCTCTTTGTCCCATTTGTTCTTCAATTGTTTTCACAAGGTGTTCAGTATCTTGTGCTTTTTTTGTAATACCTGTCAAGTCAAGTTTAAGATTTAACATCTTGACCAATGTTTCAAGTACAATTTGTGATGCCTTGGCATCTATAACATATCCAGATGTTTCACCAAGCAAACAAATTCCAGTTATTTCTTTTCTTTTTCCCACACCAATGATAAGACCATTCATTCCAGTTATGTTTCCACTATTCATGGTTGATATGCCATAACTTTGAAAACCATCTACAATTTTTTGAACGGTGCTTGTGCCATATACTTTGGGAGTTTTAGAAAAAGCTCCTGTTATGTACGCAGCAAGCGTATAGATTGTTTTTATTCCAAGTTTATCACAAAACTTTACAATCTCTTCAGCCATTTCGTACTCACTTTCTGGAGTTACAGGTTGTGCATCTCCACTTAATAGAACAAGATCACTTGAACTTCCTTTGGAATAGTAAAAAGTATTTTTCATAAGGTCTGTTGTTCCATCAGGTTGAATCAACACTTGTGGAGGAAACGATGATGAAAACATGTTTGCAAACGGAATTGCTTTTAATTCTTCAATCATGTGATCTACTGCGAGCTTGCCAACATATCCACTTCCCGGAAATCCGCAAATAAGAGAGGGATTGTTAAGAACGGGCATTTCAGTAATTTCTAAAACGATACGCTGTGGGTAAGACAATATCGTTACGGAAAAATTAATTCAATATTAATGAAGCGTAGGATTACTACTTGCGTCTAGATTTTTTCTTTGTTGCTTTTCGTTTGCTAGTTCGAGTTGTTTTTCTTTTAGTTGCTCTGACTGGTTTTCTTTTAGCAGTCTTTGTTACTTTTTTTCTTGATGCTTTTTTTGAACCAGCCTTGCGCTTTGCAGTCTTGGCAGGTTTTCGTTTTGTCTTTCTTGCCTTTGCTTTTTTTGCTCTTGCCAAGGCTAGTTTTCTTGCATTGTTCTTTCTTCTCTGAGCTGCAAGTGCTGCCATTCTTTTTCTTTTGATAGCTGCGAGTGCTGCTAGTTTCTTTCTTCTCTGAGCTGCAATTTCTGCTAATTTCTTTTGTACAACTGCCAAGGCATTACTTGCCTGTGCTTCAAGTTTTAGAAGAGATTCAAATTTTGGTCTCAAGACAGATTCTGTCTTAGTGGAGGACTTTAACTGCTCAATCAAAGCAGGCTTGATGTGACCTTGTTTTTTTAGCAGGCCTTCAATCTTGGCCTTTTCCTTTTCACTTGACTCTATTGCCTTATCCAGCCTAGCATGGCCAGATTCTCTTTCTTTTAATTCAGAATGTAATTCTGCTATTTTTTCTTCAACATACTTGAGTCTTTCAGCTACAGAATTCTTGTCTTCAGAGGACCCATATTCACTTTGCTGGGTTACCTGGTCTTTTGCATCCAGTTCCTGTCGTAGTCGCTCTTCTGCTACAATCTTGAGCCTCTCAATACTTGCCTTTTGGGAAAGGTGCTGGTTTAGAAGCTGTGCTGCATGGTCCTTAGCCCTTGTCAAGTCTTCCTTTTTCTTTTCCAAGGCAATAAGGCCTGATGATGATCTTCGTTTTTTAGAAACAGCCTCTTTTAGTTTATTTTCAACCTGTTTTCGTAATTTTGATACTGCCATTTTTTTCACACTATATGATTTTGAGAGCGTCTCAAGTGATGCCATGCGATAATGAGCCTTTGTAATCGATTAAGTTTTTGTTATGATCAGTATTTGACATACGAGTTAAAATTTTCAACATATTTTTGATCTTTTTAGCAAAATTTTGAGGTATTCCAAGTATCACCAAGTAGATTTTATTTAGCAATTACACATACAAGTCATGGATTTTCATCCATCGCAACTGCCTATCGCCCATTCGTTTCAGATCGATGATGAACGAAAAGCCTCAGACATAGCAGAACAAATGATAAGACTTGGTTTTTCAACACAAAAGGGTGCATTTAGAGTCATCATGACAAAGGAGCAAAAGTCTGCAAAAAAGATTGGTTTTACAATTATGAATGAGCTTAATTTTGGATTGAGAAAAGCAAAACAAGAACGTGATGTAAGATACTGGATATACAGTCATGATGCAGATCATTATGCAATGGTTCTGATAAGCTCCAAGATCATGGAAGAGTTAGGTTTTTGACTTGTCAAAGATGAGTTCTATTTTTAATTTTTTGGAAATTATATTTGCAATCAATATGCCAAAGACTACCCCAGAGATTATGGTTGATGGGTATTCTTGCAATAGATACAATCGGCTTACTGAGACAACTGCTGGATATATCCACAAAAGGTAACATCCGCGTGGAAATCTTTTGGATAATGCATATCCGATGATAAATGCAAATATCGTAGTTCTTACTGTATCGCCTGCAGGAAATGTACCCTCGATGGTACACGGTACACTCACATCTGCACCAGATTTGATTGCCAGATGTGCACCGATGAAATCAAGTGCTGGCTTTTCGTATCCAGTATAACATCTCATGTAGGCTGCAACCATGGTACCTATCAACAATGAGAGAAGCAGTACCATCCCAAGACGCCTTGTTCTTTTTACGATAAACAGTATAATGCTGATAAATATCGGATACAATACCCATCCAAGTTCTGTAAATACATCCATTGTGAGGTCTAGTACATGATTTCCCGCCATTTTTGAAAGCGTTGTTTCAAATCCCGTTTCAGATACAAACACTACTTTTGCAACAGCTAGATAGAGCAGAATCAGAAAAGCCAACAATAACAAGAAAAATGTCCTGCTTCGTACATCAAAGATCACATTCTGCATTAAGATTCCATCCTAGATGTAAACATCTAACCAATGCTTGGCAGTACCATATTAAAATCAGATTGCTGAGACTTTTATTTCACAAGAATTATTGTGAATACATTACAGTGTACAATATAGAGATCGGCACATACAATGACTCATCGATCTTACATTGTTTATTGGAAAATGACAATCACATTCTATTTTTTATACAATAACAATACACAGAATCAACACCAATTGAAAAAAGATCGCTAAAAAAATTACATGTCAAATATGGCGACTAAAAGATTTTAACCACATCCAAAGATAGTAACGATATTGAGAATTCTAACAATCAGTGATTTTGATACAAAAGGTAAGACAGTATTTCTCAGAGTAGACATGAATTGTCCAATAGATCCTGTCACAATGGAAATAATTGAGACAAGTAGAATTCGAGAATCGACAGAGTCTCTCAAAGACTTGGAGGGTGCCAAAGTAGTGATCGGCTCACACCAGGGAAGAGTCGGTAACAAGGACTATACTGGAATGGAAAAGCATGCAAAGGTGCTAGAGCAGATACTGGGACGCAAGATAAAGTACATTGAAGATGTGATTGGTTCAGAGGCACAGAGAGAAATTAAAAACATGAAAGACGGCGACATCATATTACTTGATAATCTAAGATTATGTGCAGAAGAAAATTATGAATTCTCAGCTTCTGACGCATCTAAAACAATAATGGTACAAAGACTTTCGAAATTATTTGATATTTGTGTACTGGATTCATTTCCAAGCTCACACAGATCACACCCATCAATAATCGGTTTTGCACATGTTCTTCCATCATGTGCAGGAAAGTTGGTAGAACGTGAAGTCAGAAAGCTAGACGAAATAATGACTGTTGCCAAGGGACCACATGTGGTTGTGCTTGGAGGCTCAAAGGTAGTTGATAGGTTGGAGGCAATAAAGGAATTAATCCAGAATGGTAGGGCAGATCAAGTTCTTCTTACAGGAGTCATCGCAAATGTCTTTTTGAGAGCCCAAGGAAGAATAAAATTCCCGCTTGGAATCAAGAGAGAAGAAGAGGTAGTCTCAAAGGCACATGCACTGATTGGTGAATATCCAGACGTATTTTCAGTTCCAGTGGACATTGCAGTTGAAAGAAACGGAAAAAGAGAAGAAATGGATGTCCGGGAAATTGTAAAAGGCGAGCAAATATTTGATTTGGGACCAAAATCGGTCGATTATTACCTAAAATCAATCCAGAGTGCAGGAACTGTATTCATGAGCGGCCCTGCAGGATTTTTTGAAAATGAGAATTTCAAATTTGGAACAGAGTCACTTCTTAAAGGAGTTGCAAATTCATTTGCAACTACAATTGTAAGCGGTGGACATCTTACTGCAGCACTGAAAAGGTATGGTCTTGCAGAAAAAATAAACCACATCAGCACTGCAGGCGGTGCATTGGTACTATACCTTACCGGTGTAAAGTTACCAATGATTCAAGCATTAGAAGAAGCTGCCTCAAGATATCGTTCTAAATAACATACATGGTACTCAAGTTGGAAAACATACCTACAAGGGATAAAATCAAGATAGGAACATCCGTATCAATAGTACAAAAACAGGATCAACGTACTGGCAAACTAACTGATGGCATAGTGAAACGAATTCTCACTTCAAGCAGTTTTCATCCCCATGGGATTAAAGTAGAATTACAAAGTGGTAAGATAGGCAGAGTACAGAAGATAGTATAACTAACAAACAATTTCAAGATATAATATCTAAAGGGTTGCTTTGCATTCAGAATTTGGACATGCCCGTGGCTCTAGTTTTCCCAAGTAAATTTCTTGGTTGCATGAATTACATTTGATTTTTTCGACTACATCAAAGAGTTTGTAATGGTTTGTGGTAAAGTTCTGGGCAATTTGTCTTATCAATCCAGCATCACGTAACTGGTTAAAGTATTGCTCAACATCATCAATTGTAACAGAACTGTCAAGACCATCATTTTTTAGCAGTTCAAGGATTTCGTCATTTGTAAATCTGACATTTGTATCATTAAATTTTTCAAAGATGATTTTTCTAATCTGAAGAGGTAGCACCGTACTTGAGATTGACAATTTAATAAAGACCTGAAGATTCTTCTTTTACCTTATCTGCAGATGCGGTGTCATGCATTTTGTCAACAAGGTAAGAGTATAGACCAGATTTTAGAACCTTCAATGATAGCAAGGCACATTTTATTCTGGCAGGTCCAAGATCATGCAGACCAAGGTTATCAAGGATGTCTTCTTTTGTGAGTTTTTTGACATATTCAAAATCCTTACCCAAAATGAGTTCTGTGAGCATGGATGCACTTGCCTGGCTTATTGCACAACCTTTTCCGGTGAATTTTACGTCAGCAACCTTGTCTTCTTTTATGTTAAGATGCATCTCAAGCTCATCACCACATAGAGGATTGCTGTCTCTCTGTGAAATGTCAGGATCCTGTATCTTTCCATAGTTTCTCGGATTTCTATAATAATCAAGAATAATTTCTCTGTAAATATCAGCACTACTCATAGCTTGAACAACTCCTTTGCCCTGTTAAGAGATTTGATAAAAACATCTATCTCTTCTTTCGTATTATAGATATAAAAGCTTGCGCGGGATGTTGCGGAGACATCTAGTCTTTCCATCAATACTTGTGCACAGTGATGACCAGAACGAATAGCAATTCCATCTTCATCAATTATAGTAGCAAGATCATGCGGATGAATATCTCCAAGGTTGAAAGATATTACACCGCCTCTTTTTGTTACATCCATTGGACCATACAATACAATTCCTTTCATTTGTGAAAGTTTATCCAGTGCATATTTTGTCAATTCCATTTCATGTTCTCGCACCTTGTCCATACCTATTTTATCAAGATAATCTATTGCTGCTCCAAATCCTATAACATCTGCAATGTTTGGAGTACCAGCTTCAAACTTGTACGGTAGATCATTCCACGTAGTTTCATACTTGTGTACTTCTCGTATCATGTCTCCACCACCATTGAATGGGACCATTCCTTGGAGTAATTCTTTTTTTGCCCAAAGAACCCCAACTCCAGTTGGACCAAGCATCTTGTGTGCAGAAAAGGCAAAAAAATCACAGTCAAGTTTTTGCAAGTCTACCTTGAGATGTGGAACCGATTGTGCTCCATCAATTAATACTCGTACACCATAAGCTTTGCATCTCTTGATAATTTCTTCAGTGTTGGTTATTGTTCCAAGAACATTAGACATTTGGCTAAATGCTACAATCTTTACTTTTCCTGTCTTAAGATATGTATCTAGATGATCAAGGATTAGCTCACCGTTGTCATCTACTCCAATATATTCCAGTTTTGCACCTTTTTCTTTTGCTAAAAGCTGCCATGGAACTATGTTGCTGTGATGTTCATATTCTGTGGTTACTATAACGTCGTCTTTGTTGATATTTTGTCGTCCCCATGCATAAGCAACAAGATTGATTGCCTCAGTAGTTCCCCTCACAAAAACAATCTCTTCACGACTTTTTACATTGATGAATTTAGCTATTTTATCCCTTGTTGCCTCATATGCAAGTGTTGCTTCTTCAGCAAGCTCATGGACAGCTCTGTGAATATTAGAATTGTAATTCAAGTAATAGTTACTAATGGCCTCAATCACTTGAAGTGGTTTTTGCGTAGTAGCTGCATTATCAAGATACACAAGTGGTTTGGTTTTGTGTACCATACGTTTCAGAATTGGAAAGTCATTTCTGATATTTTCAATGTTTATGAAACTTGTTTGCAAACTAGTTTACCTCAATGTAGATTTCGTTTTGTTCTATTTTAACATTGTAGATTTTTAGTGGTACTTCAGCTGGAAGGTTTTCTGGTACACCTGTCTTTAGATTAAACGTAGATAGATGTAGAGGACATGTGACTCCATCTTCTGTTAGTATTCCAGTAGAGAGGTCAGCATCAGCATGAGTACAAATTCTATCTGATGCATATACCTTGCCATCAAGATTTGCAATCAGAATTTTTTTATCGTCATGATCAAAGTCAAGCATCTCACCTTTTTTTAGTTGACTTGTTTTACAGACATTAATCCATTTAGACAAAGATCTCACCGATACTTGTAATGACTTTCAAATGTGTCAGTCTCACGATATCTTGTTTCTTCGACTTCAAGCATAGCCTTGAGTTGTTCATCTGTCTTAATAGTAAGATTACGTCCTGCCCATTTAGAATCTATCAAGTAACTTATCCATGCACGAACTTGATATGACATTTTTCTTGAAAGAGGTTCAAGGAATCCTTCCACAATTATTTTCTGAGCATCAGATTTGCTCAAACATCTAGTAGCAAGATAAAAGATTTGTTCTTCATCCATTTGTGCAACTGATGCAGAGTGTGTTGCCTTGACATCATTTGTAAATATCTCAAGTCCAGGGATAGAATCGGATTTTGCTCCCTTGTCAAGCAGAATAGAGTGTCCTGAAAGATAGGATTCTGCATGATGTGCGTCTTTTTCAATTCGTATCATTCCTTTGAAGAGAGATTTAGCAGTATCCTTGAGAACAGATTTTTCCAAGACTCGCCCAATTGTAGATGGTGCATTATGAATCAAATTTGATGCAAGATCATATGACTGGTTCTTGTTTCCAAAAACCACTTCAGTATCTTGTGCAGTTGCACCCTGGCCGTTAAGAAAATTATCTACTTTATATCGTGAGAGATGTGAACCAAATAATCCAAGATACCAATTCATTCTTCCATCGCGCTCTATTCTTGCTACTCTTGAAGAAAAGTTGACTGCAGTTTCATCCATTGCTTGCAATGTAACTAGATCAAATTGGCTGTTTGGACTAATTGAGACATCTAATAGTTCAAGATATGCTTGTTGTTTTGTTGCAGTTGGCGCATAGATTTCCTGAACAATAGAGGCTTTGCTGCTATCCTCTGCCACTATAACATTACGTGATATTGTAGAGGTCTGGTCTAATGAAAGCGATGAGACCAAGTGTATTGTTTTTTCCAAGATAAGATTTCGTGGAACGTAGATGAATATTCCAGAATTGAAAAACGCATTATTTAGTGCAATGTACTTGTCCCGATTTGAATCAGTTTGATCAAACGATTTTTTTACCTTATCACCGTGATTTTGTATTGCGTCTTGAATAGAGCACATTACAAGACCTTTTTCTTTTAGTTCTGATGGAATGTGTATCTTGTTAATGTTGGTACCAATTTGAACAATACTTGGATTGTCACCAATTTCTACTAGTCTATCTTTTACAAAATCTGGAATTGTACTGTCAGAGCTAAGAGAGAATGTTATCTGCTCTGGGTCCATCTTGTTTGCATCAGTATACTTGTTGTAAAGAGGAGATACTTCAGGTGGAAGTTGTTGAAATATTGTAAAAGCGTTCTTGCGATATTCTCGTAACCAAGTGGGATCGTTATTTGCTTCAGAGATTTCTTCTATATGATTAGAGCCAAGTTTAGAGAGAACAAAAGACGACATTTTACATCACAAATTGACACAATCGGCATTACTAGCCGACTGAGCCGTCCATTTCCATTTTAATCAGTCTGTTAAGCTCTACTGCATATTCCATTGGGAGCTCTTTGGTAAATGGTTCTATGAATCCATTCACAATAAGTGTGAGTGCTTCTTCTTCAGTGAATCCTCTTGTCATTAGATAAAAGATTTGTTCGTCACCTATTTTTCCAACAGTAGCTTCGTGGGTTACAGTTGCATCTTCTTGATTGATTTCCATGTATGGATAAGTGTCAGTCTTTGAAATATCATCTAGCAATAATGCATCACATCTTACTGAAGCCTTGACATCAGTTGCACCTTTTGCTACATGTAAGAGACCTCTGTATGTTGTTCTACCATTATTTTTGCTAACAGATTTTGATGTTGTTCTAGATGTAGTATGTGGAGCAAGGTGAACCATTTTTGCACCAGTATCCTGATGTTGATTCTTGCCAGCAAATGCGATTGAGAGTGTTTCACCATGTGCGCGTGGTCCCATTAGATAAATTCCTGGATATTTCATTGTTAGTTTGCTTCCAATGTTTCCGTCAATCCATTCTACACGTGCACCTTCGTATGCATATGCTCTCTTTGTAACTAAATTATAGACATCATTACTCCAATTTTGAATTGTTGTGTATCTGAGTTTTGCACCCTTCATTGCAATCAATTCTACAACTGCAGAGTGCAATGATTCTGAAGAATATACTGGTGCGGTACATCCTTCTATGTAATGTACTTCTGCACCCTCATCTGCAATGATGAGTGTTCTTTCAAATTGACCAATGTTTTCCTTGTTGATTCTAAAGTATGCTTGTAATGGAAGATCTACCTTGACTCCTTTTGGAACATAGATGAACGATCCTCCACTCCATACTGCGCTGTTGAGTGCTGCAAACTTGTTATCCTCCGGAGGAATTACTTTACCAAAATATTTTTTGAAGACTTCAGGATGTTCTTTTAGAGCAGTATCAGTATCTAAAAACAACACACCTTGTTTTGCAAGATCTTCTCTCAAACTATGATACACAACTTCTGATTCATATTGTGCGCCTACACCTGCTAGGAATTTCTTTTCTGCTTCAGGAATTCCAAGTTTGTCAAATGTTGCTTTTACTTCAGCTGGAACATTATCCCAATCCTTTTCTGTTTTTTCAGAAGCTTTTGCATAATAGTAAATATTGTTAAAATCAATCTGCTTCAGTGAACCGCCCCAATTTGGCATAGGTTTTTTCATAAAGATCTCATATGATCGAAGTCTGAAATCTAGCATCCATTGAGGTTCGCCCTTCATTCTGCTAATTTCTTCTACAACTTCTTTTGAGAGACCCTTTTTACTGGTGTAAACATACATTTCAGTAGAGTCTTTGAAATCATATTTACTATAATCCATATTGAGATTTTCAGAAGTCATACGTGTCATAACCCCGTTATGTTATAAAAAAGTTACACCCCTCTTCACACATGTACAGCGGAGTAGGCCAAGCTAAATGAGATCAAACATGAAAAATTAAATAAAAAACTATTAGGTCCAGCTAAGAAGAGATATTCTAAAAAGTTAGAATGAGATTTAGCTCCAAACTTTTTCTTGGAAGGTCCATTTTTTGTTCAGAAGGAAATTCCCTACAGATGCAATTGCAACTGCCAAGAACAATGCAATGGAATAATTCACATGTCTGAGTTCAACAAGACCATATACCATCAACAGTTGAAAGACTGCACCAATTCCACTAAATCCAAGGAACAATCCATATTGCATCAAAGTTCGTTTTGGCTCAAAGGTTCTATCTTCAAATGTCCAAATCTTATTGAGTATAAAGTTGGAGCTCATCGAGAAGAAAATTCCTATCATAGTGGCATAGATATACCAAAGATTGGAAAGCACTGCTCCAAACATGAAAGATACAAAATAATTTACCAGTAAGCCAGATGCACCAACAGTATAGAATCTTCCAGCCTTTGAGAGAAAATGAACTGATGTACGTCTCTCATTTGACTTGACTAACTTGCCATATCTATACAATTTCCATATTGATTGTAGGTAACCAACGCCTACAGAGAAATCAAGCTTGCTTGAGCCGGTTGTACGATTAATGAATGTGTAAGGTATCTCTTTGACTTTGGCTTCTTTGGCTTTTACAAGAATTTCAAGTAGTATCTTGTATCCAATAGCATCAAATTTTATATTATTTACAATGTGGCGCTTGAATGCAAAAAACCCAGACATTGGATCTTTTATTTTTATTCCAAGTCCGTGTTGTGCGATTTTAGTTGCACCTTTACTGATTAATTTTCTTTTAAACGGCCAGCCAGAAACACCTCCGCCATCCACATATCGTGATGCCACAACTATATCACAATCAGGATTTTGTAGCTCTTCAACCATTTGCGGTATGGTCTGAGGTGGATGAGACATGTCACTATCCATTACAACTACAGCATCACCTTTTGCACTCTCTATGCCTGTTACAATGGCAGAGCTTAGACCTCGCTTGTTCTCACGGCGTATTATTTGGATATCATATCCAGCATTTTCAGAATTTTTTACATATTCTTCAACAGTTTGACTTGTGCCATCTGGAGAATTATCATCAACCACAATAACTTCTGCATTCATTTCTCTGGTTAGTGCCATACGTAATGAATCAAGTATCTTTACAATATTTTTTGATTCATTATACGTAGGAATAACAATAGAAAGTGAACGGGTTTTAGATAGCATTTCCTTTGACATTGGATTCAAATCGTTTTCTGTCATTTCTGATGATTTGACCGTTATTAAAATTGCTCACCTAGTAAAACAACTCTTGATGGCATCAACTGCGCCTTGTACTGTGTGTACATCTGCTATGAATGGCTTTATCCCAAATTTTTTGAGCTCATCTGCTGTAAATGGTCCAATAGCAATGGTTGTAGTTTTTTCTAAATTATTTTTTAGAGTTTTTTCATCCACATCAGACATCATGATATCAAAAAATGCTCGTACCGAGGAAACACTTGTGAATATTATTCCATCTACTTTATTCTGCGAAAAAAGTTCCTTAAATTCTGTCCAATAGGATAATGCGGTAGAAGATTTTACATCGTACAGATAAACCTCTTTTACTTTGAGACCTATTTTTTTTAAAAGCTGTGCAAGAAACGGAGTTGATGCCCCACTACGTGGAACAATTACTTTTTTTCCGTCCGCATTAAGAAATGTGAAAACCTCTCCTACTCCAACTGACGAGAACCTTTCTGGAACATGTGCTACCCTAATACCTTCAGATTCAAGCGCAGTTTTTGTTTTTGGGCCCACTGCTATTACGGTAGTATTTGCAACAGCAAGCTGGAGTTTTTCATATTTTGAAATCTTCTTTGCAGTGTCAAACAAAAGCTTGACTGCCTTTGAGCTCATAAAAACAGAATAGTCTGGATCATCAGTCTTTACTGCATCTAAAAATTCATCTACCATCCCATCCCCTTTGCTTACAAGTTCTATCGTTGGTAACGAGATTGCTTTTGCTTTCGCACTAGACACTAGTTTAGTAAATTCCTCCGAGTCTTCTTTTGATCTGGTAATAGCAATGACTTTTCCTTGCATCATTATCTCCACCCTATTTTATCAGAAAGATTTACCACCTTTCCGACTATAACTATGGTCGGAGGTTTGACTTTTGCCTCGCTGACCTTTTTAGATATGTTCAAAAGAGTACCTTTTATCATTCGGTGTTCATCAGTTGTTCCGTTTTGAATCACTGCTACTGGCGTATTTTTGCTCAATCCCCCACTAATCAATTTCTTAGATATGATATCAAGTCGTGATAGACCCATCATGATCACAATAGTATCTACTGCCTTTGCAAGTTTTTTCCAGTCAACTACACCTTCAGTTTTCTTTGCATCTTCATGACCTGTTACAAATACTACAGATGATGCATATTCTCTGTGTGTAAGAGGAATTCCAGAATATGCAGCAGAACCAATACCAGATGTTATACCAGGAATTATTTCATATTTGACTTTGTGTTTTCTGAGAAACTCGGCCTCTTCTCCACCTCGTCCAAAAATGAAAGGATCTCCTCCCTTTAGTCGTACAACATTTTTATTTTTTTTCGCAAATTGTACCATTAGATCATTTGTAGTATTCTGATGCTTGTAATCATCTCCAACATCTCTTCCGACATACATTTTTTCAGCCCTTTTTGGGATCATGGCAACTATTTTTTTGCTTACCAATCTGTCATAGAGAACTACATCTGCAGATTTGATAGATTCAACTGCTTTTAGTGTGATAAGTTTTGGGTCTCCAGGACCAGCGCCAACAATGAAAACTTTGCCAGTCATTTGCTATTCCATTCCTCTACTTTTTCTCTCCAGTCCTTTGCAATATCTGAAATTCCTTTTTCTTTAAGCTCTGTTGCAACTTGTTTACCAAGATCATTTGCCTTACTTGTCTCTGAATCTTTTTCCACCATTATAGATTTGCTCCCATCTATTGAATACACTATTACTTTTAATTTTAGACGGTCATTATCTCTATGAGCAAACGCTCCAACCGGAAATCTACATCCAGAATCAACAAACATGGAAAGCGATCTTTCTGCTTCCACAGCATTACGAGTCTCAGGATCTTCGATTTTTTGCAGTAATTCAATCAAGGCAACATTATCCCTTCGCGATACGATACCAAGCGCTCCTTGTCCCGGAGATGGTGAAAATGTATCCATAGATAATCTCTCAAACTTTACATCAAGCCCCAATCTTGAGATTCCTGCTTGAGCCAAGACTATACCATCAAATTCCCCATCGTGGACCTTTCGTATTCGTGTCTCAATGTTACCCCGAATTGGTTTGACTAGAACGTCTGGTCTAACTCTTGTAATTTGCACTGCTCTTCTCAAGCTACTTGTGCCAATAAGAGCCCCCTTTTTTATTGTGTTCAACGTACTCCCGTCATTTGCTATAAAGACGTCATTTGCCTCTTCTCTTTTTGGGACGCATGCCAATATCAGATCTTCTGGCAATTCTGCAGGAACATCTTTCAAGCTGTGCACTGCAAAGTCTACTTTTCTTTCTGCCACTGCTCTGTCAATCTCTTTTTCAAATATTCCTTTTTGATTTATTGTGAAAAGGGGTCGCGCATCAGTATCGCCCTGTGTCTTTATGGTAATTATTTCAAACTCTGTTTGAGGAGACATTTTTTTAATTTCAGATACTACCCAGTTTGTTTGAGTAAGTGAGAGTTGACTACCCCTAGTTCCAATCAAATATTTCATGATTTCACCACTTTTAGTGCTTTTTCGTAGGCAGAGATTGTTGTTTTCAAATCATCTTTAGAATGTGCATATGATAGAAAAACAGTTTCAAATTGTGACGGCGCAATAAATATTTCATTTTTGAGCAATACTTCAAATAACTTTTTGAATTTTGCCATGTCTGATTTTGTTGCAGAAGAATAGTTTACAACTGGTTCATCTGTAAAAAATATCTGAAACATTGATGAAATAGAATTAATTTGATGTGGAATTTTCATGTCAGATGCCAAATCATGTATTGCAGAAACTAGCTTGGTACAATTCTTTTCAAGTTTTGGATATAATTTTGGCTGGAGTTTATTCATGGTTTTGACAGAAGAGATTCCAGCAGATACAGATACTGGGTTTCCAGCATAAGTGCTTGCCTGGTATACCTTTCCTTCAGGAGAGAGCATGTCCATTATCTCACTTTTTCCTCCTACTGCAGCAATAGGAAAGCCATTTCCCAGTGCCTTGCCAAGTGTAGTGATATCAGGTCGTATCGAAAAATATTTTTGGGCTCCGCCAGAAGACATTCTAAATCCTGTTACTACCTCATCAAAAATTAATACGATATTTTTTTCCAGAGTTATTTTTCTTAAATCGTTTAGAAAATTCTTTTGAGGCAATACTAGTCCCATGTTTGCAAGAACGGGTTCCACAATTACTGCTGCTACATCATCTTCTTTTTCCAATAATGATTGTAATTCTTGAGAATTGTTATACTGAACAACAAGAGTGTTTTTTGAGACTTCGTCTAAACTTCCTTCAGAGACTGAGATGCCAATGTGTGCAGCACCTGAACCAGCCTTGACCAAAACATAATCATGTGCACCGTGATAACATCCTTCAAATTTTATTATTTTTTTCTTTTTTGTAAATCCACGTGCTAGTCTAATAGCTGTCATAGTTGCCTCACTACCAGTATTAACTAGACGCACCTTTTCCATGGATGGAAAATTTCTAGATATTAATTCGGACAGATCTACTTCAATTTCAGTAGGAGTACAGTAAAGAGTTCCTTTTTCTAACTGTTTTTTTACATCTGAAATTATTTCTTTTCGTCCATGCCCAAGAAGCAAGGCGCCATAGGCATTACAATAATCAAGATAATGTCTTCCGTCTACATCCCATAACATGCTACCTTTGGCTTTTTTTACAAAGAATGGATACGGATCATAATAGCGTACTGGACTGTTTATGCCAGACGGTATGATTTTTTTGGCACGTGAAAACAGGTTCTTGGAACTTGTCATTCACATAGAAAATGAACTAGTTGTAATTATAACCTATATGGAAAATAGGGTGTCGTTAATTTAACGAAGTTTTACCAGACAGTTTGTAACTAGATCTTTTGCAGGGCTGCCAAGGTTGCAAGTGTTCTGTCCGCTTCCACCTTGGATCATGTTACTTCCAGTACCTGCAAACACCTGCATGTTTCCATTCCCTCCTTTGATGATGTTATCACCATTGCCTGCGTAAATGGTGTTAGTTCCATTTCCAGCATATATGATATTGTTACCACCCCCAGCAATTACACAGTCACCAGATGGACCTTCGTGGATTATATCATTGCCACCCAGTCCAATTATCAAGTTTGGAACAGTTGAGCCTGTCAAGGTATCGCTACTATTTGTTCCCATTAACAAGTTGTAATCAGAAGATGACTTTCCACATGCAAGTACTGTAACAGTTTGATCTAGTGTCTTTTCATTACCAAACTTGTCAGTTGCTGTCCATTGCACTATTGTTTTACCAATATGGAACAATCCAGTAGAATTACTTGTTATTTTTGGTGTTGTGTCTATTATTCCAGTACCATTAGCATCTCCTATCACTAGAGGTGTCTGAAATGCTGTTGCGTCAGTTATCACATCAGTAGGAATTATCAATTGTGGTGGCGATCTATCAACGACTTGAACTACCTGAGTCGCATTTACAGTATTTCCTGCTTCATCTTTTGCAGTCCATACTATTGTAGTATTTCCAAATTGGAATAATGTTGGAGCATCATTTGAAATTGTAACTACTTTAACATTGTCGCTAGCTGTAGAATTTCCAATTACAACATGAGTTCCTGTCGAACTTGTAGCATTCACTATTATGTTACGTGGTGCAGTTATTGTCGGTGCTACAGTATCAACTACGTCAACTGTTTGTGTAGCATTTGCCTTGTTGCCAGATGCATCAGTTGCAGTCCATAGAATGTTTGTTGTACCTAATGAGAATGTCTTTGATGCGTTGTTTGTTATTGTAACTTGTTGAATATCAGTTGCAGTAGCATTACCAATTGGAACTAGGTTATCTTTTAGTGATGTAGCTTCAAAGGTGACATTTGCTGGAATGGTTAGCTTTGGTGGAGTGGTATTTTTCACATCAACTATCTGTGTAGCATTGGATGTGTTACCTGATGCATCAGTTGCTACCCATAGTACAACAGTCTTACCAAGCGAGAATTCATGTGGAGCATTGTTTGTTATTGTGACGGGTTCTATGTCAGTCACACTTGGTTGGATTAATGACACAGTATTGTTATCAAGTGATGTAGCTTCAAAGGTGATATTTGCTGGAATGGTTAGCTTTGGTGGAGTGGTATGAACTATGTCAACTATTTGTGTAGCATTTGCCATGTTGCCAGATGCATCAGTTGCTACCCATAGTACAGTAGTCTTGCCTAGTGGGAATGCATGTGGAGCATTGTTTGTTATTGTAACTTGTTGAATATCAGTTGCAGTAGCATTACCAATTGTCACGGTATTATTGTTAAGTGAAGTAGCTTCAAAGGTAATACTTGCAGGAATGGTTAGTTGTGGAGGAACGGTATTTTGTACATCGACTATCTGTGTAGCGTTTGCCTTGTTACCTGCTTCATCAGTTGCTACCCATAGTACAACAGTCTTACCAAGTGGGAATGTCTTTGATGCGTTGTTTGTAAGTGAAATCAACTTGACGTTATCACTTGCAGTAGCATTTCCTATTGATATAGTATTATCAGAAATTGATTTTGCTACCATGTTAACTTGAGAAGGTGCAGTTATTGTCGGTGCTGCAGTATCAACTACGTCAACTGTTTGTGTAGCATTTGCCTTGTTGCCAGATGCATCAGTTGCAGTCCATAGAATGTTTGTTGTACCTAATGAGAATGTCTTTGATGCGTTGTTTGTTATTGTAACTTGTTGAATATCAGTTGCAGTAGCATTACCAATTGGAACTAGGTTATCTTTTAGTGATGTAGCTTCAAAGGTGACATTTGCTGGAATGGTTAGCTTTGGTGGAGTGGTATTTTGTACCAAAACAGTTTGAGTGCCATTTGATGTGTTGCCAGATGCATCAGTTGCAGTCCATGTTACAGTAGTTAATCCAATTGGAAAATGCTTTGGTGCATTGTTTGTGACTGTAATTGGTTCAATGTCTACAACAGTAGGGGCTCCAAGTTGAACAGTATTATTGTTAAGTGAAGTGGCCACAAAGGTAATACCTACTGGAATTACCAATCGTGGAGAAGTCTTGTCCACTACGTCAACTGTTTGTGTAGCATTTGCCTTGTTGCCAGATGCATCAGTTGCAGTCCATAGAATGTTTGTTGTACCTAATGAGAATGTCTTTGATGCGTTGTTTGTTATTGTAACTTGTTGAATATCAGTTGCAGTAGCATTACCAATTGGAACTAGGTTATCTTTTAGTGATGTAGCTTCAAAGGTGACATTTGCTGGAATGGTTAGCTTTGGTGGAGTGGTATGAACTATGTCAACTATTTGTGTAGCATTTGCCATGTTGCCAGATGCATCAGTTGCTACCCATAGTACAGTAGTCTTGCCTAGTGGGAATGCATGTGGAGCATTGTTTGTTATTGTAACTTGTTGAATATCAGTTGCAGTAGCATTACCAATTGTCACGGTATTATTGTTAAGTGAAGTAGCTTCAAAGGTAATACTTGCAGGAATGGTTAGTTGTGGAGGAACGGTATTTTGTACATCGACTATCTGTGTAGCGTTTGCCTTGTTACCTGCTTCATCAGTTGCTACCCATAGTACAACAGTCTTACCAAGTGGGAATGTCTTTGATGCATTGTTTGTAAGTGAAACTACAGAAACATTGTCAGATGTTGTTGCATTAACTAATGGAACAACATTGTCCGCAAGAGATGCTGCCTTTATTGTGATATTTTCAGGTGCAGTAATTTTTGGAGCTGTAGTATCTTTTACAGTAACAATTTGAGTCGTATTTGCCTTGTTGCCAGATGCATCGATTACATTCCATATTACAGTTGTAGAGCCTAACGAGAATTCTTTTGGAGCATTGTTTGTAATGGTGATTGGTTGAAGATCAACTACGTCAGGGTTGCTTAATGATATAGTATTATTATTCAATGATGTTGCTTCAACAACTACACTTGTAGGTGTTGTAATTTTTGGTGCTACAGTATCAACTACGTCAACTGTTTGTGTAGCATTTGCCTTGTTGCCAGATGCATCAGTTGCAGTCCATAGAATGTTTGTTGTACCTAATGAGAATGTCTTTGATGCGTTGTTTGTTATTGTAACTTGTTGAATATCAGTTGCAGTAGCATTACCAATTGGAACTAGGTTATCTTTTAGTGATGTACTTCAAAGGTGACATTTGCTGGAATGGTTAGCTTTGGTGGAGTGGTATGAACTATGTCAACTATTTGTGTAGCATTTGCCATGTTGCCAGATGCATCAGTTGCTACCCATAGTACAGTAGTCTTGCCTAGTGGGAATGTCTTTGATGCATTGTTTGTAACTGTTTGTAATATTCCATTATCAGTAACGGTGGCATTTCCAAGTGGAACAACATTTTGGTTAAGTGATGTTGCCTCAAATGTGACAGCATCTGGTGAAGAAATCTTTGGTGAAGTGGTATCTACAATATTTACAACTTGTGTTGCAGTTATTGAATTTGCAGATTGATCAGTAGCAGTCCATGTTACAGTAGTTTTTCCTAACGGAAATACTGCCGGAGCATTGTTAGTAACAGATTGTATCAATCCATTGTCAGTAACTGTAGCATTTCCAAGGCTCACAGTATTAGCAGATGGACTAGTTGCTTCTTGTGTTATATCAGAAGGAGCATGAATTACTGGAGAAGTGGTATCTTTTACTGTCACAACTTGTGTAGCTGTTGCAGCATTTCCAGATGTGTCTACTGCTTTCCATGTTACAGTTGTTTTGCCAATTGAAAAGTATGGAGGAGCATCATTAGTAACAGACTCTACACCGACTGCATCATTGACTGCTGGAAGTCCAATATCAACAGAATTGTGGTCCGGTGTTGTTGCTTCAACTGTAACAGGCTGTGGTGCAGTCAACACTGGTGCAGTAGTATCTACTACGGTGATTTTCTGGACAACCTTTGCCACATTACCGCCATTATCAATCGCAGTCCATGTAATCATTGTAATACCTAGTGGGAATTTTGATGGAGCATTACTGGTAATAGAAGCAATGCCACTGTTGTCTGTTCCAGTAGCTTGTCCAATAGATACCGTTGTTAGTATTCCAGTTGCCTCGATTGTTATGTCTGAAGGTGCTGTAATAGACGGAGGAGTATGATCATTTGGATCTAATATTTTCGTAGTATTTACCTGAGTAGTATTTTGTGTAACTATAACTTGTTGTGTTGGACTAGTTTGAGATTGGGTCGGGGTAACAGGTTGTGTAGGAGATGCAGCCGGAGTAGAATCCTGGACAAACTTCTGAATTCTGTTATTGTTAGAGTCTACAACAAAGACATTTCCGTTAGAATCTACAGCGGTTGCCCTAGGATTATCAAAGAAATCTGCGCCAGTACCTTGACTTCCCCATGATGTGACAGTATGACCATTAGTATCTAATTCTACAATTCTATTGTTTCCACTATCTGCCACATAGATATTTCCGGACTTGTCTATTGACATACCAAGAGGAGTCTGAAGATTAGCTCCAGATGAAGAACCAAAAGAGTTCAAGAAAACACCATCTTCAGTAAATTTTTCTATTTTGTTTCCTCCAGAATCAGCTACATAGATACTTCCTTGCGAATCAGCTGCAACTGCACGTGGAGAAAGAAATTGACCGTCACCCAGTCCACTCTGTCCAATGCTTAGTAGATACTTGCCATTACTATCAAATTTTTCAATTCTACTGTTTCCTGTATCGACAACATATACATCTCCACTAGGATCTACTGCCACACCTTGTGGAAGTAGAAATTGACCGGTGTTAGACCCTTGTCCTCCCCACTTTGTTACAAATTTACCCGTAATATCGAATTTTTGTATATCATTTCTTGCGTTATCTACAACATAGATAGAACCATTGTTTATTGCAACACCTACAGGTGCATTGAACTGACCATCACCACTACCTTTTGTTCCAAAAGTAAATAGAAAGTTTCCACTGTTATCAAATTTCTCTACTCTTCTATTTCCAAGATCAGTTACATACACATTTCCTGACGAGTCAATTGACACCCCTTGTGGAAATGCAAATTGACCAGTGTTTTGAAGTCCATATGTACCCCATTGTGCAGAAAATGAGGGACTAGATGTAGCCCAAGAATAATCAACAAACATGCTAGATATTACTAGTACTAGAATCCCAATTAGAAGGGGAGAAGTTTTCAACACCCACAAATTGCAAGATACTAAAAAGATCTCCTAAGTGAGTAATTGTTACAATTTTTGTCAATTCTGGTAAATTAGAATGGCTTGTTGACTTCTCTTGTGAATACATAGCTTGCAAGGGCAACCATAACCACTACAAAACCACAGATTACAGCCATCTCAATTGCCACAGGCAGAATTTGGACCGTACCAGTCATCATTTGTCTTATGAGTAATACAGCATATGTAACAGGATTGAGTCTTGCAACAAATGCAAGCCAGGAAGGCAACAGTTCTAATGGAAAAAGTGCAGGACTGAGCATAAACAAAGGCATGCCAAGAAAGTTGATGACTCCCCAAAAGGTCTCTTGTGATTTAGACGTGGCAGCAACTATGACAGATATTCCAGAAAAACCAAGTGAGAATATGGTAACAGTCAACAATATTGGAAATATTACAAACAGGTTTGAAATGTGCACTCCTAACGCAAGTGCCATTCCAAGAATCAAACTTGATTGAAGTGTAGATATCAAAGATATTGCAAGCATTTTACCTAATGCAATAGAAGACCGCGATACCGGAGAGACAAGTGCCTTGTTCATGAATCCATATCTTCGATCCCACAATGTATTGACTCCACCAAAAATGCTTGTGAATATTGCAGTAAGCATTATCACACCTGGTGCCATGAATTCAATGTAAGATCCATTAAAGCCCACAGACTGTATCAATGGCCTAGTGCTTGCAAATGTATTTCCCATTACTATTATCCACACAGCAGGCTGGATTAATCGTATCAATATCCCACTTCGTGATTTTTTGTATCTCTTCATCTCCCTCCAGAAGATTGTATATGTATCTAGTAACATTGTCATGCCCTTATTCTCCTCATTCTTTCTCGCATTTTTTTCTTGTCATATTTTCCGTCATCTTCACGTAATTCACGACCTGTATGCGATAAAAATACGTCATCAAGTGTTGGTTTTGTAAGAGAGATACTTTCTATCTTTATTTGAAGATCATTTGCTTGTTGAAAAATTTGCGGAGTCAGTTGATCTCCGCTGGTTGTAAATACAGTTACTATAGGACCGGTTGTTGAAACATCTTTTACTGTAGAAGTTTTTTTTATTTCTGAAACTAGTCTATCAAGTTTTGACTCAGAATCTATTTCAAAAACAACAATCTCATTTCCCAACGCACTTTTCAATTCCTTTGGAGAACCAGTTATCTTGATTTTTCCATTATCAATTATGGATATATTGTTGCAGAGTTTATCAGCCTCCTCCATATAGTGAGTGGTAAGAAAAATAGACATACCAAATTCATCATGAATCTTTTTTATGTATTCCCAGATTTTGTATCTTGTTTGTATGTCAAGGCCCAAGGTAGGCTCATCCAGAAACAAAACTTTAGGCATATTCAGTAAACCCCCTCCAATATCGAGTCTTTTCCTCATTCCTCCAGAGTATGTCACGGCAGTCTCGTGTTGTCTATCTGATAACTCAATTATGTCTAATATCTCGTCAATTCTCTTTGTTCTGACATTCTTTGGAATGTGATTGAGTCTAGCCTGTAACTCTAGATTTTCGCGGCCAGTGAGATACTCATCAACTGTAGAATCTTGTTGCACATATCCAATGTTTTCTCTGACACTCTTTGCTTGTGTCGTGACATCAAATCCTGCTACAAATGCCTTGCCAGAGGTGGGTTTTAGCAAAGTAGTCAGGATCATAATGGTGGTACTTTTACCGGCTCCATTAGGACCCAAGAAACCAAAAATTTCTCCATTTTCTAGTTTAATTGAAATTTCATCAACTGCCTTAAGACCACTGTGATAAACTTTAGAAAGTTTGTCAGTTTCTACGGAATACAACAAGGAATGAGAGATTAATCTATTATAAATTGCTACTAGAGAATAATCATGTAATCAATATTCAATATATTAGAAAATAAAAAAGATGAAAAAGAGTTTATGGATTTTTGTATTGGTCTTTTGTTTGTCTGAGTATTACCTTTTCACCAACACCCCAGATTTCTGAAGTGCGAAAGATTCTAGAACCAGTGAGACCTGCGGACACCTCTATTGATTCCAACTCGTTGGTATCAGTAGCCATGTGAAGTCTTTTGATCTTACCAATCTTGTGTCCATCGATGTCAACTACCTGAGAGTCTATTCTGATTGGTGCAGAAGATAACAGAACTGATTCCTCAGTGAATCTGTCTACATAGTCACGTGATAGAAAGTGGTCTTTGTGTAAGCCTTTGTGAACTGTAATGCCCACAACCTCCAGAGTGTCAGTATTGATATGGATGTGTTTTACAGTACCATACTCTATTCCTTCTCTATCAATGACTTTTTTTCCTTTAAAGTCATCTGCTTTGATGTGTTTTCCGCTATATTCAACTTGTGTTGCCATATGTGGGACTTGTCAAGTCAGTTTATTGAAAGAGGTATCAGAGTTTTCAATCCAATCGGTTAAATTCTTTATAACCAAATGGATCTTTGTGGAAATTCAAGAGGGAACATTTAAGGCTATACTGGTTACCACAGGAAGAAAATCAGGTAAAGCACACGCAGTGGAGATCAGGACAGTGTTCCACAAAGGCAAATTCTATTTTTCTAGAAGAAATCCAGACAGTGACTGGTTAAAGAATGCACTTTGCAATCCAAATGTCAAGATAGAGTACCAAGGGTATATCGTTTCTGGAACTGCGTCTCAAGTAAATGATCAAGAATTATGTAAAAAAATATCTCAAATGAAATATTCTGACAAGCGTGCCGAGGAACCAAGAGTAGTTCTAGAAGTCAGCCCATGTGAATAATCGTAGTCATACCACGTCGTTCATACTCTTGGCCATCTTTTGTTTCAATTACAACTACAGTAAACGAGATGACATCTCGTAGTTGACACTTTTGAGCGTCTATTTTTAGATGAATATCCAACAAATCAGAATCCATATCAGGAATGTTTGATTCGTCAATTACAACAGGACTTGAAGAATTAATCAAGAATCTTTTATCCTTTTGATGCCACCCAAGTTTTACTTTGAATCCATCCCTTCCAACGGCTTTTACGTTTATGTCAATCATCCCAGGTTTTGCAAGAGTATAACCTGACATGTTGTTGACAAAAATTCCGATTTGAAATGGATACCCGGCTGTATTTTCTGCCATTTTCTGGATTCCGTCGTTCATGACTATATCCACTCCTTTTATCGTTGTTGCAATCTTTGCAATCCATTCGTTTGTGCGCTCTACAATTGCATGTATTTGAGTACGTCTTTTCTTGTCTTCTTCTTCAGGTAGCTTGTAATAATCAACCCATGCAAGATAATCACCGCTGATATCTTTGATAAACTGGATGCATGTAACCTTGTAATCATCAACACTTGATGCTCTTTCTGAACCTTCATCGTATGGAACACTATCCTTGTCCATTGGAAGCATGAACATATTCAAAATCTCTTGTAATTAAGTGAAACCTAATGCATATATGAGAAAATTTTTAGAGCACATGTGTGAGTTTTTCCCAGATATCTACAAAACTTCAAGAAGAATTAAAATCAAACAATCCTCAAATTCGATTTCTCTTAAAGAAGAGTCCTGGTCTTGCATTTACCGCCATTAATGAAATTGCAACTAGCATTGGAAAAAAATACAACATCAAAATATCACTCAACTTTCCTGAGAGAGGAAAGATTGAAGATTATGAATCACATGGAACTGAAAACATTGGATTTGTTTTTCAAAGAGATAACAAGTCATTTTCCATTCCAAGAGACGTGATAAAATCAAAGGCCTTGAAAATTTTAGAGGACATCCAGATACAAGATGCATACATGTACGAAGGAAAGGAAGGAGTGAGAGTAATTGGATCAAACTATAGACTAGACATATTGCCATCTTCCTTGCATATTTGGGGCAAGATCAATGACAAGATTAGAAATTTCTGCGATTGGCTGTTTGAGAATTGTTATGAAGTAAAACCGGGTGTAGACGAGGCCTTCAGAGAAACTAGTTCGTAAGTATATAGAAGATTTCCATCCGGATCATAAATTTCAGACTTTACAGGAAGCGGTAAATTGTCAACTATCCAAACTTTGTTTATGTGAGTTCCTATTCTATAAGATAAAAGAAATGCATTTGCAGAGCCAAACTTGAATGACATGTTTCCAGAATCACTTACTTTGAGTTTTTCTTCATTTTCGCCAATGTACAAGTCGCCCCATTCCGCATCCTTGGAAAGATACTTACTTTCAGTTGCATAATCCCTCATGGAAAATATAGATTGATTAAGAATGTCAAAATATGATTTTGATTCAGCAGAGGTATCCACAAAATCATAAACTAGACCAATGTTTACAGTCTGATCTATTTCATTGGTGCCATCACTAGGATTTATCTTAACTAAGAATTGCTGATTCCCACCTGAGATTGGAAGAAATTTCATGTCAGCTGAAAACTTTGTCTGGTTAAAAGAAACTTGATATGTCATTTCAGGAGTGTATTCTGATCCTTTTCCCATATGCCATTGACTTGCTTGCACTGGTTCTAGTATGTAACCAGGTTTCAAGGTAGCAAGAAATGGCCACGCTATTCCTGCTACTGCAGCAATAACAATGACAGCAAAAATAATTATTATTCGTATATTTGGCATTGCTTCAATTAATTTTTTTATAATCTAGTATTTGATAGCTTTGGAGTTGCTCTAACGAATAAAACTCCAAGCCCAATGACAATTGCCATTATCATAAGAGAGCTAATTGGAAATTCTGGTACTACAGGACCGGTTGTTACAGAGCCAGATAACCATGGACTCAACGTATCAAAGTAATTGTATGAACCAGTATCTGTAAAAGTATGAGAAAATGTTTGTCCAGGTTGTATCAATCCACTATCAAACTTGCCGTCAGGTCCTGCTTGAGCTGAACCACTGGTTATAGTATGTGGTTTATCATCATTATTTGTCCAAGTGACAGTAGAGCCTGGCATTACTGCGGCATCCTGTGGACTGTATGTAATACCGTTAGTATCTGTTGAACCATTTGGAATGCTTACAGATGCTTGCATTGACATGTTCGTTTGAGTGTTATTGGTAGTATTTTCAGTAGTTGTTTGATTTGGTTGTCCAGAGGTATCAGGATTAGAGCCACTAAATGGATCCTGTGATTTTACATCAAATTTTACTAGACCTGACATACTAACATCTGGAAGAGAACCCTCAGAACCAGTTCCCAGCATTGCAATCACTACATGCGTCAGCGGAGTAGTACCTTTCAAAACAGTTGTGACATCATCATCTCCAACTGGTGCAAACAAAGATGATCTACCCACACTTTGTGCTACCGATGACAATTGTTTTCCTTGATCATCTGTTGTGAATATATCATATTGAACATTGTTGACTTTTTGGGATTGGTCAAAATTCTGTTCAAATGATATTCTATATTCTATCGGACAACCAATATGTGGATTAGATGGACTATACCTATAATCAACAACTAGAGAACTAGTATCAGTTGTAGTTACATCATGGACAGAGTCTTGTTGCAAATTTGGTGTATCACATTGAGCACTAATCTGGGTTACACTAGTGGAAGTCGGAGAAAGTATACTGGGTTCTGTTTGACTATTTCCCGTCTTTAACAACTCTAGAGTATAATCTGGTGGTGGTACACCTGTTGTGACATCTACATAGACAATTGCTTTTACAGGAAATGGAACACTAGAATCTACCCAGATTTTATTATCAACACCTTTGTGCCATCCTATGACCCATGTATCAAATGTACCAGCTTCCACCGTAACTTTTTCATGATTTATGGGACCAACAGATTGTCCACCTACAGAACCAGTTCGGCCCCAAGCAGGGACATTGAAAGTTTTTGGTGTATCCTTGGTTGCAAAAGAGTCAAGCCAGGAGACTGTACTTCGGTAAACTCCAGTATAATCTGAAATATTGGAATCAAAGGATGTTGGATCTGGAGTTATTTTTCCTATGGTCATAACTCCTTTTTGTACAATGGAGCCATCAACTGCTAAAAACACAACATTCCAACCACTTCCGTCGCTTGTCTCATTTTTTACCCAAAAAGTCATTTGGAACGGAGTACAATTATGCCAGTCTGTCCAGCATACGTTATAACTGAAATAATCACCTTGTTTGAGACCCTTTCCAGGATACCAAGAATCAGAAGATGAAGTAGCAGATACGGATTGTAAAGCAACAGGTGCCATCAGCAAGAATGCAAAAATTGCGAATAAAGTGTATTTTCGCATACGTTTTCTAGAAAAAATGATCTAGTTAAATCTTTCAAATAAGCAAATATAGTGGATTCATTTTATTCCGAACATGTGTGAATGTGAAAAAGTCCACATGTATGAAGTTGATTTTAAGCTGGATGGTATGGTAGTAGTTCCAACACACAAGAATTGCGGAGTTGCCCTTAATGAAAAACAAGTAGACAAGTTCCAAAAAGAACTGGTTAAATCATGGGGCATGAAAGACGAGAACGAAAAGTAAATTATTCTAGTTTTAAAAAATAAAGAAAAAAAGGTTCTAAAACCTATATCAGAATGAAGCTACGTGTTCTTTGCAAACTGATGCTTTGCAAGTACAATTACCATCACAAAGACATGAGCCTTGCATTTCACAGTCGCATTCTGTTTTATTTTCCGCGGATGAATCGCATCCACATGCTGCATCGGTCATACTTTGGAGATCCCATACAGGGTTTTAAAAGTTATCGAAATATCTCAATCAGGAGTATAGCACCCTATGGCTAAGTTTTCATATCCCCAAGAATTTCGTTTGTAGCTTGTATCAACGTGGTTGCCTGACTATCAATTACCATAGAATCACTTTCCATATCCAGCCCTATTTTTAAAACATGAATAAATTCTGGGTTATGATGAATCTTATTTCTGACTTTGAGTACGTTATTTCGATTTACATATCCAAAATAAAAGTAACAATCTGAGAGAAGGGAGTTTTCTACAAGATATTCATATTTTTTCTGTATAATCTGAGAATTTCCATTATTTTCTACCATATCAGAAAATCCAATAGTTGACTTGGCCATCCTTGAAAGTAGTGACGTTGATGATCTTTCAATTCCGAGGATTTGATGAATTATAGAAAATTTCTGATTTGTTTTATCTTTCTTCATATTTCGCATAATTTCCATCATATGAGTTGGGCTTGGTCTCTTCAGATTAAGAGAGAATATAGCATCTGCCAAAAAATATGCCGCACATTTTATCCACACTCCTGCAAAAGGATCGTTAGCTTTGATAGAATCTCTTGCTTTGTTGGCAAAAATTCCAGTATCAACAAGACAGCTTCTAGCATGAGATATTGCAATCTGTTCTTTCTTTTCTTTTATTTTTGATAACAACATTCTAAGTTTCCATTGATTGTCGTTTATGATATTCACATCTTGAAGATGATGTAAGACATCTCCATTGAATTCGTTAAGAGAGTGATGATGTATTCTAACAAGATCATTTCCAACACGATGAACTGATTCTCCAGATTGTCCATCCATTACCAGTATGTCATACTCACAACACTCAAAATGAGTCCCATCATTTCTACAGCCTCCAAAACCAACAGGAAAATCAGAAAGTGAAAGTAGATTAGGAATTTGTTTTACATCCATGAGAAATTCAATTGAAGGTTTTGCTATAAAGTATCAAAGCTGTTAAAATTTACAAATCCATTCAAAGGCAAAACGTTCCTTTAAATTGCTATTCTTTATGGTTTTAAGCTAAGCTCCTGTGGTGTAGTCCGGCTAAGCATACTGCCCTCTCAAGGCAGTGATCCCGGGTTCAAATCCCGGCGGGAGCACTTTTCATATATTTTTCAAACCAGTCTAATTTCCAAAATAATCTGTCACATATTTTTTCATATGATATTGTAAAATTACAGAACTGTCAGAATTTTCTGTTACTGAGACCCCACGAATGGAAAATACGGAATCGGCAAAATCTTTTTTCAGATCTTGTGGCATATTCAATATTCCCTTGTATACAAATCCATCAGTAGTAGGA